>NZ_JAWHTC010000001.1:0-1289854 GCF_032586155.1 Aliisedimentitalea sp. MJ-SS2
TTCGGTCGCTTGTTCGCCATTCTCGGTCCTCCGTTTCCTAAACATAGCGGTGGACCAGTTCAGATGGGGAGGCTCACTGACATACATGCTTCCGTGGATTTTAATTCTAGGAATCTACTTGTGGCTGCAGCGGCGCATGATGGGAAATATCGCCGGCGGTCCGGGCGGAGCCACGGGCGGGCTTTTAGCGGGACGTTTTTCCAAACCTAGTCCGACACATGAACAAATCACCTTCGATGATGTTGCCGGGCAGGATCAGGCAAAAAAGGAAGTGGCCGAGTTGGTGGAATTCCTGCGAGAACCCGAACGGTTCGAACGGGTTGGCGCCGAGGTGCCACATGGTGTCCTGTTGGTTGGGCCGCCCGGCACGGGCAAGACATTGCTGGCCAAGGCGCTGGCAGGCGAGGCAAATGTGCCGTTCTTCTCCACATCGGGCTCGGAATTCATCGAGATATTCGTTGGTGTCGGCGCGGGCCGTGTGCGCAAGATGTTCGAGGCTGCGCGCAAGGCCGCTCCGTCGATTATCTTTATCGACGAGCTTGACAGCATCGGGCGAACTCGCGGCACGGGTCTTGGCGGTGGGCACGACGAACGCGAACAGACATTGAACCAGATATTGGCCGAACTTGACGGTTTTGCCGGGCGCGAGGCGGTTGTCGTCCTGGCTGCGACCAACCGGCCCGATGTGCTGGACCCTGCGTTGCTGCGACCGGGACGTTTTGATCGCCATGTCACATTGCATCTGCCTGACAAAACGGCACGACGCGCGATCCTCGAAATACACTCCAGGAACATGCCGTTGGAGAACACCGGCGATCTGCACACTATGGCGACGGGCACGCCGGGGTTTTCTGGCGCCGATCTGAAGAACCTGTTGAACGAGGCCGCAATCAATGCCGCGCGAAGGGAAGGTGATTTGATTACCCACGGCGATTTGGCAGAAGCCCGCGACAAGGTGATGATGGGCACCGTACGCTCGCTGGCGATCCGCCCCGAAGAAAAACACCGTTTGGCCGTGCACGAGGCAGGCCACACCGCCGCGGCGTATTTCAAACCGCAGGCCGACCCGCTTTACAAAGTTACGATCATTCCACGCGGTCACGCCCTGGGTGGCACCCATATGTTGCCCGAGGCCGAACGGCACACGCTTGACGAAGACTATCTGCGCGGCCAGCTTGTCACGCTTCTGGCCGGTCGTGCGGCCGAAAAACTGCTGGTCGGCACGGTCAGTTCGGGCGCCGACGATGACATTCGCCGGGCAACCGAACTGGCACGATCGATGGTGGCGCGTTGGGGCATGACTGAGGATTTAGGCCCAATCGATCTGCGCCAGTCCGAGGATCATCCATTTCTTGGCCAGTCCATCGCTCAGCCACGCGATCACGCGGATGCTACCGCCTCGCAGGTCGATGCCGCCGTAATTGCTTTGCTGAAAGAGGCCGAACGGAAGGCGTCAGAGGTTTTGGCCGAACATCAGGCGCAAGTTGAATTGCTGGTGGCGTCGCTGGAAGCCAGGGAAACGTTGGATTTTGATGAAATTCGCCATTGTCTGGATCCCGAAGGCAAGGTGACGCCGCTGAAACGCCCCCATCTTGGATTGGACAAGATACCGCCCGTGGGATGAATCTGCGTGGGCCGGGAAAGATGGTTCGGATCGGTTGCACCCTCCGTCAGCGTCCGAAGTGCGTCTCGATCCGGTCGAAGGCGAGATTGATCGCATCATCCTCGACGCAATAGGCCATGCGGACGTGATGTTCACCCGAAGGGCCAAAGGCGCTGCCGGGGGTGACGGTAACCCTGGCCCGGTTCAGCAGGTCGAGTGAAAACTGGACCGAATTGTCGTGATCGGCAACGATGTGCGGGAACACATAATAGGCACCTTCAGGCTGTTGATACTGAAACACGTGCCCAACCCGGTCGAGCCGTTCACAGATCAGCGTGCGACGCCCGGCAAGGATACGTTGAAATTCGTCCAGATGCACCGGATCGTTTACCAGTGCCACATGGGCCGCGATCTGGCTGATGCGCGGCGTACAGATCATGGTCAGATCGTGAATCTTCACCACCTCTGTCACCAATGTTTCGGGTGCGATCATGTAACCGGCGCGCCAACCGCTCATCGCGTAGGCCTTCGAAAACGTGAAGAGATAGGCGATAATTTCGGCGTATTCCGGGTCAGATGCCAGATTGTAAAACCGGTCTTGGTTTTCATAGGTGAAATGGCTGTAGGGATCATCAAGGATCATCAGAAGCCCGTGATCACGCGCAATGCTGGCGGCCGCTTGCAACGTACCCTTTGACAGGATTGCACCGGTCGGATTCGAGGGCGTGACCAGAACAATCGCCTTGGTTCGCGGACCGATCAGCTCGGGCAAAGCGTTGATGTCCAATTGCCAGCCGCTGGCCTCATCCATCTGCCAGAACACCGGCACGCCACCATTGAACCGGATCTGGCTGATATGGGACACGAAACCCGGGTCCGTAACGATCACTTCGTCGCCGGGATCGACGATCGTCTGAAACAGCGCTTGCAGACCTTCCATGTTGCCCGCCGAGATCATGACGCGGGTTTCGGGATCGACCCGTTGACCGGTGCGTCGTTGGTGCTCACGGGCTGCGGCGCTGCGCAACTCTGGCAACCCGGCAGGCAGCGCGTACATGCCAGATTTCGGGTCATCCTCCAGTGCCCGCGCCACCGCCGACCTGATCGGCGCCGGGGTTCGGAACGATGGCAGGCCCCAGGCCAGTGACGCCGCGCCCGGCACCTTCGCACTGCGGATCGACATGTCCTTGATCGCCGACATGGCAAGACCCTGTGATCGTTCGGCAATCAAGCGGGCTACCTGAGGGTTTTCTTCATTCATTCTGCACCTCGCTACCTGCGCATGCGCGCAGGGGTTTAAGGGTGGCAAGGCTCTGCGGAATATCGGGCTTTTCCCCTTGGCCTCGTTTCAATTACGGTTCCGATCCATCGGATACAGGCGGGATATGGGTGGTATGCGCAATCGATGGCTCGCCTTGGGCTGCGCCCAAAACCAACACTGGGCACCGCGCCACGGCAAGCAAATGGCGCAGCTGATCATGCGTGTGAAGCGGTCCAGCAGCCAGGTCCAGCACCACGGCCGAAGCATTCGTTCTGTTGATATGGGCCAGCAAGTCGGCTTCGGATGCAAACGGTTCACGTTGCTGCACCGCCGTTTCCACGGCGCCAAGCGAAACGACAATCAAATCGACGTGCAGCGCCTCAGCTAAGTCTTTGGCAAGTTCGACGGCGCTCTGCTGCGCGACCGTCGGTGGTGCGATCAACACGACCTTGCCGTCTTGGCGGTGGGTTCCACGGTGACCCAACAGAAGGATATCCCAACCCACTGCCGCCGCACACCCCCCCCCGATCAGATCTCCGTGCCGACGTTCGAACGACCATTTGCAAGCCTTGCTCTGCGCCAATCCTGACAGGGTGTCGCGAAACGCCCTGGCATCGCTTTCGATCAGGGTTCGGACCTGTTGCGGCGATGGCGCCACGACAAGCGTACCGCTCGACGTGACGACCCGCTGCCCGGGCAGATCAACAACTTCGGTGACAATGGTTTCTTCCACCAGTAACCCGCCCAAATCACCGGCCAGAATTCCAGCGATCCGTTCGGCCAGCTGCAATGCAGCCTGGGCATCGGCAAAACAACCGGCTCCGATAAGCATCCGTTGAGGCGATCTTGACTGCAATGTCATTTGTCCGTTCCGTCCGAGTCTTTACCGGTCGGGCGTGCAAAAGCCTTGCGGGTTTCGGCAAACCCACGCAGCTTGGCCTCGACCAGCGCATTGACTGTCCCATCGGGAAACGCTCCGCTCGCATCCCGCACTCCGGCCTCGGTTCCGGTCAGAACCGCAATGCCTTGATCAATCGTCTCGATCGGGATCACCCGGAATTTCCCGGCCTCTGCGGCGTCAACCACATCGGATCGCAGCATCAAATGTTCGATATTCGATTTAGGGATCAGCACGCCCTGATCACCGGTTAGCCCACGGGCCGCGCAGGTTTCGAAAAACCCTTCGATCTTTTCATTGACGCCGCCAATTGCCTGAACCTGGCCGGTCTGATTGACCGATCCCGTCACCGCAATCCCCTGATGAATAGGCAGCCCCGAAAGCGCCGATAGCAAGGCATACAATTCGGCCGATGAGGCGCTGTCGCCATCGATGCCGCCGTAGCTTTGCTCGAAAACCAGGCTGGCATGCAGCGAAAACGGCACATCAAGCGCGTAGGTCGAGGTCAGATATCCCGACAGGATCATTACACCTTTGGAATGCAGCGGTCCGCCCAGTTCAACCTCGCGTTCTATATCGACCAGCTTTCCCGCTCCCATCCGCACCCTGGCGGTGATCCGCGACGGCCGTCCAAAACGGTAGTCGCCCAGCCCTATGACCGCCAAACCATTGATCTGACCCACCTGCGCTCCATCCGTATCGATCAGAACCGTCTTGCGGGTAATGGCCTCTTGAATTCGATCCTTGATCCGTGAAGCGCGCTTTTCCCTTTCGGTCACCGCGCGCTCAATATCGCTGTCGTCGATATGGTCGCTGTCACGTCCCGCAGCGTAATGGTCAGCCTCGCGGATGAAATCAGACAAAGCACCCAGCCTGAGAGACAGTTTTTTGCTATCATCTGCCAATCGCGTTGCCTCGTCCAGCAACCGGGCAACGCTTGCCGCTGTCATCGGGCGCAGACCCTCTCGAAGTGCAAACGAGCCCAGAAGGCGCGCGAAGACAATCAGGTTGTCCTCGGTCCGGTCAACCACATCCTCAAAATCTGCTTGAAGCTTGAACAACTCGCTGAAATCCGGGTCAAGCAGAACCAACAAGGTATAAAGCATCCTGTCACCGATCAGAACCACGCGCAGGTTCAGAGGGATCGGGTCGGGTTCCAGTGATGTCGTCGAAACAAGGCTCAACCGTTCGGCCATCGAGGTGATGGTGATCGCCTGGTTCTTAAGACACCGTTTCAGCGCGTCCCAAGCATAAGGCTCGCTTAAGATTCTGCGGGCATCCAGAACAAGATAGCCGCCATTGGCCCGGTGAAGCGCGCCGGGCCGGATCATAGTAAAGTTCGTCATCAGCGAACCCATATGCGACGCGTGCTCAATCCGTCCCGTTACCCGATCAAGCGTTGGCAAATCCTCGGTCAAAACTGGTGCACCTTCCCGGGGTTCACCGTCTTGCGGCACCATGACGTTGACGACATAACGGT
Source organism: Aliisedimentitalea sp. MJ-SS2 (assembly GCF_032586155.1). Lineage (NCBI taxonomy): Bacteria > Pseudomonadati > Pseudomonadota > Alphaproteobacteria > Rhodobacterales > Roseobacteraceae > Aliisedimentitalea > Aliisedimentitalea sp. MJ-SS2. The sequence goes on from NZ_JAWHTC010000001.1 coordinate 5,243, forward strand.
CGAACATCGGATCGCGGTGAAACTTGTGTATCGCCTCCGGGAAGGGGCCGTCGCTCTTCTCGGCCGCCGCCTGCAGGAACAATTCAGCGTTGGAAATGATATCCTCGCGGACGTTTTCCAGGTACCCCGCGACTACCTGGATGGCCTGTAACTCCGTCTCAACCTCGGCGACACGCGCTGATACCGCCCGTTCGGCCATCTGGGCATTCAGCTCTTCAACCCGTTTCCGGTGGTCTTTTTCACGCTTCGGCGCCTGACGCAGGACCGAAGCAAGGTCTTCCTGCAAGCGCCTGATCTTTTCGTCGATCTCCGCTTGCTCGTCCTCGTCGAGTTTTTGGTAGTCCTCGGTTTTGACCAGTTCTCCACCACGAATCGCAGTCAGCATGAAACCCATCGGCGTGCGCAACAGAGCGACATCCTCGGCTTTCGCACGATCTGCGAAATCAGCCATCGACGCTTCCTGCGCTTCGCCCAGCTCCTGATCAAATGCCCGACGCTGGGTCTGATACTCCTCGGATTCAAATAATGCCGGGATATCACTTCCCAAATCATCCACAATTTTCTGCATTGTCCGCTTTAGTTTAAGCGCCGTGCCGGGCGGAAGGCACAGCGCCTTGGGTTTGTGAGCAGCCTCAAAGTTGTTCACATAGACCCAATCAGCCGGCAGCGTGCGTTTGCTAGCCTCGTTGCCCAGCAGTTTCAGAGCAGCCGTGTGGCGGCCAGTTCCGTTAGGCCCGACGACAAACACGTTGAAATCTCGGTGTGGCATTTGCGACGACAGGCTAATTGCGTCCAGCGCACGTGCCTGACCGATCAGCTCATGGCGTTCGGCGAGATCTGTTGTCGATGCAAAAGGAAGCGATGCCGGGTCGCAGCGCCGCCGCAGTTTGTCAGTGGACAATGCATCCATGATTTCTCTCCCGATAATCTCCCTATCGGTGATCTCAAAGGTCAATGGTGTATCTGTGTATTCTGTTCGGAAGTTTGCTCTATGGAAATGATTTCAATCAACATCGGTTTTTGTTTCGGTAACGAACGACAGAACGCGATTGACGAAGAAGCCAGCGTAGACAGTTGCTTTGCGGGTGAACCGGTCGTCATCCATACCGCTTATGCCGCAGCTATCGTGGACAATCGGCGACGCGGCACCGAAGATTCACCGTCCGCGTCCAGCCTAGAGCCGGTGCGCCTCCTTTGCGCTAAAGAACCGCCATCTGAGGCATTCCGAATGTGCTGTTGCGTTGAAAGCCCGTCCTTTGGGTTTTTCTCAATCACTTCGAGATTGCAGCGAATGCCCGCTCGCCGCGCGACATCAACGGATGCTGGGATTTAAAGAAACGACCGGGTTGGGCTCTTTTTCCTCTTTCGCCGCAAAGGCCTGCCACATACATGGATGATGATGGGCAGGCCGAGGGCATTTGAATAGGTCCACGGACTGACACCCTCGGATTTCCGATGTCTGTGTGACGAATTTGTGAAGGTGGAGTGCTGTCGCCTGGACGTTTCCAAGACGAAAATCCTCCACCCGAATCCCGGACAGAAGCGCTCAAGGCGGTTCTTCACGTCACTCCACAGACAGAATCTGGTCCATCGGTTTGTTTAGAATCTTCGCAAGACGGTCCATGGCATCATAGGCCGGATATGGCCTTACCTCGGTGAGTGAGATTTCACGGTTTTCACGCCCATCATCAGGAACAATGTAATAACTGCTATGGCTCCCGTCGCGCAACTGCACAAGCCGCCCTTCCGGTTTGCCTTCATGTATCATCGATTTAATTGGTGGCCCCATGGTCCAGCTCTATAAATTTTTTTAAGTAACGTCGGTCATTCTGCACTTCGAAGCCGCCCTTTCCACATTTTTGTGAGGGACTTCTACAGATGTGGATTCCTCGCGACATAAAAAGCCGGCGAAGGAAGCAAGGTGGAGATTGTCCTCCGTTGGTTTGCACCAAGGCAGCCCTGCGAAGTTCGAACCGCTTATTCAAATGTCGTATTCTGGTTGTCCGGCAGGGACGTACCGTCTCAGGTGGGTGTGCACATTGGATGGTTGACGGGCAGCACCCCGCCCAGGGACCGTGTCACCGATAATGCGGCCTGGGCAAGTGTCGAGCGGATCCGGGCCTTTTTGTCGGGAGTGGCGCGGACCATCGGAACGGCCACGGAAATCGCACCGATCGGCTGGCCGCTGCTGTCGAAGATTGCGGCGCTCTGAGATGTCACTTCGTTGTCGAATGTCTGGTTGGCTTCGGCGATCCCTGCCGCGCGGGTGCGTTCGAGAATCAGCTGGAGTTCAGTCGGGTTCGTCACGGTCTGCCTGGTGTAGGTTTTGGGTGCGATGGAAAGAACCTGTGCGACGAAGTCCGGGGCGGAGTAGGCCATGACTGCGAAGCCCGACGATGTGGCATGCAACGGAAGCAATTCGGCCTCATCGTAGTGCACTTGGGTGCCGTGGCGTTGCGGATCGAAGTGAAAGACCGGCGAAAGCTGGTTGCCGTGGAGCAGCGAGGCATGGGCCATTTCACCGACATCGTTGGCCAGCTGCGTGACCACGGGCCGGATCAACCGGCGCGCCGGATGGGTGGTTTCCCGTACATTTGACAGCCGCAGGATCGCCGGGCCCAGCCGGTAGGCGCGGGACTGAGGATTCTTCTCCACAAAGCCATTTTGCTCCAGTTCCACGAGGTGGCGATGGACCGTCGCCTTTTCACGGCCGGATCGCCGGACAAACTCGCCAAGCCCGATCTCGGGCGAGGATCGAGAGAAAAAATCCAGTAATTCAAGAGCTTTTGTGATAGTTCCCATTGTCAGTCTGTTGTTTTCTTCAAGGCGATTACCGGTCTTGCGAATGCATTGTTGACAGATGTGCTTAACAAGTGCACGATTATTTAACACTAGTGGTCCAAATAATGGACCGTCAAGACCAAAAGGGAGGAGTTTCTTCGTGAAACAGATTATGCTTGCCGCCGCGACGGCGGCGATGGTGGCCATGCCGTTCGCGGCGCAGGCCGAATACCCGGAAAAGCCGGTGGAGTTTGTCGTGCCCTGGCCGCCTGGCGACCTTGAGGACGTTCTGACGCGGATGATCGCTGATGACTTCCAGGCCGAATACGGTGTGCCCGCCGCCGTGGTGAACAAACCTGGCGGTGGCGGTGGTCCGTTCCCGGGGGCGATTTCAGTCGCCACTGCGCCTGCGGATGGTTACACCATCGGGTCTTTCATCATTGCCATTCCGGTTGTCGGCCCCAATATCGGCATCCCCGAGCTCAACCCCGACCCGTTCGAGCCGCTGGGCAACTTCCTGACCTATCCGTTTGTCATCGCCGCGGGCGAGAATGCGCCCTATGACGATGTTGACGGCCTGGCCGCTCATGCCAAGGAAAACGACGTGGTTCTGGGTCACTTCGGCGCGCCGCTGGTGCCGACCAAGGTGACGATGGCGCTGGCCAAGGAAAAGGGCTTTGCCTTTGCCTCGGATGCCGCGTTTGACGCACTGGATTGCAACACGCTTGCTTCGGGTGATGTGGACGTGATCAATACGACACTGCAACTGATCCTGCCCTGCCTGGACAAGGTCAAGGTGCTGGCTTCGATCGGGTCGGAACGGATTGCCCTGACGCCGGACACGCCGACGGTTGCAGAACTTGCACCGAGCCTGAACGTGGCCCTGTGGAACGGCCTTTTCGTCCATAAGGACACACCGCAGGATGTGCGTGAGAAGATCATTGCCGTGGCCGCGAAAACCGTCATGTCGGATGCGGCCAAGAAGCTGGCTGCCGAGACCGGCGCGCTTGTCTACTGGCAGTCCGCGGACGAGGTGAAGGCACAAATCGCCAGCGATATCGAGACGCTGGGCCATATCGGGCAAATGCTGGAACAGTAATCCGGACCAAACACGAAGGTGGGGCGTGGGCAACTGCGTCCCACCTGTATCATCCAATCGGGCAGTTCCATGGCGCGTGTCAAAACCCTTCAAGCCTTGTTCAAACGCTATCGCCGGCCGGGGGACGTGGTCTTTGCCTGGGCGGCGTTGGTGGTCGCCGTTCTGCTGTTGTCGCAGCTGGGGGCGGAAACCAATCTGAAGGCCGGTGGCAAGCTGGTTGCGCGGCCGTGGTTCTGGCCTGCCGTGTCGCTTGGCGGGATGGCGGTTTTCGCCGCTTTGCACCTGCTGACCTCGTTGATTTCCGAGCGGATCGAAGGGCGCTGGGTCGAGATCTGGTACTGGATTCGGTCGCTTGAATATGCCGGGTGGTTCATTGCTTACGCAGCGATTGTGCCGATTGCCGGGTACCTGCCGTCAACGATTGTCTTTACCTTGGCCCTGATTTTCCGGGTCGGCTATCGCGGGTCGCGGTTCTTCTGGGCCGGGGCGGTTGGTGCGGTTGCCACCGTGCTAGTGTTCAAGTCGTTCCTGCAGGTGAAGCTGCCTGCCGGGCAGGTGTACGAATACCTGCCGGACGGCATTCGCCAGATCATGCTGACGTATTTCTGACGGGGAGGGGAGAGCATGGAAGACTTTCTGTCCGGTATTGAACTTCTCGCCCGTCTGGATGTGCTGATCGCGCTTTTCATCGGGTCTGTCGGTGGCGTGATCATCGGTGCCATTCCCGGGGTCGGGCCTGCGGTTGCCATCGCGATCCTGTTGCCAGCGACCTTTTCGCTGGAACCGATTGTCGGGCTGACGATGCTGCTGGGTATCTACGGGTCCTCGATGTATGGCGGGGCACTGCCGGCGGTTCTGATCAACACACCGGGAACGGCGGTGAATGCGCTCACCTCCTATGACGGCTATCCGATGACGCAGCGGGGCGAGGCCAACCGCGCCCTGTCGCTGGCCTATAGCGCCTCGTTCTGGGGCGGGATTTTCGGCATCCTCTGCCTGATCCTGTTGTCGCCGGTCCTGGCCATCGTGGCGCCGATGTTCGGCAGCCGAGAGATTTTCCTGGCGGCGCTGCTCGGGATCATTCTGGTGATATTTGCCCACCGTGGTCAGGTGCTGGCCGCAGGCATGCTGGCGATGTTCGGCATCTTCCTGCAGACCGTGGGTCTGGATGCGGTCACTTATACCCAACGCTACACGTTCGATCTGAGTTGGCTGAGCTCGGGTGTGAACCTGATTGTCGTGGTGCTGGGGCTGTTTGCCCTGTCGCAGGCCTTTGTCCTGCTGGTCAGCCCGGACGAGGCACCAGAGGCAACCCATGTGAAGGGGCGGCCGACGTCCGGAATCAAGGAGGTGATGGGCAACAAGCGGGTGGCGACCGCGGCAGGCGGGTTCGGCGTGCTGATGGGGATGATCCCCGGCACGGGTGAGTTCACCGCCCAGTTCATGAGCTATACCTACGCGCAGAAGACTTCGAAAAACCCTGACGAGTTCGGCAAGGGCAGCCCCGAAGGGCTGATTGCGTCCGAGGCGGCCAACAATGCGGTGCCGGCGGCGGCGATGATCCCGCTGTTGGCGCTGGGCATTCCCGGCGAGGCGCTGACCGCGATGATGCTGAGCGTGTTTTACATTCACAACGTGATCCCGGGTCCGGCGCTGTTCCAGAACAATATCGACCTGGTCTATGCGCTTTATATCGCGCTGATCCTTCTGAACGTGATCGTCTTTGCCTTCCTGCTGGTGTCGACCAACGTGCTGACCAAGGTGATCCAGATCCCGACGCGGTTCCTGGGGGTGCTGATCCTGGTCCTGTCTTTTGTCGGGGTCTATTCGCTGCGAAATTCATTGACCGACTGCATGATGGCGGCCGGCTTCGGGGTGTTCGGGTTGATCCTGAAACGGTTGAACCTGCCGATTGTGCCCATCGTTCTGGGCATGGTTCTGGGCGGGATCATGGAGGTGAAACTGCGCAGCGCCATGGCACGGGTCAAGACGCCGATGGACATGATCGACAGGCCGATCGCCTTTATCCTGTTCCTGCTGATCCTGCTGGTGATCGGACTGCATATCCGGACCGAGATCCGAGAGATTCGCGCGAAACTGCCGGAAGAAGACCACGACGTTCACGACACCCAGCTGCGCTAGGCAGTCGCCCCGCAGCGGGCGGTGTGTCTCAGGATTGCCCGTCGGGGAGCTCGTCGAGGATGTCCTTGAACAGGCGAATCGACTCGAGTGCCTCGGTTTCGGGCACGGTGCGCTGCACGAAGCCCAGGTGGATGACCACGTAATCACCTACCGTAACGCCATCTTCCGGCATCAGCATCAGGTCGGCCCAGCGTTCCTGATCCAGCGCGTTGCAGCGGGCGCGGTGTCCGTCGATTTCGAGCACTTTCATCGGCACGGCCAGGCACATTTTTCACACCACTCCATGTTGTAGCTTCCGGGTCTTTATGTATTGATCGCGCCATGACGACAAGCGATGCGACGATTTTGGTTCTTGGACTGGGCAACACACTTTTGACCGACGAGGCAGTCGGGGTGCGAGTGCTGGAACATCTTGGTACCTTTCCCGAGGATCAGACCCGCAATCTGCGAATGCTGGATGGCGGGACAATGGGGCTGACCCTGTTGGTCGAGATGGAAGATGCGGACGCGATGGTCATCATCGATTCGGCCTATCTTGAGGCCGCGCCGGGCACGGTGGAGGTATTCGAAGGGGCCGAGATGGACCACTTTTTACGCACCCGCAGCCGCAATGCCCATGACATTGGCCTTGATGACCTGATGGATGCGCTGCGCCTGCGCGAGGCGGTGCCCGAAAAACGCGCCCTCATTGGGGTGCAGCCTCAGGACCTGAGCGTGGGTGAGGCCCTGACCGAGGCGGTGGCCGCGGCGGTGCCGGAGGCGGCCGAGGCGGTCACGACTCTGGCGGAACGCTGGAAACCTATCTGAAAGATACCTGTTTTTTGATGAAAAAGCGGGCACGTTGCGAGACGATTCTTGCGATTACTATGCGTCAATCGCCGAAAATCGGTCCGCGTGTTGACCCAAATCAACAAATATTTGATCATCTGTCTATATAAATATTCCGAGTTTTGAATGGTACTGTGACTATTGGCTTGATTGTCAGGCGTCTGGTTCAGATCACGCCAGATTCGGAAAGGTAGGGCGCGATGACAAGCCCTCTTCAAGAGGTGATGTCGTATGTCGGAACGGGAAACGCGGACCCGATATTGCGCGAGATTCGGTTTGCCTTGGCCAAGCTGGTCGAGACCGGGGAACCCACGGTCATCGACTTGGGGGCGATCCCGTTTGCCGCCGGTGACGAGCGCATTCTCGACAAGGTCCTTGGACGAGGTGAGCTTCAGGCAACGCTGACCAGCATGGGCGAAAGCCGGATCGCCGAGACCGGGGTCGCCGGGGTCTGGCGGGTCGATCATTTTGACGCGGATGGCGAGGTTCAGTCGCGATTCATCGAAGTCACATACATGCCCGAGATTTTGCGGACTCAGAAAGAGGACGCCGCTTACGCCTTGGCACGGCTGGACGAAATGCTGAACGAACGGGCCGAGGCACGCGCGCAAGCGCAATCGGGCGTGAATTAACGGAGGGACAATGACTATGGTAAACAAGCCAATGCTTGGCGATCTCATGCGGGATCACGGGGTCTCGCGACGGGGGTTCCTGAAATATTGCGCAACGCTGGCTTCGGCCATGGCCTTGCCGCCGATGATGGCGCCTCGGATCGCGCATGCGCTTGAAAACGCGCCGCGGCCATCGGTGATCTGGCTGTCATTCCAGGAATGCACCGGCTGTACCGAGGCGATCACGCGGAGCCATTCACCCAGTATCGAAGACCTGATCTTCAATGCGATTTCGCTGGATTATCACCACACGCTGCAAGCGGCATCGGGGGATGCGGCGGAACATGCGCGTGAAGAAGCGATGAAAGAGCATTGGGGCAAATATGTCCTGATCGTTGACGGGTCTATCCCGTTGGAAAACCCTGAGTATTCCTGCATTGCCGGGATTTCCAACCTCGACATGCTGAAGGAAACCGCAGAAGGCGCGGCCGCGATTGTCAGCGTCGGCACCTGTGCCGCTTTTGGTGGTATCCCGCATGCCGATCCGAACCCCACGGGCGCCGTGGCGGTGAGCGACATCATAAAGGACAAGCCGATCATCAACGTGCCGGGTTGCCCGCCAATCCCGATTGTCATGACCGGGGTTCTGGCGCATTTCCTGACCTTCGGCCTGCCGGAACTGGACGAGCTCAATCGTCCCAAGGCGTTTTATGGCGAAACCATTCACGACCGCTGCTATCGTCGGCCCTTCTATGACAAGGGTCTCTTTGCCGAGACGTTCGACGATCAGGGCGCACGCGAGGGGTGGTGCCTGTACAAGCTGGGCTGCAAGGGGCCGACCACCAAATCGGTTTGCGCCACGGTCAAATGGAACGACCACACGTCGTTCCCGATCGAGGCCGGGCATCCCTGCCTTGGCTGTACCGAGCCCGATTTCTGGGACAATGGCGGGTTTTACAAGCCGCTGTCGGCCCCGGCGGGCGACTATCGCAAGCTGGCACAGGCCGCTGTCGGTGCGGGCGCCGCGCTTGGCGTGGGCAGTGCCGTGCTGAACCGGATGGGCAAGTCCAAGGCGGCAGCCAATCACGAAACCGTCGATGCGCATGACCTGGAGAAAAAATCATGAACAATCCGTATTTCGACCTATTGATGTGGGCGCGGGGTCCGGGGTTTGACATCGCGCTGACCGTTTTCGTTGCCGGTCTCCTGATCCGGGTGCTGGAGATCCTGGTACTGGGCCGCAAGCGAGATTTTTCGAAGGCCAAGGGCAGCCCCGTCGGGCAGGGGATCAAGACGATCTTTACCCGCTCGGTGCCGCGCAAGGGTTTGGTGAAATTCGCACCGATCACCTATATCGGCGGCTATGTTTTCCATATCGGGTTCCTGGTCGCGTTCTTCTTCTTCGCGCCACATATCGCGTTGATCTATGACCTGATCGGGATCAGCTATCCGGCGATGGGACGGGTGATTATCGAAAGCGCCACCGCGTTGGCGATCATCGCGATCATCGCCTTGTTCTGGTCACGTATGACCGACCCGGTGCGCCGGGCGCTGACCACGTGGCAGGATTATTTGCTGCTGGTGCTGAGCGCGCTGCCGCTGATCACCGGCTATGTTGCGGTGAACAAGCTGTTCGGTGACGGCACCCTGATGCTGGCGCTGCATATCCTGAGCGCCGAGGCGCTTATGGTGGCCTTCCCGTTCACCAAGCTGACCCACGCCTTCACCTTCGTCATCTCGCGCTACTACAACGGCGCGATCCAGGGACGCAAAGGAGCTGAATCATGACAGCCACTTTCGAGAGGGGCCTGAATGCCCTGCGCGAACAGATCGACGCCCCGGTGGCGAGCTTTTTCTCAAGCTGCGTAAGCTGTGGCCTTTGTGCCGAAGCCTGTATCTTTTATCGCGAAACCGAGGATCCGAAATACACGCCGATCAACAAGGTCGAGCCGATGCGGAAACTGTGGAAGCGGGAATACACGCTGTTTGGCCGATTGGGCAAATACCTGGGACTCGCACCGCAGATCACCGATGAAGAGCTGACCGAATGGGAAACCCTGGTCTATGACAGCTGCACCATGTGCGGGCGTTGCACCATGGTCTGCCCGGTGGGCAATGACATCACCATGATGATCCGCAAGATGCGCGAAGGCATGTCGGCGTCGGGCCATGGTCCGGTGGAACTGATGGGGGCCGCAGTGCGGCACACCGACGGCACGTCGCCCATGGGCGACCTGACCAAGGCGTTGCTCAAGCGGGTCGAACAGGCCAGTGCGGTGACCGGGATTGAGATCGAGGTCGACAAGCCCGGCGTGGACTACATGCTGATGTTGTCGTCGCACGAGATTGCCAGCGGCGAGGAAATGATCGCCTCGGTTGCCAAGATCATGGACAAGGCCGGCAAGACATGGACGATCTCGACCGAAGGGTTCGAGGCCACCAACGTGGGCATCCAGTTGGGCAACAAGGACGTTGCTGCCAACCTGGTCAGCCGTATCGTCAACGCGGCCGAAAAGCTGGGCGTGAAAACGGTGATCAGCCCCGAATGCGGTCACGCCTACCAGGCGATCCGTTGGGAAGGGCCGAACCTGATCGGGCGGGAATACCCGTTCGAGGTGCGCCACATTATCGAGGTCCTTGAGCAGTTCCGCGCCGAAGGCAAACTCAAGACCAACGGCAAGGATGACAGCCGGATCACCTTCCACGATCCGTGCCAGGTCGTGCGCCGTGGTGGCGTCTGCAAGGAACCGCGCAACCTCTTGAACATGGTGGCGAGCGATTTTGTCGAGACCGACGATGCCGGCACGATGAACTGGTGCTGCTCGGGTGGTGGTGGTGTTGGGGCGAACCAACGCGCCAATGACATCCAGGCAAAAGCCTTTAACATGAAGAAGCGACAGTTCGAGAAGGTGAACCCGGAAAAGGTGGTCACGATGTGTGCGTTCTGCCATTCCACGCTGGAGGACCAGCTGGAAGCCAATGACATGGATGAAATCGAAGTGCTGGGCCTGACCGAGATGATGGCCGAATACCTCGAAGAATAAGGGACAAGGGAACATGAACAAGAGACTGGTCGTAGACCCGATCACCCGTATCGAAGGTCACCTGCGCGTCGAAGCGCAGATGGAAGGAAACACCATCGCCGAGGCGTATTCGTCCGGCACCATGGTGCGCGGCATCGAGATCATCCTGCAGGGACGTGACCCGCGCGATGCCTGGGCCTTTGCCCAGCGGATTTGCGGGGTGTGCACGCTGGTGCATGGGGTGGCGAGCGTTCGGGCGGTGGAAAACGCGCTGAACTACAAGATTCCACCGAACGCACAGTTAATCCGCAACCTGATGATTGCGGCGCAATATGTGCATGACCACGTGATGCACTTTTATCATCTGCATGCGCTTGATTGGGTGGATGTGGTGTCGGCACTCGATGCCGATCCCAAGGCGACGTCGGAATTGGCGCAATCGCTGTCCAACTATCCCAAAACGTCGCCGGGTTACTTTGCCGATGTGAAAAAGAAGCTGAAAACCTTTGTCGAACAGGGGCAGCTTGGGATTTTCGCCAACGGTTATTGGGGTCATTCGGCCTACAAACTGCCGCCCGAGGCGAACCTGATGGCGGTGGCGCACTATCTGGACGCGCTGGAATGGCAGCGCGACGTGGTCAAGCTGCACACCATCTTTGGCGGCAAGAACCCGCACCCGAACTTCCTTGTGGGTGGGGTGGCAAGCCCGATTGATCCCAACAGCGACAGCGCCATCAACATGGAGAAGCTGGCGCAGATCTCGGACGTGATCACCAAGATGGAGGATTTCGTCAACCAGGCCTACCTGCCCGATACGCTGGCGATTGCGAGCTTTTACAAGGATTGGGGCGCGATGGGTGAGGGTGTTGGTAACTTCCTGACCTACGGCGATTACCCGACGGGCGATACCGATGACGTCAGCAGCTTCCTCATTCCGCGCGGGGTGATCCTTGATCGCGATCTTTCCACCATCCACGATGTTGATCTGGATGCGGAAAATGAGATCCAGGAATTTGTCGATCACGCCTGGTACGATTATGAAGGCGGGGCAGGCACCGGGTTGCACCCCTATCAGGGCGAAACCAAGTTCAACTTCACCGGCCCGAAACCGCCGTATGATCAGTTGGACGTCGACAAGGGCTATAGCTGGTTGAAATCGCCGCGCTGGAAAGGCAAGGCGATGGAAGTTGGTCCGCTGAGCCGGATGCTGATGCTTTATGCCAGCGGCAACGCCCACGCCAAGGAGTTGGTGGATTCGACGCTGAGCACGCTTGATGTGCCGGTGACGGCACTGTTCTCGACCCTGGGTCGGACGGCGGCGCGGACGCTTGAGACCAAGATCTATCTCGACTTCATGCGCGGCTGGTACAATGATCTGATCGCCAATATCGCGGCAGGCGACCTCAAGACCCATAACGAGACCCTGTGGGATCCGCGCAGCTGGCCGAAGAAGGCGCAAGGTGCGGGTTACATGGAGGCTCCGCGTGGCGCGCTGGGCCACTGGATCGTGATCGAGGATCAGAAGATCGCCAACTATCAGGCGGTTGTGCCGACCACGTGGAATGCCGGGCCGCGTGATGCGAGTGGGGCCGCGGGGCCTTACGAGGCCGCGTTGAAAGGTCACGAACTGGCCGATCCCAAGCAGCCATTGGAAATTCTGCGGACCATTCACAGCTTCGATCCCTGCATCGCCTGTGCGGTGCACATGGTGGGCGAAGATGGAGAAGAGACCATGCAGATCAAGGTCAGCTAGGTCGGCGAGGAGAGGTCTTAGGTCATGTCTGCTCTTGGCCCGCAAATGGGCGGTGATATCCGGGTTCAACTGGATATCGCCGACAGTAAGGTTGCGGCTGCGCATGTGGTTTCGACCCGCACGCCGCAGGCAGCACGCCTGTTTGTCGGGCGCAGCGCAGCGGATGTGTTGCAAGGCATTGGCGGGGTCTATTCGCTGTGCGGCCGGGCGCAGAGTGTGGCGGCAGTGCGCGCCGTTGAGGCGGCGTTGGGCGTGACAGTTGCCCCCGAAGTCGAGGCCGGGCGCGACAGCTTGCGGCTGGCCGAGATGATCACCCAAACGGCGATGCGATTGGCGCTTTATTGGCCAAGGGCGCTGGGATTGGTGCCGGAGCCAGAGCTGGTTCGGCTCTCGTTGGCGGTGGAACAGGCAGTTGAACGCGATGTTCTGGGTGGGGCGGCGTGGAAAGTGCCCGGTTCTGGTGTTGCCGCGTCGAGCGCGGCAATGCACCAACAGATCGACCGGCTGACCGAAGCAGCGGATACCTATGTTCGCTCCTGTGCACTGCGCGATGAGGTCTTGCGCCGCGGGCTGGCCGGATTTGGGCTCCTGCCAGAGGGAATGGCGCCGGAGGAAGGACCATTCAAGCGGAATTGGGACGATCAGGGTGTTGCAGAGGTGCGCGCTTCGCATGGGCCCGGGCTGTTGGCACGGCTGGAGGCCAGTTTGACAGACCTGTTCCTGTTGCAAGGCCGGTTGCCGGGCCTGATTTCGGCTGTGGATCCGGTTGCAGCGCAGCGTGTCGAAATCGGAACAGGCCGCGGCGAGGCGGTGGTCGAGACCGCACGTGGGCCGTTGCGCCACGTGGTGACGGTGAAAGACGGCATTGTCGCCGACTACGTGATCGATGCCCCGACCGAGGTGAATTTCCGCCCTGGCGGGCCGGTCGAGGTTGGGTTGATCGGGGCCGGGGCCGACGGGATTGAGTTTTCCGCGCGGCTGCATGTGCTGGCGATCGACCCCTGCGTCGAATTTGAGATTGAGGTTCGTCATGCATGAGATGGCTTTGGCAGAAAGCGTCGTGCAGATCGTCGCCGAACAGGCGGCCAAGGCCGGTGCCGAGGCGATCAAAACGGTGTGGATCGAGATCGGCGAGCTGAGTCACGTCGAACCGGAGGCGATGCGTTTCTGTTTCGAGGCAGTCGCCAAGGATACGCGCGCCGAAGGGGCGACGCTTGAGATAATTCGTGCGCCGGGCAAGGCCTGGTGTCATAAATGTGCAGATCATGTGCATGTTAAGTCGTTGGTCGAGGCCTGCCCGAAATGCGGCGGCTATCAGCTTCAGGTTACCGGGGGTGACGACATGCGGGTCAAGGAAATGGAGGTCACCTGAGATGTGTACCACATGCGGCTGCGGCCATGGCGAAGTGAAGGTGGAGGGCGAAGGCCATTCCCACACCCATGGGCATCATCATCACCATGATCACGGGCACGATCATGACCATCACCATCACCATGTCGATGCGCAGGGTGATCTGCATTTCGGCCATGGCGAAAGCGGCACCCACGTGCCGGGGATGAGCCAGTCGAAGATTGTGCAGATCGAACAGGATATCCTGTCGAAGAACGATCATCTGGCCTGGCACAATCGCGATGACCTTTCGCGTGCGGGGGTACTGGCGTTGAACCTGGTGTCCTCGCCGGGGTCGGGGAAGACGACCCTTCTGGCGCGCACGGCGCAGGATCTGGGCGAACGCTTCCCGGTGGCGGTGATCGAGGGCGATCAGCAGACCGCGATGGATGCCGACCGCATTCGCGAAACTGGCGCGCGCGCAATTCAAGTCAATACCGGCAAGGGCTGCCATCTGGACGCCGACATGGTGCGACGGGCGATTGGGCAACTGGAGCCTGAAGAAGGCAGCGTGCTGTTCATTGAGAATGTCGGCAATCTGGTTTGCCCGGCGGGGTTCGATCTGGGCGAGGCGGCCAAGGTGGTGATCCTGTCAGTGACGGAAGGTGAAGACAAACCGCTGAAATACCCTGACATGTTCCGGGCGGCGAAATACATGATCCTGAACAAGGCCGACCTGTTGCCTTATGTGCCCTTCGATGTAGACACCTGCGTCGAATATGCCCGCCGGATCAACCCGGGAATCAAGGTCTTGCAGCTGAGTGCGCTCACCGGCGAGGGTCTGGAGGCCTGGTACAGTGTGATCGAGGCCGAGCGGGTCCTGGCACAGGTGCGGCTGACGGCAGGGGAATGAGAGCGCCAATGGCGCCCGAGAAAGGATGTAACCAATGTGCCTAGCAGTACCGGCGCGAATCGTGAAAATGTACGAAGGCGGCATGGCCGACGTCGAATTGGAAGGCGTGATCAAGGATGTGTCGGTTGAACTGGTCGACGACGTCACGGTTGGCGATTACGTGATCGTGCATGTGGGTTACGCGTTGGCCAAGCTGGACCCGGAAGAGGCGGAACGGACCTTGGCGCTGTTCGCACAAGCGGGGGCAACGGCATGAAGTATATCGAGGAATTTCGTGACCCCGAACTGGCCCAGAACCTGGCCAAGGGAATTGCCGAAGCGGTGGATCCGGGGCGGGACTATGCCTTTATGGAGTTCTGTGGCGGGCACACCCATGCGATTGCGCGCTATGGCGTCGAGGACCTGCTGCCTGACAATATTCGCATGATCCACGGACCGGGCTGTCCGGTTTGCGTGCTGCCGGTGGCGCGGGTGGACAAGGCAATCGCGCTGGCCACGGATCATGATGTGATCCTGTGCACCTATGCCGATCTGATGCGGGTGCCGGGGTCGAAGTTTGATTCCCTGATCAAGGCACGGTCGCGCGGGGCGGATATCCGGATGGTGTATTCCGTGACGGACGCGCTGAAGATTGCCGAGGGCAACCCCGATAGGCAGGTGGTGTTCTTTGCCATCGGATTTGAGACCACGACGCCGCCCACAGCAGTGGCGCTGCGGATTGCCAAGGCCAAGGGGCTGAAGAATTTCAGCGTGCATTGCAACCATGTGCTGACCCCGGCGGCGATGCGCGCCATTCTGGGCGCGCCGGGTGATCCGACGCGGATCACGATTGACGGGTTTGTCGGACCTAGTCACGTGAGCGCGGTGATCGGTATGCAGCCCTATCACGAGTTCACGGAAGACTATGCCAAACCGGTGGTGATCGCCGGGTTTGAACCGCTCGATGTGATGCAGGCGATCTTGCAGTTGGTGCAGCAGGTCAACGACGGGCGTGCCGACGTCGAAAACGAATATGCCCGGGCGGTGACCGAAGAAGGCAATGCAAAAGCGATTGCGCTGATGGATGAGGTTTTCGATTTGCGCGACAGCTTCGAGTGGCGAGGGCTGGGCTCGGTGCCGCACAGCGCGCTGAAGATTGCGCCGGACTATGCCGGATTTGATGCAGAGCTGCGGTTTGATGTTCAGACTCCGGCCCCGCGCGAGAACAAGGCCTGTGCCTGTGGTGATGTGCTGCGCGGGGAAAAGACGCCGGAGCAGTGCAAGCTCTATGGTGATCCCTGCACGCCGGAAAACCCGCTGGGCGCCTGCATGGTGTCGAGCGAAGGCGCCTGTGCGGCGCAATGGACCTATGGGCGGTTTCGCCAGCAGGACTTGGTAGCAGAATGAGCAAGACAAAGGGGCTGCACGGGGTGCGACCGATTGATGTTGAGCGCGGGCAAGTAGACCTGAGCCACGGGGCTGGCGGGCGCGCGATGACGCAGTTGATCGAAGAGCTGTTCTTTGACGCGCTGGGCAACGAGGTGTTGAACCGTGAACATGACGCGGCGTTGGTCGAGCTGCCGCCGGGGCGCGTGGTGATGAGCACCGACAGTTTCGTGATTTCTCCGATCTTCTTTCCTGGCGGCGATATTGGGTCGCTGTCGGTGCATGGCACGGTCAATGACCTGGCGATGGGCGGGGGTGTGCCGAAATACCTGACGGTTGGGTTCATCCTGGAGGAAGGGTTCCCGCTGAAGGACTTGAAGCGCATCGTTGGAAGCATGGCCAAGGCGGCGCAGGACGCGGGCGTTACCATCGTGTCGGGGGACACCAAGGTGGTGGAGCGCGGCAAGGGGGATGGAATCTTCATCAACACGGCTGGCGTTGGCGTGGTGAGTGACGGGGTCGTGATCGGGGGGCACCTGGCGCGCCCGGGGGACAAGGTGCTGGTCAGCGGCACATTGGGCGATCATGGCGTTGCAGTGATGTCGAAACGCGAGAACCTGTCCTTTACCACCGAAATCCTGTCGGATGCGCAATCGTTGAACGGGTTGACTACCGCCATGTTGGAGTCAGTGCCGGGCATTCGGGTGCTGCGAGATCCGACACGCGGCGGACTGTCGGCGGCGCTGAACGAAATCGCCCAGCAATCGGGCGTCGGCGTGGCGCTGGATGAGGCGCAGTTGCCGATTCGGCCTGAGGTGAAAAGCGCCTGTGAGCTGTTGGGGCTGGACCCGCTGAACGTGGCGAACGAAGGCAAGCTGGTGGCGATCTGCGCCGCCGAGGATGCCGAGAAGTTGCTGGCAGTCATGCGGGAGCACCCCAAGGGCAAGGACGCGGCCATCGTCGGGGACGTGATCGACGATCCACGCCATTTTGTCCATTTGCGCACCGGATTTGGCGGAAAGAGGTTGGTCGATTGGCTGGCTGGAGAACAGCTCCCGCGGATTTGCTGACCCGGATTTCGCGGACTTTTTTTCCTGCATGATTTTTCCGGCAGATTTGGGGCCGCGTAACCAAAAAAATAACGCCAACAACACCGAATTACGCCGCGTTGCAGCGCGGGGTTTGACGCAGGTCATAGAACTGATTTTTCCGCACAATTAGGGTTCCAATCAAAGGTCGAGTTTATCGACAGAAAGCGTCCGTGCACGGGCGCACGGCGCCTCTCCTGCCGATGACCTTGAAAGCAATACTTAAACGAGGTGTGCCATGAAAACGAACCTGCTGAATCTCTTCGCTGCGTTGTCTCTTGCGGCGATTCCGGCGGCCCCGGCCTTTGCCGAGGATGAGGCCGGCAACTGGAAATTGGGGCGGATTTACTATCGCGCGTCCTGCACGGCCTGCCATGAAAAGGAATTGGGCAAATCGATTTCGCCGGCTGAAAAAACCATCGCGGAATGGAAGCTTTGGGCCGTTTCGGAAAAAGGCGGCGCGCATCTTGATGAATATGTCAGCCAAGATTATCGCAATCTGATTGCCGGTGAAAACAAGGTCGCGGCCAAGTTCGCGCCGATCCCGAACCAAGACATGCGCGACCATGTGCGTGCCTTTGTCATTCATGGTGCGAAAGACAGCGCCACACCTGCAACCTGCAACTGATCAACGCCCCGTCCCTGTGGCGGGGCCACAAAGAACGGAGGGTTGGCCATGAGCATGACCGGATCCGCAAATGAATCCGCCACGGACAAAAAAACCCTGCCTGAATGGCTTAAGGGGTTCCGTGACGACTACCGCAGCATTTTTGTTGAACAATGGTCGCCCTATCTGGGTTTCATGCTACTTGTTTTCCTGGCAATGACGCTGATGGCCAGCGGGTTGTTCTGGGGCGTCTTTGGTGGCGTGAAACTTTGGGGTGATCACCTGAACAAGTTGATCGGGTTGGGCCCGGCGCTTGGGATCAGTGAGAACATCAAGGGGCCGTTGGAACACCAGATGTCGGTGATGAACATCGCTTTGTTGCTGGGGGCCTTCACTGCCGCATTGATGTCGATGCAATTTGCCATCCGCAAGGCGCCGCTGAGTGAATATGCCTATGGCGCGGTCGGCGGATCGCTGATGGGGATCGGGGCCGTGCTGGCCGGCGGGTGCACCACTGGTGGATTCTTTATCCCGTTGACCTTTAGCTCGCCTGCGGGTTGGGCGATGTGGGTTGGCCTTTTGGCCGGGGCCTTCATCGGGCTCAAAATCCTGCTTTGGGGGATGGAAAACATCACCTGGGGCATGACGGCACCGAAGAACAAGACACCTGCCTTGAAATCCTATTTCCCATGGTTGGGCGCGGTGATCGCGATTGCCGTGATCTGGTGGGGGATTGCATGGCTGCGGCAGGGCGACGCCTATGTTGGAACGCTGGCGCTGATGATCCTGACGGGTTTCGGAATCGGGTTCGTCATGCACCGCTCGCGGCTGTGTTTTGCCCGTGCCATTCGTGAACCGTTCATGACCGCCGAGGGCGAAATGACCAAGGCGATGATCGTCGCGCTGGTCGTCGGTATGCTGTTCGGCTCGGTCCTGCTGCAGAAGGGTACGATTGATCCTTACGTTGCCATTTCGACCCGGTTCTGGCTGGGATCGCTGATCGGTGGGCTGGTCTTTGGTGTCGGCATGGTGCTGGCCGGTGGATGTGCCTCGGGATCGCTGTGGCGGATCGGCGAGGGTCACCTGAAGCTTGTGGTCGCGCTGTTCTTCTTTGCCTGGGTCGGCTCGATTGCCAGCGGCGTGTTTGGCAAGCTTGGCCTGACCTCGGGTGAACTGGACCTCGATTTCATGGACGGCATGGTCGAATACAGCACGCTTGGTTTCCAGGCCTACCTGCCTGACCTGCTGGGCGGTTGGGGTTGGACCTACGTCGTGATGCTGGCCGTGATGCTGATCTGGTGGGCGCTGGTTCGCTACAACGAGTCGACCGAACGCTTCACCGTCATTTGATGCCGGAACGCACCCCGTGCGGGTGCGCTCCATCCCCGAAATTCGACA
Organism: Aliisedimentitalea sp. MJ-SS2; assembly: GCF_032586155.1. Classification (NCBI taxonomy): domain Bacteria; kingdom Pseudomonadati; phylum Pseudomonadota; class Alphaproteobacteria; order Rhodobacterales; family Roseobacteraceae; genus Aliisedimentitalea; species Aliisedimentitalea sp. MJ-SS2. The sequence continues at coordinate 24,181 of NZ_JAWHTC010000001.1, forward strand.
TTCCATGGAGGAAGATATGAGACTTGAAAGAACCTTTACCGGATTGGCCGTTGCGGTTTCTCTTGCGGCTTTCCCTGCCACGGCGGTTTTCGCAGGCGAGGATGCCGCGTGGAAATTCCATGAGCAGCATATCGTTGGATACGACTTTGTTGCAGATTACGCGGTAGTACCGATCCGCGATGACGTGACCATTGTCGACTCGCGACCCTTGCGCAAATACAGTGCCGGCCACATTCCGACATCGCTGACGATGCCGGACCTGAGCTTTGAAAAGATGGCCGCCGGTCTTCTGCCCGAAGACAAGGCTGAGCTGGTGATCTTCTATTGCGGTGGCCTCAAGTGCAAGCTGAGCCACAACTCGGCCTACAAGGCCGAAGAGATGGGATACACCAACGTCAAGGTCTATGCCGCCGGATTCCCGAATTGGAAGAAGAGCGGTGGCGTTGCGTCGATCGACACGGCGATGCTGCAGCAGATGATGGCGGCACCCGATCCGTTGATGGTGGTTGATGCACGGCCCAAGGGGCGCAAGTACGATGCCGGTCACGTGCCCGGCGCGGTCAGCCTGCCCGACAGCCAGTTTGACAAGCTGGCCGGAACCCTTCCGGCCGACAAGGCAACACCGGTTGTTTTCTACTGTGGCGGATTCAAGTGCAAACTCAGCGACAATTCGGCCAAGAAGGCCAAGGGTATGGGATACACCAATGTCATGACCTACCAGGCCGGTTTCCCCGCGTGGAAGAAAGAGGTTGGCATGGTGGCGATGAACGTGGCGCCTGATACGGCGGCTGCCGCTCCTGCCGCGCCGGCATTGCCAGCCGCTGGTGAGGGTGTACTCAGCGGCGAAGCCTTCCTGGCGATGCTGGCCGATCCTCCTGCCGATATGCTGATCGTTGATGTGCGCGACGAGGACGAGTTCGCCAACGGGCATATCCCCGGGTCGGTGAACGTTCCGGTTGGCAAGCTTGAAGACGCGGTGTTCGAACTGCCCGATGACAAGCAGATCATCTTTGTCTGCACCACGGGCGGGCGCAGTGGCGAAGCCTATGACCTGTCGATGCTGCTCAACCCTGGCCTGAACGCCAAGTTCGTGGACGCGGTTATCGACTACAACAAGGACGGCACGATCAAGGTTGCGCCGACCAACTGATCCCTCTGTCACCCCGACTACGGGGTCACAAGAACCGGCCCCCCGCCTGCGTGTCATGCAGGCGGGGGGCCAATTCGTTGGGACTCGGAAAAAATGCTCCGGTGACGTTCCGTTATTTTGCTGATGACGTGACGGTGAAAAAAGATCGCCTGTTGACCGCTGAGGGAGCGCGGCTCACACTCGGCACCGTGCCGGGTGTGACGGGTCGAGAGATCGGGACGAAAACTACACGGTATAGGGAGAGGATTTCGGAACGGACGAATAGTTCTCAATGAGCCCGAGGAAAGCGCGGACAAAGGCGCAGGGGTCAAGCGAGGGACGTTTCGAACCTATGCACAGAACGCAGGCTTGGGAGGGCTGGTGGTTTGGATGCACTACAACTTTTGGTCAGTGGACTGGCCAATGGATGCGTCTATGGTCTTATCGCGATGGGATTCGTCCTGATCTACAAGGCCACCGAGGCGATCAATTTCGCCCAAGGCGACATGATGATGCTGGGCGCCTTCGTGGCGCTGGGGCTGACCAATCACGAATGGTGGGGCTGGCCGTTCTGGGTGGCGGTTCCGGTGACGATCGCGATCATGGCATTGATCGGCTATCTGCTGGATGCGCTGCTTTTGCGGCGGATGTTCGGGCAGAGCCAGATCGCGGTTGTGATCCTGACCATCGCGCTGGGATTTGTCGCGAGATTCGCAGCCGGCGCGATCTGGGGGCACGAGCCGCAGAGCCTTGAAAGCCCGATTGCCGGGCAGGATGTGCGGTTTGCCGGGCTGGTGCTCGGCATGGACGAACTGTTCGTGATCATCGTCACCCTGCTCTTGACCGTTGGGATGTTTTTCTTCTTCGCCCGCACCAAGCTTGGGGTCGCCATGCAGGCGGCGAGCCAGAACCAGATGGCGGCCTATTACATGGGCATTTCGGTCAAGCGCATTCACTCGATGATCTGGGCTCTGGCAGGCGCGGTGGCGGCGATTGCCGGTATCCTGTTTGCCTCGAAGGGGTCGATTGATCCGTCAACGGGGCTGATGGGGATCAAGGCCTTTGCGGCGGCGGTAATCGGCGGCTTGGGATCCTTGCCCGGGGCGCTTCTTGGCGGGGTGATCATTGGCCTCGTAGAGCCATTTTCGGCGCGCTATCTGGGTGGCGATCTGGCGCGGTTGATGCCCTATCTAATCCTGGTGTTGATCCTGGTGTTCCGGCCGCATGGCATCCTGAGCCAGGTTCAGGCGAAAAAGGTGTAGCGCCATGCGGATTGTATTCAAAAGAAGCTACGACGCCGATATTCGTCTCTTCAAACACGGTGCGCAGGCGTTCTGGTACATCCTGCTGTTGGTGGTCGCGATTGCGCTGCCTTACCTGGTGGGCGAGTTCTGGCTGGGCGAATTTACCTCGATGCTGATCTGGGCAGTGGCCGGTATGGGGCTGATGCTATTGGTTGGTCATACCGGGCAGGCGAGCCTTGGACATGCGGCATTCCTGGCCGTGGGGGCATATGCCAATGTGTTGCTGATGGAGAAGCTGGGACTGCCATTCCTGCTATCGCTGCCGCTGGCAGGGGTCGCGGCGGGATTGGCAGGGGCGCTGGTGGCGCTGCCGACGACCAAGCTGCACGGCATCTATATGGCGATTGCCACGATGGCGATTGCGATCCTGACCGAAGATATCATCGTGATCCTGGAGCCGTGGACCGGCGGGGTGAACGGCCTCTTTGCGCCGGACATCGAGATCTTCGGTGTGAACTTCAACCGCTATGGCAACATCACCGGGATGTATTGGCTGTACCTTGGGATCACATTGCTGGTCCTGCTGGGTTATCGCAACACGCTGCGCTCGCCCTTGGGGCGGTCCTTTGCGGCTGTCAGGGATAGCGAGATTTCGGCGCAGGCGATGGGGGTGAACCTGGCCCGTACGCGGACACTGGCCTTTGCCATGTCCTGTGCGATTACCGGGATTGCGGGCGCGATGATGGGGCATTTTTCCGGTATCTTCAACAACGAGACCTTCAATATCGTGATCTCGATTACACTCTTGCTGATGATCGTCATTGGCGGGATCGGGTTCATTCACGGCGCCTTTGTCGGGGCCTTCGTGATCGTGTTTTTGCCGCAGGGGATTAGCTTTACCCGTGATGCTCTATCGGGCGTATTCGGCAGTTCCTCCGTCACCATTCCCGGACTGGAAAGCGGGGTTTTCGGCGCAATCCTGATCGCGGTGATCCTGTTCGAGCCGATGGGGCTTTATGGTCGGTGGCTGAAAATCCGCACCTATTTTGAACTCTTCCCGTTCTATCGCCGTGACATGTTCAAGCGGCAGAAGAGCTATCTCAAGACGGAGCGGATGCGATGAGCCTTCTCGAGTTAGAAAATGTCACGTTGAAATTCGGCGGGGTTGTCGCGGTGGACGACGTATCCTTCTCGGTGGAAGAGGGCGAGGTGTTTGCCTTGGTCGGGCCTAATGGCGCGGGCAAATCAACGGTCTTCAACCTGATCAGCCGGATTTACGATCCCTTTGCCGGGGATATCCGGTTTGAGGAGCAAAGCATCCTGAGCAAGCAAAGCCACGAGATTGCGAGGCTGGGTATTGCCCGGACGTTCCAGAATATCGAGCTGTTCGAACAGGCGACGGTGTTGCAAAACCTTCTGGTCGGACGGCACACGCATCGCAAATCGAACCCGGTCAGCGAGGTGTTGTTCCTACCCAGCGTGCGGCGCGAGGAACGGCGGCATCGCAAGGCGGTGGAAGAGGTGATCGATTTCCTCGACCTGCAGCCCTATCGCGAGAAATACATCGCCGGGCTGCCTTACGGGGTGCGCAAAGTGGTCGAGATGGGCCGGGCGCTGGCGATTGAACCCAAACTGCTCTTGCTGGACGAGCCCGCGTCGGGGCTGTCAGTGGAAGAGACCCAGGACGTGGCCTTCTGGATCGAGGATATCAAGAAGCTGATGGGGATCACCGTGTTGATGGTGGAGCATGACATGCATCTGGTGAGCTCGGTCAGTGACCGGGTAATGGCGCTCGCCGATGGCAAGACGCTGGCGATTGGTACGCCAGAAGAAGTGCAGAACGATCCGAAGGTGATCGAGGCCTATATCGGGGCCGATGATGAGGAGGGCGCGGCATGAGCGAGCCCATTCTCAAGGTTGATAACCTGGAAAGCTACTATGGCCCGATCATGGCGATCCGGGGCGTGTCGTTGGAAGTTCACGAAGGGCAAATCGTCACCGTGCTGGGGGCCAATGGCGCTGGCAAGACGACGTTGCTCAAGACCATTTCAGGGATCATGGACCCCGAAAAAGGCACCATCAAGCTGGAAGGCCGCGACATTGCCGGAATGGAACCGGACAAGGTGGTGCGCCAGGGCGTGACCCATGTGCCCGAGGGGCGCGAGGTGTTTCCCCTGCTGACCGTCGAGGAAAACCTGCGGATGGGGGCCTTTACCCGGCATGACAATAGCGGAGTCGAGAGTGACCTGGAAATGGTCTACACCTATTTCCCGGTGCTGAAGGAACGCGCCAAACAGGCGGCTGGCACGCTGTCGGGCGGGCAACAGCAGATGCTGGCCATCGGCCGGGGGCTGATGGCGCGACCCAAGATCATGCTGCTGGACGAGCCATCACTGGGATTGTCGCCACTGTTGGTGCGCGAGATTTTCGGGATCATCAAGCGGCTCAACACCGAGCAAGGTGTGACCATGATGCTGGTGGAACAGAACGCCAAGGTGGCGTTGGACACGGCGCATTACGGCTATGTCATGGAGATAGGCCGGATCGTGATGAATGGCGAGGCGCCGAAACTGGCCGCCAGCAAGGATATCCAGGAGTTTTATCTGGGCGTGCGCGAAGAGGGTGAACGCGATCAGAAACGCTGGAAAAAACGCAAGACATGGCGCTAAGGGGGAGGGTGCGATGAATATCAGAGCGGATATGCCGGAGCAGATCACCCTGACGGGGCTGACCATCAACAAGGACCTTACGAAGGGGCCGTTCTATGTCGACGGCTTCGACACGCTGCCCAAGATGTTCAAGGCGCGCTGTGCCGAAATGGGCGACAAGGTGGCACACCGGGAAAAGGACTACGGTATCTGGCTGGAATACAGCTGGACCGATTTCTGGGAGCATGCGCGGCTGATCGGGTTGGGATTGCGGTCCTTGGGGATGCAGCGCGGCGACGTCGTGTCGATCCTCAGCGAGGACAACAAGGAGTGGATTTATTCCGACCTCGGGATTCAATGCATGGGGGGTATCTGTTCCGGCGTCTATACCACGGATTCGGCCTCGCAGCTGGAATACCTTGTGAAAGACAGCGGGTCGAAATTCCTGTTTGTCGAGAATGACGAGCAGCTCGACAAATACCTGTCGGTGGCGGGGAACATGCCGGGGCTGGTCAATGTGATCGTTTACGACCGCACGGGCCTGCACGAGTTTTCCGACGACCGGGTAATCTTTATCAAGGACCTCTATGAAATTGGCCGCAAGGAACTGGCGGCCAACCCGGACCTGTTTGAGACGGAAATCGACGCGGGCACACCGGAAGAAACGGCGTTGTTGGTCTATACCTCGGGCACGACCGGCATGCCCAAAGGGGTCGATATCACCCATGGCAACGTGATGTACACGATTTCGATCGGGCCTTCGACCCTGCCGGTCTATCCCGGCGACGAGCAGGTCTGTTTCCTGCCCCTGTGCCACATCCTTGAGCGGGTGATCTCGGTGTTCCAACCCATCGCCGGGCGTACGGTGGTGAACTTTGCCGAAAGCCCGGAAACGGTGTTTGAGAATATCCAGGAGGTCTCACCCAGCGTCTTCACCGGAGTGCCGCGGGTATGGGAGAAGATTTACAGCCGGGTTAGCATCCTGTTGGGAGATAGCACGCCGATTTCGCGCTGGGTGTTCAACCGGGCGGTGGCGGCGGGCCGGGCCAAGGCCGATTTGGAGGTCGAGGGCAAACCGGTGCCGGGAATGCTGGCGCTGCGCTACAAGTTCTGGGACTTTGTGGTGCTGCGCAATGTGCGCCGTATGCTGGGCATGGACAAATTGCGCAGGGGCACCACCGGGGCGGCGCCGATTTCGCCGGAGTTGCTGATGTGGTTCCGCTCGATCGGCGTGCGGGTCTTCGAAGGCTATGGGATGAGTGAAAGCACCGGGTTGATTTCGGTGAACACCTATGAAGACGACAAGATGGGTTCGGTCGGGCCCGCGGTGGATGGCAGCGAAATCCGTATCGCCGAGGACGGGGAAATCCAATATCGCGCCGGGAACGTTTTCAAGGGCTATTGGGGCAACCCCGAAAAGACCGACGAGACGATAACCGAGGATGGCTGGCTGCGGACCGGTGATGTTGGTTACGTGGATAACAAGGGGTTCCTGACCATCACCGGGCGCCTGAAGGATGTGATCATCACGGCAGGGGGAAAGAACATCACCCCGGCCGAGATAGAGAACCGATTGAAGTTTTCGCCCTATATCAGCGATGCGGTGATCATTGGCGACAAGCGCAAATACCTGACCTGCCTTGTGATGATTGATCAGGAGAATGTCGAGAAATTCGCCCAGGACAATCGGGTGCCATTTTCCGATTTCGCTTCGCTGTGCGCGACGGCGGAAGTGCGGGACCTGATCGGCGGAGTGATCGACGATGTGAACCAGGATTTCGCCCGGGTCGAACAGATCAAGAAGTTCCGCCTAATTGATCAACTGCTGACGGCGGAAGATGACGAGCTGACCGCGACGATGAAGCTCAAGCGGGGCTTTGTGGAGGAAAAACACAAGGCGCTAATTGACGACATGTACGCAAATTGACCAGACTGAAAGATAATAAAAGGGAGTATATGAAATGAAACAGACGTTTAAGCATACCACGCTTGGCCTCGTGGCCGCGCTGGGCCTAAGTGGCGCTGCGCTGGCCGAGACGCAAGGTGTGACGGATACCGAGGTCGTCGTGGGGTCGAACCAGGACATGTCGGGCATCTTTGCCGCCTTCGGGGCACCGGCGATCACCGCCGCCAACATGTATTTCGATGAGGTCAACGCCGCGGGCGGCGTACATGGCCGCCAGATCCGGCTGGTGGTCGAAGACCACGCCTACCAGATGCCCAAGGCGATGTCGGGGCTGAACAAGCTGGTGAACTCGGACAAGGTCTTTGCCATGCTTCTGAGCCTGGGGACGCCGATGAACATCGCGTCCTTCCCGCTTCTGGAAAAGAAGGGCATTCCGAACCTGTCGCCGCTGACCGCTGCGCGCCAGATGATCGACCCGCCGTCGCCCTATAAATTCGCCGGCACGGCGTCCTACTACAGCCAGATCGTGACCGGTGTGGAATATATGAAAGAGAACGAGGGCATCACCACCGCCTGCTCGATGTATATCCCGTCGGACTTTGGCCTGGAAATTCAGGAGGGCACGGTGGATGCTGCCAAGGCCCTGGGTATTCCGTTTGCCGCCGAGACCAAGCACAAGCCCGATGAGCTGGATTTTGTCGGCTCGCTGACCAAGCTGAAAAGCGAAGGCTGTGATCTGATCACCGTGGCGCTGGGTGTGCGGCAGGTGATCACCGCCGTGGCAACGGCCAAGAAAATGGGCTGGAACGACGTCAAATTCCTGGGTGGGTCTGCATCGTTTCACACCGCGATTGCCAAGGTGCCGGGCGGTGTGACCGAAGGTTTCTACGCCGGGTCGGGCTGGTCGGACCTGGCCGCGCGCATGGATGTGCCGGAAGTGGCCGCGTGGGTGAAGAAATATACCGAGGCCACTGGTGAGCCTTTCCCGGGCACCGGGGCCCTGCTGGGTCATGGTGCGGCTGTGTCCTTCGTCAAGGCGCTGGAAGGTGCAGGCAAGGACCTGACCACCGAAAGCTTCCTGGCGTCGATGGAAAGCCTGAACTACGAGGACGTGATTTCCAACAACACGGTCGATTACTCGGCCGAGGACCACCAGGGCGCCGACGAGATCATCATCTCGAAGATCGTCGACGGTAACTGGATGGAGCTGACCCGCAAGTAAGCGGTTCGGATTGACGGAATGGGGCGCCCCGGCAATCGTCGGGGCGCTCTTTTTTGTTGTGATGGGGTGGCAATTCGGCAGAGTGGTCCGGTGAGACAAGGGAACGAGATATGTCTGAACCGCTGGATCTTAAGGCGCTGCGCCACGCGTTTCATCGTGACCCGGAACTGGGGTTCCAAGAAGTGCGCACCAAGGCGAAGGTGTCAAGAATCCTGCGCGACTTGGGGTTAGAGGTGCATGAAGGTGCGGGCGTTGTCGGCGTGCTGCGCGCCGGGAGTGGCAACCGGGCGATCGGGTTGCGTGCAGATATGGATGCGCTGCCGATCCATGAGGTCAGTACGCATGCGTATGTTTCTGAAAATCCCGGAGTGATGCATGCCTGCGGCCACGACGGGCATACCACCATGCTGATCGGCGCGGCCGAGGCATTGGCGCGCGATCCTGATTTCGACGGCACAGTGGTGTTCATTTTCCAGCCCAATGAAGAGCACGGGCTGGGCGCGAAGGCGATGATCGACGAGGGGGTGCTGGAGCGCTTCCCGGTGGATGAGGTCTATGCCATTCACAACCTGCCCGGCGCACCGATGGGTCAGGTTTCGACGCGAACGGGGTTGATCTGCAACAGCGAGAGCCTGTTCGAGATTGCGATCAAGGGGCAGGGTGGACATGCCTCGATGCCGCAGGCGGGGCGTGATGCGATCACTATCGGGGCCGAAATGGTGCAGGCGTTGCAGAGCATCGTGGCGCGCAGGCTGGCCCCCGGGGCAGGTGCGGTGGTGTCGGTGACCGAGTTCCTGACCGACGGGCAACGCAATGTTCTGCCCGGCAATGCAACGTTGAAAGGCGATGTGCGGGCGCGGGCGCCAGAGGATCGGGAAGCGGTGGAAGGATTCATGCGCCAGATCGTCGGCGGTGTGGCGGCGGCGCATGGGGTTGCGGCGGAGATGAGCTTTAACACCGAGTTCATCGAGACAATCAACGCCGAAGCGCCGGTTGAGGCGGTGGTGCGCGCTGGACAGGCGGCTGGCCTGGAGACGATTGGCAATCGTGATCCAATGAGCTTTTCCGAGGATTTCGCCCATTTCAGCGCGGCGGTACCGGGGTGTTTTCTGCTGATCGGCAACGGGACCGAGGGGGGGTATGGGCAACCGCTGCATGCTGCAGATTATGATTTCAATGACGCTTTGTTGCCGGTTGGCGCGGCGTTCTGGCAGGCGCTGGTCAAGGACCGCTTGCCGAAACGGGAGTAAGGCATGTTCGAAGCACGGATGAAGGCGTTTCGCGAGCGGCTGGAAGGCGCCGGTGTCGATGTGGCGGTGATCACCGACGACGACAATGTCTATTACCTGACCGGTTACTATGACTATCTGCACATGGAGTTTGGCCGTCCGACGCTGTTGATCGTGCCGCGTGAGGGCGAGACCCTGCTGATCACACCGGTGATAGACGAGGTGGCCGCCAATGCCCACGCAAGGGTGAACAGGATTGCCGCCTGGAATGATGGGATGGGCGAGGAATGGCGTAGTGAACTGCCCGGGGTCTTGAAAGGAGCGTCGAGGGTCGCGATCGAGCCAGATCACATGCCGCCCTTGGTTCGGACCTATGTCGATACGCTTGTGCCGCTTGGCCAACAAGGTAGTGCCACTCCGATCCTGGCAGATATGCGGATGATCAAATCCGAACAGGAGCTGCAATTGGCGCGCCATGCCGGGCAGGTGGCCAACGCGATGATGGCGGCGGGGCGAGCGGCGATTGGCGATGGGGTGCCGGAATACGAGGTGGCGATTGCCACGTCGCAGGCAGGCACGCGCAAGGCCGCCCAGCTTCTGGCGGCGCATTATGATGATGCCGACATGTCGCCCAATACCCACTTTCTGCAGATCATGGCGTCAGGGGGTGAAATCACCAAGACCCATCACCGGGCGACGACCCGGATCATGCACCGTGGTGAACCGGTGTTCCTGTGCTTTTGTGGCATGACCAATTTTCACCGCTTCAAACTGGGGTTCGACCGGACCTTCTGGATTGGCGAGATCGCCAATTCCGAACAGGCGCGAATCTATGAGGTGGCTTTGGCGAGCCAGCAGGCAGCGCTGGCGGCTCTGGGGCCGGGGGTGACGGCGGAAAGCGTGCACGCAGCTTACGCCGAGGTGATCCAGGGAGCTGGATTTGATTACCCGTTCCGTTGTGGTCGGGCGACCGGGTTCAGTTTCCTCGAAGCGCCTCAGCTGGTGACCGGGGACAGGACGGTGCTGCAACCGGGTATGGTGCTGGCGGTTGATGGTTCGGTCGCGGTCGAGGGGTTCCGGGCGCAGGTGGGCGACAGTTTCATCGTAACCGAGGATGGGTATGAGCCCCTGACCGATCATCCCAAGGCGCTGGATCAATTGGTGTTGTGAGGTGCCAATTGGGCGATGCTGATGCGTCGGTATAGCCGTGATTTGACGGAACAGTGTTCAGTCTTTTCTGGCGTAACCATTCAACATGTTAAGCCCGGGCGAAAACAAGGCGTGTAGCGGTGCCGTGCGATCACCAGACCGCTCGCAGGGCTGGTGACTTCGCAAGGGTAACGCAACGCCGTGAGTTAACGCGGACTCATCGGGGACAAAGTGGACGAAACGTGCGCTGTACCACCATTTCACGATCTGGCGGCCGCACGACTTCCCCTCAGTGCCCGCTCGAGGCCAGACCCGGGCTTTTCACGCCATCAGGCCGCCCGGCTGCCACTCTTGCCGCCACGCCGGCGATTGCGCCGACGCTGGCCGCCGGCAGGCTTACCTTGTCCGAGCTTGCCCGCCCGGGGTTTGCCTTGCACGCCACCGGGCTTGCCACCACGCCCACGGCCACGACCCTGACCGCCGCCGCCGCCGCGTACCGGTTTAACCTCTTCATGTTTTTCCCACTCCCGGCCCGAGGCCACGGGGATTTTGATCCCCATCACCTTCTGGATGGCGCGGAATTCGTCCATCTCGTCGGGTGCACAGAAGGCCACCGCGGCGCCATCGGCCCCGGCCCGTGCGGTGCGGCCAATCCGGTGCACATAGTTGTCCGGCACGTTGGGCAGGTCATAGTTGTAGACATGGCGCACCAGCGGGATATCGAGGCCCCGTGCAGCCACATCCGTCGCGACCAACACCTTGATCTCACCGGATTTGAACGCCGCGAGCGCTTTGTCACGCTGCCCCTGGCTCTTGTTGCCGTGGATCGACGCGGCCGCAAAACCCGCCTGTTCCAACTGCCGTTTCAGTTTCTCCGACCCGTGCTTGGTGCGGCCAAAAACCAGCGCCGCCTCGTCCGGATGCTCGCCCAGCAGCTCGATCAGCAGATTCGCCTTTTCAGCCTTGGCAATGAAATGCACCACCTGGGTGACCTTGTCGGCAGCCTTGCCGGGGGGCGAGACTTCAACCCGCACCGGGTCCTTCAGATACGTTTTGGCAATCTCTGCCATCTGCTTGGCCATGGTGGCGGAAAAACACATCGTCTGGCGTTCATTCGGAATCAGGGCCGCGATTTTGCGCAGATCATGGATGAAGCCCATGTCCAGCATCTGGTCAGCTTCGTCCAGCACCAGGAACTCGGTCTCGCGCAGGTCGATCGCGCGCCGGTCCATCAGGTCCAACAGACGCCCCGGTGTCGCCACCAGGATATCCATGCCGCGCGCCAGCCGGTTGATCTGGCCGTTGATCCCGGCCCCGCCAACCACAAGGCCCACCTTCAGCGGCGTGCCTTCAACCAGTTCGCGCAGCGCATCGCTGATCTGTTTGGCCAATTCGCGCGTCGGCGCCAGAACCAGACCGGTCACGGTCTTGGGATTGGGTCGCCCGTCAAACTCCAGCATCGCCGAAACCAGCGGCAGGCCAAAGGCAAAGGTCTTGCCGGTACCGGTCTGGGCCAGGCCCATCACGTCGCGCCCCTCCATCGCATGCGGAACCGCCTGCGCCTGGATCGGGGTGGGCGTTTCCAGCCCCATGTTGGCCAGTCGCGTCAGCAGATGCTTGGGCAGGCCCATCTCGTTGAAATTTTTCAAACTCTTGTCCTTTCACGGCAGACCACTGGCCCGCCAGATATGCAAATACCCGGCCGCGCCCCGCATGGGCCGTCCGGTGTCGTGGTTTCGCCGATGGGCCTGACAGGAGGGCCGATTGCCCTCGCCTGCCGCCTTGGCGTAAGAACCCACGCGTGATTTTGGGAACATCACTCGACGCTTTTCTTCGGCTCCGGTTGGCCCGGATGTTGCTTCACCTGCTCACGCGGCAGAAAGCGTCGGTTGAGAGGCAAATGGCCCTTGTCCGACTTAAAGTCAAGTCAAACCATCTGGAAATCACGTCGCGCATTGGCTAAACCGGGGGTCCATCGAGGGGCAAATAATGACAAACATGGGCCAGATGAGCGATACGATCACCTCACGTTGCGAGGCAAAAGGCCTGCGCATGACCGGCCAGCGCCGCATCATCGCCGCCGTGTTGCAGGAAAGCGATGACCACCCCGATGTCGAGGAACTCTACACCCGGGCCAGTGCGCGCGACGAAGGCATTTCCATTGCCACGGTCTATCGCACGGTCAAACTCTTCGAAGAGGCCGGGATCATCGACAAGCTCGAATTCGGTGATGGCCGGGCGCGCTATGAAGATGCCGAACGCGAACATCACGACCACCTGATCGATCTCAATTCTGGCGAGGTGATCGAGTTTGTGGAGCCCGAGATCGAAGCGCTGCAGGAAAAGATCGCCGAGAAATTGGGCTACCGCCTCAAGGGTCACAAGCTCGAGCTTTACGGCGTGCCGATCAACAAACCGGGCAAGTAATTTCGCGGTTTTTCACTCTGGTCGTGCCCTCAGTTTGTCACGCAGCACCGCGATCAGCTTGTGATTGGGTTCCGCCGGTGCATCGCCGAACTCGCTCAGATACACCCCCATCGCCGATCCATGGTAGTTCCACAGTGAATAGCTGACCCCGTACTCGTGAAAGATGTCCAGAACGTCGGCCATCCAGACCTCGCCGCCCTTGCCGTCGATCTCGAACGTGTCCCGCATTGTGCCGAATTCCATCACTGAGACCGGAACATCGTTGTCGATCCCGAACTGGTACATCTTCAGAAATTCGGCCTCGATAAATTCCCTGTCACGGAAGTGAAATCCTACCCCGCCGCCGTCTTTCGGGTCGGTATAGAAATTCAGCTCCAACCCGATATAGCCAGCATCGCCAAGGGTCTCGTCTTGATAGACCACGCCCGCGCCCGCCATGTAGCCGGTAATCTTGTAGTGGTTGCCCGGTGTTGCCTTGAACCAATGGCGATCGCTGCTCCATCCCAGGTAATCATCTTCAGTGGTATTCCCGTCGATCCTGAGGCTGGCATTGTCGTTGGCGCCCGTTGTCTGTGACCTGGACAACACCTGTGACGCTCCGTCCCCATCCGAACTCCAGGGCCACCAATGCCAAACGCTCTCTTGTGTAAGGGGTGCATTGACGATTCTCGAAACGCGCCTGGTGCTGACATCGAATTCAAGCACTTCGATCCTGTCAAAACGGGCACTGCCCCGCGCACCCGACCGGGCCGTCGCGATCGGCAGCCCGGCAACGACATCGGGATTATCCAGGCGAACCCATTCGCTCTGGTATTTGCGCCAAGGCGTGTCTTTTTCCTGCAACCGCGGGCTTCGAATGCTGCTCGACCAAACAAGAACCTGCTGGCCGGTAGGAATTGGCGTGCCCAGGTCGGGGTAACCTCTCTGGTCTCCCAGCGAAGATGCGGTCCACGTGGCATTGTGATGGGTGAACTCCACCGGCACGTAAAAGTGGAAATCATACATCGTGTTTGAATCCCGCACCAGAAACTGCGAGGCCGGGCCAAGCGCTGAATAGGTCTTGTTCGTCCCGTAAAGCGCCCCGACAATCAGAAGATGGTTCCTGTCCACCTCCCGTATCGCACGTGCAATTTCCTGGGCCAGGCTGCGCCATTGCGTACCGGTGTCATCCTCGGTGACCGCTTCGTTCAGGATCTCATAGCCCGCGATAGCCGGCTCATTCCTGTAGCGTTTTGCAATCGCGCGCCACATGTCGACGGTCTGCTGACGAACACCCTCATCCGTCCAGATGCTGAAATCACGAGTTGCACCATTTCCGGCCAACCAATCGCCGCCAATCGGTACGTGTAGATCAAGCGTCAACAAGACGTCATGCGCGCGGGCCCAGGCAATGTTGCGGTCAAGCCAAGCCCAGAACGCCTGACGATCCTGTTGGTACCAATTGCCGTTGAAACCAAAGCGCACGCTGTTGAACCCCAGCGCGCGCACGCGGGCAAAGTCCCCTTCGGAATGATGGCTGGACGCCTCGAGGCTGAAGCCGTTATTGCCAAGTTCGGCCCAATAGTAGTTCGAGAAACTCACTGATCGCAGGCGAATACTTTGCTCATTGCGGACAAGCTGACGCCCTTCCGCTCGAACGAACTCTTCGCGGGTGACCGGGGAAACACTCAAATACGCCCATAGAAAAATCGGAAACAGGTAGACCAGTAAAAAGACGATCAGAGCTGGTTGGGTGGCGTGCCTGCGAATGGAACCGCCCCTTCGTCCTCTTTGCCTTCATCCAGACACTAGTCCGGAGGGTGCCCCCGGCGCAATCCGCTGCAAAAAGCCTACCCCGCCCCTAGACATTTCCGCACCACATCGCCAAGGACGGCCTGTCCCCTGCGTGAAAGGCGCGCCCATGGCCAACAATAACCTCCGAGGCATCGCCTTACTGATTACCGCCATGGCGTTCTTTGCTGCGACTGATGCGTGCGTGCAGCTCGCCACCCAGACACTGCCCAAGGGGCAGGTCTTGTCGCTCATGGGGGGTGGCGGGGCGTTGATTTTCGCCGCGTTGACGCGTTCCAAGGGCCATCGCCTTATCGCCGCCGACCTGGTCAGCTGGCCGATGCTCCTGCGCAACTCGGCAGAAATCGTCGCCACTTTCAGTTTCGTCACCGCGCTGTCTACGGTCGGCATCTCGCTGGCTTCGTCCGTTATTCAGGCCACGCCGCTGGCTGTCACATTCTTTGCCATCATCCTGTTGAAGGAACAGGTCGGCTGGCGTCGGTGGGGCGCGATCCTGATCGGTTTTGCCGGTGTGTTGATCATTCTGCGCCCCGGCCTTTCAGGGTTCGAACCCAACGCGCTCTGGGCTGTTGCCGCCATGCTGGGTCTTGCCCTGCGTGACGTGTCGACCCGCCTGATGCCGGGCACCACGCCGTCAACCCGCATCGCTTTTTACGGCATGGCCGTTCTGACCCTGGGCGGCTGGGTGCACATGCTGCTGATCGAACCGCCCCAACCCCTCACCGTGGCCTCATCGAGCTATGTACTTGGCACCGTGGTTCTTGGGTCACTGGGCTATTTCGCGATGATCCAAGCGATGCGGACAGGCGAGATTTCGGTCGTCGCCCCGTTCCGCTATATCCGGATCATCTTTGCCCTTATCGTCGGGGCCATCGTTTTCGGTGAACGCCCCGATTTGCTCACCTATCTCGGCTGTGGCATTACCATCGCCGCCGGGATCTATGCCTTCTGGCGCGAAGCCCGCCTCTCGAAAAAAGGAAACGCATCATGATGAAAGCAAACGTCAAATGGGTCGGTGACCGCACCTTTGTCGGCACCGCAGGCAGCGGCCACGCTATTGCCTTTGGTGCAGCCCACGGGGAGAGCGGCGTCAAACCCGGTCCCTCGCCGATGGAACTGCTGCTCCTTGGCACCGGCGGCTGTTCGGCCTATGACGTGGTGCACATCCTTGAACGCGGCCGCGAACCGGTCGAGGATGTCGAAGTCCAGATCGAAGCCGAACGCGCCGACACCGATCCCAAGGTCTACAAGACCATTCACATGCATTTCATCATCAAAGGTCGCGGCCTCAACCCGGCCAAGGCCGAACGCGCCGTGTCGCTCTCGATCGAGAAATACTGTTCGGCCTCGGCGATGATGGCAGCAACGGCAACCCTGACCCATGATTTCGAAATCATCGAGACTGCCTGACATCTGGCACCGTGTCACATGACAAATGCATCGCCAAAGGTGCTATAATTCGGGCGAAGTTATAGGCCCGATCACTGCGGCTTGCCCGTCTCCACCACATCGAATCCGACGGCGCGCAGGATCAGGGCTGCGCATAACCCTTGATGTGAAGGGACACCTGCCCATGCTCGGATCCCACGACCTGCTCCTCGCCACCTGCCTGGCGCTCACTCTGACCGTCTCGCCTGCCATGGCCGACAGCCATGACACAGCCGCCACGGACCCAACGCTCTACCAGCCCGAGCATTACCTTATCGCGCCCCCCGGTACGCCACCGCTCAGCAATTTTTACACTGTTCCCGGATTCCGGCCGGTCGATCCCAGCTGCTATTCCGGCACATTGACCTGGCACACCGAGGCGCTCATCCCGATCGGCGGTGGCGCCCGTTTCTACGCCGATGAGCGCGTCACCCTGCACGCCTTCGGCGCCGGCGATTTCGGCCACGGCCATAGCTGGAGCCTCTCGTCTGACCCGGTCTCTATCGCCGGGCTCACCACCGTGTCCTCGGGCAGTGGCAGCGGTGCGGCAAGAGCGCAACTGTGGCTCTCGACCGAGGATGGAACCTACCGCCTCGTCACCGATGTGCAGCCCCGTGTCGGTTTCTACCAGATAAGCACCACCGGGGCGATTTCGCGCACCGTGACCGAGGACTTTTACTTTGGCTTTGGCGATCACCATTACTCCTATGTCAACCTCAGCCAGCTCGAAGCCGCCTCGGGGCATCCCGAAGTGGCTGCCGCGCTTACCAGCATCCGCGCCGTCCTGTCGACCCGCCCGCCCAATGTCTTCATGGGATCTGTTGCCGGGCTTGGTGCCCCCCCGTACCGTATCGAGAACGTAGACAACATGGCCTTCGCCTGGGGCGTTCAGGGCCAGGGTCGCCGTATTGTCTCGGTACAGGTGACCTGCGCCGATTTCCTGCGAGAAGAGTAGGTTACGGAAAACTCGATCGATTGCGTCCGGGCGCCGGAAAACTTCGAGCCCGAGGTAGAACGCTTTTGGGCTCAAGCCGGCACTCGAGTACCCCGTCTCGCCCCTTCATCTGATCGAAAAAATCCCGGGGAGCTGGTCCTCGCAGCGGCAAGTTGGGTGGCAAAATGCCATGCATTTTGCACCTTGTCGGATTGCGAAGGTAATTCGAAAGTCTGTTCAAATCTTAAAGTGATGATGAATGCGGTCAAACGCTGAAGGGGCTTTGTGATTCAACTGCCCTGATTTTTCCGGGGTGACTCGCTTTCCGAAATAAGTTATACAACATAACTATTATTCGATTCATCTAATGGAGAACTCAATGACCGATGACATGCTTCTGGTGGACGTTGAGGACGGGATCGCGACCCTGACGATGAACCGCCCGGACAAGCGCAACGCCATGTGCGACGAGCTTTTGCATGCGATTGACGGGTTCTTTCGTGCGCCCCCGGAAGAGGTCAAGGCGGTGGTTTTGACCGGAACGGCGGGACACTACTGTTCCGGACTGGACCTCAGCGAACATAAAAGCCGGGATGCCGAGGGCACGATGCGCCACTCGCGTGGCTGGCACGAGGTGATGGACCGCATTCAGTATGGCGGGCTGCCGGTCGTCAGCGCCATGTTCGGCGCGGTGATCGGCGGCGGGCTCGAACTGGCCACGTCGACCCATGTGCGGATTGCCGAACCTTCAACCATTTTCCAGCTACCCGAAGGGCGGCGCGGGATATACGTCGGCGGCGGTGCCAGCGTACGGGTCGGCCGTATCCTGGGTGCCGACCGGATGGTCGAAATGATGCTGACAGGGCGCAAATACGGGGCCGAGGATGGCTATGTGCTGGGCCTGACCCACTACAGCGTCGGTGAGGGCGAGGCGCTGAACATGGCGCAGGACCTGGCGCGCAAGATCGCGCGCAACGCACCGCTGTCGAACTATGTGATGATCCACGCGCTAAGCCGGATCGAGGATATGGACAAGGCCGGAGGGCTCTTTACCGAGAGCCTTTGCGCGGCGCTGACTCAGACCAGCCCGGACGCCATCGAGGGGCTGGCGGCGTTCTTGGAAAAACGCGCGCCGAGTTTCGGGGCCTGAGATGGGTGAGGTTGTGAAGATGACCGAAGCTGTTTCGGTGAGCGATGCCACGCTGCGCAGCTTCATGGGCTATCACGTCAAACGAGCGATGAGCGTATTGCAGGCGGACTTGAACGCCACTCTGAAACCCTTTGGCCTACGGATGGTGACCTATTCGGCGCTGGTGATGATCGTGGACAACCCCGGGATGCGGCAGACGCAGCTGGCCGATGCGCTGGCAATCGAGCGACCCAATCTGGTGGTGATTCTGGACCAGTTGGAGGAGCGCGGGTTGATCAGCCGTGACAAGGTGCCGACGGATCGGCGCGCCTATGCCTTGAACCCGACGGAGCAAGGCCGGGCGTTGTGCGCCGAGGCGACGGACGCGAACCGGGCGGACGAAGACCGGTTGTTGGCTGGCCTGTCGAAAGAACAGCGCGCGGCGGTGATCGCCGCGATGAACCTGATCGAACAGGGAGGGGAGGCATGAAACGGACAGAGCGGTTTCAGCCGCATGACACAACGCTGACGCGCCGGGATGACGGTGCGTTGATTTACCGGTCGAACAAGGCGCTGGGAACGCCAGTCGACCGGACCGGTGATTGGTTGCATCAATGGGCCGACGAGGCGCCGGAGCGGGTGTTCCTGGCCGAACGGTCCGGGGCCGGTTGGCGAGAGATGTCTTACGGGGCGGCGCTGGAACAGGTGCGGTCGATTGCGGCGAGCCTGCTGGCACGGGGTATGAATGGCGATACGCCGATCCTGATCCTGTCGGGCAACGGAGTCGATCACGGGCTGCTGGCGCTGGCGGCGCAATACGCGGGGATACCGGCCGTGCCGGTGGCCGAGCAATACTCGCTGATCCACGGAGCGCACGGGCGGTTGCGCCATGCGATCGAGTTGACCCGGCCCAAGATGGCCTATGCGGTGGATGCCGATCAATATGGCGAGGCGCTGGCTTTGGAGGCGTTTGAAGGGATTGAGGTGGTGGCCTCGGAGCCCGGCTCAAATGACAAGGTCACGCCCTTTGATGATCTTCTCAAAGGTGACGCGGGCGTCGATCTGGACGTGACCCGCGATGCTGTCGGGCCGGATGACACGGTGAAAATCCTGCTGACCAGCGGTTCGACCTCTTCGCCCAAGGGGGTGATCACCACGCACCGGATGATGTGCGTGAACCAGCTGCAAATCCTCGACAGCCTGCCGCAGTTGAAGGACCGGGTGCCGCGGATTGTTGACTGGCTGCCGTGGAACCACGTCTTTGGTGGTTCGCACAATTTCAATATGATGCTGGCCAATGGCGGCGCGCTCTACATCGATGATGGCAAGCCAGTGAAGGGGCTGTTTGAGCGCACGCTGGAAAACCTGTCGATGGTCACTGGGACGCTGAGTTTCAACGTGCCGGTGGGGTATGGATTACTGGTTGAGGCTTTGCGCGCCGATGCCGGGTTGAAGCAACGGTTTTTCGAGGACCTTGATCTGGTGTTCTATGCCGGGGCGTCCCTGCCGCAGGACATCTGGGAGGCGCTGGAAGCCATGGCGCTGGACATCAAGGGTGAGGTGCCGTTGATGACCTCGTCCTGGGGCCTGACCGAGACCGCCCCGGCGGCGATGTTTCAGCAGGAGCCGACCGACAGCGCGGGCGTTATCGGCGTGCCCATGACCGGGCTGGAAATGAAGTTGATCCCGGATGAGGAGATGCGCTGTGAAGTGCGCCTCAAAGGCCCGTCGATCACGCCGGGGTATCTTGACAATCCCGAGAAAACGGCAGAAGCCTTTGACGGGGAAGGCTTTTTCATTACCGGCGATGCGATGAAGTTTGTCGATCCGAATGATCCCAACATGGGAATGAAGTTCGACGGACGGATTGCCGAGGATTTCAAGCTGAATACCGGCACATGGGTGCGGGCAGCACAGCTGCGGATCGATCTGTTGGCACTGCTTTCCCCGCTGGCTGCCGATCTGGTGGTGACTGGGGCCGACCGGCACCAGATCGGTTTGATGATATTCCCGAATCTGACTGATTTGCAGGTGCAAGGGTTCGGTATCGAGAGTGACAATGGCGCAATGACGGACAAGCTGCTTCTCGGGGAAATCCGTCGGCGACTGGCCGAGAGGGCGCGTGAGGTCAGCGGCAGCTCGGTGCATGTGGGCCGAGCCATGGTTTTGAGCGAGCCTGCCGATATGGGTGCGGGCGAGATGACCGCGAAGGGCAACCTGAACTACCGCAAGGTTCTGGATCGGCGCAAGGCGCTGTTGGAGCGGCTTTATGATGATGGTGATGCCGCCGTCACGACGGTGTAAGGAGAATATGAAATGGTTGACGTGAACAAGGTACGGGCAATCGACATTCACACCCACGCGGAGGAGCCCTGTGGCTGCCATTCCGATGATGGCTATGACGACCTGCAGTCGACGATGGCGAATTATTTTGGCGCACCGTGGAAACATCCGCCCACTGTGCCGCAGACCGCCCAGCATTACCGCGAGCAGAACATCGCGGCGGTGATCTTCCCCGTCGATGCCGAGCGCGAGACCGGTTATCGGCGCTACAAGAACGAAGAGGTGGCCGAGCTGGCTGCCGAGAATGACGATGTGCTGATCCCGTTTGCCTCGATCGATCCATGGAAAGGCAAGATGGGGGTGCGTGAGGCCCGCCGCCTGATCCGCGATTTCGGCATCAAGGGGTTCAAGTTTCACCCCACCATGCAGGGGTTCTGGCCGAATGACCGGATGGCCTATCCCTTGTATGAAGCGATTGCCGAGGAAGGCGGCATCGCGCTGTTTCATACCGGGCAGACCGGGGTCGGCAGTGGCATGCCCGGCGGCAACGGGATGCGGCTGAAATACTCGAACCCGATGGTGATCGACGATGTGGCGGTGGATTTCCCCGAGATGAAGATCATCCTGGCCCACCCATCCTTCCCCTGGCAGGAAGAGGCGCTGGCCGTGGCGCAGCACAAGCCGAATGTCTACATTGATCTGAGTGGCTGGTCGCCCAAGTACTTCCCTGAAATTCTTGTGAAATACTGCAATTCGATCCTGAAGAAGAAGGTTCTGTTCGGGTCCGACTGGCCGATGATCACACCGGAACGCTGGCTGTCTGATTTCGAGAAGATCAACATCAAGGATGAACTGCGCCCCGATATCGTCAAGGGCAACGCGGCGCGTTTGTTGGGGCTGGCGGAGTGATGTAATACCGGTGCGGCGCGGCGCGGCCCCGCTATGCCCGGCGGGTAAGGCCTGCAATCCCGGACAGGACAAACAGACTGGCAGCGAGGCTGACGATGCTGGGACCGGCCGGCGTGTCGAACCACAGGGCCAGCTGCAACCCGCCCAGGACCGAGGCGATGGCGATCCCCGTGGCCAGAACCGCCATGCGTTCGGGCGTGTCGGCAAAGCGCCGTGCGGTGGCTGCCGGTATGACCAGCATTGCGCCAATCAGCAGCACACCAACCACTTTGATCGCCACCGCCACCACCAGGGCCAGCGCAAGGGTCAGCACCATTTGCTCGCGCTTGGGATCAATTCCCGAGGCAAAGGCCAGGTCGTCATTGAGGGTCGAGGTCAGAAGCGGCTGCCAGCGCCACCACAACAGGCCCAGAACCAGCAGCGCACCAGCCCAGATGATCAGCAGATCGGACTTGCCGACGATCAGGATGTCGCCGAAGAGCCAAGCCATCAGGTCGAATTGCACCCCCTGAACAAAGGACACCGCCACAAGGCCAAAGGCCAATGCCGAATGGGCGATGACCCCCAGAAGGGTGTCGGTCGCGTGGGTCCGGCCCGATAGCGACGACACCGCTCCGGCCATGATCAGCGTCACGGCGAGAACGGCGGCGAAGGTCGAGATGTTCAGGGCCAGTGCCAGCGCCACACCAAGGATTGCCGCGTGCGCAGTGGCATCGCCGAAATAGGCCATACGGCGCCAGACCACGAAGCTGCCCAAGGGAGCAGCGGCCAGCGCCACGCCGATCCCGGCCAGAAGGGCGCGGATGAGATAGTCATCAAGCAGGGTCATTGGGTGGGCTCGTGGTCGTGTGAATGGTCATGGGAGCAGCTTTCGTCATGCACGTGGTCGTGTTCGTGGCGGTAAAGCGCCAGCGCGCCATGCGTGCCCGAGCCGAACAGCGCCCGGTATTCCGGGGCCGAGGCCACGTGCTCCGGCGCGCCGTGACAACAGACATGAGTATTGAGGCAGATCACCCGGTCCGAGGCGGCCATGACCACGTGCAATTCGTGGCTGACCATCAGGACCGCACAGCCAAGTTCCTGTCGAACGTCTTCGATGGTTCGGTAGAAGGCGGCCGAACCGGGCTGGTCGAGACCTTGGGTGGCCTCGTCCAGGATCAGGAGTTGTGGATCGTTCAGAAGCGCGCGGGCCAGAAGTACCCGCTGGAATTGGCCACCGGAGAGGCCGGACATCTGCCGCGCCCCCAGGTCACCTGCGCCAGCACGGGTGAGAGCGGTGGCGGCGGCTTCGTCGCTCACACGACGCGGCAGGCTGAGGAAACGGCGCACGGTGATCGGCATAGTCGGGTCGATGTGCAGTTTCTGGGGGACGTAGCCGATGCGCAGCTTGGGCGCGCGCGCGACCTTGCCCGAGCTGGGTTTGATCGCGCCGATGATGGCGCGCAGAAGGGTGGATTTTCCCGACCCGTTGGGGCCGACGATGGTGACAATCTCGCCCGGGTCCAGTGTCAGATCGACATGGGACAACACGGTGTTGCCGTCCAGTTTGACGCTCAGGTGATCAAGGGAAACGAGGCTCATTTTGCCGGGCTTTCCTGGCAATGGGGACAAAGCCCTTCAACTTCGATCACCGCGCGCTCGACGCTAAACCCTGCGTCGCGGGCGGCGCGGCCAAGGTCGCCCTGCAGCGGGTCGGCATAGGCCTCAGCTACGGCGCCGCAGTCACGGCAGATCAGGAAAGCGGGCGCGTGGCGCTGGCCCATATGAGCGCAGGCGATGAAGGCATTCAGGCGTTCGATCTTGTGGGCAAAGCCATGCGAGGTCAGGAAGTCGAGCGCGCGATAGGCGACCGGGGGCTGGGCGCCAAGACCTTCTTCGCGGAGCCGGTCGAGGATGTCATAAGCGCCAAGGGCACGGTGTTCCTCGAGCAGGATTTCCAACACGCGGCGGCGCTGGGCAGTGAATTGCAGTCCTTGCTGTGCGCAATACTCTGCTGCGACCGCCGTGCCGGAATGTACACAGGCCGCGTGGTCGTGATGTTCAAAGCCGATGGCGGTCATTTGCCTCTCCGATCAGTTTGAGGGTTGATATGTTATAGTATTACAATTATCAAGCGCCGGGTTTGAATTGTTGCGATGCGAGGAAAGATGCGCAATCTGCTATTGGCTGCGGTGGCGGGAATTTGGGGAACGGTTGCAACCGCCGAGGTGCCCAAGGTGGCGGTGGATATCTTGCCGGTGCATGCGATGGCCGCCAAGGTGATGCAGGGGCTTGGGGAACCCACACTGGTGGTGCGGCCCGGGGCCTCACCCCATGGTTACGCGATGCGGCCGTCCGAGGCGCGGGCAGTGCAGGAAGCGCAAGCGGTGTTCTTTGTATCCGGTAACCTGACACGGTGGTTCGAGCGGGCCCTGGCACCGTTGCAAGCGGCTGGCGGACGAAGTGTCGAGTTGTTGGAAAGTGAAGGCACCACTCGGCTGACCTTTCGCGAAGAAACCCGATTCGCCGGGTCGTCCAGGAACCAGGATGAGCATGGGCATGATGAGGACCACGATGATGGTCATGAAGAGGATCAGGTGGATCAACATGATGATCTTGCAGAAGACGGCGGTGACGACGAAACACATGTGCATTATGGCCCTGATCCCCATGGTTGGCTCGACCCGGAAAATGCCAAGATCTGGATGGCTCACATGGCGGAAACCCTGGCCGAGATGGACCCGGAAAACGCCGATATATATCGGAGCAACGCCCGCGAAGGGCAGGGTGAAATCGACGCTGCCATGGCCCGGGCCCAGGCGCTGTTGCAGCCTGTGCATGAGGCGAAATTCGTGGTCTTTCACGATGCCTATCAGTATTTCCAAAACCGGTTCGATCTGCATGCCGTGGGGGCGATTTCGAGCTCGGACGCAGAAAAACCGGGGCCACGCCGCGTAGCGGAGCTGCGCGAAATGGTGGCCGAGGAAGAGATCGTTTGTGTTTTCGCCGAACCGCAGTTCAATCACGGTCTGATCGACACGGTGTTCGACGGTGGCGGCGCCCGGGTGGCGCAGCTTGATCCGTTGGGGGTCACGCTTGAGGCCGGGCCGGAGATGTACCCGGCATTGATAGACAAGCTGGCGCAGAACATTGCCGTCTGCCTGGGTGGAGAGTGATACGGTATTTCCGCCAGAAATCGGGGTCTCGCCGCTATCGTTGCGACAGGTCGTCCTCAAGGTAGTAGCGCACGTTGTCCTCGAAACTGGCATCGGCGCTCAGTCCCAGCGACAGCGCCTTGTCGGTGTGGATGTCGAAGCGCCAGCCATTGACGATTGCCTCGATCTCGGGCTGGCTTTCCCAGCGGATCAGTTTGGCCGGGTCCGGACCGGCAACGGCAGTCATCGCGTCAATCATCTGGCCAATGGTCAGGGTCAGCCCCGGCATGGTCATGGCTCGGTTCTGGCCCAGTTTCTCCGCCGGGACTTCCGCGCCAAGAACCAGATTTTCCACGCATTTTCGCGGTGACAGGTAAAAGTGCGGGAAGTCCCGTCCGACCGGGCAGATCGCTTCTTGCCCGTTCAAAGGCTCGCGCAGGATCGAGGACATGAAGGACGATGCCGCCCCGTTGGGCGCGCCGGGACGGATCGAGATCGTCGGCAGGCGAAACGCCCGCCCATCGATGAAACCGCGCCGGGAATAGTCGTTAACCAGCAGCTCGACCATGGCCTTTTGCGAGCCGTAGGAGGTTTGCGGATTGAGGAAGGATGCGTCGGTGATCGGGTCGGGAACGTCTCCGCCAAAAACTGCCAGTGTTGAGGAAAAAACCACCACTGGCTGCGTTCCAAGGGTACGGCAGCGCTCCAGCACGTTGTAGCTGCCGAAATAGTTAGCCTGCATGCCGGCCTCGAAGGCGGCTTCGGCCTGGGCCGAAGGGATGGCGGCGAGGTGAAAGATCACATCGCAGTCCGGCGTGATCACGCGTGCCACGGCCTGTGGATCGGCGATATCGCAGGCCACCGTGTCCACTGCCATTGCCGCGACGTCGATCGGGTCGGGTTTGACCACGTCCGCCAAGGTCAGCCGTGTAATCGCTTTCCCGCGCAATTCGGCACGGGTCGCCAGCAATTGCCCGAGTTTGCGGCCGAGCATGCCCGCGCCGCCAAGGATCACGATGTTCATGATGCATCTCCCAAGTTAAGGAAATCCTGACAGCAGGGGCGGTGGTTTGTCTAGGGGGTGCTGCTGGTCATCAAAGACCAGGTCGCCAGCCCCACCACCGCCAGCATCGCCATGTCGGTGCCGAGGAACCGGCCGAAGACAAATGGAAGCGAGGGCCGGAAACTCTAGGCCGCGTCGAACACGGCAGTACTCAGAACCCCGGGGGCAGGGGGTGATAATCAAGAGCAGCACGGCATGGGCGAAGGTCAGCATTGTCGTTCAGTCAGGCTGCGGGGCTAATCTGGCTCGAAATCCTCATGTCTCGCGCGGTTTGCCTTTGCAGGATGGCGCTACACCTGCAATTGTCAATCGAGGGTGCCTGTGATTGATCAGGCGAAACAAGGGTTTGGGAGGACGACATGGCGCAAAGCATCATCATCACCGGGGCCGGGCGCGGGGTTGGCAAGGCGACGGCAGAGGCGTTTCTTGAAGCGGGCTGGAACGTGGGTTTGATGGGGCGCACGGGCGGCCTGTTGGAAGAGGTGGCCGCAGGCCAAGAGCGGGCGCTGGTGCTGCCCTGCGACGTCCGGGACGAGTCCGCAGTTGCCGAAACGTTTGGTAAGGCGGCATCGCAGTGGGGTCACCTGGACGCGATCTTCAACAATGCCGGTGTCTCGCTGTTGTCGGCCACCGTGGACGAGATCGAGGTGGAGGCCTGGCGCAATCTGATCGACATCAACCTGACGGGCTCGTTCATCTGCGCCAAGGTTGCGTTTTCCATCATGCGGGCGCAGGACCCTCAAGGTGGGCGGATAATCAACAACGGCTCTGTCTCGGCCTATGTGCCGCGCTGGGGTTCGGCGGCCTATACCGCGTCGAAACATGCGATCACCGGTCTGACCCGGTCGATCTCGCTTGATGGGCGACCGTTTTCGATTGCCTGTGGACAGATTGATATCGGCAACGCGTTGACCGACATGGCGGCAAAGATGACCACCGGCATGCCGCAGGCCGATGGCGAGGTGAAAGTCGAAACGGTGATGGATGTGGCCCATGTGGCCAGTTCGGTGGTGCACATGGCGTCGCTGCCGCTCGATGCAAATGTTCAGTTCATGACGGTGATGGCGACAAATATGCCTTATATCGGAAGGGGTTAGCATGGGTTTCTTGCGATATTTGAAACCCGCCGCCCCAAGCGGTTAACATGGGTTCCCCTGCGAAAAGCCGGGGGCTGGTATCCGTCGGCTTTCTGTCGGGTATCTGTCGGGCGTTCGCTGCCGTACGGAGTTAACCGGATATTGATTGATGCGGCGAGCGGTGGATGCACATGCTGTTAGGTCTGTGCGCGTGGAGCGCTTGCGCAATGAGTATTTTGGTCAAGAAAGAGATCATGAGGCCGTATTTCTTTCTTGGCAAAAATACTCAAATCCTACCTGGCCACGGATGCGGGGATTCAATCCGGACACGATGGTGAGGCGAACCCGCCGAGCGTGCGCTCGGCGCCACCAGATGCCATGCGGGGCCGAGCGAAGCGAGGCCCCCGGGCGACGGCGAAGCCGGCGCAATCCCGGCAGGTCACTGCCGGGTGATGGTGTAAAGCTGACCGGTGGGCAGGGGGCCGGCGATGGTGGTCTCGGACCCGTCGGGCCAGCGGATATGGGCGCTGTCGGCCTCGGGCAGGTCGGCGAGCCCGAAATGAACATGTGGCGCATCGAAGGACATGAAGCCACCGCCCAGTTGCAGCTCTTGCCGCTGGCTGCGGCCGGTGCTGTCGGTGAGGGTGATCACGGCGCCGATGCCGTCGCGGTTGCCGGTATGATCGACAAGGGCAAAGCCGATGGCGCGGGATTGCGCATTGTTGCGAAAGAACGCCAGCGGGCCGTTGACCGGGTGGGTCAGGATGTCGAGATCGCCGTCGCCGTCGGCATCGAACTGGGTGGCCGAGGCAGTCATCAGGTAGTCCTCGAGTCCCATGGGGCCGGAAGCCTCGGTGAATTTGCCGCTGCCGTCATTGTCGAAATAGAGGTTTGACGGTGTGACCTCGTTCGGAACCCAGGTGCCGTTGACGATGTACATGTCCAAGTCACCATCGAGGTCGAAATCACCCAGTTTCGTGTCCCAGCTCCAGCCGCCCACTTCCAGGCCGCGTTTCTCGGCGGTGTCGGCATAGCCCTCGCTTTGCCATTCCAGAAGAACGTTCGAGCGCAGGATTTGCTGGTGGGTCAGATCGGCCTCCTCAGCGGGCACGGGCCGGGGCGGAAGAAAATGTAGGTCGCAATAGGCGCGTGGGATCGGCTGGTCCTTGGGGATCAGCTTGCAGACGCCGGGGTCGCGTTTCTGGATTGCCAGGTCCTTGACCAGAAGGGCACGGCATTCGGATTTGTAGCGTCCGCTCATCTGGCCGCATTTGCTGGCATAGGTCGGGTCGAAATTGTTGCCGGTCTTGTACCAGCGTTTTATGCCCATGTTCTTTTCGCAGATTGCTTTGGCTTCGGCGTCCGCGATGGCATCGCAATAAAGTTCGATGTCCTGCATCTTGAGGGTTTCCGAGATGCCCGAGCTGCGGCCCGCGATCTGTGCAAGATAGATTTCCGGATGGCCGTTGCCCGAGAGATCGCCGGTTTTGAGGGCCATCGTCGTGGTTGTGGTGTGCGGAATCTGGCCCGAGGCATGGGTGATCATCTCCCAGTTTCCTGTGCCATCGCCGAGGTAGAAGTAGTCGGGAATGTCGAAATCATTGCCGACGATCAGGTCCGTGTGGCCGTCGTTGTTGATGTCGGAAAACAGGATCGACAGGGTCTCGCCGGGGATGCCGGGCATGTCGGTTGTCTTGCCGCTGGGCGTGCCGTCGACGGTCCAGAGGATGCGGTTGCGGCTTTCCTCGCCGGGGATGCGGCGGTACCAGCCGGCGGCCCAGTTGCCCATGGCGATATCGAGATATCCGTTCTGATCGGCATCGGCGAAACTCATCGCCATGGCGAGCGGGGTCGAGGGGTTATTGAGCAATTTGACCGGGGCCGAGGGGCCGAATTGGCCGTCATGGTTGCGCCAGAAAAAGCTGCCTTGCAGGTAGGTCGCCACGGTCAGGTCAAGCCAGCCGTCATTGTCCAGATCAGCCAGCGCGGCATTGAAGATATGGGCCTGTGCAAGCGGGCCGAGATCGACGGTTTGGCGGGTGAACTGGCCGGTGCCGTCGTTGAGATAGAGGTAGAGGCCAACTTCGGTCGAGGCGATGGCGATGTCGAGATCGCCGTCGCGGTCGATGTCACCCGAGGAAAGCGAGCGGCCTTCCCAGAACGGTGGCCACATGTCGCGCATGGAGAATTCGACCGGTTTGTCGATGCCGATTTTCGTGGCCTCCATGCGGGTGAAGGGGGTGTCACCGGCGGGGGAAGGGGCGGCGAAGGGTGCGGCGGTAACGGTGGTGTTTCCGGCGTCTTCGCTGCTGACTTGCCACGGGTCGGTCGTGGCGGCATGGGCGGCGGGGATCAGGCTCCAGCCGGGGGCCGGGGCGGTCATGGGCGCGCGGGCGTCTTCGAGCAGCATGCGCAGGGCGCGCTCGGTCTGCCAGTCGTGATATGTTTGGGCGATGAGCCCGCCGAGGATGCCGAGAAGAACAACGCTGCCGGTCAGCATCCATGCGGCACGGCGGCCCACGGATTGGTAGATGATCAGAAAGGAATAGACCGAGAAGCTGCCCAGCGTGAACAGCAGCACCATGACGTAACCGTGCGACAGACCAAGGCCCAGAAGCCCTCCGGTCACGACCACGTCAAAGGCGATGGGCACGGGCAGGAAGACCCCCACCAGCGCCAGCGGGATCAGGATCCAGGCGGCATAGGGCAGGCCGAGGATCAGATCGTGGGGCAGGAGCGTGGCGGCCAGCGCGCCGAGGAACCCGGCCAGAAGCATCAGCGGCACGGTGAGTTTGATCACGAACCAGAGGTTCTTGAAATAGGCAGTGATGACCGAGACCAGAGCGGCGATGATCCCGGGCTTGGGCGCCTGCCCCACCGCGGGGCCGTCGAGGCCGAAGAAGGCGGGCGGCGAGACATCAACCGGAATGATTTCACGCTCGGGCAGGGTGCGGCAGATAAAAGGGATCAGCAGGAGGATGATCACCAGGCTGAGGACGATTTTCAGCGCCGCCATATAGGGCGGCATGACGGAAAACAGCATGGTCAGCACCACGATGTTGAGCGTGGGCGAGGCGATCATCGCCGACAGCGTGGTTTCGGCCCGCATGCCGGCGGAATACATCCCCTTGGCAATCGGGGCGGCGCAGTTGACGCACACGCCTAAAGGCGTGCCGATAATGAGTCCGAGGAAGGAATTGGCAAAGCCGTTGCTAAAGCTGCGGCGCTGGACGTAAGCCGCGGCAGTCAGGAACCCGGCGGCAAAGAGAAGGCCGAATGTCATGCCCTTTTTGTTGGTGTTGATCCAGTTCAGCGTCGACCAGAAGATCCGCTCGAGCACGCCCATGTCGGGGCTGACCGGGAACTTGGCCTCAAAACTGAGCGAATCCTCAAGCTGGATCGCGCCCGCCATCATCGCCTTTTCATCAAGCGCCGGATAGCGCGAGGTGGTCCAGAACACGGCGGCCAGACACACCAGGATCAGCAGGGACAGGATCAGGCGCGGCGGATCGATTGTTCGGGCGGAGTGGTTCATGGGACCAAAAAGGTAAGAGTGGCGCAGGCCATGCGGGATTATTGCATGGAACGGATTGATTTCAAAGGAAATCCAGCGGGCGTTTCAGAGCCCGCCGCAAGGATCGGGCCGGGATCAGCCCTCGTCTTCCTTGATGTCCTTTTCCGGCACGATCACACCGCGTTCGACGGTAAAATGGCCCTGGCCGTGATACGGGATGGCCTCACTGTCGGACTGGTTCTCGCCGCGACCGGAATCGATCTGGTTGACGATCTTGCGTGTCTTGTCGGTCGCTGCCGTAAGCTCGTAACGGTAGACACCGTCCTGAACATCACCGGAAAGCTTGTAGACCGGGGTGCCGGACTGGGCGTGGATTGTCACGATCTTGCCTGAAGGTTCTGAGATGGTCAGGGTGGCATTGGTCAGCCCGATCCAGTTGACGAACCAGATGGCGTTGGAATTGTGCTGTTTGACCGGTTCGGCAGCCTGAACCGCAGTGGCGATCAGAGCGGCGATAGCGGCCGTAAGAAGCGATTTGAGTTTGGGCATAACAAGGTCCTGTTGACGATGAATTTCAAAAACTGCAGCAAGTGCGAGGGGTCGGCAAGCCGCTGCTGCGAAAAAAGTGACACTCTACCACTCCGGTTATCCCGCAATGTCGGGTTGAAAACCGGAAGCGCCAGATGAGTATAACGCATAGAGGGCCTGTGAAAAGGTTGCAGTTTTACCCGTTGCGCCGGTTCTTGCCACCTGTCGAAGGGCCCGGCCCTAGCGCTTCAGACGGTCGGCGGCGAGAACCTGGGCCTGGTTGATCTGGGCCGGAGTCATCAGCTTGGTTTGAGTAAGCCCCAGCGCCGAGGCGTTTTCCTGACCGGCGGCCTCGGCCAGGGTCAGCCACATCTGGCCGAGGACAAAATCCTGAAGAACGGCGCGGCCCTGGAAATGCATCAGGCCGAGCCCGGTCATGGCCGGGCCGTACCCCTTGGCTGCGGACGTCGAAAACAGAGAGGCTGCACCGCGCAGGGCGGCATGGTCGGATTCAGGATCATTGGCCAGCAGCCAGCCCAACTGGAATTGCGACACCGGATCGCCCGCATTGGCCGCCTGCACCAGGCGCTGGCGGGTTTCCGGCGTATCGGTCAAGGGCTGCAGCCGCGTGTCGTAAGGGATATGCGCGCTGTCCTTGTCCGACGCGGTCTCAGAACCCTGCCCGCCCATGCGGTAAAGCTCGGCGGCACGGGCCTCGTCGATGGGGACACCAAAGCCATTTTCATACATTACACCAAGGTTGCGGTGGGCCTGTTTCATGCCCTGTTCCGAGGACTTGGCAAAGAGTTCAGCCGCGCGGGCATAGTCCTGTTCGACGCCGTTGCCGCGCGCATAGAGCAGGCCGAGGTTGTTCTGGGCGCGGGCGTTGCCCTGCTCGGCGGCCTGGCTGTAGAGGCTGTGGGCGCGGGTGAAATCCTGTTCGACCCCGCGACCGTTC
Source organism: Aliisedimentitalea sp. MJ-SS2 (assembly GCF_032586155.1). NCBI lineage: Bacteria > Pseudomonadati > Pseudomonadota > Alphaproteobacteria > Rhodobacterales > Roseobacteraceae > Aliisedimentitalea > Aliisedimentitalea sp. MJ-SS2. The sequence continues at coordinate 55,882 of NZ_JAWHTC010000001.1, forward strand.
TGGTAGAGCACACCGAGGCTGACGATCGAGGGCAGGAACCCTTGTTCGGCGGCCTTGGTATAGGCCTCGGCGGCGGCGGCGGGGTCGGATGAGCCGTCGGCGCCGTTTTCAAGTGCGCCGCCAAGATCGTGCAGGAATTGCGGGTCGCCGGATGCGGCGGCGGCGCTCAGCCAGCGCAGCGCCTGCGCCTGGTCGCGGGCAACGCCGAACCCGGCGTGATGGTAGCGTCCGAGGAAGTTCTGGGCTCCAGGGTGGCCGGCGGCAGCGGCGTGGGTGAACCACTCGGCGGCGGTGGCAAAGCTTTGCGCGACACCATCGCCGTGGTGAAAGCGCAAACCCTCGGCAAAGAGCGTTTCGGCGTTGGCGGGTTCGGCGATGGGGGCGGGCGTGGTGGTCTGGGCCGAGAGAGGACTGACCAAGGCGGCAAGGGCCGCCAGGGCGATGATCAGGCGAGTGTTAATCATTGGAGGAAGCCTTGTCGCTGTCCTTGTCCGCATCGCTGGTTTTGATCTGTTGCACGGTCTGCGGAGCGCGGGCCCCTTCTGCGGCCATCCAGCTGCGGGCGGCTTCCTGCGCCGTGGCCACCTGTTCCGGCGTCATCAACTGCCCCAGGAGGGCGCGTTGTTCGACAGCCTCGGCGATGCCCTGGGTGGCGGCGATGTTGAACCATTTATGCGCTGCAACATAATCCAGCTCGATACCAGCCCCGGTGGTGTATAACATGCCAAGACGAAATTGAGCCGTGGCATCGCCCATTTCGGCTGCCTCAGAGAGTAGGTTGGCGATATGGGCCTCATCCCCGCCACGGTCCTGCAGCAGCAGGGCCAAAATGGTCCGGGCCGGGCGGTTTTCACCGCGCGCCTGCTGTTCCAGCCAGGCCAGCGCCTCGGCATCGTCCTTTTGGGTTACGGCCAGCGCTGCCCATGGCACAGCGGTTTGCGGCGCGACCAGCCCGTCGAGCAGGCCGCGGGCGGCCATCCGGCCAAGTTGCAGCCGGGCCGCGGCGAAATCGGCTTCCTCGTCGGCAAGCCGCAACAGGCGGACCGCCTCGGTCAGATCGCGGTCTGCGCCGCGCCCTTCGGTCAGCAAAACTGCCTGGGCCAGCATACCGCGGGGGTCACCGGCGGCGGCCGCACGGTGGTACCAGTCATAGGCGGCCTTGTCGTCCTGGGGCAGGCCGTGATCCGGTCCCTTGAGGTGGATATGCCCCAACTGGACTTGGGCGCCTGTATCGCCGGCCTCGGCCGCGGCTTGCAGCCAGCGCAGCGCCTCGGTCACGTTGCGCGGGCCGCTGGCGTCAGTCAGATAGCGCAGACCGAGCTCGCGCTGGGCGACGGGAAGCCCTGCTTCGGCGGCGCGGCGGAACCAGGACAGGGCCGCGGCGCGATCCTGCTTCATGCCGTTGCCGCGATCCAGCGCTAAGGCAAGGAAAAGCTGTGATTGGACATGGCCGTTGGCGGCGGCCTCGGTCAGCCAGCGCTGAGTTTTAACGGTATCCTTTTCGGTGCCGATACCGCGGGAAAAGGCCTTGGCAAGCTCGAACTGGGCGGCAACGTGCCCCTGTTCCCCGGCGGCCAGGAGCCAGTTCAGTGCATTGGCAGGATCGGCCTCCATGCCGACACCGTTCTGCATCGACAGAGCCAGGTAGTATTGCCCGCCGGAATTGCCGCGCGCAGCGGCGCGTTGCAGCAGCGGTGCAGCGGCCAGCGCGCCTTTTTCCGTCTTGGAGCTGAGGTAGATGCGGGCCAGAAGCACCATCGCCTCTATATGGTCCTGATCAACCGCCTTTTGCAGCCACGTCGCCGCGGCCTTGTTGTCGCGCGGGCCACCATGGCCATTGGCCAGAACCCGGCCATAGCGGTACTGCGCCAGCGCGGTGCCTTCGGTTTCGGCCAGGATTTTCAGACCCTCGCGAACAAAGACCATGTCCCCCGCGGCCCAGGCGCGCTCGATTTCGGCCATGGTGGGGGCGGCGGGTTGTGAGGGTTGGGCGGGGTTCTCACCGCTGGTCTGTGCCGGAAGAACGTTCGGGCCAAGGACCAGGGCACAGGCAAGGCAGAGCGGGACAAGGCGGAAAGAATGCAGCGTCATCTGGGGAATCCATTGTTCGGGTTCTTGGTTGTGGCGGTCGAAAAAACTGAAACTATAGGTGTAGGTTAAGATGCGATGCGCGCATGGTCAAACCGGCAATCGCAAGGTCAGCCAGAGGAGGCCGGTTGCCGCCGCCAATGCCGCACCGAAGGGCAGGGGCCGTGTGGCCTGCATCGCATGGCTGCGCCCCATCAGCGCACCGATCAGAGCAGAGGCAAGCGCCGCAAGAGATGCCATGAGAACCATGATCGGCAGCATTTCCGGGCCAAGTGCGGCCCCCAGCCCGGCCATCAGCTTGACATCGCCCAGGCCCAGCCCCTCGCGGCCGCGCAGCCAGAAATAGGCCAGGCGCAGGGCCAGGAAACTGCCCAGCCCGATGGCCGCGCCCCAGATTGCATCGGTCATTGACGGCAGGCCTGTTTGCCAGGCCAGCAGCAGCGCCACGATCAAGAGCGCCCCGGTCAGCAGATCGGGCAGGCGAAAATGGTGCAGATCGGCCGCGGCCAGCGTCACGAGAAGCCAAAGAAAAACAGCATAACCCCAGGCCAGCATTGGCGTCGGCGCCAGAACCACGGCAAAGAGAGCAAGGCCGACGGTGGTCAGTTCGAAGTAAACAAGCCAGGACGGGATCGGTGCGCCGCAATGGCGACAACGGCCCCGGGTCAAGGCAAAGGACAGGATCGGGATCAGGTCACGGGCGGAGAGGGGGATCTTGCAGCTCCGACAATGCGAGCGCGGCAGGATGATGCTTTCGTCACGCGGCAATCGGTCGGCTGCGAGCGCCAGGAACGAGCCGGCAAATGGCGAAAACACAAGCAGCATCAGGATATATGGATCGGTGAGGGCCATGCGGTCTCATACGGTGTGGATGACTGATTGTCAGCCCGTTTGCCGCCTTGTAGGGTGGAACCATTCAAGCAAGGGCTATTTCGCATGACTGACACAACGCGGCGCACAACCGGCAAATCCGATGACGGGTTTTCCCTTTTGGAACTGATGGTTGTGGTGGTGATTCTGTCGATCCTGGCACTGGTCATCGTGCCGCGTGTGATCGACCGCCCGGATCAGGCGCGGGCGGCACGGGCGCAGTCGGACATCGCCGCGATTGTCAGCGCGGTCAAGCTCTACCGGCTTGATAACTTCCGTTATCCCAGCACCGAGCAGGGGCTTGCGGCGCTGGTGAGCAAGCCGGTGACAAGCCCGGTGCCGGAAAACTGGAGCAAATACATGGACCGGCTGCCGGTCGATCCCTGGGGCAAGCCCTATCAGTACCTGGCACCGGGCGTGCATGGCGAGTTCGACGTGTTCACCTATGGGGCGGATGGGGCCGCCGGCGGCAGCGGCGCCGATGCGGATATCGGATCGTGGGCGACGCAGTAGATCAACCGGGAAACCACGCGCGCGCCGGGTTTTCGCTGATCGAGCTGCTGGTGGTGATTGCGATTTTGGCGGTGCTGGCGCTGGGTGTGGTGTTCACGGTTGGCCGCGACAGCAAGAGCAGTGATCTGGAAGCGTTTCGCAGCGCCTTTGTTTTGCAGCGCGATCTGGCCATCGAGGGGCGCGAGATGCGCGGGTTGCGGATCGGTCCGCGTGTCATGCAGGTCATGGTCTGGCGACCCGGCGATGGGCAGGAACCGGCAGGCTGGCAGGGCGCGGGGGACGGGCTGCGCTGGCGCGGCCGGGTCGGGTTTTCCACCGCGCAAATCCCGCCAATGGGCGCGCCCGAGATCGTGTTCCTGCCGGATGGCCAGGGCAGCGGGTTTTCGGTGCAGTTCGATGATGGCGCACGTTGCGAGAGCGATGGATGGACAGGGTTGTCATGCGGATGAGTGCCCGGTGGCATAGCCGGCGCAGGCCGGGCCGGGCGCGGGGCTTCACCCTGGTCGAGCTCGCGGTTGCGATCCTGGTCCTGTCGGTCGGCGCCATCGCGGCGACCCGCGCCGGCGATCAGGCGCAGCAATCTCTGGGCGGGATACAGGCGCGCATACTGGCACGAATCGTGGCCCAGAACCGGGCCGAGGAGTTGCACCTTTTCGGTGCCATTGCCGCGCTGCCTGAAACGGTCGCGATGGGCGGCCAGAGCTTTGTCGTCAAGGTCGAGCAGGCCCCGACCCAGGGCGGTCTTGTCGAGGCCCGGATCACCGTGCGGTCCGCCCTTGGACCCGGCGCGCAGCTTGTCGGGTACGTGCCGCAGTTCGGAGAGCGGCAATGAGCCGGCGGATGCGCGAGAGGCGCGACCGGACGCGCGGGCTGACCATGATCGAGCTGGTCGTGGCGATGTCGGTTTTTGCGCTGGTGGCGGTGCTGGGGCTGCAATCGCTTGGCGGGATGCTGCGGCAGCGTGACCGGGCCGCCGAGTTTGCCGAAGCCGGGGCCGGGCTTGGGCGGGCCACCAGCCTGATCCGGCAGGACCTGTCGCTGATGGTGCCAGTGTTGTTTTATCCACCCGGCGGTGGCGTGGTCTCGGCACTCGATGCCGACCCGGCGGGAAACTGGATGTCTCTGAGCGTCGGGAACGCGCATCGCTATGCACCGATGGGAAAATCCGGTCTTGTCGAACGGGTGGAATACCGGCTGAACCGAGAGACCGGGCAGCTGTTGCGCGGTGTCTGGCGCACCGTGTGGCCGGTCGGCGCGGACCAGAAAAGCCCGGACATCGTGGTGATGGAGGGGGTTGCCGACCTGCGGATCCGCAGCCACTGGACCGGGATCGGCTGGATCGAGGGGGTGCGGTTCGCGGCGTTGGACAAGACTATGCAGGAGGTACGCAAGTCGCAACAGGATGACGCCGGAGTGGCAGCGGAGACCTATTCCGATTTTCTGCCCCAGGCGGTCGAGATTACCCTGGTGACGCAGGCGTTTGGAGACATCCGGTTGCTGGAGACATTGCAATGAAAATGGCAATGAACAGGGCAAGACGGCAGGGTGGCTTCGTGCTTGTCAACGCACTGATCATCGTGGCCGCCCTTTCGGCGGCCGCGGTCTATATGCTGAGCCGGGCCGAGAGCGGCAGGGTCCGGGCCGAAGTGGCACTGCATGCGGTGCAGTTGGGGCTCTATCTGGACGGGTTCGAGAGCCTGGCGCGGGCAATGTTGGAGCAGGACCTGCAAACCGGAGCGCAGACAGATCACCCAGGCGAGGCCTGGGCCCGCGCGGTGCCGCCGGTGACGCTGGACCGGGGTCAGGTGCGCGGTCAGATCCGCGACCTGCAGGGGCGGTTCAACCTCAACCGGCTGGCCGATCCCAATGACATGCTGGCCCGGGCCGCATTCGAGCGGTTGGCGCAGCGGCGCGGGGTGTCGTCGGTCAGCGTTGCCGCGATTGCCGGGTTTCTTTCTCCGGACGGCCCGGCCGATCCGCGGGCCTATGCCCATAAGGAGGTGCCAGAGCGCCCGGTCGGAGGCGCCCTGGTGATGGTTGAACAGCTGCGCGGCATTCCAGGGCTGAGTGCACGTGATATCGAGAGGCTGGCACCGTTCATCGCGGTCCTGCCAGCGGATGCGTCACTCAACATCAACACGATATCGGCAGAGGTCCTGGCCAGCTTTTTCCCGAACGTCGAGGTCACGCATATTGGTGCGCTGGTGCAATTGGCGCGGCGGCAGCCCTTTGCTTCGATCGAGACCTTCCTGAACGAACTTGGCAAGATCGTGACCCCGGAGGTGATCGAGGACCTGCCGGCGGCGTTCTTTGCCGTCGGATCGTCGTGGTTCGAGGTTGAGATAGTTGCCGATCTGGACGGGCGACGGGCATCCAGACGGGTTGTGATCAACCGTTTGTCGCTTCCCCAACGGCCAGTGGTGGCCTATCGTCTGGACAACTGGAACTGAGAGGGTGGCACACCGGTGGTGCAGGCGGGTAACAAGGCAGGGCGCGTGACATGACGGCAGCGTCGCCCACGTTCAATCCCAAGGGGTTTCTGCGTCTGGACGGTGTCGGCAGCACGCGGCCCGGCAAGCGGCAGGTGGCTCTGGTGCCGGGCGCGCGTGTGGCGGTGATGACGCTTGATTTGCCTGCGGGCCTGCAAGGGGCCGCGCGCGAAAAGGTCGCCCGGCGGCAGGTCTCGGACATGACCGGGCAGACGGCCGAGGCGTTGGATATCCGCCCGTTTCATGGTCCCGGAGGGGCACGGGCCTGGACCCGGGTTCTGGTGGCCGGGGCGGATGAAGTTGCAGGTTGGCGGCGGGTCGCGGGAGAGCGCTGTCGCGCGGTGCTTCCGGACTATCTGGGCTTGCCCGCGGCCGAGGGTCTTTGGACCGTTTACGTTGAAGCGGATACGGTGATGGCGCGGCTGGGACCCGGGGATGGGTTCTCTGCGGCGCCGGAGTTGGCCGGGGCGATGCTGCAGCGCGCCTGGGACGAGGTGGAAGAGCGTGACCGGCCCAAGGCGATCCTTTTGATCGGGCAGGATGCGGCGGGACTACGTGACTGGGCCGATGCTACCGGAGTGGCGGTTGTTGAGAAGATTGCCGAGCTGGGTCGGTTGGGCGTGGCAACGCCCAAACCTCTGGCCCATGGAGAGTTGGGGTTTGATCTGCGCCGCGACGCCCAGGCGGCGCGGGCGCGGCTCAGGGCGCGAGTGCTACCGTGGCGCTGGCCGGTTCTGATCGGGCTGGTTGCGGCGGGTCTGTGGGCGGCGGGGCAGATTCTGGCAACCCAGCGGCTGGAGGAGCAGCGCCGCGAGATGACGGCGGCAACCATCGCACAGGTGCGCGAGCATTTTGTCCCGCAAGGGCCTATTCTCGACATCCGCACCCAGGTTAGCCGCGAGATCGAGGCGCGCCAGGCCGGGCGTGGTGGCGGGCCCGAGGTGTCGCATATCGCGCCGCTCGAGCTGTTCGGTGCGACCGCCGAGGTGCTGGCCGCACAACGCGCCCGCGTCGGCGTGGTCAGCTATGGCCCGGTGCAGGGTTTGGAAATCACGGCCGAGTTGGCGGATTTTGCCGCGCTCGATGGGTTGGTCGAAGCCCTTGGTGTGGCGGGATTGCAGGTGACGGTTCTGCAATCGCGCAGCGTCGACGGCGGCACGGAGGCGCGGTTGAAGCTGTCGACAGGCATCGGCGGGGAGGACAGGCCATGAGCATGATCGACTGGCTGGTGGCCCGGACAGGGCGCGAACGCGGGCTTTTGGGCGTGCTCTTTGCCATTTTGGTGCCGCTGGGATTAATCCTCGGGGTTCTGTTGCCCCTGGGGGAACGCCGGGCCGGGGCCGAACGGGCGCTGGAAGAGGCGCGCATGCTCAACATCTGGGTCGCGGCGCGGGCCGAAGAGGCCGCCGCTCTGGGCCTTGTGCCGGTGGAGTCGGCGAAGGAAATCGCCCCGATTGGCATTTCGGCGCTGGAACAGGGGTTGAAACAGGCCGGGCTCTGGCCCTATGTCAGCCGCCTTGAAGCGCGCAGCGAAGGCGGCATCGCACTTGATTTCCAGGAGGTCGAGTTCGTTGACCTGATCACCTGGCTGCAGACGGTCGCGCCGCGCTGGGGTTACGGTTTCGAAGGGTTCCGCTTCGAACCGCGCGAAGTGCCGGCGATGGTCAAGGTCTCGATTGCCCTGTCGGAGGTTGGGGTGGACTAGGCGACCGCGGTCCGGTCAGGGGTGCCGACCGCGGCGCTTGTGGCAGGTACGGGACGCTCCGCGGGGTGGTTTTCGTCCACGCAAGAGGCGCAGGGCTGGGGCTCTTTCTTGGGACAAATACTCATTCACGACATCTGTGCCTGAGGCCTGTTTTCAGCTTTCCGAGTGACAGGTGCAGCCGCGCCGCGCGTCAGCGCGGCGCCGCCAGATACCATGCGGGCCGAGCGAAGAGGCCCCCGGGACGCCGTCAGCTGCGCAACAACCTCCACTGTGACGCTGTCAGGCAGCGCAAACCTTTATCCAGCGACCATCGACTGCATGTCGAAGATCGGCAGCAGCACCGCCAGCACGATGGTCAGAACGAAGGCACCCACCAGCATCATCAACATCGGCTCCAGCAGGGCGGCAATGCGACGGCGCTCGGTTGAGAGCGCGTTTTCAACCATCATCGCGGCGCGTTCGGTCATGCGCGCCAGCCGAACAGAAGCCTCGCCCGCAGCAATCAGCTGTCGCGCGACCGGCGGGATAATCGACAGGCGCTCCAGCGCCGAAGACAGGGTTTCGCCCTGGCGCACGGCTTCGGTGACCGCGCGCCCTTCATTGGTGAATTGCCGGACCCAGAGCACCTGTGACGCACTTTCGGTGGCACCCAGGACCGGCTGGCGGCTGGCCAGAACCAGCGCCAGTGTGCGCAGGTACTGCACGGCCGCACCGCGCCGCATCAACCGCCCCACCATGGGCAGGCGTAACAGAAAACGTGCCCGCGCCTGGCGCCAGCGCGGGATGGCCGAGGACGCGCCCCAAAGCACCAGCAACCCGCCCGCACCGATCAACAGCCAGAGTGCGTTGGCAGATATCCAGTCGGAGATGCTCAGCATGGTGCGGGTCAGCCCGGGCAGAGGGCGGCCAGACATTTCAAACATTGATACGATTTCGGGGGCCACGGTCGTCATCAGGATGCCGCAGACCAGAAGCGACACGGCGGCGACGAAGGCAGGGTAGATCAGCGCGGTGGAAATCTGTGCCTTGTCGGTGCCAAGCGTCTCCAGGTGATCGGCCAGTTCCCCCATCACCGTCGCGGTATCGCCGGCGCTTTCACCGGCGCGCACCGAGGCGATGTAATAGGCGGGCCAGCCTGCGCCGGTGCTTTCCAGCGCCTCGGACAACGACGCGCCTTCCATCAACTCGGCGCGGGCCCTGGCCGCCACTGCGTCCAGGGCTGGATGTCCGCCCTGGCGTACTGCCTCCAGCGCGGCTTCGGTCGGCATTTCGGCTGCCAGAAGCACTGCCATCTGGCGGGTGAACACCGCCTGAAGATCGGCACCGAGCCGAATACGACGACCGGCGCCCCGGGCGAGTGACAGGGCGGACTGTCCCTTGGTCGCGCCCTGTTGCGGGGTCAGGTCTTCGACAAACAGTCCCTGGGCCTTCAATTCGGCCGAGGCCTGAGCCTCGGTGTCGGCAATAACGGTACCGGTCTTGCGTTGGCCAGCATCGGTATAGGCGGTATAGGCATAGGCCCTCATGCCACGTCTCCGACGACGCGCAGGGTCTCGGATACGCTGGTTTCGCCAGCGGTAACCTGGGTGAGACCTTGGCCGACCAGAGTCTCGTCGCTGCTGAGCGCCAGCGATTTCATCTCCGATTCCGCAGCGCCCCGGTCGATGGCTTCGCGCAGGGCTTCGCCGACTTCGATCATCTCGAAAATGCCGATCCGGCCGGAATAGCCGCTGTTGCCGCAGGCTTCGCATCCTGTCGCATCGAAGATCTCGAGCGGCAGGGGAAGGCCGTGGTTTTCGAAATGCCGTGCTTCGGATGCCGTCGGGGCGTGGGGCGATTTGCAGTCCGGGCAGAGGCGGCGCAACAGGCGCTGGGCAATGACGCCGCGCAGGGTGGCCGCGATCAGGAAGTTGTCGAGACCGAGATCGCGCAGGCGCACCACCGCGCCGATGGAGCCGTTGGCGTGTAGTGAGCTGAAGACAAGGTGGCCGGTGAGCGCGGCCTGGGCCGCAGTGCTGGCGGTTTCGCCATCACGGATTTCACCCACCAGGATCACGTCGGGGTCCTGGCGCAGGGTGGCGCGTAACCCTGCGGCAAAGGTCATGCCGATCTCGGCGTTGATCTGGCTTTGCGAGATGCCGGGCAGGTCATATTCGATCGGGTCCTCGACGGTGACGATGTTTCGTTCATCGCGGTTGGCAAGTTTCAAGAGCGAATAAAGCGTCGTGGTCTTGCCCGAACCGGTCGGACCGGTGGCCAGGATGATGCCGTTCGGCAGCGCCGAGAGCCGTTCGAGAAGCGTCTGCTGCGCAGCGGAGAGGCCCAGTTCCGACAGCGGCATCAGTCCCGAGGAGCGATCGAGGATTCTGAGCACGATGCGTTCGCCGTAATTGCCCGGAAGCGAGCTGACCCGTGTGTCGATGCCGCGCCCACCCAGCGACAGCGGGATGCGCCCGTCCTGGGGCAGGCGGGTTTCGGCGATGTCGAGCCCGGCCATGACCTTGAGCCGCGAGACCACACGCTTCACCGGCACGTCCGAGCGGTCCATCACGGTTTGCAGGAAGCCATCCACCCGCATCCGGGCGCGCAACCCGCCCTCATAGGGTTCGACATGCAGGTCCGAGGCGCCCGAGCTGACGGCGCGTTTCAGAAGGGAATTGACTAGTTGGATGACCGGGGCGTCCTCGGCCTCGTCCAGAAGGTCGCGGCCACGGGTTGATCCGGTGGTGCCATCTTCGAGATCGAAAGTGAGGTCTTCGCCGTCGCCCGCGCCCTGGCCGGATTGATAGCTGCGGGTCAGGGCGGCCTCGAACCCGGCGACGGTTTCCTGCTCGAAGTGGAGCGGGCCGGGCGGCGCGCGGCGCTGGGCCTCGCGCAGGCCGAGCGAGGTGGCACCGGGTCCGGCAATGATGCGCGCACCATCGAGGATCACCTGGTTGTCGCGGGCAAAAGCAAAGGGCAGGCGCGCCGGGGCCGCTGATGACACAGAGGCCGGAGATGGGGTTGCGGAGTCCTCGATCAGATCAGTCCTTTGCTGGTGCCACGTTAGTTTGGGGGAGTGTCCAACATTGGATGGGGGGAAGGCAAGGGTCGGCGAGAGTGCGGTCTTTCGAAACATGTGGCGCGTCGACGGGATGCTACCTCTGCTATGTCTCATTGCCGGTGCGGAAGGTGTTTTTTACGGCGCGTCGGGTTTGCGGCTCGGGAGAAGGTGATTGTACGATAGGCGGTCGGATGGCCTGGAGCTGGCTTTCGAATTGCTTGCGCAATCCGACCGACTGGGGGGCCAGCCCCCCAGACCCCCCGGGATATTTCTGGCAAGAGGAAGAGGCGGACCGGGGTGTTGGAATGACCGCTTGAGGCCAGAAGCGGACTTGGCGGTAGGCCGGTTTGCAACCCTTGAGAACGTGGTAGAGGCCTCGTATCAGTTCCCGTTAAACCTCAATCGCGACGGCAGGGGTGGGTAGTTGCGGCTTTGGGCGATGTCATCGACGAAGCCGGCGTCAAACGGCTGGTTCAGGTCGGCGCCGTCAAACGGGAAGCTGCCACGCGGTGTGCGCGGGTATTGGCCGTCATCCATCGGCGCGATGGTCTGGCTGGCGGCCTTGGCCTCGCGCGAGATCTGGCGGGTGAGTTTGCGGGCCTCGGCATCGGTGGCCACGACCTGTGGGCGCAAAAGCACCAGCAGCACGCGCTGGTTCTTGGAGGCGTTTTTGCCCCGGAACAGTCCGCCCAGAAGCGGGATTTTCGACAGCCCCGGCACCCGTTGATTGGCGCTGCCCGAGCCATTTTCCAAAAGGCCGCCCAGCATCACCACGTTGCCGTCACGCACCAGAACGGTGGTGGAAATGGCACGTTTCGAGGTGATCTCGCCGCCCGAGGCCGAGGTGGTGCGGGTGAGGTTCGAGACCTCCTGGTTGATCAGCATCTTGACAGTGCGGTCGGCGTTGATCTGGGGCGTGACGGCGAGGGTCAGGCCGACATCCTGACGTTCGACCGTCTGGAACGGGTTTTCCGGGTTCGAGCCTGAGCCGGTCGAGGTGAAGGAGCCCGTGACGAAGGGCACGTTCTGGGCGACGACGATCTCGGCCTCTTTGTTGTTCAGCGTCATGATCGACGGCGTCGACAGAAGCCGGGTCGATTGCTGGGTGGCCACGGCCGCCAGGAACCCGGCAATGCCGTTTGAACCGTTGCGTGGCACACCGGCAAGGATACCACCATTGCCCACGTCGACGGTCTGTTCGTTGACGATGGCACTGACCAGGCTGGTCAGCGTCGGGCGGCCCTGCATCGAGAATTGTGCCCCACCGACGATGGCCTGGTTCACGATGCCGCCGAACTGGGCGGTGAGGTCCGAGAATCCTTCAACGGTCATTTCAAAGATCACCGCTTCGACAAGCACCTGGGTCGGGCGGCGATCAAGGTATTTGACCATGTTCTGGATGTCGTCGATCCGGTCCTGCGGCGCGGTGATCAGCAGGGAATTGGTCTGTGGTTCGGGAACGATATGAATCTGCCCCTCGGTTTGCGGGTTTTCGCTTTGCAGGCTGCGCAGCACGATATCGGCGAGAGTGGCGGCCTCGGCATAGTTGAGGCCGATAGCGGTGGAGACGGTGTTGTTGCGCTGGGTATCAAGCCGGCTGGCCAGGGCACGCACCTGCTGGCGAAGCTGGTCGGGGCCAGAGATGACCAGCGCGTTCGAGCGCCGGTCGACGGTCACCGAGGCGCCTTCGGGCACGATATTCATGGCCTGCACCACCTGCAGCACCTCTGCCGCGTTGGCGTTGCGCAGGCGGATCATCTCGATCGGTTTCTCGGAAGGTTTGTCGAGCCGCTTGATCAGGCCTTCGATGCGGCGATGGTTCTGGCCACGGTCGGAAAGGATGATCAGGTTCGAGCCGGGCACGATGGACATCACCGCCTCGGCCGGCAGGAGCGGGCGGACCACCTCGGTCACCTCGGCAGGCGTGGCGTTCTGCAACTCGATCACCCGGGTCTGGTAGCTGCCATCGGCAACGCCCAGGCGCGAACCGGGCGACATTTCACGGGCTGAGTTCATCGCCACGATCTTGTCCGAGCCAACGCCTTCGATGATGGTCAGGCGGTTGAGCTCCAGCACCGACAGGAAGACCTCGTATAGCTCGTCGGGGGTGAGCGTGCCGGGGGCGAGGATAGTGACGGTGCCGCGCACGTTCGGGTCGAGCACGTAATTGCGCCCCGTGGTTTCGGCGACGATTTCGACGAAACTGCGCAGATCGGCATCGCGCAAATCCAGCCGGACCTGGGCCGATGCGGGGATCGCCATCAGGGCGGATAACCCCAACGCCAGAAAAAGGGCCAGCACATGCGCCCTTGCCGTCACAAGTCTGTTCATAACCTGCTCTCTGCCTGCTTTGCCACGCGTGCCCGGGTCTTTGTTGACCTCTTCCAACACAGGCGGCTGCCTCTGATTTTTTGTCAGTTTAACCTAGTTCACCGGGAAATGGCACAAAATCCTTCAACGCTTTGCAAGATGTGGCCGAAATCCCTCGGACCCTAAAGCGTTTCTGCATATTGCCGTGCCTCAACAACCTGTCGAAACACTTTATTGGGCAAAGCCCAGAAGTGCCGGGTCGGCCTGGCCATCGGTAATCCAGACGCCGTCATGGTCGATCCGGTCGATCAGGTAGCCATCGTCGAGCCTGTCTCCCGCCCGCAATACCTTTTGCCCGGTGGGATGCGAAATCATCGCCAGCGTCACATCACCGGACTGAACCAGCCCGGTCAGGGTGTAGCCCAGGCTTTCGATCGGGGGCATCTGCGGTTTTGGCGGTTGCGGCTCGGCGACGGGTGTCGGCGGCTGCGGTTCCGGTTGTGGCGGCATCGGCGGCTGCGGTTCGCCAAACAGCGCGGGCCAGACACGGGGCGGTTCTGGCTCGGTCGCGATTTGCGCCTCGCTGGTGTCGACAATCGCCAGCGGCGTCAGGGCCGGGGGTGGATCCTTGACCTCGTGCCATAGGCCCTGGCCCGCCAGGGCGGCGGCGGTCAGGGCGATCAGGGTGAGCAAAGCGGCAACAAAGCGCATCTGAAATCCTTGGCGGTCTTGAAATACTTGGACCGGGCGATACTGGCATGTTAATTTCCATTAATAATATACCAAAAAAGTATGAGAGCACAATGCAGGCAGGACAAATCCTAAAGGTCGGGCTATCCGGCATGGCGCTTATTGCGCTTGTAGGTTGTGAAGAAGGCGCCCCCTTCGGACAACAGACGTTCCGCGCGCAATATGCCGTGGCGCGGCAATCCCTTGAAAACGGGCAATATGAGAAAGCAGGGCGCAGCTACCAGAGGTTGTTGGAGCAGGCTGGGCCATTGGCCCCGCGGATTCGGCTGGAATATGCCCACACGCTGTTACGGCAAGGGGATTTCCCCCAGGCAGCGGCGCAGGCGGGCAGCCTTGTGCAAGGATCAACCGGTGCGGCGCGGGCTGCAGCGCTGGCTGTGCAGGCAACGGCCGAGCACGAGATGGCGCTGCAATTCCTGGCCCAGGGCGACCGGGTCAAAGGCAAACAATACCTGATCCGAGCCGACAAGGGCATGGCCGAAGTTTTGAAGAAACACCCCGAGATGGACCCGATTGGCAGCCTTGCGGCGCGTCGGGCCAGCATCAAGGTGCGCAAGGCGGCCTTGTGAGCACCTGATGCCACGGTTTTCGGCCAATCTTGGGTTTCTGTGGACTGATCGGTCGTTGCCGGAGGCGATCCGGGCGGCGGCGCGGGCGGGCTTTGCCGCGGTGGAATGCCATTGGCCCTATGACGAAGATGCCGGTGAGGTTGCGGCGGCGCTGAGCGAAACTGGCTTGCCGATGCTGGGGATCAACACCGTGCGCGGTGGCGCAGGGGAGTTCGGCCTGGCGGCGCTACCCGGGCGCGAGGTCGAGGCGCGGGCCGCCATCGAGCAGGCGGTGGCCTATGCCATGGCCATCGGCGCGCAGGCGGTGCATGTGATGGCCGGCAAGGTTCAGGGGCCAGCCGCAAGAGCGGTGTTTCTGGACAATCTCGACTATGCCTGCGGGTTGGCGGGGCAGCAGGGGATCACGGTTCTGATCGAGCCGCTGAACCAGTGGGATGCGCCGGGCTATTTCCTGCAAACAACTGATCAGGCGGACGAGGTTATCGGCGCATTGGGGGCCGCGAACCTGAAGCTGATGTTTGATTGCTATCACGTGGCGCGGCAAGAAGGAGATGTGGCGGTGCGGCTTGAGCGGTTGTTGCCAATCATCGGCCATATTCAGTTTGCCGGAGTGCCGGAGCGTGGTGCGCCTGAGCTGGGCGATTTGGACTACAATGCACTGTTTCGAACCATCGACTCGCTGGGATGGTCCCGGCCTCTGGGGGCGGAATACCGGCCCGAGGGGGATACCCGTGACAGCCTGGGTTGGATGACAGCCTTGGGTTGAACTGCGCAGGACGTCCCGGGGGCGGCTTCACAGGTTACAGTCCCTTTGATACATTAAAAATCATGTAACGCGACGAATCGCGTGGATTTTGGGAGGAATCATGAACAAATTTACCAAACTGCTGAGCAGTGCCGCGATCTGTGTCGGCACTTTTGCAGGCGCCGCCATGGCGGAAACCAAGCTGGTCATCTCGACCTGGCTGCCGCCGAAACATGCGATCAACACGGGCATGTTCCAGGGCCTGATCGACATGATGGAAGAGGCCACAGGCGGTGAAGTGACCGCCGAGCTGAAACACGGGCTGGCCCCGCCGCCGGCGCAGATGGACCTGGTAATGGACGGCGCGGCCGATTTCGCCATCATCTTTCATGGCTATCAGCCGGGTCGCTTCACCGGCACAAAGCTGATCGAACTGCCGGGCTATGAGGGCAATGCCGAGGCCGCTTCGGTCGCTTACTGGCGCGTGCATGAAAAGCACCTGGCCAAGCTGGACGAACATCGCGGCGTCAAGCTGGTGTCGCTCAACACGCACGGACCGGGGCAGGTTCACTCGAACGCAAAAGTGACCGAGATGAGCCAGATCAACGGCATGAAAATCCGTATCGGTGGCGGTGTTGCCGGTGATGTGGGCGCGGCACTGGGCATGAAGGGTATTCGCGTACCTGCGCCGAAAGTGTACGAGACGCTGGCCTCGAACGCGGCTGACGGTGTGGCGATGCCGGTGGAAAGCCGCCGGGGCTTCAAGCTGACCGAAGTCGCCAAGAACGTCTATGAAATGCCGGGCGGTTTCTATCGCGGCTCGTTTGCCGTGATCATGAGCCAGGAGGCGTTTGATGCCCTGCCGGAAGCGGCCCAAAAGGCGCTGGACGAGAAGGTGTTCGGTGAACCGGCGAGCCGTATGATGGGCGCCGTCTGGGACGCGTCGGACGCAGCCGGTTACGAGGCCACCAACGGCGCAGCGGATAACGTGATCAACGTCGCCAACGAGGCCGACCAGGCAGCGTTTGGCAAGATTGCAGCTGACGTCACCGCCAAGGTTCTGGCCGAGCTGGAAGCGGCCGGTGTGGATGCACAGGCGGCCTATGACATGGTCAAGTCCGAGATGGCCGCGAACTAAGCGGTTGCCTTGAAAAATTTGGGGCGGCGCAGTTTTGTGCCGCCTCGACCTTTATCCGAGGCCAGGCGATGCATGTGATATCCAACCTTTTGCGCAAGAGCGCGGCCTTGCCGGTGGCGGTGGCCAGCGCGGCGCTGTTCTTCCTGATGATCCTGACCTTTTGCGACGTGGTGTTGCGGTCAGCCTTCAATGCGCCGATCGAGGCCGCGACCGAGCTGACGCGGATTTCCATGGCGATCACCGTGTTTGCAGTGATGCCGGTGATGTCGGCACGGGGGGAGCATATCAGCGTAGACCTGCTGGACGGGGTGTTTCAGAGGCTGCGGTTGACGCGTATCCGCGATGCCATCGTGTTCATCGGCTGCGGCGTCATGCTGTACTGGCCGGCGGGACGAGTTGTGGTGTTGGCCGAGAGGGCGCGGGATTACGGTGACGTAACCGAATACCTGGGCATCCCGGTGTTCTACATGGGCTGGTTCATCGCAATTATGACTTATCTGACCATGATGGCGATGGTGCTTCGGGGGCTTGCCATCCTGTTCGCGCCGCAACTGTTGGAGCGTCAATCATGATCGAGGGAATGATCGGATTTGCCTGCGTCCTGGCGCTGGTTCTGGTGCGGGTGCCGATTGCCTTTGCCATGGGGCTGGTCGGGATGATCGGCTACACGCTCGAAAGCAGCTATCGCGGGGCCATTTCGATGGTGGCGCGGCTGATCATCGACACGGCGCAGGATTATGGCCTTTCGGTCGTGCCGCTCTTCATCCTGATGGGACTGTTTGTGAACAAGGGCGGGATCAGCCGCGAGCTTTATGCCGCCGCCAACGCTTTCATGGGGCATTTCAAGGGCGGGCTGGCGATGGCGACCATCGTGGCCTGCGGCGGATTTGCCGCGATTTCCGGCTCGTCACTGGCGACGGCGGCGACCATGTCGAAGGTGGCGATGCCCGAGATGCGGCGGTTCAACTATGATGACCGGCTGAGCACGGCGTCGATTGCGGCCGGGGGAACGTTGGGCATTCTGATCCCGCCAAGCGTGATCCTTGTGATTTATGGTCTTCTGACCGAGACCTCGATTGGTAAACTTTTCATCGCAGGGGTGATCCCGGGGATGCTGGGCATCCTGTTCTACCTGTTGGCGGTACGCTGGTCGGTCTGGCGCAATCCTGCCTCGGGACCTGCCGGGCCGCGGACCGATTGGGCCGGGCGAGTTTCCGCGCTGAAAGGCGTCTGGGCGGTGATGCTGCTGTTCTTCCTGGTGATTGGCGGGCTGTATGGTGTTCTGGACTTCTATCCACTGAACCTGACCTTTTCACCGACCGAGGCGGCGGGGATGGGGGCGATGGGAGCTTTTGTCATCGCGCTGGCGCGGCGGCGGCTGTCATTCAAGGACACGCTTGAGGTGCTGAAAGATACGGCGATCACGGCGGCGTCGCTGTTTGCCGTGTTGATCGGGGCGTGGATTTTCTCGAATTTCGTCAACCGGGCGGGGCTGCCCGAGGCTTTGTTGGCGCTTGTGACCGATAACAACCTCAGCCCGTGGATGGTGATGGCGGTGATCCTTGTCATTTACATCGCGTTGGGCTGTGTGTTCGAGAGCCTGTCGATGCTTTTGCTGACCGTGCCGATCTTTTATCCGCTGGTGACGTCGCTGGGGTTTGACCCGGTGTGGTTTGGTATCATCGTCGTGGTGGTGACCGAGATCAGCCTGATCACACCGCCTGTCGGGTTGAACGTGTTCGTGCTCAAAGGGGTGGTCGGAGACGTCAGCACCGGCACGATCTTCCGCGGTGTTACACCGTTCTGGGTGATGGACATCCTGCGATTGGCACTGCTTCTGGCGATCCCGGCACTGGCGCTATACCTGCCGTCACAGATGTGAGAACGGGATGCAGGATCTGAAATCGGATAAGGTGGAAAGCCCCGCGTCGCTGACCGGGTTGCCGTCGTACCTGATGATGCGGATCACCCACGCTTATAAACAGTCGCTGCATGAGAAGTTGAAGCCGATCGGGCTCAACATGATTTCGACGCGGATCGTCGTATCGCTGAAGATGTTTCAGGAGATGACGGTGAGCGAGCTGTGTGTGCACGCGATTGCCGAACAACCCACCATGAGCCGGGCGCTGGACAAGCTGGAAGGCGACGGGATCGTCGAGCGCCGCGTCAGTGAAGAGGACCACCGAGCGCGGGCGGTGCGGCTGACCGAGAAGGGGGCTGGATATGTTGAAAAAATCCTGCCGGGGATGCTGGGCCTGAACGAAAAACTGATGCAGGATGTTCCGGAGGCGGATCGCGTTGTGTTCATGCGAACGCTTCTGAAAGTTCTGGAAAACGCGGATGGGCGGGACTAGGCCGCCCGCATTCAAAAGGGTTTGAGCCATGGGGAAACGAATTGCATTGGTGACAGGTGCGGCGCAGGGCATCGGTTTTGCCTGTGCCGAGGCCTTGGTCGCGGACGGATTTCGCGTGGTTTTGAGCGATGTCAACGCCGAAGGATTGGCGGAGGCCACGGCAAAAATCGGCGGCGACGCGGTTTCGATGGTTTGCGACATGAGCGACGTGGCGGCGATTGGCGCGTTGTTTGATCGGATCGAGGCTGAGATCGGGCCGGTGGGGGCTTTGGTGAATAACGCCGGGATCGGATTGCCTGGGTCGTTCCTGGAGTATCCGCTGGAGGATTTTCAGAAGGTTCTTGATGTGAACGTGACTGGTGTTTTTGCGGCCACGCAACGGGCGGCGCAGACCATGGTCGAAAAGGCCATCAAGGGCGCCATCGTCAACATGTCGTCGATCAACGCGGTGGTGGCGATCCCGGCGATCCCGGCCTATTGCGCCAGCAAAGGCGCGGTGATGCAGCTGACCAAGGCATCGTCCTTGGCGCTGGCCGAGCATGGCATCCGGGTCAACGCGGTGGGGCCGGGATCGATCGATACCGAGATGATGGCGGCGGTGAATTCCAACCCCGCGGCGATGCAGAAAGCCCTGTCGCGCACGCCGCTGGGGCGCATGGGCGAGGCGAAGGAAATCGCCGATGCGGTGGCCTTTCTGATCAGCGACAAGGCCAGCTATATCACTGGCGAGACGATCTATGTCGATGGTGGGCGGCTGGGGCAGAACTATCCGGTTTGATCATTGATTTCGAATTGGCTTTTCCAATCCGACAAGGCGCAAAATGCATGGCATTTTGTCGCTCGGTTTTCGGCTGGGGGGCCAGCCCCCCAGACCCCCCGGGATATTTTTGGCAAGAGGAAGGATTGGGACCCGC
This sequence comes from Aliisedimentitalea sp. MJ-SS2, assembly GCF_032586155.1. Classification (NCBI taxonomy): domain Bacteria; kingdom Pseudomonadati; phylum Pseudomonadota; class Alphaproteobacteria; order Rhodobacterales; family Roseobacteraceae; genus Aliisedimentitalea; species Aliisedimentitalea sp. MJ-SS2. The sequence continues at coordinate 75,370 of NZ_JAWHTC010000001.1, forward strand.
ATTTTCATGTCCGCGTTGCGTTTCCGCGTGGGGTAGCCTCATCATGCCGCGTGCCAATCACGTCAAACTTGTCGATCCAGTTGCGTACCGAGAAGACATCGAAATAGATTGTCAGCAAAGATGGAAGCACCAGAACCACGAGGATCATCGAGGCGGTCAGGCCGGCAGCAACCGACAGGACAAGCGGCACCATGATCTGCACCTGTGGGCTGCCGTCTGCCATCAGCGGGATCAACCCGACGACCGTGGTCCCGGTGCTGAGAAGGATCGGGCGGAACCGGTCGCGCACGGCGTCCAGTGCGGCCGAGACGTGGTCTTCGTCTTTCAGGTGGGTCTGAAAGAAGGTGAGGAACAGGATGGCGTTGTTGACCACGATGCCCGCCAGCGAGGCAAAACCGATGAAGCTGGGCATGGCGAGGTCGATACCCATTGCCCAGTGACCCATGATCGTGCCGATCAGGGCAAACGGAATCGATAACATGACAACCAGCGGCAGGGTGTAGCTGCGGAACTGGAAGGCCAGTATCAGGTAGACACCTGCAAGACCGAGGAGCAGCTTTGATTGCATCGAGGCTGTGGATTTGGCCTGATCTTCGGAGGCACCGCCGATGTCGATGCTGATACCGGAATAAAGGGTTTCCAGCTCGGGTCCGACCTCGTCCACGGCAAAGGTGGCGATGGCGGTGGCGGTCACGGCGTCGCGGTCGATCTGACCGATGATGTTGGCCTCGGTCTGGCCGTTACGGCGGTTGATCGCCGGGTAACTTGTGGTCAATTCAATGTCGGCGACCGTAGCCAATTCTGTCAGCTTGCCATTGCCGACCGAAATCGGGAACTGTTCCAGCTTGGTCAGGCTGTCGACTGCGTTGTCGAGTTCCACACGCACGGTAACAGTGGAGAGGCCTGATCGGAAATTGTCAGTCTCGGACCCGGAAAAGGCCTGCCGCAACTGGTCGGCCAGGGATTGCGGCGTAAGGCCGATGGCGCTGCCATAGGCGTTGAGCGACAGGCTGGCCTCGAACCGGCCCCCGTGGAAATTCAGGAAGGCCTCGGTCACGTCATCGCGGGCCAGAAGCCGGGCCAGCATTTCGGCACCTGCGGCTTCGACCTGTGCGAGGTCACGGCCCAATATGCGGATGTCAATATCCGAGCCGCCCGGGCCAAGTTCGGCCTGGGCAAAGCTGGCTTGCACGAGGTCGGGGATCGGTCCGGCCTCGGCCCGCCATTGGGCCAGGACATCGTCGGCACGGATATTACGGCGCGAGCTTTCCAGCAGATCGACGGTCAGGGTGACGGTGTTGGAACCGTTGTCATTGACGTCGGAATTGGTGGCGTATTGCACCAGTACCCGTTTGACCAGGGGCTCTTGCCCTTCGGTCTTGGGCGTCAACTGGGCGTTAACGCGATCCAGCGCCGAGGTCAGCTGATCCACGGTTTCGACGGTGCGTTCGCGGGCGATACCCGAGGACAGAGCAAGTTTCACTTGAACCGTGTCACCTTCGATCGCCGGGAACCCGACAACCTTGATCTGACCCGATGTGACCAGCCCGACCGACAGGATCAGTGCGGCAATGACCGAGCCAACGGTCAGATAACGTACCTTAACAAAGGCTCCGGCCAGCGGGATCACGATCTTTTCCTTGAACGCCTCAATGGCGCGGGCGGCGGGGCGGTTGTGAGAATTGTCAGGGTTGTCGGGGCCGTGGCCGCCGCTGAGGTGGTGCGGCAGGATTAGGAACCCCTCGACAAGCGAGAGCGCCAGCGTCAGCAGCAGAACCATCGGAATGAATTGCAGAACCCGGCCCATGTCGCCGGCCAGAAACATCAGTGGGCCAAAGACACAGGCGGTCGTCAGGAAGGACGAGGTCACGCCGGGGATCACTTCGAGCAGGCCTTTGGTGGCGGCTTCGCGCTGGCCAGCGCGTTTGCGCCAAAGCGCGATGTTTTCGGCAATCACGATAGAATCGTCCATGATCAGGCCCACCGCCATCAACAGCGCCACAAGGGTGATCATATTGATTGAAATGCCCAGCGTGCTCATCAGGAACATGGTGCCCAGGAAGCTGACCGGCAGGGCGGCGGCGATCCACAGCGCGTCGCGCAGGGTAAAGAACAACCACATGGTGCAAAAGACCAGGAACAGGCCGATACCGGTGTTCTTGAGGATCAGGTTGAGCCGTTCATTCACCAGGTCGGTCATGTTGAAGGTGATGGTCAGGTCGAACGGTTCGGGGAATTTCGCGCGCTCTTCGACCAGAAGGGCCTCGACCCGGTTGTAGGCGCGGATCGCGTCCGCCTCCTTGGTTTTGAAGAGGTAGATGATTGCAGCCTGCTTACCGTTGATGAAGGATTCCTGGTTTTCGTCCAGGTCGACCAGGTTGACCGAGGCCACATCACTCAGTTGGACAACGCCGCCGCTCGCGGTTTGCAGGATGATCAGGTCTTCGAGCTCGGCCTTGTTGCGCCGCGTGTCGGCGTATTTGAGGGTCAGGCTTTGTTCGTCCGTGAGCATAGCGCCCAAGGGCAGACGCAAGGAACGAGCGTTGATGGCGTTAACGATATCCTTGCCGGAGAGGCCATAGCGGCGCAGGGCGAGATCATCGAAACTGACCCGCAATTCGCGGTCGGTGATGCCCGAAACGCGAGCTTCGGTTACGCCTTCGAGGTGTTGCAGGCGGTCGGCCAGCGTGTCGGAATAGCGGATCAGCCCCTCTTTTCCGTCGATACCTGACACCGCAAGCATGGCTATGAGTTCGGTATTGCCCTGAAGCTTGATCATCGGGGTTTCGGTCTCGGTCGGGAAGTCATTGATCCCTGAAACCGAGGAAAACACATCATTGTAGAACTGGATCTCGTCGCCGCCTTCATCCAGTTCCGCTGCGGCCTGGGCCACGCCGTCGATGGCAAGGCAGGTCATATCGGCCAGACCGGTGGTGCCGGTCAGGGCGTCTTCGATGGGGGCGCAGACCTCTTCTGCGACGTCGCGGGCCGAGGCGCCGGGATAGGCAACGGTGACCGATACGATCGACTTGGAAATGTCGGGGAAGGTTTCACGCTTGATGTTGCTGATGCTGGCAAGACCCAGAAGACATAGGCCCACCATCAAAAGGTTGGCGGCGACCGGGTGGCGGACGAACCATCCGAACATCTCAGTTTCCCCCGTTCGCGGGAACGATATCCAGCGCCATGCCAAGAACAGGTGGCTGCGGGTTGGTTAGGATCAGGGTGTCACCGGGAGCAAGCCCGTCGCGCACGATCACCTCGTCGCCAAGAACGGCACCGAGGGTCAGCGCTGTCTTAGCCAGCCGCGCATCATCTCCCACCACGTAGGCAAAGGGCGCGCCGATGTCGTCATAGCGCACGGACTGGCGCGGGATGGCGAGGATATTGTCGACCTGAGGCGAGGAGAACTGCACCGAAACAAAGGCCCCGACATTGAGCGGCGGGCGTGACTGGGCCCTGCTGCTGATCAGCGGGTCATCGACCCGGACGATCAGACCAAGCGCGCCGGTGGTGCTGTCCAAGGTGCCACGCATACGGACGATTTCGGCGGGCCAACGGGCGTTGGGGCGGCCGGGGTCCGTGGTTGTTTCCGAGACGACCTGAGCCGTGATGCCGGCGTCGCGGAAGATCGAAACAGCCTGAGTTGTGTCTATTGTGCCGCTGTCGCTGCCCTTGTTCCGAAGCGCCAGGCTGATCATCGGGGCAAAGGCAGCGGGTTGCAGCTCGGCGGTGATTTCGGCGGCAGAAATGTCTTGTAGTTCGAGCACCTTGTCGCCCAAGCGCACGAACTGCCCCTGTTCAATGTTCAGCGCCGAGACGCGGGCCTTGAAAGGCGCGGTGACGCGGGTTTTAGCAATCGAGCGTTCGGCATCGGCCAGATCGGCCTTGCGCACTTTGAGGGTGGCTTCGAGCGATTGGCGTTTCGAAGGGTAGAGCGCCTGTGTATTGCGCAGGTTGGTGATCGCGGTGGACTGCGCCAGCAGAGTTTTTTCAGCCTTGTCGAGCGCGGCTTGTGTAGAGGTGCCCCGGTCCACCAGGGCCTTCACCCTGTCGTATTCGGCTTGGGCAACCGCAAGAACGCGTTCCTCAAGTTCAAGCGAATTGCGGGTGTTGCCCTCTTGCCCGTCAAGTTCGGCCAGCTGTGCCTCGACCGAGGCGATGTTGGCCACCGCCTTTTCGCGGGCAAGTTCGTAATCGGTGGCGTCGATGCTGAAGAGGGTCGATCCGGCCTCGACGATGCTGCCGACGGCGAGATCGGTCTGCAGATCTTCCATCCGGCCCTGCACCTCGGCTACGGCGGTCCACTCATGCACCGGTTCGACCCGGCCATAGCCGATGGCGGTGGCGTTTGCGGGCTTTTCCGCCAGGGTGAATGTGCGCACGGCCAGACGGGTTTCGGGCTTGGGCGCAGGTTCTGTCGGCACGGTTTCGTTCATCTTCATGAAGCCGAACACGGCCAGCGCGATAGGGGGGATGAAGAGCAGGGGTTTGAGGTTCATGTGAACGCTTCCGTCAATGGGGCGGCATGTCGGGGTGCCACTTCTGATGTGGGCGTTATCCTGCGCCCGGGCAATGGTAGATGGGTGACGTTGACGCAGAAGCGCCGACGCTTGCAAGCTTTTACGGTCGTCTCGCCACCTTCCGTCGCAAAAAATTCGCGTCGATCAGATGTCGATGGTGATTTCCGTCTCATCGGCGGCTGCGCGGGATTGGCAAGTGACGATTTCGCTCTCGCGTTGCTTGTTGGACAGGACAAAATCACGGTGTTCGACCTTTCCCTTGAGCAGCCCGCATTTGCAGACACCACAAATCCCGTCCGAGCATTTCACATCCACATGCACACCGTTTTCCAGCAGGATCTCCGCGAGATCCTTATCGGCGGGCACAGAAAGGGTTTTACCGGACTTGGCGAGGTGCACGGTGAACTCGTGGTTCACATAGTCGGGCTGTTCGGGGACCGAGAAATATTCAAGGTGGCGCGCCTCTTCGGGGAAGCCTTGCCGCTCGGCGGACTGCATGACGCCGTCCATGAACCGGTCAGGTCCGCAGGTGTAGACATGCCAACCCGGTTGGTAACCTGATAGCACCTTATCGAGATCAGCGCGGGTGCCCTTGTCTGAGAAATGAAGTGAAACGCGGTCCTTCCACGCGACATTGGCGAGGTCATAAAGGTAGCCTGCGCCGTCTTTGCGGCTCGCGGAATAGTGCAGTTCGAAATCGTGGCCCAGGGCGTGCAGGCGGTGGGCGAAGGCGATCATTGGGGTGATGCCGATGCCGCCGCCCATCAAGAAGGTTTTCGTCGCGGTTTCGTCCAGTTCGAAATGGTTGATCGGTTTCGACAGGAACACCCGCCGGCCCTCGGTGAAGATGCGGTGCAGCATTTTCGAACCGCCGCGGCCTTCATCCTCGCGCAACACGCCGATCTGGTAGGTGGAGCGGTCGGCCGGATTGCCGGACATGGAGTATTGCCGCAGGAATTCGGGCGTGACCACCACGTCGAGATGCGCGCCTGCCGTCCATTCCGGCAGAGCGCTGCCGTCGAAGGAGGAGAATTCGTATTTGGTGACGTCCGGAGTCATCTGGTCCACGCGTGAGATGCGAGCTTTGATCACCGGGGCATCGTCGTAAGAGGGGTATTCGTGGGCCAGCCCCTTGGTGTCACCGCGCGACAGGCGGACTTTATATTCGCCCGCGGTGATCAGCGCCTGGTAGGCTTGGATGCCAGCCTCGCGATCCATCGGGAAGGGATATGGCCAGGGCGGCGGAGCCAGAGTGGCGGGATAGACCGCCAGGGTCTGGTCCTCGTACTTCAGGTCAAGATCGGTTTGCAGGCCCCGTTGGTTGGGTTCGTAGGTTGGCGCGCGATAGCCGCCATCCTCTTTGATCTCGATATCCCACCACCATTTCTTGGCCGGGTTCAGCGAGCCATGGCCGAGCCAGTCATCAAGCCGGGCCAGAGGTGGCGCGGTGAAGGGCAGGTTCATTGCCGCCCAGCGGAAGGGACGTTCGGAAAAGATACCTTCGAGGTTCCACGGACAGGTCTTCATGCAGCGCCCGCACATGGCACCGCCTTCGTTGGTCACTCGATAGGTGGTGCATTTCTGGCTATCGGATTTCCAGATTTCATAGCCGTTGAACATCAGCTTCGGCCCGGCGGTGATCGCGCCGGAAGGGCATTCGCGGGCGCATTTGTTGCAGGCCTCGCAGAACTTCTGAAGCCCGAAATCGATCGGCTTGTCATGGGCCAAGGGCATGTCGGTGGTGACCACGCCGGATTTGAGACGGGGCCCGAGCAGCGGGTGCAGAATGACTTCGCCTATACGAGAGACCTCGCCCAGACCCGACAGGAGTAGCAGGGGAGGTTGCAGCACTTCGCCGTCCATCACCGAGTGGGCCTTGGCAGAGTAGCCCAGGTTGCGGATCTGCTTGGCGATGACCCCGCCAAGCAGGGAAAACCGCAGATAGGCGCGCATCGACTGGGCCACGGCAATCCAATCGTCACCGGAAGCGCCCTCCATGGTCTCATACCCCTGGTCGAGGATCATCGAGATGGCGTTGTCGTGCGGTGGAATCAGCTCTTCGCCGGTGGCGTCATGGGAGTACCAGGTCCAGTCCGGGCAGCGTGAGATACCCACCGCGTCGGTGCCAAGGAAATAACTTGCGGCCTTGACGTTTTGCGCGTTGCGTTCCGCTTCGGTCGGTTTGGCGGCGTCTTTGTTGGCGGGGCCGTCCTGCAACAGGACAAAGGCGCCAAGAACGCGGCGTTGCGCCATCGAAGGGGCGGATTTGCGCACGTAATGCCCGCCGATGGTCGCGGCCTGCACCTTCTTGCCCATGTCGCCGAACTGGGCGCGGGCGAACATGTCGGTGCGTTTGGGAACCCGGGCAACGCGGCCCTCGTCGATGAAAGTTGTAGGCTGGTCGACGCGTTTCAATTTCTCGAAGGGGAGCGATCCATCGGCATAGTTGCGGCGAGCATAGGGATCGCGGTTGAACGCGCCCTTGACCGTACCCTTGCCCAGTTTCCACGCCAGACCAAGATGTTGGCTGGACATCGGGGCCAGCAGGGCGTCGGTGGCCAATTCAAAATCGGTGGTGACGACGGCAACGCCAAAACCTTCGCCCAGATGTGGTGCGATGAGTTTGCCGTTTTCGAGCGCGGCAAGGCCGGAGGCCACGGTCAGGCGATTGAGATCGACATCGGAAGACGAAGACGTGTGCGCCTTGGCCTCGTATCCCAGCAGGCGAATGTAGTTGGCAAGGACCACCGCCGCCTCGGTGGCGCGCAGGCAGGCGCGGTGGTCTTGAGCGTCCATGATCCATTCGGCACCAGGTTCGTCCGCGTGCGGATCACGGTGATGCTCAAAGAGGCAGACAATGGCGTGGCTGTGGCTGTCGATGGAACTGGGCGGGGCCTCCATCGATTCCTTGAGGTCGGCCATGATCAGGTCGATGCCCGAGGCCAGCGTCTTGGTCTGCCGGGTGCGCAGATCATGGGCGAGGCGGTCGATCTCGGGGTTTCTGATCGGGTTTTGCAGCCGGGCCTCGTCGGGCAGGCGGCAGATGCCCATCATCGAGGCATCCGAGAAATAGCCGAAGCCCTTGATATGCTCGGCCCGCTCGCGCGGATCGGACGGGATTTCGGCCTTCTGGGGATTGACGATCCCGTCGCGGATCGCGTCCATCATCGCCTGGTATTCACCCATCGCATTGACCAGCGAGTGCGGTGTGTCGAGCCGCTCGAAAGACAGGGCTGCCATCGGTGGCACCGCGTTCAGGTCCGCATGCCCCGAGGCGCGGGCCAGATTCTCGAGCGGATAGGGGCCAAGGTGGAAGGCGCGGTTCCGGGTCGAGAAGAAACGTGTGCCCATGAGGACTCCTGATCAGTTCGTTGCGCGCCGGGGTACACTAGCCGGTTCGGGACTGGGGCGGAATAGGGGTTTGATAGGTCGTTGATGTGCATGCTTATCTTTTCCTTGAAGTAAAATGATAAGTATGATTACTATATTGGAATTGAAAACCAACGAGAGGCCACGCCATGCAGTTTCATGTCAACGGGTTTCGCGCCGGGGATCCGGACGTCCATGCCGCCGCTGAGGCCCCGGTACGAGTGAACGGTGCCAACGGCCTGCCGGAAAAGGTTGATGTGCTGATTGCCGGCTGTGGACCGGCGGGGCTGTGCCTTGCGGCGCAACTGGCGGCCTTCCCCGAGATTGCCACGATGATCGTCGAGCCCAAGGACGGCCCGATGGAAAAAGGGCAGGCGGATGGGATCAACGTGCGTTCGATGGAGATGTTTCAGGCCTTTGGCTTTGCCGACAAGGTCAAGCGCGAATCCCATTGGATCAACGAAACCACCTTCTGGATGCCGAACCCAGAGGTGCCCGGTGAAATCGCCCGCGTCGGGCGGGTGCAGGACGTGGCAGACGGGCTGAGTGAGATGCCACATGTGCTGATCAATCAGGGCCGGGTGCATGACATGTATCTCGACGTCATGCGCAATTCACCGTCGCGATTGGAACCGGACTACCAGTTGCAGGTGGTCGATCTGGAGGTGGACGCCGAGGTCAGCGAGTACCCCGTGACCGTGACGCTGGAGCATACCGCGCCGGGTCGTGAGGGAGAACGCGAGACGGTGCGGGCCAACTACGTGGCGGGCTGTGACGGCGCGCGCAGCAATGTGCGCCGGGCGATTGGTGGAGCGTTGCATGGCGATGCGGCACACCAGGCCTGGGGCGTGATGGACGTGCTGGTGACCACCGACTTCCCGGACCTGCGGATGAAATGCATTGTCCAGTCACAGGCTGAGGGCAATATCCTTGTGCTGCCGCGAGAAGGCGGGCACCTGGTGCGGTTCTATGTCGAGTTGGACAAGCTTGATGAAAGTGAACGCGTCGCCGACCGGGGGCTTGGGATTGACGACATCATCGCCAAAGCGGCGCGGATCATGGCGCCATACAGCTTCGATGTGAAAGAGGTGGTGTGGTGGTCGATCTATGAAATCGGGCATCGGCTGACCGACAAGTTCGACGATGTGCCGGCAGGGCAGACCGGCGACCGCACGCCGCGAGTGTTCACTGCGGGCGATGCCTGTCACACCCACAGCCCCAAGGCGGGGCAGGGGATGAACGTGTCGATGGGTGACGCGTTCAACCTCGGCTGGAAGCTGATTTCGGTGTTGACCGGGCGGGCCGCGCCGGAACTCTTGCATTCCTATTCCGACGAGCGCCGGGCGGCCGCCAAGGGTTTGGTGGACTACGATCACCAATGGGCCCGGATCGTCAGCGCGCCGCCAAGTGACGGTGAGGGTGGCATGCCACGGGTGCAGCGGCAGTTCATTGACGGTGGTACCTTTACCGCCGGGTTGACCGTGCAATACGCACCCTCGGCCTTGACGGATGATGACCGTTTCCAAGGGCTGGCCCCGGGATTCGAGATCGGGAAACGGTTCCATTCCGCGCCGGTGGTCCGGCTGTCGGATGCCAAGCCGATGCATTTGGGTCATGTGATTGAGGCGGGCATTCGCTGGACCGTGTTCCTGTTTGCACCGCGGAGCCCGCAGGCGCTGGATGATCTGTGTACCCGGTTGGAAAACGACCCCAGCTCGCCGCTGAACAGGTATCGCCGCGAAGGCGAGGATATCGACACCCTGATCGACTTCCGGGGCGTGTTCCAGCAAGGAATCCGCGACCTGGCCTATGGTGATATGCCGCCGCTGCTGCGCCCTGGTGTCGGCCGCTACGGCTTGACCGACTATGAAAAGATCTTCTGTGCCGACGTGAAAAGTGGCGAGGATATCTTTGACATGCGTGGCGTAGATCGAGACAAGGGATGCATGGTGGTGGTGCGGCCGGATCAGCACGTGGCGCAGGTTTTGCCGCTGGATGCGGACCAGGAACTGGTGCACTTTTTCGGCGGCGTTTTCCAAATGCCTGACGGGGGTTGATCCGGACCATTGAAGGGGACAAACTGGGCTTTGAGCGTAATAGTTTCATTGAGTCCCAGTGGCTTATCTAGGGCAAAAGAAAGAATAGACCGGAGGCCCCCCGATGTCCTTGCTGTTTGCTGTGCTTCGGCGTTTGCGCGGGCTGAAACGGGCCACCATGTTTTTCGGCGCGGGGGCAGTGATGCTGACCTTGTCGGCCTGTTCCGACACCGGCCCGGTCTATCTGACGGCGGAGGCGCTTCAAGCCTGGGTCAGGACACCGGGAGCGGTTGATCCGCGGTCCGACCGGGCGCCTGCCGTGTCCGAAGATGCTGTACGTTTCGCCCTGTCACGGGGGCAGCGCCGGTCGATGCTGCGCACCGGCAATGAATGGCTTGTCGGGCAGAGCTATCTCTTCGGGTTCGATGTTCGCGCCGATCGCAAGCAGCTGGGCAACAGGCCGGTGGTCATTTCTCGCCTGATGCGCAAGAGCGATCCGACGCGGGTGCTGGCGGAGGTCAGGCTGGATGCGCGTAACGGCGTCACGGTGATGGGACGCAGCTGTATCCCGGCCAACGCGTTGGGGACATGGCACCAGGTCGAGATGCGAATTAGGCTGGCCGACGATGATACCGGTTTTTTCGAGGTATTTTGCGACCGCAAACCGGTCTGGGCACAAAGTGAATTGCGCACAACCCAACCGCCAATTTGCCGCCGAAGTGCGGGGTGCAACCAACCTGTGGCCAAACCTGTGGCCTTTGAATGGCAGTTTGGCCTGCTGGCGGTTGGCCGAGCGACCCGTGCGGTACAGGTTGAAATGCAGCGGGTGTTCTACCATCGGTTGTTTGTGATCCCGAACCGAGTTGGCCGGCTTTAATCGTGAAAAACGTGGTTTGAACCCGAACGGTTGCATTCCGCCGGGACCCGCTATCGCTTCGGAAACCGAGGGTTTTACCAGGCTGGTTGTGCGTTGGATCAGCCAATTGCACGTCCATTTCGGTCAGCGTTGCCGCGTGCCAAGCTCGATGGATGGGTTAGTTCAGGCCTAATGAGTGATGCGAAACTAAGTAATTACACCAATAGCCACACGGAATTATTGTCATGTGAATGAACTGCGAGGGCAAAGGAGACGCGCGTGCCGGAACAGGGACCGAATGCCATCGAAGTCAGGGAGGCAGTGAAGCGATACGGTGATTTCACCGCGCTGAAGCGCATTACCCTGACGATCGAGGACAACGAATTCTTCACGCTGCTGGGGCCGTCGGGCTGTGGCAAGACCACGCTTTTGCGGATGATCGCCGGGTTCGAGGATGTAACCGAGGGCGAGATTTTCCTGTTTGGCGAGGAAATTGAGAACCTGCCGCCAAACAAGCGGCCGGTGAACACGGTGTTCCAGAATTACGCCTTGTTTCCGCATCTGACTGTTCTCGACAACGTGGCCTTTGGCCTGGAAATGCGCGGCGCATCCAAGCCCGAGGCACGCACCCAGGCAGGTGAGATGCTTGAGCTGGTGCAGCTGAGCCAATTTGCCGGACGCAAGCCATCGCAACTGTCGGGCGGGCAGCAACAGCGCGTGGCGCTGGCCCGGGCACTGGCACCGAAACCCAAGGTGTTGCTGCTGGACGAGCCGCTTTCGGCGCTGGACCTGAAGCTCAGGAAAGCGATGCAGCTGGAGCTGAAGCACCTGCAGCGCGAAACCGGGATCACCTTCATCTTCGTCACCCATGACCAGGAAGAGGCGCTGACCATGTCGGACCGGATCGCGGTCATGTCGGCGGGCGAGTTGCAGCAGCTGGGCGAGGCACGCGACATCTATGAACGCCCGCGCAACATGTTCGTGGCCGACTTCATCGGCGAAACCAACCTGCTTGATGTGTCGGTCGATGCCATTCGGGACGGCCGCGCGATCTGCCATCTGGGCGGCGGGCACGAGTTGACCTGCAACGCGGTCGACGGGATCGGTATAGGCGCGCATGTACACATGTCGGTGCGGCCCGAGCGCCTGTTCATTTCGGACGCGCCAACTGAAAGCGAGAGCCTGAAAGGGACCGTGGTTGAAAACGTCTTTGTCGGCACCGACATCACCACCATCGTTGATCTGGCCGACGGGCCGAACTTTTCCGTGCGAACCTCGAATTCAGACCGCGGCAACAAGCGCATCTTCGAAGCCGGCGCGCCGGTTTTCGTCAACATGGAGCTGGGGGCCGCGCGCCTCCTGGTTGACTGATGGCGGGCGGGGCGGCAAGCGGTGGCAGCGCCACGACCGACACTTATGCTGAAGCCAGACATTGGCTTTTGCTTCCATCCTGGATCGTGCTGCTGGGATTGTCGCTGATCCCGGTAGGAATGATGCTGATCTATTCCTTCCTGACCAAGGAGTTCCGTGGCGGAGTGATCTGGGAGTTCAGTTTTGGCGCCTATGATCAATTCTTTTGTGACCGGGGCCTGTTCGGCGATGAGGCCTGCAAGATCGAATGGACCTATATCCTGATCTTCTGGCGGTCGATCTGGCAGGCGGGCGCGGCGACGCTCCTGAGCCTGGCGATCGGCTTTCCAACGGCGTATTACATTGCGACGCGGCCGGCTAAGGTGCGCCCGCTCTGGGTCTTTCTGATCACCATTCCCTATTGGGTGAACCTGCTGATCCGGACCGTGTCGATGAAGTTCCTGCTGCGTGACGAGGGTCCGCTGAACGGGTTCTTGATGAATATCGGCCTGATCGACGATCCGATCCGCATCATCAACACAAATTTTGCGGTGCAGCTGGGGCTATTCTATTCCTATTTGCCGTTCATGGTGTTGCCGATCTATGCGGCGGTCGAGCGATACAATTTTGCGCTCTCCGAGGCGGCGGCGGACCTTTATGCCAGTAAATGGACCACCTTGCGGAGGGTTCTTCTGCCCGCGGTGAAGCCGGGTGTGGTGGCGGGCTGCATTCTGGTCTTCGTGCCGTCGCTGGGCTCGTTTCTGGCGCCGGATCTTCTGGGCGGGGCCAAGAACTTCATGATCGGTTCGCTGATCGAGGAGCAGTTCAAGGGCAATGCCGGCAACTGGCCTTTCGGGGCGGCGGCCTCGATGATCCTGTTGACCCTGGTCCTGATCATCCTGCTGATCTTTGCCCGCCAGCAGGCCAAGGCGGAAAAGGAGGCGGGATGATGGCCAGCAAGACCGGCGACGTCCGCAGCTACAAGGGCTTTCGGGCCATCACCCTTTTGTGCCTGGTGATCCTCTATGCGCCGCTGGTGGTGGTCACGATCTATTCCTTCAACGCCTCGAAATCGATCACCGTGTGGGAGGGGCTGTCGCTGCAATGGTACGCGGATGTCTTCACTGGGCCGGAGAGCGGCAAGTTCAAGCTGGCAGCGCGCAACAGTTTTGTCATCGCGATCATTGCCGCGACGGTCTCGACCACGATCGCCACGCTGGCGGCCACGGCGATCATCCGGGGTGGCAGGTTCCGCCTGCGCAGGGTCAGCTTCGGGCTGATCACGCTGCCCTTGATGGTGCCCGAGATCGTGACCGCGGTTGCGACGCTGATCTTCTTTAACGCGATTGGCTTCGACCGCGGGCTGATGACCATCGTCCTGGCGCATATCGCGTTTTGCATTCCGTTTGCCTACCTGCCGATCTCGGCCCGGATGCAAGGGATCGAAGACAGCTATGAACAGGCAGCGATGGACCTTTATGCCAGCAAGCGGCAGGCCTTTACCAGGATCCTGCTGCCGCTGATGATGCCCGGCATTATCTCGGGCTTTCTGCTGGCTTTCATTGTCAGCCTGGATGACTTCATCATTACCAATTTCGTCAAGGGGGCCGGTGTCGAAACCCTGCCTACGGCGATTTTCGGGTCGGTCAAGCAGGGGATCAAACCGAACATCATGGCCATATCGACCATGTTGCTGGCCGTGTCCGTGTTGATGGTCACGATCAGCTATTTTGTCAGCAAGTCTGACAACACCAAGTAATCAACAGTGGAGAGGAAACGATGAAAACACTTCTGAAATCGGGCGTTGCTGCCCTTGCCCTGAGCTTGGGCGCCAATGCCGCCGCCGCGGAGGGCAAACTGGTGATTTATCACTGGTTCGAATACATGCCGCAGGAGCTTTTGGACAAGTTCACCGCCGAGACCGGGATCGAGGTGACGATGGACACCTATGACAGCAACGAGGCGATGCTGGCCTCGCTCAAGGCCGGGGCGCTGGGCACCTATGACGTGGCGGTGCCGGGCGATTACATGGTCGAGATCATGGCCGGTGAGGGCATGCTGGACACGATCGCCGACGGTGAGTTGGCCAACAAGGGCAACATCGCGCCGGAATGGGCCGACCCGTCCTTCGACCCGGGCCGCACGCATTCGATCCCGTACCAGTGGGGTTCGACCTCGTTCATGGTGGATACGGCCGTCTATGGGGGCGATATCGACACCACGGACATCCTGTTCAATCCACCGGCGGAACTCAGCGGCAAGATCAACATGCTCGACAGTCAGGGCGAGGTTATGGCGATGGCCGCGCTGCATGTGGGTATGGAGCAATGCTCGACTGACCGCGAAAAGCTGAAAGCGCTGAACGCGATGATGATAGATGCCAAGTCGCACTGGGCCTCCTTCAACAGCGACACCGCCAAGGAGGTTCTGGTTTCGGGTGACGCCGCAGTGGGTCAGATCTATGACGGGTTCGGCGCCAAGGCGCGGGCCGAGAAGGCAACGTTGAAATATGCCTTCCCGACCCAGGGCTATGTGGTGTGGATGGATAACGTGGTGCTTCTGAAGGATGCACCGAACCGCGACAGTGCCATCAAGTTCATGGATTTCCTATTGAAACCGGAAAACATTGCCGCCGTGTCGAACTATGCCCGCTATGGCGCCGGTGTCACCGGGGTTGGGCCGCACCTTGATCCCGAACTGGCAACCCTGCCGGAATCGAATCCGCCAGCCAGCGCCGGTGACGGCGTGTTCATCCAAGTCTGCGACGAAGCCACCCAGGCCGTCTATGACCAGATCTGGACCAACGTGAAGAAGTAACGCCTGGTCCTTTTCGAGAATTTCGCCCCGGACGGTTCCCGCTGTCCGGGGTTTTGCGTTTTGGGGACAGCTTCGCTTGGCCCGTGTCAGGATGTGTTGACGCTGGCTTGTAGTCCGAAACGAACCTGCCGGCCCAACTTGACCTTCCCAAATGCCCACGGCGGAAAATCGCCGGACTGTGCCGTGTTTGGCGCCCATGTAATGCACCGTGATGCGGTTGATGTTGGTTTTCCCCGTGTCTTGGGGTAGTTTGCCTGCCAAGAAGGCCGAAAAACGGTCACACACAAAAATGAGCAGGCAGAATGGAAGCAGAAACCCTTGCCCTGGCGCAGGAGATTGATTTCTCCTTGTGGGCCCTTTTCGCGCGCGCCACGCTGACCGTCAAACTGGTGATGATCCTGTTGATCGTCGCGAGTTTCTGGTCCTGGTCGATCATCATTCAGAAAATCATCAACTACCGCAAGGCCCGGGTCGAGGCGGACAAGTTCGACCGGGCCTTCTGGTCAGGAGAGCCGCTCGATGGGTTGTTCGAACAGATCGGCACCGACCCGAGCGGCCAGTCCGAGAAAGTCTTTGCTGCCGGCATGATCGAGTGGCGACGCTCGCACAAGCCCACGGGCGAGATGATCATGGGCGCGCAGGCGCGGATTGACCGCAGCATGGATGTGGCCATCGCCAAGGAGGCTGAGGTCTTGCAGAAGGGTCTGCCGATCCTGGCCACCGTGGGGTCGACCGCGCCGTTTGTGGGGCTGTTTGGCACCGTTGTGGGCATCATGAACGCGTTCATCGAGATCGCCCAGCAGCAGCAAACCAACCTGGCAGTGGTTGCCCCCGGTATTGCCGAGGCGCTTTTGGCGACGGGCCTTGGCCTGCTGGCGGCGATCCCTGCGGTGGTGTTCTACAATAAACTGAGCGCCGACAGCGACCGGATCATTGCCAGCTACGAGGCCTTTGCCGACGAGTTTGCCACCATTCTCAGCCGCCAGTTGGACGCCTGAGCCATGGGAGCAGGTGTTGTAAAATCCACCCATGACGGGGGGTCGAGGCGTCGGCGCAGGGGCGGCCGCGCCCAGCCGATGAGCGAGATCAATGTCACGCCCTTTGTCGACGTGATGCTGGTGCTATTGATCATCTTCATGGTCGCCGCGCCGCTGATGACGGTGGGCGTTCCGGTAGAATTGCCGAAAACGGCGGCCAATGCGCTGCCCGCCGAGGCCGAGGAGCCGCTGACAGTGACGGTTACTGCGGATGGCAAGGTGCTGGTGCAAACCAGCGAAGTGCCGCGCGAGGAACTATTGGGCAAGCTGCGCGCGATTGCCGCCGAGCGGGCCAGTGACCGGGTGTTCCTGCGCGCCGATGGGGCCGTGCCTTACGCCGAGGTCGTGCAGGTGATGGGGGCGCTTAACCGCGGCGGGTTCTCAAATATCGGGCTGGTCACCGAGGGTGGCGGTCCGAAGCTGGACGAGACGCAGAACTAAGCGATCATGAACACGGGTCAGATCATATCAGGTGTTGGGCATCTGGGGCTGATTGGCTGGATGCTGTTCGGTGGCAATTTTGCCAGCGAGCCGTTGCCGTTTGATGTGACCGATGTCGAGGTGATCAGTTCGGCCGAGTTCGAGGCGATGCTGGCCGGGCAGAACGTGCCCGAGACGGTGACCGAGGTGGCGATGCCTGCCCCGCCCGTGCCGGATGCGCCGCCGACGCCTGATCTGAACTCAACACCGGACAATCCGCCGGAACAGGCCGAGCCGGAGGTGGCCGAAACGTCGCCCCCTGACGCGCCGCCAGACCCGGTAACACCCGCGCCCGAACCGGCAGACATTGCCGATCAGCCACCCGAGATCGCTCCGCCACCACAAGACGACGTTGCCGTTTTGGTGCCGCAGCAAAGCCCGAGGCCGCAGTCCCGGCCGGTTGAACGGTTGGCGCCGACACCGGTGGCGCGCCCGCCCGAACCCGAGATCGCCCCGGATCCGGTGGTGCGGGAAGAAACAAGTGATGAGCCGGCGGAAGAAACCCGGCCGGATGACGA
This sequence comes from Aliisedimentitalea sp. MJ-SS2, assembly GCF_032586155.1. NCBI lineage: Bacteria > Pseudomonadati > Pseudomonadota > Alphaproteobacteria > Rhodobacterales > Roseobacteraceae > Aliisedimentitalea > Aliisedimentitalea sp. MJ-SS2. Next base: position 92,356 of record NZ_JAWHTC010000001.1, read on the forward strand.
AGCCACGGCCCCGCCCGAGGCCCAGACAGATCCGCAGCCTGAAGCGAATGACGAGGTGACCGCAGCGCCAACACGGTCCGTGCGACCCCAACTGCGTCCGCGTCGTCCGGCAGCGGAGCCGAGCGAGGACACGTCCAATGCAGTGAATGCGGCATTGGCCGCGCTTCAGAACGAGGACGCCCAGGGCGGGGAGCCGACCAATGCGCAGGCCGGCGCGGGCAGCGATCCGTTGACACAAGGCGAACGTGATGGGCTGATTGTCGCCATCAAGCAATGTTGGAATGTCGACCCTTACGCGGCATCTGGTAAGGTGACGGTTGTGGTCAAGGCCGAGTTGGACCGCGAGGGCAAGATTGCCGGGACGCCGAAATTCATCAGCGCCAGCGGCGGAGATCAGACCGCGACGAATGTGGCGTTTCGCAATGCGCGCTCGGCGCTGATTGAATGTGGCAGGCGGGGATTTGACCTGCCCGAGGAGAAGTACGAGCAATGGCGCGAGATCGAGATTACCTTCAATCCGGAAAAAATGAGGCTGGAATGATCATCAGGTGGGTATGTGCTGGGTTGGCTCTGTTTGCGGTGTGGTGTGTGCCACCCTATGCAGAGGCCGAACCGTTGCGGATCGAGATTACCGAAGGGGTGCAGGAGCCGATGCCCTATGCGGTGCCGGATTTCGTGGCGGAAAACGGTGCCGCGGCACAGGTGGCCCAGGACATTGCCCGGGTGATTGCCGATGATCTTGGCGGTACCGGCCTGTTCCGCGAAATCGGCAAGGCCGCCTATATCAGCCAGATCACCAGCTTCTCGTCGCCGGTGCAATTTGCGGATTGGAAGGCGATCAATGCGCGCGCGCTGATCACAGGTGCGGTGAGCGTGAACGGCAACAACGTGACGGTCAAGTTCCGGGTCTGGGATGTGTTTGCCGACGAAGAGCTTGGCAACGGACTGCAATTTTCCGGAACGATTGATGGGTGGCGACGGATGGGGCACAAGGTGGCCGACGCGGTGTATTCACGTATCACCGGCGAGGGCGGCTATTTCGACAGCCGGGTGGTGTTCGTTTCCGAAACCGGGCCAAAGAACGACCGCAAAAAACGGTTGGCCATCATGGATTATGACGGGGCCAATGTGCAGTACCTGACCGATAGTCGCTCGATTGTGTTGAACCCACGTTTCTCGCCCACCGGGGACCGGGTACTTTACACCAGTTTCGAGACGGGATTCCCGCGAATTTACTTGCTGGACGTGGCAAGTGTGGGACGCCGGGTGCTGCAGAGTCGGGAAGGGACGATGAGCTTCGGTTCGCGATTCAGCCCGAGCGGTGACAAAGTGGTGTTCTCGCTCGAAGCCGGGGGCAATACCGATTTGTACGAGATCGGCGTGTCGGGTGGAGGTGAGCGGCGGTTGACCTCGGCGCCGTCGATCGAGACCTCTCCCAGTTTTTCACCGGATGGCAGCCGGATCGTGTTTGAAAGTGACCGATCCGGGTCGCGGCAGCTCTATGTCATGCCCGCGAGTGGGGGAGAGGCGCAGCGGATCAGCTTTGGCCCCGGGAATTACGGCACTCCGGTGTGGTCACCGAGGGGAGATCTGATTGCGTTTACCAAGCAGCACAAGGGCCGGTTTCATATTGGCGTGATGCGTGTCGACGGGCAGGGTGAGCGGTTGTTGACGGCATCCTTCCTTGAGGAAGGGCCGACCTGGAGCCCGAATGGGCGGGTGATCATGTTCACCCGCGAAACCCAGGGCGCGCAGGGTAGCGCAAGCCTTTACATGGTCGATATCACCGGCCGTTCGCTGAAGAAGGTGCGCACGCCGGGCGGCGCATCGGACCCGAGCTGGTCACCGTTGCAGAAGTGAGAGACGGGCAACGCGCCGTCGGTCCGTGGGCTTCGGAAAAACACCTGTGGAGCGGGTAAAATGGGACAAATCGTCGAAACGACACTATCGTTCCAGTTCAATGACCCAAGGAGTGCCCGATGATACAGCGTTTGTTTCTTGCATGTGCCCTAGTTGCGGTTAGCACTGCGGCTGGAGCTTCTTGTGACGGCCCCGAGGTCAAACCCTCTGCTGCTGCATGGCAAGTTGAAGAAACCGACGATGGGTGGATTGCCCGATCGGAAGCTTATCCCGGGTTGGACGTACCGCTTCACATGGCATCTCCCAGTGTTCCGGAGCTTTACGAATTCGTCACACTGCCGCGCTATCAACACCGTATCGGCCTCCTGCAGTACTTTGCCGGAGAGCCGGGAACTTCGCATTTGGTCACATTGATCCACAACGCGATTCTGGACCTGGAGGCGGGTCGCGTAATCGGTGACGCGCCCTTCAGCGAAGATTGTGTTCCCACTGAATGGTCTTGGTCTGATGGCGAAGTCAGCGTCCAGTCATCCTATGGACATGAGGTCTTCGATTTGCGCTAGGTTGGCCTTGGCCGTGCGCAGGTCTGACTGTATATCCGGCGCGCCATGCGGACGTTACGCAACCCATTCAGACACCGGCGCGGCTGCATCGCTAAGCGATTGCGAGTGAATGTCGACCAGCGTTGGGCCGTCATGAGCGATCGCCTTGGCCAGCACGGTGCGAAGGTCGTCGGGGTCGCGGACGGTCCAGCTTTTGACGCCGAAAGCCGAGGCGACAGCGGCATGATCGGTGCGGTTGAAATCGACGTTGTAGTAACGTTCGTCAAAGCCCGCTTTTTGCCCGGCCTTGATCCAGGAAAAGGTCGAGTTTGAGAACACGATGCAGGTGATCGGCATGTGGTGGCGGACCATGGTTTCGAACTCGCCACAGGCGAAGCCGAAGCTGCCGTCGCCCATTACGGCAAGAGTTTTCACATCGGGGCGGCCGATATGGGCCCCCATGGCGGCGCCGATGGAATAGCCCAAGGCGCCGTGGGCGCGGTTGGTGATGAAATGGCGGCCATCGCGCGGCCAGCGGTAATAGCCTGAGAAATAGGGACAAGGGGTGCCCGGGTCAGCAACCACCACAGCATCGTCATCGAGCACTTTCATCAGCTCGGCCATCACCCGTTCGGGGCGGATCGGGGTGTCGCGGGAACTGGATAGAGCGCTAAATTGTTGTGCTTTGGCCGCCCAGGCGGCGGTGGCACGGGCCGCCCCGTTCTGCGGGGCGCATTGGCGGGTTTCAAGAGCATCGGCCAAGGCCTCGAGCGCGAGGCGGGCATCGGCGTTGATCGATACGGCGGTGTCGTAATTGGTGCCGGGCACGTTTGGATCACTGTCGATATGGAGGATGGTTGTGCCCTTGGCGGGCGAGGACCAGCGTTCGGTGGTGACGGACCCGGCTCGACAGCCAATAAAAAGAACGACATCAGCTGCATCAACCTCGGCCCGTGTCGCCGGGATGCCGCCGTTTGATCCGACCACGCCCAAGGCCAGCGGGTCGGTTTCGGCGATGCTGCCCTGGCCCGAGACCGTGGTGGCCACAGGCATATCAAGCGCGCGGGCGACGCGGGCCAGCGCCGCTTCAGCGCCCGATATCACGGGACCTCCACCGCAGATGGCGATTGCGTTTTTCGCGTTCGCAAGGATGGTGGCGGCCTCTTCGATGGCCTGTGCATCCGGGGACTGACGTTCTGCCGGGAAATGGGTGTGGGCGGCGTTGGCGTGAATCTCGTCACTTTCGACCGGGGCTTTTTGGGTGTCAAACGGCAGGCACAGGTGGACGGCGCCGGGGGTGCCGGTTGTCATCTGCCTGAAGGCCTCGCGCACCACGGACGGCAGTTGCGAAGCGTCGTCGAGCGAGGCGTTCCACTTGGTCAGAGGTTTGAACAGCGCCGGTTGGTCCAATTCGGTCAAGGGGTATTTGCCGCGCGAGGTGGTGGCCACGTCCGAAGTGATCGCCAGGATCGGGATCGAACTCTCGCTGGCCTCGACCACGCCGGGCAGAATGTAGGTGGCACCGCCGCCCGAGGGCCCTTCGCAAACACCGGGGCGACCGGTCACGCGGGCATAGCCGTCGGCCATATAGGCGGCGTGGCGTTCATCGCGGGTCAGGAAATGGGTGATGCCATGATCGAGCGTTGCCATCGCGTCGTAAAACGGCAGGGTGGTGTCACCGCAGAGGCCAAAGATGTGGCGCACGCCGTAGGCTTCGAGCATGCGAACAAGGGCTTCGCCGCCAGTGAGTTGGTTGGTTTTCGCCTCGGACATGGTGCTTCCCCGTATCGAATCTGATCGTTGTATTTTTACCTGTATACAGCTTTGCATATTGATTTCAAGTTCTGAACATGGCAGGGATCGGGACAGGCGAACGAAGGTATGTGACATGAGCGAAACCCGCGTTGACGATATTTTCCAGAGGCTCAAGGCCAAGGCGGTGTCGTTCGAGTTGCGCCCCGGAGACCGGATTAACGAGGGGGCGCTGGCGCGTGAACTTGGGGTCAGCCGCACGCCATTGCGCGAGGCACTGAACCGGTTGGTGGCCGAGAAGTTCTTTGATTTTCGTCCGGGGACCGGGTTTTTCTGCCGCCCGCTGGAGGCGCAGGAGATTTATGACCTGTTCGAGTTGCGCCGGGTGCTGGAAATGGCTGCGGCGCGGATGGCGGTGGAGCGGGCCAGCGACGAGGATATCGCGACGCTGAAGGACCGGCTTTATGCCGAAGGGCTGGAGACATTGGGGCTGAGCGTGGCCGAGGCCTGTGCCCGTGACGAGGCGTTCCATGTTGGGATTGCCGAGTTGAGTGGCAATGCGCAGCTAGTGGCGCAATTGGTCGGGATCAACGAGCGCATCCGCTTCATCCGCTGGATCGAAATGAGCGCGCGGATCAAACGCTCGAAGAACCAGCACATGCAGATCATGGAGGCGCTGGAGAAGCGCAATGCCAACAAGGCAGCGCGGCTCTTGGGCGAGCATATCGAGAAGCGGATGGATCAGATATTGGCCTCGGTCCGGCAGGGGATTGCCAGCATCTATGTCGATGGCGGCGAGGTGTTGCAGGATCGGGTGCTTGAGGAGGAAGGGGCATGAAAGCGCAAGGCGGCAAGTCGATCTATGGCGCGTCGGTCGGCATATTGATGCTGGATGCGCGGTTTCCGAGGATTCCCGGCGACATGGGCAATGCGTTGACCTGGCCGTTTCCGGTGCACTACCGGATCGTGCGCGATGCCTCGCCCGACCGTGTGGTGCGCAAGGGTGGGGCGGGGACGCTGGATGATTTCATTGCCGCCGCGCGGGCGCTGGAGGCCGATGGGGTGGACGGGATCACCACCAATTGCGGCTTCCTCGCGCTGTTCCAGGATGAGCTGGCAGAGGCGGTGAATGTGCCGGTGGTGACGTCGTCCCTGATGCAGGTCGAGCAGGTCAACCGGGTGCTGCCCAAGGGCAAACGGGCCGGGGTGCTGACGATTTCGAGCTCGTCGTTGACGGATGAGCATTTGCGCAAGGCACGGGTGCCCGAGGGCACGCCGATCGGCACGACCGAGGGCGGGCAGGAGTTTACCCGGGCGATCCTCGACAATGAGCTGGAGCTGGACGTGGAGCTGGCGCGGCAGGACAACGTTGAGGCGGCGCTGGAGTTGCAGAAGAACAATCCCGAGCTGGGCGCGATCGTGTTGGAATGCACCAACATGACACCCTATGCGGCGGATATTCAGGTGGCGACGGAGTTGCCGGTGTTTTCCATCGTGTCGCTTATCGCGTGGTTCCAGGCAGGGCTGGCGCCCGGGCGGTATCTGTAGCTTGTTCTTGGCAACGCAGGACGGTATGCCCTTACACGCTCTTTCTGGAAAGGGCGGCTGCGACAAGGACCTGATGTCATGAGAATTGCCTATACGATGGCCAACCGGCAGGGCGGCACCGACATGCTGCTTCATGAACTGTCCGAGATTGCGGCCGCGCGTGGGATCAAGGCCTGCGGTTTGGTTCAGATCAACACAGAATGCGCCGATGGCGGAAAATGCGACATGGACGTGCAGGTGCTGCCCAAGGGCCGGGTGATCCGGATTTCGCAATCGCTGGGCCGCGAGGCTCGGGGATGCCGTTTGGACAGCCAGGCGCTGGAAGAGGCGGTGGGGCTGGTGACGGTCGAGCTGGAGAGCGGGGCCGATCTGATGATCATCAACAAGTTCGGCAAGGCCGAGGCCGAGGGGCGGGGACTGCGGCCCGTGATTGCCGAGGCGCTGGGCATGGACGTGCCGGTGGTGGTCGGACTGAATGCGGCCAACGAGGCTGCATTCGAGGAATTTTCCGGTGGGCTGGCCGAGAAGCTGGAGCCGGAGATTTCGGTGCTGACGGACTGGGTTGGCAAGGCCGGCGCGTAATTCGCCCGCGTAACATGGGCCCGCGTGTGGCCTACGCGTGGCCTAACCGAGACGTCAGTTTCCGAGGATGCCCGGCAAGCGCAATCCATGGTCGCGAGCGCAGTCGATTGCGACTTCATACCCTGCATCGGCATGACGCCAGACGCCAGAGGCCGGGTCATTCCAGAGCACGCGCTCCAAACGTTTCGCGGCCTCGGGCGTGCCATCGGCGACAATCACCACGCCTGCGTGCTGCGAAAACCCCATGCCGACGCCGCCGCCATGGTGCAGGCTGACCCATGTGGCGCCTGAGGCAGTGTTGACGAGCGCGTTCAGCAGCGGCCAGTCCGACACGGCGTCGGAGCCGTCTTTCATGGCTTCGGTTTCGCGGTTGGGGCTGGCGACGGATCCGCTGTCCAGATGGTCACGTCCGATGACAATGGGGGCCTTAAGCTCTCCACTGGCCACCATTTCATTGAACATCAGGCCGGCCTTGTGGCGCTCACCCAACCCGATCCAGCAGATGCGGGCGGGCAGGCCCTGGAAGCTGATCCGTTCGCGGGCCATGTCGAGCCACTGGTGCAGGTGTTGGTTTTCCGGGAAGAGCTTCTTCATCGCTTCGTCGGTTTTGTAGATATCCTCCGGGTCGCCAGAGAGGGCGCACCAGCGAAACGGTCCAATGCCCTTGCAAAACAAGGGGCGGATATAGGCAGGGACGAAACCAGGGAAGGCAAACGCGTTCTCAAGCCCCTCTTCGAGGGCGACCTGACGGATGTTGTTGCCGTAATCAAGTGTCGGCACGCCATCGTTCCAGAAGTCGACCATCGCCTGCACGTGGGTCTTCATCGAGGCGCGAGCGGCTGTTTCGACGGATTTGGGGTCACTTTCACGGGCGGCGGCGGCCTGCGCGAGAGTCCATCCCTGCGGCAGGTAGCCGTTGAGCGGATCGTGCGCCGATGTCTGATCGGTGACGATGTCGGGGCGCAACCCGCCTGCCTTCATCCTGCGATGGATTTCGGGGAAGACGTCGGCGGCATTGCCCAGAAGGCCGACGGATTTGGCCTCGCCCGTCTTGGTCCATGTCGCGATCAGGTCGAGGGCTTCGTCCAAAGTGCGGGCCTTTTCATCGACATAGCCGGTGCGCAAGCGGAAATCTATGCGGCTCTCGTCACATTCGACAGCAAGACAGCAGGCCCCGGCAAAGACCGCCGCAAGCGGTTGCGCCCCGCCCATGCCACCAAGCCCGCCGGTGAGAATCCAGCGCCCCGTGAGGTCTCCGCCATAATGCTGGCGGCCTGCTTCGGCAAAGGTCTCGTAAGTGCCCTGAACGATGCCTTGGGTTCCGATATAGATCCATGATCCGGCAGTCATCTGGCCGTACATCATCAGCCCGTTTTTATCGAGCTCGTTGAAGTGGTCCCAGTTTGCCCAGTGCGGAACGATGTTGGAATTTGCGATCAACACGCGCGGCGCATCCGCATGGGTGCGGACGATGGCCACGGGTTTACCGGATTGAACGACAAGGGTTTCGTCGGCCTCAAGATCACGCAGACCGGCGACGATGCGGTCGAAATCCTCCCATGTGCGGGCGGCGCGGCCGATGCCGCCATAGACCACCAATTCGTGCGGATTTTCGGCGACGTCGGGGTGCAGGTTGTTCATCAGCATCCGCATCGGCGCCTCGGTCAACCAGGACTTGGCAGTGATCTCGGTACCGGTGGGGGGGAAGACGTCGCGGATGTTGTGGCGGGGATCGGTCATGTGGGCCTCCAGCGGATCAGGGTTTCGAGGATGGTTTTCAGGTGCGCGCGCAGGGCGGTGGCGCGGGTGTCGTCATAGGTCCAGGGCGGGGATTCCTGCATGTAGGTCGACTGTGCCAGTTCCATCTGGATGGCGTGGACGCCGTTTACCGGAACGCCATGGTGGCGCGTGGTCCAACCGCCCTTGAATCTGCCATTGTAGACGGAGGTAAACCCCGTGGCCCCGGCGCAGACATTGGCGACGGCCTGTTCGATACGCGCGTGGCAGGAGCGGCCAAGGTCGGTGCCGATGTTGAAATCGGGCAGGGTGCCTTTGAACAGGAAAGGAATGTGCGAGCGGATCGAATGACAGTCGTAAAGGATCGCAATGCCGTAGAGCGATTTGACCCGGGCAAGTTCGGCGCGGATGGCGTCGTGGTAGGGGGTGTGGAACTGGTCGCGACGGCGGGTGATTTCGACCTCATCGGGCTCGCGGCCCGAAAGGTAGATCGGATTGCCGTCGAAATCGGTGAGCGGACAGAGCGTGGTGGTGTTCTGATCCGGGTAAAGACTGACGCCAGCTGGATCGCGATTTGCGTCGATGACATAGCGATGCACCGGCGTGCGGATGGTGGTGATGTTCTCCACCAAGCCGTCGTAGAGCCGGTCGATATGCCAGTCGGTGTCGGCCAGGGCATGGCCGTTATCGTTGAAGTTGGCCATGATCTCTGGAGGAACATACGTTCCGGTATGGGGCAGACCAAGGATCAGGGGGCTGGTGCCTCGGGTGACCTCGATCATGGGTTGAGTTCCACGTTGGCGGCCTCGGCTAGTGCGCCCGATACAATCAAGTGTGCCGCCTTTTCGAGGTCGGGGGCAAGGAAACGGTCCTGCTCCAGAGGCGAGACATCGGCACGCAAACGGTCGAGAGCCGCTTTCAGTGGGGACGAGGTGGTGAGTGGGGCGCGGGCCTCGATCCCTTGGGCGGCACATAGGGCTTCGACCCCGAGGATGGTGGAGAGGTTGATCCCCATGCGCTCAAGGCGGCGGGCGGCGTGGGCGGCCATGGAGACGTGATCTTCCTGATTGGCCGAGGTCGGGGTGCTATCGGTCGAGCAGGGGTTAGCGAGGTGTTTGTTCTCGCTCATCAGCGCCGCCGTCGTGACCTCGGCGATCATAAGGCCCGAGTTGAGGCCGGGATCGGGGGTCAGGAAGGGCGGCAGGTCATGCGAAAGCGCCGGGTCGACCATAAGCGCGACGCGGCGCTGGGCGATGGCACCGATTTCGCTGAGCGCCAAAGCGATCTGATCGGCGGCGAAGGCGACCGGTTCGGCGTGGAAATTGCCGCCCGAGAGGATGGCGCCATCTGCGGAGATGACGAGGGGATTGTCGGTGACGGCGTTGGCCTCGATTTCCAAAGTCTGGCCTGCAAAGCGCAGGAGGTCGAGCGCCGCGCCGGTCACTTGTGGGGCGCAGCGGATGCAATAGGGATCCTGCACGCGGGTGTCATCGTCGCGGTGGCTTTCGCGGATTTCGCTGCCGGACATCAGGGCGCGCATTGCCGAGGCAGTATCGATCTGGCCGCGATGGCCGCGCAGGTCATGAATTTCGGCGCGCAGGGGGGCGGTGGACCCCATGATGGCATCGGTTGAAAGCGAAGCCGTCACCAGACTGGCGCGCAGGAGGTGGCAGGCGTTGAACAGGCCGGTGAGGGCCAGCGCGGTTGAGAATTGCGTGCCATTGATCAGGGCGAGCCCTTCTTTGGCGCCAAGGGTGATCGGGGTGAGGCCTGCGCGGGACAGGGCCTCGGACCCCGCCAGGGTTTCGCCTTGATAGAGCGCCTGGCCTTCGCCGATCATCACAGCGGCCATATGGGCCAGCGGGGCAAGATCGCCCGAGGCGCCGACCGAGCCTTGTTCAGGGATCACCGGCGTTAGGTTTGCGTACAGCATGGCCTCGATCTGGAGACAGATTTGCCAGCGCACGCCGGAAGCGCCGCGCCCCAGGGACAGGAGTTTCAGGGCCATCATCAGGCGGGTTGTGGCGGGGTCGAGCGGTTGCCCGACGCCGCAGCAGTGGCTGAGGATCAGGTTGCGTTGAAGTTGTGCGGTTTGGTCGGGCGGGATTTTCACCGAAGCGAGTTTGCCGAAACCGGTGTTGACACCATAGACCGGGGTATTGCCCTGGGCGGCCTGTTCCACGATCTGGGCGGCGGCCTCAACCTGCGGTTTGCAGGCGGGGTCGAGGGAGATCTTGGCGCTTCCGCGCCAGATTTGTTCAAGTTGTTTGAGGTCAGCAGTGCCGGGAGTGAGGATCATAGGGTGCCCTCGTGGATGCGTTGGTGCAGCGGATTAAAGCCGAAACGATAGGAGAGCTCGGCCGGGTGTTCGACGTTCCAGATGGCAAGGTCGGCACGCTGGCCCGGGGTGATGGTGCCGCGATCGGTAAGGCCAAGGGCAAGGGCGGCGTTTCTTGTGGTGCTTCCAAGGGCCTCGGCAGGGGTGAGGCCAAACAAGGTGCAGCCCATGTTCATTGCCAAGAGGAGCGAGCCCATGGGGGAAGAGCCGGGGTTCCAGTCGGTGGCAAGCGCTATCGGGACGTCATGGTGGCGCAAGGCATCGACCGGCGGCATTTGCGTCTCGTGCAGGGTGTAGAAGGCGCCGGGCAGAAGGACTGCGACGGTGCCTGCGCCGGCCATGGCGGCTGCGTCGCTTTCGTTGGCATATTCGATGTGATCGGCTGAGAGGGCGTTGTATTTGGCTGCCAGCGCGGTTCCGCCAAGATGCGAGAGTTGCTCGGCGTGGAGCTTGACCGGCAGGTCGAGGGCGCGCGCGCGATCGAATACGCGGGCGATCTGGGCGGGGGTGAAGGCGATGCCCTCGCAGAAGCCGTCGACGGCATCGACCAGACCTTCGCCGTGGGCAGCGTCAAGCGCGGGCAGGCAGATCGTGTCGATATAGGTGTCCGCATCCATGCCCGCGGGCACGGCATGAGCGCCGAGGAAGGTCGTTTTCACAGTGATCGCGCGGGCCTGTTCCAAGGCGCGGGCGGCGCGGAGCATGTTCAACTCTGTTTCGAGATCAAGACCGTATCCGGATTTGATTTCGACGGTGGAGACGCCTTCGCCGATCAGGGCGTCGATGCGGGGCAGGGCTGTGGCGATCAGGTCGTCAAGGCTGGCATCACGGGTGGCCGTAACGGTGGAAATGATGCCGCCTCCGGCACGGGCAATGTCCTCGTAACTTGCGCCTTCCAGACGCATTTCGAATTCGCGGGCGCGGTGGCCGCCATGGACGATATGGGTGTGGCAGTCGATCAGCGCGGGGGTAACAAGGCGGCCCTCATGCGGATGATGCGGCAGGGCAAGGTGATCGGCCGGACAGCCCGAAAGGGGGCCAACCCAAAGGATTTTTCCGTCGCCGACGGCAATGGCCGCGTCGGGGATCAGTCCATAGGCGTTGTCATCGCCTTGCATTGTTGCGGCGGTAAGGCCGGTGAGGAGGGCGGCACCTTGCATGCGAGAATCCTTGATAAAGTGCGTGCATAATATTATTATGTAGCTACTTAATATTGTCAACTTGGAGATGATGAGGCAGTGCCGATGCAAATCCTTCATGCAGGACAAGCGCTTACCCCGGGTGGGTGGCAGCGGGACGTGGAAATTCACATCGGTGATGATGGGCGAATCGCGTCAGTGGCGGGGCAGAAGGGCGTGGCCGACGTTCGGGTGGATTTAGCGCTGCCTGCGCCGGTAAACCTGCATTCGCACACGTTTCAACGGGCGATGGCGGGGCTGACCGAGTCGCGGGGACCTGATGCGCGTGACAGTTTCTGGACCTGGCGGACGTTGATGTACCGCTTCCTTGAGAGGCTGACCCCGGAGCATGTAGAGGCAATTGCGGCGCAGGTGTTCATGGAATCGCTGGAGGCCGGGTATGGTGGCGTGGCCGAGTTTCATTACCTGCATCACGGGCCAGGCGGGGTAGCCTATGACAATGCGGCCGAGATGGCCGACCGGGTGGTGGCGGCAGCGGAAGAGGCTGGAATCGGGCTGACCCTGTTGCCGGTGCTTTACGAGCGGGGTGGCTGCGACGGGCGGGCGCTGGAAGGCGGTCAGCTGCGGTTCGGCAATGATCTTGAGCGATATGGCGCGGTGCTTGAGGGCACTGCGTTGCGCCGTGCGGATGATCGCATGGGGGTGGCCCCGCATTCATTGCGGGCCGTGCGTGCTGAAAGCCTGACGGTGGTGTCGGACATGGTGCCCGAGGGACCGGTACATATCCACTTGGCCGAGCAGGTGGCCGAGGTGGAAGAGGTTCTGTCCCATACCGGGGCGCGTCCGGTCGAGTGGTTGTTGGGCAATGCACAGGTGGATCGGCGATGGTGCGCGGTACATGCAACCCAGATGACGGATACTGAACTGGTGGGGCTGGCCGAGAGTGGTGCAGTGGCCGGATTGTGCCCGATTACCGAGGCTAACCTCGGGGACGGGATGTTTCCGGGGGCCAATTTTTTGCGCGCCGGGGGGCGGTTCGGCGTTGGATCGGATTCAAACGTGCATGTGACGCTGTTCGGAGAGTTGTCGATGCTGGAGTATTCGCAGCGTTTGCGCGACCGGGGCCGGGCGGTTCTGGCAGATGAACGGTCAACCGGGCGGGTGCTGTTTGAAGAAGTCGCGCGTGGCGGAGCGCAGGCGGCGGCGCGCGGCTCCGGCGGACTGGCGGTCGGGCAGGTGGCCGACATTTTGGGGGTTGAGAGCGATAATGAGTTTCTGTGTGGGCGCGGCGGGGACGCTGCGCTGGATACGCTGATCTTTGGCGGACGCGGGCGCGAGTGCATTCGCGAGGTCTGGAGTGCTGGGCGGCATGTGGTCAAGGGTGGGCGGCATCTGACCCGTGGCGCGATCGTGCAGCGATTCCGGGGAGTAATGGACGAACTGGGGCAGGGGATATGACCATAACAAAGCGGCGGTCCTGGCAGGATGTACGGGACGAAATCCATGGCTGGATCCTGGATGGGCAGATGGCCCCGGGTGACCGGTTCGAACGCGACGAGGATATCGCCACGCGGTTGGGTTGTTCGCGGGCCACTGTGCAACGGGCGATGGGCGATCTGGCCGAGCGCGGCGTGGTCGAGCGGCGGCGCAAGGGGGGGACGCGGGTGCGTCCCGATCCGGTGACACGCGCGACCTTTGACATTCCGATTGCACGCCATGAGGTCGAAGCGCGCGGCGGGGTCTATGGCTATCAGTTGATCCAGGCGGCGTTGGAAAAGACGCCGCGTCCGGTGGCGGCGGCCTTGGATTTAAGGGCGCCGGTTGAAATGCTGCGGGTGGAGGCGCTGCACCTGATGGATGGGCGGGTGTTTCTTTACGAAGATCGCTGGGTGTTCACCCGGACCGTGCCCGAGATATTGACCGTCGATCTGAGTGCTGAGAGTGCCAACGAATGGTTGGTTCATAACAAGCCCTACAGCGCCTGTGATCTGCATTTCTCGGCCCAGGCGGCGGATGGCTACCTGGCCGGGATCATGGGGGTTGAGGCGGGGGCGGCGCTGTTCGTTCTGAACCGGACGACATGGAGCGGGGATGCACCAATCACCACGGTGAAGGCGGTGCATATGCCGGGGTACCGGATGGTGACGCGGGTTTGAACCTGTGCTTTCGGGTGTGAAGCGGGCTTTACTGCGCATTGCGTCAATGGTCGCTCTACGGGGCGCAGCAGACTTTCGATGCATGCCCGGCTATTCGGGCCAGCCCTAAGCCGACGAGGTGGCAAGTCTTGTTTCAGAACAATTACAACCGTTCCCAGTTCCCGTCAGAAACCGTTATCACTCACCTGCCGGCACCCCGGCGGCTTCCAGCGCCGCGTGGTAACGTGTGCGATACTCCGGATGACGTGACCGTGGAAGAGCTTTTACGCCTCCACGACTGCGTTCCGGTCCATGGCCAAGTGACGCTCGACGCGGAAATAGTTACAGCAGGCTTCTTCAAGGCCGGAACACGCGCCACACCTCTCGCGCCAAACGCCGTCATGATGCGTTCACCGGATACGAACACGCATCTCTGCTTTCTTTACGATGCGTTCGGAGACTTGGAAGTCACTGCCATCCTGACGCCCGCGACAAGCCCATTTGCCACGCTCAAGTGAGGACGGAGCCACCGGAATAGATCTCGAACGAAAAGGTCGGCCAGATGCCTTGCATGATATCCGACCGGCCTTTTCAAGGTCCGCCGGCTTGTTTGTACAATTCGGCAGGCAGCCGGGTCGTACCTTGGCATTTCGTCAAGAAGTTGAGCCTTGGAAGAACGGTTGTTGATGCAAATTGATCGCTCAGAACAGGACGCTGCGAATTTCCTCACATGGTAGAATACGTTCTTACCGGCCCTTCGCTTCAATTGTGGCAAATGTCGGCTTTTGGCCAGTCCACCGCTTGGTCGACGTGCATTGGGGGAGGTCAGAACGTGGGGGGGGTGCAGGCGCTGATCACCACACATTTCTCAGGACCGACCTGGCGGAAGCGGTGGGGCGTGCGGCTGTCGAAGTAATAGGCATCGCCGGGGCCGAGCACCTTGCGTTGATCTCCCACGGTGACCTCGACACGGCCCGAGACGACGATGCCGCCTTCCTCGGCCTCGTGGCCATAGAGGTTGCGCCCGGTATCGGCGCCGATGTCGTAGGTTTCGTACAGGATCATCATCGCGCGACCAAAGAGGTTGGTGCCGATCTGTCTGAACGAGAGTTTGCCCTTGGCAATCTCGGTCAACTCTTCGGCGGCGTAGAAGACCTGTTTCTCGGCTTCGGGTTCAAAGGCGAAGAACTCGGACATGGCGACCGGGATGCCGTCGAGGATGCGTTTCAGGGCACCGACGGAGGGGTTCATCTTGCCCGCCTCGATCAGCGAGATCGTCGAATTGGTGACCTCGGCCCGTTTGGCCAGGGCACGTTGCGATAGCCCCGCGCGGTCGCGCAGGAGGCGCAGGCGCAGGCCGATATCGAGACCGGGGCTGTCTGGGCTGTTTGACATGTTCAGTATCCGCAACAAAATGTTTCCCTATCGTGATATTTCAGGAGGTTGACGGGTGCAAGAAACAGCCTGTTTTGCAAATGTGAATCACCGTAGGGTTATTTGATCAAATGTTTGGCGTCGCGGGATGCGTCGCCCCAGGGGAGAGACCACCATGACAAATGCCGAGATTGGAAAACGCCGCGAAGCCGCCGTGGCCCAGGGTGTGGGCGTGCAGACCGGGATCTATGCCGAACGGGCGTTGAATTCCGAGGTCTGGGATGTCGAGGGCAATCGATACATAGACTTTGCCGCCGGGATCGCCGTGGTCAATACCGGGCATTGCCATCCCAAGGTGATGGACGCGGTGCAGAAGCAGGTGAGCAATTTCACCCATACCTGTCACCAGGTGATGCCCTATGAAAACTATGTCCGGCTGGCCGAGCGGTTGAACGAGAAGGTTCCGGGCGATTTCGAAAAGAAGACGATCTTTGTCACCACCGGTGCCGAAGCGGTGGAAAACGCCATCAAGATTGCCCGCGCGGCAACGGGCCGCCCGGCGGTGATTGCCTTTGGCGGGGCGTTCCATGGCCGCACCTTCATGGGGATGAGCCTGACCGGCAAGGTCGCGCCCTACAAGAAGGGCTTTGGCGCGATGATGCCGGATGTCTATCACGTTCCCTTCCCGGTCGAGTTGCATGGCTCGTCGGTCGAGGAGGCATTGGGTGCGCTGACAAAGCTGTTCAAAGCTGATCTCGACCCCGAGCGGGTGGCCGCGATCATCCTGGAACCAGTGCAGGGTGAGGGCGGTTTCTATCCCGCGCCGGCGGCCCTGATGAGCGGGGTGCGCGCGCTCTGCAATGAATATGGCATCGTGATGATCGCCGACGAGGTGCAGACCGGGTTTGCCCGCACCGGCAACCTGTTTGCGATGGAGGGCTATGACGTGAGCGCCGACATCACCACCATGGCCAAGGGTCTGGCCGGGGGGCTGCCGCTGGCGGCTGTCACGGGGCGCGCCGGCCTGATGGACGCCGCAGCGCCGGGTGGTCTGGGTGGCACCTATGGCGGCAACCCGCTTGGGATTGCGGCGGCTAACGCGGTACTGGACGTGATCGAGGAAGAAGACCTTTGCGCGCGCGCCAACGAGTTGGGGTCGCGGTTGAAGCAACGGTTGGAATCGATCCGGGCCAAGACACCAGAGATGGTGGATATTCGCGGCCCCGGCTTCATGGTAGCGGCGGAATTCAACACCGCCGACGGGTCGGCACCAAACCCGGACATGGCCAATGCGATCCGCGCCGAGGCGTTGGAACGCGGACTGGTTTTGCTGACCTGCGGGGTTTACGGCAACGTGATCCGCTTCCTGGCGCCGATCACGGTGCAGGACGAGGTGTTTGCCGAGGCGATGGACATCCTGGAAGCCTCGATCGAGGCGGTGAAGGCGCGGGGTTGAGTTTCGAATTGGCTGTGCCAATCCGACCGGCCGGGGGGCCAGCCCCCCGGACCCCCCGGGGATATTTATAGCAAGAGGAAGACAGCGGCTGGGTTCGAATTGAACCGGTGAGGTCTAGGTGACAGACTTCCTAAGATCGTCGGTCGCGAGTTGGTCGTGGAGCCCGATACAGACAATTCCCGTTGCGCACGTGCCTGTAGCCGGATCGGCCTGCCAGCGTTTTCCGACCACCTGAATGAGCCATGATCTTTTGTCCTTGCCAGTGACATGGCCCTTGGCGCGGATGATGCCATAGCCCCCGGCGGCGAGGGTTTTGGCGAGGGCCTGGGCATCGACCGGGGTTGAGGGGGTCAAAACGAAGCTGTCGAACAGGGCATCGGAGTGGGGGGATTTGTGGCCTGTGCCGGGGGTGGTGACCGCGCCGAAAATGGTTTCGGGAGCGACCTGGCCGAAACGGGCTGGAAGCTGGGCCGCGCCGGGGGCCATAGTGGCTAGCCATTGGAGCAGGTCCGAGGCGGTTGCCTCGTCCACCAGGTCGAGCTTGTTGATCACCACGATTTCTGCGTCGGCCAACTGGCGGGTGATGGTATCGCCGATGTAATCGTCGCGAGCCGCCTTGCGGACGGTTTCGGCGTCAACCACAACGATGGTGCCGTCCGGGCGCACGCCATCAAGCAATGCGACCGAGGCGGTGATTGCGCCGGGGATGGCCACGCCCGAGCTTTCGATGATCACGTAATCGGGGCGGGGCTGCATTTGTGACAGATCGCGCAGCGCGGCGAGAAGATCATTGCCGAACGAACAGCAAACGCAACCGCCGGCAATGGAGATCAGGCCGTCCTCTTCCGCCTCGATCAGGTCGGCGTCGATCGGCAGTTCGCCGAACTCGTTGACCAGGATTGCCAGCCGTCGGCCATCGGCGTGGCGCAGGAGGTGATTGAGCAGCGTGGTCTTGCCCGAGCCGAGATAGCCACCGATGGTGATGGCCGGAAGAGGATCGCTCATAGGTCTGACGCGGCGAAGATGCGGCCGCCCTGAACCGTGCCCCAGACAGCAATATCCTTGAGCGCCATCGGGTCGAGCGCTGTCGGATCATCTTCGAGCACGGCAAAATCGGCCTTCTTGCCAACCTCGATCGAGCCGACCTCGCTATCCATGTGCAGGGTATAGGCGGCGCCGAGGGTGATGGCCTGAAGCGCCTGGTCGACGGTGATTTTCTCGCCTTCGCCCTGGGTGCGCCCAGAGGCGGTGATGCGATTGACGGCGGCCCATGCTGTGAAGAGCGGGCCAAGCGGCGTGACGGGTGCGTCGGAGTGGATGGCCATGGGTACGCCCGTGTCCAGCGCGGTGCGGCAGGCGTTCATCCGTTCGGCACGTTCCGGGCCGACGGTCAGGCGGTAATGTTCATCGCCCCAGTAGAAATGGTGGTTGGCAAAGAGGTTCACGCACATGTCGAGCGTCTTCATCTTGCGGAACTGGGCGGCATCGGCCAGTTGGCAATGTTGCAGGACAAACCGGTGATCCGGGCTCGGGTTGGCCTTGAGGGCAGGTTCCAGCATGTCGAGCGCCATTTGCGTGGCCTGATCGCCATTCGTATGCGTATGGACCTGCACTCCGGCGGCCAGTGCGCGCTTGTAGAGGTCAAGCATCTGCTCGGGTGGGGTATACCAGAGGCCGTTCGGGGAGCCGTTGTGATAGCCGGGCCAGCGCATCCGGGCCGAGAAACCCTGGATTGAACCATCGGCCACGGCCTTGATCCGACCAAGGCGCAGGCGTTCGGTGGATTTCTCTTTCAGCTCAAGTACGTAGGCGACGATTTCTTCGGCGCTCATCCCGAAAAAGACGCGCAGAGGGACGATGATGGCGGGATAGCTGTCTTCGCCGGTCACGCGCAGCATCATCGACACCGAGTCATCGGTTAGGCGCGCGGCAAGGTCGGTGCAGGTGGTCACGCCCGAGCGGACGCAAAGCTTGCCGTAATCACGCAAGCCCCGTTCATCGCAATCGGTCATCGCGCGGTCAAAGCCGACATGTTCGCCGACAGGGGTCATGGCGTCGGGGCCGTAAAGTTCGCCGGTTGGCAAGCCATCGTCGCCCAGGGGAATGCCCTGGTGATTGACGCCGGTTTTTAGAAGGCCGGCCAGCTCAAGTGCCTTGGAATTGACGTTGAGAATATGGCCCGAGGCATGCAGTACGCCGATGGGGCGGGCGGTGGACACTTGATCGAGGTGGTGGCGGTTGACACGTTCATTGTTCATGTAGATCGGATCAAGCGACCATCCTGAAAGCGGCGCATCCGGGTCCGACAGTTCGGAATCGGCCTCTTTCAGGCGTTCCAGAACCGCGTCGATTGTCTTCAGGCCGGACCACATCTTGCCATCAGGGTCCATCCGATCAAACCAGCCGACATAGGTGTTGCGCCACAGGGTGCCCTCCATAGTGTGGGCGTGGCCCTCGACAAAGCCGGGCATCAGAACCTTATCGGCAAAACGGTCGTCCAAGGTGTAGTCCCCCCAGGGTTCCAGGTCCGACAGCGCGCCAGCACCAAGGATGCGGCCATCGCGCACGGCGACATGGCTGACCACCGGCTGATTTGGGTTCATGGTTAGGATTTTGCGGGCAGAATAGATAACGGTATCTGTCATGGGGGTCCCCGAGCTAGGCTATCCGATCAAGCTAGGGCGGTTTCAATTCCCTGAAAAATGGATTTAACTGGCTAATAACCTCGGATTTATGATGGAGGCCCGGGTTTATTGAATTTCACGCTAAAGCAATTGCGCTATATCGAGGCCGCGGGGCGGCTGGGTTCGATCGCGCGGGCGGCGGAAGAGATGAACATCTCTCAAAGCTCGATCACGGCTGCGATTGATGCTCTGGAGCAGGGCTTGGATTACGATATTTTCGTGCGCACTCCGGCCAAGGGGATTCAGGCCACGCCATCGGGGGCCGAGACGCTGACCCTGATCCGCAGTTTCATTGACCAGTCGCGCCATTTCGAGACAGAGATGCAATCTGTGGGCGGGGATGCGGCCGGATTGGTGCGGATTGCGTGTTACGCCACTGCGGCACCGTCTTTCCTGCCGCCGATCTTGCAGGCCATCACCGAAGAGTTCCCGGGGATTTCAATCAAGCTTTTGGAAGGTAACATGGATCGCATCACCGAGTTTCTGTTCGATGGCGAAGCGGATCTTGTGTTCACCTACGAGGAAACAATTGACCAGAGACAGCATTTTGAACCGCTGTTCGAGGCACCCGCCTATGCCTTGATCTCGGTCCGCGACCCGTTGGCAGCGCAGGACAGTGTGAGCATGGCCCAACTGGCCGAGCGGCCGATGGTGTTGCTGGATCTGCCAAGAACGCGCGAATATTTTATCAGCATGTTCACGGATAAGGGGCTGGATGCCAATGTGGCCCATACCACTCGGTCATCAGAGATTTGCCGGACATTGGTGGCCAGTGGATTCGGGTATTCGATTCTCAATATCCACCCCCCTGAACACTTGGGGGCAGACGCACCATACCGGGCCGTTGCCATTCGTGACGGTGGCGCCGCGCCCGTGTTTGGCATTGCGACTTTGGCCGGAGCAAGACCACCCAAAACGGTGCGCGCGTTTCTGGACAGTTGCCTGCGCCTGAGTGCGGCAAATGCGTTTTCCGGGATAACCGTTCCCTTGCCGGCCAGCTAAAACCCACATAAAATAGTGAAACTGATCTTATTTAATCTGTTTTCTGACGGAACGACTCTGCGCTAGGCTTCCTCTCAATAACAAAAAACAAGAAATCCATTCTGGGAGGAATGACATGAAACACATGTTCAAGGGCCTTGTGGCCGCGACCGCGCTTGCGTCGGTTTTGGCGACAGGGGTGGTGGCCGAAGAGCCAAAGCGCGGCGGTACGCTGCTGACCGTGCTGGGCACCAATGTTCGGAACCTAAATCCGGCTGTGCAGTCGGGGATTGTTACGGGCTATCCAGGGGCACAGCTTTTTGCCGCGCCTCTGCGTTATGACGACAGCTGGACGCCGCAACCTTACCTGGCCGAAAGCTGGGAAGTGAGCGACGATGGGCTGAGCGTGACCCTAAATCTGGTCAAGAACGCCACGTTTCATGATGGCCAGCCGATCACATCGAAGGACGTGGCGTTCTCGGTCGAAGTAATCAAGGCAAACCACCCGTTCAAGGCGATGTTTGCCCCGGTTGAAACCGTGGAGACGCCGGACGACCACACCGCCATTCTGAAGCTCAGCAAACCGCACCCGGCGCTGATGCTGGCGATGTCGGGCCAGCTGATGGCGATCATTCCGCAGCATATTTACGGTGATGTGGCGATCAACGAGGTCAAGACCCACCCGCGCAACAACGAGAACGTGATCGGGTCCGGCCCGTTCAAGCTTGTCGAGTTCAAGAATGGTGAGCATGTGATCATGGAACGCCATGAAGGGTTCTTTATGGAGGGACGCCCCTATCTCGACAAGATCGTGATGCGGATCATCTCGGACCCGGCGGCACGTGCGATTGCATATGAAAACGGCGAGCTGCACATGGGCGCGTTTGAATCGCTGCCACGGATCATCAACCGATTGAAGAAGGTCGATAGCCTGACCGTGACTCCCGAAGGTTATGGCGGGATCGGTCCGCTGGACTGGCTGGCGATGAACACCACCAAGGGGCCGCTCAAGGATGTGCGCGTGCGCAAGGCGATTGCCTATGCGGTGGACAAGAAGTTTATCATGAATGCGCTGATGCAGGGCACGGCCAACGAAAGCCGCACCGGCATTCACCCTGACAGCCCGTTCTACAATGCGGATGTCGAAGCCTACGAGGTTGATCTGGACAAGGCCAACGCACTTCTGGACGAGGCGGGTTTCCCGATGGAGGGTGGCAAACGCTTTGGTCTGACCATTGATTTTGGCTGGCCGGGCGTGAAACCGCAGGTCGAGTATGTCAAGGCGGCGCTCAAGAAGGTGGGTATCGAGGTCGAGGTCCGTTCAAGCGCCGATTTCCCGACCTGGGCCAAGCGCATGGGCACGATGGATTTCGACATGAGCTGGGACACCGTGTTTAACTGGGGTGACCCGGTGATCGGGGTGCACCGGACCTACGATTCGACCAATATCGCCAAGGGCGTGTGGTCAAACACCCAGGGCTATGCCAATGCCCGCGTCGACGAACTGGCGGCGATGGCTGCGGTTGAGAACGACCCGGAGAAACGCAAGGCGCTTTATGCTGAGTTCCAGGCGATCATCGCCGATGAGCTGCCGGTCTATCACGTCAACACGTTGCCGTATCACACGGTCTATTCCGACAAGGTCGGAAACCCGCCTCTGGGCATCTGGTCGACTTCGTCACCGATCGACATGGTCTATCTGAAAGACTGATGACCTGAGACAAGAGCAAGGTCTGCGGCGGGGGATCATCGCCGCCGCGGGCGACCTTTCTGGCGAGGGACAGTCCCGTGCAATTCCTGCAAACGACCATGATCCGTGTGGCCTATGCCATCCTCCTGCTTCTGGCGGTTCTGGTGCTGAACTTTTCGCTGATGCATTTGGCGCCGGGTGATGTGGCTGACACGATCAGCCAATCCATGGGCGGGGCCGACGAAGAGATTTTGAACGAGATTCGCCGCGATTACGGGCTGGACCGGCCGTTCATCGTGCAACTGGGCACCTATATCGGCAAGGTTCTGAGTTTCGATCTGGGTTATTCGTTTTTCTACAATCAACCGGTGACCAAGCTGATCCTCGAGCGGTTGCCGGCGACGTTGCTTCTGGTGTTCAGTGCGCAGTTGCTGGCGTTGGTTGTGGGTGTTGTTCTGGGGGTTTATTCGGCGCGCAAACCTAACGGGATCGTCAGCCATTTCGTGACCTTGTTTGCGCTGTTTGGTTATTCCGCGCCGGTATTCTGGACCGGTATTCTGCTGCTCATCGGGTTCAGCCTGCATATCCAATGGTTTCCGGTGGCCGGCATGCGCGATGTCACCATCGAGGGCGGGTTCTGGATACATTTCATGGACGTGGCGCGGCACCTTGTGTTGCCGATGATCACGCTGGCGTCGATCTTCTTTGCGCTTTATTCGCGGCTGGCCCGGGCGACGATGATGGAGACGTTGGGCAGTGACTACGTGCGCACGGCCAAGGCCAAGGGGCTGACCAACCGTCAGGTGGTTTACAAGCACGCGCTGAAAAATTCGCTGTCGCCGGTGATCACGCTGGCCGGTTTGCAGTTTTCGGCGGTGGTGTCTGGCGCGGTTCTGGTCGAGGCGGTTTTTAGCTGGCCGGGGTTGGGAACGCTGGCGTTCCAGTCGATCATCGCGCGAGACACGCCGACGATCCTGGGCATCCTGTTTTTCTCGGCTCTGGTGGTGATTGTCGGCAACTTGTTGACCGATTTCGCATTGCGGCTGGTTGATCCGCGGGTGGGAGGCAAGAAATGACCGAGACTCCGCAAATGCCGGAGATGCCGGAAGAGAGCATCCCCAAGGTCCGCCATCCGGCCGCCGAAGCCTGGGAAATGTTTGCCCGCAACCACGCGGCCGTCGTGGGATTGATCGTGCTAATCCTGATCACGTTGGGGGCAGTATTTGGCCCGATGCTCTATCCGACCGATCCGTTCGATATGGTCTGGGCGCCGTTTTCGCCGCCGGGACAGGAGGGGTTCCTGCTCGGCACGGACTATCTGGGGCGTGACCTGCTGGCGATGATCATCAACGGCGCACGGGTGTCGCTGATCATCGGTCTTGCCGCCGCCGTGGTGTCGATTTTTATCGGCGTGACGATCGGGGCGCTGGCGGGGTTCTATCGCGGCTGGGTGGAAGAGGCTTTGATGCGGTTCACCGAGTTTTTCCAGGTGTTGCCGACGCTCTTGTTCTCGATGGTGATCGTAGCGCTGTTCGGGGCAAGCCTGCCGATGATCACGTTGGCGATCGGCATCGTCAGTTGGACCGCCGTTGCACGGATTACCCGGTCGGAATTCCTGCGCATCCGCGAGCTGGAATACGTGATGGCGTCCCGCGCCTCGGGAGCCAAGAACATGAAGCTGATGTTCCGGGTGATTCTGCCCAATGCGCTGCCGCCGATCATCGTGCAATCGGCGCTGATGGTTGGTTCGGCAATCCTGTTCGAGGCGGGGTTATCGTTCCTTGGTCTGACCGATCCGAACGTCGTCAGTTGGGGGCAGATTATCGGCTCGAACCGGCAATATATCCTGGATGCGAGCTATACCGTGACCATACCGGGGCTGGCGATCTTCATCACCGTGCTGGCGATCTCGTTGGTGGGCGATGGATTGAATGACGCGTTGAACCCGAAATTGAGGCAGCGCTGATGTCTGGACCATTGCTCAAAGTCGAAAACCTGCGGATCGAACTAACCACCCGCGACGGGGTTTGCCCGGTGATCGATGATTTGTCGTTCGAACTGGAGCATGGCGAGAACCTGTCCTTTGTGGGCGAGTCGGGCTGTGGCAAGTCGATGACCGCGCTGGCGATCATGGGGTTGTTACCCGAGGGGGTGGGCCGTGTGGCGGCAGGTAGTATCACGTTTGATGGTGAAGAGCTGACCACGGCGAGCCGGCCGCGGCTGCGCGATATTCGCGGCAATGAAATCTCGATGATTTTCCAGGAGCCGATGACCTCGCTCAACCCGGTTTACACAATTGGCGAGCAGATTGCCGAGGTTTTGCGGGCGCATCAGGGCCTGTCGCAAAAGGCGGCCTGGGATATGGCGGTGGAACTGCTGGATGCGGTGCGTATCCCCAATGCCAAGGGCCGGGTCGGGGATTACCCGTTCCAGATGTCGGGCGGGCAGCGGCAGCGGGTGATGATTGCCATGGCACTGGCCTGTCAGCCCAAGATCCTGATTGCGGACGAGCCGACAACGGCTTTGGACGTGACCGTGCAGGCGCAGATTTTCGATCTGCTGCGCGATCTGCGCAAGGACACGGGAACGTCGATCATCCTGATTACCCATGACATGGGCGCGGTGGCGGAAATGGCCGAGCGGATGATCGTGATGTATGCTGGGCGCGGGGCCGAAATTGGCCCTGTCGATCAGATCATCGACCATGCGCGTCATCCCTATACCAAGGGGCTGATATCTTGCGTGCCGCATATTGTTGACACGCTGACGGATGAACGCGCGCGCCTGACCGAGGTGCCGGGAATTGTGCCGGGACTGGCCGAATTCGGCCGCGACATGTGCCTGTTTGCCTCGCGCTGTGGCATGAGGGTGGAGCGATGTCTGCAGGAACGCCCGCCGATGCAGGATTTTGAAAACGGTCAACGCGCCGCCTGTTGGCGCGCGGAGGAAGTGTGATGGCAGACGAGACCAAGACACCACTTCTGAAGGTCGAGAACCTGGGCGTGCGGTTCGCTGTGAAGCGCGGTGGCGGCTTTGGCCACAAGTCCTGGTTGCATGCGGTTGATGACGTTTCGTTCACTGTCAACCGGGGCGAAACGCTGGCGATTGTCGGCGAAAGCGGATCGGGCAAGACGACCGCCGCACTGGCGGTGGCGCGATTGGTTGACGCCTGGACCGGGCATGTGGACCTGAGCGGGCATGACATTCTGGCGATGGAAGGCGAAGAGCTGCGTCAGGTTCGCACCAAGGTTCAGTTCATTTTTCAGGATCCCTATTCGAGCCTGAACCCGCGGCAACGGGCCGAGGATATCGTGCGCGAACCATTAGCGAGCTTGACCGACAAGAGCAAGGATGAGCAACGCGAGATCGCTGATCGACTGTTTGCTGCGGTGGGATTACGGCCCGAGCAGAAACGGCTGTTCCCGCATCAGTTTTCCGGTGGTCAGCGGCAGCGGATCGGGATCGCGCGAGCTTTGGCGACGCAGCCTGAGCTGATCATTTGTGACGAACCGGTTTCTGCGCTGGATGTGGCGGTGCAGGCGCAGATCCTGAACCTTTTGAAGGATTTGCAGGAAGAGTTCGGGCTGACCTATCTGTTCATTTCGCACGACCTGGGCGTTGTGCAGCACATGTGTGACAGCATCGCGGTGATGTATATGGGCAAGATCGTGGAACATGCCGACCGGCTGAGCCTGTTCGACAATCCGCTGCATCCGTACACGGCCGCACTGTTGTCGGCTGTGCCGTCCGTCGACAAGGCGCGGCGTGCGCATACCAAGCGGATTCTGATCCCTGGTGACCCGCCCGATCCTGTGAACCTGCCCAAGGGGTGCCGGTTTGCCAATCGCTGTCCTGTTGCTCAGGACATCTGCCGCGCCGAGGAGCCCGAGTTGATCGACCGGGGCGAAGGGCATCGGATTGCCTGCCATCTCGTGGATGACAGCCGACAATCTGTATTGTGAACTGGAGGCTCTTCTGACCTGACGGTCAGCTTCGTGGAAGCGCGGTGGTGAGGAAGTTGCGCAGCACCTCTGGCGCGACGGGTTTGTGGATTAGTGGCCACTCACGGGATTTGCACAGCGCAGTGATCTCGGGATCGCGGGTGGCGGTGACAATGCATGAGGGTATTGTGCCGAGCCGGGTGGATATGTCGTTCAGGAGGTCGGTGCCTGTATCGCCATCGTCCAGTTGGTAGTCGGCGATGACCGCATCCGGGGTGATACCGTCGGCGTCGATGATTTCGAGCGCCTGGGTGCGGTCAGCGGCGGGCAGGACGCAGAGGTTCCAGGTTTCCAGCGCCGAGGTCAGGGCTTGGCGCAACTCGTCGTCGTTTTCAACGAGCAGAACGATCCGATCATCGAGCACCGTACCTGATAGGGTCGGGTCAGCGGCCGAGCGGTGGGAGAATACACCCATGGGGGCGGCACGGGGCAGGTCGATTAGGAAACCGGTGCCGCGACCCGGTTCCGAGCGCAGCGTCAGAGGGTGCCCCAGCAGGGCGCAGGCGCGTTCGACAATCGCAAGGCCGAGGCCAAGGCCCTCGGCGGCGCTGGCGGCATTCCCGAGCCGTTGAAACTCGCGGAAGACCAGTTCCTGCTGGTCAGCGGCGATGCCGGGACCGGTATCCCAGATTTCAACACGAAAGGATCTGCCGTGGCGTCGGGTGCCAACGAGAACCTTGCCGGTTTCGGTATAGCGGATGGCGTTGACGATTAGGTTTTGCAGGATGCGACGCAGATAGGTGGCGTCCGAATTGACATAGGCCGAGGTCGGCAGGATGCGCAGGTCGAGCCCCTTGGCCCGGGCGGTCGGGGTGAGTTCGTCGCGTAACTGCCCGAGGATCAGGTCGAGCGGCACCGGTGCAGGGTGGACGGCGGCCTTGCCTGCATCGAGGTTGGAAATGTCCAGAAGCGCCTCGAGAATGGTTTCGACGCTGCCAAGGGCGCGGCGGGCCTTGTCGGCGATGCTGGCGTTCTGGTCTGCGTCGAGATCGGGGGTGATCGAGGCGAGGTAGAGCTTGGCAGCTGACAGGGGTTGCAGCAGGTCGTGGCTGGCTGCTGCAACGAAACGTGATTTCGACGCATTGGCGCGTTCGGCCTCCGACAAGGCATCGGCCAGTTCAAGGGTGCGTTCAGTCACACGGGCCTCGAGCTGTTCGTTGGCGTGCTGGATGGCGCGTACAGCCGTGCGTTCGGCTGTCACATCGGCGAACGAGATCACGAAGCCCTTGTCGGGCATTTCTCGGGCATGAACGTCCAATGTCTTGTGGTCCCCCTGGCGGATTTCAAACGTGATCGGCGGCCGGTCGGCGGTGGAGGTGATCCAGTCTCGGATTGCTTCGTCGGTGATGCCGCTGGAATAGGCAGCATCGTCGCTGAACCCCTTGAACAGCGTGAAGAAACGCTTGCCCATGGCGAATTGGCGCGCTGGAATTGACAGCATTTCACCGACATTCTGGTTCCAGCCCGCCAGCCGCGCCTGGTTGTCGAAGATGCAGACACCCTGGTCGAGATGCTCAAGCGTGGCGCGGATGAGCCGGGCCTGATCGTCGCGCATCCGCTCGCGTTCCTGGCGTTCGAGCCGCATGATGTCGGTCACATCTGTCTGCAGGATCACGGTGCCGCCATCCGGGGTACGGTGTTCGCTGATCTGGACCCAACGGTCCCAGATCATCCGGATGTTGAAAATGACATGGGCATCCTTGTGTCGTTCGAGCCGCCGGGCGGCCCAATTGGCAGCGGTAGTGTTTTCCGGCAGGGCCAGGAAGCGCGAGCTGCTGACGAGGTCGACGTAATCGGCGAAGCGCAGGCCAGGGCGCAGCGCGGGTTGGACATCCGGCATGTGCAACCCGAAGCGGGAGTTGCACATGACGAGGGATTCCTCGGAGTCAAACAGGGCAAATCCCTCTTGCACCGCCTCGATGGCATTGGCGAGGTTGGAGCGGGCCTGCTCGGTGGCGCGGTTGGCCTCGGCTAGCGATGCGTTGGCGACATTGAGGAGGTCGAGGGCGCGTTCGAGGTCACGGGTACGGGTACGGACCTCTTCTTCCAGAAGGGCCGCGCGTTGGAACTGGGCGTAGGCGGCACCGGAATCGTCGGTACTCTGTTCAACCCGACGCATCAGTGCGGAGTTGATCTTGATGAGCTTCTCGATCTGGCGATCGGGGCTGTCGGTGGGGTTGATCAGCGAGTCTGTCATTCAGCCCCCTCGGGCGGATAGATCGCCACACCGGTCAGGGTCTGGTTGACATGCATCGAGTTGAACTGCTCGCCATAGGTTGAAAATCCGACAACGCGGTGGGTGCGCAGAAGGGCAGAGAGAGCGCCGGTGACTTGGTTTTCCTGGGCTTCAAGGCGGCGCAGAAAGCAATCGCATCCAAGAATGACCGAAGGTGGCATCGGATCGGCAAGGGCAGAGAGTTCGGCGTCGAGATGTTCGACCATGTCGCGGGCTTCGGCCAAAGTCAGGACAAGTCCCTCGTCAATGGCCGAGAAGAATTGCAGGTCGCCGCTGTCGTTGATCTGTTGGATCGAACGGACATGGTGCTGACCACCGATGCGCACCACCACAGGGTGGGCCGCGAAGGTGAAAGGCGTGAGCTGTTCGGGGTCCTTGCCAAGGATGCGGGCATATTCACGGGCTGCCGGTTCGGCGTTGATTTCATGGACGATACGGCGCGCGGGGTCGGCGCCGGTCACGACCATGCGGCGGTCCGTGGGCAGGAAATGGTCGGTCTTGAACACCTTGACCGGACAGTCGGTGCGCACCTGGACCAGAACGGCGGCGTTGGTATAGGCGCGGCCTTGATGCAGCACGAAGGTTTCGCCGAACGTGTCGCCATCCCCGGCCGAACCGCCAAACAACGGAACCGGGCCAAGGCCGACGGCAAGGTCCGAGGTCAGCTTGTCCTCGAGCGTGGACAGCCCGTCGATCAGCATAAAGTTGAATTCATGTGGCCTGGCGGGGTGAGTCAGCCGCAAATCGTGGCGGGACTGGATCATCCGGTCGATCAGTGCCTGGGCGTCATAGTCACTTAGGTTCGGGAGAAGCGTGGTTTGCGTGTGGAAATGGGTGGAGGGGAAGCCGATGGCGACAATTTCACCCTCCGCATAGCCGCGCTGCGAGATTTCCCCTGCAGTGGTACAGCCGACGACGGTAGCGCCGGTGAAGCAGCGCGATGCCTCGGCGATCAGGTGATCGCTGTCGGCTTGCGGAGTGACCAGCAGTACCACGAGATCGAGATCGTCGGTTCCCATTTTGTCTGCCAGCGCCCGGATGGCATGCGCGTGGTCATGGCGCACCGAAGCGATGCGCAGCACGGGCGACAGGGTCGCCCGTTTCACGGACCCGGGGTCGAGGTTCAATCGCTCCTCCTTCGATCAACCACGGTGTAGGTTATGCCGGGTTGCCGCCCTCTGGCAAGAAGCTGGAGAAACTGGTTTTCTTGGCGATCAGCACGGCTTGCGTGCGGCTTTGCACGCCGAGTTTGCGCATGATGGCGGTGACATGGGCCTTGACGGTGGTCTCGGCAATTGAGAGATCAAACGCGATTTGCTTGTTCAGCTTGCCCTCGCAGATCAGTTGCAGGATGCGCGCCTGCTGGTTGGTGAGGGATGCAAGGCGAGCGAGCGCATCTTCGCTGTCGGGACTGTTGCCGGAGGTTTCGGGAGAAACGGCGACATAGCCTTCGGGGGTAAAGGTTTCGCCGCGCGCCACGGTGTCGACTGCGGTGCGAAAGACGGCGCGTTCGGAGTGTTTGGGCACGAACCCAGCCGCCCCGGCCTGAAGAACGCCCGAGATGACGCGGTTGTCGGACATGGATGACACAACAATCACCGGCACCCGCGCCGCGGTTTTGATCCGGACCAAACCGTCGAGCCCGTCCACATCCGGCAGGTTGAGGTCGAGTACAACGAGGTCGGGTTTGTCCGAACTGTTGAGCAGGGCCAGCGCATCGTCCAGGCGTGCCGCTGTTTGCACGGCCCGGATGCTGGTTGCGGCCTGCAGCGTCATCGACAGGGCGTCACAGAACAGC
Organism: Aliisedimentitalea sp. MJ-SS2; assembly: GCF_032586155.1. Lineage (NCBI taxonomy): Bacteria > Pseudomonadati > Pseudomonadota > Alphaproteobacteria > Rhodobacterales > Roseobacteraceae > Aliisedimentitalea > Aliisedimentitalea sp. MJ-SS2. Next base: position 122,209 of record NZ_JAWHTC010000001.1, read on the forward strand.
GGATGATCGTCAACGATCAAGGCGGTGCGGAAAGCGTAAGTTGCGGTGGAGTATTCGGCGCTGGGCATTGCGGCGGGGCCATCTGGTTGTGTTGGAGATGAGTCTAGCGATGGGGCCGGAAAAGGCCATAGGCCAATGGTCGGATACAGGGCGCAGGGGTGTGGCCTACACCCAAGGTCGCATAGAACCGAAACGCGCTCTCGGCGTAGCGTTAGCGCGACCAAGCAAAGAGGCGTGACATGGAACTAAGCGATTCCCGGGTGATTGCGGCCGACCGGGGTACAGTATGGGAGGCGCTTTTGTCGGCGGACGTGCTGAAGGAATGCGTGCCGGGCTGCCAGGAAATGCATGGTAGCGCCGACGACGGATTCGAAGCCGTGGTGGTGCAAAAGGTCGGGCCAGTGAAGGCGACCTTCAAAGGAAGCGTAACGATCTCGGACCGGGTCGAGTGCGAAAGCCTGACCCTTAGTGGTCAGGGCAAGGGCGGCGCGGCGGGATTTGCCAAGGGCGGGGCCAAGGTCCGGCTGGAAGAGGGTGACACGCCCGGCAGTACGGTTCTAAGCTATGATGTAGAGGCCAAAGTCGGTGGCAAGCTGGCGCAATTGGGCAGCCGCATCATCGGCGGGTTTGCCAAGAAGATGGCGGACCAGTTCTTTACCCGGTTTCAGGAGGCCGTGGAGGGACCAGACGAAACCGAAGAGATGGCCGAGGGAGAGGCCGTCGAAGGCGAGACAAAGAAAAAAGGCTGGTTCAAACGAGTGATCTCGGGTTGAGCCGGTCAATTTGAATTCCAAGGGAGGAGTAAAATGGCAACAATTTCAATGACGGTGAATGGAACACCGATGTCCGGGGAGGCCGAGGGGCGCACGCTCTTGTCGAGCTTCCTGCGCGAGACATTGGAACTGACAGGCACCCATGTGGGCTGTGACACGGGCCAGTGCGGCGCGTGCACGGTGCATGTGAACGGCAAGTCGGTCAAAAGCTGCAACATGCTGGCGATGGAAGCTGATGGTGCCGAGGTGTCGACCATCGAAGGCCAGGCTGGTGATGATGGAAACTTGAGTGCGCTGCAGGCGGCGTTTCAGGAACATCACGGGCTGCAATGCGGTTTCTGCACGCCGGGCATGATCATGGCGGCGGCCTCGCTGCTTGAGGCCAACCCCAAGCCCAGCGAAGCCGATGTGCGCAAGCATCTGAGCGGTAACCTGTGCCGCTGCACCGGGTACCACAACATCGTCAAGGCGATCATGGCAGCGTCCGGTCAGGACGTGGGTGCCATCGCTGCGGAATAACAACAACACTTAGGGTGCGTGATTTCACGCATCATTTGGGAGGATAACAGATGCCAGCAGATGGAGGCATTGGCGCCAGCACCAAGCGGCGCGAGGACGTTCGGTTCCTGACGGGGACCGGCAATTATACCGACGACATCAACGTGCGCGGTCAGGCCTATGTGGCTTTCCTACGTTCGGACGTGGCGCACGGTAAGATCAACAGCGTAGATACCAGCGCAGCGGCGGCGATGCCCGGCGTGGTGCGGGTGTTCACCGGCGCGGATTTCGAAGGCGTTGGCGGGCTGCCGTGTGGGTGGTGTGTGACCGACAAGCACGGTGAGCCGATGCAGGAGCCGGCTCACCCAGTTCTGGCACAGGGCAAGGTGCGCCACGTTGGCGATGCGATTGCAGCTGTGGTGGCCGAAAGCCCGGAACAGGCGCGTGATGCCTGCGAGGCGATTGACGTGGATATCGACGAATTGCCCGCGGTGGTCGACATGAAGGCCGCGTTGGTCGATGGTGCCACCAAGGTGCATGACGATCTGACATCGAACCTTTGCTATGACTGGGGCTTTGTTGAGGAAAACAAGGGAGCCGTGGAAGAGGCGATTGCCAATGCGGCCCACGTGACCACGCTTGAGCTGCGCAACAACCGGCTGGTTGCCAACCCGATGGAACCGCGCGTGGCGATTGGGGACTACAACAAGGCGGGCGATGACAGCACGCTTTACACCACCAGCCAGAACCCGCACGTGATCCGCCTGTTGATGGGCGCTTTCGTTCTGGGCATTCCCGAGCACAAGCTGCGCGTTATTGCACCCGATGTCGGGGGCGGTTTCGGGTCGAAAATCTTCCACTATGCGGAAGAGGCATTCTGCACCTTTGCCGCCAAGGCGATCAACCGTCCGGTCAAGTGGACCTCGTCGCGGTCTGAAGCGTTCATGAGCGATGCCCATGGCCGCGACCACGTGACCAAGATCGAACTGGCGCTGGATGCGGACAACAACTTTACCGCCATCCGCACCGAGACCTATGCCAATATGGGGGCTTACCTGAGCACCTTTGCACCGTCGGTGCCGACATGGCTGCATGGCACGCTGATGGCGGGCAACTACAAGACGCCGGTGATCTATGTGAACGTGAAGGCGGTCTTTACCAACACGGTGCCGGTGGATGCCTATCGCGGCGCGGGTCGCCCAGAGGCGACGTTCCAGCTGGAGCGGGTGATCGACAAGGCGGCGCGTGAATTGGGCGTTGACCCGATTGCCCTGCGGCGTCAGAACTTCGTCACCCAGTTCCCCTATGCCACCCCGGTGGCGGTGGAATATGACACCGGCGATTACAACGGCACGATGGATGTGCTGGAGAAGATGGCCGACCTGTCGGGTTTTGAAGCCCGCCGCAAGGAAAGCGAGGCACGCGGCAAACTGCGTGGCCTTGGCCTGAACTGCTACATCGAGGCTTGTGGCATCGCGCCGAGCCAGTTGGTTGGTCAGTTGGGCGCACGTGCTGGTTTGTATGAATCAGCTACCGTTCGAGTGAATGCCACCGGCGGCATCGTCGTGATGACCGGCAGCCACAGCCACGGGCAGGGGCACGAAACCACCTTCCCGCAAGTTATCGCAGACATGATCGGGATTGATGCCTCGATGGTCGAGATCGAACATGGCGACACCCAGAACACGCCGATGGGCATGGGCACCTATGGTTCACGCTCGATTGCTGTGGGGGGCTCGGCCATGGTGCGGGCTGCCGAGAAGGTGATCAACAAGGCCCGCAAGATTGCGGCGCACCTGATGGAAGCCAGCGATGCAGATGTCGAGTTGAAGGACGGGCAGTTCACCGTTGCAGGGACCGACAAGTCGGTCGCCTGGGGCGATGTCACGCTGGCAGCTTACGTGCCGCACAACTATCCGCTGGAAGACATCGAACCGGGGCTTGAAGAGACGGCGTTCTATGATCCGTCGAACTTCACCTACCCGGCGGGCGCCTATGCCTGCGAGGTTGAGGTCGACCCTGAAACCGGCAAAGTGGAAATCCAACGCTTCAACGCAGCGGATGACTTTGGCAATATCATCAACCCGATGATCGTCGACGGCCAGGTCCATGGCGGGATTGGTCAGGGGATTGGCCAGGCACTATTGGAAAACTGTGCCTATGACGAGGATGGTCAGCTTCTGAGCGCATCCTTCATGGACTATGCCATGCCACGTGCTGATGATGTGCCGTTCTACGGCGTGGATCACTCCAGCCAGACGCCATGCACCCATAACCCGCTTGGGGTGAAGGGTTGTGGCGAGGCCGGGGCAATCGGCTCACCGCCAGCGGTGGTCAACGCCGTGATAGATGCGCTGCAATCGGGCGGCCATAACGTAACTCACATCGATATGCCCATGTCGCCGTCGCGCGTCTGGGCGGCGATGAACGGTTAAGGGAGGACCGGAACAATGTATGCATTTGATTTTGAGAAACCCTCGACCGTTGCCGAAGCGGTTGCCGCATTGGGAGATGAAGACGCGCAGGCGCTGGGCGGGGGACAGACCCTGATCCCGACGCTGAAACAGCGGTTGGCTTCGCCATCCAAGCTGGTCTCGCTGGCCGGGATTGCTGAGATGAAGGGTGTCACCATCGCCGATGGTGTGTTGACCATCGGCGGCGGGGCGACCCATGCCGAGGTTGCGGCGGACGCCTGTGCGCCGCTGGCGGCGCTGGCGGGCAACATCGGTGATCCGGCGGTGCGTAATCGCGGTACCATTGGCGGGTCACTGGCCAACAATGACCCGTCGGCGGACTACCCGGCGGCGATGCTGGCGCTGAAATCCACCATCGTGACCAATGCGCGCGAGATTGCAGGGGATGACTACTTCCAGGGGTTGTTTGAGACGGCGCTTGAGGAGGGTGAGATCATCACCTCGGTGCGCTGCGAGATCCCGGACGGGGCGAACTATCAGAAGTTCGAACAGCCTGCGTCGCGCTTTGCCTTGGTGGGCGTGTTCGTGGCGCGTTATGCCGACGGCGTGCGCGTCGGCGTGACCGGTGCCAGCGAAGAGGGTGCGTTCCGCTGGAGCGAGGCCGAGGCGGCGTTGAACGCCAACTTCTCGGCGGATGCTTTGGATGGGATGGCACCCAGTGCGGACGGGATGATTTCCGATCTGCATGGCTCGGGGGCCTATCGCGCCCATCTGGTGGGAGTCATGGCACGGCGGGCCGTGGCCGCTATTTGAGCCACTGAATCATGAAACGAGAAAGCCCCCGTCTGTGCGGGGGCTTTTTCTTTTCCTGATCGCGGCGCAGACTGAGCCTCGTAGATGCGAGGAGAAAAGGACATGAACAAGACGATCAATACAGACACGGCACCGCCGCCCTATTCGGCGTATTCGCAGGCCGTGGAGGTGCCGCCCGGTGCGCGCACGGTCTACATCTCGGGTCAGGTCGGGGCCGAGCTGGATGGTACAGTCGTAGATGATGTGCGGCGGCAACACGAGCTGGCATGGCAAAATGTTTTTGCCATTCTGGAGGCCGCCGGGATGGGTAAGACCGACATCGTGGATGTGTTTGCCATCGTCACGGATCAGGCCGGCGTGCCGATGTTCCGCGAGGTGCGGGATCAGATGATTGGTGGGCATTTGGCCTGTTCGACGATCATGATCGCGGGGCTTGCCAGCCCGGACTGGAAAATCGAGATCGCAGTCCGGGCGGCGAAGATCGATAGTTGAGGGCGGCTTGGACCGCCCCCAAAACTCAGGTTTTGAATACGCGGTAGATCGCCGGGATCACCAGAACGGTCAGCAAGGTTGAACTGAGCAGACCGAACAGCAGCGAAATGGCGAGGCCCTGGAAGATCGGGTCGGCCAGGATCACAACCGCGCCGATCATGGCGGCAATCGCCGTCAACAGGATCGGTTTGAAGCGGATGGCTCCTGCCGCCAGAAGTGTGTCGATCAATGGCGTGTCCTCGTCGGCCTCGTTGCGGATGAAATCCACCAGTAGGATCGAGTTGCGCACGATGATGCCCGCCAGCGCGATGAAACCGATCATCGAGGTGGCCGAGAACGGCGCGCCCAGCCACCAGTGGCCACCGATGATGCCAAGGAAGGTGAGCGGGATCGGTGTGAGGATCACCAGCGGCAGACGGAACGACCCGAATTGCGCCACGACGAGGATGTAGATACCCAATAGAGCCACGGCAAAGGCCGCGCCCATGTCACGGAAGGTGATCCATGTGACCTCCCATTCGCCATCCCACAGCAGGGTGACGGCGGTGTCGTCTTCGGGCTGGCCATTGAGGCGGATCGTGGGCTTGGTGCCCTCTTCCCATTCCATCTTGTCCAATTCCTCGGCCACGGCGAGCATGCCGTAGAGGGGCGCCTCGAACTCGCCTGCCAGCTCGGCCATGACCATTTCGGCATAGCGGCCATTGTGGCGGAAGATCGGGAACGAGGCCTTTTCCTCGTGGACTTCGATCACGTCGCCCAATTCCACGACACCGCGTGCGCCGGGAAGGACGTTGGCGGGGATCGGGGTGGACATGAAACGCTCATCAAGCACGCGGTCGGATTTGTCCCGCTCGACCCGGATCGGGATCGGGCGGCGGCCGTCTTCGCGGTGTGAATATCCGACCGTCATGCCACCGTTGAGGATGCCGAGTGTGTCAAAGACGTCGCTTTCCTGCACCTGGTGGAATTCCAACTGGTCAGTCGAGATCGTGGCGCGCAGGCGGCGCGGTTGGATGCCGAAACTGTCATCGGTGTCGACGATGTAAGGAATAGCCTCGAAGGCCTGGCGGATTTTCGATGCCACCTCGCGGCGGGTTTCGGCGTCGGGGCCATAGACCTCGGCCAGGAGGGTGGCGATGACCGGCGGGCCAGGGGGCGGTTCGACGGTTTTGAGCGAGGTTCCGGGGGGCACATCAAGAGCAAGGACGCGGTCGCGGATTTCCAGCGCGATGTCGTGAGACGAGCGTTCTCGGTGGTGTTTGGCCGCAAGGTTGATCTGCACGTCGCCCATCTGCGGCTGATTGCGCAGGTAGTAGTGGCGCACGAGGCCGTTGAAGTTGAAGGGTGCGGACGCCCCGGCATGAGTTTGGGTTGAGATCACCTCGGGCAGGTCCAGCACGGCGGCAGCAACCTTTTGCGCGACGGCGTCGGTAGCTTCGACCGAGGAGCCCTCGGGCAGGTCGATGACGACGCTGAGTTCGGACTTGTTGTCGAACGGCAGAAGCTTGACCGTCACATCCTTAGTGTAGAGCAGGCCAAGCGAACCGAAGGAGGCCACGGCGGTGATCAGCAGGAACATCAGCGCGATGAACTTGGACCGCAACAGGGGTTTGGCCACGGCGATATAGGATTTTTCCAGAATGCCGCCGTGATGGCCGCCATGGACATCATCCCCGGCATGGGCTGACATATCGGCGTTGCCTGCAAATTTCAGCATCAGCCACGGGGTGATGATGACGGCAACGAAGAATGAGAAGATCATCGCGGCCGAGGCATTGGCTGGGATCGGCGACATGTAGGGGCCCATCAACCCGCTGACAAAGAGCATCGGCAGCAGGGCGGCGACAACGGTCAGCGTGGCGACGATGGTGGGGTTGCCCACCTCGGCCACGGCGCGGATTGCCTTTTCAACGCGGGAGGCCTTGTCCTTCATGGCCCAGTGGCGTGCGATGTTTTCGATCACCACGATGGCGTCATCGACAAGGATACCGATCGAGAAGATCAGCGCGAAAAGCGACACGCGGTTGAGCGTATAGCCCATGATCCAGGCGGCAAAGAGGGTGAGCAGGATGGTCACGGGGATGACCACGGCGACCACGATGGATTCGCGCCAGCCGATGGCGATCAGCACCAATGCGACGATCGAGACGGTGGCGAGGCCGAGGTGGAACAGGAGTTCGTTGGCCTTCTCATCCGCGGTTTCGCCATAGTCGCGGGTGACGTCGATCTGGATCGCGTCGGGCACCATTTTCGGGGCCAGTTGATCGACGCGGTGCAGGATTTCCTCGGCCACAAGCACGGCGTTGGCGCCGGCGCGTTTGGCAATCGCGAGGGTCACTGCGGGGGTTCGGTGGATGTTGCCAGCCCCGTCGCGGATCACGTTGGCAACCATCTTGTCGGAGGTGTCGGGGACATAGGAAACATCGGCAACGTCGCGCACGTAGACGGGGCGATTGTCGCGCGAGGTCAGCAGCAGGTTGGCGACCTGCGCCGGGGCGCGCAGGGTCTGACCGGCGACAAGGGCGATTTGTTCACCGTTGTTGCGGATATTGCCAGTCGAGAACGCCTTGTTTGCCATCTGCACCTTGCCGGCCAGCTGTTGCAAAGTGACACCGTAGAGCGCGAGGCGCTCGGGGTCGGGGGCGATGCGGATCGCCTCAGGGCTGTCGCCGACAAGGTAGGAGAGACCGACATTGTCGATCTTGGCCAGCTCGACCTGCAATTCGCGGGCGATGCGGGTGATGTCGTTGGCGGTGACGTGGCTCTCGCCCGGCTTGGCCGAAAGTGTGAGCGTCACGATCGCGACGTCATCAATGCCGCGACCGACGATCAGGGGTTCCTGAATGCCAACAGGGATGCGGTCCATGTTGGCGCGCACCTTGTCATGCACGCGCAGGATTGCGGTGTCAGTCGAGGTGCCGACAAGGAAGCGAGCGGCGACCATGGCATAGTCATCCATCGAGGACGAATAGACATGTTCGACCTCGTTGATGCCCTTGACGATGGTTTCCATCGGCTCGGTCACCAGTTTCACGGCGTCCTCGGCGCGAAGGCCGGGGGCCTGGATGTGGATATCCACGAGGGGCACCGAGATTTGCGGCTCTTCCTCGCGCGGGAGGGCGAAGAGGGCGACCAGGCCCACCGCCAGCGCGGCAAGGATCATCAGCGGCGTGAGCGGCGACTGGATGAAGCTGCGGGTCAGACCACCGGCGATGCCGAGGGGTTTGTCCTCGGGGGCGGTTTTCTTAGTGTCCGTCATTGCCGTGATCCTTTGCCGGGGTATAGGCGACGTCCTTGGTCAGGGTGACGTTTTCACCTTCCGAGAGACCCGAGAGGACTTCGATCATCGATTTTCCGTCAATTACATGGTGTTCACCGGGCACGATGGCGCGCAGGGTGCCGTGCTCGCCTTCTTTGACGGTCACGAAATCAAGGCCCATGCGGGTGACGACAAGGTCGGCGGGCACCAGCAGCGCGGAGGTTTCGCCAACGGGCAGGCGTACGAGGACACGGGCGTCGACAAAGCCCGAGCCAAGTTCGGACATTTCTACATCGGCGATCACACGGCCATTCTGGATTTGCGGGTAGACCTTGGCGAGTTTGCCGGTCTGCGTGGAGCCGTCTTCGCCGATTTGGATGTCGGCGCCTTCGCGCAGGAAAGCGGCGTGGCGTTCCGGCACGGCAAGGCGCAGGTAGAAGCCACCGCCTCCGATCATCGAGACGACCTCGCCCGGCATCAGGACCGAGCCGGTGGTGACGGGCACAGTGAGGACACGGCCTGATATGGGGGCCAGCACCGCGCCTTCGGCGGCGCGCTGTTCGATGACGCGTTTCTCGGCCTCGATCGATTCGATCTGGCTTGTCAGCACGTCGACCTGGGTGCGGAGCGCATCGAGCCGTTGGACTGTGGTTACTCCGCGTTTCAAGAGGTCTTCACCGCGGGTCAGTTCGGTTTGGGCATTTTCAAGCTGCGATTGTAGGGCGTCGACCTGGGCAACAATGCTGTCGAGTTGCAGCGCAAGCTTGGCGTCGTAAATGGTGCCGATCTGCTGACCTTCGGTCACGTCGGTGCCTTCAGAGACGGTGATTTCGGTCAGCGTGCCGCCGATGCGTGAACGGGCCGGGACGTTGTTACGCGCCTCGACCTTGCCGAATACGGCCTTCCATTCGGTGATGGTGGTCATGGTGACGGTGGTCAGCTCTTCGGTGGCGGCGGGCGTGGTAAAGGGCAAGCTAATCCCCAGTACGGCGGCGATGATCATCCTGCGCATGACAGAGTTTCCTTCAAATCAGGTTCGTGGCATACATATGCAAGTTTTAATATATATTGCAAGGGGCATTTTCCACAATTGCTTGACCGACCGGTCGGTTTAATAGTAATTTGTTTCTCACGCGCAGTATTGCATTTGCCTATGGCGGCCTTGTCGCGTGCCGGGTTGTGTGTACTGTCGGGTATTGGAAGCCGAAAACCGTGCTCTTTCAAGGGTACGAAGGAAAACAAGGGGATCTGACGAGGGCAAAGGATGTCGCTGTGCGGGTGGAGAATGCACAGAAACATGGTTTTGACGGTTACAAAATACCGTTGAATCAATGACCTTGCGAATCGAACAGGACCCAAAGGGAGAAAACGTCTGATGAAGACGTCCACCAAAATTGTTGTATGTGGATACGCCGAGTGATGCGATTTCACGGCTATTTCCGTAGTTCTTCGGCCTATCGTTGCCGTATCGCCTTCAATTTGAAGGGGATCGAGTATGATTTCGAGCAGGTGCATCTGAAGCACGGGGCGCAGAAGGACGCGGCTTACAAGGCGCTCAATCCACAGATGCTGGTTCCGACACTGGAAACCGATGAGGGCGATCGCCTGATCCAATCTCTGGCGATACTGGAATGGCTGGACGAGACCCACCCCGAACCGCCGATACTGTCGCGCGACCCGTTAACCCGGGCCAGAGAACGTGGCTTTGCCCAGGTAATTGCCTGTGAAATCCACCCGCTGCAAAACCTGCGGGTGCTGAAATACCTTGGTCAAGAGCTGGGTGCGGACGCGGATCAGACAAGCGCCTGGCTGGCGCGTTGGCTGGGCGACGGGCTTGAGGCCTGTGAGGGACTGTTGGCGCAAACCGGGGCGGCGACGTCGTTTTGCTACGGCGAGCAGCCGGGCCTTGCGGATATCTGTCTGGTACCGCAGGTGTTTTCGGCCCAGCGGTTCAATGTCGATATCAGCCACCTGACCCGCGTGAACGAGATTTATAACAATTGCGCCGCCTTGCCCGCATTCGAGCAGGCGCACCCGAAGAACCAACCGGATTTCGAGCCCTGAACAGTTTGGGGCAATCCACAACCATCCATCATTAATGACAAAGGGAGATGTCAGATGATCAACAAACGTAACCTTATGGGCCTTCTGGCTGGCACGGCAATGGCCGTGGCCGCGGGCAGCACGGCAATGGCACAGGAAGTGACGCTGAAAATGCACCAGTTCCTGCCGGCGCAGGCCAACGTGCCCAAGCTGATCCTGGATCCGTGGGCGCGTCGCGTCGAAGAAGCCTCGGGCGGGAAAATCAAGATCGACCATTACCCGTCGATGCAGCTGGGTGGTAAGCCGCCGCACCTGATGAGCCAGGTTGAAGACGGCGTGGCCGACATCGTGTGGACCGTTCTGGGTTATACCCCGGGCCGTTTCCCGAGCTCGGAAGTGTTCGAGCTGCCCTTCATGATGACCAACGGTGAAGACACCAGCCGCGCCATGTGGCAGTTCGCCGAGGCAAACATGATGGATACCGAGTTTGCCAACATCAAGGTTCTGGCAGTTTGGGTTCACGGCCCCGGTCTTATCCACTCGAAAGCGCCGATCAAATCGGTCAAGGACCTGAATGGTGTCAAGCTGCGTGCCCCGTCGCGGATGACCAACAAGCTGTTCACTGAACTGGGCGCCACCGCCGTTGGCATGCCGGTTCCGGCTGTGCCCGAGGCACTATCGAAAGGCGTGATTGATGCGACCGTGATTCCGTGGGAAGTCACCGGCGCGCTGAAAGTGCCGGAGCTGGTTGAGAACCACACCGAATTCGGTGACGATTCGCTTTACACCGTGGGATTTGCCCTGGCGATGAACAAGCAGAAATGGGACAGCCTGTCGGATGAGATGAAGGCGGCCATGGATAGCGTGTCGGGCGAAGAGCTTTCGGCGCTGGCCGGTAAGCTGATGCAAGGTGCTGATGCCGGGTCGCGTGAAGCGGCGGCGGGTCGTGGCAACAACATCATGACGCTCACCTCTGACGAAGTGCAGGAGTGGAAAGACGCAGCCGCCGGTATCGAGGCAGGTTGGATCGAAGAGATCAACGGTTACGGCATGGACGGTCAGGCGCTGGTCGACCAAGCCCGCGAGTTGATCAAGAAAAACAGCATGTAAGATGCTTAACCGACGGGCCGCGGGTTAACTCCCGTGGCCCGTTTGTTGTGCAAGGGCGGCGGTAAAACACCAAAGCAAGGGGAATTCGATATGCAGCTTCAAAGGATCATGATGAGCCTCGCGCGGTTCATGGCTATTCTCGGTGGGTTAGTTCTGACCTGTCTGATCCTTTTGACCTGTATCTCGGTGCTGGGACGCGGGATCAATACCTTCCTGCATTCCGGCATGATGCAGAACACTATGCCCGGCCTGGCGGATACCCTGCTGGGCACGGGGGTGGGGCCGGTTCTGGGGGATTATGAACTGGTCGAGGCCGGGATCGCCTTTTCCATCTTTGCCTTTCTGCCCTTCTGTCAGATCACCGCCGGGCACGCCACGGTCGACATCTTCACCTCTCGCCTGTCGGTGAAGGTGAACCGGTTCATCCAGATGGTGGTGGAAATCGTGTTCGCAGTGGTTCTGATCGTGATCGCCATGCGGCTCTATGAAGGCATGATGGCGAAGATGGGACTCAAGGACACGCCCGCCATTCTGAAACTGTTCGGTGACAAGGGCGGGTTGTTCATGAGCGAAACCAGCCAGCTTTTGCAGTTCCCGCTGTGGTGGGCCTATGGGTTGAGCCTGATTGCGGCCATCGTGGCGGCGACTGTCGGGGTTTACATGGCCTTTGTCCGGATTGGTGAGTTCTTCTCCAATCGCACGGTTGTCGAAAGCGCGGGAGTGGATCATTGACCAACTTTGAAATTGGGTTGACCTCGTTCCCCGTCCTGCTTTTGCTGATCTTTCTGCGGGTGCCGATCGGGCTGTCGATGTTTCTTGTCGGCATGTTCGGCCTGTACCTTGTAACCGGTGGTTGGAACGTGGCGCTGGCGCGGTTGAAATCCGAGACCTATGGCACGTTTTCCAGTTATTCGTTGTCGATCGTGCCGATGTTCCTGTTGATGGGGCATTTCGCGACGCTGGGGGGCATGTCGACCGCGCTGTTCAAGGCCGCAGAAAGCTGGCTGGGGCACAGGCGTGGCGGGGTGGCGATGGCGGCCGTGGGGGCTTGTGCCGGGTTCGGCTCGATTTGCGGCTCGTCCTTGGCGACCGCGGCCACGATGAGTCAGGTCGCATTGCCCGAGCTGCGCCGCTATGGCTATTCAGGCGGGTTCTCGACCGCGACGCTGGCAGCGGGGGGGACGCTGGGTATCCTGATCCCGCCCAGCGTGATCCTGGTGATCTATGCCATCTTGACCGAACAGAACATTGCCAAGCTGTTCCTGGCGGCGTTCATTCCCGGTCTTCTGGCGGCGATTGGTTACATCATCACCATCTCGATCTATGTGCGCATCCACCCGGATGCGGCGGGCACGCGCGAACCGATTCCATATGGCGAGCGGTTCCGGGCGCTGGCGGATGTCTGGCCGGTGCTTGTGGTGTTCCTGCTGGTTGTTGGTGGCATTTACCTGGGTTGGTTCACGCCCACGGAAGGCGCGGCGGTGGGGGCCTTTGGCACCGGGCTGATCGCGCTGCTTAATGGCGGTCTGAACAGGGCAAGTTTTATCGAGAGCTTCCTGGCGACGGGACGCTCGACAGGCATGATTTTCTTTATCGTGCTGGGGGCGGCGTTTTACAATGGGTTCCTGGCGCTGACGCAGGTACCGCAGGAATTGGCCAGTTACGTCACCTCGCTGGGTTTCAGCCCCTGGGTGGTTCTGGCGATCATCCTGGCGCTTTACCTGGTGTTCGGCTGCGTGATGGACAGCCTCAGCATGATCCTGTTGACCATTCCGATCTTCTTTCCGATCATCAGCACGCTTGATTTCGGACTGACCCCCGAGGAAACCGCGATCTGGTTCGGAATTATCGTGCTGATCGTTGTCGAGGTCGGTTTGATCACACCTCCGGTGGGGATGAACCTGTTCGTCATCAACTCGATGGACCGGACCACGCCGATGGTCGCCACCTACCGGGCAGTGATGTATTTCGTGGCCTCGGACGTGGTTCGGGTGATCATCCTGGTGGCGTTTCCGTCGATCACGTTGTTCCTGCTGCGTGCGTTGCATTGACGATTTGTCAATAGGGGTGCGCAGTGAATGCGCACCTTAGGCAGCCCTCTGTGGACACGATTAACCGTATGTAACTTCATGCCGGGATCGGTTAACGCTGCCTGAAAACAGGGGGCTGAACTTGGTCTGCAACCTGTCGGGTATCTGTCGGGCGCTCAGGGTGTTAATCGTTTGCCGGGCATGTAGTCGAGTGCCGCGGTCATCGCCTCTTGCCATTACATTCCAAATATGAGATGTGATTGCGGCGTAGCGTGAGCACAGGAAAGGGCAGGGCGATGACCGAGACTACACAAGAGATGCCGGAACGTGGCCTAAGGCATTATCCGGTGCCGCTGTTTGGCATGGTGATGGGCTTGTCGGGCCTGACGCTGGCGATGCGCCAGGGCGAACTGGCTTATGGCTTGGGCGGCGCCATGTCGATGGCGCTCTATTTCTTTACCTTCGCGGTGTTCCTTCTGATCGGCGGCGGCTATCTGGCCAAGCTGATCAAGTATCCAGGCGCCGTGGTGGGTGAGTGGAAACACCCTGTACGGCTGAGCTTCTTCCCGGCGATTTCGATTTCGATGTTGCTGTTGGCGGTGGCGACGCTGGAGCGGAATGAGAGCCTTGCCACGGGTCTGTGGCTGGTGGGGATGGCGCTTCAGTTCGTGCTGACCATCGCGGTGATCTCGAACTGGATCGGCACACGCAGTTTCCAGCACGGCATGCTGAACCCGGCCTGGTTCATTCCTGCCGTTGGTAACGTGATCGTACCGATTGCCGGCGTGCCGCTTGGGTATGTCGAGCTGAGCTGGTATTTCATGTCGGTGGGTCTGGTGTTCTGGATCATCCTGCTGACGCTGGTGATCAACCGGTTGGTGTTCCACGATCCGCTGCCCGGCAAGCTGCAACCGACACTGGTGATCCTGATCGCCCCGCCCGCCGTTGGGTTTGTCGCCTGGCTGCGCCTGAACGGGGGTGACATCGATGCCTTTGGCCGTATCCTGATGAACAGCGCCTACCTGTTTACGGCCATTGTGCTGGTGCAACTGCCGCGCATTGTGCGGTTGGATTTCGCCCTGAGTTTCTGGGCGCTGAGCTTCCCCTTCGCCGCCGCTACGATTGCAAGTTTCCGCTTTGCTGCGGTAACGGGGTCGGCCACGCACAAATTGTTCGGGCTGATCCTGCTGGTGGCTTTGGTCGCGATCATCGCGGCGTTGCTCTATCGCACCGCCAAAGCAGCGTTGGCCGGGAAGATTTGTATCCCCGAGTAAGGTCGGTACCCTTTGAGAGGCCTTATTATTTGCTTGGGAGAAAGGCCGTTTGTGGCCTAGAGCAGGTATTTGCCAAAAAGAACCTGTGTGGCATCAAGGCGCGGAGCGCCGCCGTGCGATTAACAGACCGTCCGAGGGGTTGGTGACTTGGAAAGGGCAGTGTTTTTCGGAGAGTGCACGCAGGCTTTCAGCGGACAAAGCTGTCCCAACTTGTGTTGGATCACCACCCCATTGTCTGGTGGTCGCACAGCTTCTCCTTAATGTCCGCTCAACCCCAAAAGCGCCCTTCCGATCACAAAAACATTCATGACCTGCATCAAGGTGCCCTGGCGAACCCGGGTTCATACTTCTCCTGACTCAGGAAAGGAGGGCGCCATGTATATGAACATTCTGGTACCGGTTTCATTCGACGAAGAACGCGATCCCGGTCGGTCGATCGCGGTGGCCCGTGCCTTGGCGGGCGAAGGGGCGCATATCACGCTGTTGCATGTGATCGAGCAGGTGCCGGCCTATGCGGCTGCGTCCGGTTGGCAGAGCTATCTGGAGGACGCGCGTAAGGCGGTTCAGGCGGAGCTTGACAAGATGGCCGAAGCCATTCCCAATGCCGAGGGTGTCGTGATCGAGGGCCATTCCGGTCGGTCCATTCTGGACTATGCCAAGGAAAAATGGAGCGATTGCATCATCATCGCCTCGCACCGGCCGGGCCTGCAGGATTATTTCCTGGGCTCGACCGCATCGCATGTGGTGCGGCACGCTGGCTGCGCGGTGCATGTGATACGCTAGGCTGACAGGAGCAGCCCGTGAACCCAGGTTTGGAAAAGGGTCAGGGGCTGCCGGGAAACGCATATGAGGGAGACATAGATGTACAACAATATTCTGGTGCCGATTGCGGCCGACCATGATCCGCAGACCGAAGAAGCGCTGGCAGTGGCGCGTGCGTTGAGCGCGGAAGGGGCTAAGATCACTGCACTGACCGTGGTCGAGGCGATGCCGGGTTATATTCTCAGCCAATTGCCCGAAGGGCAGATGGACAAGACCCGTCACGAGGTTGAAGAAGGGTTGAAGGAAGATTTCGCCGCAGCCGATGACGTAACGATCAAGGTGATCGAAGGTCATTCGGCACGCACCATCCTGGACTATGCTGAGGAACATGGCGCGGATTGTATCGTCATTGCCTCGCACCGGCCCGACATCACCGACTATTTCCTTGGATCCACGGCGGCGCGGGTGGTGCGCCACGCACAATGCGCGGTGCACGTTCTGAGATAAGCGGAATGGTGGGGTGAAACCCCACCCTACGCTTGCGGGGGGCGGGATGCCTTCCCATATCGGGGACGAACTGCGAAGGAGCTAGCCCCGATGAAATGTCCGGTTGACGGTGAAACCTTGGTGATGGCTGAACGCCACGGGGTCGAGATTGACTACTGCCCGAAATGCCGGGGTGTCTGGCTTGACCGGGGCGAATTGGACAAGATCATCGACAAGGCGGCAGGGCCAATGGCTCTGCCTGATCCCGAACCGGCCCCCGCCCCCGAACAAACACCCGAACCTGACCCGGCGCCACAGCCGCGCGTCTGGCAGGAACCATACCGCGAAGAGCGCCCCTCCAAGGGCAAGCGATATACCAAGGAAAAATCCAAATACTCCAAGAGCAAACGGCGGCGCGATGAGGACGATGACCGGCGCTATCGCAAGAAGAAAAGCTGGAAACGGTCGATCCTGGAAGAGATATTCGATTTCGACTGACTGCGTCAGAACGGGCAGTTTTCAATTCGTGCGAAACCGGGCAGGGTTCGGCCCGAACAGAGATTGAAAAGGAACCGCCCGATGCGTATTTTGCCCGCCCTTGCCTTTGCTCTTGCCGCCAGCCCCGCCTTTGCCGGGGACCCGGTGAACATCACCAAGGACATGGGCGCGGTCACGGTGCCGACCGAAGGTGGCCCGGTCGAGATCAGCCGAATCCAGGACAGCGACAACGTCATCACCGGTGATTTTGCCAAGACCTCGCGCGCCTGCCCGCCGTTCTGCGTGCAGCCGATGTCGCCTGCCGAAGGCGTGACCACGATTGGCGAATTGGAGCTGCTCGAAGCGCTGAAAGATCCCGAAATCAAGGTGATCGACAGCCGGGTGCGTCCGCATTTCGAGACCGGCACCATCCCCGGCGCGGTCAACATGCCCTATACCGAGATGGCCGATCAGCTTGAGGTTCTGGGCTGCGAAGTGGATTTCGAAGGCTATGAATGCCTGCCCGAGAATGTGCCAGTGATTGCAATGTTCTGTAACGGCCCGTGGTGCGGCCAATCGCCCGCCGCCATTCGCCGCATCATCAAGGCCGGCTATCCGGCGGACAAGATCTTGTATTACCGGCAGGGGATGCAGGGCTGGCGGATGCTGGGCCTGACCGTGACCGGCGGCGAGTGACCCGTCAGAGGTCGGCGGCGGTGAGGCGATAGGCCTTGCCGAAGCCGGCATTGAGCAACCCGTCGGTGATTTCAAACCGGACAAAGCTGAAATCCGGGAAATCGGCGTAGAGCGTCGATTTCGGGCGCTGGTCAAGGAAATGCGCGCGAATGCCTGCACAAGCCGGGTCGCTGCGCGCGATGAATGCGGCGCTGCCGTGCAGGGTCAGCCGCGGATGGGTCAGCGGATCGCCCTTGCCCGCGGTATCCCCGATCAGAAGGGCGCAGGCCGGGTTGGCACGCAGCGCGGCGGTGTGGCTGGCCAGCTCGGAGATCAGCGTCATGGGCGCGCCGTCCGGGGCCACGGCCAAGGCCACGCGGGTGGCCGAGGGCAGCGTGGTGCCCGGCTGGATCACGGCCAGCGCCGCGTGATCCGAGGTTTCGATCAGGCTGCGGGCCAGGGTGCGGGCGTCGTCATCGGCGGGTTGAAACGGGTCTTGCGCGGGCATTTCGGCGTCAGTCGCGGGTCGAGGCAATGGCGGTGATCTCGCTGGTCTGCGGCGGGTTGGCAAAGGTCGGCCCGACGGTTTCGCGATAGGTGGCAAAGGCCTCCGAGGCAAGGAAGGCCTGTTTGGTGGGCTCGTCGGTGAATTCGAGTACACCGATAAATTCCGTCGGGCTCCCGGTCGAGAAACAGCTGTAGTTCAACCCGACGATGCCTTCGTCTTTGAGCCCGGCGACCAGGGCTGTCATTGCTGCGGTCTGGGCGTCGTGATGATCGGTCGATGCGAGCGTATAGCGGACAAGCAGTGACATGGGTTTTCCTTCCTGTTGTGCGCCCTGATTTGACGCCGCCGCGGGCGGGTTTGGCAAGGGCAGGCGCATCCCGATTGCGTGAGTGGTTGTCTTGGGCCCGGCTTCCGGCGCAGAGTGGGGACAAGACAAGGGAGGCGAGAGATGAGCGATTTGCCCGTGATCGGCGCGCAGCTGACGGTTCTGGACCTGGACCGGCACCGCGACTGGCTGTTCGAGAAGAACCGCGACCTGGAACTGCCGGAATTCTGCATGGCCGATATCCTGCGCAGCCCGGACGCATTCATCGACATGGCATTGAAAAAGCTGGATGGCTGGAACGGGCGGCTGGGCATTCACGGGCCGTTTTCGGGGTTCGAGCTGGACGTGAAGGACCGCGAATTGCGGGCAGTGGTGCAGGCGCGGCTGAACCAGGCACTGGATGTCTGCGAGAGGCTCAAGGCGCGGCAGATGGTGCTGCATTCGCCCTATGATCCGTGGGATACACATAACCTGGACAACGGGCCAAAGGATCGCGAGAAGTCGATTTCGGCCATTCTGGACACGCTGAAACCGGCAATCGCGCGGGCGTCGGATCTGGGTGTCGAGATGGTCTTGGAGAACATCAAGGACACCGATCCGGGTCTGCGCCGTAGGGCCGTCGAGGCGGCGGATAGTGCGGCGTTGAAGCTGTCGGTCGATACCGGTCACGCGCTCTGGGCGCATGTCTCGGCCGGCGCGCCGCCGGTGGACCGGTTCGTTTCAGATGCCGGGGAGTTGCTGGGCCATGTCCATCTGCAGGATGCCGATGGCTATGCCGACCGGCACTGGGTACTGGGCGAGGGGGAAACCAATTTCCACGCCATCTTCAAGGCGCTGGGCGAGTTGGACGTCAAGCCACACTTGATTGTTGAGATCAACGATTTCAGCCGGGTGCCGGAGAGTGCTGCGTATTTGGAAGCATTGGGGTTGGGTCAATGACCCGAGTGCCGGGCTGAAGCCCGGCCTACACCGCCGCAGGGCGGGCTTCAGCCCGCCATCCCCGATTACCCCATGGCAAACCGTTTGCCACAAACGCCGCGCCCGGCCCGGGCGCGTGCCCAAATCAGAGATATGGGCATGAGTTATCGACCACTTCCAACCGCCTGCTTCCATCTCTCAACCAATCAGCCCTGTTTGCTGCCTACGGAATGAGCGCGGGGCAGCGCCAACGGACCGCCGCAGTCAACGGCTTTCACGGTTGCACCAGAGCGCACAATTCAGCGCCACGAGAGGCACTAGAAAACGCAACTCGTGCTCACAAGCCTTTGGGGATGCCTCCCTTAGTTTTCAGTGGCAGCAGAACGAGCCGAGCTTGGCGCCGCTCATCAGGCGGTCGAAATGACGGCCTTTCATATGCACCAGCGTGCGGTGATCGCCAGCTTCGAACCAGACCTCGTCGAGGCCCATCATCTGCTTGTCCATCACCACCGGTACACCATAGGCAACGCCGACGGGTGGCGCTGCGCCGATCTCGCAATCATCGAACACTTCGGTGACTTCCTCTTCGGGGGCAAGGCCGAGACGCCGATGCAGTATCGATTGAAGCTCGTGCAGGTCGATCATCATGTGGCTGGGCAGAACCGCGACAAAGGGGCCTTCTTCCATGTGAATCAGCACCGATTTTGCAAGGTGATCGCCCGGCACATGGGCCTGTTCGGCAGTCTCGCTGGCGGTTGCGGTATAGGGATGGGCAAGCATGTCGAACGGCAAGCCTTTAGCGTCGAGGTGATGCTTGAGACGGGATGCAATAGCCATTGTGTCCTCCTGTAACAGAGGGCGCAGCGGCCGCATGGGTGCCTGTAAAAAACGTTCCGAAGAAAACGCTGTTGCTTTTGAAGGCGCCGCGTCTTTGCAGTTTCTGCGTTGCGGACGCTTTGCCACATCGATGGTCCACAGCGATGTGTCGAAACGCTTCTGTGGGGCGCAACCGGGGCGCCCTTTGGGGTTTCGTGATGGGGGTATTGTGACTCCGAAGCGGTGAGTCGGGCAAGGGGGCGGTGTGGGTGTCGAGAAAAATTGTCATAGGGCGGGGCTCGCCCCGCCTTCTGCCTGTTGGATTGGCTCATCCGATCATGTCGAGCACCGCGGGCGCGCCAGAGTGGGTGAGAGGTGCGCCTGATCTTGAAGATCAGTAATCCTCTCGGGTGCTCGAGAGCGCGGCGGATCTCGGCACATTTGATCTGGGGCGATGATCGAAAACAGCGCGTCCCCGAACAACGAGGACGCGCACGATGGCCCAGCGGAATGGCTTTTCGCCTTGGCGCGATGGCCTAGAAGTTGAAGCGGATACCAACCCGCAGCGCGTGCTGGGTGACGTCAACCGGCATGGTGACGCCCGGGAAGGTCGGTGCCAGCGCCCCGTTTGCAGTGCCGAAATCGGTATAGCGGTATTCGGCGCGCATCACGGTGTTGGGCGCGAGTTCCATGTCCATGCCGAAGCCGGCAGTCCAGCCGTTCAGCCGTTCGTTGTAACCGCCACCCGGCGGAACCGGTACGGACGGGCCGCCCAGGAAGTCAAAATCGCCGACGGCCCAGCCAGCGGTGGCATAGTAGAGCGTCGGTTTGTTGCCCAATGCCCCGGCATAACCGAGAACACCGCGCAACGAGCCTTGCCAGTTGCCCTGGACCACGCCTTGCGACGTGGCGCCGGTGGTGTTGACGAAACTGCCTTCCAGGCTCGACATTTCAAGGTCGATCTCGCCGCCCCAGACGGTGTTGCCGTTCTGCACGGCATAGCCCATGAACCCGCCGATCAGAATGCCATCCGGGCTGGAATTGCCGGAAGGTGCGAGGTTCGAGAAGCTGTGATTGGCATCGCCCAGGCCATAGCCAAGGGTGATACCGCCATAGAGCCCGCTCCAATCCTGGGCCGCGACGGCAACCGGAAGTGCGAGGATTGCGGTTGTTGTAATGAGAAGTGATTTCAAATTGCGCATGTCGTTCCTCCATATCTGTAGGATGCCCCGTGGGCGTCCGAGCCCGGGAGGCGACTCGTTACATACGGGCATAGTATACTCGGGTTTAGCTTGAATGGCTCTGAGGTGGGTCAAATCGGGAGGGTGATGGTGGGGTGAAACCCCACCCTACGGACGGTTTCTGGCGCACCGTCAGCCACAAACGCCGCGCCCGGCCCGGGGTGGGAGCGGAACGCGCCCGCCCATGGGGGCGGGACGGGCGCGTGCCCAAATCTGTGATTTGGGCATTGGGGAGTCAGGGAGAGTGTGGCGCCTTTGAAAGGGTTGGAGCTTGGGAGTAAACCAAGCTCAATTGCAGACAAGCTTGCGTTTCCCCATTTTTCAAGCAAAGAATACTCAACTTATTGCTGAATGCGGCGGGCGCAATTCATTTTTGTCTAGGGGGAGCGGGCTTGGCAGGTAGAAAAGTCAAGGAATTTGAAGAATACCTTGTTGGCGGCGGTGAAGCTCAAGTCGACCACGATCAATACATAGATTGCCCCGCGTCTGCATTCCTTCGATATTGTATAGAGGCAAAGGATGCGGTTGATCTTTGTGCCCGGCATTTCCCGAAGAAGAAAAGCGATGGCGAGTACTCCAAGGCATCTCAAGATAGCTTGGAGCACATAGTAATTGCTATGCTACCTGCAATAATGGGTCATTTTGAAACCTATCAAAGGTATTTATTTGCAGGTGTTTTTGATCGCACGGTCTTCTTAGAAAAATTCGAAGTGTCAGCGTTCTTCAAACGGCTCGCTAAGGAAACCAATATTGAAATTGACCACCTTAGACTCGCTGCACATCGAAGTGGTGGAGCAAGTTCAGTAGGTCTTATTTTGGCCGATTGTATGAACGGATGGCACGCCCCGGAACGCGTGAATGAGTTTTTTTTACGCGTTTGGTTTCAAAAAGCAGTTTTTTTCAACCAACGACAGCCAACGCTTGCGCGTACTTTGGCAGTTAAGGCATTCGATTGTTCACACTGGTGGCACATTGACACTTCCAGACGCGCAGAAAGTCCCTGAGCTTGCCGCGAACGGGGATCAAAACATTGTTTTTGAGAAAAATTTCGTTTTTGAAGTGGCTAGAAAAATACATCCCGTGGTTCGAGACTCAACCATGCGACTGAAGGAGGCTTTCGAGTCACGTTTGTTGCCAAGTGTGACAGAGAAAGAACGGAACGAAATTGAGCATTTTTTCACAGTAAAGTCATCTATTCCTGCTTGGTTGAAATAACCTCACCGCCCCCGCCGCTTCACATTCCCGCCACGCTGCCCAGCCCGGCCAGCCGTTGAGCGCCCCCGGGACCCAACAGCCGCCTCCGAGGCCTTCTCGACCGCATATTGCCGCGCCAGCGGATCGTCGGCGATGGCCAGATCGACCGCTTCCAGCCGTTTGACCTCGTCGCGCAACCGGGCGGCCTCTTCGAATTCGAGGTTCTCGGCGGCCTTGCGCATGTCGGCGCGCAGGCCATCGAGAACAGCCTCGAGATTGGCGCCGTGCAAGGGTTTGTCGATCTTGGCGGTGACGCGGGACATGTCCACGTCGCCCTGGTAGAGGCCGGCCAACACATCCTCGACGTTTTTCTTAACCGTTTCCGGCGTGATGCCGTGTTCCGTATTGTAGGTGATCTGGCGGGCGCGGCGGCGGTTGGTTTCATTCAATGCGCGCTCCATGCTGCCGGTGATACGGTCGGCATACATGATCACCCGGCCATCGGCGTTCCGCGCGGCGCGGCCGATCGTCTGGATCAGCGAGGTTTCGGAACGCAGGAAGCCCTCTTTATCCGCATCAAGAATGGCGACCAGCCCGCATTCGGGGATGTCGAGCCCTTCGCGCAAAAGGTTGATGCCGATCAGAACGTCGAAGGCGCCAAGCCGCAGATCGCGCAGGATTTCGATGCGTTCCAGCGTGTCGATGTCGGAATGCATGTAACGGACGCGGATGCCCTGTTCGTGAAGGTATTCGGTCAGGTCCTCGGCCATGCGCTTGGTCAGGGTGGTGACAAGGATGCGCATGCCGCGGGCGGAGACGATGCGGATTTCATCGAGCAGATCGTCGACCTGTGTTTCAACGGGGCGGATTTCCACCTCGGGATCGAGCAGGCCCGTTGGGCGGATCACCTGTTCAGTGAAGACACCGCCGGATTGGTCCAGCTCCCACGCCGCCGGGGTGGCCGAGACGAAAACCGATTGCGGCCGCATGGCATCCCATTCCTCGAATTTGAGCGGGCGGTTGTCCATGCAGGACGGCAGGCGGAATCCATGTTCGGCGAGCGTGAACTTGCGCCGGTAGTCGCCCTTGTACATGCCGCCGATTTGCGGCACCGATACGTGGCTCTCGTCGGCAAACACGATGGCGTTGTCGGGGATGAATTCAAACAGGGTGGGGGGCGGCTCGCCGGGCGCGCGGCCGGTGAGATAGCGCGAATAGTTCTCGATCCCGTTGCAGACGCCGGTGGCTTCGAGCATTTCCAGATCGAAATTGGTGCGCTGCTCCAACCGCTGGGCCTCGAGCAGTTTGCCGTCATCGACCAGCTGGGAGAGGCGCTGTTTCAGCTCGAGTTTGATGCTTTGGATGGCCTGCTGCATCGTCGGTTTTGGGGTCACGTAGTGGGAATTGGCGTAGACCCGGATCTGCTCCATCGTATCGGTCTTTTCGCCCGTCAGGGGGTCGAATTCGACGATGGATTCGAGTTCTTCCCCAAAGAAGGACAGGCGCCAGGCACGGTCTTCGAGGTGAGCGGGGAAGATCTCCAGGCTGTCGCCGCGTACACGGAAGCTGCCACGCTGGAAGGCCTGGTCATTGCGGCGGTATTGCTGGGCGACGAGATCGGTGATCACGGCGCGCTGATCATACAGGCCGCCGACCTTCAGATCCTGGGTCATGGCGCCGTAAGTCTCGACAGAGCCGATGCCGTAGATGCAGGACACCGAAGCGACGATGATCACGTCATCACGTTCCAGAAGGGCGCGCGTGGCCGAGTGCCGCATGCGGTCGATCTGTTCGTTGATCTGCGATTCCTTCTCGATATAGGTGTCCGAGCGGGCGACGTAAGCCTCGGGCTGGTAATAGTCATAAAAGCTGACGAAATACTCGACCGAGTTTTCTGGAAAGAAGCCTTTCATTTCACCGTAAAGCTGCGCCGCGAGCGTCTTGTTGGGGGCCAGGATGATGGCGGGGCGTTGGGTTTCCTCGATCACCTTGGCCATGGTGAAGGTCTTGCCGGTGCCGGTCGCGCCCAGAAGCACCTGATTGCGCTCGCCTTCGTTGATGGCCTCGGTCAGTTCGACAATCGCGGTGGGCTGGTCACCCGCGGGTTCGAAATCGCTGTGCATGACAAAGCGCTTGCCCCCCTCGAGCTTTTGCCGGGTTTTCACGTCGGCGGCCTGGGCGTGCATCATCGGCTGAGACTTGTCGGAATGGACGTGGGGCATGGAGAATCCTTCACCTGAGGTTCCATATTTGTTCTTTTGGCGGACAGGTTCAAGGGGGCGGCGCGGGGATGGTGACAGGAGGTGTCAGAAGGACGCCGACAGGATCGACAAGGGAGGGCTGTTTCGCGGACTTACCCCTCCTTGGCGCAACATTCGTAAACTTGACCACATGGTAAATTAATAATTGTTGCGATTGACCTAGGGGCATTGTTACAAAAAACAGGCAAGCAGCAAGCTTGGTTGTCCCCGCGCTGCAACACACCCACCCCTCGCTCCCTGTGGTGTGGGGACAACCAACGCCTGATCGCTGATTTTCCGCAAAACCCGGCTCTATCCCGCCGATTTCGGCCTTGCCGCCCAGCACCGCTTGAGGTTAAACCAAGGGCGTCTCAAGCAAGGAGCCACGCCCATGCCCGCACGGATCTATCGCCCGGCCAAAACCGCCATGTCCTCTGGCACAGCCAAGTCGAAATCCTGGGTGCTGGAATATGTCGCCGACCAATCGCGCGAGATTGATCCGCTGATGGGTTGGACCTCGTCGGATGATACGCAGGCGCAAGTGCGGCTGAAGTTCCCGTCAAAAGAGGCGGCGCTGGACTATGCCGAAGAGCACGGTATCGACACGGTGGTGAGCGAGCCCCATTCCCGCAAGTACAATATCCGCCCCGGTGGCTATGGCGACAACTTCGCCACCAACCGGCGCGAGCCTTGGACGCACTAAGCGCCCCTGGCAGCGACAGCCACAACAGCCTGTCCGAACTCCCCTTGCCAAGCGGTCCACAAGGTCGCAAATAGGGGGCAGCGGTCCCTTAGCTCAACTGGATAGAGCAGCTGACTTCTAATCAGCAGGTTGAGGGTTCGAGTCCTTCAGGGATCGCCATTTAAATCAAAGTCTTATTAGAACTCTAATGCAGCATAGAGGGGAATCTTGTGCGTTTTTTTGTGCGTTTTGCGAAAAAGTGTTAGGATGCGCTTCGTAGACTTGAGATGGCGCCTGAAGGTGTGAGCCACAAAGCTTAGTTCTCTCCGGCATGCCTGAAGCCATCGATTGAAGGGAGGCGCGTAAATACGTGGCGAATACGTACACAGACGAAAACGGCAAATTTGCTCGTGGCAACCCAGGCAAACCACGTGGTGCACGTAACACCGCCACAAAAGCCGTGGAGGGCCTGCTTCAAGGCGAAGCTGAAAGTTTGACCCGTAAGGCCATCGACTTGGCCTTGGAAGGCGATACCGTTGCGCTGCGTCTATGTCTGGAGCGCATAGCGCCGCGACGGAAGGACACGGCGGTGCAATTTGAGCTTCCCCCCATGGAATGCGCTCAGGACGCCGCAGAGGCCGCTCAAGCGGTTCTTCAGGCTGTCTCTGATGGAGACCTTACTCCGATCGAGGCATCAACCGTGATGAGTCTGATCGAGCAGTACCGGCGCACTTTGGAAGTGACTGAATTCGAGATGCGCATCCAAGCATTGGAGATGGGAAGATGAGATTGCGGGAGCGGCTGGCAAAGATGGAGAAGGCAAATGTGGTGGATCGCTCGTACTTCAGTAAGTTGACCGATAAAGAACTTGCCGAAAGATGGAGGTTCGATTTGAAAGGAGTGGGGGTGGATTGGGAGGAATTCAAAGAGGATCCGTGTGGCTCACTCGAAAGGCACTTCGAAGGTTATCCTGACGATGAAGGGTTGTTGGCCAGATTGTTGGAATTGATCGATCAAGCTGAAAGCTCGTGGTACGAGTTGGCAGATTAGAATATCTACACCGTCTGCCGCCCTACCTGCAGGGTGATGCGAAACGGCCCATTGCAGACATTCGTTAACGGTGTGGCGAACGGCTGTTTCGAGCCCAACCTGTTCCTTGGATTTTCTCGCTGCTTGCGCTCGCAGCGTCAGGAATGCCACGTGAGCAAGAAGTTCGGTGCCGCTATGCAGCGGAAGCAACGGTCATTCATACAGGCTGCAGCGAGAATCAAACGTCGAATTCACTAGTCGCGGACGGAATCGAAACTGGACAACTGCGTGGTTACCCCTAACCGATAGTACCTAGGGCCAAAAGATCAGGCAGTTGTCATCGGAAGTGTCCTGTACGTAGCACCGCCGCGGTCGCAGTAGCGGCAGGTTAGTTCAGAAAGTAGGTCGATATTTCAAAGGGCCGAACGGGCGGCAGTCTCCAAAGCATGGTGCAGAGAGCGCGCGTAAGAGCGAGGGCCAAGAACCGAGTAGTGGCTGGCAGTTTCAAAGCAGATGACCATACAGCTGAGATGCTCCAGAAGAGCACGCGTAGCACTCCCAGCCTCCATAGCAGCCAAGTTTACTCCGCTCAAACGCTCGAACACGCCCCGGCACATCCCCTCCAGGTCAAAACGGCACCAACCATCTGTTTGCTCTGTCACCGACGCCAGTCCGGCCACTGCATCAACGAGTTGGTAGGACATGAGTTCATGCTCTGAGGTCTCCGCCGAGATCAGCCACTGGTCCTGTGCGAACCAGCTTGCCGCGTATGAGCCCGCTGCGGCATGCCTCCCCACCTCAGGTAAAGCAAAACCCAGCATTGCTTCGGCAGCTTTTCGGCCTTCGTCCTCGCGCCCCTTGCGCAGGGCAAGCGAGGCAAGCGCCTGGTTCGGAACCTCAGTGATTGTTAGCCCATTGAACCGGTCGACACGCGGAGTTTCGCCCCAAAGCGGCGTGATAGTTTGAAGATTAAGCACGCAAGCGCCCTCCTTCGGGGTCAAAAAAGTGAGTGGAAATGACCTGAACCTTTACATCGGTTCCCCGCACGGGATCGACCACGCGGATAATCTCGCCCATGCGCTGATCACCGCCTTTGAGATAGGCCATTCCGATGGAGTGCCCCAGATGCGGCGAGATACAGGCTGATGTCACATGCCCCTGTTCGCTGTCGATCTGAACAGGCGCAGTTTCATTCACCAACTGGGAACCGGCGGTTATCACTTCGCTTTGGTTCACGGGCTTCAGGCCGACAAGGCGCAATCCATTGGGATCAGTCAGCCCCTCCCGCTGGTCCAGTGTACTGCCGATGCTGTCTTTTTTGCGGGATACCATGCGCCCCATACCCAGCATCAGTGCGGTGGCCCTGCCGTCGAGTTCGCGACCCGTCGGGTGGCCTTTCTCAATGCGCATGATGTCGAGCGCCTCAAGACCATAGGGAGCTACTCCAAGATCTTGCCCCAACTCTAGCATTCGGCGCCACAGCGCATCACCATAACGGGTGGGAACAGCCAGCTCGTAGGCCAGCTCGCCCGAGAATGAGATCCGAAACAGGCGTGCCCTCAGGCCGCCGCACAGCGTCACGGAATCGCAGGCCATGAACGGGAATGCCTCGTTTGAGATATCAAACTCGGAATCCACAATCCTCTGCAGCAGTTCGCGCGATTTCGGTCCAGCGATGGCATACTGCGCCCAAGCCTCTGTGGTCGAGATCAGCTGTACGTCCATGTCCGGCCACAAGCATTGACGGGCAAATTCCATGTTTCTCAGAACCGCCCCGGCATTGGCTGTTGTGGTCGTGATGACGAAGTGTTCTTCCGCCAATCGTGCAGCGGTGCCGTCATCGTAACAGGCGCCATCTTCGCGCAGCATGATGCCATAGCGCACCTTACCCACTGCCAGCTTGGCAAATCCATTGGCATAGACCCTGTTCAGGAATGACGCGGCATCCGCGCCCTGAACGTCGATTTTTCCCAGTGTGGTCACATCGCAGATGCCCACATTCTTGCGCACGTTACAGGCCTCTCGGTCAGCGGACTGGCGCCAATGGGTCTCGCCCGGCTGCGGAAACCAACGCGCCCGCATCCAGTCGCCAGCAGTGTCAAAGGGCGCATTGTGTTCCCTGGCCCATTTGTCAGTCGGGGTTTCGCGCGTCGGGTGGAAGTGTTTGCCCACCGTACGCCCGCCGATTGTGCCCAGTGCAACCGGTGTATAGGGCGGCCGGAAAATTGTCGTTCCCGTTTCGGGGATCGATTTGCCGGTCAGCTCGGCCATTATTGCCAAAGCATTGACGTTAGCGGTCTTGCCCTGGTCAGTGCCCATGCCGAGAGTAGTGTAGCGTTTGAGATGCTCGACCGATCGGTAGTTCTCCTGATGTGCCAGCTTAACGTCCTTGACGGTCACGTCGTTCTGCAGGTCCAGCCAAGCCCGGCCCTTGCCATGGGGCACATGGTAAAGTGGCTGGAGGTTATAGGCGCTGTTAACGGCGCGCGGCAGCTTCAATGCGCTGGCGGCGATACCCAGGCTTTCCAGTGCAGCCACGGCTTCTTCCGCCCCGCTGCGCAATGCGTCTTCAGTCGAAAACAGGCCTTTGGCCGCCCCCGCCACCGACATGCCAACTGGGATGTTCTGGTCGGGAACGAAAGCTGCAATACTCTCATTCCAGACAGGCCGGCCGCCCTGGTGGCAGGTCAGGTGGACGTTGGGATTCCAGCCGCCAGACACACCCAGGGCGCCACAGGCTAGCGTTTCCTCGCGGCCATCCGCTTGACGGACCCGGATGCTGCTCAGGCCATGCCGCCCCTTGGTGCCGATAACATGCGCGCCACTGATCAGTCGCACACCCGTCAGTGTCGGCGCATCCAGCCGGGCATCGACGATAACTGTGACATCAACACCTTTTGCCATCAGGTCTACCGCAGTGCGATGGCCATCATCATTGTTGGTGAAGACCGCCACCATCCGCGCGGGCGTCGCAGCCCAGCGGTTGGCATAGGCCCGCATCGATCCTGCCAGCATCACCCCCGGACGGTCGTTGTCCGGGAAAACAATTGGACGCTCGGTTGCCCCGGCACAAAGGATCGCGCGCTTGGAATATACCCGCCACAATGTCTGCCGCGGCTTGCCTTCCACAGGGGTGTGCAGATGGTCCTGCACCCGCTCGACCACACCGTAAATCCCGTGGTCAAAGGCCCCCATCGCCGTGCTTCGCGGCATCAGGCGCACATTGTCCATCGCGGTTAGCTCGGCCACAGCCTGCTCAACCCATTCGACCGCAGGCTTTCCGCCGACATCTTCCTGTTCGACGTTCAGGCGCCCGCCAAAACGGCAATCTTCATCCGCGAGGATGACGTTTGCGCCTGCACGGCCCGCGGTTAGTGATGCCATCAGGCCAGCGGGCCCACCCCCAATCACCAGCAGATCGCAATGGAGAAAGCCCTTTTCATATTCATCCGGGTCATCTTCCCCAGACAGGCGACCAAGGCCTGCAGCTGAGCGGATGATGGGTTCATAGACTTTCTCCCAGAAAGCCGCCGGCCACATGAACGTCTTGTAATAGAAACCGGCGCTCAGAATATCCGAGAACAAATCGTTCAGGGCAAGCAGGTCGTAACGTAAGCTGCCCTTGTAGTTCTGTGAGCAAGCAACCAGCCCTTCGTACAGCTCCGCTACTGTAGCGCGTGTGTTTGGTTCCTGCCGGGCTCCACTGCGCAATTCGACCAGCGCGTTTGGCTCCTCGGAACCAGCGGTGAAGATACCACGCGGACGGTGATACTTGAACGATCGACCCAGGAAACGCACGCCATTGGCCATCAGGGCAGACGCAAGCGTGTCGCCCTCATACCCCTGATAGGCACGCCCATCGAAATTAAAGTTCAGTGGCTTTCCGCGGTTGATCAGGCCGCCATTCAAACGGTTGGATTGGGTCATTTGCTGCGCCCCTGCTTGCGGGCCACATCGCTGGCCAGTTCGACATTAGTGATTTCATGCGTCACCGTGTTGCGTGTTACGACTAACCACGAGCGGTCGCCATGCTCGTGATACCAAAGCTCGCGGTGCTCCCCGGCTGGATCATCACGCAGGTAGACGTATTCGAAAAACTGATCCATCGCGTCCCCGGCCTGCCAGCCGGGACGGTCAATCAGGCAAGCATCACCGAGATAGGTGAATTCCTGCCGGTCACGCGGCCCCAAAAGAGGGTGATTGATAATCATTTGACCGCTCCTTACTGCCGGTTCGGGTTCGGGCCTTGGCCCTTTTCATCAAGCAGGTAACCGGTCCGGAACCGGTCAAGACGATAGGGCTTGGCAAGTTCATGCGGCTGTTCGGTGCTTAGAAGATGAGCAAAGCATTCGCCGGCTGCGGGAGTTGCTTTGAATCCGCCGTAGCACCAGCCGCCGTTCAAATAGAGACCCTTGATCGGCGTTTCGTCGATCACCGCATGGCCATCCATGGACATATCCTGCAAACCACCCCATGCCCGCAAAAGACGAGCGCGCGACAGCATTGGGAACAAGGTCACAGCGGCTTCAATCACCGATTCAAAGACCGGCAGGTTGCCCCGCTGCGCGCAGGAATTGTACTGATCCAGGTCGCCTCCCATAACCAGGCCGCCTTTGTCCGACTGCGAAATATAGAAGTGACCTGCGCCATAATTGACTTGGCCGGGAATGATGGGCTTCAGCCCTTCAGACACGAAAGCCTGAAGAACATGGCTTTCGATTGGGGTGCGAATGCCTGCCATGTCCATCACTCGGCTGGTATTTCCAGCTACCGAGACACCAACCTTCTTTGCGCCGATGAACCCGCGGGTTGTCTCAATCCCCAGGACCTTACCTTGCTCAATCCGGAACCCCGTCACTTCGCAATTTTGAAGGATATCTACTCCGCGCCTGTCGGCCGACCGCGCATATCCCCAGACCACTGCGTCATGGCGGGCGGTGCCACCGCGCCGGTGAAGATAGGCACCCGTGATAGGGAAACGTCCGTCGAAATTCATCGAGGGGTACATCTTGCGCAGCTTCTCAGGCCCCAAAATCTCGCCATCTGTGCCTTGCATCCGCATGATGTTGGTTTTGCGATAGTGGTCGTCCCTCTCTGAGTCGTTGTGGTGCAGGAACAGCAAGCCACGCTGTGAGTGCATGACATTGAAGTTCAACTCCCGCTCCATCTTTTCCCACAGGCCAACACTGTGATCATAGAAGCGGGTATTTGGAGGCAAAGTGTAGTCACCACGCACAATTGTCGTGTTACGCCCAGCATTGCCGGACCCAATCCAGCCTTTCTCGACCACTGCGATGCTTTTCTCACCATATTTCGTCACCAGGTAATGTGCAGTGGCCAACCCGTGGCCTCCGCCGCCAATGACAATGATGTCGTAATTGGGCTTGGGTTCCGGATTGCGCCAAGCAGGCTTCCAACCTCTTTGGCCATTCAAGGCCTCTCTGATGACTCTTAGCCCTGAGTACCTCATGGCATTCTTTTCCTTTATGGCACGGGTGCCCATTTGGCACCCAGTTCGTGGAACCGGCCAGTTTCAACGCTGATGTGGGCAATGCCGAATCCCATGTTCTGGAACGCTTAATGCTCATAAGTTAATCGATTAACTTTCAATTCGTCAATCACCTTCAACGCCAATAGGAGTCGCAGTTCAAGTATCGCTTACAGTGCTGGGCGTTCGCCCGGGTGGGCGGACGCGTGCCCGATACTTGCGTATCGGGCGGGTGAACGCGATCAAACGCGACACCCTCCAAAAGGCAACTCAGGCAACCAAATGGCGATCTTGTGCCTGATTCACGAATCGGGACGACTACAAAGCTCTTGAATGGTGGCGACAAGTTTCGCATCTATGGCACGGTTGGTTGTATCATTGCGGTTGTTGTGGCGCCTTGCGCCCGGCAGACGAGATCCCGGAATTGCCTCGTATTTGTCGAAAAACTCCTCGCAATGGCCCTCCCAACCTTCACCGGCCAGTAGTGATGGCGAAAATGCCAGGAAAAACTCTCCCCCACGGGGAGGGCCACCATCACCGTTGTCGGCATCTTGCGCTTCATAGCTAAACCGTTCACCGGTCGCACCAGCCGCCAAGAGTTCAACCATCGTTGCAATAGCAGAACCCTTGTGCCCTCCGAAGGGAAGCAAAACGCCTTTCAAGATTGCTGCCGGATCGGTGGTTTCATTGCCATTCTCATCCAATCCGGTTCCAAGGGGGACCGAATGGCCATCTCTTGCGGCAATTGCAACATCGCCGCCTGCCATTGCGGAGGTTGCCATGTCGAATACAAATGGTGGTTTGTTTTTCCGTGGCCAGGCAAAAGCGAGCGGATTGGTACCAAATAAAGGCTTGTTTGAACCATGTGGTGCGACATTTGGCATATAACTTACACAAGCCATCCCTGCCAAATTTTGTTCGGCCAATGCCTCAACTTCTGGCCAAAGGGCAGCAAAATGATGCGTGTGGGTAAGAGTCATTACTGCGATACCGAACTCACTCGCTGCTTTCGCCAGCGCTGGAATACCTCGCTCGATTGCCAAGGGGGCATACCCATCGTCGCCATTCGCGTTAACAATTACAGGTGATTTGTTGGAAATCTGCGGATCGGCGGCGCCGTTGACCTTCCCACTACGTAGGGATGCCACATATCCGGGCACCCTGAACAAGCCGTGGGAATGAGACCCGTCTCGCTCAGCAGCAACAACCGTCCGGGTCAGGGCCCCGGCGTTTTGAGGGTCGCATCCATTTTGGGTGAATGCTTCTAGTGCGAGATCATGTATCTCACTCAGCGATAGGTTTACGACGGTCATTAGAAAAGCCTCCTCAGCCGGGCACGGAACGAAATCGAATTTTGTAGCGCAGTATTATTCATGACTTTCTTCTTTTGGTGTCTGGGCCATTGTTTATGGCGGGTGATGTTGCGGAATATCTCAATTCAACGGTCCCAAGTGTTTCGAGAACCGGCGGATGCATGCTGCGCCGAAATCAGTCGCTGGCAATGAGGGTTCTCGGCTGCCGCCAAGCTCAATTCCCAAACGCGCTGCGGCCAGCATCTTTCCATAGGTCAGGAAATGTGGAATTCCCTGCATGATAAAGCAGAGAACCGGCAATAGATCGGCATATAGCTTATCGGCCCGCTCTTCGGTCCCAGCAGTGAATTCAGCGAAAATTTCGCTGGTCTTATCTACCGTATCAATCGCCGGGATCAGCCCACTGGCACCCGCGCGCAGGTTGTCAGGTAATTCCAGTCCGCACCGACCATTGAAAAGCATCACGCTATCCCCGAGCTCTGACGCGACAGACTCAAGATTGACGGCGTTGCATTCCAGTTTCGCGATGGTGAAATTTTCGTGGTCATTCGCAAGCGCGATCAAGCTCTGGTTACTTAGTCCGAAGCCAAGGAACTCCGGCGCGTTCTGAATCCCAACCGGGCAATCGACCGCCGAGATAATCTCGGAGAAAAAGCCCGCCAGCTTTGCATCGTCCATTTTCTGCGAGGGAGGCTGGAGCATCAGTGCCGACACGCCGCTTTGAATTGCTCGCTTCGAAAACTCAATCTGCTCGGTGATCGTATCGCCATAGACGGTCGCCAAGAGCGGTTTGCGTCCTTCAATGCGCTCCGCGACGACTTCAAGGACCTCGATGCGCTCATCGAATGTCAGCTTCGAGACCTCCGTACCCAGCCCCAGAATCGCAACTCCGGCAGCCTGGGTGCCCAAAGCCGCATCCACCTGACGCCGAAACGGATCCTGGCGCAATACACCGCGATCGTCAAAGAACGCATAGAGCATTGGATAAATGCCGGGCGATACGACCGCAGATGAATTGTCTTGCAATGCTATCATGTTACCTCCAAACCATTCTTCTTGTCGTAGGCTTCTGCGGCCCGACCAACGGCGTCCTCGTTCAGGGTAAATCCAAGACCAGGGGCGGACATGACCGGAATTTTCCCGACATTTGGCGCCAGATCCGGGCTTTCGACGATGTCCTCTTGCAGGAGTTGCCACATGATCTGATTGCCATCATCCAAATTAGGAACACCCGACGCAGCTTGTATCGAGGCGCAGGTGGTAATTCCGGTCTCCCAAACACCGTGAATACACACGTTGATGTCGAACACCTGAGCTATCGCAGCGACGCGGCGGAACCCAAGAATACCTCCAGTTTCGTGCAGACCCACAGTCAGCAGGCTTGCCGCACCGCTGGAGCACATCGAGTGAGCCTCCTCTAGTGTGAACACGGACTGGTCGGCAGCAATTGGGACTGAGCAGGATTGCTTCAATGCCTTCAATGCCGGAACGCCGGCAATCGCCGAGACTGGCTGTTCAACCATCTCGAGATCATACTTGGCGAGCTTATTGATCATCACCTGGGCCTCCATCAAGTCCCAGGCCTCATTCGGGTCGATGCGAAGTCGCTTGTTGCCAATTGCCTTTCTAACAGCTTCGACATTGGCCATATCTTTCTCGTTGGTGTATCCGGCCTTGAGGTAAATCACTTCAAAGCCGTCCTGCGCCAACTGACCGGCATGTGCAGCAACCTCTTCCGTACTGTCTCCCTGGACAAACCCCATGAAACTCACCGTGTCATGGATCTTCCCACCCAACAGGGCATGAACTGGCAGGCCCACCGATTTGCCAAGTGCATCCCAAAGGGCCAATTCAACACCCGCAAACGCAATATTGCCTATTCTTGGATGAGATTGGCTGGCGTAGTGATGTCCAAAATTTTGCGTAAAGAGCTGCTTCATCAAATTGATGATTTGAGTGATGGGCTGCCCCAGCAGGACCGTTTTGGCGGTTAGTAAGAGCGTCTGGATCGCCTCTGGTGACGTCATCGTCGGGGCGGTTTCGCCGTAGCCGACGACACCCGCATCCGTTTCGATCTCAACCAGGATTGTTGTTTGACCAAGATTCTTGCCCATGGCCCAGACATAGGGTGTCTTGAACTTGGAAAAGAGCGGCGTGAAGCGAATATCTTTTATTTTCATGATCTTGTCTTCCAGTAGGTTTATCTTCGGTCTAGTGTGATCGAGTTACTGCATAGCTGGATGCGTCCAAGGGTGTGGGCTTGCCCATGATGAGATCAGCAAGCAACTCTGCCGACCCGGTGGCGAGGGTCCAACCCAGATGGCCGTGCCCGGTATTGACCCAAAGCCCCTTGCTGGATGTTTCGCCGATATAGGGCAGACCGTCAGCACTCATCGGGCGGAATCCAGTCCACGGCTCTCGCTTGCAGCCGTCAAGCGTCTGCGCAAGGTTGGGGTAAACGGATTTGGTCAGGCGATCGAGTTGCCGGATTATTTTGGGGCTTAGAGTGTCGTCATGCCCGGCGAATTCGGCAATTCCAACTGCGCGCAATTTGCCATTAATTGGAACAATCCCAACATGCATCCCTTCGTCGATAACGGGATACGAAGGCAGGTCGTTGACGCCGGTTGTATCGTATGTGACCGAGTACCCTTTGACGGGGCGCACCAAGATTGATCTTGCGTCGTTTGCAGCCAATTTTCTTGTATTGGCCCCAAGGGCCAGAATGGTATTCTTCGCCCGAATATCTCCGATTGTTGTACGCGCGCCGATGACCCTGTCGCCTGACATCAGCAGTTCATTGGCTTGGCAACTAACATGTATTATCTGACCAGAAGCGACGAGGTCATCGCGGAGGATTTGACAGAATTTTCGCGAGTCCGCCACCACATCAGCGGAAAAACGAATTCCGCCTGCCAGCTGCGGGGCCAGCGCTTGAAGGTGCGGCTCAGCCTCAACAGTTTGATCAGGCGTTAGTGCCTCCCAATCTAGCCCAACCTCACTGAGGTGACGATTGGATCTGATCTGGGCTTCCAGACCTGGTTGGTCGCGGTAGATTTTGATGGTGCCACATTTTTTGGCTTCGAATTGGTCTGCGTATCCTTTGTAGTATTCCTCAAAGATATCCATGGAGAAGAGCGCCAGTTCGAGCAACCGGCGCGTATGGAGTTCGTGCAGATACGGCTTTGAGTTCTTCAGAAAGTGCAGGCCCCATTTGAACAGGGACGGGATAGCTTTCGGCTTGATCCGCAGTGCGGAATTTTGTGTCACGATTGACCTCAAAAGCGTGGGTAATATCCCTGGCGAATTCCATGGCATGGTCTGTGAAGGCACCAGCATCGCACCGTTTGCAAAGTTGGCACCGAGACCGACATCTTCGTTGGCCTCCACCAACGCGACCGAGCAGCCGCGTTTGGCCAATCGGTGGGCCGTTGTGATGCCAATCAGCCCACCGCCGATTATGAGCGCGTCCGCTTTCACGGCTTGTCCGTGATATGAGCGTGGGCCGCGAAGTCAAAATTGGCTTTCGGAGCCAGAATTTCAGCAACGACGACCGTCGCCCGGTTTGAAGGAACAGAGTTTTGCATACCAACTTCTTTCTATTCTGGCTGGTGTTTTCGCGGCGCTAGGAGCCGAAGAACATGTTCGGCAACCACAGAGCGATCCCAGGGATAAACGTGGTGATCAGCAAAGTTGGCAGCCAAGCAAACACGATGAAAATCAGTGTCGGCCAGATCAGTTGTCGGACCGGCACGTCTGTCACTTGCGATCCGAGATACAGAAGCGGTGCCGTTGGCGGCGTGATGTTGCCCATGCCAAGATTAACACCAAGAACTGCGGCAAAGTGGATTGGATCCATTCCAGCTCCAACAGCGATGGGTAGCAGAAGCGATGCGCTCAGGATGATTCCGCTGATATCGTCCATCAGCATACCAATCAGAAGCATGACCAGATTGAGCATCAGGAAAATCATTATTGGGTTATCTGAAATGGAATAGATCAGATCCTCGGCGAGACCGGGAATATCTTCGAAAATCAGGAAGCGACTGGCGATTAAGACTGTGAAGATCATGACCATGACCACGCCGATCGTGATCGCCGAGTGTTTCAAACTTTCATAGAAGGTTTTGAGTGTCAGGCCGCGGTAGACGAAGAAGCCCACCGGAATGGCATAAATTACGGCGACGCCAGCGGCTTCGGTGGGCGTCATGATGCCACCATAAATGCCGCCCAGAATGATCAGTGGCATCAGGATCGCCGGTGTTGCGATGGCTGTCTTACCAGCAAGTGCACGGAAGAAACGTTCCGGAACTTCGGTAACCAGAATCTCGGTATCCTTCCGAAGGATCACGAAATTCACGATGATCAACAGGGTCATAAGGATCAGTCCTGGTACGACCGTTGCGAGGAAACACTCAAGAACGTTCAACTGACCGACCCAAGCATAGAGCAACTGTGCGCCGCTTGGCGGAATCAATAGGCCTAGAGGACTCGCACTGATTACCAATGCGCCGGAAATGCCTGCGGGATACCGTGCCTTGCGCAGATGCGGCATGATGATCGAGCCGATGCAGGTCAATGTGGCGGCACCGCTGCCCGAGATTGCGCCGAACATCGCACTGGCCACGACCGAGGCAGCAGTTAGCCCGCCGCGGAGATGGCCGAACATAAGCTCTGCAATCTCGACAATCGGCTTTGCAATTTTGCCCCGCTGCATAATATCGCCAGCCATGATGAAAAGAGGAATGGCCAGCAGGATAACTGAATTCATCTTCCAGTGGCCCGTCGCGAAGAACCCAGAGACATCGTACCCTCCGGTATAGGCCAGAAGGATCAGCACACCGCCAAAGGCCAATGGAACCGAGACGCCGATTGCCAGCAGGACGCAGATAAGGATTATGGCGATGAGGATTACCATGTCACAACCTCCTCTTCATCGGGCTCTGCCCGTCGCGCATTCTCCATGGCCTCGGCATATCGATCGGGGCCCACTCGCAGCATCAGGAAGATCGACAAGGCGCTGTAGAACGCCATAAACACGAACCCCACGAAAATTCCAAAGCGTGGAACAATAAACGGAATCTTCAGGGCGATGGTGGTTTTCCATCCAGGATATGCCGCGATCTCATCCGCAATCATCAGCCAGGCCCAGTAAACAAGTACCAGCGTTATGGACAGCTCGATGATCTGGATCACGAGCTTGCGAAGCCACAGCAGTGTTGAATTTTCGGTGACTGTATCAAGAAGATCAGCGTTGATCTGCTTGTCGTAGTAAGTGCCAAGCGCACTGCCCAGAAAGAAGACCCAGAAGCAGATCGGCATGAGCCATTCTTCGTAGGCAAAAAGATCGCGTTCCAGAATGTACCGGAACAACACGACAAAGAAGAACGTTATCGGCAGTATCGGAAGCGCGACCGCGACCAGGACTGACTTTATCCGAACCATCAGCCGAACGAACCGGCTCAGACCGGGTGGCAATGCATCTTCAAATAGTACCATCGAAAGTTCACTCCCCGTTAAGAGGGGGATGCCAGACAATCACGGCATCCCCAATTAATGAGCAACCAAAGAAAATCTTGGTTACTTGGCGGTCAGCTCGTCGATAAGGTCCTGCCCAACCACGTCCGCCAGTTCCGGCCAGACGTTTTCCTGGATGTGGGCAACCATCGCAGCGCGCTCTTCAGGGCTGTACTCAAGAATTTCCCAGCCAGCTTCCTTCAGCTTTTCGACGAAGCCTTGATTGCGGCCCCAGGATGTGTTGATCGCAACGTTGGCGGCTCTCTCGGCGGCAGCCCGGATAACGTCGCGCTGTTCCTGGTTCAACTTCTCCCAGGACTTGCCACTGGCATAGAATGATGACGCTTCGATAGCCGTGTTCACGGGAATAAAGTATTTCCCCACGCCGGCGGCCGCGAAGGTCGAATAGGCCCATTCCGGCGTACAGCAGATCGCTCCGTCGATGACGCCAGATTGAAGCGCTGGCAGAACCTCCGCCCAGTTCATCGTTGTCGTCCGATACCCGAGGCTTTCGGTGGTCTTTTTGGCGACCTCTGAACTCCAGACGCGGATGTTCACGCCCTTATCACCGAAACCGGCATAATCGGTAGGTTTTTCGTTCGCGACAATACCGACCAACCCTTCGCCGGTATTGGCAAGATAGACCAGCCCCAGGTCGTCCATGATCCCGGCCAGGATCTGGTTAAACTTGGAGTCCGGGTTGCCGTAGACCGCTTTCAATTCGTCAAAAGTCGTCACCAACCCTGGCAGGTTCATGACTTCCAGCCGAGGATCGGCCTGAGCGTAGATGAACGCTTGTACAAGGTCGATATTGCCGCGAATGGCATCCTCGATCAGTTCTTCGCCGGATCCCAACTGTGAGGCCGGGAAATAGGAGATTTTCACGCCTACGTCTGCGTCTTCAATCTCTTTGATCATGTTTTCGACAATCTCATGGCCGAAGTGGTTGACTGGATAGGTCCCGGCCAATTTCAGCCTGACCGTGTCGGCGAGGGCTGTTGTTGCAAGTAGGCCTGACAACGCCAGACCCGAGATTATGCCGAATGCATATTTTCCGAGTTTCATGTTCGTATCCCTGTTGTGATTTCGTTTGGCTCCGAATGCTTGGGTAGTTCTGCATGGGAGTCACGCAAAGTTAATCGATTAACTTTTACAAATCAAATTAAATCGATTAACTCTGACTTCTCATGGGCAACTTGCCCGAAAGAACGTTGGAAATTACTACCCTAGGCAACCATAACCATAGGAAAAATAATAAGAATGCAGAAGCCGACCCTTAGTCAAATCGCAAAACAGTTAGGACTTTCCACTGCAACTGTTTCTTTGGCGATGAAGGAAAACAGCCGAATCTCGGACCAGACGCGCGCCAGGGTCAAAGAAGCGCTGCGCGAATCTGGCTATGTCTATCAGCGTTCCGCGGCAGGATTGAGGAAGTCAAAGACCGACACGGTGGGTATCGTGCTTAACAACGTGTCCGACCCGTCCTTCAGCGAGATTCTGGGAGCGATTGAAGGTGAACTTGCCAAAGTAGGAAAAACGGTCTTCCTGTGCAATACGGATGAAAAAGTGGAGAGACAATCCGAATTCATCAGGAAAATGTCTGAGTACAATGCAGATGGCATCGTCCTGGTTCCTGCGATTGGAACTCAGGCGACCGACCTGGAAGAGATGAAGAAATTCAGCCCCCCAATAGTGTGTGTCTCGCGAGAGATCAGTGGCTATCCCATCGATTCAGTCGTCGCTGATGAGACACTTGCGGGTTACACGGCGGCAAAACATCTGCTTAACCTTGGTCACAGACGCATTGCCGCTGTTGGCGGCACAGTCAATATTTCCCCATTTAACCGTCGCATGAAAGGCATCAGGCAAGCATTTGACGAAGCGGGGCAAGAGTTTGATCGTGCGCTTGTTTTCGAATGCCGCCCTGTTCGTGCTCAGGGATACGAAGCAGCGGCGAGAATTCTGGATGTCGAAGATCCGCCGACTGCTGCCATCGGATATAATGCTATCGTCACCCTTGGACTGAAAGCCGGTTTGCAGAGGTTGGGAAAAAAAATCGGAGTAGATTTCTCGTTGATCGCGAACGAGGGGATCGATGAGTTGCAACACACCAATCCGCCGCTGAGTACGACAAGCATTGATCTGCAAGAGATGGGGAGAGTTGTCATTCAACATCTGCTAAGCCGTATCTCGGATCCGACAGCGCCAACTAAACTCACTCTCGTCCCGACAGAATTGATCCTGACTGATAGCGTTAGCTCACATCGTTAAAGTATGTCGCGTTCTATCGGATTGATTTCGACCAAGTGCTGAGCGTTCGACCGCCATGGCACGGGCGGAAGCGTGCCCAATACCTGCGTATCGGGCGGGTGAAACCGAAGGGCCTGAAACTGCTGGATTCCAGACCCGCAGAACAAAACAGCCCTGGTCAGGCAAACCGATATGCATATTCGTATCTCCAAGTGCCGTTACGCCAGTATGACCGCTCAGAAACGCCCGTAGGTCAAGTAGGCTTCTTTCGGATCCGTCCCGCTACGGATAGCCGAGCGGACCTTGTTCTCGGTGTTCATCACTTCCTCGACCTCAACCACGATCTCTTCTGCGATTTCACCTGGGATAAGGATGGCCCCATCAATGTCGGCAATCAGAAAATCCCCGGGCTTAACGACAACGTCACCGATCTGCACAGGGACTTCCATTTTGTCGACCGACCATGCGCCCACCACATCGCGGGCGGTGTAGAAGCGATGGAAAACGGGGAAACCGATGTTACGAATGAAATTGCTGTCCCGACACCCGCCATTGGTCACATATCCGCGCACACCGCGCATCTGGAGCGTCTCGGCAGACAGTTCCCCCATCATCGCGATGTCGTCAGTGTGGCCATTGCAAACTACGACATGGCCAGACGGCGCTGTTGAAAGGAAACCCGTCCAAGCCAGCAGAGCATCATCAGCACTAATCCCAGGTTTTGGTGTTCCTGAAATTGTGAAAACGGGACCAGCAAGAACATGAGTATCGTCAATCGGCCGGATGTCTTTGGGCAGAACAGTATTGTCTATCCCTCTCTCGCGCAGGGCGTCATAAACTGCACCGCTGTAGCATTTTGCAAGGCGTTCGGTGAGAGCGGCTTTTTTGTCATTATCTGTCATGGGTTTTCCTCCAAGTGACTTAATTTACAAGAGTTAGTAGGTGGCCCGGCCGCCAGACAGATCGAATACAGCTCCAGTGGTGAAGGAGTTTTCAGGTGAAACCGCCCAAACGATCATCTTCGCGGCCTCTTCGACTTCCAGGAACCGGCCACGAGGGATTTTGGAAAGCATATAGTCAATGTGCTCCTGGCTCATCTGGTCGAAAATCCGGGTCCGGGCCGCAGCCGGCGTCACGCAGTTTACTGCAATATCGTAGCCAGCCAGTTCCTTGCCCAAGGACTTAGTCAAGCCGATCACCGCGGCCTTGGAAGCCGAATAGGCGGAAGCATTAGGATTGCCGTCT
This sequence comes from Aliisedimentitalea sp. MJ-SS2, assembly GCF_032586155.1. Lineage (NCBI taxonomy): Bacteria > Pseudomonadati > Pseudomonadota > Alphaproteobacteria > Rhodobacterales > Roseobacteraceae > Aliisedimentitalea > Aliisedimentitalea sp. MJ-SS2. The sequence goes on from NZ_JAWHTC010000001.1 coordinate 164,081, forward strand.
TTGCCTGCGATGGACGCGACATTCAGGATGCGTCCATAGCCTTGCTCTCGCATTCCAGGAACGCAGACGCGGTTCACATAGAATGTGCCGTTCAGGTTAATGTCGATGATCTTGCGCCAAGCTTCGGGATCGTAGGTGTCCAGCGGTTCGTTGGGACCTGCGATCCCAGCACTGTTGATCAAAATCGAAGGAATTCCCGCTGCCTCGCAAGTACGCTTGTAGGCCGCTTCCACCGAAGACAGATCGGTGATATCGCAGTCCACCGCGAAAGCATTGCCGCCCAGAGCAGCCATTGCGTCCCCGTTGCTTGCATCAATGTCCCAGCTGACGACCTTCGCACCTTTTTCGATCAGAAGCCGAGCCGCAGCCAGGCCTATTCCCTGCGCACCGCCGGTTACGATTGCAACTTGGTTTTCCATCACTTTGTCCTCCTGATGAAAATCACGGCTACAGGCAGCCTTCATTCACTGGGCTTGCCTTTTGAGACCGATATGGATGTAGGCCTCGGGAAAAGATGGACCGGGCAACCAATATAGCTGGCCCAGGAACAGCGCCAATGGGGTGAACGGCCTGGCGCCGGGGAGAAGGTCAGCACTGCACAACGTCCTGGCGCTGCACGCCCAGGCCTTCGATGCCGAGTTCCATCTTGTCGCCCGCCTTAAGGTATACGGGCTCAGGCTTGATCCCCATGCCCACACCCGGAGGTGTGCCGGTGGAGATGATGTCGCCTGGCTGCAGGCTCATGAACTGTGACAGGTAAGAGACGATGTGAGCCACCCCGAACACCATTGTGTTCGTGCTTCCGTCCTGGCGGCGCTCTCCGTTCACTTCCAGATACATCGGCAGATTCTGCGGGTCAGAAACCTCGTCGCGGGTCACCAGCCAAGGTCCAATAGGCCCGAAGGTGTCGGCTGATTTGCCCTTAGTCCATTGACCCGCGCGCTTGTTCTGGAAATCACGTTCGGAAATGTCGTTGATCACGCAGTAGCCCGCAACATGGTCGAGAGCGTCTGCCTCATCGATGTATTTTGCCTCTTTGCCGATCACCACTCCCAGTTCAACTTCCCAGTCGGTGGCCTTCGAGCCACGGGGGATTTCAACCGTGTCGTTGGGACCGCAAATTGCCGAGGTCGCCTTTGCAAAGATCACCGGCTCCGGCGGCACCTCAAGCCCGCTCTCCTCGGCATGGTCTGAGTAGTTGAGTCCAATACAGACGAACTTGCCCACACCGCCGACGCATGGACCATATCGGTCGACTTCAACGGCAGGCAGCGACGACAGGTCAGCTTCGGCAATGCCGGCCAGGCCTTGATCCGTCAGAACGTCACCAGCAATGTCATACACCAAGCCGGACAGATCGCGCACAACGCCTTCGGCGTCAACGATCCCGGGTTTTTCCTGCCCTTTCGGGCCGTAACGTAAAAGTTTCATGATAGTCTCCGTTTAGAGGGCCCAGCCGCCGTCGATGATATGGGCTTGGCCCGTGGTAAATCCGCTGGCATCCGAGGCTAGGTAAACTGCAAGCGCTGCAATTTCGTCTGCTGCGCCAACGCGTCCCATGGGCTGGCGCGCAATGAATTGCTCGTGCGCTACCTCATAGTCGCCAGTTGCGCGCAACCTGTCATGCAACGACGGGCTATCCACGGTACCAGGGCAAATTGCATTGCATCGGATGCCTTGGGTTACGTAGTCAGCAGCGATCGCTTTGGTCATGCCGATAACCGCCGCCTTGGACGCGCAATAGACAAAACGATTTGGCACGCCCTTCAATGAAGATGCCACCGAGGACATGTTAATGATCGAACCCTTGCCTTGTTCAAGCATGCCCGGCAGAACTGCTTTACACAGGCGGTACATGGCCTTGGCATTCAGGTCGAAGGCAAAGTCCCAGTCTTCCTCGGTGCTTTCCAGGATATTGCCCGCATGGACAAATCCAGCGCAGTTGAACAACACGTCCAGCCTACCAGCTTCTGCCAATACTCGCTTGATGTCTTCTGGATTGGTGGCATCCAGTTTCCATGCTGTAATGCCGTCAAGCCCTTCAAGCTCGGCTAGAGCAGTTTCATTGATGTCGGTGGCAATGACCGAGGCACCGGCCTTGGCGAAAGCCTCAGCGCTGGCGCGCCCGATGCCCTGCCCGGCGGCGGTTATCAAGGTGGTCTTGCCCTCAAGGCTAAATTCATATGTCATGATATTGATCCCAGTTTCTAGACGTCACTTTGAAAGAAATGGTTCGAGCCGCACGAAGGCTTCTTCGAGAACATCGGCAGGTTGCGCGTAGCAGAGCCGCAGATAACCTTCCCCCTGGGGGCCGAACGCCACCCCGGGCGCCAGCCCGACTTTGGTTTGCTCAAGGATTTCACCTGCCGCGGCGAAGCTATCGGTCAGCCCGTCAACCCGAAAGAAGCAATAGAAGGCGCCATCAGGCTCAATGAACTCCACCCGCGAGAAGGTGTTGAGGCGCTCAGCAGTGATTTCATACCCTGCCTGGATTTTGCTCAACAGGCTGGCAATTTCCTCTTCGCCGCCGCGCAGGGCTGCAATACCCGCCTCCTGGACAAAGCCGGCTGTGCAGGACGTGTTGAACTCGGTCAACTGACCCAGCTTCCCCTCGAACGCGGCGGGAGCCACGATCCAGCCAAGCCGCCATCCGGTCATCGACCAGCATTTTGAAAACGAGTTCACAGAGATCAGCTGATCCTCAGGCTCTGCAATCGACAGGAATGAGGGCGCGTGACGCCCATGGCGGTAGAGCCGGGAATAAACGTCATCGGCAACGATCCAGATGCCGTGCCGGCGGCAATGCTCCAACACCAGACGCTGCTCCTCGGCCGACATGGTCCAGCCGGTGGGGTTGTTGGGCGAGTTAATCACCACCGCTTTGGTGCCCGGTGTCAGCGCCGCGATCAGCTCTTCCACGTCGAGCGCCCAATGACCGCCCTTCGGCACGATTGCCACGCTCGCAATCTCTGCACCGGTCGCCTTGAAAGCACCGATGATATTGGGCCAGCCCGGCTCCACTGCGATAACCCGGTCGCCGGGAGTCACAAGAAATTCAGCCGTCAGCATGAGGCCTTGCATTCCGGAAGGGGTGACTGTGACCTGAGCCGGTTTCAGACGGCTGCCCAGAAGTTCGTTGCTATAAGCACAAATCGCTTGCCGCAGCGCCATCGCGCCATTGTTCGGCTGGTACATATGATTGCCGGCCTTGAGCGCGGCAATTGCAGCGTCCACAATCAGTGAATTGGTCGGCCAGGCGCCTTCACCGAACCAGAGCGGCAACACGCCGTCTTGCTTCATGCCAAGCTCTGCAACCTCGCGGATCTTGGAGGCTTCCAAAGCCCGCGCACGGGACGAAATCGAGCTCAATAGTGTTGCGTTGTCCATAACGAAGATGTCAGTCAAAACGGCCCGTCCTGTCGATTGTTAAATCGATTGAAATCATAGGCAATATGCCTATACACTAGGCAATCTGCAACTTGGGACGGGCTTGGATATCAATGCGTGATAAGATCGACGAGCAAATACTTGAAGCACTGCGCAGGGACTCGCGTGTGCCCGTCACCGATCTTTCGAGGAAGGTTGGCCGTTCGCGCACTGCGGTGCAGGCAAGGCTTTCAAGACTGGAGCAAACTCAGCAGATTCTTGGCTACACAATCAAGGAACCTTCGACCGTTGAAACAGGCGGCATAGGGGCAATTGTACTGATAAACATGGAAATCCGCAGCAAGGGGGAAGCAGCAGCACGCGAATTTGCGACCATTCCAGAGGTTGCAAGTTGTCTAAGAGTCGTAGGAGACCACGACTTCGCGCTGCTCATCAATCCCATCGAAAAGCCGCGTCTGAATCTCGTGCTGGAGCAGATCTATAAAATCGATGGTGTCAAGCGTACCGAGACGATCATGGCTCTCTCCAAAGAGTTCTAAACGACTACCGGCTTCTATGGTTACTGAACCAGACCGAGTTTACCGGAGACGTTTGAGTTTGTCATTCTACGGCGATCTTAGCTGCGCAATCTGCGTTGTAGAAGTTCCTTTCTGCTGGTGCGGGTGAGATATACCCGAGCGGGCCGAAGAGGCGCTTTTCGTTGCACCAATAGACCCAATTGAGGGTTGCCATTTCCACGTCTTTCTTGCCACTCCACGGGCCTTCGTGTTCGATGACCTCAGCCTTGTAGAGGGCGTTATCGTAACTGTCCCCGCTACTGCCGACCGAGGCACCGACCTTCGCCTCGTCAAGGCGCTCGGAATACTTGATCGACAGGTATTGAGCCCCGCGGTCCGCATGTCTTCGAGAAAGCACTTGCGCAGCGCGGGTACATAATGTTCCACCATCGGAACCTCCTGTCATCAGATTGAGAAGGTCCCAATCTGATGACAGGTGCGCCAATCTACAAAATCGCAGCACTTCGCTTACAGCACACCGCTCGCCTCGTTCAAGCGCCGCGCAATCTGGTTGACGTTGTTGCCGGTGCGATTGAGCGAAGCCGATACCCGCAACAGATCAATCGTAGGCCGCGTCCACTATAAACTCGACCCCAAGTTCTGCACGGGCTAGCTTGGCTTCGCCGCAGGCACGGGCTGGCGCGTGACATACGGTTTGACATAGGCCGCAGGCATGAGCCGCACATCATGACCAATTTCGGTCAGCTCGCGCGCCCAGTGATGGGCCGACCCGCAGGCTTCTTTCCCGACAAGGCAACTCGGCAATTTCTCGAAGAACTTAAGCAACTGCTTGCGTCGAATTGTTCGATTGAAAACAATCGCCCCGTCTGCGGTGATGCCGTGAGCTTGGAAGACGTCCTTACCAAGATCCAGTCCAACTGTTGTAACTTCCATGGTGGGGTTCCTTTCCTGTCAGAAGATGACTTCTACAGTATGCCGCAAAGCGCGACGGTTGGCTGCAGGCGCCATCCACCCCATCCGCGTCTGAGTTGTCAGACCAGGCTGCGGCGAAACTACAGTTTCGGTCTCAGCCAAATCCGCGCTGTCGAGCGGCTGCTTCGGTGATTTGCGCTGCGCTGCCACATCGAACGTGCCGCAGATGCAAACGGATGCTGCGTCAGCAACATGCCCAAAGGCCAATGTCTGGAGAGTCCCGCATTCCAGACCTCCGTTATGCTTGCAGCGAAGGTCTGCTGCGAGCCCATCCCGTGAATTCGACTTTCTCGCTGCGCGCGCTCGCAGCGCGATTTTCGCTGCAATCGCATCACTCTCGTCGCTGCAGCACGGTGTGACAAGCGGCCATTCATGCAGTGTGCAGAAATTCTCAAACCGCAAATTCACACTGTGCGGACTTCTCGAATCTTGGCTCAACCAACACAAACGCCGTGATCTTCCTACCTGCCAAGGTACCATGGTTTCAGGCACTCAAACGGGCATTGCAATCGTTCGCGCGTGGTCGAAACAATGACCAAGTAGATAGCGTCAGCCAGTTCTTGAACTGGTCAAAAGCAAACGGCTTTTATCGGGCACTGGGAGGCGAGCGCGCGGTCAATCTGGAACACCGCGAAAGGCGCCGCTCATGCGTGAGACGGTGGTAATGATCCAAGCCGCAAAAACACAGCGTTCCTCGGCCGATCCAAGGCGATTGCGCCCGGACAGCATCACGCATTCACTGCGCGCCCGGTCAAATCTTGAGATCCAGCCTTGGTTTCCAGAAGGGGCGAAAGAGTTCGATTTTGGGGCAGCGGTTCATGACCACCTGCAGGCCTGCATCCTCGGCCAATTTGGCTGCATTGTCATCATAGACCCCGATCTGACCCCAGAGCACTTTGGCACCGATCTTGATGGCCTGTTCGGCAATGTCAAAAAACTCTTCCTTTGGGCGGAAGACTTCGACCATATCAACTGGCCGGTCGATTTCGGCCAAACTGTGGTAAACCTTGATTCCGCGAATTTCTGTCAGGTTCGGGTTAGGGTTTACCGGAATCATATCGTAGCCTGTCTCGTGCAACACCCTCAGCACGCCGTAACTGAATTTGGTCTTGTCGGCACTTGCCCCCACCATCGCAATGGTTTTGACCGATTTCAGGATGTTGGCCAGATATGCAGGGTCGTAATCGTAGAGTTCGTCCATTGCTGTCGCAGGCATGGGTCAGACCTCCTTTGGTGTGGCGATATCCGCCTTGAGTTCATGGGGTTTCAGCGGGTCGAGGAACGGGTTGCGATACAGCCTGTCGTGGCTTTCCACCCCGATTTCCAGCGTTATGTCCGTAACGGCGCGCGCGACACACAGGATGACGTAGCCGTCATTGATCTGCCGGTTGTTCAGCGCAACCTGACGACGTTGATCAACCTTTCCGGAGGTCAGCTTGGCCGCACAGGTGATGCAGCCGCCGTATTTGCAGCCAAAGGGCAGATCGACGCCTTGATCACGCAAGCTGTCCAACAGCGGACGGCGTGGATCAACCTCGTAGGTCGCGCCATCACGATTGGCGATCGTCACGATCATAGCCAAATGTCACTTGTACAATCTCCGCCGGGATAGCGCGCCTCGTGACAACGGCTTGGGCCATTTGGTTCTTGTCCAAAGTCGACGATGAACTCTTTGTTCAGGCTCATCCCGCCGTTCACCGGGTCACAGTCAATCATCACCATCACACCGCCCTGTTCGCGGATTTCAGGGTAGAACTGGTTGTCCCACGTGGAGAACAGCGAGGTCGTGACATAGAGGCGTTTGCCGTCGAGCGAGAGTTGAAACATCTGCGGCCCGCCGGCCATCTTGACGCCGTTTACCTCAGGCGCCTTGCCCAGCAATCCACCCATCCAGACCTGACCGGTCAGCACCGGATTATGCGGATCAGAGATGTCGTATTGGCGCATGTCGCCATGCAGCCAGTTGTTAAGATAGAGATATTTGTCATCCATCGATACAAGGATTGCTGACATCACACCGGGCACGGGAATGGGCCATTCAGGATGTGGCTCATTCTCTACGTCGATGATCTTTTCCCACTGCCATTTACCCGCGTCGTCCTTCCACCAGTGAATGACATTCGAAGACAAAGCCGCCCCGCAGAACCCGTGGGTGCTGTCAGGATCATGGTGGAATTTGACCTCCAAAGGCAGCAAGCCATCTTCGCCCAGATACATGGTCTCAATCGGCACCTTCTTCTCAAAGTCCCAAAAATGCAGCTCGCGGCCGTATTTCAGGTGACCAACTTCTTCCAGATCAAACCCCGGCATGAAGGTGTTGGGGGCGGCCCATTCAGAGCTGACCATGATGTTGTGGCGTGGCTGGTACCAGAAATCATAGCCGAACTTGATGTCACCCATCGAGTTTTCCCAGCGGCCCTGGATCTCGAATTCCTTGTTCAGATGCAGATAGCCGCCCGGCGCTTCGCCCTTGGCGTCGCCCAGCATCGAGATGATGATTTCAGAGCCCAGACAATGCACCGTATGGGGCCCGCTCAGATTGGTTTTGGACTTAATCTCGGCCCCATCAATAACCTTATGCAGACGCGGCGCGCGCGGGTCCGTGGCGGTGTCCACGATATGAATGTTGTTGGACCGCACGCCGGGCAATAGCAGGTATTTGCGTGACATGGAGCCATCGTCGAAACACGACGAACAGGCATTCCAGCCCATGTGGTGCAGCTCATCGCCAGTGCCCGGCATTTCCAAACGGTGGATGACCTCAGAATAGGTCGGGCTGTCGGGATCAACATCCACCGTCGCCAGATAGTCGGGTTTTTGAATGCCCGTCCCAGTGTAAATGGCAATCGTATAAAGCAGCTTTTCACACGGCGCTTTGATCGCATCGGCAGGCGAGGCATAGCCAGGGCCACAACATTCCATCCGTTATCCTCCAATAGTTATCCGCGCATGCCGGCCAAATGGGGCCGCCAATTTGGTTCGCGTTTTTCAACACATGCGCGGTCCTTCTCGGCCAGTGCGCGCACTGCAGTCAGTTCTTTTCGATCACGACCTGCGCAAAAACCATAGCCATTTGCAACGGTGACGCTCACAGGCACCTCGCAGGCCTTCCAAAGATCAATGATTACAGAATGCAACCGTTTCAACAACGCCATCTCGCCCGCCTTTTTGCAAAGAGGACAGCGAACCGAACCTTTCGCTTCCCATTCCTCGTAGTGCAGCGCGCATTCGCGGTCATAGCGGTGCCGGCACGCGTCGCTTGGCCTTTCAAGGTCGTCGTCCATCCGGGGTGAACGGAGAAGGTCAAGTTCTGTCATCAAATACCGGCCAATCGATTGGAACGCGCATGAGTTCCGGCAGGAGTTTAGAAAAACGCCTGTGCCACAGCCAATCGAATTAGTAGATGCACCCATACATAAGGCAGATGTGAAGCCCCAACCTATACAGAGGCAAGAGATATGAACTAGGGTAATCCATAGAAAACCCGAGAGGCTTTCCGTCAATGAATCTACGTCAACTAGAGGCATTCAGAGCAACCATCCGCTGTGGTTCCATCACCGAAGCCGCAAAGATGATGCATATCTCACAGCCCAGTGTCAGCAGGCTCATCGCCGATCTAGAGCATTCAGCCGGGTTTCCATTGTTTGTTCGGGTCGGGCGGGGTCTGACCCCGACGGTGGAAGGGCGGCATTTCTATGAAGGTGTCGAAGGCATGTTCGTGGGCATCGACCGTTTGCAGGATCTGGCCAAGTCCATTCGCACCTCCCAAGGTGGCACAATCTCCATCGGAGCGATCCAGTCCATAGCGACGATTGAGCTGCCCAAGGCGATCAGCCGCCTCTACCACGAAAACCCGGACATCGAATTTGTCGTTCAATCCCGCAATACGCCTGCAATTCTGGACGCCGTTCAGATGCGCCAGATTGATCTGGGAATCGTTGGGCGCGAGCCGGATTATGCGGGGGTCGAAGTTCTGTATCAGACATCGGTCGCCTATGTTTGCCTGATGCCGGAAGATCACCCGCTAGCGGGTGACTACGGGCCCGTCGATCTTGAAGAACTTGCCAAGAAAGAGACGTTTGTCACCTTTGGCGCAAGCTATCCCGATTCAATGATGTCGATTGACCCTGAGCTATCGGACAAGCTGCGTGCCCGGTCGCGTCTTTCCGTCGCCAACATGCCCTTGGCGGGCGCGTTGGTGCGCGAAGCCTCGGTGCTGGCCATTGCCGACCCGTTTTCAGCAGAACAGGCCGTGCGCATGGGTGGCGTGGTGTTTCGACCCATCAAGCAGAAGCTGACCTATTTTGTCGCTGTTGTTGCCGCCCGCCGCGAAGAGATGTCGCGCGAGGCGTTGAAGTTTGTCGACCTGTTTGGCCAGCAACTGCAACTGCGGGTGGACAAGCTGGAAAAGCTGAGCGCCGCGGTCAGTTGAGCAAATCCGGCAACCATGTTGCTGCCTGTGGGAAAGCAATCATCAGAATTCCGAAAATGATCCCGACGCCGGCGAACAGCGGCACTTCTCGGAAGGCTTTCTCGGGGCTTTCTTTGGCGACGCCCGCCGCTGTGTAGATGCCGACGCAGACCGGTGGCGTGATCATCCCGATGCCGGCAAATGCCACAAAGACGATGTAGAGATGCAGGATGTCCTGATCCAGCGACACCGCCAATGCGGCAAAGATCGGCACCGTCAAATAGAACACCGGCACAATCTCGACGAATGTGCCAAGGATCAGACAGATCACCGCAACAGCCAGCCAGAAGGCCAGCGGCGAGCCACCCATCTCGGTGAAATATGAAATGATTTTCTGCGGGGTCTGTGAATAGGTCAGCACCACGCTGAGGAAGGTCGCCATGGCGATAATCGCAAAGATCACTGCTGTGATGCGGGCCGTTTCATGCAGCGCCAGCAGTACGCCTTTGAGCGTCAGTTCCCGGTACGCAAAAATGCCGATAAAAATGGCCCAGATACCGGCAACGGCGGCGGATTCCGAAGGGGTCAGAAGGCCAGCATAGATGCCCCCCAAGATGATCACCGGCGTGAACAGGCCTGGCAGAGCGAACCAGAATGCGCGGATCCGGTCACCGGCAGTGGCGCGCTTTGGGTTGCGCAGATGGCGGCAGCGCCAGGTCACGACAAGCGACAACAGCACCAGCAAGACCAGCCCCGGAACGAAACCGGCAGCGAAGGTACGCGAGACCGGCACATCTGTCAGCGCGCTGAAGAGGATGGCGGCGTTTGAGGGTGGGATAAGCGCCTCAAGAAACGCGGCAGAGGCGGCCAGCACAATCACAAAAGGTTTGGGGTAGCCCTGTTGCACCATCTGCGGGATCATGATTGTGCCGACAGCGGTAATCGCCGCCAGGATTGATCCGCAGAAGGCCGCGAAAAAACCCATGGCGAGAACCATCGCGATCCCCAGGCCCCCGGGCCAGTGCCCCACGAGTGTCGTGGCAAAATGCACCAGACGGGCTGCTGCGCCGCCACGCAGCATCACCATTCCAGTGAAGATAAACAGAGGCACCGCAATCAGCACATGTTTGGTCATCGACCCGAATGAGACCTGTATCAGCGTCGACCAGGGCAGGTTCATTCCCCAGATCGCGGTTGTCGCACTCCCGAGTCCGAAGACCATGAAGATCGGCACGGACAACAGGAGCAGCAGAGCAGACAGGATGCTGGCAACGGCGTTCATGCCGCCACCTCCTGTGCCGGCGCAAACAATCGGACGATCGTTTCCAACAGCAGTTCCAAGGCAAAGAGTGCGAGGATGAAAAACCCAGTCGGAAATGCCAGATACATCCACCAGATCGGCAGTTCGATTTCCAGTTCCATCAATTGTCCCAGCCGGCGGAACAGCGCGACGGCCTCATTGCCTGCCAGAAAAAAGATGATCGCTCCGACAAGCATGACCGCGTAGACAAAGAGTTGAAGCAACAAAAGTCCGCGACCGTGCAGGAAGTTTGGCACCAGATCCACCTGGATATGCGCGCCCGAGCGCAACAACGGCCCCAGCAAAGGGAACACCAGCCACGGAACCAAAGCTGGCGGCAGTTCGATGAACCAGTCGTACCCGGTGCCGCTGACATAGCGGGTCACGGCACTGAAGGTCAGTGCCAAGACCATCACCGCGGCAATTGCTGAGGAGGTGACGGCTGTCACTGCCTCAAACCCAGCATTAACGGCGCGCAGAAGGCGTAGGATCAATTTCATGAAATGTGTTCCGCCAACGTGAGGTCCCCGCCCCGAGGGGCAGGGAGAAGTTTTGATCAATCAGCAGCAAATGCCTGTGCGGCTTGAAGAACATCAGCGTCCAGCTTGTCTGCAATCGCTGGCTGTACTTTGTCTTTCATTAGCGCGTCGAACTTGGCTTTTTCCGCGCCCTCAAGTGTTGTGACAACGCCGCCACGCTCCTGAAATGCGGTGAGGGTGGCCTCGCCTGTCCGCAGGATTTCATTGGTCGAGATTGTGCCGACTTCCTGCCCTACCTCGATCAACAATTGCTGCAGATCCTCAGGCAGCCCGTCAAACCATGTCTTGTTCGCCATGATGTAGGCGTCCGCATAATACTGGTACGGCTTTTGCCCATGGGTCAGGTATTCCCACCAACTGAAGGCCTGAATGGACCCCGGAGGGCTGTTGATGGTGTCAATCATTCCGGTTTGCAGACCGGAATAGACCTCTCCAGTGGGCATGGATACGGTATTGGCGCCCAAAGCCTCCCACATAGGGCGTTCTGCGCCGATAAGCGCGCGGGCTTTCAGGCCAGCCATTGAATCGATACCATTCAATTCCTGGGTGCTGAAGGTCATGACCGGTCCAACCGGATCGTACATCAAAACAACTGAGTCAGACTTCTGGGTGATGTCCGCCCAAACCCTTTGCCCGGCCGGGTCATCTGTGAAAAAGGCGCGTTGTTCATCATAGCTGTCAAACAGACCCGTAAAGGACACGACGTTGTAATTCTTGTTGATCGGCGGAAAGGAAACCACCCCAACAATACCGCCCATCTCAACCGCACCCGACGTGACAGCACCAAGCTGTTCACGAATGCCGAACAACTGTCCCGATGGGAAATAGTCAATCTGCAAACGCCCTTCGGCCCGTTTGTTTACCTCATCGGCAAACATCTTGGCGTGCACTGCACTGTGGTGCTTTGGCCCCCAGTGGACCGAAAGCCGCGCTGTGTATTCTTGTGCGCTCGCTACTCCCGCGAGCATCATTGATGCGGCTGCCCCGAATACGGCGCAACTCTTTTTGATCGTCCGTGTTGATTTCAGAAATGTCACTACGTCCTCCCAAACGATGCGCGCGGTTTTGCCATTGCTGCAAAATTTCAAGCGCGAAGCGCGGACAAGTTTCACAAAGCGGTCCACGCCTGCAACAAAGCTAGTCTCAGGTTAGAAGTTTTGACTAATTGAATCCCTGATGGGACTCATGCAAAACATCTATGAATTTGCGCTGGCATACGTCTTGCGTATGAGTTCGAGACATTTTTCGATTGGTCGGCGCGGTTTAACTCTTTGTAGTCTGGGGAAGGTCTAATGAATCCCCGAGGCGTTCGAACGCATGACTCAGCACAAAAGCAGAATATACTCGACCGAAGACGCGCGGCGGCTCGCAAGGCGGCGCTTGCCACGTCTGGTCTTCGACTTCGTCGATGGGGCTGCGGGGCGCGAAATTGGCGCTGCACGTAATGTGTCTCAATTCGATAACGTCATGCTGCAACCGCGGGTAATGGCGGATGTTGCGCAGTGTTCTTCGGCCACCACATTGATGGGGCAATCTTACAAGGTGCCCTTTGGGATCGCCCCCATGGGCATGTGTAATCTTGTTCATCCAAAGGCAGATAAATCAATGGCCAATGCCGCAAAGGCAATGGGTTTCCCGTTGTGCCTGTCCTCTGCGGCATCCACCTCGATCGAGGATATGGCGCGTATGGCAGGATCACATGCGTGGTTTCAGCTCTACTTCGGGGCCTCGAGAGAGGCGTCTTTGGCGATGGTGGAGCGCGCCCTGATGGCCGGTTATGACACCCTCGTTCTGACTGTGGATGTGCCGCAAGTCTCTCGAAGGGTGCGCGATCTGCGCAACGGTTTCACGGTCCCGTTCGCAATGACGCCTCAAGCCTTTTTTGACTTTGCATCACATCCGCGATGGTCCATGAGCACGCTGGCCGCAGGTACCCCGCGTCCGATGAACTTTACCGACGGCAATGGCAGCAACACCTTTGATCGGGGCGCCAGCCGGTCTGGCGCAGACTGGGCGTTTCTGGAAGTCTTGCGAGATAAATGGCCGGGCAAACTGGTCGTCAAAGGTGTAACATCCCCAACGGATGCAAGCCGGATCCGCGGTCTGGGCATTGATGCAATATATGTCTCAAACCATGGCGGTCGCCAGCTGGACAGCGTGCCACCCGCAATCTGGCTTTTGCCTTTGATCCGCGATGCCGTTGGCCCGGATTTTCCACTGCTGTTCGACAGCGGCATTCGCAATGGTGAAGACATGATCAAGGCACTCGCGCTTGGGGCTGATTTTGTCATGATAGGTCGCCCAACCCTGTTTGCCTTGGGGGCTGAGGGTGCGGTCGGGCTGAACGCTCTGCTCAAGTGTTTTGCAGCGGATATCGGTGTCGTGATGGCACAACTGGGCATCACGTCAATTGACCAGCTTGGTCCCGACGTCATTTTCGAAAACACTGCGAGCGAAACCGGACACTCGGAAACAAGAACACAGGCTGCCTTGCGGCTCGCCGCCAAAACCTGAAGTGAGAGAAATCAGATGACGGATCCAAAGACGATCAGAGGTGGCGCCCTGCTGGCCCGTGCCCTCAAGGAAAAAGGCGTGGACCACGTCTTCACGTTGGCGGGTGGCTTCTGCAATCCGGCACTTGAAGGGTTCATGGAATGTCAGATGCCCGTCATCAACACACCGCATGAACAGATCGCGGGGCACCTGGCGGATGGTCATGCCCGCATCACCCGCAAACCTGTGGTCTGTCTTGTGGGGCCCGAAGGGTTTGCCAACGCCGTGCCTGCGATGCTGGAGGCTGGTGGAGAACGCAGCCCTGTCATTTTTGTCACCGGATCGTCCACGCTCAAGCGTCAGGGGGCCGGCGGATTCAAAGAGATCGACGATGTCGCCATTGCCGCCCCGCTGGTCAAATACTCGGTCCAGATTACGGATGGAGAACGGATCAGTGAGTTCGTGAACCGCGCATGGACCGCCGCGACAACCGGCTATCCCGGCCCTGTCCACATCTCTTTACCGGTGGACATCATGTTTTCGTCGTTTGCGCCTGATGCCGGGCTGGACGAGCGCCCGTTCAACCGCACGGATCGCCCAACCCCGCGCGCGTGGCCCGATCCGGCGGCCTTGGCGGTGGTTCTGGAGAAGGTGAAACGCGCAGAGCGCCCCGTCATTATCGGAGGACATGGTGTCTGGTGGTCCAAATCCGAGGACACTCTGGAAGCCGTTGGAAAAGCGCTGCGTTTACCGATCTTCAACGTCCCCTACCATTCCAAACTGTTGGGCGAAGAATGCGAGGCCTATATGGGTCTGGCCGACTTCCACCAATACCACCCCTCCAAACCCGCCATTCACGAGGCCGATCTGGTGCTGATGATCGGCGGGCGCCTGGACAACCAGATGAACTTTGGCAACCCGCCATTCTTTACCACAGAGCAGACGCTGATCTGTATCAACGGCAGCCATGAGGAACTGGAATACAACCAAGCCGCTGATGAGGTGTTGTTGTCTGACCCCGGCGCCTTCCTTGAAGCACTGAACGACGTGGGTAAGACATGGCCCGCGTGGTTTGATCTTCAGCGCGAACGCCGCGCGGCTTGGGTCGATGAATGGTACGCCCACATCCAAGCCGAAAGCGCCAAACCCGGCAAGATGCATCCGCTGCAACTGTCGCTGGATGTGCAGGAACAGATGGGCGAAGATGACTGGCTGATTTTTGACGGCGGCAACACCCATTTCTGGTCGGAAATCGCGGTGAACATGGCCGGATGGCGCGGCCAGAAGCTGGGCGGCATCATGCATCCCGGCAATTATTCTCTGCTGGGGGTTGGCGTGTCTTTCGGGGTGTCTGCCAAGGCGCTGCACCCGGACCGCAATGTGGTTGTTATCTCGGGCGACGGGGCGTTTTTGTCAGGTGGCCTTTCGATTGAATCCGCGTTTCAGGACAATCTGCCGATTACCATCGTCATCGACAACAATGGCGGGCTGGATTGTATCAGCCAGCAACAGGAACGCCTGTTTGCCAACGGTCAGCACTTTGCCACCGATTTTCGTGACATCCCGTTTCACGCAATGTGCGAAGGTCTGGGCGGGCATGGTGAACTTGTTGAAACCCGTGACCAGCTTGCGCCCGCCTTGCAACGGGCGATGGCCAGCGGCAAAACTGCGATTGTGAACGTGAAATGTCGCGGCGTCATCAGCCCGATTGTGGCAGCAACATCCGACAAGCGGGACAAGGCATCGATTGAATAATGGCAACGCTTACTTCGCATACTCTGAACGGCAGTGATGGCACCCATGCGGGCGGTATCCCTGTCACATTGACCAATTTGAACACAGGTGCCCTGCTCCTTAGCGCGCGGATGGACGAGGGGGGCCGATTGTCGCAAGACATCGAAGCAGAGGTCATTGACCCTGACGCTATGTATGAACTGGTCTTTGACATCGCTGGCTATTGGGCAGCACGCAACATGCCCGCCACGGTCACTCAGATCGCCTTGCGTTTTGCCATGTCTGACCCGGCTGGCAAGTACCACATGCCGGTGATCCTGAACCCAAATTCCTATTCGATGTGGACGTCCGCCTGATGGACGGGCTCAACATGTCGCGTCGTATCCGGCGCACGCCCTATACCGATCGGTTCGAACAGGTGGGTGTGCGCGGGTTTTCCGTGGTCAACCACATGCTGCTGCCCAAGGCGTTTCAAACCAGCGTCGAAGAAGACTACTGGCACCTGCGCGAGCATGTTCAGATCTGGGATGTCTCGTGCCAGCGACAGGTGCAGATCGAAGGTCCGGATGCCGCCTCACTTGTGCAATGGATGACCCCCCGCGACATTGGCAGGGCAAAGGTGGGCGATTGCCTGTATGTTCCGATCATCGATGCGAATGCCGGGCTGATCAATGATCCGGTTTTGCTGAAACTGGCAGAGGACCGGTTCTGGCTGTCCATCGCCGACAGCGACGTGCTGCTTTACGCGATGGGCCTTGCCCTTGGGCGTGGCATGGACGTGTCCGTCAGCGAACCCGATGTCTCGCCTCTCGCCATTCAGGGGCCGCGGGCCGAAGACCTGCTGGCCGGGCTGTTCGGCGACCACATCCGCGACATTGGTTTCTTCAAATATGGCTGGATCGACTTTGCGGGTACCCGTCAGCTTATCGCGCGCTCGGGCTATTCCCGCCAGGGCGGGTTCGAGATTTACCTGGAGGGCGGGCACCTGGGTGCGGCGCTGTGGGATGCGATCTGGCAGGCAGGTCAGCCGCTGGGCATCGCGCCCGGCTGCCCCAACCTGATCGAACGGATCGAAGGCGGGCTGTTTTCCTATGGCAACGAAATGACGCGCGACAATAATCCGCTGGAAATCGGGCTGGAAAAATTCTGCTGCCTCGACGGATCGGTCGACTATATCGGCCGCGCGGCGTTGCAGAAGATCGCGGCCGACGGGGTCACGCAACAGATCCGCGGAGTTGCCTTTGATGGCGGCCCGTGTCCGACCTGTTCCAAACCATGGCCTGTTATGGTGGGGGATAGTCAAGTGGGGCAGATCACCTCGGCAATCTGGTCGCCACGGCTGAAACGCAACGTCGGCCAGTCGATGATTGCCCGGAGCTGCTGGAAGGCCGGTCAAAGGGTGCATGTCGTCAGTCAGGACGGCATGATCCGCGACGGCGAAATCTCAGACCTGCCGTTCGCCTGAAGCATCGGCGGCGACGCACAGACCGGCCCAGTTTTTCGCGGGCAGGTCAAGTTTCCCGGTCGCCATCATTCGGCGGCCTGTATCGCCTGTGCCACTGCCAGTTCGTCGATCCCGTGATGGCAGCGGATCGCGTGGCCATCGGCTGAGCGGTGCCAGGGTGGAATTTCGGTGTCGCAAATGCTGCCAATCTTGCGCGGGCAACGTCGCTGGAACGGGCAACCGCGCGCAGGCGGGGACAGCTCAACGACATCGTCGGCCGCAAGGGTCGGCGCAGTGTCGGGGTCGGGTTCCAGAACCGCGCCCAACAGAACCTCGGTATAAGGATGCGACGGCGTGGCATAGACCTGATCGGATGGCCCGATTTCACAAAGCCGCCCCTGATACAGCACCGCGACACGGTCCGACAGCGCCTTGACCACGGCCAGATCGTGGCTGACGAAAACATAGGTGGTGCCCTGTTTTTCCTTCAGCTCGTTGAGCAGGTCCAGAACGGCAGCCTGCACCGAAACGTCCAGCGCCGAGGTCACCTCGTCGCAAAGCACAAGTTCGGGATCGGCGGCAAAGGCGCGGGCAATCGCGACCCGCTGTTTTTCGCCGCCCGACAACTGGCTGGGCAAGCGATCAAGGTAGTGCCCGCCCAGGCGAACGCGGTTCAGGATCTCGACGCTGCGATCATGCAGCGCCTGTCCGGTGAGGCCGAAATAGAGCCGCAGCGGTTGTTCCAGAATCTCGGCAATGGTCTGACGCGGGTTCAGGCTGTCATCGGGGTTTTGAAAGATCAGCTGAATCCGGCGCAGGTGCTCGGGCGGGCGGTTTTCGACCACCGGGGCCAAAGCCTCGCCTCCGGCAACGGTGATCGTGCCACCCGCCGGTGGCAACAGCCCTGCCACGGATTTGAGGATCGTGGATTTGCCCGAACCGCTTTCGCCGACCAGTCCGAGGGTTTCACCTCGGCGCACGGTGATGTCGATATCATCGACCGTGGCGACGCGCGTTTCCGCGCGGCCCAGAAGTTTGTCGAACAGCCCAGGTTGGTGATAGCTGATCGAAAGATCGCCCAATTGCAATGCGGGCGGCCCATCGGCCTGAAGCTCGACAGGCACGGCGCCGGTTCCGGCCAACGACAGCTCGGCGGCCTTGTCCGAGTAAAAGCAGCGTGCCCGCTCACCGCCGGGGAGCGCGGCGAGAGCGGGACGCTCCGAGCGGCAGCGGTCTTGCGCCAGCGCGCATCGGTCAACAAAGGAACAGCCTACGCCCGCACCACCCGGTGCCGGCGGACGGCCATCCAGCGCCACCGGCAGGTGCTGATCGGCAAGGCGCGGGATCGACGCCAGCAGCCCGCGCGCATAGGGATGCGCCGGAGTTTTCAGCACTTGCCGCGTGGTGCCTTCCAGCACGACTTCACCGGCATACATCACCACCACCCGGTCACAGACACGGGCAATCGCCCCGAGATCATGGCTGACATAGACCATCGCCATGCCGCGTTCGCGGGCAATCTCGCGCAGCAACTCGAGGATATGCGCCTGTGTCGTGACATCGAGCCCGGTGGTGGGTTCATCCAGCAGCAGCGCGTGCGGTTCACCCGCCAGGGCCATCGCGACGGCGACGCGTTGTTGTTGCCCGCCAGACAGCTCGTGTGGGAACCGCGACAGGATCGCCTTGGGGTCGGGCAGGCGCACCTGTCCCAGCAATTCGGTCGCCTTGGCGACATGTTCGGATGCGGGCACCGAGGAATGCAGCCGCAGCGCCTCGATCAGCTGGGCTCCGATCCGCAGGGTCGGGGTCAGCGACTGCCCCGAGTTCTGCGGGATCAGCGCCAGTTCGCCGCCGCGAATTTTTTCCAGTTCGGGGCGGGTGCGCGAAAACATGTCCTGTCCGCGAAAGGCCACGGACCCGTCCAGCAGGCGCAACCCGCGTTTCAGAAACCCCATGGCGGCCAGGGCCAGCGTTGATTTGCCCGAACCGCTTTCGCCGACGATGCCGATGCTTTCCCCTTCGGCGACCGTCAGGTCGATATTGCGAAGAACCGGCAGCGTGGCGCCGGACTTGCCCGTAAACCCGACCGAGATATTGTGGATGTCGATAACGGGAGTGGTCATACCGGCGCCTTCTGTGCACGATCGATGCCCAGCGCCTTGGCAAGCGCGTCAGCGGTCAGGTTGATGCCGATAATCAGCGATGACAGGGCAATCACCGGGCCCAGAACGCCCCACGGCGCAAAGGACATGAACCCGCGTGCGTCGGCGATCATAAGGCCCCAGTCGGGCGTCGGCGGCGACACTCCGAAGCCAAGGAACGAGAGCGACGAAAAGGCCAACAGCATCCACGACCAGCGCATGGCGCCCTCGACCATCAGCGTGTCGAGCACATTGGGCAAAAGCTCGCGCCGGATGATGGTCATGCGGCCATGGCCACGCGCGCGCGCCGCCGAGACGAAATCGCGGGCCACCACGTCATGGGTGGCGGCGCGGGCGATGCGGATCACCGGGATGCCGTAGAAAAACGCCAGCGTCGGGATCAGAACTTCGATACCGGTGCCGAAGGTCACGATCAGCACCAGCATCTTCAGGATCCACGGCAGCGACAGGAAGGCATCGACCACCCGCATCATCACCTCGTCGATGCGGCCGCCGACAAGGCCAAAGAAGATGCCGACAAACCCGCCCCATGTCACGGCGATTGGCGTGGCGACGCCGGTGACCAAAAGCGCCTCGCGACCCCCAAGAAGAACACGGGTGAAAACGTCACGCCCCAGATGATCGGTGCCCAGCCAATGGGCGCCTTCAGGACCGGTCAGCATCATGGCCGAGTTCATGGTCTTGTAGTCATAGGGAACAATCAGCGGGCTGATCAGCGCCAGCAGCAGATGGGCCACGACAAGTGTCAGGCCGATGGCACCCGATGGCCGGGACATCACGTCCCGCAGGACCAGAATGAACCGGGCGAAACGAGTGCTCTGATTGGGAACCGATGCGATGCTCATTTCCGCCTCATATGCATTGTGCGCAAGCGCGGGTTGGCGATCATCGTCAACAGGTCGGCCGAGAGGTTCACGCCGACATAGACCGTGGCAACGATCAGGGCGATGGCCTGAACCACCGGCAGGTCGCGATCGGAAATGGAATCGATCATCATCCGCCCGAGGCCGGGATAGTTGAACACCACCTCGATCACCACGACGCCGCCCAACAGCCACGCGATGGTCAGAGCCACGACGTTGATCGCGGGCAGCAAGGCGTTGGGCAAGGCATGGCGGAAAACGATCCGCCAGTAGGGCACGCCCTTGAGCGTCGCCATCTGAACATAGTCACCGGCCATGACCTCGATCACCGATGAGCGGACCATGCGCAGGATATGCGCGGTCATGACCATGGTCAGCACCAGCACCGGCAGCAGGATTTCGGGGAAAAACTGGGACGCGGGGGCATGGGCCGGAGTCAGCACGATGCCCGGCAACCAGCCCAGCCAGACCGAAAACAACAGGATCAGCACGGTCGCGGATACGAATTCGGGGATCGTCATGGCGAAAATCGCCAGAGTGGACAGCGTCAGGTCAATCGGCCTGTCGCGCCAAAGCCCCGTCACCACCCCAAGGAAAATCGCCAGCGGCACACCCAGTGCCAGCGAACAGGCGGCCAGCAAAAGCGAGTTCTTCAGGCGATTGCCCACCAGTTCGGAAATGCTTTTCTGTCCGTTGGCCGAGACCCCCAGATCGCCCTGAACCGCGCTCGCGGCCCAGTCGACATAGCGTTCCACCGCCGGACGGTTCAAACCCTGTGCCTCGCGACAATTTTCGAGCAGCTTGCCCTTGGCCTCGCGTTCAAGAAAGGCCGTGCAGGAGTCACCCGGAAGCAGTTCGACGCCCGAGAAAATGATGACCGAAACGATCGCGACCGTTACCGCACCAAGAAAGAGACGACGAAGAAGCATGCGCAGCATGGCGGATGGACCTGAGAGCTGAAGGAATTGAGTTGGTCAGGGGCGCCGCCGTGCAACAACGGCGCCCCGGTTTGCGTTGGATCAGTCTACGGTGATCTTGTGCCAGCGCACGGCGTCGTTCTTGACCTGGTCAAGATTGTGCACCCGCGAGGATACGCCAACCAGCTTGGTCACCGTGTAGGGGATCAGCGTACCGCCGTTTTCCCACAGGTGTTGCTGGGCCGCTTGGTAAATCGCGTTGCGTTTCTCAAAATCCAGCTCGCGGCGGGCATCGGCCAGCATGGCATCAAAGGCTTCATCCTTGAAGTAGCTTTCGTTCCATTTGGCGGTCGAAAGATAAATCTCGTGCAGCGCCTGATCAGCCGGGCGTTCGTTCCAGCGGGTCGCTGCAACGTCCTTTTTCATCCAGACCTCGGACCAATACCCATCGGTCGGGGCCTGCACGACATTCACCCGGATACCGGCTGCGGCGGCCTGTTCCTGATAGGCCACGGCCAGCGTCGGCCATGTGGGTTCAAGGGTCGAGACATGCACGTCGATGTCGATGCCATCGGAATAACCCGCTTCGGCCAACAGGGCCTTGGCGCCTTCGATATCCTGCGGACAGGACATATCGGCACGGTACTGGTCATTGGGTTCAACCGGCGCGTCACAGGCCACAACACCCTGACCGCCCAGAACCAGTTTCACCAGCTCGTCACGGTCGGCGGCCATGCGAACGGCCTTGCGAACCCGAACGTCGCTGAAGGGTTCCACATCGGTGCGGAACACCAGCCCGCGCCAGTTGCCGGTCGGGATGACCTGCACGTTGAACCTGTCCGAACCGGTCAGCATGACCTGCTGTTGCGCGGTGATGCCGCGCTCCATGTCGATCTGACCGCCCAAAAGGGCCTGAAGCCGGGCCTGGCCATCGGCGATACCGATCACCTCCATGCGGGCCACACCGGGCGCGCCTTCCCAGTAGTCGGGGTTGGCCACCAGCACGGTCGTGCCTTCGGCGTCGAAGGTTTCCACCTTGAACGGGCCGGTGCCGTTGCCGGTGGTGGCAATCGTGTCGCCCGAGCCTTCGTTCAGCATCCGCAAACGATAATCCATCAGCTGCAGCGGCATGTCGGCAAAGGGCGTGTTCAGAGTGATCTGAACCGTCATGTTGTCCAGCGCCTCGACCCCGGTGATCATCTTGACCGCCGAGCGGGCAGGGCTGTCGCTGTCCGGGTCCAGCACGCGGTTCAGCGAATAGACCACGTCGGCAGCTTCGAAGGTGCTGCCATCATGGAACTTTACGCCGTCACGAAGTTTGAAGGTCCAGACGGTGGCGTCCTCGTTGGCTTCCCAGCTTGTTGCCAGATCCGCCTGAGGCTTGCCATCAAGGCCCGGGCGCACCAGACGGTTCATGATTTTTTCGGTGATCTGGAACACGCGCCCCTTCGAGATCGGATCAAGGCTGGACTGCGCGCCAAAGCCAAGTTCGTGCGCCTGGCGGAACGTGCCTGAAGGTTCGGCTGCTGCCATGCCAGCGATCATCGCTGACGCAACGGCCATCGTTAGAAATCTTTTCATGTTTGTTTTCCTCCCAGTGATGCGATGCCGGTTATCGCGCCGCTTCCAAAAAATGTTCTTCTCCCGAACTGTCTTGGGACAAACGCAAATCGGTGTTCCGATAGATGATATTTTTTTGATCCACCTTGGATTCCGAGATGACACCCATCAACTCAGTGTTGGCCTTTGACAGGCCGCAGACAAATACCGTTTGTTGGGAGATGCATGCAGAAACCGGATATGTGGGACGCAACGATATGAAGATAATCGCCATCGGCGGGGGTGGCTTTACCCATGATGCGCACCCCGAACTGGATGATTTCTGCCTGTCCGCAACGGCGCGTGGCAACCCGCGGCTCGCGTTCATTGGTGCGGCGAGCGGCGATGATCCGCAAAAGACCGCGCGCTTCAACGCGCGTTTTGCAGATGTTGCCGAGACGCTTGTTCATCTGCCGATGACGCTGCCTGCGGCCCAGCTTGCGCGCAGCCTTGAACAGGTTGATCTTGTCTATGTCGGTGGCGGTGATACCGAAAAGATGGTTGCTGCGTGGCGCCGGGAGGGTTGGGACAAGGTTCTGAGCGAGGCCTGCCGATCCGGTGTCATCCTTGCCGGTGTCAGCGCCGGCGCGGTCTGCTGGTTCGACAGCTTCCTGTTCAGCTCGGGCAAGGGGGCGATGCGCCCGCTACCGGGTCTGGGGTTGATCCCGATCGGCGCCTGTCCGCACTACTCGAGCGAAACAGACCGCCGCGCCGCGCTGCACGCAGCCGTCGGTGCACAAACCATGCCCGCATCTATCGCAATTGACGATGGCGTTGCGGTTGCCTTCGAAAACGGTCTCCCAACCGGTAT
Organism: Aliisedimentitalea sp. MJ-SS2; assembly: GCF_032586155.1. Lineage (NCBI taxonomy): Bacteria > Pseudomonadati > Pseudomonadota > Alphaproteobacteria > Rhodobacterales > Roseobacteraceae > Aliisedimentitalea > Aliisedimentitalea sp. MJ-SS2. The sequence goes on from NZ_JAWHTC010000001.1 coordinate 187,231, forward strand.
TTGCGGCGCCCAGGCCGGTGCCGGCGCCTATGTGGTCCGCCGGGGCCCGCAGGGCGTCACCGAAGAGTACCTATCAATCGGGTGATCTGGCCGCCTGCTCCAGAAGCCAGTTTTGAACAACCGAGACTTCCCGCGTTCGCGGGCTGCTTGGGCGGCTAAGAAGGTAGAAGGATCGTTGGGGGATCAGGTCAATATCGAACGGTTTTACCAACCGGGCGCTGCCGATATCATTGCTGACGAAGGGGAAAACGCCAAGCGCAGCGCCTTGCCCGTCAAGCGCCGCCTGCAGCACAAGGTTGGAATCCCGGATCGTCGTTTCTGCCACAGGCTCGAAATCCGCCATGCCAGCCAGTTTGAACCACGCCGACCATTCCGACTTGTCCCGCTGATGAATAAGCGGAATCCGGGTGAGGTCAGATGGTTCTTTCAACCCACCGAAGGCATCGATCACATCGGCCCGCACAACCGGCGAATAGGTGATGTCCAACAGCTTTTGACTGTTGAGCCCGGACCAATTCCCGGTGCCCCAATCCACCGCAAGGTGCGACGTCATCATTGCCGCGTCGGTAATTCGCGGGCTTTCGTGCAAGACGAGATCGATCCGCGGATGAGCCTCGCGAAACCGCGCCAGTCTTGGCACCAGCCAGCGGGACCCGAATATCGGCCCGACCGCCAGCGTCACCGACTTGCGTGCCGGGTTCATATGAACCTCGACCTCGGCCCGGATCTCGTCAAAGGCGCGGGTGACAACCTGGCTGAGCGAGCGGCCTTCATCGGTCAGAACAACCGCGCGGGTCTGGCGGATGAACAGCTTGCAGTTCCAGTCCGCTTCGAGCTGCCTGATCTGGTTGCTGACGGTCGTGGCGCTGACGCACAGTTCGTCGGCGGCGTCCTTGAAACTGAGCCGCCGCGCGGCGACTTCGAAGGTGCGCAATGCCGTCAAGGGCAGGTTTCTGGTTTTTCCGGACAAGTGCAAATCCAATGGATGCTGTTTTCTTTATCTATATCGGTCCGATAATTTGCTTGTCGAGGCGCTTCACCGTTGAAAAGCTTGCAGGTGAACCCAACAGACCGAGAAAATGGAAAACAATTCCCCTCGCCAACGACAACGCCGCCGCCGCCCCAAAGCCGATGTCGCGCCTGCGCCGCGCCGCGCGGCTCCGGTCACCGGACGCCTGCGGCCTCTCAGTCAGGAGGACATGGCGCGCATCAGCGAAGCGTCGTTCGACATCCTGCATGACATCGGGCTGAGCGACGCATCGCCCGAGGCGGTTCGGGCGGTTGTCGGTCGCGGTGGCCAGGAAACCGAAGATGGGCGGCTGCTCTTTCCCCGGTCTCTTGTCGAAGAGGCGCTGGCCGGGCTGCGCCGTGATTTCACGCTCTGCGCCCGCGATCCGTCCCAGGATATCGAAATGACCCGTTCACGGGTTCACACCGGGTCGGGCGGGGCTTCACCGATGGTGGTCGATCTGGAAACCGGGGCATACCTGCCGGCCATGCTTGCCGATCTTTACGACGCGGCGCGCCTAGTCGATACACTGGACAATGTTCAGTTTTTCTCGCGGTCCATGATTGCGGGCGACATGGAAACCCTCCGCGATCTGGACATCAATACCGCCTATGCCGCGCTGGCCGGAACGTCCAAACACGTGATGACATCATGCAGCCAAGCCGAGCACGTGCGCGACATTGCCGGGATGTGTTTTCTTTTGGCGGGGTCCGCCGAGGCCTTTCGCGCCCGTCCGTTCCTGTCGCTCAACATCAATCATGCGGTGCCGCCGCTGCGGTTTGATCCCGAAGCCTGCAACGTGTTGCTGGCCGGCGCCGAACTCGGGTTGCCGGTCATGGTCAATACCTTCGGGCAGATGGGCGCATCCAGCCCCGTCACCATCGCCGGCTGCCTCGCACAGACCAATGCCGAAACCCTGGCGGGCATGGTGCTGGCGTGGATCGTCAACCCGGAAGTGACGGCAATCTATGGCGCCCGCCCGATGGTGACCGATCTGCGTTCGGGCGGGATGGCAGGGGGAAGCGGCGAACAGGCGATACTGACGGCGGCGGCCACCCAGATGGCGCAGTTTTACAACCTGCCGAACTCGACCATCGCCGGGGCGACCGACAGCAAGATTGCCGATGCGCAGGCCGGATATGAAAAGGCCCTGTCCGTCACCATGGCGGTGCAGGCCGGTGCCAATCTGGTGACTCAGGCGGCCGGCACGCAGGCCGGGCTGATGGCCACCTCGTTCGAGGCCTATGTCATCGACAATGACATGCTGGGCGCCATTCTTGGCGCGGCCAGCCCGATCCCGGTTGATGCGCAGACATTGGCCGTTGATGTCATTGCACAGACCGTGCGCGGCGAAGGCCATTTCCTCGGACATCCCGATACCTATGCCCGGATGAAATCCGATTTCGTCTATCCCGCCCACGCCGACCGGCAGGCCCCGGATGCATGGCTTGCCAATGGCGCGCCGACAATCAACAGCGCGGCCCGGCAGGCTGCCCAGGAAACGCTGGCAAATCATTTTCCCAGCCACATACCCGCGGAAATCGATCGGGACATTCGCAGCCGTTTCGATATCAAGCTGCCAAGGGAAAGGATGCGCCAAGCATGAAAATTCTGGTGATGGGTGTCGGCGCCATGGGGTCGGTCTATGCCGCCCTTCTGGCCGATGCCGGGCACGAGGTCTGGGCGGTCGACACCTGGGCGGAGCATGTCGATGCCATCAATGCCCATGGTCTGCGCCTGGAAGGTGCCAGCGGGGACCGGGTGGTCACTTCCATTCGCGCGACCACCGACGTCACACAGGTCGGCCCCTGTGATCTGTGCCTGATTGCCACCAAGGCCTCGGGCGTGGGACCCGCCGCGCGGGCAGCCGCCCCGGTCATAGGAGCGGAGGCCCTGGTTCTGACCATTCAGAACGGCTTGGGCGCCGGGGACAGGATCAGCCAGCATATCGCGCCAGACAATGTCTTGCTGGGCGTCGCCGACGGCTTTGGCGCCTCGATGAAGGGACCGGGCCATGCGCATCACAACGCCATGAAGCTGATCCGCATCGGCGAGCTGAACGGCGGCCTGACCCAGCGTTTGAAACAGCTGGAAAAGGTCTGGCAAGAGGCTGGCTTTGATGCGCGCGCGTTTGACAACATCACCCAACTGATCTGGGAAAAGTTCCTGTGCAATGTCACCTTTTCTGCGCCCTGCACCGTGTTCAATGAAACGGTGGGTGAACTGATGGCCAACCCCGAGCATTGGGCCATCGCGCTTGGCGCGATGCGCGAGGCCCATGCGATCGCCGTCGCCAAGGGCATCCCGCTGGGATTTGATGACCCGGTTGCCTATGTCACCGCATTCGGGTCGGGCATGCCCAAGGCGCGCCCGTCCATGCTGCTTGACCATATGGCCGGGCGGGTGTCGGAACTCGATGCGATCAACGGCATCGTCCCGGTTCTGGGCCGCGAGGCCGGGGTGAAGACGCCCTATAATGACACGCTGAGCGCCGTCCTGCGCCAGCGCGAAAGCCTGTTTGCGGGGCAAAGCACATGAACATCGGTTCCTTCCTCTTGGCAGAAAAACCGCTCTACGGCGTGTTTGCCGATGACACCGTCACCCCGGCAAGCGCCGATTTCCTGTCGCGGTATCCGACGCTGCGCGACGTGCTGGACGACGACGCGCTGGACTTGCTGAGGCGCGACACGGATCAGGGGCATTCGATTCCGGTTTCGGACATCACCTTCCTGCCGCCTGTTCCAAATCCGCGCAAGATCGTCTGCGTCGGGATGAACTATCGCAAACCTTACCCGGTCGATGGTGTCTCCCCGCCTGACCCGGACAATATCATCCTCTTTGGCAAGGAACGCGACGCCATGCTTGCCCATGAGGACGCGCTTCAGATGCCGATGGGTGAGGCCGCGCAGAGCTTTGACTACGAGGGCGAAATTGCCGTCGTCATAGGCCGCACTGCGCGCCATGTGTCCGCCGATCAGGCCATGTCGCATGTGCTGGGCTACAGCGCTTTCAACGACGGTTCGGTACGAGACTGGCAAAAACATTCGGTCTATGCCGGCAAGAATTTTGCCCGTTCGGGCGCCTGGGGCCCCTGGATCACGACCGCCAATGCGCTGCCCCCGCCTCAGGATCTGGAACTGACCGTCACGTTGAATGGCGCGGTGGTGCAGCATGCATTTGGCCGCGAGATGATATTCTCGGTCGCCGAACAGATTGCCTATGCATCCCACCTGTTCACCCTGCGGCCTGGCGACGTCATTGCCTCGGGCTCACCGGACGGGACTGGTGGTAGCAGAAGTCCGAAACGTTTTCTCATGCCTGGCGACACCGTGAAGGTCTCGGTTGGGACGGATTGCACGCTGATAAATTCGGTCTCATCCGGCTTTGAGCGGCGGAAGACGTGAAACACGGTGAGGCTTTCTCAAACTCTTAGCCTGCCAGACGAGACGAGATCGCAAACCGAGGTTTTCTGGCAATGTTTCAATTGACCCAACTTCTCAAACGAAACGACTTCCAGCTTCTGCCGATCCTTCCGTCTACCCGGACATGGTGAACATTTGACCGTCTTTGGAGTGAGCGCAGCGAATGCCTGCTTGGTCCGCTCCTCGAAAGTCGGTCCCGGCTGCAGCGAAAGAACGGTTTGGATTTTGCAGGATTGTATCCCTACGAATGTCCGCAAACGGGGAATTCGCTGCGGCGCGGAATACAGCACGCCGCACGTGCGAGAGGTTTCTGCGCAAGCAAACAACGAAAAACGAATGACGGCGATGTCCGCATTGCGGTCGTTAGTCGGGCGACGGTTCAAGGACTGCTAAGCGGGACGAAGCAGACCTTTCTGAGATTTCATCAAATGACCTCAAGGGTTGTGCTAGACTTGGTTGAGAATCGATCCCACCATCTCGGTGGAACGACCAAAGGCGGGCCAAAGTTATAGAAATTTTGATAAGAATGGCAGCAACCGATACTGAAATTGGACAAGCGCGCGACCTGTGCCGACAGTGGCTCGACTGGCATTGGAAAAACTACCCGGCCGACTGGCCAACCGAAGGAAACCCGATGGACCCGGAGCGTTTCGAAGCAATTCTCGATGACCTCCCTTCTCTGCACTCAAGACCAAGTGGCGGCATTCTGGTCGCTTCGCTCGATGATCATCCCGTTGGATGTGTTATGTACAATGAAGCAAGTTCCGGCGTCGCTGAATTCAACCGCATGTTCGTGAACGAGAATGGCCGCGGATACGGAATAGGGCGGCGTCTCTTGGAGCACATGTTCGAGCAAATAATTCAAGACGGTTATAAAATGGTCATCTTCTCATCTGCAAACTTTCTGACCCATGCCAAAGCAATGTATGAGGGCGCCGGTTTTTCTGCCATTCCACATCCTGACGGCTTCCCCAATCAATGGCGGCCTTATGTTTACTTCATGGAACGCACGCTTGTTGATTGAAAACCGCTATTCGATCTAGCCGCAGCCATTGGTCAATTTGGGCTCTCACCCGACCTTCTCCGCACGCACAAATGAGCATGCTAAGCTGAGTTGCTAACGTCTGGTTGGCGCTGTGGTGGATCGTGGCGGATGGGAGGAACCATCATGACCATTGCAAACTTACCCGCCATTCGAGCTTGTCGCCCTGCCTGGAACAAGGGCCGAGGCGTCGGACAGAAACGTCCTTTGATGCCAAAGCATGTTTGGGCCATCCGCGTGCGTCTCGAGATCGCAGAAAACCATCGTGATCTGGCACTGTTCAATTTGGCCATCGACAGCAAACTTCGTGGGTGCGATTTGGTGAAACTGAAGGTCGCCGATATCTACGCCTCGGGACAGGTCAAGGAACGGGCTTCGATTATCCAAAGCAAAACCCAAAGACCGGTGCGCTTCGAGATCACAGAAGGCACGCGTAAATCGATCCTGCGATGGATGGAGGAACCCCTGATGGTCGGCTCCGAGTACCTTTGGCCAGGGCGTTTTCATGAACGTCTGCACATTTCGACCCGGCAATATGCGCGGCTTGTCCGCGAATGGGTTAAGTCCATTGGACTCGATTCGACATCATTCGGAACCCATTCCATGAGACGGACCAAGGTTGCACACATTTATCGAAAGACTGGCAACCTACGTGCAGTTCAGCTGCTGCTCGGACATACGAAGATGGATAGCACCGTTCGATACCTTGGTGTCGAACTCGAAGATGCATTGGCGATTTCAGAAGCCGTTGAAATCTAAAGACATGGGCCGTCTTCACAGACGGCCCTGAGCGGACTTTGGTCAAAGGGTCAAGATGCTGCAGTTGCAGCCCGCTTTCCGGACCTTCGCTCTCTTTGCAAAATGAGGGAAGAGATCAAGGTTTGAATAGGGTATGAGAGTCCCAAATTGCGGTGACTTATTGGCGATCGCCGCTGCAACTTCTTCTTCCGTTGTGCCCGGTCCGAGAGACTCGCGGGCAGGCAGGCTACTCATTGGTCAACCTTTCACGCGGCAGCGGTTCAATGACTGTTCCTGCGAGTATTTCGAGTGCTTCCCTCTTCTCACCCCGATAGCTCGCACGATCGTAGATCGCGGTGATTGAGCTGTCAGAATGTCCAAGGACACGCTCGACAACAAACCGCTGCACACCACTTGACGCCATCAGCGTGGCCGCCGTGCGGCGTACATCGTGCCAGCGCCAATCCGTCAATTCGGCTTGTGTCGACACTCGGACCTTGAGTTTTGAACCCGGAACGATGGGCTTGTCGCCAGTCGTAGTAAATACGTAGGGACCGAGACGTGGTTGAGACGCAATGAGATCAGACAGTGCTCCAGACAATGGAACCTCATGTGATCTGGCGCGATCCGGACGTGTCGCCTTCATTTTTAACGCGGGAATGATCCATACATCACCGGCAATCTCGTCCCATCTCATCTGCGCGACATTCGACAACCGTTGGCCGCTCAGCATCAGCGCCTGCAGCCATGGGCCAAATGGGTAGTGGGTAGATTGTGCAACTTCCCAAAGCTTGATCCATTCTATTTCAGTCAGAACGCGATCGCGCTCAAGAGCAGGCGTGCCAGCCTTAAGACCCAGCCAGGGATTGACGGGCAGGTACCCCTCACTTGCCGCCCATGACAGCATTGGCCGCAGAACGCGAAGGGCAGACGATGCACGCGTCTGCGACGACGCTGCTGAAATATGGTCCCGTAGATCTATACCATGATAAATGTTGAGGTCAGTGATCCTGACGCTGCCGATGCGTGGTTCTGCCCAGATGCGCCACACGGACTCGACATCCCGAAACGAACGCATCCTCCCACCGACCGCATTCGCGTACCGTGCGAAGAGCTCGCTGACCGTCTTGATGCCCCTGGATGCGCCCGGACTTAGCCGATCCGCTTTTATCGTTTCCGCTGCTCTCCGGGCTTCTTTCACTGATAGGTCGGGAAACAGCCCCAAACGTGTACGTGTTCGACGTGGTCGCCCGCTGGCGGTCTTTCCATTGGGGGTAACAACTTCCCAGACTTTCTGACCTTTGACCCCAACCCTGAGGATCAGCCCACGAACGACATCGTCTCGAACTTCATACGATTGCTTTCTGGGCTTTAGCTCCGCAGCCTTTCGCTCGTTCAATCTGGTGGTCATATCGATATCTTGTGCGTTTTTTGTGCGTTTTGTGCATTGCCTGTAGGTTCTTGGAATTTCCTACAGGTGCACAGATACTAGAGATATAAATGAAAAAGAACGTTTATGAAAGAGAGTGAACTTAAGGACGACGTTCTTCTAATCAGCAGGTTGAGGGTTCGAGTCCTTCAGGGATCGCCATATAAATCAAATGGTTAGGTGGAGAAGAGCTTGCGCTGTCTGACCCTTGGGTTGCATGCGGGTTACAAAACCTGCTGCGAGGCACCTCAACGTTCGGCCTTGAGGCCATGACAAACTGATGTGAGTTAGGCATTCCCCGGTAACATGCAGTGTTCGCCCACATATCGGGCAAAAATGGCCCTATTCCTTGGGGTGACCTTCCAACTATCGTGCGGCCTTCAGGCGTTCCAACCGCTGCCTTAGCTCATCCTCAAGCTCAGCAAGGGACTGGTCGTCGTCATTCTTGATCTCGGTCTTGACGGTGAACAGCCCCACAGACTTCCCTAGAAGTTCGGCGGCACGCAGGCGTGAGGCTTCAGTCTTGCCGGACCTCATCGTCTCCATAAGGTGCTCAGTCACCTGATGTGCCCGAATACGGGATTGGATGTGCTCGTCCTCTTTCCGGATGGCAACCAGTTCGGCAATCCGCATGGCTACCTTCTCATTCCGGCTCAGGCGATGGGCTTCGCGCCATACGGAGGATTGAGACATGCCAGACGTGTCATAGGTCTCGCGGTATGCCGCACTGAAGTTCATGCCCTCAGAGACCCGTAGCGCAAACAATTCCTGCTTTTCCGTCAGCCCGGAGCAGACAGGGGCGGACATTTGACTGGCGGTGAATTCTGCCGTGCTATCAACTTTCTCGACCATGTCGTTATAGTACGTCAGCAACTCTGACACATAAAGTCGCGATTGTGCCCATACATCAGACACCGGCAAGAACCGGACGTTCGCCGCGTTTGGCATTAAGGTCAGAAAAGCGGGACATTCCGGGCCTATGCGAGTGCAGCGGATGCAAGTGCAGAAAGTCTGCGAACGACGCTGACGTATTTAGAAAAGAGATTTCAGCAATTCAGCACATTTCCCCGATGCGGTCATTCAAACCCGCCGATCCTGGTTCACTAGAGACCACAGATTTCAAAAGATCTGTTTGAAAGGTCGAGACGGAATCATAGCATGATTTCGCGGTGCCGGTCGCAGCGGAAAAGTGTCATTTATACTCGTTCGGTCATCGCCGCGAGGTGCTCGGGTTTCAGACTTTTCAGTTCATGAATATGTGCCGCCAGTGCTTCTCTTCCTCGCGTTATCAACAACGGATCCGTTTCACACTCGGGTCAAACAGAGGCTGGAGCGATGCCGTCGCGACCGCGCGATTGCCCGCTACGATGATCTCTCGATCACCAGCCTCAGCGATGCCCGCTGTGGGCGGCTCGTCAAGCGTGGCGAAACCGATGCCGATGACATCCCTGAGGCTATGGCCATGAGCCCGCCCCGCATGCGCCCGCCCTCTTTACTGTTCGGGCAGACGGTCCCAGGGCCATGGTAGTGTCGACCGGATTGGTGCGCCCTTCCGGCGGGTAGCGGAAAGCTGCCGCCGATGATGGCGACCTGGGCCTGGGCGAGGAATTCTGAAGTCATGTGGAGCCTCTAGCAATCCTTGCATCAAGCTTGGGTTTGAACAGTTGCATCCGTCAAGCGGTGGTGCCGTTTCCTGCAATGCGCCCCAATACAGCAGCGGCGAGCAATCCGTTGCCGGAGAGATAGCCGCTATCGCCGCTGCCGGACACGCCGCAGGCTGCGCCGCCAGCTGCGTATAGATTGGGGATCGCCCTGCCTTCGCGGGTCATTACCCTTGCCGTTCCGTCTACGCGCAAACCGCCCTGGGTATGAAACAACGCCCCTGTGACTCGCACGCCGCAGTAAGGTGGGGTGAGAACGGTCGGCCCGAAGTAGCGACCAAAACTGTCGGTGCCGTTTGACGGGATGTCATCAACCGTTTTGCGAAGTGTGTCAGCGGGCACGCCAAGAGCACTGGCCAGCTCTTCCGGTGTTTCGCCCGTCTTGATCGCGCCCTGCGCCTCAGCGCGTTTGAAATCTTCGAATTGCCGCGCGATTGCGGCGATGCGGCCGTCGAAAATGGCGAAAGCCTCGCCGTTCGGTTGCGACAGCACGGCGCGCGCGGCTTCGGAATAGCCCTGCGCTTCGTTCCAGAAACGCTCGCCTGCGCAATTAACCTGTACGCCGCCTTCGGTGATCGTCGCCCAAGTGATGAGGATACCGTGCGGGTGTGCCACGTTGCCATGGCCCTGATACGCGCCAAGGTGCTCTGTCGCCGCGCCAATTTGATCAGCCCAAAGCACAGCCTCGCCGCGGTTGCCATCATGACCGAACCAGAGGCCGCTTTCGATCTCGGGCATATGGCGGGCCACCAACGCGCGGTTGCCGCCAAAGCCGTTGCACGCAAGAATGAGCCGGGCGCAGCCGATCGTTTCAACCCCACCATCGGGGCGGCGGGCGGCGACGCCATGCACTAAGCCATCGGCGAAATAAAGCGTTTCAGCACGACGTTCGCAGATAATGTCGATGCCCGCGCGCTCAGTGGCGCTGCGCACCGCGTCAATGAGTTCCGCGCCCGCGCGCGTGGGAAGCCCGTGCATGCGGCGGTTAGAGTGGCCGGGATAGTCGAAATCGTCAACGACCGAGAAAGGCAGGCCAAGCGTCTCTGTCAGCCAGTCGATCACGGGGGCCGCATTCTGTGCCATGAGATCGACAAGCGCTTGATCGTTCTCGTCATGGGCCTTGGCCTGGATATCTGCGGCGAACTGCGCCGGGCTGTCGTCTATGCCAGCGGCCCGTTGCAGCTGCGTGCCGGCGGCGGGAATCAGCCCGGCAGACAGCGCGGTGGATCCTGACGGAACGGCGTCGGCCTCGATCACCAGAACCTCTTGCCCCGCTTCGTTGGCTGAAAGAGCGGCGATCAGCCCGCAAGCGCCTGCACCGATGATGAGGGTTTCCACCTCAAGGTCGAAGCTTTCAGGCGGGGCCTTAACTGTTGGAGCCGTCATAGCGCGCGCCTTTTTCAAGCATGTCCGCCGTGCCGATCACGCCGTTGAGACCGCCAAAGTCGAACATGCGCTCGGCAAAGGGTTTGTTGGAACCATGTTTGGCAAGGCTTTGATAATAGTCCTGCGCAGTATGCGCGAGCGCACGCACAATGCCGCCGGGAAAGATCACGATGGAGAAGCCCAGCCTTTCCAGATCATCCGCGCCGGTGATCGGGGTGGCCCCGCCTTCGACCATATTGGCCAGAAGTGGAACGCGCGCGGAAAAGCGCGCTGCGACCTGTTCCAGCTGGTCGCGGTTTTGCGGCGCTTCGATGAAAAGCACATCAGCGCCTGCCTCCAGATACGCCTCGGCACGGTCTTCGGCGGCGGCAAAGCCTTCGACGGCAATCGCATCGGTGCGCGCGATGATGAGTGTCTGCTCGCTGGCGCGTGCATCGGCCATGGCGGCGATCTTGCCAACCATTTCCGAGGCCGGGATGAGCGATTTATCAGCCAGATGCCCGCAACGCTTGGGATAGGTCTGGTCTTCCATTTGCAGCGCCGAAGCACCTGCCCGCTCATAAAGCCGCATCGTGCGCTGGGCGTTGAGCGCGTTGCCAAAGCCCGTGTCCGCATCAATGATCACCGGAAGCGTCGTGCGATCGGCGATGAGCGTCATTGTATCGGCCATCTCCGACGCGGTGGTGAGGCCAATGTCGGGCCGCCCGAGCCGCGTGTAAGCCACGGCCGCACCGCTTAAGTAAAGCGCTTCAAAGCCAGCCGACTCTGCGAGCGAGGCTGTCAGCCCGTCAAAAACGCCGGGTGCGACGATAATTTCTTTCTGCTGAAGGCGTGTCTTAAGGCTCATGACACGCCCCCCACCCACGCCAGCGCATCCTCACAGGTCATCTGGTGTGTCACCGTGCCCAGCGACAGGATCGTGGCCTCATGCACGTCCTGTTTGAAGGCGGCGCAGCCATCGGTCAGCATCACGGTTTCGATGTTGCGCAGATGTGCATCGCGCAGGGTCGAGGCCACCCCGCCATTGGTGACGATACCACCCACAATCAGATGTTCGATCCCCACCGCGCGCATCAGATATTCCAACCGGGTCTGGTAAAATGCCGAATAGGCCACCTTTTCGATCACGAAATCGGCAGGTTGAAGCGTATCCACAAGCGTATGCCCAAAGCTGCCCGGCGCGAAATCGCCCTTACCCAGAAACGGGCGCAGCTGTTTCAGGTGCGGCGCGATCAGCGGCTCACCGTCCTTGTCGGGCACCAGCGTGAACTGCGCCGAGAAAAAGCGCCCACCCCTGGCCTGTAATGCGCGCGCCAGCGGCGCAATGCGCTTTGGCAGGGCGGCGATGCTATCGGCGCCTTGACCCGCGCGGCCATAGGCGCCTTCGGGATGCAGAAAATCGTTTTGCAGATCAATCGTCAGGAGCGCGGTGCGCGAAAGATCCCATGTGGCTGGATCGCTCATGATGTCTCCTCCAAAGGTTCAATGATGGTGTTGCCAAAACTATCGACGCGGCCTTGCAGATCGGGTTCGATCAAAACCGTCGTGTCGGGCTGGGTCAGGATCGCAGGCCCCTTGATCACCGTTCCAACCGGCAGGGACAGGCGGTCATAAATGGCCGTGTCATGCCAGCTGTCGGCGAAATGCACCTGCCTGTGGGCAATAGGTTGTGTCGACCCATCGCCCGAAGGCGCCAGCGTGCCAAGGTCGAATTTGGGTCGCTTGCCCGTTACGGCGCTGCGCAGATTGAGAATGCGCCGCACGCCGTTTTGCAAAAGCCTGCCAAATGTCGCGCTATAGGCCGCGTCAAACGCCGTTTCGATCTCTGCGCGCGTGGGCGCGGTGACTTTGCCGCCTTCGGCGCGCACGGTAAGGGGAACCGAAACCGTATGTGTCTGCCCGATGTAGGCCATGTCCAGTTCAAAGCTCAGTTCGCGCGCCTCAAACGTCGTGCGCGCCGCATCCAGAAGCGCCATACCCTGATCGGCGTGATCCTGCATGAACTCGGCAAGCGCATACTCATCCAGCGTATCCACCAGCGAATTGATCGTTTGTACGAAATCCTGCCGCATATCGGCGATGACACAGCCCATGGCCGAGGTAACGCCGGGATAACGCGGCACGATGGCGCGCGCGATGCCCACCTCGGCCAGCATGGCGCCGGAATGCAGCGCGCCGCCGCCACCAAAGGGCATGAAGGCAAAGCGTTTCGGATCAAAGCCGCGTTCGATACTGACAAGGCGGATCGCGCCCGCCATGCGGCTGTTGGCGACCTTCAGGATGGCCTCGGCGGCCTCGATGGTCGACAGGCCCAGCGGTGCGCCGACATGTTCGTCAATCGCACGTCCTGCTGCCTCGACATCCAGCCTCTCCAGCTTGCCACCGATGGGGTTGTCCGGGTCGATCCGCCCCAGCACCACGTTGGCATCCGTCACCGTCGGGCGCGTGTTGCCAAGCCCATAAGCCACGGGGCCCGGGTTGCTGCCCGCGCTTTCGGGGCCTATATTGAGCAATCCGCCCTTGTCGACCCAGGCAATAGACCCGCCGCCCGCGCCGATCGTCGTGATTTCGATCATCGGGTTACGCACGACCATGCCGAAATCAATCGAAGTCTGCGGCGACAGCATCGACTGGCCCTCGGCAATCAGCGACACATCAAAGCTGGTCCCGCCCATGTCGCCGGTGATGATGTTCTCAAACCCCGCCGACTGCGCGATGTAGCCCGCGGCAATCACCCCCGCTGCCGGTCCCGACAGCGCGGTGCGCACCGGCAGACGACAGGCCGTATCCACCGCCATCACACCGCCATTCGACTGCACGATCATGAATTCGCCGTAGAACCCGCCCGCCTTCAGCGCGTTTTCAAGCCGCCCCAGATAGCCCGACACTTCGGGTTGCAGATAGGCGTTCAGCGCGGTGGTCGAGAACCGTTCAAATTCACGGATCTCGGGCAGGATCTCGGACGACGCCGAGACATGCTCATTATACCAGACCTCGCGAAGCGCGGCGACGGCTGCGTCTTCGTTGGCGGTGCTGGCGTAAGAATTGGCGAACAGGATCGCGGCGGCCTTACACCCCTGCGCCTGCAACTGCTTTGCAGCGGCGCGCACAGCGTCCAGATCAACCGGGGTGCGCACCGTGCCATCGGCCAGCGTGCGCTCGGGCACTTCCAGACGGTTGCGCCGGTCCACAACCGGTTCGAAATCCCCGCGCAGACCCCATGTGCGAGGCCGGTCGCGGCGCCGCATCTCCAGAACGTCGCGCAAGCCTTCGGTGCAGATCACACCGATCTTTGCGCCCTTGCGTTCCAACAGCGCGTTGGTGCCTGCTGTCGTGCCATGCACCACAACGGCAATCTCCGAGAGGTCCTGAACCTCGCGGCCGATCCCATCAAGAAAGCCACCCGACTGGTCGGGCCGCGTTGTGGGAACCTTGGCAACCGACGCAGTACCTTCGGCCTCGTTCAGAACGAAAACATCGGTAAACGTGCCGCCAACATCGACACCGATCATACGGCTGCTCATTGGCTTACCTCCCGCCATGCTGGGCCATAGGTTTTGTCGGCCTCCGTCTCGCTCACAAGGCCGCGCGCCACATCCCGCGCCACCACGTCCGCCGCGCGCTCAGACGCCGGGCCATAACCGCCGCCGCCGGGTGTTTCCAACCGCACCGCCTGCCCTGATTTCAGCTTGATACCTCGCATTTTCGAGGCCAGCTGTGGGATGTGCCAGCCGTCGTTCTGTTCGTAGGAAAAGGTATTGAGCGCCGCCTCACCCCCGCCCGCGATCCCCTTGGGGGCAAAACGCCCGCGTTCACCAAACAAAAACGCCTCGGCGCCGTTTTCTTCCAGCACCTCGATCTCGTAGATCGCGCCAACCCCGCCGCGATGCGCACCCGCGCCCGCACTGTCCGGGCGCAGCGCCCATGTGCGGAACATCACCGGATAGGCCGCCTCCAGGATTTCCATCGGCGGGATCGTGGCGGTTGAAATCGGCGCGTTGCCGTGGTTCAGCCCGTCCGTTTCGATCGAGCCGCCATGCCCACCGCCATAAAAGCTGAACATCACCCAAGGCTGGCCATTGGCCCGCTTGCCCGCAATGGACAGCGCGTTGATGGTGCCGTAGGCATTGGCCACAACGCGATCCGGTGCGGCCTGTGCAAAGGCGGAAAAGACTACGTCGATCATGCGCAGGATGGTTTCGGTGTAGCCCCCCGTGGGAGCCGGAAACTGCGCTGACAGAAGGCTGCCCTCGGGTACGATCACATTGATCGGGCGCATAACGCCAGCGTTGGCCGGGAGCGCCGGAAAGACGTGCTTGATCGCCACATAGGCGGCGGCTACGGTCGTGGGCAGCGCGATATTGACAGGACCTGCGCATTGCGGCGCCGACCCCGTGAAATCAAGCGTCAACTGATCGTCTTTGATTTCCAGCGCGATCTTGATCTTCAGTGGCTCGTCGGTGATCCCATCATTATCAAGGTAATCCTCGGCCTCCCAACGGCCATCGGGCAGATCGGTCAGTTCGGACCGCATGAGCGCCTCGGCGCGGTGACCCAACGCTTCGAGCGCGGCCGAGATTGTTTCGGCCCCGTATTCATCTAGAAGCTCATCCATCCGCTTCACGCCCAGATCGAGCGCGCCGAGCTGCCCATTGAGATCGCCCATGGCCGATTGCGGCAAGCGGGTGTTGCGCATCAGGATGTCGATGATGTCCTGATTAATCTCGCCTTTGCGGGCGAGTTTCACGGGCGGCAGGTTGAACGCCTCCTGGAAAACGTCCGTGGCCGCCGGGTTATAATTGCCGGGCACCGCGCCACCCACGTCATGCCAGTGGCCGACCGAGGCGAGATAGCAAAAGAGCTTGCCATCGCGGTAATAGGGCCGCACGAGGCGCATGTCAGAAAGGTGCGTGCCGCCGATGTGGGCATCGTTGAAGATATAGATATCGCCATCTTCCAGATCGCCATCCCTGGCCGCCTTTTCGATCACCGCCTTGACGGCGAAGGACATGACGCCCACGAAAATCGGCAGGCCCGATTTTCCCTGCACCAGCGTATCGCCCGACAAGGCATGATAAAGCCCGTGGCTGGCATCATGCGCCTCGGCGATAATCGGGTTGAAGGCCGCGCGAAAAAGCGTTGCGTCCATTTCATCGGCGATCTGTTCCATGCGACCTGCGAGAACAGAAAGGGTGATTGGGTCAATCTCGGTCATGCGTTCGTCCTGACTTCTGCCATGTCATTCCACACGTCCTGGCGCGTGATCTTCCCGTCTTCGATCTCGAAACGGTCAATAAAGCGGATGCCCTCGAACGGGCTGTTGTCATGATATTCGCCCTGCAAGATGCCGCGGCAATAGACAATCGCTGCATCGCCGGCGCTGTGCAGCGCGTCAAAGCCGTCGTAGGTTTTGGTGACAAACTTGTATCGCGGTTTTGACCATTCGATCAGCTCTTCAAGCGTTCTCATGGGGGCGGTACCGGGGAAGGTCATGGTGAAGCCATCGCCCAGCATGGCGCGGGCTTTATCAAGCTCACGCGCCTCCATTGCGGCAAGGTAATCCTTCACGATCTGCGTAGGGTCAGGACGCGCGGGCGCAGGGATGCGCTGGCTGCGGCCGCGATAGTAATTCTCGGCCGGCAAGTCGCGGATCATAACTGTCACAAGCTCGAGTGCAGCCGGCACAACGAATCGCACGGCATCTGTCAGTGCCTCGCCAAGGCGTTGTTTCTCTTCAGGATTATAGCCCTCAAGCACATGCAGATCGACTATCGGCATCACCATCTCCTTCGGTTAACCTGTATTATCTGTAATACATAAACTGTATCTTTCCAGAAAAAATTTCTGATTATTTAGAATACTAATGCTTGCTTTTCTGAGGAACACATTTACGCTTGCCGTCGAAAAATAGGGGAATCAGGTTTGCGAGCTGAAGCTGTTCAGATACTGCCCGAAGGTGCCAAGGCGCGGCGCGTCTATCTGTCTTTGCGTGATCAGATCACGGGCGGCGAACTCAGCGATGGCGAAACACTGCCAAGCGAACAAAAGCTTGCGGAAACCTTCGGTGTCTCTCGCGTGACCGTACGGCGTGCGTTGGATGCGCTGGTCCAAGGCGGTCTTATCGAGCGGCGCGCAGGCAGCGGTACCAAAGTACGCGCCCGCCCTTCCAGTGGGCAGCGTGCCGCAATGGATTTTCACACGCTCATGCCCCAGCTTGTCGAGATGGGTCGGCAAACCACGGCGCGTCTTTTGTCGTTCTCCTATGACAGCGCGCCTGATTTTGTCGCCTCTGCCATGGGTCTTAATGCCAAGAGCAAGGTGCAGATCGCCACGCGTGTGCGGTTGACCAACGATGTGCCGTTTTCACATCTGACAACTTTTGTTCCGGCGCAGATCGCCCAGAATTATTCTGAAAATGATCTTGCTACGACGCCGCTGTTCAAGCTTTTGGAGCGCGGCGGCGTTCAGATCAAAGAGGCGCATCAATCGGTCAGTGCCACGCTTGCCGGGCCAGATGTGGCCGAGGCGCTCGAGGTGGATGTTGGTTCGGCACTTCTTTCGCTCCGCCGCGTTGTCCGCGATGTGGATGGCAATGGGGTTGAATACCTCGCGGGGTTGTATCGTCCCGACATGTTCCGCCTCGAAATGCCGCTGACGCGCGTGGGTCAGGGCGCTGCGCGCCATTGGGAGCCAGCGATTGGTCAGAGCGAGGGAGAGGGTTGATGGGCAGCCCGCAGACCATGCTCGACAAGCTCTGGGCAGCGCACGAGGTGCTGCAGCGAGAAGATTGCGTTTCGCTTATGTGGGTCGATCGGCATCTGGTACACGAAGGCTCGCATCACGCCTTTGCCAAGATCAAAGAGCGTGGATTGCCCGTGGCAGAACCCGAGCTGACCTTTGCCGTGGTCGACCATTATGCGCCAACGCGCGGGCGGTCGAAGATCGCGGATCCGCAGATTGCACGGATGATCGACACGCTGCGCGGCAACGCGCAGGCGCACGACCTGAAAATGTATGATCTCAGCGACCCCCGCCAGGGGATTGTTCATGTGGTCGGGCCGGAAGAAGGCATTACGCTGCCCGGCCTGCTGATCAATTGCGGAGATAGCCACACTTCGACCCACGGCGCATTCGGTGCGCTGGCCTTTGGCGTTGGCGCGACGGAGGTGGCCCATGTGCTGGCGACCCAGACTGTCTGGCAGCGCAAACCCAAGGCAATGCGGATCACGGTCGAGGGCGCGCTGGGTGCGGGTGTCACCGCCAAGGACATTGCGCTGAGCTGGATTGCAAAGCTTGGTACCGATGGTGCACAGGGCCATGCGGTGGAATATGCGGGCAGTTGCATCAGAGACCTTTCGATGGAGGGGCGTATGACGCTCTGCAACCTTTCCATCGAAGGTGGCGCGCGTTTCGGGATGATCGCTCCGGACGAGACCACACTCGCCTATCTCGAAGGGCGCCGCTTCACGCCAAAAGGGGCCGCATGGCAGGCCGCCTGCGCCGACTGGATCACACTCGCCAGCGACCAAACCGCCGCGTTTGATCGCGAGGTCACGCTCGACGCCGCAGAAATCGCGCCCACCGTCACCTGGGGCACCAGCCCTGAACAGGCCTTGCCCATTAACGCGGCCATCCCCGACCCGGACCAGGTGCCCCCGGCCAAGGCCGACGCCGCGCGCGCGGCGCTTGAGTATATGGGCCTGAAAGCGGGTCAGAGGCTCGAAGGCACGCCCGTCGACCAAGTCTTCATCGGGTCCTGCACAAATGGGCGGATCGAAGACCTGCGGGCTGCGGCGGCTGTTTTGAAAGGCCGCAAGGCGCGTATTCCGGGATTGATCTCGCCCGGCTCCTCGCAAGTCAAGGCACAGGCCGAGGCAGAAGGTCTGGACCGGGTGTTCACCGAGGCTGGTCTGGAATGGGCGGCGTCCGGGTGCTCGATGTGCGTCGGCATGAACGGCGATCTCGTAGCCGACGGCAGGCGTTGCGCGTCCTCGACCAATCGCAACTTCCGTGGCCGTCAGGGGCGCGGCGCACGCACGCACCTGATGAGTCCCGCCATGGTCGCGGCGGCGGCGGTCACGGGCGTGCTGACCGATGTGCGCCCGCTTCTTGCCCGGCGGGCCGCATGATGGCGGGCTGGAACGTTCATAATGGCACGGCCGTGAGCCTGCCTCAGGCCAATGTCGATACCGACCAGCTCATTCCGGCGCGGTTCATGTCGGTTCCGCGCTCAGAGGGCTATGGCCCCTACCTGTTGCATGACTTGCGCCGCGATGACGGTGGCGGGCTGCGACCCGACTTTCTGCTCAATACCTGCCCCGAGGCCAGCGTGATCGTCTCGCGACGCAATTTCGGCAGCGGATCGTCGCGCGAAGCGGCGGTGTATGCGCTGGTCGATGCAGGGATTCGTGCGGTCATCGCCCCAAGCTTCGGCGACATCTTCGCGGCCAATGCCGTCAACAACGGCCTGCTGCCTGCGGAGGTCGATGAAGACACCTGTAAAGCGCTCGAAGCCGGTCTTGAAAACGGGCCGTGCGACATCCGGATCGATGTCGGCGCCCGCAGGCTCACGCTCGGCGCGATGTCGGCCACATTTGTGCTCGACGACAGCTGGGCCATAAAACTCATCAACGGGTGGGATGACATAGATCTCACCCGCAATCACGGCGTGGCCATCGCAGTGTTCAAACATATTCGCAGTCAAACCGCACCGTGGGCATGGCCCGCTGCGGCGGATTGAAACGCGTCGCGAAACGCGGCGCCCGACCGCCCGTAAAGGGCCAGACAAAGAGGGGCACACCGCCCCTGAATCAGTGGAGGACGACACTATGAAAATGAAACTACTGGGAAGCCTTCTTGCAGGGGCGACGCTCGTTGCGGGAACGCTCAAGGCCGAGGAAACCATTTCCGCGGTTCATGCATTCCCCGAAACCCTGATCTACACGAAAAGCTTTTTGAGCTTTGTCGACAAGGTCAACGAAGCCGGAAAGGGCGTGATCCAGATCGATGTGCGCGGCGGACCCGAGGCGATTGGTATGTTCCAACAGCCCGATGCCGTGCGTGATGGCATCGTCGATATGGTCTATACGCCCGGCTCGTTCTACGGCGGTGCGCTGCCCGAGAAAGACGCCATGGTTGCCTCGAACCTGACCGCCGTCGAGACGCGTGCGAATGGTGGCATTGCCCTGATCGACCAGATCCACCAAGAGAAGATGGGCCTGAAATACCTTGGCTGGTTTGACAGCGGCGTCTGCTACAACCTCTGGACCCGCAACGAGCCTAAATTCGATGCCGACGGCAACCTCGAAGTCGAAGGCCTCAAGCTGCGCGGCAACAACGTCTACAACGCCTTCTTCACCAACTACCTCGGCGCGCAGGTGATCGACCTGCCGACAGGCGAGGTGTACTCGGCGCTGCAACGCGGCGTGGTTGACGCGACCGGCTGGACCCAGATCGGCCTGATCGATCTCAAGTGGAACGAGTTCCTCAACTACCGGATCGAACCGTGCTTCTTCTCGACCGATCTCGGCGTGATCGTGAATCTCGAAAAGTGGAATTCGCTTTCCGATGAGGCGAAAAAGGTCCTCCAGGATGTGGCGATCCAGCACGAGAAAGACAGCGTTGAAGCGCTCCGTGCCAAGCGTGACGAAGACTTCGCCGCGCTGGATGCCGCAGGCATGAAAGTGGTCTCGCTTGAAGGCGACGCCAAGGCCAACTACCTCGCCGCGGCCCGTGAAAAGACGTGGGAGCGCATGAAAGAGGTCATGGCCGGCCAACCCGGCGGAACGGGCAACTATGACCGCCTGCTCGAGCTGTTCTACGACCTCGACGCGGCGAACTGAGCCTTCACGCGGGCCCGCCCCTTTTGCGGCGGGCCCGTTTCTTGATGCGGCGGAGGCTGACATGCTGACCAGGATCTACCAAACGCTTCTTTACGGCATGGCCACGGTTTCGGGCCTGATGCTGATTTGGATCATGGTGTCGGTCATTGCCTCGGTCGTGATGCGCAATCTTGGCCTTCAACCATTTGCATGGCTTTTTACCTCTGCCGAATACGGCCTTCTTTACATGACGATGCTCGGCGCGCCCTGGCTGGTCCGCGAGAAAGGCCATGTCCATATCGAACTGCTGACAGCCGCCTTGCCCAACGGACCGCGCCGCATGCTGAGCCGCGCAGTCGCCGCGGCTTGCGTGCTGGTGTGCGCCATTCTCACCTGGAAAGGCGTCGAGCTGGTCATGACCAATATCGCGCGCGGCGATTTCGACACGCGCGCCTATTATTATCCGCGCTGGCTTCTGACCATCGCATTTCCCTTTTCGTTCGGCCTGATGGCTGTTGAATTCTCCCGCTTTGTCTTTGGCCAGGACCTGATGCACAGCGGCGAAGCCGGGATACACGAGTAATGGAATGGTTCGAGGCGCTGGCCCTGCTGCTTGGCACGATTGTCTTTCTGATGGCGATCGGAATGCCGATTGCGCTGGCCTTCCTAGCCGCCAATATCGTCGGCGCCTGGGTGTTCATGGGGGGCGAACGCGGCGTCGTGCAGCTTCTCAACAACGGGCTTGGCTCACTCACCAAATACGCGCTGATGCCCATTCCGCTCTTTCTGTTGATGGGCGAGATATTCTTTCACACCGGGCTTGGGGGGCGTATGTTCACGGCCATCGACAAGCTCCTTGGCCGCCTTCCTGGGCGCCTGAGCTATGTGACCGTCCTGGGTGGCACGGCCTTCTCTACGCTCTCCGGCTCGTCGATGGGCTCAACCGCGCTTCTTGGCTCTCTAATGGTCCCCGAGATGAGCCGCCGCGGCTACAAATCCCACATGAGCATCGGCCCGATCCTTGGCACAGGTGGCCTTGCCATCATCATTCCGCCCTCGGCCTTGGCGGTCCTGCTGGCGACGCTGGCCCAGATCGATGTGGCGGCGCTGTTGATTGCGGGCGTTGTGCCCGGGCTGATCCTTGCGTGCTTTTACATCGCTACGATCTGGCTTCAGACCCGGATCGACCCGGACGCGGCCCCCGCCTATGATGTCGAACCGATGTCGCTTGGCACAAAGATCAAACTGATCATGACTGAAGTTGTCCCGATGGTGGGCGTCATGGTGGTGATCATTGCCCTGATGATAAAGGGTTTTGTCACCCCGTCCGAGGCTGCGGCCTTTGGCGCGCTGGGCGTATTGATCCTTGCGGCCGTGTTTCGCTGCCTGACATGGGAAGCGATGAAAAAGTCCGTCATTGGCGCACTTCGGGTGACCCTGATGGCCTATCTCATTGTTTTTGGCTCGGCTACGTTCAGCCAGCTTCTGGCCTTTTCCGGTGCCTCGCGTGGGCTGGTGCACTGGGCGACCAGCTTCGACCTTGCACCGCTTGCGATGCTGCTGGTCATGTTCGCGGTACTTTTGCTGCTCGGCATGTTCATGGAGCAAATCTCGATCATGCTGCTGACGGTGCCGATCTTCTTTCCTCTGGCTCAAACACTTGGGTTCAATCCGATCTGGTTTGCGTTGATCATGTTGTTGTCCCTGGAAATCAGCTTCACCACGCCGCCCTTTGGCCTTCTGCTTTTCGTGATGAAAGGAGTGGCGCCAGCAGGAACGACCATGCGCGAGATTTACGTCTCCGCCTTCCCGTTCATTTTCTGCTCGCTGTTCTTGGTGGCACTTTTGATCGCCTTTCCACAACTGGCCCTTTGGTTGCCATCACTTTGAACTGCAGCTCAGTGGATGCGAGTGACCACGATTTTGGGGGTGCACTGTTGTGAAAACTACCGGTGCGAGCGAAGCACCGAACAGCAGAAATGTACCGATCAGGCTTCTGTTCTGACGGATTTCACCATTGAAAGTATGAACAACCGGTTTTCGTACTGAGCGGCGGTGCAAAAATTTTCTGATCGCCAGGCGACGAAATTCCGCGAGCGCACGCAGCATTTTTTTTGGCACTTCCGAGTTGGGCTCGTACCGGGCTTTCGCTGCAGCCTGCACTAAGGGCGGCTTTGGGGCCGTTGGTGGTCAACACCAAGAGGACGGCGTGAAATTCAATGGTGTTTGTTTGTGCAAAATACTGAGCAGCCTCATCTGACTGGGCCAAGATGATTGTTAGTGCATGATTGGCCTCTGATCCATGGTTATGATGGTGAGCCTCCCCATCTGAACTGGTCCACCGCTATGTTTAGGAAACGGAGGACCGAGAATGGCGAACAAGCGACCGAAGCCGGAAGAGATAGTATCGAAGTTACGGCAAGTTGAGGTGTGTTGGGCAACGGTCAGGCAGGTCTGGATCGCTGCGTCGCTGAACCGCTGTTGCCGACCGCGTCTACCGTTCGGCGGCGGTATCCAGACCATCTCAGGGTCAAACCAAATCGATAGCGATCCACGTTGCTTCAACGCCGTGTTACAAGAAGGCCAATTCCTGGTCTTGTATTTCGTCGGCGCCCAACTGCTCATGCATCCCAGCTATCACTCTGGATTCAAACAGTGAATCCCAGGCGTGATTGATGCAACAAAGCCTCTCGCGGAGGGTATCACCGTTGGTCTGCGACACCATGGGCATTGTGTCGCAAGCTGCACGTCATATTCTCACGGTCATGCAAGGCGCTCTCTCACATCCCGTCTACCGACGGCTTCTTCTGGCACAGATTCTCTCGGTGCTGGGCTCCGGTCTGACCACAATTGCGCTCGGCCTGCTGGCCTATGAGCTGGCTGGCGGCAACGCCGGTGCAGTTCTTGGAACGGCGTTGGCGATCAAGATGGTGGCTTATGTTGGATTGGCGCCGTTGGCCGCCGCGGCCTCGGCCCGGCTTCCGCGCAAACCGTTCCTGATCACGCTTGACCTGGCGCGGGCGGCGCTGGTGCTGGCGCTGCCCTTCGTTACCGAGATCTGGCAGATCTACCTGCTGGTCTTCGGCTTCCAG
The DNA here is from genome assembly GCF_032586155.1 of Aliisedimentitalea sp. MJ-SS2. Lineage (NCBI taxonomy): Bacteria > Pseudomonadati > Pseudomonadota > Alphaproteobacteria > Rhodobacterales > Roseobacteraceae > Aliisedimentitalea > Aliisedimentitalea sp. MJ-SS2. Next base: position 210,831 of record NZ_JAWHTC010000001.1, read on the forward strand.
GCGTTTTCGGCGGCCTTTACGCCGACATTCCAGGCAACGATCCCGGATATGCTGGAAGACGAAGAAGAGTATACCCAGGCGCTGTCCTATTCGCGCCTGACCTATGATCTGGAGGCATTGCTTGGCCCGACCATTGCCGGGGCACTGCTGGCGATCTCGTCTTTCCATATCCTGTTTGCCGGAACCGCGATCGGCTTTCTGGCCTCGGCCGCACTTGTCGCCAGCGTGGTTCTGCCGACGCAGAACCCATCTGCGGCACGGGTCCCGTTTCGCAAGCGCCTGACACGGGGCGCATGGATCTATCTAGCTACGCCGCGTCTGCGCGGGCTGCTGGCGCTTTACATCGGTGTGGCCGCAGCTACGGCGATGGTCATCGTCAATACCGTCGTCCGGGTGAAGGTCGATCTGGGGTATGGCGATGAAATGGTGGCGCTGCATTTCGCGGCCAGTGGCATCGGCTCGATGGTGGTCGCGCTGGCTTTGCCGCGCCTTCTGGGCAGTAACCCTCCGCGCAAGGTGATGCTGACGGGAGCGCTGGTTATGACGCTTGGCATGGGTCTGGCCGGGATGGGTCCAGGCCTTGTCGCCGGGCTGGTCCTGTGGGTCGCGCTGGGCGCCGGGGCGTCGCTGATCCAGACTCCGGCCGGCCTTATGATCACCCGCTCCTGTCACGCCGAAGACCGGCCCGCGCTGTTTGCGGCGCAATTTGCCCTGTCACATGCCGCATGGCTTCTGGCCTATCCGCTGGCGGGTCAGCTTGGTGCCTGGATCGGGTTGTCGCCGACCTTCCTTATCATGGCAGCGCTCTCGACTGTCGCCTCTATCTTCGCCACCCGGCTGTGGCCGGCAGATGATCCGGTCGAGATCGAGCATGAGCACCCCGAGGAAGAGCATGAACACGCTTTCGGTGATGCGCTGCACCACGACCACAGGGCGACAGAGTCGTCTGATCCGGTGCGGCACCGTCACAAGGCCCGGCGCCATAATCATGTCTATGTGATTGACGACCACCACCCGGTCTGGCCAAAAGCGTAGCTTCCTTTCCGGTCCTGATCGCTGACCGGTTGCACCCGGGTGCAGAACGTTTTTGCGGCGAGACGGGGTGCAAACTCGGGAACCGATCGTGTTCAAACTCAAACAGAAATCAATGGCATTCGGGGATTGCTGTCGAATACAGGGAGGGCCGGCGCACAAAAGCTATCTTTTTGCACCCGAACAGCGGATCTTGGTAGAAGGTGAACCTGCGACAAGTATCGGAACCGAAACGAGGGAATATCTGCCATGACTGAACGCGCCGAGGTGATCCGTGCCGCGCAAACCCTGGCCGATGATGCCCGGTTCGAAACCGATCTGGCCGGATTGGTGTGCCGTCCGACCGAGAGCCAGAACCCCGCGAGACGCGACGAGATGCAAAGCTATCTCGAAAACCTGTTGGTTCCCCGCCTGATGGCGTCGGGATTTGCCTGCGAGATTCACCCCAACCCATTTGGCAACCCGTTCCTTGTTGCCCGTCGCGTTGAAGGCCCGGACTTGCCAACGGTCCTCGGATACGGGCATGGCGACGTGACCCGTGGGCAGGAGGGGTTGTGGAGCGACGGACGCAAACCCTTCGAGATGTGCCGCGAAGGGGACCGCCTGTATGGCCGGGGTACGGCCGACAACAAGGGCCAGCTCCTGATCAACCTGCTAGCGCTTGACTGTGTTCTGGCCCAGCGCGGGCGGCTAGGCTTCAACGCCATATGGCTGATCGAGATGGGGGAGGAAACCGGATCACCCGGTCTGGCCGAGTTCTGTGCGGCCAACAAGGCGCTTTTGGCAGCAGACGTTCTGATCGCATCGGACGGACCGCGCATGACGCCGGAAACGCCGCTGGTGTTTCTTGGTGCGCGCGGGGCGATCAATTTCAGACTTGAGGTGGATTTGCGCGAGGGGGCGCATCATTCGGGGAACTGGGGCGGGCTTTTGGCAGATCCGGCGGTGATTTTGGCCCAGGCTTTGGCGACGATCACGGATCGGCGTGGCCAGATCCGGGTGCGTGAGTGGCGGCCGACCAGCCTGACCCCGGAAATCCGTGAGGTGATCGCCAAACTGCCTGTGCCGGTAGGACCGGAAGTTGATCCCGATTGGGGGGAAAGCAGCCTGACACCGCAGGAACGCGTCTATGGTTGGAATTCCTTTGCCGTGCTGACGATGGAAAGCGGCGTGCCCGCGGCACCGGTCAACGCGATCTCGGGGCGGGCCAGTGCCACTTGTCAGCTGCGCTTTGTTACCGGGACCGATGCCGAGGACATCATGCCCGCCCTGCGGCGCCATCTTGACGCTGAAGGATTCGAACAGGTGCGTGTCGTGCAAGAGGAACATGGCTATTTCCCCGCCACCCGGTCCGACCCGGACAATTCGTGGGTCAGGCGGGTCGTTGCCTCGCTGGAACATACTATGGGTGTGGCCCCGCATCTGGCGCCCAATCTTGGCGGGTCGCTGCCCAACCATGTGTTTATGGATATTCTCGGGCTGCCGACGGTCTGGATTCCGCATTCCTATGGAGGCTGCAATCAGCACGCCCCAGACGAGCACTTGCTGCTCTCTGTGGTGTATCAGGCGCTTGGAATCATGGCCGGGCTGTATTGGGATCTGGGTGAGGCCGAGATCACGTGCCTTGCTGACCTGTAGGATCGCCACCGCGCAGGTCGGCGATCACGCGGCTCACCGCCATAGCCCCCAAGGTATCTTTGATACTTCGCCGTCTTAAGCCGGCGCTTCTTTCAATAGGTCCATGCGCGGCATTAGGTCCAGCAGGTGGCGTGAGTACTCATGCTCGGGCGCATTGAACAGCTGTTCGGCATCCGAGACTTCACAAAGGGCGCCATGGCGCATCACGGCGATCCGATCGCACATCTGGCGCACCACCGGAAGGTCGTGGCTGATGAACAGCATGGTCAGGCCCAGTTCTTGTTGCAGGTCCTTCAGAAGATTGAGGATCGTTGCCTGCACCGATACGTCCAAAGCCGATGTCGGTTCGTCACAGATCAGGATGCGCGGGCGCGAGGCCAGGGCACGGGCGATGGAAATCCGTTGCCGCTGCCCTCCAGAGAACTCGTGCGGATAGCGCAGCGCTGCCTGCGCCCCCAAACCCACATGATTCAGCAGGTCGCCGACGATGCGGCGGGTCTCGGTCTCGTTTTCGGCCAGTTTGTAAAAGCGGATCGGCTCGGCCACGATATCCAGTACCCGCATCCGCGCGTTGAGCGACGAGTAGGGATCCTGGAAGATCATCTGCAACGCGCGTCTTGCCTCGCGTGCGGCGGCGCTGCTTGGTTTGGATGACACGTCCTGGCTCAGCACACGGATCGTCCCGCCATCGGGGCGGTAAAGCCCGGCGATCAGACGCGCCACGGTGGATTTACCCGAGCCGGATTCACCGACGAGGCCGAATGTCTCGCCCTCGGTCACAGTGAATGAGACATTGTCGACCGCTTGCAGCATCTTGCGGTTGCGTTTCAGCAGCGCCTTCTGCAGCACGAATGACAGGTCCAGGTTATTGACTTCGATCGCCTTGGCGGTGCCGCGATGGTCGCGTGATTGACCCAACCAATGGGTTTGAATGTCGATCCGCTCGAACGGTTGGGTGCCGCCTTCGATGTAGTCGACGGACGAAAACCGCTCCAGCTTGCGGTCGGCGCGCGGCACAGCAGCGATCAGCGACTTGGTATATTCGTGTTGTGGATCACCAAGGATCTGGGCCACGTCTCCGGTTTCCACCACCTCGCCGCGATACATCACCACCACCCGGTCGGCGATATTGGCGATGACGCCGATGTCGTGGGTGACGATGATCACGCCCAGGTCGCGTTCACGGCAAAGCCGTTTGATCAGGTCGAGAATCTGTGCCTGGATCGACACGTCGAGCGCGGTGGTCGGTTCGTCCGCGATGATCAGATCCGGGTCACCCGCCAGCGCCAGTGCGATCACCACCCGTTGGCGCATACCGCCGGAAAACTGGTGGGGATAGGCTTGAAGTCGTGCCTTGGCTTCGCTGATGCCAACTTGTTCCAGCAGTTCGACGGCGCGCCCTTCGGCCTTGGCGCCGGTCAGGTCGGTGGTTTTTTCGATGGTTTCCACCAACTGCGCGCCCACGGTCATCAGTGGGTTCAACGAAGTCTGCGGGTCCTGGAATATCATGCCGATCCGGTCGCCGCGGATGCGGCGCATCTGGTCCTCGGTTCGACCGCGCAGCTCTTCGCCTTCAAAAAGGATCGATCCGGCGCTGACGATGCCGGGGGCTTCCAGCAGGTCGATGATAGCATTGCCGATGGTGGACTTGCCCGCGCCGGATTCACCGACCAGGCCGACCACCTCGCCGGGCTTCACTGTCAGGCTAACACCACGGGCGGCATGAACCGTGCCGCGACGGGTCGGGAAATCGACATCGAGGCCGTTGATTTGCAGAAGTTCAGTCATCGTAGCTTCGGATTGAGCGCATCACGCATCCAATCCCCCAGAAGGTTGACGGCGAAGACAAGAACCACCAGCGCGATGGCCGGGAAGAAGGTGATCCACCACAGGCCTGAGAACAGGTATTCATTACCCACCCGAATGAGCGTGCCCAGCGACGGCGTGGTCGGCGGGATACCCTGGCCGAGGAACGAGAGCGTTGCCTCGGCGATGATCGCGAGCGCCAGGCCGATGGTGGCGATTACCAGCACCGGACGCAGCGTGTTTGGAAGGATATGGCGCATCATGATCAACCAGCCGGGCAAGCCGATGATCCGGGCGGCCTGCACATATTCCTTGTTAGCCTCAACCATGGTTGCCCCTCGGGTGACGCGGGCAAACTGCGGCCAGTCGGTGAGGCCGATGGCAATAATGACCACGTAAACCGCGAAGTCGTCCCGAACTTCGATTGGCAGAAAGGCCCGCCCGATGCCGTTGATCAGGATGGCCAGAAGGATGCCGGGAATGGTCAGCTGCACATCGGCGATCCGCATGATCACCGCATCGGTCACCCCGCCGACATAACCCGAGATCACGCCCAGCGTGACCCCAAGAACCATGCCGAGGCAGACCGCAGCCGCCCCAACAAGGATGGACAGCCGCCCACCATAGAGGATGGTCGAGAGCATGTCGCGGCCCTGGTTGTCGGTGCCCAGAGGGTATTGCGGCTGTCCACCTTCGATCCAGGCCGGGGGCAGCTTGCCGTCCCAGAGCGAAATCTGTGCCGGGTCGAACGGGTCGAACGGTGCGATCAAGGGGGCGAAAACACAGGCCAGGATGGCGATGAGGGTAATTGAGGCAGCGATAATGGCGCCGGGCGAATGCAGAAAGGACCAGACGATGTCATTGTCCTTCATCCGCTCCCAGCGGGTCATCGGGCGGTCTTGGGGTCGGTCTAGGCTCATCGCGTTACTCTCCCAGCCGGATGCGCGGGTCGACGACGAAGTAGAGAATGTCGACAACCAGGTTGATCAGAACGAACAGTAGGGCGACGAAGACCAGATAGGCCGCCATGATCGGCACGTCGACGAAATCGACCGCCTGAATGAACATCAGTCCGGTGCCGGGCCATTGGAACACCGTTTCGGTGATCACGGAAAAGGCAATCAGCCCGCCGATATTCAGCCCGATGATGGTGATCACGGGCACCAGAGTGTTGCGCAGGGCGTGGCGGAAGTTGATGGCGCGTTCCGACAGGCCCCGTGCGCGGGCGAACTTGATGAAATCGGTTTGCATGACTTCAAGCATCTCGGCCCGCACCAATCGCAGGATCAGTGTCAGTTGAAACAGCGAGAGCGTGATCGCGGGCAGGATGATCGCCCGCCATCCATCCACCGACAGAAGCGAGGTTTTCCACCAGCCAAGTTCAATCGCGCCGCTGCGCCCGGACGAGGGCAGCCAGCGCAGGTGCACGGCAAAGATGTAGATCAGGGCAATGCCGATGATGAAGGTCGGCAAGCTGACCCCGACCAGGGAAACCGACAGAATAGAGCGGCTTATCCAGGATTTTCGTCGGATGCCGGTATAGACGCCGAGGGTGATGCCGACGACCAAAGCGATGATCGCGCTGACAAAAACCAACTCCAGCGTGGCGGGCAGCCGTTCCAGGATCAGCTGGTCCACCGGGCGTTTGATCCGGTAGCTGAGGCCAAAGTCACCCTGCAGCATGTTGCCAAGGAACCGGGTGTATTGGGTCAGGATCGGATCATCCAAGCCCAACTGCTGGCGAATCTCGATCCGTTGTTCGCGGGTGGCGTCCTGTCCGACCATGTTGTTGACTGGATCGCCGACGAAGTTGAACAGCGAGAAGCTCACCGCAGACACGATGGCCATCACCAACACCGACTGTGCAAGCCGCTTGAGAATGAAGAAGAACATGAACGCCCCGGAAGTTGCGCCGGGGCAGGAAGGACCCCGCCCCGGCCGCCTGTCTTATTTCATGACCGTAAAGCGCGGGCGGAAGGCGTCATCCGCCGCGATCTGGATGTCGACATTGTCCGCAATACCCCAAGCCAGAACCTGGTGATGGATCGGCACGTAAGGCATGTCGGTTTTGACCTGCGTCCAGGCCTCATCAATCATCGCGGTGCGCTTGTCGATGTCGATCTCCGTGGTGATCGCCTTGGTGATCTCGTTCACGCGGGCATTGTTGTAGCCGGTTGCGTTCCACGAACCTTCACCGTCCAGCAGGTACGAGAAAACATAGTGGCTATCGAGCGTCGGAACACCCCAGCCCAGCATGTAGAAGTCGGACTCGCGCTTTTGGATTTTCGGGAAGTGCTGCGCCTTCGGGATCGCGTCGAGATTCACCTTGACTCCGATCTTGGCCAGCATCGCCACGGCTGCCTGACAGATCTTTTCGTCGTTGTTGTAGCGGTTGTTAGGGCAGTCGAGACGGATCGAGAACCCGTCAGGATAGCCTGCCTCCGCCAGAAGCGCCTTGGCTTTTGCGGTATCAAACCCGTAGGACGGATCGTTTGCCGGCGTATTTCCCAGAACACCCGGCGGGGTGATCATTCCGGTGGGGAAGGACAGGCCTTCCATCACCACACGACGGATCGCTTCCTTGTCGATGGCAAGGTTGAAGGCCTGACGCACCTTGGCGTCCTTGAACGGGTTGCCCTCGGCGTCTGAGGTGCGCAGCTTGTCGACGCCCTGGTCCATGCCGAAGAAGATCGAGCGGATTTGCGCCACGGTCTTCACGTTGAGCCCGTCGGCGCCTTCGATCCGCTTGAGGTCCTGCAGCGGCGGATCAAGCACGAAATCGACCTCGCCGGACAGAAGCGCCGCAACGCGTGTCGCGGCATTGGTGATCGGGCGATATTCGATCTTGTCGATATTGCCCGGGAACATGCCCTTGCCCCACCAGTTCGGATTGGCCGCAAGAACGGTCATTTCGTCCGGCGCGCGGCTGACCAGCGTGAACGGGCCAGTGCCGTTGGCATTACGAACGGCAAAGGTTTCTTCCTTGGCTTTGAAGTCCTGCGGTGCGACCACGTTGTTGGACTCGGCCCAGCCCTTGTCCATCATATAGATCGAGGTCAGCTGGTTGGGTAGGATCGGGTTCGGGCCATCGGTGGTCAGCTTGACGGTATAGTCGTCGATCACCTCGACCCCGGTGACGTTCTTGGCCTGCTCCTTGAAGTCCGAAGCTTCGTGATTTGCGCGCTCGAACGAGAACACCACGTCCTCGGCGGTAAAGTCGGCGCCATCGTGGAATTTCACCCCCTGGCGCAGCTTGAAGGTCCAGCCATCGGCGCCGGCCTCCCAGCTTTCGGCCAACTCGGGTTGAAGCACCAGGCTGGCGTCGCGAGTGACCAGAGATTCATAAATCTGGCCGTTCATTGCGATGGTCGGGCCTTCGTTCTGCGAATGCGGGTCCATGGTCAGGGCGTCGCCCTGGCTGGTCCATCGCAAAACGTTCTCGGCCAGCGCTGGGCTGGCAACGGTCAGAGCCGCAACGGAAACGGCAAGCAATTTCGTGAATTGCATTTCTTCCTCCTTGTTTGCTGTGGGCGTCTTGTCAGATGAGACGTCGCGCCCTTGCTGCGACCATACAACACACACAGAACCCGTAAAGAGTGCAGTCACGTCAATTGAGGTGCAGGTCAATCAGTTCCGTTCAGTCCTTTTTGAACGGATCGGTGGTGCGCATCGAAAAAACAAGAACAAGCCGGTGATCCGAAACTGCATGATCGGGTTTCGGTTCAGACCGGTAGCGGTTCGAACACTATCGCAGGCCGCGATTGGTTTTTCCTGGGCCGGTGCGGTTCACGTCTTGTTTGGTGCATTTGCAAAACCCGCCGCTTGTTTTCGGAGGCAGGTGCCGTCTGCAAGCGGTGTTTTTTTAACGATCAATGCTGTTGTTGCGGTATATCAACGACATCCACGCCGTTCTTTGGGTAATTGGGATAGGTTAATTTTTGTTGTTACATGTTATGTTTTCATACGCAATTGGAGTCGCAAAATGGCAATGTCACTCGATCTGCACACTTTCATGCGCCTAGCTGAACAGCCTTCGGCGACACGGATATGGTTGTTGGCGGCGGCCTTTGCTCTGAGCTTGGCCGCCTCCCCCGGGCTGGCGCAATCGGCGTCAACCGACGCGTCGGGAATTGCGGAAGCCAGCAATGTTCTGTGGGCCGATGTCGACGCGGATGCAAAGGCCAGGGCGCGTCAGGAGCTGGAAAATGCAGCGGTTGCAGGGGATGCGCAGGCGCAGTTGGTGCTGGGCCAACACCTGCTGAATGGCTGGGTTTTGGAGCGCGACGCAAAACAGGGACTTGCCTTGCTCGAGAAGTCCGCTGCTGCCGGAACCGCGGCTGCACAGGCCGAGTTGGGCCAGGCTTATCTGTTTGGTACGCATGTTGCGGCGGACCATGGCCGCGCTTTGCAACTGTTGGACGCGGCGGCAGGCCAGGGTGATCTGGGGGCGCTGCGCTTGTTGGGAGAGCAATTGGTCGGGGGATGGACGTTGCCGCGGGATACCAAGCGCGGCACCGCATTCCTGGAACAGGCGGTTGGGAAGGGAGATGCCAAGGCACAAGTGACTCTGGGCAAACTTCTTTTGCACGGGGTCGGGATCGAGGAAGACCGCGCCCGGGCGCTGACGTTGTTCGAGGCAGCGGCAGAGGCCGGAAATGCCAAAGGGCTGGTGGTTTTTGGCGAAGACATCATGTGGAAGATGAGAGACCCGGCCAGGGCCGAAGCGATGCTCGTGCGGGCCGGTGAAATGGGCGCCGATGAGGCCTGGAGCATTCTCGCCAATGGGGCGATGTACGGCTATCTGGGCGGTGGCCGGGTATCGCGCGCCAAATTCGACGGGTATGCCGAAAAGGCCCGTGCCGCCGGTCAGGACGAAATTGCCGTATTGGATGCCACCCGCAACATGTGGGGCATCAACATGCGCGCCAGCGGACCCGAAACCATAGCCCGGCTGCGGTCCGAGGCCGACAAGGGCAACGCTGCAGCGGCGCGGTTCCTGATCGAGCTTTTGAGGAACGGCAACCGGATGAACCTGTGGCCCGATCCGAAGGGTGCCCGAGATGCGCTGGAAACCTATGGTGGTCTGCTGAGTGACACCGCCCGGGCGCAATACGCGATGACGCTGGATGCCGAGCGGGCCCGTACGCCAGAGGCCTATGCAACGGTGGCGGCCGCGTTCGAAGCGCAACCCGAACTCTGGTCGGGCTGGTTCAGCCGCGAGATGGTCAAGGCAAACCCAAATGTTGCCTTCTACATTCTGCAAAAGCGGTTCAAGGACGCTGGCAGCTATGGCGGGGCGCTGAATGGATATGCCACGCGCAGCACCTTGCGGGCCGTGTTCCAGGCCTGTCTTGAGCTGGACAAGCCCGAACGTTGCGACGACAGTGTCATGCGAGCTGATGTGATTGCGGATCTGCTGACCAAATGATGGAACCTGACGCGATGGCCCAGGACGTGGCCGGTACACTTGAGCCCGGCCACCGAGACCGGATGGTGCCTTTCGTTCTGTGGACCGGGGTGTTGTTGGGGCTGATCCTGGCGGTTGTGCGTGCCGTCGCCCTGGGCGAGGCAATGGGCGAATCCGGGCTTGGTCGTGCACTGGGCCTGATGGCGCGCGGGCTGACCCAGGACTGGTTGATCGTGCTTGCTCTGACACTGATCTTTGCGGCGCTCTTGCATGCAACGGCCATACGTCCGCTGCGCAGGCTGCTGTTGTTCGTTTTTGCGGCTCTGGCGCTTGCGGTGTTGCTCACCGGGTTGGCCAACCTCATTGCGCTCAGAATGTTGGGGGCACCCCTGACCATGGACTGGGCGGCATATGCCGACATGACGAACACCGACGTGGTGCTGGATTACATGCGGCGCGTTGTGTCGTGGAAAGTGGTTGCAACAGGGCTGGCCGTTGCAATCGGACTTTTTGGAGGGGCTGTTGTGCTGACTCGTTGGCACGGGGCCAGCATGATCCTTGCTATTCTGGCGCTGATGGCCGGAACCGTGATTGCCGGGTCATCTCTAAACAACAGCGAAAGCGGCGTGGCGCTGGCACGGTTCCAGAACCCGATCGTGGCCTTCGTGGCCTCGCTTGGCCGTGACGGCGGGCTGAGTGGGATTACGTCACTGGGTAAACAGCCCGCGGATGCGACGCCGCCTTTTAACTTGGCCGAACCGATCAAGCGCCCGGAAAGACCGGCCAAACCGCTTCGCAACGTGATAATTTTCGCCTATGAATCAACACCGGCAAACCAGGTGTCATCCTGGGGCGGCGACCAACCTGTGACACCGTTTCTTGATGCGGCGCTGAAGCATGCGTTGGCCTTTAACCGGGCCTACGCTCATGTTCCCGCTTCGAACTATTTCCTGGTGTCGATCTTTGCCGCGCTGGTCCCCGAGCTGTCGTCGATTTCGATGCTGGCCAGCCGCCCTGACCTGGACACGGTCTATCTGCCCGAGGTGATGCGTGCCAACGGGTTCCGCACGGCGTTCTTCAACTCGTCCGACAACCGGTTTCAGAATACTGAGGGGCTTGTCCGCACCGCCGGGTTCGAACAGATCGGGGACTATCGCGATTGGGAATGCGAAACAGGTGTCTATGAATATTCCAGCGTGACGGACAAGTATCTGAATACGTCGAGCGACCTGTGCACCGTCAAGCAGATCATCGGTTGGATCGAGAAGCGCCCGAAAGCACCATTCTTCGTGTCCTTCCGCACCGGCATGACCCATTATCCCTATTTTCCCGGCGAAGACCCGCAACAATTTGTCGAGGACGAGACCTACAACGATTACCTCAATGCGCTGCGCGTTGGCGATCAATCCTTTGGCAAGCTGATGGCTTATCTCGACGAGAAAGGACTGGCGGAAGAAACCCTGGTCGTGGTGGTGGGCGATCACGGCGAGGCCTTTGGCCAGCACGGCACTTACGTACATGCCGCCGGGATTCACGAGGAAAACGTGCATATCCCGTTTGCCCTGATCAATCCGCAACTCTTTTCTGGTGAACGCACCGACCTGATCGTCGGGATTGCCGATGTCGGCCCGACGATCACAGACCTGATGGGCATCGCGACCCCGTCGTTGTGGGAAGGACGCTCGGTCTTTGCCCGCAAACGCCCGGATGGGGTGATGTTCTTTTCGCCTTGGAACGGGTTTCTGGTGGGGTATCGGGAAGCGGATGAGAAGTTCATCTACAACGGCAACACCAAGGAGATTCAGCTCTACGACCTGGCGGTGGATCCCGGTGAAAAAAACAATCTTGCTGAAACTGATCCGGAGGCGACCTCCGCTGCGCGGATCAAGCTGGGCAAGGTGATTGCGGCGCATAATCGATACATCGATTGGCTGCTGACCCAAAGTGGCGCGGCCTCGTTGGAACAGGCAGACAGGTCGGTGATCGAGATCGTGGCCTCGGGGACAAGTTACAAATCGCCACCCGAGGGCTGGGTAATGATGGATGGCGAACATGTTGGCGGCTTCAAGGTCACAACGGCGCCGTCAAACGCCGAGCGTGCAGTGTCGCAAGAAGAAATCGACGCCGGCTACGCCACCTTCAACCTGCCGGTCCAGGCCGGAGAATGCCCGCGCCGGATCGAGCTGTACTTTCTCAACGATGAATGGGCTGGTGAGGGCAAGACAGGGGATACCGATCTTTACATCCGGTCGGTGAGTTTTGCCGGGACGACCTATTATTTCAACCGTTTCGAGCCGATCGAAAAGAAGGCGGGCGGCCATGCGGGCGGTAGCTACCGCTTCTGGCGCAAGGGCGGTGCGAGTATTGACCTGGATTTGGATCAATCCTGTCTAGGCGCTGATTTCGCTGCAGAATCGACCGAATAGAACGACAACCATCGGGCGAACCGAATCGGGCAATAATCCACGCCGGTGGAAATCTTGCGTGTTTGTTGGAAAAATTTTCTCGCTGTGCCTATATGGGCGGAGAGTAATTGTTGCATATCAAAGTTAGAATAACTTTTCGGCGTCAAAATACATTTATTGGGGGTACCGGGAATGAAGGCCCGGACGTAGGGTTGGGTAAGGATGGTGCAAAAAATGTGTGGTACGAAGATTTTCCGACCGGCGTTTGCCGAGAGGCTGGCTGGCGACGCCGGTCATACGATTCTGGTCACGGGTGGTGCCGGGTTTATCGGGTCGCATCTATGTCACCGACTGATTGCGCAGGGCGATCGGGTGATCTGTGTCGACAACTTGGAAACCGGGCGGGAAGACAATATCGCTGATCTGTTGACCAACCCGAATTTTGCCTTTTTCCTGTACGACATCGTCGACCCCTTCACCATCACCGGGCCGATTGACCGAATCTACAACATGGCCTGTCCCGGTTCGCCATCGAAATACCAGCGCGACCCGGTACACACGTTCAAGACCTCGATCATAGGCGGCATCAACCTTCTGGAACTGGCCAAGAAGAAATCGGCACGCATCCTGCAAAGTTCGACCTCCGAGGTTTATGGCGATCCCGACGTGTCGCCGCAATCCGAGGACTATCGCGGGTCGGTCAACACGACCGGGCCGCGGGCCTGTTACGACGAGGGTAAGCGCGGGGCAGAAACCCTGTTCTACAACCTGCATGAAAGCGAAGGTGTCGACACGCGCATTGCCCGGATTTTCAACACATACGGGCCAAAGATGGATCCCGAGGATGGGCGCGTGGTGTCGAACTTCATTGTCCAAGCCTATTCTGGCGACGATCTGACTGTGTATGGTAATGGCACACAAACACGATCATTCTGCTATATCGACGACATGTTGGACGGGCTGATGACTCTGATGGAGACCGAGAGCGAGTGCGGAACCATCGATGATCCGGTGAACCTGGGCAATCCCGATGAGTTCTCGGTTCTGGAACTGGCCGAGATCGTACTGGACATGATCGAAAGCGACTCGAAACTGGTCTACAAGGACTTGCCGGTTGATGACCCGCATCAACGCTGTCCGGATATCAGCCGGGCCAAGGCGTTGCTTGGCTGGGAGCCAAAAGTGTCGCTGAAGGAAGGGCTTGTTCCGACCGTCGCATGTTTCGGCGAAGAAATGTACCGTCAGCAGCGTGATCAGAGGGGAGTCGTTTGAAGGGCGCAAAATTGCAGAATGTTCTTGTAACGGGCGGAGCTGGATATATCGGCAGCCATGCCTGCAAGGCGCTGGCGAGGGCAGGATACAATCCGGTGGTTTTTGATAACCTTTCGCGTGGCCATGCCGATGCTGTGAAATGGGGCCCGCTGGTGCAGGGCGATCTGCGCGACAACGGGTTGCTGAGGCAAACTTTGGATGAGCATCATATCGATGCCGTGATGCATTTTGCAGCCTTTGCCTATGTTGGCGAAAGTACCGGGCAGCCGGAGATGTATTACGACAACAATGTGGGCGGTATGATTTCGCTGCTTCAAGCGATGCGTGATGCGGAAGTGGGGCGGATCGTGTTTTCGTCAAGCTGCGCCACTTACGGCACGCCCGAGACCCTGCCGATCACTGAGGACGCGCCACAAGACCCGATCAACCCCTATGGCCGGACCAAGCTGATCTGTGAATGGATATTGCGCGATGCGGCGACGGCCCATGGGTTGCGGTTTGCCGCGCTGCGCTATTTCAATGCCGCCGGGGCCGATCCCGATGGCGAGATCGGCGAACGGCACGATCCAGAAACCCACCTTCTGCCGCTGGCTCTCATGGCGGCGGCCGGGCAGAGCGAGTTGCAGGTCTTCGGCACCGATTATCCGACTCCTGATGGCACCTGCATCCGTGACTACATTCACGTGGATGACCTTGCCCGAGCGCATGTCCTGGCGATTGAGTACCTGGGTGGCAGCGGCGACAACCTTGCGCTCAATCTGGGCACCGGGCGAGGCCAGTCGGTGCAGGAGGTGATCGCCTCGGTCGAACGTGTAACCGGCAAGGTCGTGGCCCGGTGCCTGACGCCACGCCGCGACGGGGACCCGGCCGAACTGACCGCTGATCCGGGCCGTGCCGCCAAAGTGTTGGGGTTCCGGGCGCACTATACCGATCTGGACGAAATCGTGGCCCATGCCGCCCCGTGGTTTGGACATGCGGAGACCAAATGAAAAAGGGGCGCCACCCCGCGCTTGAACCGCGCCCTTACCTGACACCACTTTATGGTGGTGGGCGGGCGTTGAAGTATTTCATTATCATTGGGTTGTGGTTTTTCGCGGCCGGTTGGTTCTGGGCCTGGTGGCTGCAACCCCATCACGTGATCGCGCCGGTGCGCTATTGGGTCGTCACGGCGGCTATGGCGTGGATCTGGGGGATGCAGCTTTACTTTGTGCTGGTTTTCCTGCGCGCGCGCCGGTCCTCGGCGCCGGACCCGGAGCCGGGGAAATGGCGGGTGGCGATGATCACCACCAAGACCCCGTCCGAGCCCTTCGAGCTTGTCCAGAAGACACTCGAAGCGATGCTGGCGCAAGATTATCCGCATGACACCTGGTTGGCCGACGAGGACCCCAGTGATGAGACCAAGAACTGGTGTATCGCCCACGGGGTCAAACTATCGACTCGCAAGGGGATCGAGGCGTATCACCGCGCCGAATGGCCCCGCCGGACCCGGTGCAAGGAAGGCAACCTTGCCTATTTCTATGATCACTGGGGATACCGTGACTACGACATCGTTAGCCAACTCGACTCCGACCACGTGCCCGAACCGGGCTATCTGCGCGAAATGCTGCGCCCCTTTGCCGATGAGGCGGTGGGCTATGTCTCGGCCCCGTCGATCTGTGGGGCCAATGCCAAGGACAGTTGGGCCGCGCGCACACGGCTGTTTTCAGAGGCTGCCTTCCATGGGGTGTTCCAGGCGGGCTATTCAGCAGCGCTGACCCCAATGTGCATCGGTTCGCACTACACGGTGCGCACCAGCGCCTTGAAGGAGGCAGGTGGATTGGGGCCGGAACTGGCCGAGGACCACTCCACCACGATGCTGATATCGGCTGCTGGATGGCGCGGCGTGCATGCGATCGACGCCATGGCGCTGGGGCAGGGGCCGGAAACGTTGGCCGACCTGGTGACGCAGGAATTCCAGTGGTCACGCTCGCTGTTTTCGCTGCTATTGCGCTATACGCCCGGCTACTTGGGCCGTCTGCCGATGCGGCTGAAACTGCTCTTTCTGCTGTGCCAGACCTGGTATGTGTTCTTCGCCGTCTCGATGTCGATGATGTACCTGGTGCCGATCATCGCTGTGACCTTCGATATCCGCATTGCGGATGTCACCTATCCGTCCTTCCTGGGCCATTCGCTGCCTGCAGTCGGGGTGATGATCCTGTTTGCTTATGCGATGAAACATGACGGGTTCTTCCGTCCGCGCTGGGCAAAGGTTTTGGCCTGGGAAAAGGCGCTGTTCGCCGCGCTGCAATGGCCCTGGGTGTTCTGGGGTTGCACCATGGCGTTACGCGACCGGATTACCGGCAAGTTCATCGATTTTCGCATCACCCCCAAGGGCGGCGAGATGAGCCAGCCCTTGCCGGGGCGGATTATCGCGGTCTATGCTCTTTTAGCGGCGGGCGCGGCATTTCCAGTGCTAACCGTATCGAGCGTGACCGAGGCGCGCGGGTTCTACCTGTTGTCGCTGGTGAACACGTTTCTCTATACGCTGCTCCTGGTCGTGTCGTTGGTGGCCCAGCTGCGCCGGGCGCGAGGGCGCAAGGACTACACCCGGTATATCCTGCTGCGCGACCTGACGATATTGAGTTCGATCATGGTCCTGTTCAGCGCAGCGATTATAATTCGGGCTGAAGAGAGCCTTTATGCCTTGGCAATTGGCCTTGAGCCTGTCGGCATCACGACCGAGATTCAATTTGTCGTGTCAGGTGCGGGTATGGGCACAGAAGGTGATGTTCGGTTCCGGGTGGTACCGTTTTGGGCCAAGTGACCGACACTATAAAGGAAGGTGAAACATGAACCTGATAAAAGCTGCAAAACAACTGATTACGGCGACGGCGGCATCGACCCTGTTGTCGACCATGGCGTTTGCCGCCCCTCCCGGTGAGTTGCCTTTCGGCGTGTATGACCCGGACGGTGACTTCGCCTCTGATGGAGAGGTGGTGATCGAACACCTGTTCCTGCCGTGGGAAGACGTTTTCCTGGAAAGCCTCTATGACGCCGACGGCTACGCTCAGGAACGCAATCGCGCACTTCTGGTGACGGTTGAGCCATGGACATGGTCGCGGAGCGAACGCAACACCGCACAATACCTGCGGCGCGGGATCGAACGCGGCGAATACGATGGCAACATGACGGCGATCTGTGATGTGCTCGGGACGCTGAAGAGCCCGGTCACGCTGCGCTTTGCCCATGAAATGGACGACCACAGCGGTCAGTTCATCTGGGCGGGTTGGGACCCGGATATCTATATCACCGCCTACAAGCACATGGTGGACCTGTGCAAAGTGTCGGCCCCGAAAATCACCGTGATGTGGTCGCCGCTGGGTGACGAGGACATGGCCAAGTATTACCCGGGTGACGACTATGCCGACCTGATCGGCCTGACGGTGTTCGGGCTGCAGGCCTGGGATCAGGCCAAGCATGGTGGCGACCGCAGCTTCGACGACGTCTTCGCCCCGCGTTACGAACGTGCCGCGGCCTTTGGCAAACCGGTCGTCGTGGCCGAGCTGGGCTATGTCGGCCAGGTCGACTACGTCAAGCTTTGGGAGAACTCGGTACGTCAGGTCAAAGAGGCCTATCCGCAGCTGGTTGGCGTGATCTATTTCAACCAGCACGAGGTCTACCCTTGGCCAGAAGGGTTCGGAGCACCGGATTGGCGCGTCAAGAACCAGATCCTCGACTAGAGGGCAAAGTATCGGCGGTTTTTCGCCCCGAAGCTGAAAACGCTGCAACACGTTGAAAACGCTCAGGCATATCGCTTGGGCGTTTTCTTTAGTGAAAGGTCACATTTCCGCCCAACGCTGGCCACGGAATTGTTTCTCTTGACCGATACAATTCCATTTAGCATTGATGGCCAAAATGTTCGCAACCCGTGTGTGGCAGGGATGGCCCGGAATGCGCAAATGCGACGTGAAAATTGAGGTGACGGAGATGAAGAAACCCCTGGCTCTTCGGGCTTTTGCCCTGCCGCTTTTGACCGCCGGCGTCATGTCCATGGCCCCCGTGGCACGGGCGGATGTGAGTGTGACACCACGCAAACATTCGCTGAGCGCCGTCAAGTCGGTCGCTGGCAGCGGCGCAACACGGCATGACTGGTTGCAGGTGCGGAGCAGCGCAGGAAACGCACCGGAACCGGTGGTGCGCAAGGCATCGCTTGGTAGAGGCAGCTGGATTTGCTCGCCTGCCGGGTTTGGTAAGAAATCCCGCTGTTTCCGACGCTGAACCAGGTTTAACGCCTGAAAGACATGACAGCCGTGCGCGTTTGCCGCGTACGGCTTTTTGTGTTCTGCAGTCTAAGCCGGTTCTTTGCCGCGACCCGGGTTGGTACTGTGGTGTGGTAGAGAGGGCGGTGGCAAAAAGAAATCCCCGCCCAGCGAAAATGCCGGGCGGGCTGGTTTTGCGATTGCGTGGGCGATCAGTCTTTGGTGACGTATTTTGCCAGCATTTCTTCATTTTTAGCTTCTTCGATCCGGCGGATGCGGTCATTGTCGGCCTTTGCGTCGAACCGGTATTTGACGAAATTCACCAGTGAAATGGTGAGCATCAGGACGCCAATACCCCAGAACCCCTTGGTCGAGAGCGGCACGTCGGTGGACAGATAGAGCGAAAACCCCAAGAGAACATAGGCGGCCACGACACCGGCGCCGTTGAAAACCATGATGAGGGAGTTGTCGTTGTTGTTCATGTCAAACATTGGAGTACCTTTCAGAGGTATTTTTCAGGTTTACTTATCTATCAAGCTGCTGATTTGGACGCCTTTAGGCGCTCCAAAACCGATTTCGCGGTGATGCGGGTGGCCGGGCCATAGCCTGCATCTGCCATCCGGTTTTCCAGCGTGTCGTGGTTGAGATCCTCCTCGATACTCTTGAGAATCTCTGCCTGTTCGAATGGATCGTCGCGTTTCAATACGCGCGCGATCAGGTCTTCGGCCTCGCTGGCAGCATCGCTGCCCGACAGGGTCTTGTTCATCCGCTTCTGGATATCCTGTTCGCGTCGGACGGCGCGCGCCTGGATGGCACCTTGTTTCAGGTCGATGATGCGACGGTTGCCCGCCTCAATCGACGATTTCATGCGCAGCACTTTCTGCTCCAGGCGGTCCAGGGTGTCAGTGCGCATGGCCAGTTCAGTTTCCATCTGTGCGATTGCATTGGCGGCCTCGGTGGCCAGCGTCTCGTCATCGGCGTCGAGCGCTTCCGCGGCGCGGTTCATCATGCTGTCGATCCGAGATTTCAGTGTATCGACCTGGCGCTCTTCCGAACGCTGTCGCTGAATCAGGCTGGCCAGCGTCGCCTTGGCGGCCTTGAGCGCATTTTCTGATTCGCGAATTTTCTGGTCGATCAAGTCCAAGGCGAAGTGATCGGTAATGGTTTCATCTGCGCGGGCCTGGGCACCGGCGAAGAGAGTCTTGAGAGTTGAAAACATCTTTCTACCTTTCTGGGCACTTGTGGCTAGGGTGAGCATTTTGCCGGTCTGGCAGCTCTAAGCCTTGTAATGGCTGGTTATTTGGTCGTTTCAAGATCACCGCGGCTGTCGCCACAAGGGATGATCGTGGTCGATTTTCTGTCGGTTCCTTTCAGTAATTTGATTTGTGAACATCGTTCATGAATTTGATATAGGAAATATTTGAACGACGTTCAAGAAAAAATGAACGCCGTTCAGGAAACAGTCTGTTTTGTCGTGATATTCCTCAGAAGCAGGGCGATCATCGCTTCGAGCCGGTCACGTGGCACACCCGAAATACGGTTTTCCACGCCCAGGAGGACGATTCCATGTACCGATGAAAACAAAGTGCGAGTCATCAGGTCGAGTTCGTCCTCACCCATCTCTGGGAACAGCCGGGCCAGCGGACGGGCAATGTTATCGAACAGCGAAGCCAAATCCTGAAGGTACCACTTTGGCACGTCCTGTTCGGTCGACATCTGGATATCGAAAAGTGTGCGCCACAGTTTCGGCTGTTCAACCGCATAATGCAGATAGGCATAGGACATGGCGATCAGCTGTTCGATCGGGTCGTCTGGTGCAGCCCGAACCGAGGCAGCAACTTCTTTGCCCAATTTGCGGAAGGTGCGGCCGTTCACGGCGATGATGATCTCGCCCATGTCGTCAAAGACATTGTAAATCGCCCCCAAAGCGCATCCCGCTTCCTTGGCCAGATAACGGGCGCGAATGGCGTCCATGCCGTCGCGGGCGATGGTCGTCTCGGCAATGCTGATCAATTTGGCACGCAGCGCCTCGCGGCGCGTTTCAGCCTTGGTCGCCATGATGTCCCCATTTGGTTGTGAACCATGTTCACAATAATGCGGGGGCGGGCGGAAAGGAAGGGATTAGGTGCAGGCGACCGGGTCGCCCGCCTTGCTGCCTTCGGGGCCGCAGAAGAGGCGATACAGAAGAGAGATCACCTCGTAGGTGCTGTCATCGGCAAGGCTGTAATAGACCGTCTTGCCGTCCCGGCGGGTCGAGACCAGCCCTTCTTCCCGCAGCCGCGCCAGCATCTGGCTGACCGCGGCCTGGCGGATTTCCAGGAGGTTTTCCAGCTCGCCCACCGACTTCTCACCCGAGCCCAGGTGGCATAGGATCATCAGCCGCCCTTCGTGGGCCAGTGTTTTCAAATACGCGGCGGCGCTGGCGGCGCTGCGGGCCATTTCAGCGGGGGGGGCAGGGGGTGCTTGATCGTCCATTGAGCGCATTTCCTGTTCTACACATTCGGAAACTAGCACATGTTAATTTGAAATGCGAGTGCCCGTGTGTATTGCGCATTTTTCGGATCAGACCGATGTTGCCGGGGCGCCCCCTTGGAAATTGTTACCGCCTCTGTAATCGCAGGGGTCTTCCTGCATCTGCAGGTGGAGCCCGTCGCCGGTGTACGGGTGGGCGCGGGCCAGGTCCTCGTTGAACTCGAACCCAAGGCCGGGTGCGGTGGGCGGTGTGACGAACCCATCTTCCACCGTGATGGCACCACCAATCAGGTCGCGATGGAAATCGGTTTCGATGCTTTCAAGCAACAGGATGTTGGGAATTGAGGCTGCGAGATGGGTGTTGGCGGCCCATTCCACCGGCCCGGCATAGAGGTGCGGCGCCATCTGGGCGTTGAACGCCTCGGCAATGGCGGCGACCTTTTTCATCTCCCAGATACCGCCGGCGCGGCCCAGGGCGGGTTGCAGGATCTCGGCAGCCCCGGCGCGCAGAACGGCGGTGAATTCGGCTTTTGTGGTCATTCGCTCGCCTGTGGCCACGGGGATGCTGACATTGCGGGCGACGCGGGCCATGTCCTCTATGTTGTCGGGTGGGGTGGGCTCCTCGAACCAAAGTGGTGAATAGGGCTCCAGCGCCTGGCCCAGACGGATGGCGCCGGCGGTGTTGAATTGCCCATGAGTGCCAAAGAGCAGGTCGGCGCGGTCGCCCACCGCTTCACGGATCGCCTTGCAGAAGGCCGCCGAGGTCGTGATGTCGGACATGGCAGGCATATGGCCGCCGCGGATCGTGTAGGGGCCGGCGGGGTCGAATTTCACCGCCGTATAGCCCTTCTCGATCATCGCAGCGGCGCATTCTCCGGCGGCATCCGGGTCGGTCCAGAAAGTTTCCATGTCCTGATGCGGCAGCGGGTAGAGATAGGTGTAGGAACGGATACGTTCATTCATCTGCCCACCCAACAGGGCATAAACGGGTCGGTCTCGATCCTTGCCCAGGATATCCCAGCAGGCGATTTCGAGCCCGGAAAAAGCCCCCATGACGGTCAGGTCCGGGCGTTGGGTAAAGCCGCTTGAATAGGCGCGGCGGAACATCAGCTCGATGTTTTCCGGGTTCTCGTCCTGCATGTGGCGCTCGAACACGTCGCGAATGACATGTTCCATTGCCTCGGGCCCAACCGAGGAGGCATAGCATTCGCCCCAACCGGTTATCCCGGTATCGGTGGTCAGCTTGACGAAAATGAAATAGCGCCCGCCCCAGCCGGGCGGCGGCGGGGCGCTGACGATGATGTCGAGATCGGTGAGTTTCATGGAAACCTCATAGGGTGCGCGTTCAACGCACCTTCCGACCGTCCGGCCAGCAAAACAAGTCTGCCAGCGTCAAAACAGGATCACATTGCGTCGGGCACTGCCGGATTTGGTGTCGGCAATCGCTTCGTTGATTTGATCCAGCGTCCAGCGGTTCGATATCAACTCATCGAGTTTCAGCCGCCCTTGCTGGTAAAGGTCGATCATCCACGGGATGTCGCGGCGGATGACAACGTCGCCCATTTTGGTGCCCTGCATGCCCTGACCTACGGCCGCCATCATCACTGGCGAATAGGTCGAGACCGCGTCGGAATGGGGCATGCCGACCATCAGTACCTTACCGCCACGGCCGAGGTAGCGAGGCGCTTCGTCATAGGCTTGGATTGCGCCGACGGTGACAAACACGGCATCTGCGCCGCGGCCCATCGCCTTGATCGCATGGCGCCACGGAGATTTTGCGGTCGCGAGCACCCCGTCGGTGGCGCCGAACTCGCGGGCATCGGCCAGTTTTTCCTCACTCATGTCCACCGCGACGATGCGGCGGGCTCCGGCGATGCGGGCACCCTGGATGGTGTTGAGGCCGACGCCGCCGGCGCCGATAACCACAACGTCCTGCCCGGCGCGCAGTTGCGCGGCGTTGACTACGGCACCGACACCGGTGATCACACCGCAGCTGAGCAGCGAAGCGACGTCTTTTTCCAGGTCCGAGGGCAGCTTCACCAGCTGGCTTTGATCGACCACGACCTTTTCAGCAAAGCCTCCACAGGCCATTGCCTGGTGCAGTTTGCTTCCATCGGGCATGGTCAGTGGTCCATGATCGCCGTCATACGGCGTTTCGCAATTGGTTGGTTTGCCGCTGCCGCAGGACGGGCATGTGCCGCACGCGCGAATGAGAGTGACCAGAACGTCGTCGCCGACCGTGAAATCGCGCACCCCGTCGCCCACGGCCGAGACCTTCCCGGCCGCTTCGTGGCCGTAAACCGCGGGCAGCGATCCGCCCCAGGCACCATCCGCATAGGAGATGTCCGAGTGGCAGATTGCAACGGCGTCGAGGTCAACCTGCACTTCGCCCATTTCAGGCGCGCGCAGTTCGACGGTTTCGATGCTCAGCGGTTGGCCGAATTCGTGACAGACGGCGGCTTTGATGGCGGTCATGTTGGGGCTCCCTCTTCCTTGGCTCACAATCTGCGGCGCAAGGCGGGGGCGGGGCAAGTCCGAAAGCGACCTATTGCGCCTCTGACGGAACGGAACTTCTCGTGAAAAGCCACAGGCAGATCACCATCAGCCCAGCCGACAGGAGAAACGGAGCGCCGGGCAGGTAGAGCCAGGTGTCTTCGCGGGTGAAGAGCGCGAAGACCTGAGTCATGGCGACAGGCGCGATGATCATCGCCAGCGAGGTGACCGAGGTCAGCACACCCTGCAACTCGCCCTGCGCATCGTCGCGTACTGTTTGGCTCATCGCCGATTGCAGTGCGGGCAGAGCCAGTGCGCCGAGGGCGGCGATGGGGATCATGACCAACAAAAGCGTGCCATTGTTGATGAAGGTCAGGATCAGCAGGGTGATGATTTCGAAGGCAAGGCCAAAAATTACGGCGCCATAAAGTCCGAAGCGGGCAATCGACGGTTTGACCATCAGCCCCATGACCAGGGCGTAGAAGAAGCCATATAGTCCCAGCGAGAGGCCGATCATCGCCTCGGACCAATTGAATCGCTCGGTCAGGAAATAAGCCCAGATCGCCGGGTAAACCATGGTGCCGATCTGGAAGAAGAAATAGACCGAGATCAGCCGGGTCAACCCGGTGAGCCGCGTCACCGCGCGCAGGGCGCCGAACGGGTTGGCGCGAGAGACCTCGAATGGGCGGCGGATTTTGTCGGTGACGGTTTCACGTAACACGAAAAAGCCCAGCGTTGCATTGGCGAGCGCCAGGGCCCCAGCCGCCCAAAATGGCGCGCGGGTGCCGTATTCGGCCAGCACCCCGCCCAGCACCGGGCCAAGCACAAACCCGACCCCGAAACCGGCGGCGATCAGGCCAAAGCGCGCTGCCTTTTGATGTGGATCGGAAATGTCGGCCATATAGGCATTGGCGGTAGAATGGGTCGCCGCGGTGATCCCGCCAATCAGCCGCACGATCAACAAGAGCCAGATTGTGTGAGCCAGAGCATGCAGGAAATAGTCGAGCGCCATTACAACAAGGGAAATGAGCAACACCGGGCGGCGCCCGAACCGGTCAGAAAGCGCGCCAATCAGCGGTGCGAAGAGGAATTGCATCACCGCAAAACCCGCCGACAGAATTCCGCCCCAGATCGCCGCATCGGCAACGCCGCCACCACCGATTTCGCCCAGAAGCGCTGGCATCACCGGCATGATCAGACCGATGCCGATGGCGTCGATCACCACGGTGAGTACGATAAAAACGATGGCAAGGCGGTCGTTCATGACAGCGTCCGGCGAAGGGGAGATAAATGGATTGCGGGTAAATAAGCAGACGAAAGGCGCAAGAGAAGTCTTGCTGCCGGGTGACCCCACGGAAAGTCGGGTATTCCTTACCCGCGCGTCAACCGGGGTTTGGTCAGGGCGGGATCAGCCATCCTGATCCGCGATATCGCCGAGCAATTCCGCCAGTCCCTCCGGGTCGGCAAAGAAGGGCGAGTGACCTGTCGGCATTTCGCAAACGTCGCGCGCGGGCCAATCGGCGGTCATGGCAACCTGCAGCTCCGGTGGGATCGTGTGGTCGTCCATGCAGCGGATATAGCTGCGTGGTACCGATGCGTAGGCGGCCCCGAGCGGGCAGGGGATATTCGATGGTTGCACCGCCTGAGCGCACAGTCGGGCATTCGCGTAGGTCGCCGTGCCAGGTGGGCAATCGTGATAGAAGAGATCACGGCTCCTGGCCGGGTCGACGCGGAAACTCTTGCGGTCATCTGCGTGGATCAGGGCAGGCAGGAGCGGCTGGTGCGAGTTTTCCTGGCGGCGTTCGGCCAGAGTGCGGTCGCCGGCGGGCAGGTAGGCACAGAGATAGACCAGTCGGGTTATCTTGTCCGGCGCCCGTTCAGCGGCGAGTGAGATCGGGTAGCCCGCCATCGAATGACCAACCAGTGTAACCGGGCTGTCGATGGCCGACAGGATGGCAATGGCATAGGCATCAAGCGTGACATCGGCGATGGGGGTAAGATCGCCGCCATGGCCGGGCAGGTCGATGGCGCGCACCGAATGGCCCCGCGCGGTGAGCGCGGGGATCAGGTCACGCCAGCACCAGGCACCATGGGCGGCACCGTGCACAAGCAGGAAATCGGCCATGGGTCCTCGCTCCCTCAGTCGATCCGAGTCGGGTGGATCATGACGATCATATTCCGAGGTTTCAACATGATGATTGCGTGCCGGCAGTTGAAAGCGCTCTCGCGCCTAATTCTCCGGCAGGTGGCCTATGCTGCTCAGAAATTCTGCCAGGGTAGCGGCATATTCGGCGGGCTGCTCGACAAAAGGCAGGTGGCCGGCGCGGCGGATCAATCGGAAATGCGCGCCTGGGATCAGGTCTGTGGTTTCACGCACGAGGTCGGGCGGGGTCGAGCCGTCTTCGCTGCCGGCGATACCGAGTGCGGGCAGGCGCAGACCCGAGGTTGGGGTGTAGAAATCTGTGCCCGAGATCGCCGCCATGCAGCCGACATAGCCCTCGAGCGGTTGCCGGGTCAGCATGTGGCGCCAACCCAGACATGCGGGCGTGTCGCGGAAGGCGGAGGTAAACCAGCGCTCCATGGTGCCGTCCGCCAGGGCCTCGATGCCTCCGGCGCGCACGGCCGCGATCCGATCCTCCCACATCGACGGCTGACCAATCTTGGCCGCCGTGTTCGACATCACCAGCCCTCGCACCAGGTCGAGCCGTTTGATCGCTAGCCCCTGGCCGATCATGCCGCCGATGGAGACACCGACGAACACGACCTCCTTGAGGCCCAGGTGGTCGAGCAGCCGTTCGGCATCGCGCACCAGGGTACCCATCGAATAGGGGCCGGGCGGGCAGGATGAGAGGCCATGGCCGCGTTTGTCGTAGCGTAAGATGCGCAGCCCCTGTGGCAAATGCGGCAAGAGCCCGTCAAAGGCCCGTAGATCGGTACCGAGCGAATTGCAGAAGACCACCACGGGTCCGGTTTCCGGCCCGTCCAGGCGATAGTGAAGCGTGACGCCATCCAGGTCGGCCATATGCATGAGAGGTCTCCCGCGGGTTGGGCTGAGTTTGCCGCAGGATTGGCCCGTTAGGCGTCGATGTCAAACGGTCAGGCAGGTTTGCGGGGGTCGAAAAAGTTGCAGGCCGGAACCTTGGGTTCCGGCCTGCTCCTTCGGAGTGAATTTGTGGTGGCACTCGTCCCGGGTAAACTCGTTCAACTTCACCACCTCTTTGAAAAGTTATGGTAAAATCAGGCTAATCCTACCTTGACGCGCATTGACGTCACAGTAGGGAATTCCATACCCTTGATGCACATTGGCGTCAGGCCGTCGAAAAATATGACGCCGAAGCGAGACGGAGTCAGTCCCGGTCTTCGATTACCATATGCGCCATGATCTGACCGTGGTCCGAAGCGAGCTTGTTATAGGGTGCCTCGGGGTGGGAGCCGTCGGTCAAATGGTCATTGAAGACGCTGAAATACTCCATCTCGCCAATTCGCTTCTTGTAGTCGGGATGGAAATGGCGGCTGAGATAGATCTGGTCGATGCTTTCGAACACGCCGCCAAAGGCCGATGTATAGACCATGTCGCGCAGGGACTTGCGCACGAACAGCTTTTCTGCCGAATGCAGGCGGACGCGATCGACGCTTTCGGTGATGCCCTCATTTTCGGTCTTGGAATAGCGGTCATTGGGGTGCTTGGCATCGTGGCGTAGCATCCAGGCGTAATTGCGAAACGGGGTCTCGCCCGAGATGATTTCCGAGCTAACCGCATGTTCGCCATCATTGAAATCACCCAGGACCATGACCGGGCGGCCGCGGTCGAGCTCTTTCAGGATTTCCCGGCGCAGCACCCAGGCCTCGGCCATACGTCTGAGACCGGCGCGCAGCGCTCCCATAGCGCGGCCCGCCGCGTCATAGGTCAGAAGATTGGCCTCACGAACGAAATCGGCACCCTTTGGACGGATGAACTCGCCCAACTTGGATTTCAGATGGCAGTTGAAGACGGTGATCTTTTCGCCGCCCACGGCGATACGCACCTTGAGTATCGGGCGTGACAGGCGGGTGACGGAATAGGTGCCGGCGTCGCCGCCACCCAGTTCCTGCAACGGGATTGTCAGGGGCGTGTCCAGCTCCTGCAGCACTTCAGGTGGCTCGGCAAATCCGTGGCGCGACAGGATGGCGAGGCCCGGACGGCGCTGACCCGGTTCGCCGTCGTTGATGTTGGGGGCGAATGCGATGGCCGCATCCGAATATCCCTCGTAGGCGAGTTTGCGAAAGATCGCCTTTTTGCGATAGCTTTTGGTGGCGTCAGGCAGGGCGGAGTCATTCAGGGCATGGCCACGCTTGTCCGCTTCGTCCACCACATCGCGCAAGGCGGATTCCTCGAAGATTTCCTGCAGGCCAACGATGTCGGCGTCCATGGCGATGATCTGCTCGGCCAGCCAGTCTTTTTTCCAGGCGTATTCTTCGGGTGTGTATTCGAGAAATTCGTAGAACTCCTTGTTGGCGCCGATGAGGTTCTTGACGTTGAAAGACGCAATCGTGAAACGGGTCATGGAGGGGCTCCTGTTGGCGGGCGACGGTGATCGAAATGGGTGCTTCCGCACACTTTCATTCAGAAAGAGGCGAGGCGATGTGTAATCGGTGACGGTTGGTCCGGGCGTGAATTGGGGGCGCTCCGCGGGGAGTATTTGCACCAAGAAAGAGGGGCTAGGGGTGTCAATCCAGTGTCTCCAGCGCGCGCGTGAACATCGACGGGTCGACATTACCGCCGGTGGCAATGGCGACGACGGTATCGCCTTGAAGGTCGCCGCCATGGAAAAGCGCAGCAGCAAGCGAGGCGGCACCCCCCGGTTCCAGAACGATCTTGAGGCGCAGGAAGGCCAGTGCCATGGCGCGCAGGCACTCGTCTTCGGTGACGACGAGGCCGGGGCCGCAGAGGCGTTGAAGGATCGGGAAGGTGTTTTCGCCGGGGCCGTTGGTCAGGATGGCGTCGCAGATCGAGCCGCTTTCGCTTTCGTTGCGTTCGATCTGACCGGAGATAAGCGATCGGGCGGTGTCGTCGAAGCGTTCAGGTTCGACCGGGCGAACACGCAGAGGAGGGGCCTCGGCCTCGAGTGCCAGAGCCACACCGGCGGTCAGGCCGCCGCCGCCGCAATTGACCAGAACCTCGGCATTTTCGATTCCAGCCTCGGCCATCTGTTCGGCGATTTCCAACCCGCAGGTGCCTTGCCCTGCGATCACAAGTGGCTCGTCATAGGGTTTGATCAGGGTCAGACCGCGTTCTTGCGAAATTGCCTGACCGATGGCGCCACGGTCCTCGCCGCCGGCGCGATCATAGAGCACCACCTCGGCGCCCAGGGCACGGGTGTTGGCAATTTTGAGCTGTGGTGCGTCAGCGGGCATGACGATGACCGATGGGATGCCATGTAGCGTGGCGGCATGGGCGACGCCTTGGGCATGGTTGCCAGACGAATAGGCGATCACACCCTTGGAGCGGATATCAGGGTCCAGCGCGGAAATGGCGGACCAGCCGCCGCGAAACTTGAAACTGCCAGTGTGTTGCAGGCACTCGGCTTTGAGGAGCAGCCTTCGCCCAGCGAGGCCATCGAGAAACGGGGATGAAAGCAGCGGGGTACGGCGGGCACGGCCCGATAGGCGGGCGGCGGCGGCGCGGATCATGTCGATATTCATAGCAGGTTCATCCATTGGCGTATGGCGGCGAGGCTGTCAGGTTCGTCGAGATAGGGGACATGACCGCGATCCTTAACACCGGCGGCGATCATGTCGGGACGGCGGCGTTGCATTTCCGCGAAGGTTGCTTCGGGCAGGATGTTGGAGTTTTCTGCCCGGAGCGCGCAGAGGGGCAGGCCGCTCAGCGCGTCGAACAGCGGCCAGAGATCGGGCATCGGGGCCTCGGCGGCGGCCAGAACGGCATCGCGCAGTTTCGGATCGTAGGTGATGCGCAGGCCTTCGGGCGTTTCGTCATATAGCCGCGCGATTTCCTCGCGGAAGCGGCTTTTCGGTACGTTGTTGAAGCCGACGATCACGTCGGGCCAGATTTCGAGCAGATCGTTATGGGTCCGGTGGGACGGATTGCGCCCGATATAGGTTGCGATCGCCTCAAGGCCTTCTGGGTCAAGTTCGGGGCCGACATCGTTGAGTACCACACCGAGCAAACGGTCATGGGCGAGGGCTGCCAGTGTCATGGCGATGAGACCGCCTCGAGAGGTGCCGAGGATGGCAACTTTTTCGAGCCTCAAGTGGTCGAGCAGTTCGAGCGTGTCGCGGGCCTCGACGGGAATGGTGTAGGTGGCCGGGTCGGCCCATTTCGATTTGCCGCGGCCCCGGTAATCGAGCCGGATCAGTCGAGTCCCGTCGAGATGCGGGGCCACGAAATCGAAATCGGTGGCGTTGCGGGTAAGACCGGCGAGGCAGAGAAGCGGTGTACCCTCGCCTTCGTCTTTGTAATGCAGGGATACCCCGTCAGAGGTTGTGAAACTTGCCATAGTTCGGATCTGCCAGTTGCGGGATGGTGGTGAGATCGGACAGCACGTGCTTGGGTTGACCAGGCAAACGGTCTACGGGTTCACCCGCGCGGTTGACCCAAGCGGTTTCAAAACCGTAGGCGGCCGCACAGGCGGCGTCCCAACCGTTCGAAGAGACAAACAATACCTCGTCGCGGGTGCAACTGAAGCGCTGGGTGACCAGTTCGTAGACCACGTCGGCGGGTTTGAAGATGCCAACGCTTTCGACCGAGAGGTTGTCGTCGAGATACATACTGATGCCTGCGGAATTGACGGCGCCGTCCAGCATATCCGGAGAGCCGTTGGACAGGATCGCGGTGGCAAGGCCCATCTCTTTCAGTTTGGCGAGCATGGCAGGGACCTCGGGGTAGGCCGACAGCTCCCAGTAGAGTTGCAACAGGCGTTCGCGGATGGCCGGCTCCGAAAGGCCCACGGCTTCCATCGCCCAGTCGAGACCATCCTGGGTCACGGACCAGAAATCGGTGTGATCGCCCGTGACCGCGCGCAGCCAGGTGTATTGCAGCTGTTTCGTGCGCCAATGAGCGGCCAGTTGCGGCCAGTTCTCGGATAGCGCTTCGCCCCCCGGTTCGGCGGCGGCCTGGCGTGCGGCGGCGGCCACGTCAAACAGCGTGCCGTAGGCATCGAAAACGCAGGCTTTGATCGGCATGGTCTTCCCCCTTGATCCGGGCGCAGGTTGGCACGGCGCGCGGACAGGGAAAAGGGCAAAAGGGGTGAAGTGTCGCGGGGAAGCGGTTTGCAATGCGCAAGCGCGCTCTGTAGGTTCACCTCTCATTGCCAGATTCAAATGGACGGGAGAACACGACATGGCACAGGTCAAGCAGGGCGATACCGTCCAAATTCACTATACCGGTACACTGGATGACGGCAGCGTTTTCGACTCGAGCGAGGGCCGCGATCCGCTGGAGTTCACCTTTGGCCAGGGCCAGGTGATCCCGGGACTGGAAGTCGGGATGGAAGGTATGAGCGTCGGTGACAAACGCGAGATCAAGGCGCCCGCCGACCAAGCTTATGGACCGGTCTTCGAGGAGGCCCGTCAGTCGGTGCCGCGCACCGAGCTGCCCGATGAGATTCCAATGGAGATCGGCACACAGGTGCACGCGCAAAACCAGGAAGGCCAGGTCATGACCCTGACCATTTTCGAGATTTCAGAGACCCACGTGGTTCTGGACGCCAACCATCCGCTGGCGGGCAAGGACCTGACCTTTGCGGTGGAGCTGGTCTCGATCGGCTAGGGTTCGAAGTACGGGCGTGTTAGGCTTGACGGGTCACAGCACCCAGCGAGGCCAGACATGCCCGAGACCCCTGAAAACACGCCTGACACAACCGATCCGCAGGACGTATCGGTAATCGACACCATCCTGGCACGCATCCGTGCATTGCAGAGTGAGATGGAGGCCGAACTGTCCAAGCGGCGCGAGGCGTTTCGCTATCGGCTGGAGCGCGGTCGGGTGGTGTTTGAGGACGAGGCCCGGCGGCGGCATCGCAAACTCAGGGTGCGGCTCTGGACCTTTCTAAAGGCGACCCGTCCGATGGTGGTGCTGACGGCGCCCTTCATCTATGCGCTGATCGTGCCGTTTGTGCTGCTCGATTTGTTCGTGACCGTCTACCAGGCGGCGTGCTTCCCGGTTTACGGCATCCCCAAAGTGCCGCGCCGGGATCATATCCGCATTGACCGGCATCACCTGGCCTATCTCAACGGCTTGCAGAAGCTGAACTGTATCTATTGCGGTTATTGCAATGGGGTTCTGGCTTGGGTGCGGGAAGTGGCCGGGCGGACTGAGGCCTATTGGTGTCCGATCAAGCACGCGGGCGGGTTGAAGGACCCGCATCGACATTACGCCGGATTCGTCGATTTCGGTGATGGTGAGGGGTTTGACGAAGGGCTGGCGCGTTCGCGCAAGAAGATCGGGGAGCGCCCGGACGAAACCTGATCCAGCGGTGACGCCTGCGGCGTCGCTTGATAAGCTCGTCCCGGCTTTTGCCGGGACAAGCGGAGTGGCTCTTTGGTGAGCGGTTCCGTTGATTCCGGCAGTACCGCACGCAGGTGCAGTGTTGCAGTGAGTACTTGGGCCAAGAAAGAGGCTTTGGTCAGGTACAATCGAGAAGGATGGCGCCATGGCGACCGGCGGCCTCAACCGCTTCGTGGGCGTTTGCAGTTTCTGCCAATGGATAGGTGGCATGGACGCGCGAGGTGAGTGCACGTTGGGTGAGCGCGGTGTGGATCTGGGCGACGCGCTCCAGGCGTTTAGCCAAGGGTAGGATGTAGATCAGTGAGATGTCGATCTTGATCGCCTTGAAGAGAAGCGAGCCGAAAGGCAGCGTGGGAGTCATGTCGGCGGCAGAGCCATAAGCGGCGATGGTGCCGAGCGGTTTCATTACCTGGGCCAAGAGGTCGATATTGGGGCCGAATTCGCATTCCACCGCGCGGTCGATTTCGGCGCCATCGTTGGCGGCAAGAATATCGGTGGCGAGGTCGGGGGAGGCGTAGTCGAGAACGGCGCTCGCTCCGGCGGCGCGGGCATCGTCGCCCGAGCGGCCCGAGCCGACGGTGGCGATGACCTTGGCGCCGCCCCAGATCGCAAGCTGAATGGCGAGGTGGCCGACAGAGCCGCCACCGCCCGAGACGAGCAGCGTCTGGCCAGTGACCGGGCCGCTGCCAAAGACCGTTTGCGCGGCTGTGAGAGCGGGGATGCCGAGCGTGGCCCCGGTGTCGAAGCTGACGCTTTCGGGCAGGGGAACGGCCTGATCGGCGGGTAGGGTGATGTGGCTGGCGGCGGTGCCGTGCGGTCGCTGCCACTGGCCGTTCCAGATCCAGACCCGTTCGCCAACGCGGGAGGGGTCGACGCCCTTCCCAGCGGCCTCGATCATGCCGGCGCCATCGGAATGGGGGATGATCACAGGGAAAGCGGGCTCGGTGACGCCGGGGCGGTTACCGGCGCGGGCCTTGACGTCCGACGGGTTCACACCGGATCGGTGCAGGCGCACCAGAACCTCGCCCGCCGCCGGGTTGGGCGTAGGCATGTCGCGCAGTTTCAGCACCTTGGCGGCGGGGCCGAATTTGGTATAGGTGATGGCGTGCATGAGGCTCTCCTGATGGTTTGCCTCAGGGAACCGTGATTGGCGGGCAAGCGCAAGTCTCAGGTGGGGCCAGCCCACCGTTCCGTTACGTCCGGCGCAACCGGATCACCACGTCGACGCTCGCGATCTCGGCGCCCGCCGGGGCTTGCGGCAGATTCGAGATCTGCAGCCTTTCGGTGGCGGCATCGGTCAGCGCGCCGCTGTCTTCCCAAAAGAAGTGCGGGTGCTCGGTGGTGTTGGTGTCGAAATAGCTTTTGGTGCCGTCGACGGTGATTTCGCTTAAGAGCCCCGCCTGACAAAAAGCGCGCAGGGTATTGTAGACCGTGGCAAGCGACACTTTTTCGCCCGCGTCGCGGCTGGCGTCAAACAGGCTTTCGGCGGTGACGTGGCGATGCTGTCCATCGCCCACCAAGAGCGTTGCCAGTGCGAGCCGTTGGCGGGTTGGGCGCAGCCCTGCACCGGCAAGCCAGTCCTGGCCGCGATGTTCAGCGGTTTGTGTCTTGGTCACGTGCGCGTTCCCTTGTGTCATGCGCGGCCCGAAGGCTGCAATACATGGGTTCCAAGCAATATAAGGGGTTTCAACCCCTGTTTTCAACGGAAATCCTTTTGAGCCGCCGAGGCTGCGACATCCGGGGCCTGGCTGCGACGGCAGCCCCTATTGCCTCTCCTTTGGCGCGGGTGATAGAGGGAAAGGGAGCCATACCCGCAAGTATCAAGCGAAGGACCGCCAAGCAGATGTCCCAATACCCGAGCAGCTTTGACCGCGATGACCTGTTGAAATGTGCCCGTGGCGAGCTTTTTGGCCCCGGCAATGCGCAGTTGCCCGAGCCGCCGATGCTGATGATGGACCGGATCATCGATATCTCAGCCGATGGCGGGGCACATGGCAAGGGTCATATCCTGGCCGAGTTCGATATCAAGCCGGACCTGTGGTTCTTTGAGTGTCACTTCCCCGGCAACCCGATCATGCCGGGCTGTCTGGGCCTGGATGGGCTGTGGCAACTGACAGGATTTAACCTCGGTTGGCGCGGCTGGACCGGGCGCGGTTATGCGCTGGGCGTGGGCGAGGTGAAACTGAAAGGCATGGTGCGGCCTGACCGCAAGATGCTGACCTACAAGATTGATTTCACCAAGGCGATTCAGACCCGGCGTCTGACCATGGGCGTTGCCGACGGCATCGTCGAAGCCGATGGTGAAGTGATCTACGAAGTCAAGGATATGAAGGTCGCGCTGAGCGAAAGCTGAGCCAACCCGCAAGCTATTCACACCACTTTGCGGTGATCGGATGCGCCGCAGCAGTTGGCCTTGGCGCACCCAGGTCTTGTTGGTCATTCCTATAGCAGGAAGTCGTCAGGTCCGATCAGGTCGGGGGGCACATTGTCTTCGAAACCCGGCTCGTCCCGGCGATCATTGCGCGTTGCGGCTGCCTGCACTGCGTCTGTGGCACGATCGAGGTGCTGGATCGCATGGAAATGTGCGATGTCGTTTTCCAGATGCTGAGTCGCGTTGCGTTCGGCGGCCTCATTGACAATAGTCGGGCTGTTGGAGCTGCTGAAAAAGCGAAAACCGATCAAGGCGTCTTCTGGCATGGTAAAGTCCTCCGTTAAATGCTCCGGTATCCCCGAAGCCGGGCAAACCGTATTTGGACAATTGTACTCAATGTAATGCCTGATCGTAGCGGGCGGGCCTGCAACGCGTCGAGTAAGGTTTTCCTCACATGGTCATTCGCGCCAGTCAGTTGGAACCGCGCTGCCGAACCGGTCGTGGCAGAAAGCATATTGCGGAGCGAGAAGCGTTTCCAACGCGTTTCGGGCAGCTGGCGGCAGTGGTAGTTTGACGGTCGTTTCGTTTTTCTTTTCATAGGGTTGAGCCGGTTCATAGGCGACATCTGCAAACCCGCAAAGCCGGTGTAGGGTGTTCTCGTGAAACAGCGATTCATAGAAGAGATAGAGCAGGTCATTTGCCGGAAAAACCTGATCGAGCGATGTGACGATTGAGCGATAATCCGCTCGCGCCCTGAGTGCGGATGCCTCAAGCGCTTTGGGCCAGTTGCGGGCGATTTCGTTTTTCGGGTTCAGTTGCTGCAGGTGTCGAAGCTGTGACCAGAACCGGGCAATGGGATCGCGCATGATAAACAGGATTTTCAACCTTGTGCCTTGCGCCGCGAAGAATTCACGCATGTAGGCAAACCCTTCGGGTCCAATGGCGGAATAGCCTGGCGTAAGATCGCACAGGCATCGCGTGGAGCCGGTGCAAAGCCGCGCGAAATGCGCGAAGTATGCATTGTCATCATAGATCATTTGGGCCCGGTCGACGCTGGCCTGAAAGGTCGCGTGGTCCAGCAGGTTCGAAGTTTGCGCACCAGCCTGGCTCAGGTGGAAGGTTAGGCGCTTCAGAGCAAAGGCATCGGGATCGAAAAGCGCGTTGGTGGAAAACCTGGCATCGAAGAAGTGTAGCTCTTTGAGCGGCGATACCACAGCTTCGGGCAGGGCACCGAGATAGGAATGCAGCCAACTGGTCGCGCATTTGGCGGCACCGACGCAGATCAGGAAGGTCTTGCCGTCCAGGTCGCCAAATCGGCGGAGTCTTGGCGGGGCAGCGGTCATTGCGGTCCCCTTTGGGATACAGCTCGAATACAGCTTGAAAGGCAGGTTGCCACAGGCTTTGCGTCTACTCAACCGAGACAGGACCTGCCAATCCGGCACGGTCAGGTCTGAATTGCTTTGCCGTTTGTTCGTTTAAAGGACGGCCGCCTGTTTGCTGCGTTGCAGGATGAACAGGCCCGACAACACGATCAGGCCCGAGCCAACGAGCATCGGCAGGGTAAACTGCTCGTCGAAGACTGCAATCCCAAGGGCGATGCCGAACAACAACCGGGTGTATCGGAACGGGGTGACGGCTGAGACCTCGCCAGTGCGCATGGCCTTCATCAGGCAGGCATAGGCACCGACCCCGGCGAGAACAGCGCCCAAAAGGGCCATGCTCGTGTTTTGGTCGGGGCGCTGAAATGCTTCTTCCTGCAACAGCGTGCAGACGAGTCCGGCGATTATGATGGCGAGAAAACCATAAAATCCAAGCACTGCGGCACCAAGCGAGGCGGGCGCGGCGCGGCTGGCAAGGTCGCGACCGGCAAAGCCGAGCATGCCGAAGACGGCCAGAAGGGACAAGACCGAGAATCCGTCCGCACCGGGCTGGATGATGATAATGACCCCGGTTAGGCCGATGAGGATGGCGGCCCAGCGGCGCCATCCAACCTGTTCGCCAAAGATTACCGCGGCACCGGCCACCACCACCAGAGGGGTGGCCTGCAAAATCACAGTTGCCGCCGATAGCGGGATCAGCCACAGGGCCAGTACGTAAAACAGCCGACCGATAACTTCGAACACCACTCGGATGCGCATAGGGCGAGACAGGGCATCCGGCACGAAAAGGGGCTGTCGGGCGATGAGCGCCAACCCTGCGAAGGCAACCGTGCCGCCCGCGCCGAAGACGATCAGGATTTCGCCAATGGGCAGAGCCTTGGCGGCGGCTTTGATGAACGCATCCTCGATGGCAAACAGCCCCATCGAGGCGATCATCCAGAGGCTGCCAATCTGGTTGGCCCGGTGGTTGGCAATCATGTCCACAAGAATTCCGATCCGGTTTTAAAGGGGCGCGGTGTCCCCCGCCTCGGTGAACGGGGCTGCCCGACTTGCCCCGGTCTGTCAATGAAGGATGCCCAAGTTTGAGGCGCAAGCCTTTCTGCCGTCCATTTCAAGGCGGCGCGCGCGCTACACCCTGTGCCGCCCTGCTTCATTCCGGTTGCACCGCACCCCTCACGTCTCTATCTAAGTTCCTGAATTCGAGAAGGAGAGCGCGCATGAAGCGTGTTGTTGTCACCGGCCTGGGTATCGTTTCGTCTATCGGTGTAAATGCCGAAGAAGTCACCCAATCGCTCAAGGCCGGAAAATCCGGGATCACTGCTGACGAGACGATGATCGAACATGGTTTTCGCAGTCAGGTTTCGGGCAAGATCGACATTGATCTGGCCGCCAATGTGGACAAGCGCACGCTGCGCTTCATGGGGCCGGGCGCGGCCTATGCTCATATTGCAATGGGCCAGGCAATTGTCGATGCCGGGCTGGAGGAAAGTGACATCGTCAATCCGCGCACCGGCCTTGTGGCCGGATCGGGCGGGCCGTCGACCAGCGCCATGCTCACCGCGCATCAGACGGTTCTGAAAACCGGCGCGACCAAGCGGATTGGGCCGTTCGCGGTGCCCAAATGCATGTCCTCGACGATTTCGGCCAACCTGGCCACAGCCTACAAGATCAAGGGCATCAACTATTCGATCACCAGCGCCTGTTCGACCTCGCTGCATTGCATCGGGAATGCTGCCGAGCAGATCATGCTGGGCAAGCAGGACGTGATGTTTGCTGGTGGCGGCGAAGAGCTGGACTGGACCCTGTCCTGCCTGTTTGACGCGATGGGCGCGATGTCCAGCAAATACAACGAGACACCCGACAAGGCTTCGCGCGCGTTTGATGAAAACCGCGACGGGTTCGTGATTTCCGGTGGCGGCGGGATCGTCGTGCTGGAAGAACTGGAACACGCACTGGCGCGCGGCGCCAAGATCTACGCCGAAGTGACCGGATTTGCCGCCACCAGCGACGGGCACGACATGGTCGCCCCATCGGGTGAGGGCGGCGAACGGGCCATGCGTCTGGCGCTGGAAACCCTGCCCGAAGGACGCAAGGTGGGCTATGTCAACGCGCACGGTACCTCAACACCGGTCGGGGACGTGGGCGAAGTCGAAGCGGTGCGTCGCGTCTTTGGCGAGGGCAACGTGCCGCCAATCAGTTCAACCAAGTCGATGACGGGTCACGCGCAGGGTGCGGCGGGTGCGCTGGAAGCGATTTTCTGTCTGTTGGCGTTGGATGGCGATTTCATCATCCCGTCGATCAATGTCGACACCCTGGCCGAGGGGATCAACCCCGGTGAAGTGGCGACCGATCTGGTTGAAAATGCCGGACTCGATTCGGTGATGACCAACTCCTTCGGGTTTGGTGGCACCAACGGCTCGATGATTTTGTCGAAATATTTGGGATAAGCGATTATGGGCGAACGTATGAAAGGCAAGCGCGGGCTGATCATGGGGGTTGCCAATGACCGCTCGATCGCCTGGGGCATTGCAAAGGCGATGGCCGACGAGGGGGCCGAGCTGGCCTTTACCTACCAGGGTGAGGCGTTCGGCAAGCGGGTTCTGCCGCTGGCGCAATCGCTGGGATCGGATTTCATGGTCGATGTCGACGTGACCGACGATGCATCGCTGGATCGTGCCTTTGACGAATTGAACTCGAAATGGGACCGGCTGGACTTCGTCGTCCATGCCATTGCCTTTTCCAACAAGGACGAGCTGACAGGTCGGTTTCTCAACACCAGCCGCGAGAATTTCAAGAATTCGCTTGATATTTCCTGCTATTCGCTGATCGAAGTGGCGCGCCGGGCAGAACCGATGATGTCGGATGGCGGCACCATCCTGACGCTGACCTACCAGGGGTCGAACCGGGTTGTCCCGAATTATAACGTGATGGGCGTGGCCAAGGCGGCGCTGGAAGCTACGGTACGGTACCTGGCCAACGATCTAGGGCCGCAGGGTATCCGGGTGAACGCCGTTTCGCCAGGTCCGATGAAAACTTTGGCCGGCGCGGCGATTGGCGGGGCACGCAAGACCTTCCGCCATACCGAGCAGAACGCACCTATGCGGGCCAATGCGACGCTCGAGTCTATTGGCGGTACGGCAGTCTACCTAGCCTCGGATGATGGGGCCTGCACCAGCGGCGAGATCATCCGCGTCGATGGCGGGTTTCACGTGCTGGGCATGCCGCAGCAAGATCACCTGTAAGCCGGGAAAAAGGCGTTTTGAAACGCCTTGATGCAAGCGGCTTCAAAGCCGCTTCCTGCACGATTTCGAAGTCGTGTTTTCAAGGGCGTCGAAAGTCCTTGTCCAATTCAAATTCGTCGGAACGTCAGGTAATGCGGCACCCGGCCTTCGCGCAGAGCTTTTTGTTCGTAGCGGGTGGAGATCCAGTCGTCCCACGGTTCGCGCCAATCCAATGGCCCCTCGGCAAGCCATTCAAAGCCGTGGCCGGGCACCTGTTCCAAGGTTTGCCGCACATAGTCAGGAATGTCTGTTGCCACGCGAAAGATTGCGCCGGGTTTCAACACGCGGGCTAACGGTTCAAGGTGCTCGGGTGTCACGAACCGGCGGCGATGGTGGCGCTTTTTGGGCCAGGGGTCGGGGTAGAGCAGGAAGGCGCGTGAAATCGACTGATCGGGCAGCACGTCAAACAGGTCGCGCACATCGCCGGGGTGGATGCGGACATTATCGCACCCGGCCTTGCGAATTTTTCCCAGCAGCATGGCCACGCCGTTGATATACGGCTCGGCGCCAATGATGCCCACATCCGGGTTGCTGGCGGCTTGGTGCACCATGTGCTCTCCGCCGCCAAACCCGATCTCAAGCCAGGTATCGCGCCCACCAAACATCTTTTTCAGATCGAGGGGCGTTCGTTCCGGGTTGGCGTCCCAGTCTACCGGGCCGGGCGACAGCGCTGCGAGATCTTCGGCCAGGTAGCGTTCCTGCGCCGGTTTCAGGGTCTTACCCTTGATCCGGCCATAGAAGTTGCGCCACGGGGCGCCTTTGGGGTGTTTGTCCTGCATGGCGCGCCTGTTAACGCGGCGCGCGCGGAGGATCAATGGCTTGATGGCTCAGCCTGACAGCGAGCCTGAGGATGTAGACGATGCGCGATGATCGGAGATTAGGTATCTTTATTGATACGCCGCGGGATCAAATTCGCTGCGAGTGATCTCGCGGATGTTGGCATAGGGGGTTCCCGTCACAGCCTTGCGCACGATGCCTTCAGCGCGGTCGAAATCCTCGACGCTGAACCCGAAATTGACCTCGCCCATGCCGATCTCGGCGCCTTCCCATTCACCGGCGCCAGCCTCTTCCAACGCTGTTTCAACCAGCTCCATGGCCGAGTTGCGGAAATCGAGCGCGCCGTGCAGGTCGCTTTGTGCGATCCCCGGGATGGTGGCGATGTCATAATAGACCTCGATGGATTTCATGATCATCATCATATCCTTAACTTGTCAGAGCGCGGGACAGTCTGCCCCAAGACCATGAGCTAAGGGAGAATTCCGGCGCATTTCGGGCGTGTTAAGGTTAATTTGGCGTCATTTTCCGGCGTCAGCCCGACGGCGGCGCATGACGGGTGGGGAGACAACAAACTGATCGGAGTGTGCAAAATTGCACATAATTGGTCAGTTTTCTATAAATTGTTAGAATTTGAGTGGAGCGTTATATGATGCTCGTCGCCCCGGGACCAGGGCAAGCAGCACGATCACAGAACAGGATTCATCACGCAATGACACAGTTTCAAACCCTTGCCGCGCCTATCGGCCGGTTCATGTTGGCCTTGATCTTCATCATGGCCGGCGCACAGAAAATCACCGGCTACGCCGGTACGCAGGCCTATATGGACATGATGGGCGTGCCCGGTGCGCTGTTGCCGCTGGTCATCCTGACCGAATTGGGCGGCGGTATCGCCTTGCTGTTGGGCTGGCAAGTGCGCATTGTCGCGTTCCTGTTGGCAGGGTTCACTCTGCTTTCCGGGTTGGTCTTTCACTTTCTGCCATCTCTGGGCATGGAAGGGATGGAGGCCCAAACGCAAATGATCAGCTTCATGAAGAACGTCAGCATCGCCGGCGGCATGATGATGATCGTGGCCCTGGGCAGCGGTGCCTATTCGATCGGAAACCGCCGCACGTCCCTTCAATCCGCCGAATGACGACACCAATCACCGGTCGGACTACGAAGGCCCCTGCGAAGGGGCCTTCAACACGCCGTCGCGCTGGGCCGGGATGCAATCCGGTCGAACCAGGCCTGGGTCGCGGCGTTGCCCTCGGGGATGCGGGTGCGGATCACCCGGGCGAAGTCGACAAAGACAAAGCCGGTGATGTCAGCCAGTGAAAAAGCGTCTCCAGCAAGCCATTCGCTATCCCCAAGGCGTTCTTCCAACAGATCGAAAAAGGCTGCGACCCGTTTCTGACCACGTGCAGCCAGTTCCGGGATCTGGTCAAGGTCCAGCGGTCCGGGCAGGGCGCGGCCCTTCATCGCCGGGTGGGAATTGCGAAAGGTTTCGGCCACGGCCATGCCGCCCTGACCCTCGCAGATGGCGTTCCACATCGCCACGCGTCCTTTTTCATCGGCATTACGCCCCATCAGCGGTGGTTCGGGATAGCGGGCCTCGAGATAGGTGGCGATTGCCAGGTTCTCGGTCAGCGCAGTGCCCTCGTCAGTTATCAGCACAGGCACCGTGGCGCGTGGGTTCACGGCGAGGAAATCGGGTGAGAGCTGTTCTCCGTCGGCGATGCTGATCTGGCGTGTGTCGATCTCCAGGCCTTTTTCGACGACAAACATCCGCGCCCGGCGCGGGCTGGGCGCGGTTGGACAATCATAGAAAATCATGCTGATGCAGTACCATTGAGGTGGAACATGCGACGCATAACCCAGATACCAGGCAGCGTGACAACATACATGGTGATGCCGTAAACCCCTGCGGGCACGGCGAATTCCGAAATGCCTGCGCTATGGGCGACAAGCCCTGCCACGGTGATGCCAAGAGCGGCATTCTGAACGCCCATCTCGACGGAAATGCAAAGTGCATCTCCACCTGTTAAGCCCAGCAATTTCGATACCAGAACCCCAAGCACCAGAAGTACGAGGTTGAGCAGCATCAAAAGCGGCCCCAGCCGGGCGATGTTGTCCATGAACAATGCCCAGTTAGACGCCAGCGCCCCGACCACCACGAGAATGAACAGCACGGTGGCCAGTTTGAACACACCACCGTCGATCCGGTCGGCAATCTCGGGGGCAACAAATCGGAACAGCACGCCGATCATCACCGGCACGAAGGTTAGGGCGAACATCACCATAGCGATGCCGGTGACATTGAGTTCGGGTGCGGCGGTGCCTAGGAATCGTGCGGCGGCCCAGGCGGTCAGGAATGGCACGGTAAAGGCGGAAAACAGGCTGACCACCCCGGTCAGGGTGATCGATAGCGCCACGTTGCCGCCGCCCAGTCGGGTCAGGATGCTGGATGAGATGCCCCCAGGACAAAAGGCCAACAGCATGACTCCGAAGGCGATGGCGGGTGGCATGTCGAAGGCCACAAGTAGCGCGAAGGCGACCAATGGTAAGGCTGCCATCTGCATCACCATGCCGGTTACAACTGCGCGTGGCATCGACAGGACCCGGCCGAAATCGGCAAAGGTGAGGCCAAGGCCCAATGAGAACATGATGATTGCCAGCGAAAGTGGCAGTCCGACATCGACCAGCATCCAGTGCTTCCTTTATGTTGTCAGGCCCCCGTACCGGTCGGGCAGGGGGCCAGATGATGTCCACGCCCCACAATCGTGTCAGAAAATCAGTTTTTTGGGAAGGGTTCGTAACGGTGAGCGATAGGAAGAAACCGCAGGCGAAAACAAAAGGGCGGGGCTGTTCTGGCCCCGCCCTTCAATTCGTGTGGATTGACCAGTTCCAAAACTGGCTCAGACGGCCTTTTTCAAAGCGTCGACAAGGTCCGTCTTTTCCCAACTGAAACCGCCCTGTTCGTCAGGGGCGCGGCCGAAGTGGCCATAGGCCGCTGTGCGCTGGTAGATCGGCTTGTTCAGACCCAGATGGGTGCGGATGCCTCGCGGGGTCAGGTCCATTGCGGTGGCCACGGCCTTTTCGATCTCGGCTTCGTGAACCTGGCCGGTGCCGTGGGTGTCGACATAGATCGACAGCGGCTTGGACACGCCGATAGCATAGGCAAGCTGCAGGGTGCAGCGATCCGCCATGCCGGCAGCAACCACGTTCTTGGCCAGGTAGCGTGCAGCGTAGGCTGCTGAACGGTCAACTTTGGTTGGGTCCTTGCCCGAGAACGCGCCGCCGCCATGCGGCGCCGCGCCGCCATAGGTATCGACGATGATCTTGCGACCGGTCAGGCCTGCATCGCCATCGGGGCCACCGATGACGAACTTGCCGGTCGGGTTGACGTGCCATTCGGTGACTTTAGTCAGCCAGTCGGCCGGCAGGATCTCGCGGATATACGGCTCGACGATGGCGCGTACGTCATTCGAGCTGAGATCGGGATCAAGATGCTGCGTCGAGAGCACAACCGAAGTAACCTCGACCGGCTTGCCGTCTTCGTAACGAATCGAAAGCTGGCTCTTTGCATCAGGGCCAAGGGCGGGTTCTTTCCCGGATTTGCGGACCTCGGCCAGGCGGCGCAGGATCGCGTGGGAATACTGGATTGGGGCTGGCATCAGCGCGTCGGTCTCGGTGCAGGCATAACCGAACATGATGCCCTGGTCGCCGGCGCCTTCATCCTTGTCCGCCCCGCCATCAACGCCCTGAGCGATGTCGGCGGATTGGGCATGAAGGTAGTTGTTGACCTTCATGTTGGCCCAGTGAAAGCCCTGCTGCTCGTAACCGATATCCTTGACACATTCGCGGGCGATTTCTTCGACCCGCTTGATGACGTCGCCGGGGCCGCGGACCTCGCCGCCGATGACGACTCGGTCGGTGGTCGCCATGGTTTCGCAGGCAACGCGGGAATAGGGGTCTTCGGTGAAGAAGGCATCGAGAACAGCATCGGAAATCCGGTCACAGACCTTATCCGGGTGGCCTTCGGAAACGGATTCCGAGGTGAAAACGTAGTTTTTTCGTGTCATGAAAAGTGCTCCAATGGGTTATTGCCCGTCACGTCAGGAAGCCGTTGTGGGGGCGCTGCGCCTTCGTTACGCGCGAGGTGCCAGCGGGTCAACCGAAATCCGCCCCCGGCGTGCGGTGCGCGGTGTTGCGCCGTCGCAAGAAACAGGCCAGCAAACCGATCAGCACAAGCCCGATAACCGGCCAGTCACCGACACGGGCGTAAATCGTCGGAGGCAGCGCCCGGGGAAGGGTGACATCGGCGAAGCCGGCGCTGCCCAGCGGAATGTGCCGGGTGATCCGTCCCTTGGCGTCGATCATCGCCGAGACACCGGTATTGGCCACACGCAGCATTGGCAGACCCTGTTCGATAGCGCGCATCTGGGCCTGTTGCAGGTGCTGGAACGGCCCCGAGAACTGTCCGAACCAGGCATCGTTGGTGAGTTGCAGTAACAGGCGCGGACGGCTGGGTGCTGCCCGCACGTCCTGGGGGAAAACCGCCTCGTAACAGATCAACGGCAACGCATCTCCGATGCCCGGCAAGCTGATCAGCTGTGCTCCCGGACCCGAAGAGTAGCCGTAGCCTTCGCCAGCGGCCAATCCGCGAATGCCGAATTTCGCGGCCAGATCGCCCATCGGAAAGTATTCACCGAACGGCACAAGGTGGTGCTTGTCATAGCGTGCGTCGACCTTGCCATCAGGGCCCAGCACGATCAGCGCATTGAAAAGCCGTTGTTGTTCGAGCCGGCGCAGGCCTAACACAACCGGGGTTTCCCCGGCGGCGCGGGTGATCTGTTGCAACGCCAGGTCAGCCCCGTCCAGAAGCCAGGGAATGGCGGTTTCCGGCCAGACGATCAGATCCGGCGGGCGGCTGGCGCCTGGCCGCGCAGTATAATCGAGCTGTCGGTCAAAGAAGCGCAGCACGTGGTCAGGGTCCCATTTCTGATGCTGTGGGGCGTTGGGTTGCACCATTCGGATCAGCGGCGCGTCAAGGGCGGGTTCCGGTGACCGTCCCAGAAGAATCCCGCCACCGATCAAAAGCCCGTAGAGCGCGATCATCGCCATTGCCTTGGCGCGCGCATGGGTGCCAAGG
The DNA here is from genome assembly GCF_032586155.1 of Aliisedimentitalea sp. MJ-SS2. Classification (NCBI taxonomy): domain Bacteria; kingdom Pseudomonadati; phylum Pseudomonadota; class Alphaproteobacteria; order Rhodobacterales; family Roseobacteraceae; genus Aliisedimentitalea; species Aliisedimentitalea sp. MJ-SS2. The sequence goes on from NZ_JAWHTC010000001.1 coordinate 255,039, forward strand.
TGCCAAAGCGTCACCGCCACGATCAACGCCGCCATGGTCAGCCCGTGCGGTCCGATCAGGGACGCATAATGCGCCGCCGGGCTGGGCGTCCAGACATACCCGATTAGCGCCCAGGGAAAACCGGTCAGCAGGTAACTGCGCAAGAGCTCCGCGCCGGTCAGGGCCATGATCCAACCCGATGGCCGACGTCCGAGCCGATAGGCCAGCGTGCTGGCCGCGCCCCAGAACAGCGCCAGACCGCCGGACAGGAAGATCAGGGCAAAGGGCGCCATCCAGCCGTGCCGGGTCAGGTCGACAAAGAACGGCTCGACGATCCAGAACAGCGCCACGGCGAAATAACCGGTTCCCCCGGCCCAGCCGATCCAGAAGGCGGGCCAAGGGCCACTTGCCGCCCGGAAAAGAGCAAACATGCCGGTTAGTCCGAGCAGTCCCAGAGGCCACAGGTAGAACGGCGCATGCGCCAGCGCCGCGAGACCGCCCGACAAGGCGGACAAGCCCATCAGCCGCCGCAGGAACAGCAACGCCGCCCGCGCTTCGAACCGGGAGACCGGATACGGTCGGTGGTCGGGCTCAGCCATTGGTCCGTTTTGTCAAACAGACCCGCAGCCGCTTGATCCGGCGCGGGTCGGCGTCGAGGATCTCGAACTCGGTACCATCGGGGTGGCGGATCACCTCACCGCGTGAGGGCACATGTCCCGCCAACATGAAGACTAGCCCGCCCAGCGTGTCGATCTCTTCCTCGTCCACGTCCTCGTGCGTGGTCAGTGACCGGCCGATTTCGGCTTCGAAATCGTCAAGCGGGGTCTTGGCCAACGCTAGGTAAGCCCCGTCCTTGGCCCGGGTGAACATCCGATCCTCTGCCTGATCATGTTCGTCCTCGATCTCGCCCACGACCTGTTCGATCAGGTCCTCGATGGTCAACAGCCCGTCGACCCCACCGTACTCGTCGATCACCAACGCCAGGTGACGTCGTTCGGCCTGCATCTTGGCCAGCAACACGCCCAACGGCATCGAGGGCGGCACGTAGAGCAACGGCCGCAGCATCTTCTTCAGCGCAAAGCGACCCTTGGAGCCGCCGTTGAACCCGTGCTGAAGCGCGAAATCCTTCAGGTGTGCCAGTCCGATCGGACTGTCGAGCGTTTCCTGGTAGACGGGCAACCTCGTCAGTCCGCTGTCGCGGAAGACCGCGACCAACTCGTCTTTTGTGATGGTTGACGGGACCGAGATGATGTCAGCCTTGGGAATCATCACGTCCTCGACCGAAAGCCGCCGCAGATTGAGCATACTTGGCGCAGCGGGTTGTACCGGAGTCGGGGTTACAGGTTCGGGTGGCTCGCCGACATCCGTGGGACTGAGGGCCCCAATGATTCGCCGGAAGAAGCCGGATTTGAGCGGCTGCGCTGCGTCATCCTGCGCGTCGGACGATTGGACCATGTCCTTATTCCCGTCCTTTTGCCCGCCATTTTGATTGTCCTGCGCGCCTTGCGCTGCGCCAGACGATCCGTCGTTACTGTCGCCCATCGTTCCTTTCCAAAAGGGGGGGATCCCCCGTCAGTTGTCCCTATATGGGTCAGCGACACCCAGTTTGCCAAGTATCACCGTCTCCAAGCCTTCCATTAAAGTGGCATCACGGTCACGCTCGTGATCGTAGCCCAGCAGGTGCAATATCCCGTGAACGACCAGATGAGTCGTGTGATCCGCCATTGAAATCCGCTGCTCTGCGGCCTCGCGGGCGCAAGTGTCATAGGCAATAGCGATGTCACCTATGAATGCCTCGTCAGGCCGTTCTGCGCCCGCATTGGAGAAATGAGGTGTCCCGCCTTCTTCCTCGGCCGACAGGTCTGTTTCCGGCCAGCTGAGCACGTTGGTGGGGGCGGCTTTGCCTCGAAACTCGGTATTGAGCACGGCGATACGGGCGTCATCGCAGGCCAGGATCGACAGTTCGGTGTCTGCGGGTAGACCCAGGTGGTCACCGACCGCATCGGCAGCGCGCTGAGCGAGGTGCTCCAGCCCGGGTTCCTGCCAGCGTGGGTCGTCTATGAGAATGTCGATCTGCATGGCGCTTCCTAACCCGACGTCACGGCCGACGATAGGGGAAATCGGTGCAGCGGTCCGCTTGACGTGGTAGCTGAAGTGATTTAACCAACTAAAAAACTCAGAAAAGAGATCATGCACATGTCCATTGATCGCAAAACCCCGACTCGTACGGTCAAACCCCGCAAATGGACCGCGTTGACCGCCGCCGGGCTGATCGCCGTGCAACCAGTGATAGCGCAGGTCGTCTTCACAACGCCGAGCCATGCCGCCGAGAGTGGAGAAGCGGGCGAAGCCGGCATCGAGATGAGTGAGGGACCGTCGGCCTTCCTGACCCGGTTGGGCTATTTCGAAGGAACCTACCGGATTGCTGCCGAGCTGTATCTGATTGGCGAACGCGATGGCGCACGGGCACATCTGGAGGAATCGCACCACGCGTTCTACGAGGATATTGAAGACGCTTTGGTGAAATATGCTGCGCCGGGGTTCTCGGAGGAGGCCGCGGCCTTCCTGAAGGCGATTTCCGAAGATGCGGCAAATGATGAGGTGAGTGCCCGGTTGGCAGTGTTGCTGACAGCCATGGCCGGGACAGCAGACGCGGCGCAAGCGTCCGCCTATGATCGGCTCCTATCGATCCGCGAATTGGTGGCGCTGGCGGCGGCCGAATATGAGGGCGGGGTGGATGAAGGCCGGGTCGAACTGGCCATCGAATATCGCGACAGCTGGGGGTTTCTCGCGGTTGCCAAGATCCGTGCCCTTTCGATGATGGAAGGGGAAGATGAGGTGTTGGCCAAGGCGGGGGGCGAAGTTTTGGAGCAATTGGAAGGTACCGTAGCGCTATACCCCGGTCTGACTGCAACCGAGGCAGCCAAGGATGCCAGCCAACTGGCCGTTGCCGCGGGCTGGATCGAGATCATCGCGCTGAGGCAGAGATAGGCCCATGCCCATCGTATTGAGCGATCTGTTTTCCGAGGCGGAGGCAATGGTCATCTACGAGGCGGCGCAGGCGCTGCCGTTCGAGGATGGCGGAAAGACAGCGGGGCGTGTGGCGGGCGCGGTCAAGCGCAACCAACAGGCCGCGGCTGGGGCAGACCGAGATGCGGTGCTTGCCAAGGTCAAATCCGTCTGTCTGTCCAATCCACTGTTTCAGGCCGTGGTCTATCCCAAGGGGTTTGCCGGCATGGTTCTGTCGCGAACCGAGGGCGGCGGCGAATACGGCGACCACATTGACAACGCGCTGATGGCGGGCGGGCGTACCGACGTGTCCTTCACGATTTTCCTTTCCCCGCCAGAGAGTTACGATGGTGGAGCGCTTTGCATTTCCGACCCTTCCGAGGAAAGATCCTTCAAGCTGGAACAGGGCGAGATGGTGATTTACCCGTCCGACACGCTGCACCGGGTTGAGGAGGTAACATCCGGTGTTCGTATTGCCATCGCGGGCTGGGCCACCAGCTGGGTGCGCGATCCGCGCCAGCGCGAGATCCTGTTCGACCTGTGGCAGGCCCATGGGCGGGCCGAGGCGGTTGGCGACGTTACGCAGGCGCTGCTACTGTCGAAATCCCGCTCGAACCTGCTACGGATGTGGGCCGTTTAGTTTTTTAGGAAACGCGCGGCGCGGCGATCACAACACAGGTTCAGCGCGCCGGGTCGGCCTTGTCATAGGCCTCGATGATGGCGGCGACCAGCGGGTGGCGCACCACGTCCTTGGACGTGAAGTAATTGAAGCTTATCCCCTCGATGCGATCGAGCAGCCTTTCCGCATCGGCCAGGCCCGAGGGTACGCCACGGGGCAGGTCAACCTGGCTCCGGTCGCCGGTGATCACCATGCGCGAGCCTTCGCCAAGACGGGTCAGGAACATCTTCATCTGCATGGTCGTGGCGTTCTGTGCCTCGTCCAACACGACAAAGGCATTGGCCAGTGTGCGGCCCCGCATGAAGGCCAGCGGGGCGATCTCGATGCGTTTTTCCTCGATCAGCTTGGCCAGCTGTTTTCCAGGAAGGAAATCGTTCAGCGCGTCATAAAGCGGCTGCATGTAGGGATCGACCTTGTCCTTCATATCGCCCGGTAAGTAGCCCAGCTTTTCGCCCGCCTCCACGGCGGGGCGAGACAGAATGATACGATCCACGTGACCTTCGATGAACATGTTCACACCCACGGCCACGGCGAGATAGGTCTTGCCGGTGCCCGCCGGACCGATGCCAAAACCCAGCTCATTGGAGAAAAGCGATTCCACGTAGGCTTTCTGTGCATCGGTACGCGGTTCGACGGTTTTCTTGCGGGTGCGAATCTCGACCCGGCCAGCGCGGAACATCTCCATCTGGTCAGCGCTGTCGGCGGCGCCTGTCGGCGATTCCATCCGCAATTCACGATCGACATCGCCCGGCGCCACATGGCGCCCGGATTCAAGCCGTTCGTATAGAGCGTTCAACACGATCCGGGCCTCTTCGGCGGAAGTCGCATCGCCAATGACCGCAAGCTGATTGCCACGGCGCAGAATCTGCACACCGAGCTTCTGCTCTATCTCGGCAAGATTGCGGTCATATTCGCCGCATAGTTCAATCAACAGGCGGTTGTCGGGAAATTCGACCAGGTATTCGGCAAGCGCATCCGGGTCGGTCGCGGCGGTCGTGCCAGGCTGGGGCAGCTCGGTAGTGGCCAATCAAATCTCCTTGGGGCGATCCGCGTCGTGCGGTCGTATTTTTCAATGCTGCCAAGCCCGGCGCTGCAATGCAAGGTGGCAACGGGAAATGTCACTAAATCGCGACAAAAAAAGCCGCGAAGCAGATAATCCTGCTACTCGGCTTTTGATGCTGATGCTCCAAAAATTAGAGAGGGTCGCCGTGGCGTCTTGTGTCGCCGCCTTTGAACGGACCAATTACCACATTCGGTGTGGATGTCCCCGAGCAGACCGGCTTGCCGTTCTTGTCGAGCCGGGCCGACAGATAACCTTCAACGCCATCGTCGATGATCCAGTGGTCGCAGCCGTTTGGATCGACCCAGATACCGGCCCGGAGCTGGCTCAGGTGTTTTTTGTCACGGCCAAGATCGTGCGATTTGTCGGGGCCGACCTCACCGTGATAATTCTGGATTGCGGTTTCGCTGCATCCTGCCACGAGCGTGGTGGCGGTGAGCACGAGGAGTACTGTTTTCAATGTCATGGCCAATCTCCGGGACTCACTTTAGGCAGATGATTTCGACGCGGCGATTCTTGGCCATACCGGTGGCCGACCGGTTCGAAGCGATCGGCCTGCGTTCGCCAAAACCACGGACATCGGCCACCTCGGCATTGAGCTCCTGTGCAACGTTGGCCACCGCATTTGCACGGCGCTGTGACAGGTTGATGTTGTAACGATCCGAGGCTCGGCTGTCGGTGTGGCCTTCAATGACGAAGGCCTTGGCTGAAGTCGTGGCAAAGAATTCGCGCAGACGGTCCTTGCCGGCCGGTGAAATGCGCGCACTGTTGCTGGCGAAATACTGATCTGTCCGTAAAACACCGCAGATTTTACTCCTGCGGCAGACAGGAATGCCCTGCCTGTTGGTATGCGGTGTCATGTAGCCTTCGATGCCATCGTCCATGACCCAGTGTTCACAGCCGTCCGGGTCGACCCAGATTGTTGGAATATACTCTTCACCCTTGACGGTGCGCTGACTGCCGGCCTGTTGGGCCGACGCAGCCCCCACTGTCAGCACCACGCTGAGAGCGGCGGCTATACCATGCGCGCGCGCGCTTGCTGATTTCGAAATCTCAATCGCCACAGCTTGTTGTCCCTCGATAACATTTCCCTCACCAGACCTTGCACCTGTAACCCGGTGTGGCCCGGACTCGACTGTGGCAGCAGTCTAGCAACTTTGCCTACCATGTGAAGGCGTATATCACCGGATATTGTGTTTCGACGGCGAACAGCTGCAACCTATAGCGGCCCGGCTTGGAACAAGCGCGCACTCAAAGTGGAAACCGCCCGCGAACAGATGATTGCCTCAGATAAGAACGCCTGCAAGAGAGTTCGGGCCGCTTTCGATGATTCTCACCCGGCGCAAGTCGCCGATCTGCGACGGGCAGTCGTCGACATAGACCGCGTGCAGGTGATCGGATTTGCCGACCATCTGACCGTCGCGCCGACCGGGCTTTTCAAACAGCACGCCCACCTCCTGCCCCACCATCGCATCCTGACGGGCACGCTGTTGCTGGGTGATCAGCGCCTGCAATTCCTGCAACCGGGCATCGGCCACATCGGCGGGCACCAGCGCGCGCTCCGCCGCCGGAGTGCCGGGGCGCGAGGAGTATTTGAACGAGAATGCCTGCCCGTAGTTGACCTGTCGGATCAGGTCCATCGTGTCCTCGAAATCCTGGTCGCTTTCTTCCGGGAACCCGACAATGAAATCGCCAGAGAAAAGGATATCCGGGCGGGCAGTACGGATCCGCTCGACCAGTCGCAGGTAGCTGTCGCGGTCATGGCTGCGGTTCATCCGTTTGAGAATCTTGTCGCTACCTGATTGGACCGGGAGGTGCAGGTAAGGCATCAGTTTTTCGCATTCCCCGTGCGCCGAGATCAGATCGTCGCTCATGTCATTGGGATGGCTGGTGGTAAAGCGGATACGCTCCAGCCCTTCGATGTCATTCAGGGCCCAAATCAGGCGGGCGAGAGTATAGTCGCCATCTGATCCGGCGCCGTGATAGGCATTCACGTTCTGGCCCAACAACGTGATCTCGCGCACGCCACGCTCCACAAGGTCGCGGGCCTCGGTCAGAATGCGATCCACAGGGCGGCTGACCTCGGCGCCGCGGGTATAGGGCACCACGCAGAAGGCGCAGAACTTGTCACAGCCTTCCTGCACGGTCAAAAACGCGGTCGGGCCACGCTTGGCCTTGGGGCGGGATTTCAGATGCTCGAACTTGTCCTCTTCGGGCATGTCCGTATCCAGAACCTTTTCGCCCTCACGCGTCTTGGCCTCCATTTCGGGCAGGCGGTGATAGGCCTGCGGGCCGACCACCAGGTCGACCAGCGGCTGACGGCGCATGATTTCCTCGCCCTCGGCTTGGGCCACGCAACCGGCCACGCCGATTTTCAGATCGGGGTTCTCGGCCTTGAGCCCTTTGAAACGACCTAGTTCGGAATAGACCTTCTCGGCCGCCTTTTCGCGGATGTGGCAGGTGTTCAAAAGGATCATGTCCGCCTCGTCCGGCGAGCCGACCTCTTCATAACCCGATCCGCCCATGGCCTCGGCCATGCGTTCGCTGTCATAGACGTTCATCTGACAGCCATAGGTCTTTATATAGAGCTTCTTCGGGTCAGCCATGCTCATGTCCTCACGTGGTCTGAGCGCGTTCTCTACACAAGCCGTGACAGGCTTGCAATGCAGCGCGAATTAACCGATTCTCCGGGCAATCGAGGTAATGGGGCGGTCATGCAGAACTTGGCCATGCAGTATACGGGGCTCGATGAGTTTCTGACCAGGGGCAAAGCAGCACTGGCCAACGGGCCGGTGGCGTTGGTCTTTGCCGAGGACGAAGTCGAACTTGATACCACCTTGCGCCATCACCAGCAGTTGGGCTTCAACACGGTCGTGGCCTTCATGCCCGGCCATTTCGGATTGCCCGGGGATCTGGTCAAAACCGTGCACCGGGTAACCTTTGACACCGGCGAGGCCAATGCACTGCAAAGGGCAGTAAACGCTGTGAATGATGCCGCGCCCGGCACATGGCTATATTACTGTTACAACGCTGAATACCTGTTCTACCCGTTCTGCGAGACTCGTGCCGTGAACGAGATGTTGACCTTCCACACCGAGGAACGGCGTGATTCGATGCTGGCGTATGTGGTCGATCTCTATGCTGGCGACCTGGAGCAGTTCCCCAACGCCGTGTCGCTCGACATCGCCTATCTCGACAAGTCGGGTTACTACGCGCTGGCGCGACCCGACATAGCCAACCACAATCATCCCAAGGAACGCCAGCTCGATTTCTTCGGCGGCCTGCGCTGGCGCTACGAGGAACACGTGCCCGCGCCGCGCCGCAAAATCGACCGGATCGCCTTTTTCAAGGCCAAGCCGGGGTTGCGGTTGAACGAGGATCACACGTTTTCGGATGAGGAATACAACACCTATGCCTGCCCATGGCACAACAATCTGACCGCCTCGATCGCCTCATTCCGCACCGCTAAGGCGCTCAAACGCAATCCCGGTTCAACCTTCGATATCGACACGTTCCGCTGGCACAACTCGACCCCGTTCGAATGGCATTCGCGGCAATTGCTGGATTTGGGTTTGATGGAACCGGGGCAGTGGTTCTGAAGCGCAAGCGACCGCTTCTTCCTCTTGCCTGAAATATCCCGGGGGTTTGGGGGCTGGCCCCCAAAGATCCCGTTTTCGACAATGGACGCCGCATGTCGGCTGGGCTATCACGCGACAACCCTAATAAGAAAGACGCGCAAATGTCCGGACATGGTACCCCGATCCCGATGACTTCGCATCCCTGCGGCCCGCTCAATGGGCAGGCCGAAGTGCCGGGCGATAAGTCGATTTCGCACCGATCGCTGATCCTCGGAGCAATGTGTATCGGTGAAACCGTGGTGACCGGGTTGCTGGAAGGCGAAGATGTGCTCGCGACCGCGCAGGCGATGCGCGACTTCGGCGCCGAGGTGACGCGCGACGACGACGGCACATGGCATGTGCACGGCGTTGGTGTCGGCGGCTTTGCCGAGCCTGAAACGGTTGTGGATTGCGGTAATGCCGGGACCGGCGTGCGGCTGATCATGGGGGCGATGGCAACCTCGCCGATCACGGCGACGTTTACCGGGGATGCCAGCCTCAACAGTCGCCCCATGGCACGGGTGACCGATCCCCTGGCCCTGTTCGGCACGCAAGCCGTCGGGCGAACGGATGGTCGTTTGCCAATGACAATCGTCGGCGCGCGTGAACCAGTGCCGGTACGCTATACCGTGCCGATGCCCTCGGCGCAGGTGAAGTCTGCCGTTTTGTTGGCCGGGCTCAATGCTCCGGGCGAAACCGTGGTGATCGAGAAGGAAGCCACCCGCGATCATACAGAACGGATGCTGGAAGGCTTCGGTGCCGAGATCCGCGTTGAAGAGACCGAAGAGGGCCGGGCGATCACCCTTAAGGGCCGGCCGGAGTTGCAGCCGCAGGTCATTGCCGTGCCGCGCGATCCCAGCTCGGCCGCCTTTCCGGTCTGTGCCGCGCTGATCGTACCGGGCTCGGACGTGCTGGTTCCGGGGATCGGTTTGAACCCGACCCGTGCCGGGTTGTTCGACACGCTGCGCGAGATGGGGGCCGACCTGACCTATGAAAACGAACGCGTTGAAGGCGGTGAGCCGGTGGCCGATCTGCGGGCACGGTTCTCGCCCAACATGAAGGGCATCGAAGTGCCGCCCGATCGGGCTGCCAGCATGATCGACGAATACCCGATCCTGTCGGTTGTGGCAGCCAACGCGACCGGTGACACGGTGATGCGCGGGGTGAAAGAGCTGCGGGTCAAGGAAAGCGACCGGATCGAGGCCATGGCCCGAGGATTGCGCGCCAATGGCGTGGCGGTCGAGGATGGTGAGGATTGGTGGATCGTCAAAGGGTGCGGTGCGGGAAATGTGGCAGGCGGGGCGAATGCACCGGTCGAGACCTTCCTGGACCACCGCATTGCCATGTCCTTCCTCTGCCTTGGTATGGCGTCGCAAGCTCCAGTGGTGCTGGATGATGGCGGGCCGGTCGCCACGTCCTTCCCGATTTTCGAGCCGCTGATGGCGGGCTTGGGTGCGGATATTCGCCGCGAGGGGTAAAGTATGGTCATGCGTTGGGTTTCATCCGGCCCGGAGCGCTATACGTAGGCCCAGGTTCACCCCCCCCAATTGTGAAAGGCGCGGCAATGGCGGGCTGAACCCCGCCCTGCGGCAAGCGCGAAACGCTCCATCCCCCCCTGCGGCGCATGGTCCAACAGAAATCCGGATCTACCTGCGTTAAAACCCCCGGGCGCGCATTCAGGAGGACACCATGACCCGCACGATCTATGCCAATCTGCAGCTTTGGGACCCGATGGGTCAGATGAAACTTGACCCCGGCCTGATGTATGGCGGGCAGAGTATGCTGTTCGTGTTGGCCGCCGATGATCTGCGCGCGGGGCTGTTGCGCCTGGTCGATGCTGTGGCGACCAAGGGGTTGGGTCTCGTTCGGGTGATGTATGCAGGCTATACCGATGCGTTCGACACCGATCACTTCCCATACGAGGTTGATATGGGGCCGATGATCGCGGATGCGTTGGACCAGGACAAAATCTGTGCCGTGGGTCCGTTCACCTTTGATCCGGCGGCCGCGCCGGAAAGTGCCGACGTGATGTTGGCCTGTATCGACGTTTTCGACCCTTCGCAGGCAGACGAAGGGGCCTACGACGGGGCGCTGTGTCTGGCCGGGGTGGCGGGCAATGTGGCCGATGGGCTGCGCGCTTTGATCGCCGACATGCAGGCGCAGGAGATTGACCTGAAACATATCGAGGATGCCAAGGACGGCTCGGAGCACGCCGAAGTCTATTCATTTGAAACCTCGGTCGAGGACATGATCGGCAAGGCGCAGAATGCTTCTGCCCCGGTCTATAGCGATATGATAGCCTACGACCGCAAGAGCTGAACGCAGTTTTTGTCGCGGGGAAAATGCTCTGCTATGGTCGCCCCATGGTGACCCGGATTCTTTATGTATTTCTGACGATTGCGACCGCCGCGCTTTACCTCGTGATGGTGCTGTGGTCGCTTCCGGAAATCACAATCGAGGCCGACGGGCTGATGCCGTTCGATCTGCGCCCATTCGGATATTCCCCGCAGGAGGCCGAGGCGTTTCTCAATGCACTCAGCGATGAGGGGCGGGTCTTCTATGCCGAAACTCAGCATCGGCTTGATATGGTGTTTCCGCTTCTTCTGATGGCATGGGGGGCATGGACAGTGTGGTTGCTCTATCCCGCACCGATCAACTGGCTATTCATTGCACTTGCGGTGCTGGGCTGTGTTTTCGATCTGGGTGAGAACCGGGCAGTTGCCGGGCTGTTGGAGGGGTTCGACGCAGAAGCGGCCCGTGCAGCGTCGCGTTGGACGCTGGCAAAATCGCTTGCCGCAACCACTGTGTACGGGGCGATCCTTTGGGCGTTGGGGCGAAAGCTGTGGGTGCGGATCAAGCGTTGAACCGTGGTAGGGTTTTCATTCGCCCGCCCAGTTGTTAATCCCGAGAGAAACCGAATTTTGGGGCAATTCAGCCATGAGTTTCTGCGTAGCCATCGACGGACCTGCGGCGTCAGGCAAAGGCACGGTGTCAAAAGCCGTGGCGGCACATTTCGGGTTTGCCCATCTCGATACGGGGCTGCTTTACCGTGCCGTCGCGGCCAAGGTGCTCGCCGGAGCGGACGCGATCGAAGCGGCAAAGGCGCTGGATGCGTCAGACCTTGAGGGCGATTTGCGGACACCAGCGGTAGCGCAGGAAGCCAGCCGCGCGGCGGTGATCCCGGAGGTGCGCGCAGCGCTGGTGGATTTTCAGCGCAGTTTTGCTGCACGGGTCGGGGGTGCGGTTCTGGACGGGCGCGATATCGGCACAGTGATCTGCCCGGAGGCGGCGGTAAAGCTCTATGTCACCGCCAGCGCTGAGGTTCGCGCCGAGCGGCGTTTTCTGGAACTGGACGCCAAGGACATAGAAGTGACCCGCGAGAGTGTTTTGGCCGATGTAAAGGAGCGCGATGCACGCGATAGCGAACGCAGCCACGCGCCGCTTAAACCCGCCGATGATGCCGTGATGATCGACACATCAGAGATGAGCATTGACGAGGCCGTGGCCACTGCCATCGCGGCAGTGAATGAAAAACGAAAGGTTCAGGGATGAAAACGCGCAAACTGGGACAAAATGGACCCGAAATCGCTGCCGTGGGATACGGCGCGATGAGCTTTTCCGATTTCTACGGACCGACGACCGAGGAAAACAGCCATGCTATTCTGGATGCGATGCGGGATTGGGGCGTGAACCATATCGATACGTCCAACATCTATGGCATGGGCGGCTCGGAAGATGCGATTGGCAGTTACCTGTCAAAAAACCCTGAGGCCAAGACCTTCTTTTCCATTGCGACCAAGGCCTCGATCACCCGCGACGCGGACAACAATCGGATTTTCCGAAATGACCGGGCGCATCTGGAGGCGGAGCTGGATATCAGCCTGAAACGGATGGGTGTCGACCGTGTAGATCTGTTCTATGTCCATCGCCGCGACCCCGAGATGCCGATCGAAGAAGTGGTTGAGGGGTTGGTCGAGATCATGGGGACCGGAAAGATCGGTAGCTTCGGATTTTCCGAGATCGCGCCGTCCAACCTGCGCCGCGCGGCCGCCGTACATCCCGTGGCGGCGGTGCAGTCGGAATACTCGTTGCAGACCCGCAGTCCGGAAATGGGCTTGGTGCAGACCTGTTCTGAACTGGGAACTTCGCTGGTGGCGTTTTCGCCGGTCGGGCGGTCCTTGCTGACAGATCACCCGCTGACCGTGAACGCCTTGGACGAGCTGCCTTTTCTTAAGGATAACCCACGCTTTCAGCAGCCCAATTTCGATGCCAATATCGCGGCCACCGACAAGCTGCGCGCATTGGCGAAAGAGATGGGTGAACCGGCGGCGGCGCTGGCCAATGCCTGGCTTCTTGCGCAAGGCGATCAGGTGATACCGATTCCGGGCACACGTTCGGTCGAGCACTTCCGCGAATGCGTGCGCGGGGCCGAGATTGATCTGAGCGCCGAAGACTTGGCGCGAATCGAGGCGATTCTGCCCATCGGTTGGGCCCATGGTGATCGCTATTCCGCGGGTCAATGGGTTGGGCCGGAGCGCTATTGCTGAGATTGGTGACGGACATCTGTTGGCCCGAAGTTGTCATTGGCCAAACAATGCCTGCGCGAAATCAAGAGCCTTGGCCCGCCGGGCAATCGCAATACCGCGGGCAGGGTCGGCGATTTCGAGGGGGCGCGCTGAGCCGTAAGTTCGCGCAGGTTTATCTGACAAAAACTCGCCCTGAGCAGTTTAGTATCGCCTCCCCACGGTCTGGCAATTGCGCGTCTTTGCAATCAGTTTCCCAATGTCCTGATAAGGCCAAAAGCAGAAGGCACCGCCGCCTTGTCGCACCTACCGACTTGCGGCCTGCTCGCGCAACACCCGGCGCAGGATCTTGCCCGACGCAGCCTTGGGGACTTCATCGACGATTTCCAGGCGCCGCAGTTGCTTGTAATGCGACAGTTGCCCTTCGAGATGGGCCTGCAGATCCTCAAGAGTCGGTACCTCGCCACCAGACACCGGTACGATGAACCCCATAGGTATCTCGCCTGCTTCGTCGTCAGGCACCCCGATCACGCCCACATCTGCCACGTTCGGATGGGTAATCAGCGCCGCCTCAACTTCAGCCGGAGCGACCTGAAAGCCCTTGTACTTGATCAGTTCTTTCAGCCGGTCGGTGACGAACATGTGCCCATCCTCGTCAAAACGCACGATGTCGCCGGTATGCAGCCATCCGTCGCTGTCCAGTGTTTCCGCTGTAGCCTCCGGGTTGTTCCAGTATCCCTTCATCACCTGCGGACCGCGCACCCACAGCTCGCCCTCGTCACCCGGTTCCACGTCCTGCCCGCTGCCGGGATCGACCACCCGGCATTCGGTGTTGCACACGGTCACCCCCGACGAGCCCTGCTTGATATTGTCCTTGTGCGAGGAATGCGACACCGGGCTCAGTTCGGTCATGCCATAGCCCTGGCCCGCGACACAGCCTAGCCGCGACGAAACTGCGGTGGTCACATCGCCACCCAAGGGGGCTGCGCCGGAATTGACCTGTTCGACGCATGACAGGTCATAGGCCTCGACCATCGGGTGCTTGGCCAGCGCGATCATCACTGGCGGCACGACATACATCCGCCGCGTGCCATATTCCGAGGACAGGCGCAGGAACAGTTCAAGGTCAAAGCGCGGCATGGTGATCAAAGCGCCGCCGGCCGCCAGAACCATGCTCATCAGGCATTGCAGACCGTAGATGTGAAAGAACGGCAGGAAGGCCACTGTTGCCTCACCCGGCACAACTTCGAAGGTCGAAAGAGTCTGGTCGATATTGGCCACCAGGTTCCAATGGGTCAGCATCACGCCTTTGGGCAGGCCGGTAGTGCCGCTGGAATAGGGCAGGGCGACCACGTGGTCATGCAAGTCGACCGGTGTCTGATCCTCTTGAGGATCACCCATCAGGTCAGCCAATGACATCGTGTCGGGCGCCTCGCCGATCACGACGACTTCTTGCACTGATGTGCCCTCTGCGGCCTCTCGCGCCATGTCCAGAAACTGGGGAATCGTGACAAGCAGGGTTGCTCCGCTGTCGTTCAACTGATGGCGCAGCTCCTGTGCCGTGTAGGTCGGGTTTACCAAGGTAACCGTGCCTCCGGCCCAGGCTACGCCATGAAACACCACCGCGTATTCTGGCAGGTTCGGCGCCATTAGCGCAACCATCGTTCCCTTGCCGGTACCGCGTGCATTCAGCCCACCTGCCAACGATTTGACCGTGCTTATAAAATCGTCAGTTGTAATCTGCCGTCCCGTTGTGCCCTCGGTCAGGACTACACGGTCCGGATCGCCGCCAAGTCCTTCGAACACACGCGACGTGACGGACATTTCACGTAGTTCAACGTCCTCGTAGGGGCTGGTAATGATGGTCATGGCGCGGTTCCTCCCTGTTTCAAGGCTAGGGGCAGCATGCCGTTTGTGCCAAGAAGAACGCCCCGTCATTTGAGCTTTGGCAATTGTTGTGCAGTGTTGTCCGCTCTAGATTGAGGATGAATTCGCCAGGGGTAGATAGCTGGATGCGGCGTGGGATTTGGATACTTGCGGTTTTGGCAGCGCTGGCGGGTGGCGTGCTGATATACAGCAAGGGTATGGCGCAGGCCGGATCGGGCGCGCCGCCGGCGCTGGTCGCGGCAAAACAGCGGGCCGATGCGGTCATCGTTGACAAGCCTGCACGCGAACTGATGCTGCTGCGGCAGGGCAAGGTGATCCGCCGCTATGACATCTCCCTTGGAGCGGCCCCTGACGGTCACAAACAACAGGAAGGGGACGAACGAACCCCCGAAGGGGACTATGTGATCGACTGGCGCAACGAAAACTCGATTGCCCATCTCAGTTGCATATTTCTTATCCCAATGCTGCAGACACGGCACAGGCTGCGGCCAGGGGTGTAAGCCCCGGTGGGCAGATCATGATCCACGGGCTGCCCAATGGCTGGGGCGCGCTGGGGCGGTTGCATCTCTTGTGGGATTGGACCAATGGCTGCATCGCGGTCACCAATGAAGAGATGCGGGAAATCTGGTCTCTGGTGCCCGATGGCACACCGATTACGATCCGGGGTCATGACGGTTAACCCGGTTCACGCGTTGTCACGTCGCCGCGATACACAGATAGGTCACTTGCCCGGTACAGGAAGGTTTGCGTGGGTCGTGTCACGAACACGACATGTAAAACGTGGACAAGTATATGAAAATTATCGGTAAATCTGGATTCGCAGTTGCAAACGTCGCCTTTGCCCTGGCTATGTCGGGTGGTTCGGCCATTCTGCCGACCGCTGCCGTCGCCACATGGCGCTTGAACCCGAGGAGGGGGCATTGCTGTTCGAGTTGGACAAGGGTGCTGATTTCGCCGGATTGTTCGAGGTATCGGCGGTTATGTCAGATCTAGAAGAAGCCGCCATTTGCATGGCTGGATATCTGCGAAGATGGATTGAGAATGGATCGATTGGGCAGGTGATCCCGCCCAACCACGCGTAGTCAGATCGCTTGCTGACGCCAGATGCGGCTTTAGATCCAGCGCCGCACTTGGGCGGCATAGGCATCGAACTCGTCGCCAAAAAGCGCGTGCAGGTACCTTTCTTCCGGTCGGATCATCCAGGAATCAAGAATTGTCGCCGCAATCGCGGTCACGGCAAGAAACCACCAGCTGTTGCAGGCGATGCTCAGGCCAAGGGCCACGAGGATCGCGCCGAGGTAATTCGGGTTTCGGGACCACGCAAACGGGCCGGACGTGACAAGCTGTGTGGTGGGCACGCCGGGATGGGTGGGCTGTTGCGCGGCGTCCAGCGCGCGTTTTGACCACTCTATCAGCGCAAAACCTGCCGCCACGATCAGAACGCCAACGGCAATCATCAGCCAGACTGGTGCGGCGACAATCCGGGTCGGCCAAATCAGTTCGAGCCCGATCGCGAGCGCGAGCGCCGGAAACATCACGACGTCGCTGATCTTCCACTTGTGGTTATGGGCGGCTTCGGGTGGCATAGCTGGTCCTGCTGGTTCGCGGTCAGTTTCGGGCATTGTCGGGCCCTTGCGCAACTGCTACTTTGTCCTTGCATATATGGCCATCCGCGCCTATAGAGCCCCGGTCGACAAGGCGGGAAACGCCATAGAACAACGAGAAAGAGCAGGGTCGGATATCCACCGGCCCTCTTTGTTTTATGTCCCGTCTGACCAATGCAATCTGAAAGACCGACGGACACAACCGTACGGCCCGAAAATCCCAGCCGGTCAAACCCGGCACGAAAAGGAACTGAACGCCACATGGCAAACACGATGGAAGAGTTTGAAGCACTCCTTAATGAAAGCTTCGAAATGGACACGCCCACCGAAGGGTCTGTTGTCAAAGGCAAGGTGATCGCAATTGAAGCGGGCCAAGCCATTATCGACGTCGGCTACAAGATGGAAGGCCGCGTCGAACTCAAAGAATTCGCAAATCCTGGTGAAGCCCCCGAAATCGCTGTTGGCGACGAGGTCGAGGTTTACCTGCGCGCCGCAGAAAACGCCCGTGGCGAAGCCGTCATTTCACGTGAAATGGCCCGCCGCGAGGAAGCCTGGGATCGTCTGGAAAAAGCGTACGCTGGCGATGCCCGCGTCGAAGGTGCCATCTTTGGCCGCGTCAAGGGTGGCTTCACGGTCGACCTCGGCGGCGCCGTGGCCTTCCTGCCCGGTTCGCAAGTTGACGTCCGCCCTGTGCGTGACGCCGGCCCGCTGATGGGTCTGAAGCAGCCGTTCCAGATCCTGAAAATGGACCGCCGCCGCGGCAACATCGTTGTGTCGCGTCGCGCCATCCTGGAAGAATCGCGTGCCGAACAGCGCGCCGAAGTCATCGGCAACCTCACCGAAGGTCAGGCAGTCGACGGCGTGGTCAAGAACATCACCGAATATGGTGCATTTGTTGACCTCGGCGGTGTTGACGGCCTGCTGCACGTCACCGACATGGCATGGCGTCGTGTGAACCATCCTTCGGAGATCCTGTCGATCGGCGAAACCGTCAAGGTTCAGGTCATCAAGATCAACAAGGAAACCCACCGTATCAGCCTGGGCATGAAACAGCTGCAGGACGATCCGTGGGATCTGGTTGGCGCCAAGTACCCGCTGGCCTCGGTCCACAAAGGCCGTGTTACCAACATCACCGATTACGGTGCATTTGTTGAGTTGGAAGCCGGTGTCGAAGGTCTCGTTCACGTTAGCGAAATGTCCTGGACCAAGAAGAACGTCCACCCCGGCAAGATCGTTTCGACGAGCCAAGAAGTCGACGTCATGGTTCTGGAAATCGACAGCGCCAAGCGCCGCGTTTCGCTGGGCCTCAAGCAGACCATGCGCAACCCGTGGGAAGTGTTTGCAGAAACCCACCCCGAGGGCACGCAGGTCGAAGGCGAAGTCAAGAACATCACCGAATTCGGCCTGTTCATTGGCCTCGACGGCGACATCGACGGCATGGTTCACCTTTCGGACCTTTCCTGGGACGAGCGTGGCGAAGACGCAATCCAGAGCTACCACAAGAACGACGTGGTTCAGGCCGTTGTCTCGGAAGTCGACGTCGAGAAAGAGCGTATCTCGCTCTCGATCAAGGCGCTGGGCGGCGACAAGTTCGCCGAAGCGATCGGCGGCGTGAAACGCGGCTCGATCATCACCGTCAACGTCACCTCGATTGAAGATGGCGGCATCGAGGTCGAATACGAAGGCATGAAATCCTTCATCCGTCGTTCCGACCTGTCGCGTGACCGTGCCGAACAGCGCCCCGAGCGTTTCTCGGTCGGCAACCACGTCGATGTGCGTGTGACCAACGTGGACAGCAAATCGCGCCGCCTGGGTCTGTCGATCAAGGCACGCGAGATCGCGGAAGAGAAAGAAGCCGTGGAACAGTACGGTTCGTCCGACAGCGGTGCATCGCTGGGCGACATCCTGGGCGCGGCTCTGAAAACCGACGACTGATCCGGTTGAGAATGGAAATTGAAGCGGCCCCGTCTGACCGGCGGGGCCGTTTTGCATTTGGGCTCAGAGAAACCGCCTGAGCCAGCGGAACTTGCCCGCCGTATAAGGCGCATAACGCAGAGGCGGCTCACCGCGATTGTATTTGCGCAGCACCGGTTTGAGATGGCTGAACGTGTCAAAGGAGGCGCGCCCGTGATAGGCTCCCATGCCGGACGCCCCGACTCCGCCAAAGGGTAAGTCGGGTGGGGTGGTTTGCATCAACACGTCATTAACCACGAGCGAACCCGAACTTGTCTCGGCCACGAGCTTCTTCTCGTCAGCACTGTCGGTCGAGAAGAGATAGAGTGCCAGCGGCTTGGGCCGGGCGTTGATGAAGGCAATAGCCGTGTCGAGGTCTTCAACTTCGAACACAGGCAGTATCGGCCCGAAAATCTCGTCTCGCATCAGCGCTGTGTCCAGCGCCGGCTGGTAAATCACGGTAGGGGCAATGTAGCGGTTGTCGCGGTCATGCAGACCACCGACGCGGATGTTCCCGTCCTGCAACAACCTCACCAGCCTGTCGAAATGATGGGTATTGATTATCCGTGGGTAATCGGGACTTTGCTGAGGGTCGGTGCCATAGAAGCGGCGCAGCTGTGATTCGAACGCCTGAATGAACGGTTCGGCCACGCCCTGTTCGGCCAGGATGTAATCCGGCGCGATGCAGGTCTGGCCTGCGTTGAGGCACTTGCCCCAGGCAATTCGCCGCGCCGCCACGTCGAGATCGGCGCTCTTTCGCAAAATCACCGGGCTTTTGCCGCCCAGTTCCAGCGTGACCGGCGTCAGATGCTTGCCGGCCGCTTGCATCACCGCGGACCCCACCTTTGTGCTGCCGGTGAAGAATATGTGGTCGAAGGGTTCCTCAAGTAGCGCCTTCGAGGTGTCGACCGCGCCCTCAATCACCTGCACCGCGTTGGCATCCAGACATTCCGGCACGATCCGGGCCAGCAGCGCTGACGTTGCGGGTGCGAGTTCTGATGGTTTAATGACCGCGCAATTGCCCGCTGCCAACGCGCCCACCAACGGCGCCAGGGCCAATTGGTACGGGTAGTTCCACGGCGCGATGATCAGCGCCAGACCCAATGGTTCCGGCACGACCCGTGCCCGGGCGGGCAGGTTGGCAAGGTCCGCCGCTACGCGTCGCGGTCGCATCCAGCGTCGCAGGTGTTTCAATGCATGCTTGGCGCCATGGGTGACGAAACTGGTTTCGGTTGCAAAGGCTTCGAAAGCCGGCTTGCCGAAATCTTGTCTCAGCGCCTCGAATATTTCGGCCTCGTAGCGTTGCCCCATTCCTGCCAGCGCGCTCAGCTGAGCCCGGCGCCATTCCGGTGATCGGGCCGCTCCACTGCTGAAATAGCTGCGCATCTTGGAAAGGCGGGTTTGCAGATCGGTGTCGGGCATGGCGGCATCTCCTGAGTGTAACTATGACAGGGGCAGTGGCGGAGCGCCCTGACTTGGGTCAATCCCGTGCCACTTGTGGAATGTGTTGCGAATCAATGGCTTCGCCGCGTTGCGGCGGAGCGGAACTTCCTTGGCGTCACCCGGCAAACCACCGAAATACCGGCGGAAATTGACCGAAATGCCGGTTTGAGTCGCAATTTCACACTTGGATTGGCCGCCTTTGATGTTCCTAGAAGGCGGTTTTCTTTCTATAGTCGACAAGAGAGAGTGTTCGGGAACGCGAGACCTGGGGAGACCATCCGATGATCCGATCGGAATTGATTCAAAAAATTGCCGACGAAAATCCGCATCTATATCAACGCGATGTTGAGCGGATCGTGAATACCATTTTCGAAGAGATTACCAATGCCATGTCCCGGGGTGACCGGGTCGAGCTGCGGGGCTTCGGCGCGTTTTCGGTCAAACAGCGCGATGCGCGCGTTGGCCGCAACCCGCGTACCGGCGCGGCGGTGCAGGTCGAAGAGAAACACGTTCCGTTTTTCAAGACCGGCAAGTTGCTGCGCGATCGTCTGAACGGAAAAGAGTAAAGAGACATGCGTTATATCCGTTACGGGTTCCTCGCTGCGCTGGCCGTGGTGTTGATTTCGGTCGCGATGGCCAATCGCGGTGCGGTGGAGCTGAGATTGCTGCCCGAGGTCCTGGCCCAGCCGCTGGGCTTGTCTTGGTCGATCGAATTGCCGCTCTTCGTGGTGATCTTTGCCGCGATCGTGGCGGGGCTGCTGATCGGTTTTGTCTGGGAATGGCTACGTGAGCACAAGCACCGCGCCGAAGCGGCCCGCAAAAAGGGCGAGGTTAATCAGCTCAAGCGCGAGGTGACGCGGCTCAAGGGCGATGCTGCCAAGGGCGGTGAAGGCAGCGAGGACGAGGTTCTGGCGCTGCTCGACAAGGCCAGCTGACGCACGGCCAATGAACGAGATGTGAAGAAACGGGGTGGTTCCAAGCCACCCCTTTTTCGCGTATGGGGGCGGCATGAACATCAAGGTCAAGATATGTGGGCTGAGCAAGCCGGACGATGTGGCTGCCGTGGTCAACAGCGGCGCGGCCTATTGCGGTTTCGTCTTTTTCCCGAAATCGCCGCGCAACGTGGATATCGAGACCGCCCGTACGCTGGCGCTGGATGTCCCGATGGGGCTGGCCAAGGTGGCGCTGGTGGTGAATCCCGATAACGCACTTCTGGACAGGATCTGCGAGACGGTGCCAATTGACATGTTGCAACTGCACGGTAGCGAAAGCCCCGAGCGCGTGGCCGAGATCAAGGCACGCTATGGCCTGCCGGTGATGAAGGCTGTAGGGGTGGCCGATCCGGCGGATCTGGCCGCGCTTGAGACTTACAGCGCCGTCGCCGATCAGCTCCTGGTCGATGCCAAGCCGCCAAAAGAGGCGGATTTGCCCGGTGGCAACGGGTTGAGCTTTGATTGGCGGCTGATCGCCGGACGTGATTGGCCGGTGCCGTGGATGCTGGCCGGGGGACTGACCCCGGAAAACGTGGCTGAGGCGATTGCCCTGACCGGCGCGCGGCAGGTCGACGTGTCTTCGGGCGTCGAACGCGCGCCGGGCCAGAAGGATGCCGGGCTGATCCAGGCGTTTGTGACGGCGGCGACATGCAGCTGAGCTTTCGCGAGGCTACGCGAGAGGATGTGCCGGCGGTGGTGGCGATGCTTGCTGATGATATGCTGGGGCAGGGGCGCGAGCTGGAGGCGCTGGACGCGTATTTCGCCGCCTTCGATGCGATGGTCGAGGAGGGTAACAACACGGTGATCGTCGGCGAGGATGACGCGGGCGAGATCGTGGCGACCTATCAGCTGACACTCATTTCCGGGCTCAGCCTTGCCGCGGCGCGACGCGCCCAGGTGGAAAGCGTTCGGGTTGCCTCTCACGTGCGCGGGAAGGGGGCGGGGCAACAGATGTTTGCCGATGTTGAGACCCGCGCCCGGTTGGCGGGCTGCCGGTTGATCCAGCTGGCGATGAATGCCCGGCGGGTGGACAGCCGGAGGTTTTACGAAGGGCTGGGGTTCGAGGGCAGCCATACCGGGTTCAAGCGCTATCTCGATTGAGGCGCTTTACCTTCTGTTAACCACGATTTGCCAAGCTGCCTTCATGGTACAGATCCCGGATCATTTGACCTCCGAAACCTGGATTAAACAGGTGTTTTCCTCTGCCGAAGCCCGCAAGGGAGGAGTGGTCAAACGACAGGTCCGCGATGTCGAGCGTCTTGCCGGTCGTGACGCCTTCCTGCGAGAGATCGAGCGACGCGGGTTTCAGGCGGTGCAGAACGGTCGTCATTTCGTGGTGTTCTGCAACGATTTGCCGCTCCGCCGCGTCCGGGCGTGAAAAGGGCTTTCGAAAGCCCTTTCTGAACGCGTTTTTGAAACGCGTTTTCAAGCCGCTTCGAAGCGGCTTCCTTACGCAATTTCGAAATTGCGTGACCAAGGCGTTTCGCAACGCCTTGCCAGGCATGTCCTAACGCCCTCTATTGCTCCTCGGCTCGCTAGCCATTACACCACCCCTCAACACAGAGGGAGGCGCCTGCATGGCCGACGATCTTTTCAACAGCTTCATGAACGGACCCGACGAAAAGGGCCGTTTCGGCAAATTCGGCGGGCGCTTTGTTTCTGAGACCCTGATGCCGCTGATCCTTGATCTCGAGGCCGAATATGACAAGGCCAAGGACGACCCGACTTTCTGGGCCGAGATGGACGACCTGTGGGAGCATTATGTCGGCCGTCCGAGCCCGCTTTATTTCGCCAAGCGCCTGACCGAGCATCTGGGCGGCGCCAAGATCTATCTCAAACGTGACGAGCTGAACCATACCGGCGCGCACAAGATCAACAACGTTCTGGGCCAGATCATTCTGGCGCGGCGCATGGGAAAGAACCGCATTATTGCCGAGACCGGCGCCGGGCAGCATGGCGTAGCCACCGCCACCGTCTGCGCCAAGTTTGGCATGAAATGCGTGGTCTACATGGGCAAGCACGACGTCGAGCGTCAGGCGCCCAACGTGTTCCGTATGCGCCTTCTGGGCGCCGAGGTGATCCCGGTGACATCTGGTCGCGGCACGCTCAAGGACGCGATGAACGACGCTTTGCGCGACTGGGTCACCAATGTGCGTGACACGTTCTATTGCATCGGAACCGTGGCCGGTCCGCACCCCTATCCGGCGATGGTGCGTGATTTCCAATCGATCATTGGCAAGGAGGTCCGCACGCAGTTGGCCGCACAGGAAGGCGAAGGCCGTCTGCCCGACACGGTGATCGCCGCCATCGGTGGCGGCTCGAACGCGATGGGTCTGTTTTTCCCGTTCCTTGATGATTCGTCAGTACGCATCATCGGGGTTGAGGCCGGAGGCAAAGGCGTTGACGAAAAGATGCAACACTGTGCCTCGCTCACCGGCGGGCGGCCAGGCGTTCTGCATGGCAACCGCACCTATCTGCTGCAGGATGATGACGGGCAGATCCTCGAAGGGTTCTCGATCTCGGCGGGTCTCGACTATCCCGGTATCGGCCCGGAACACAGTTGGCTGCATGAGACAGGGCGCGCCGAATATGTGTCGATCACCGACAAGGAGGCGCTGGAGGCGTTCCAGTTGTCCTGCTCGACCGAAGGCATCATCCCGGCGCTCGAACCCAGCCATGCGCTGGCCCATGTGATGAAGATTGCACCGACCCTGCCCAAAGACCACATCATCGTGATGAATATGTGTGGTCGTGGCGACAAGGATGTGCAGACCGTGGCCAAGCATCTGGGCTTTGACATGTCCGACACCGAAGGTCGCGATATGGAATAAGCCCTGATTTCAAGGGCCCATTCGTCTAAACTTGGGTTTATGCCCATCAACCCGGCGCATAGCGTGCCGGGCTTCCACCCTGCGGTTAATTCTCTGCTTATCGGTGGACGTGTCTTTTTCTGGTAGTGCTCCTGCATGTGCAGGGCGGGCAACAGAGAAAGGTATCATCATGAAGAAGTCGTTTACAGTAGTCACCTTGATGGGCGCGATGGGCGCTACCGGTGCATATGCGGCGGCTTGGGGGGGTGTTGATCTCCCATCCGTATCCAGCCTCCAAGCGGCGTCCGTGGGCCAGATCGCGCCAGCACATTCCGAGGATGAGACGTCGGAGTGGCGCGACCTTCTGATCCTGGCAGAGGTCGATGTTCACGAGCAGGACGAGAACGACAGCGAAGACGACGAAGGCGATGATGAAGAGGGTGACGATTCCGGTGAAGACGGCGAAAGCTCCGGTGCCAGTTCCAGTTCAAGCGACGATGAGGGCGATGACAGTGAGGGCGATGACGGCGGCGAGGACGGCGAAGGCGATGACGGCGGCGAGGACGGCGAGGGTGACGACGGCGAAGGCGATGACGGCGGTGATGGCGAAGGCGACGGTGAAGGCGACAGCGGCGGCGATGGCGAAGGTGACGGCGAAGGCGACAGCGGCGGCGACGGCGAAGGAGACGGCGAAGGCAGCGATTGACGGGACGGCTTGAAATTTTTCCGGCTTCGTCCACTCTAACGGACAATCCAATGCAACACAGACCCCGTGCCAGATTGGCGCGGGGTCATTGATGGGGAAACGGAACATGGTGTCACGTCCGATACGCTTTCTGGCGACGCTTTCGCTGGCGGCCGGGCTCTCGCATCCTTTGGCCGCCGAAACTCCGGAGGCCTCGATTGTGCGGCAACTGCGCGCCCAAGGTTTTCATAGTGTCACAGTCAACCGGACTCTTTTGGGGCGTTTAAGGTTTGTGGCAACCGCCGATACGGTTCGCCGCGAAATCATCTACAATGAACGGACCGGTGAAATCCTGCGTGACTACTCGGAAAAGACCGGAAAAACTACCATTGGACCAACCCTTTTGTCGAAGAACCCGTCGCCGTCGCAACTTTCACCTGGTGAGGACGGCGACGATGGTGAGGGGGATGACGGTGAAGGCGACGATGGCACCGGGGATGACGGTGAAGGCGACGACGGCGGCGACGATGCGGCCGGTGATGATGGTGAAGGCGACGATGGTGGCGATGACGGTGAAGGCGATAGCGGCGGCGACGACGGTGAAGGCGGCGATAGCGGAGAAGGTGACGGCGAAGGCGGTGATAGCGGAGAAGGTGACGGGGAAGGTGATGGCGACTGACCCGATTGTTCGGCGACCCGACCCAGAAGGGTTGAAACATGCCACGCCTTAGTTTCGTCGTTGTCGTTTTTGTCATCCAGGCGTTCTGCGCTGTTTTCTTCGTGTCGGACATCGTGTTCAGCGTGATTGGCATTCGGGCCCGCCCCATCAGTTGGCAAACCCGTGAATTCCTAGAAATCGGCGCGGCGCTGGGCTTGATCCTTGGGGTGGGGCTGGGTTGGCTCGCGTTTCGCCGCACATTGGCGCGCAGCCACCGTGCTGAACGGCAATTGCGGGTGGCCTCCGGCGCTTTCATGGAACTGCTTGAGGAAAGCTTTGACGACTGGGGACTCACCCCCGCGGAACGGGACGTGGCGCTGTTTTCGATCAAGGGTTTGTCGGTAGCGGATATCGCCGAGTTGCGGGGGACATCGGAAGGCACCGTCAAGGCGCAGACAAATGCAATCTATCGCAAGGCCGGGGTGTCCGGGCGACCACAATTGCTAAGCATCTTTATCGAAGACCTGATGGGTGACACGTTGGTCGAGGGCGAATCGAAAACGTCGGCGCCCTGAGAGCTTTTAGGCTCACGGGCCCGCGTGCGCCTCAAGCACTTCCATCGGCACAATCTCCAGTGCCCGCGCGTGGGTCGCCTCGAGCCGAACTCGAGGGCCGCACCCCTCGTCAGCAGCCTGGAGAAACCGTGCAGCACAGACACACCAATGATCCCCCGGCTTCAAACCGGAAAATCCGTATTCCGGCCGTGGCGTACTGAGGTCATTGCCGACGTATTTCTCATAGGCCAGGAACTCGGCGGTCATGATGCAACACACTGTGTGCGAACCGAAATCACTGTCGCAGGTGTTGCAATACCCGTCGCGGAAATATCCCGTCACCGGGTTCATTGAACAGGCTGCCAGCACTCCGCCCAGCACATTGATCGGCTTGTCGGGCTCAGCCTTCATTCCAATCCCTCCGTAATCCTCCGGAACATGGCGATGTTGCTGTCATGGGCACCGGGTTCACGGAAACCACGGTCGGCGCCGTTCGCCGCGATCACCACGCCACGGGTTCGGTCGAAATAGATATACTGGCCATAGATCCCACGGGCATAGAACTCGCCCTCGCGCGGTTCTGGGGCCATCCACCATTGATAGCCATAGTTGCGCTTGCCCTGTGCGGTCTTGGCCGAGGGCACGGTCGAGACCGCCAGCCAATCGGCGGGCACCACCTGTTTGCCCTGCCACATGCCGTTCTGCATCACCATCTGGCCGAAGCGGGCATAGTCTCGCGTGCGCAGGTTCAGCCCGCCCAGCACGAAGGCAGTCTCGTAACCGTCGGAAATGTAATAGGGGTCTTCCTCGAACCCCATCGGATCGAGGATCTTTTCCTGCATCAGGTCGGCAATCCGCCGCCCGGTGGCGCCCCGGATCACCATGCCGATGACATGGGTGTCGATCGAGACATATTGCATTCGCTCGCCCGGAGGCGCGTCGGCGTCGGTCAGGGCCTCGGTAAAACCGTCCATTGAGGTGCCAAGCGCGATAACCCGGCCCATTTTGTTGATATCGCTCCAGAAATCTAGGTAGTCCTCGTTGAAGGTGATGCCACTTTCCATCTGCAGCACGTCCTGGATGGTGGCCGTGTCATAGGCCGTCCCCTTGAGGCTGGCGGCGTATTTAGTGACCGGATCATTGATCGAGGCAATCGCTCCTTCGGACAGGACCACGCCGAAAAGGGCCGAAAGAAAGGACTTGGCAACCGACCATGAAATTCGCCTGTCCTCGGGGGCGGTGCCAAGGTAATAGCTTTCGTGGCGTAACTGCCCATTTTTCATCACGATCAACGCGGTGACGGCGCGGTCCTTGATCCATTGGTCTGCACCTTCGGGTAAAGTGATGTCAGGGCCTTGCGGCAGCGGGCTGACCGGGCCGGGGCCGCGGGTCATCGGCAGGGTCAGGAACATGCGATTCATGTTGCTGAAATTGTCGACGATCAACTCCTCTGAAAAGAGTGAATTGACGGCCATCAGCCGCGTGATCTGTTCGCGTTTCCAAACCCAAAGCACGACGCCCAGAATGATCAGAATCAGCAACAGCCGTCCCAGAAATTTGCCAAATCTGCGCATGGTTCGCCCCTTTTCACCCACAGGCAGTCAAGCATGCAATGAAGTTGTTTGCAAATCACCGGGTGCTCCGTGAAGCTATGGTATAGGCGGAAAAACCCTGACCGGTTATTTGAACTTGTCCATCAGCTTTTGCAGGGGCGAACGATCATCTTTTACCGGTTGTTCTTCCGCCTTTTCGGCCGGCCTCGCGGGTTTCGCTTCGGGTTTGGTGGTCGAACTGCGCGGCGGATTCACCTGCAGGGCCACTGCGTTCATGAAGCGGCCATTGTCGCCCGCCGCAAGGTCGGCCGAGCCGTCCGACACACCACGCAACACATCGTCCAGCCAATCCTGATCGGCCTTGGCAAAATCGCTGAGCACGTAATGTGACACCCGGTCCTTGTGACCGGGATGGCCGATGCCCAGACGCACCCGGGCATAGTCTGCGCCGATATGGGAATGGATTGAGCGCAGCCCGTTATGCCCGGCATGACCACCGCCACGTTTGACCCGCACCTTGCCCGGCGCAAGGTCCAATTCGTCATGAAAAACCACCACGTCATCCGGCGTCAGTTTGAAGAACCGCATCGCCTCGCCGACTGACTGGCCCGACAGGTTCATGAAAGTTTCGGGTTTCAAGAGCAGCACCTTCTCAGGCCCCAGACGCCCCTCGGAGAGCGACCCCTGGAACTTGCCGCGCCACGGGGCAAAGCCATGATCCTCGGCTATCCGGTCCAACGCCATGAAGCCGATATTGTGCCGGTTGCCCGCATATTTCGCACCGGGATTTCCAAGGCCGACAAAGAGTTGCATGAGATATGCTCGCGTGATCGTTGTTGCTGCCTGATCTACGCGGTTTGACGGTTCAGTTCCACAAAAGAAAACGCGGCCCTCGTAAGGACCGCGTTTGGAAATTCATAACGACAAAGAGGCTTACTCTTCGGCTTCTGCCTCGGCCTCGGTCTCGCCCACGGTGGCCACTTCGTCGACTGCAATCTCTTCGCCCTCTTCCTCGTCTTCCGAGCGCAGGCTCGACGGGGCCGAGATATTGGCGATGACGATGTCACGGTCGATGGTCGGGCGCGCGCCTTCAGGCAGCGGGATATCCGACAAGTGCACAATGTCACCCACTTCCAGACCGGTCAGGTCAACGGTGACATGATCGGGAATGTCGCCGGCGATAACGCTCAGCTCGACCTCGGGACGAACGATGGTCAGAACGCCACCCTTCTTGATGCCCGGTGCTTCTTCTTCATTCGCAAAGTCGACGTGGATGAAGATATTCAGGCGCGAGGTGCGCTTGAGACGCAAGAGATCGATATGGGTGGGCAGATCCTTGACCACGTCGCGCTGCACATTCCGGCAGATGACGCGGACGTCGTCCTGACCTTCAACTTTCAGGTTGAAAAGCGTCGACAGGAAGCGGCCGTCTTTCAGCTTTTTGAACAGTTTGTTGAAGGGGATGTTGATGGGAAGCGGGTCTGCTTCGCCGCCGTATACGATACCGGGTACCATGCCATCGCGGCGTGCCTGACGAGCGGCGCCCTTGCCTGTCCCCGTCCGTACCTCGGCGTGAAGATCTGGGATCTGTCCAGCCATTTTGTATTCTCCTAAAGATAAGGCGGGGCTCCTCCAAGGCTGTAGCCCCACGTGAAGGCTGGCGCATAGCTGGAATCAGGCGAGTTGGCAAGGGGTTTCGAAACGCCTTGGGAAACGCAAATTTGAATTTGCGTGGCAAGCGCCTTCGAAGGCGCTTTTCTCAATGCGCTTCGAAGCGCATTCTACCTCGCCTCACTCTTCCGCCGTGACCTCGACCTCCTGCAACAGCGTGCCGGTCGAAGGCGAATAGATCAGGATACGGTTGTCGTCGGTGACCACCGCATACCAGGTCTCGGCCTGGGTGAAGGCAACCGCCTTGACGCCATCCGGCAAAGCGATGCGCTCGGGCAGGGGCGGACGGGTTTCCGAGAACTTGATGACAAAAAGCGCGATGATCACTAGAAGGCCGATGATCATGGTCGCCGTCAGA
This sequence comes from Aliisedimentitalea sp. MJ-SS2, assembly GCF_032586155.1. Classification (NCBI taxonomy): domain Bacteria; kingdom Pseudomonadati; phylum Pseudomonadota; class Alphaproteobacteria; order Rhodobacterales; family Roseobacteraceae; genus Aliisedimentitalea; species Aliisedimentitalea sp. MJ-SS2. The sequence continues at coordinate 284,074 of NZ_JAWHTC010000001.1, forward strand.
GTCGTGACCAGGATGCGCAGGAACTTCAACGTTCTTGCATCAATCGGGTTAGGAGTGTCGTCCATTGTCATCTCACCTTGTCATCTGCGAGATCGCCGCCGATCCGCCCGGTCGCCTAGATAAGGCGCTTTCGCGCGATGTGCCAGAGGCGGCGTCACTGTCGCGCACCCGGCTGGCGCGGTTGATCGCGGGCGGAGCGGTAAAGGTCAACGGCACGGTGATCGACAACCCCAAGGCAAAGGTGGCCGAAGGTGACAGTATCGAGATCACTGTTGAGCAGGCTGAGGAAAGCCATATTGCAGCCGAAGACATCCCGATTGAAATCGTTTACGAGGATGAAGACCTGATTGTGGTCAATAAACCGGCGGGCATGGTGGTGCATCCGGCCCCGGGCACACCGGGCGGTACCTTGGTGAACGCGCTCTTGCATCATTGCGGGGACAGCCTGTCGGGGGTGGGCGGTGTCGCCCGGCCCGGGATCGTGCACAGGATCGACAAGGACACATCCGGCCTGTTGGTCGTGGCCAAAAGCGACCGGGCTCATCACGATTTGGCCGAAAAGTTTGCGGCTCACGATATCGAACGCCATTACCTTGCGCTGGTCCATGGTGTGCCCGATGCTTCTGATCCGCGTCTGCGTGGCGTGCGCGGCGTCAGCTTCGAACCGGGTAACATTCTGAAAATCACCACCCAGTTGGCACGTCACAAACATGACCGCCAGCGTCAGGCGGTGCTGTTTGACGGCGGGCGTCATGCGGTGACACGGGCACGGATTGCCGGGCAGTTCGGAACGCCGCCGGTACTGGCGCTGATGGAGTGTTGGCTGGAGACCGGGCGCACCCACCAGATCCGGGTGCATATGGCCCATGCCGGGCACGGGTTGATCGGTGATCCGGTCTATGGCGGGCGGCGCAAACTCTCTGAGAAGGCCCTGACCGCAAATGCCATGGCGGCGATCAAGGCTTTCCCGCGTCAGGCGCTCCATGCCGCGACGCTGGGCTTCGCGCATCCCGTGAGTGGTGAAGCAATGCGGTTCGAGGCGCCTTTACCCGAAGATATGGCCGATTTGCTGGCGCTCTTAGGCGGGACGTAGCCCACGCCAGAGCAGCCACGCCATGAGTGCCGTTTCGGCCAGCACCGGGACCAGATAAGCTGGTTGCATCGCCGCGTTCCATTCGGGGGCTAGAAACCGCGTCAGGCTGCCCGCCAAGTAGACCAGCCCCGCCGCAGCAATGCCCCAGGCAAACAGACGCGGTGCCCCCCAGTTGCACAGCAATCCCGCCATGAGCAGGGCGTTGACCCCGAAAAACGCCAGTCCGAGATCATAACCCGCCGCGTGCATGCGCAGACAGGGTAGGGGATCAGCCCCAATTTTGATCGCGTCCTGAGCGGCCACGAGAAACAACAGGTTTGCGGCGATCACTGCCGCCTGCATCAGCCGGAATGCCATTGCCATCAGCGCCCACATTTCGTCAACGCCGCGAAGCAGGTGGAATAACATCACCGCCAGCGTGACGTCGAACCCGGCCATCACCAGGTCAAAGCCCAGCGACAGACGAAACCGGCTTTCGCCCGTTGCAATCGCCCAAGTGGTGGCCGTGCTGTCCGTCCAGTCGATCAGGGGGCCACGTAGCAGAACCTCGCTGCTGATCCCCAGCCCTATGATGCCGAGATAAAGCAGCCCCGCTGCCAGAAGCTGGCCCTGTGGTGCGTCATTGATCGAAGGATGCATGACTCTGTCTCCGGTTCGAGATTTCCATGTCGCAGCGATAAATCATGCGCAGTTTGCGTTGAATTGCTGAATTTCGTACCTGAGCCATGCGAAAATGCATGTTATCAATAGATAAGGCCCGAATTTCTTGTCACATTGAGCACATGCGCGTGAGCCACGATGCAATTGCGACGGAAATTCCTTAGTGTTTCGTTAAAGATTGTTGAGTAAGGGCCTTGAAACCCCGTTACCGCGAACATAAGTGAATGTTAAGCTTATAAACATTGGAGGGACAAGCGAGCACATGGGTAACTATGCAAATCTCCCGGCACCGACACCTGAAGGCGGGTTGAACCGCTATATGCAGGAAATCCGGAAGTTTCCACTTCTGGAACCGGAAGAAGAATACATGCTCGCCAAACGTTGGGTCGAGCAGGAAGACACCGAAGCGGCGCACAAGATGGTGACCAGCCATCTGCGGCTCGCGGCGAAAATCGCCATGGGCTATCGCGGTTATGGCCTGCCCCAGGCCGAAGTCATTTCCGAAGCCAATGTCGGCCTGATGCAGGCCGTAAAACGCTTTGACCCGGAAAAGGGTTTCCGCCTGGCGACCTACGCAATGTGGTGGATCCGTGCCTCGATCCAGGAATATGTCCTGCGCTCGTGGTCAATGGTCAAGCTGGGCACGACCAGCGCCCAGAAGAAACTGTTCTTCAACCTGCGCAAGGCCAAGGCCCGCATCGGCGCCCTGGAAGAGGGTGATCTGCGCCCCGAGAACGTAGAGCGTATCGCCAATGACCTTGGTGTGACCGAGGCCGAGGTGATCTCGATGAACCGGCGCCTGAGCGGTGGGGATGCCTCGCTCAACGCTACGGTTGGGTCCGAGGGTGAAGGCACCATGCAATGGCAGGACTGGCTTGAGGATGAAAGTGCCGACCAGGCTGGTGATTACGAGGCCAAGGACGAGCTGGAAGCGCGTCGCGAGTTGCTGGTGCAGGCGATGGAAGTGCTGAATGATCGTGAAAAGGACATCCTGACCCAACGCCGTCTCAGCGAGGAAACCATCACGCTAGAAGATCTCAGCGGCCAATACGACGTCAGCCGTGAACGTATCCGCCAGATCGAGGTTCGCGCCTTCGAGAAGCTGCAAAAACGAATGCGTGAGCTGGCGGCCGAAAAGGGCATGTTGGCTAGCGCATAACGTTCTCGGTAAGGATGGATCTGACCGAGTAGAAACAAAACCCCGTCTGATCGCCGTCAGGCGGGGTTATTGCTTGGTTCGGATGAACAGTTGACGCAGGTCATGGACATGAACCCGGCCTGTTCGGCACCATGCCACTGCACAGGCTGTAGAAAGGACGTTCCGCATGAAACCCGTTAGAACAATGATCCTGATGGCAAGTGAATCACGCATGCGTCTTGCTGAAAACGCTGGCGTGGGTAAAGGCGTGTCCGAACTTCTGACCCGTGATGCCACTGATTTCGAGGGGCTTTCTCACGGCTATGCAGACGCTCCGGGCCGCGGTCAGGCCGCGCCGGGCATGGCCGGGCATGGAGTTGACCGAACAACCTCCGAGCGCGAACAGGCTCGTGACGCCTTCGCCGATAAGGTGTTGGAAACCACATTGGAGCACTGGCGGTCCGGCAGTTATGATCGTCTGATCGTTGCGGCCCCGCCGCGTATGCTGGGCACATTGCGTGCCGCTCTGCCTGCACCTCTGGTAAGCGCGCTCAGTGCCGATCTTGACAAGGATCTGACCAAGCTGCCGGTTATTGACTTGCCCCGACACTTGGAATCGGTGCTTGCGGTCTGACGCACATAGGGCAATGGCCCGGTTTCGACTTGATCCCAAGCTTGCGCTAGGATCGGCATGAACACAGGACCTAGGATTGCGTGACATGGACAACAACGACAAGCTATCGGGCCGCCTGCACGGCGAACAGAATGAACCAGACGAAGGTGACGGTCTTGTGATGCGTATCCTTTTCATCATTCTCATCGGGGTAATGATGAGCGTCAGCCAAACGGTTCTCTGGGTGGTCACGGTCATCCAGTTGATCATCCGGGTGACCAACAACGGCACACCCAACGAACGGCTTGCCGATTTCGGCACCGATCTGGGCGTGTGGATGGCCAAGGCCGTGCGCTACATGACCGGCGGCAGTGAGGTCAAACCTTGGCCTTGGACGGAAATCGACTGACGGTTTCGGACGGTCCGCGGGCTTGCCGGCCCTTAGCGCTGTCTCGCCATTTCCGGTGCAAAGGGCAAATGCGCCAGAAATCGCGTTGAAAGCGACACGATACCCCTGTATGCCCCGCGAAACGACGAATTGAGCCGAGGCTGATTGCCATGAAAATGCACGAGACGTTTCTCAAGCCGATGCATCCAGAGGGCCGTCGGTTCGTGGCAATCTTTGCTGCGGTTGCCGTTGTCCTGTTCTTGATTTGGGAGCCTCTGGGTTGGTTGGGATTGGGTGCAACCATCTGGTGTTATTACTTTTTTCGGGACCCCAAACGCTCGGTGCCACAACGTGAAGGCTTGATTGTCTCTCCTGCGGATGGGGTCGTTTCGCTTATCGAACCCGCCGTGCCTCCCGCCGAGCTGGGCTTGGGTGATGCCCCGCGCACCAGGGTCAGCGTGTTCATGTCGGTGTTCAACTGCCACGTGAACCGTGCCCCCATAGCAGGCAGGATCGTCAAACAGGCCTATCGTCCGGGCAAGTTCCTTAACGCCTCTTTGGACAAGGCGAGTGAGGACAATGAGCGCAATGGGCTGGTGATTGAAATGGCGGATGGCCGTAACCTTGGCGTTGTGCAGATTGCAGGTCTGGTGGCCCGTCGCATCGTGTCCTTCGTGGACGAGGGACAAGAGATGCAGACAGGGGAACGGTTTGGCCTGATCCGTTTTGGGTCGCGGTTGGACGTCTACCTGCCCGACGAGGTCGCGCCGCAGGTTGCACTGGGCCAGACAATGATTGCCGGGGAAACCGTGATTGCCGATTTGCAGACCGATGCCCCGGCGCGTGTCGCGCAGGCGATCTGAGGTGGAGCGTGAGCCCAACCGTCGTGCCTCGCTCCGGCTGGCACAGCTTGTGCCGAATCTTCTGACCCTTGGGGCGTTATGTGCCGGGTTGTCGGCCATCCGTTTTGCCGCCGATGGTGCACCGGTGCTGGCTGTTGCAATGATTGCGCTGGCGGCTGCGCTTGATGGGCTTGATGGCACCATGGCCCGGCTGTTGAAAAGTGAAAGCGCCATTGGCGCCGAACTGGACAGCCTGGCCGATTTCCTGAATTTCGGTGCTGCCCCGGCAATGGTGCTCTACCTCTGGGTGCTGCAGGACGGACCGAGTGGTGGCTGGATCGCCGCCCTGATCTATGCCATCTGCTGCGCAATGCGTCTTGCCCGATTCAATGTTGGCGATCGCTCGGGTGCTCCGAAAAGCCCTTGGTTTCAAGGGGTTCCGGCCCCCGGAGGCGCGCTTTTGGCACTGCTTCCCATGGTTTTGGTGCAAATCTCACCTGCACTTCCGGCCGCTTTTGTGCAGCCCTTCACTGGGATTTGGCTGGTGGTGATCGGACTTCTTATGATCTCGCGGATAACGACCCCGTCAGTCAAGCTGCTGCGGATCTCGCGTGACAAGGCCCCATTTGCGCTTGTCGCGGTTATGGCCCTGATCACGGCTGGATTCACCTGGCCCTGGTCGGTGCTGTTTTGCGGTCAACTGGCATACATCGCGCTTCTGTTGCGTTGTGTCCTGCGGCCATTTCCGGTCTCTCCCTGTCACGATGACATGACCAAGCGTGACAGCGACTCGTCAAATATTAACAAGTAGAGATTTTTCATGAAGGCTGAATCCGTTACCAGTTCTTATCGCCGTTGGGCCCCGATCTATGACCGAACGTTCGGCGCGGTCACCAATGCCGGGCGTCGCCGCGCCGGGATGCTGTTTTCGCAATTGGGCGGGCACGTGCTCGAAGTCGGGGTTGGGACAGGGTTAGCTTTGCCGCTATACAAGGGCGACGTTCAGGTCACCGGCATCGACTTCTCGCACGAAATGCTGGCCAAGGCCAAGGCAAGGGTCACGGCCGAACGCCTGACCCATGTTACCGCGTTGCGCCAGATGGACGCCCGTCACCTGGACTTTCCCGACGGCAGTTTCGATCACGTTGCCGCCATGCATGTCCTGTCGGTCGTACCCGAGCCGGAAAAGGTTTTGGCCGAGATCGCACGGGTGCTGCGCCCAGGGGGCAGGCTGGTCGTAACCAACCACTTTGCCCGGGATCGCGGCGCCTTGGCAGCGTTGGAACGGGTCAGCGCCCCGCTCGAGAATCTGTTGGGCTGGCAATCTGACTTTCCGATCTCGACTGTGCTTGATGCTCCGGGTTTTTCCATTGTCGAGCAAGACAGCCTGCCGCCGATGGGCATGATGACCTGGCTGGTGATGGAACGGCAGGGGTAAGACGCTATTCCAGCCGGTCGCGCAACACCCGCATCATGTTTTCACCCATCACCTTGGCGATCTGCGTTTCGCTGACTCCGGCACGGATCAAGGCATCGGTCAGGGCGGGCAGCTCGGACGTGTCAAAGGCTGTCGCGATCGAGCCGTCAAAGTCGGACCCAAGAGAAATGTGATCCTCCCCCACCGCCGCGATCCCTGCTTTGATCATCGCCGCAATGCCATCGGGATTGATCTGGTCACAAGCCACCTCGGCCCAGTAGCCGATACCGATCACTCCGCCACCCTTTGCAATCGCCTGCATCAATTCATTGGGGAAGTTCCGCTTCACGGGGCAATGCGAGTGAATGCCCGTGTGGGACAGGACGATCGGCACATCCACCATCTCCAGCACGTCACGTGCCACCTGAGGACTGGAATGGGCCACATCGATGATGACTGGACGCACGGCCAGCTCAGCCACAACCTTGCGACCAAACTCGGTCAGCCCGTGATTGCCCTCTCCGTGCAATGACCCTCCCAATGCATTGTCAAAGAAATGCTGCAAACCAAACACCCGGTGCCCGGCCTTAATCAACCCTTCGAGATTGTCGAACTCGCCCTCCAGCGGGTGCAACCCTTCGACGCCCAGAATGCCGCCAACCACCTGCTGCCCGTCGGCGCGCGCCTGCAAAACCGATTCAAGATCGGTCTTGCTGCGAATGATCTTCAACCGTCCCTCCGAAGCCGCCTCAAACCCGCGCAGCTTTTCCGCCTGGTAAACCGCCCGCTCGTAGATCGACGTCCAGGTCCGCACCGGCCAAAGCTGCCCAAAGGCCAACAGGGTGATGTTGTCGCGCGCGCTCGACGAATTGCTGTCATAGTTCTGCCCGGTCGGACTCTTGGTGACGGCGGTAAAGACCTGCACCGCCACGCCGCCTTCCAGCAGGCGGTGCACATCGACCTGCCCGCGTTCGCCACGGGTCAGCAAGTCCCGTTTCCACAACAGCGAATCCGCGTGCCAGTCTCCGACAACCAGCCGATCATGTAGTGCCCGGGCCGTCTCGGACACCGGATAGGGCGCGTGGCGTGCCACCGCGTTGCGGCCCTTTTCGACGATCGCCGGAGCAAATGTCCAGAACCCGATCAGCCCCAAAACCGCCAACACCAACACACCGGCCAACAGCCGCTTGATCCATCGCATCACGCATCCGCCCTTGCGTTTGCGCAAGAGAGCCATGCTCCCCGATTCGTCACAACAGTGCCGCTACGGAACCTGTTTTGGTCTTCCTCTCACCAAGCATGTCACGGGGGATCGTGGAGGGCGGTCACCCAGCCGTCCGATGCCTTCCTAAGCGTTGCTCGAAACTCAAAGCGCCCGCCAGCCGATGTCGCGCCGACAGAACCCCTCGGGCCAGTCGATCTGCTCAACTATCGCATAGACCCGGTCGCGCGCCTCCTGCAGCGAAGCGCCACGTGCAGTCACGTTCAGCACCCGCCCGCCAGTGGCAACGGTCTTGCCATCCTTCCGGGTAGTTCCAGCATGAAACACCATGTTCATCGAGTCTTCGGGGCAGTTGTCCAGTCCCTTGATCACGCTGCCTTTTTCGTACCCACCAGGATAGCCTTCGGCCGCCATAACAACGGTCATGGCATGGTCGTCCCCCCAGTTGACCGAGGCTTCAGCCAGCCGACCCTCGGCTGCCGCCTGCATTAGGTCCAGCGCCTGTGCGCCCAGACGCATCATCAACACCTGACATTCCGGATCGCCAAAGCGGACGTTGTATTCCACCAGCCGCGGTGCACCGTCCTTGATCATCAGTCCGACGTAAAGCACCCCTTGATACGGCGTGCCGCGTTTCGCCATTTCCTTTAGTGTCGGGTGAACGATCTCATCCATGGTGCGCCGGGCAATCTCATCGGTCAGAACCGGCGCCGGTGAGTAAGCCCCCATGCCGCCGGTATTTAGACCTGTATCACCTTCACCCACCCGCTTGTGGTCTTGCGCGGTGCCGATGGGAAGCGCCTCTTCTCCGTCGCACAACACGAAAAAGGACGCTTCTTCGCCCTCCATGAATTCCTCGATCACCACCTCGGCGCCGGCCCCACCAAAGGCCCCGCCGAACATGTCATCCAGCGCATCCAGGGCGGTCTGCAAATCCATCGCCACGATCACGCCCTTACCCGCAGCCAACCCGTCGGCCTTGATCACGATCGGCGCGCCTTGATCTTCAACGTAAGCCCGGGCACTCGCCAAATCGGTGAAATGGCCATATGCCGCCGTTGGGGCTTGAGCCGCGTCGCAAATCTCCTTGGTGAAGCTTTTCGAGGCCTCCAGCCGCGCCGCCGCTTCAGACGGACCGAACACCGAAATCCCGGCTTCACGCAGTCGATCCGCCACGCCCTCCGCCAGCGGAGCCTCGGGGCCGACGATGACGAAATCCACCGCATTCTCTTCGGCGAAGCTCACCACCACGCCGCCATCATTGATGTCGATCTCAGCGCATTCGGCAATCTCTTCCATGCCGGCATTGCCCGGCGCCACGATCAGCTTGTCACATTTGGGGTTCTGCATCACCGCCCAGGCCAGGGAATGTTCGCGGCCGCCGCTGCCTAAGATGAGAATGTTCATGGGGGATGCTCCTGATGCTTGGCCTTCGCTCGCCCGCGTTCTAAAGCGAATTTGAACTGAATAGAATAGAGGTTATCCGAATTCGCGTTCGCGGTCCGCAGATGCGGACCAAGAGGCAGCGAATTTGGATACAATCTGTTCGAATTCTGCTCTAAGCTGCGCGAACCAAAGAGACAAGCGAGCCAGATGTCCGACCTGATCGACGATCCCATCCCCGGCCAGAACGAGCCAGAGTTTTCCGTCACCGAGATCTCGAACGCGATCAAGCGCGTGATCGAGGGCGAGTTCGGCCATGTGCGTATCCGGGGCGAGGTGGGGCGCGTGTCCCGCCCCCGTTCCGGCCACGTTTACCTTGATCTCAAGGACGATAAATCGGTGATCAACGGGGTGATCTGGAAAGGCGTTGCTACCCGTCTGGCGGTCCAGCCCGAGGAAGGCATGGAGGTGGTCGCCACAGGCCGCATGACCACCTTTGGCGGTCAGTCGCGCTACCAGATCGTAATCGAAGATATTAAACCCGCCGGGGTCGGCGCGCTGATGGCGATGCTGGAGAAACGTAAGCAGCAGTTGTCAGCAGAGGGCCTCTTTGCCGCTGAGCGTAAGAAGATGCTTCCGTACCTGCCTGAAATCATTGGTGTTGTAACCTCGCCTTCTGGAGCAGTGATCCGCGATATACTGCATCGGTTGCGCGACCGTTTCCCGCGCAAGGTGCTGATCTGGCCGGTCGCTGTTCAAGGTGAGAAATGCGCTGGCGAAGTGGCACGCGCCATTGAGGGTTTCAACAACCTGACGCCGGGTGGGGCAATGCCCCGTCCTGACCTCCTTATCGTCGCCCGTGGAGGTGGCAGTATCGAGGACCTCTGGGGATTCAACGAGGAGATTGTCGCGCGCGCGGTGGCCGCCTCGGATATTCCGTTGATCTCGGCCGTCGGCCACGAAACCGACACCACGTTGATTGATTATGTTTCCGACAAGCGCGCACCCACGCCCACAGCAGCGGCAGAACTGGCGGTGCCGGTGCGGCTGGAACTGCTGACATGGGTCGAAGGGCAGGGCGCCCGCATGGCGCAGGCCCTGGGGCAGGGGATTTCCACGCGTGGCCAGCGTCTGCGCGATCTTGGGCGTGCTTTGCCGCGCATCGACATGTTGCTGGACGGCCCACGCCAGCGGCTGGACCGTGCCGGTGAACGCCTGCCTGCCGCGCTCACCGCAGGTGTGCAACAGCGCCGGGTCAAATTGTCGGAAACCTCCGGTTCGCTGCGCCCCTCGCTGCTGACCCGGCAACTGGGCGAGAACAAGCGGCGGCTTGAGCAATCAGGGCCGCGCCTCGCTGCATGCCTCACCCAGGCCGTGGATCGCAAACGCGACGCGCTAAAGCATCGCAACGACCGACTGACACCTGGGCCGATCCGACAGGACATCGGTCGTAAATCCGAGCGTTTGCAGGCGCTTGCGCGGCGTTTCTCGGATGCGGCCCGGCACCAGGCGCATGAACGTCGCCAGAAGCTCGAAGCCCTCGACCGGTTACGTGAAACCCTTGGCTATCTCGAGACCCTGAAACGTGGCTACGCGGTGGTGCATGGCGCAGATGGCGTTCTCACCAGTAAAAAGGCGGCCCAAAAATCGGCCCCGCAAGAGATCGAGTTCGCCGATGGCCGACTGAAACTGGGTGCCTCCGCAACGAAGGCAAGGCGCTCCGCCAGGCAAGACGAACCGCCCGAACAGGGGTCTCTCTTTTAGATCAACAGATTACGCGCCGATCTTCGGCCCCAGACAGTGCAGCGGCTCGTTGCTGGTTTCGACCTCGTAAAGCTGTCGTCCGGTAGGGTCATTCTCGAACTGTGCTTCCAGTCCACCGGGCCCGTGCCGAAACGACCAGCAATGCGGATCGTCGGGGTGATCCTCGTAGACGAAGCAGATCTGATCGCCATCCTCCCACCAGCGCCCGTCCATGCATTGCCCGTCCAGGAAGGACCAACGCACACGGCGGTTTTCAAGGTACTCCTCGGCGCCATAGGGCCGTCCGCCCGAGCTGTAGTAATAGGTTTTGCCTTGGGTCAGGCGGTCAAACGCATCCGCGCTCAATCGCTCCTGCGCTATTGCGCCAACCGGGATCAGCCCCAGGATCAGAAGGAATACCCGCAACATGAGCTCAGGTTAGCCACAGGATTGCCGCCCCCGCAAGCCCGACCGCAACCTGTGTCCGAACCGGCCGGTTTTCGCTTCAGACCCCTAGATTGGGCGCGAGGCATTTCAACGGCGCGTTGGTGATGGTGATCCGGTAATACATCTGCGGATTCCACTCACCCACTGGCCGCGCGATCATCCCGCCCGGTCCGTCGCTGATGAACCAGCAGTGAAACTGTATCCCGCCGCGTTCCGCCCAGCCATCGTACGTATAACAAATCTGGCCCTCGGCTTCGAACCACCGCCCCTCGCGACAGCTCTCACCTTCGACACGTATCCGCACGGTCCGGTCGTCGTGGTATTCTTCCAGCCCCATCCGCAGCCCGTCGAACCGTTCGAAAACCGTGACCTTGCCTTTGGTCCGGTTGTCAAAGCTTTCCCCAGTCATCGCCTCCTGGCTCTGTGCCGGAAGGCCGGTCAGGGTTAGGTAAAGGGCAAGAGCAAGACGTGTCATGTCAGAGATTTATCCCGTCATTCCCGCATCATTCAACCGTTTCAATTCGCGCGCCATCACGCGGCGCCACAATGGCGGGATCAGCGCGATTGCCGCCATCACCGGCAGGGAATGCGGCAGGATCGGCATCTCCGCACGAAGCCGAAGCCCGGGATAGGGACGGTTCGGATACAGGTGGTGATCGGAATGACGCGGCGCGTTGATCATCAGAGACGAAGAAAACCAATGTGGAGAATTCCAGCTATGGGCATCACTGACAGGTTCCGGTTTGCCATTCTCTCTTGCGGCGCGGCGCAACCCATAGTGTTGCACGTAGTCGGCGAGCAGGATTTGCGCTTGGGCATAAAGGCAGATGAACAGATAGGTCAGTAGCCCCGTGGGCCCCATGAACCACAGGCTGAGTGCCAACCCGGCCAGGGCCATTGCGATGTAGCCCAGATAGGGATGTGTCCAGGCTGGCACCGGCCTTTGCGCTCGTGCTCGCAACGCATTTTCGGCCCGCAGCCCGGCCTGGAACGATCCGCGCCATGCAGTGGTAAAAAACCGATAGAATCCAACGCCCTTCATGGCGGAGTTCGGGTCGCCTTTCGTGCCGACATGAACGTGATGCACCAACAGATGCGCCGAGGCGTGATGTCCGATCATCAAACTGCTGTAAATCGTGCGCCCGAGATACCGGGCATAGCGCTCCGGGCGGTGGATCAACTCGTGTGCATTCGGGTGCGACACCTGCCCGAACCACTGCCCCATCGCCACCAACGTTAGAAAGGTGCCCAGCATTCCCGGCCCGATCCATATCGGCGCGGACACAGCCACAAGCAACAGCCCCAGATGCACAAGCCCCAGCAGCACCGACAACCCCTTGCCCGATGGAAACTCCGCCCCCTTGGGCAGGTCCGGCAACAGCCGGGGCGCAAATCGGTCCAGCCCTGCGGTGAAAAGCGTCATGTAAAGCAGCGCCGCCAACGGCCAGAGCCCGCCCGACAAGACGGCCAGGCACAGCAGAGCGACCGGCAGGATCGTGGCAATGGCAAAAAGGGTCATCTGCATGAATTGGCTCCTTGTCCCGGCGGTAAAACGGGGCGGGGCGCTTTTGAGGGCATTTTGGGTTAAAATCCGTGGCAGCACCAACGCAAAACAGTCGCACCAAGTCGTTTTTGACGCTTCATGGACAGGTGCGACAGGATTAGGAAGGGTCAGGAAACGCGAAAGGGGCCGGATATGGCACTGGATCAGGACAAGGGCGTCTGGAAGTCCGCCCGGGGCAAGGGGCGTGGTACGCCCAAGGGACGGCAATTGGATGACACGGCTCATGCTGATATCTGTGCCCTTCTGGGCGAGCGCGAACGTCGGCGCGACCTTCTGATCGAGTTTCTACACCTGATTCAAGACGCTTACGGCCATCTCAGCGCCGCCCATATCCGTGCCTTGGCCGAGGAAATGCGCCTGGGGCAGGCCGAGATCTACGAGGTTGCCAGCTTCTATGCGCATTTCGATGTGGTCAAGGAAGGCGAGACCCCGCCACCTGCGCTGACCATTCGGGTTTGCGATTCGCTGTCCTGCGAATTGGCCGGAGCGGAGCAGTTGCGCGCGGCTCTGGAAGAGGGCTTGGACCCCGCCGAGGTTCGTGTGCTTCGCGCGCCTTGCATGGGGCGCTGCGATACCGCGCCGGTGCTCGAACTGGTACACAATCACATCGATCACGCCACAGTGGGCCGTGTAAAAGCCGCGATCGAGTCTGGGGATATCCATGCCCATGTCCCGGAATGCCAGGATCTTGCAGCCTATTCCTCTTGTGGAGGATACGAGACGCTCACTCGCCTGCGCAAAGCCGGAGATTGGGAGCAGGTGCAGGAACAGGTTCTAGAAAGCGGGCTGCGCGGTCTTGGGGGCGCGGGCTTTCCTTCGGGGCGCAAATGGGGCTTTGTCCGGGCCCATGCCGGTCCGCGTTATCTGGCGGTGAATGGGGATGAGGGCGAACCGGGCACCTTCAAAGACCGCTATTACCTCGAACGCGAACCACATGTTTTCCTTGAGGGAATGCTGATCGCGGCTTGGGCGGTCGAGGCTGTGCAGGCTTTTTTGTATATCCGTGATGAATACCCTGCGGTTCGTGCCATTCTCGCCCGCGAGATCAAGGCGTTGGAAGACGAAGGGATTGTGGAAAAAGGCTATGTCGAGCTGCGCCGCGGCGCCGGCGCCTATATCTGCGGTGAAGAAAGCGCAATGATCGAATCGATCGAAGGCAAACGCGGCGAACCGCGTCACCGTCCGCCGTTTGTGGCCGAGGTCGGCGTCTTTGGCCGCCCGACGCTCGTGCACAATATCGAAACCCTTTACTGGGTTGCGCGCGTGATGAAGGATGGACCACAAATCCTCAATTCGGTTGAGAAAAACGGCCGCAAGGGGCTTCGCAGCTATTCCGTTTCCGGCCGGGTGGCATCACCCGGTGTCTATCTCTTGCCCGCAGGGTCTACGATCACGGATATCATTGATGCTGCCGGTGGCATGGCCAATGGCCACGTCTTCAAGGCCTACCAGCCGGGTGGACCGTCGTCCGGCCTTTTGCCCGCGTCGATGGATAACATCCCTCTCGATTTCGACACGCTGCAACCGCATGGCAGCTTCATCGGGTCGGCTGCCGTCGTGGTCCTCTCAGATCAGGACAGCGCACGAGGTGCGGCGCTGAACATGTTGAAATTCTTCGAGGATGAAAGCTGCGGCCAATGCACGCCCTGCCGGGTGGGTTGCGAAAAGGCGGTTAAGCTGATGCAGCAAAAGACCTGGGATCAAGGACTTTTGGAAGAGATTTGCCAGACCATGTCGGACGCCTCAATCTGCGGCCTGGGTCAGGCCGCACCCAACCCGATCCGCCTGACCATGAGGCATTTCAAGGACGAGCTGTAACCGCCTACTGCACGCCGAAAACCCGCTGCCACAGCCGCCCGCCAAAACGCGGCATCAGCACCATATAGGCGATCACCGCGGCAAACAGGATCAGTGCGGGCAGCCCATTCAATTGAAACCCACCTTCGGTGGTGTCTCCGGTGATCAGTGCGATCAGATAGCCGAACACAAAGAAGCTTGTGAACAGGTCCAGGATGAAGGCCACGACAACCTTCCACGTGGCTTTTTTTTCGTCATTCGTCATAAATTTGCCCCCTTCTTCCAGCAAAGCTTCACCGAATGACCACGCCGTGGCAAGGTTTTGGTTTGTAGGGAGCTGATATCTTTCGCGGCACATATCAAGGCAGCGCAATGGTCCTACCGAATCTACCCGTCCCGTTCATCGGGCTCGAAATCTATGCCGCTGCGGTATTCGCCCTGATCTACTGGGGCGGTTTCTGCTACCGCGACGCCAGCGCGATGAAATCCGCAGTCAAAACCACCTCGGTCCTGCTGTTGACCATTTCCGCCTGGAAGTTGGGCGGGCCCGTCATGCTGATTGCCGCGCTATTTCTGTGTATGCTCGGCGATTTCCTGCTCTCGCTCGATGGGGATGTGCCCTTCATGGCCGGAGTCGGGGCGTTTGCCGGCGGGCATATCGCCTACGTTACCCTGTTTCTCACGCATCCCCGGGCGGATGCAGACCGAATCTTCACTGTCGACAACGGGCTCTATATCGCGGTTCTGGCCTTCCTGGGTGTCTACATGATCGGAACGCTGTGGCGGCGCGCTGGGTCCTTGCGTGGCGCTGTGATCATCTACGTGCCAATTATTCTGGCGATGGGCTTGTGTGTTCTGGCGGTGCAGAACCCGACCGGTCAACAGGCCGATCTCTACCTCTATGCGCGCCTTGCTTGGTGGGGGGCGCTGTTTTTCATTTTGTCGGACCTGACACTGGCCTACGAGAAATTCGTCTTTGCCAAGGCAAGCGACGCCAGAAAACTGGCCCCCTTTGTGGTCTGGCCTACTTATTGGGGGGCGCAACTTCTGCTTTTGATCGCCTTTGTCGGTCTGGGTCCTCGATACGAGGATGGATCGATTCAGGCAACTCAGCCGCCATTCCTGTATACCGCGCAGATGCAGCCCTGAGCCCGCCACTTGCGGCACAGAGATCACGCGCTGCCGCGGGTTGACCGGCCAATTCTGGCCATCCAGTAACCGCCTTCGGGGTTTGCCCGGCTCTCCTGTCAGATCAACCGGGCAAAGAACCCGGTATCAGGTCCATACCAGGTGCTGATATGCTCAATCGCCTGGCAGGTTTCGCGTACGAAATGAGTGGGTCGGATGCACTCCACGAGCCCCCGTTTACCGGACGAACAGGCGCGATCCGGCGGTTCGGCCCGTGCCGCCGCGGCTACCAGGAACAGAAAAACACCCAACCACCGTTTCATGGTGCCAATTCTGCCCGTGGCTCAACCCGGTATCAATCCGCCTTTTCATGGCGTCAAAGGAGGATTAAGTGGGGAGGGACCAAAGTAAGGGGCACCCATGGCGTTTTTCCGCAAGCTCAAGGAACGGCTGTTCAAATCCTCCTCCAAGCTCGAAGAGGGTTTGGATGCGATTGTCGAGGATGGTGGCGTCGAGGAAGAGATCGAGGTCGAGGTGCCCGAATCTGCGCCCGAACCCACATCGGAACCAGAGCCTGCCCCGTCGCCAGAACCGGCCCCCGAACCGAAGCCCACGCCCGAGCCTGAGCCTGCACCGGTGCCAACACCAGAACCCGAGCCTGAGCCAGAGCCTGAGCCAGAGCCAGAGCCAACCGAAGAACCGGCCGCGGTCGAAGACCCCGAGACCGAACCTGAACCAGACCCGGTTCCCGTCCCGGCGCCTGAAGAAGAACCGGCCCCTGCGCCGCACCCGGTTCCCGCACCAGATCCCGAGCCCGAGCCCGAGCCCGCTCCGGCACCGGAGGAGCTTCCCGAGCCCGAGGTCACGCCCGATGAGGTGCCCGCGACCCAGGACCCCGAGCCCGAGCCCGCGCCGGTCGAGGTGCCCATCGAGAGCCCGATCGAAGCGCCGCTTCCGGGCGATCCGGCCCCGGCGCCTGCACCTGTCGAGCTTCCGGATGAAACTCCGGTGGAAATCCCGCTCGATTCCGGCTCCGACGGCGGCACGGTCGACGTGGCCGAGACGGCCGGAAAACCCGGTTTCCTGGGTCGCCTGTTCCGCCGCGAAAAGAAAACCGTCACCCGCCGGGTGCTCGATGACGACATGCTTGAACAGCTCGAGGAACTGCTCATCGCCTCGGACATGGGCGTCGACACTGCGCTTCGCGTCACCGCCAACATGGCCGAGGGACGGTTTGGCACCAAACTCTCGACGCAAGAGATCAAGGAGCTGCTCGCCGCCGAGATCACCCGTGTCATGGAACAGGTCGCCCGCCCGATGCCGCTTTTCCCCAAGAAACCGCAGGTGGTTCTGGTGGTTGGCGTCAACGGGTCAGGCAAGACCACGACCATTGGCAAGCTCGCCAGCCAGTTCAAGGCCGCTGGCAAGCAGGTGGTCATTGCCGCCGGCGACACGTTCCGCGCCGCCGCTGTTGAACAGCTCCAGGTCTGGGGCGATCGCGCCGGTGTGCCGGTCCTGACCGCGCCCGAGGGCACCGACCCGGCCAGCCTAGCCTATGACGCGCTGAAACAGGCCGAGGCCGACGGTGCCGACCTTCTGATGATCGACACCGCAGGGCGCTTGCAGAACCGTAAGGACCTGATGGAGGAGCTGGCCAAGATCGTCCGCGTGATCCGCAAGCTGGACGACAGCGCGCCGCACAACACCCTTCTGGTGCTCGACGCCACCACCGGCCAGAACGCCCTGTCCCAGGTTGAGGTCTTCCGCGACATCTCGGACGTCTCGGGCCTTGTGATGACCAAGCTCGACGGCACCGCCAAGGGCGGCGTTCTGGTGGCGCTGGCGGACAAGTTCGGCCTGCCGATCCATGCCATCGGCGTGGGCGAACAGATCGACGACCTCGCCCCGTTCGACCCCGAAGACTTTGCCGCCGCTTTGACCGGGCTGGAGCGGTGATAAGGGCAGGTTTCTTTGTCTTGGCCCTGTTGCTGTTCCCTAGGGTCGGAACCGCAGAGAATGTGATGACACAAACCCAATGTCGCGAGGGATTCGTGGCATTCTCTGAGTTGATTGACGAGGCCCCTCCAGCAAATGGTTTGTTGGTCGAGGTTACTGATGATGGATGGTGCCGGCTTGAAGAGAATGACGGTGACGTCTTGTGGCGGGCCGAAGGCCTTGAACGTTTTCTGAACGGCAAGCTTGCGCCAATCGCCCTGGAAGCCGAATTTCACGACATTGACACCGCGCATGTTTATGGTCTCGGGGCATTGGGTCTGGATGACGTGTCTGAGAACCTTTTCAAATTCTCGATCCGACAAATCCCCGGCGAAAAAAAACTAGTCGGAGAACATGTCGTGGTTGATTTCGGCGATGTTGGGCGGTTGGTGATGTCATTCCGGGCCAATGGCGTTGACTTGTCGTCGCATCAGACGGCCATGGCGAGTATCGGAACATTCAGGGCGGTAGAGGTCGCGCTGGAACTGGATGTCAAACAACGCCTTGCCAAAGCATTTCTGACATCAGTGCAGCAGGAGCAGCGCACGGAGGCCGATTTCCTCGAGATTGTCGCGGGCATTCCTGGCGTCAGCCTATCCGGCAAAAGCCGGGCTGCGTTGGAACGTTTCTCCTCGGAATGGGTGCAATCCGGTGGTCGATTGATTCTTCGCGCGCGCTCGCAGGCGGGTGTTGGACTTCTTCAATTGCGCGCCGGAACCTTTTGGCTCAAGACTGGAAACCCGATCTCCAAATCGCTTGGTGTCTGGCTATCCGGCGTCACTGTCGAAGCGGACTGGATACCTGCGGCCGTAGAAACTCAGGAATGAGCGACCTCATCATCTTACTCGAAGGCACAGAGGCGGGCCACCGCGCGGCGATGATGCTGGCGCTGATGGCGGCCTTTCTTCACGCGCTGTTCGGGGCGATGCAGAAAGGCCGGTTCGATCCGTGGCTCAGTCGCGGGGCGATTGACGGAGCCTACGCTCTCATGGCCGCACCTTTCGCCTTCTTTGTCGTGCCTTTCCCAGAGCCGCATATGTGGGTGATCTTCCTCGCCGCCTGGGTGATCCACACCATCTACAAGCTGTTGATGGCAATGGCCTATACCCGCGGGGCCTATACCGTGGTTTACCCGGTGGTGCGCGGTACCGGTCCGCTTTTCACGGTCATTGGCGCGTGGCTCCTGTTCGGTGAGGTTTTCACCTGGATCCAGTGGCTGGGCGTTTTCACGCTTTTGGCCGGAATCTATGGGCTGGCTGCTTTCAACCTGCGCACACTCAGTGTCGGGCGCGACACCATGCCCATGGCTTTGGCCCTGGCCGTGATGACCGGGCTGTTCGTCGCCGGATACACCACTTGGGATGCTTACGGCATCCGCGCCACTGCCGATCCGTTTACCTTTCTCGCGTGGTTTTTCATGATCGACGGCCTGGTCTTTCCGGTGATCGCCGGGCTGCGCTATCGCTCAATGATTACGCCGCCGCCGCTGATCCCGCTGTTGCGCATGGGCGCGATTGGCGCTGTGATCGCCATCGCCTCGTTCGGGTCAATCATGCTTGCTACCCGCCTTGACAAGGTGGGCGAGGCGGCCGTGCTGCGCGAAACCTCTACCGTCTTTGCGGCACTGATCGGCTGGTTGATGTTGCGCGAACGGGTCGGGCGGGCGCAAATTGCGCTTATGGCCTTGATTGCGGCGGGCGCAGTGATAGTTGAGATGGGTGGATAGGAGAAACCCCTTGGATGAGCCGAAAACCATCAACCCGATGCTGAAAATGGCCCTGGAACTGGGCCCGGTGCTGGCCTTTTTCGCCGCCTACCTGATGATCAAGGATGAGGTCTATACCATCGCGGGTACCGAATACCCCGGTTTCATCATGGTAACGGCGGGGTTCATCCCGCTCATGCTGTTGTCCACCGCGATCCTGTGGAAGCTGACCGGCCATCTCAGCAAGATGCAGGTGTTGACCGTGATCCTTGTCGTCGTCTTCGGGGGGCTCAGCGTTTGGCTCAATGATCCGAAATTCATCAAGATGAAGCCGACGATCCTTTATGTGCTGTTCGGCGGTGCGCTTGGGCTGGGGCTCCTGCGCGGTCAAAGCTATTTACAGCACGTGATGGACGGGATGATGCCGCTGGAACAAGAAGGCTGGATGATCCTGACCCGCCGGTTGATGCTGTTTTTCTTTGGTCTGGCGGTGGCGAACGAGGCGGTCTGGCGGCTGATGTCCGAGGCGGCCTGGGTCAATTTCAAGACCTTCGGTCTGACCGCAGCGATCTTCGGTTTCTTCATGACGCAGGGTAAGCTTTTCGAGCAATACGGACAAGCTTCGGAAGATTGACGCCGAGGCGCATCAGATACCATCGGAGCACCGTGATTTTGCCCGTTTGATGCCACAGTTTTTAGTCACATTTTCGGCATGTTTGCTTACTATGTTCGACTCGCCTGGGTGCTGCTGACCTCGGTTCCGCCGGTACAACCCGCAAGGATCTGGCCTCTGCTGATCTTTCTTCTGGGCTTTGTATCCATGCGCAATCTGCAACTCGATGAATCCGCTTCCTTTGTCTGGGCGGCGGTGATTGCCCAGTTCGTGGTGGTCTGGCGCAATATCCCGGCCGCCGCAGAAGAGCTGCGCCGCGTCGGATCGCGCCTGCACGTGCTCTATCTTGGCGTGGCGGCAACGATTGTGGCGGCGGCTGTGCAAATCTGGATGATGGATCCGGTGATTACCCAGCGCATGCTGTCGATGTCTTGCCTTGTCTTCGGGTTGGCCATGCTATGGGGGGCGCTTGGCCATCCGCGCATTCGCGATCTGTTCGTACCTTCGTCGCGGCAATCGCCAATCCCCGAGGTGCCGCGTACCCACATGCTGCGGCTCAATGTCTTTGCCGCGGTCTCGGTTTTGGCGGTGAACGAGGCGCTGGTTCTGGCCCATTTCGACCTGACCACGCGGGTGTCGATCCTGGCGATGCTGCCCCTGATCATCCACGTGCTCTATGAGATCGGGTTGATCCTGACCCTGCCGCTGGAAGAACTGGACGAGTTGGAAGAAACCTGAGGTGAAGCGCGCACAAAAGGGCGTGAAGAATGACTGCCCGCTCAGGATTCGCTGAATTTCCGAACATAGGGCTGCCCGTTGAATGTGTGGGTGCAGCACCCGCAGGTGGGCTCCAGATCCTCGATGTTCAGTGTCGGATCTACCCGTTGCAACCGGTTGTCGCCATCCACAAAAAGCCCGCTGAAGTAGGTTGATTCCCCGACCCGGACAAGAGGCTTCCGGTCTTCTTTGCGACGCGCGACCAAGTGCCAGATCGGGTCTTGCCGGTCGAGCCGCGCCACTGCCTCGGCATGCACCCCGTCCCAGTCTTCGCCAACCCGTGATTGCAGGAACCTGTAGAGCGGCGTGTAATCCAGCCCGTGACGCTTTTGACCATGCATCTTGCCCCGCACACCCTGCTGTGCCTTTTGCGCCTTGGTGTTGCGCTCGTGGCGGTATTCACCACCTGTGCCGTGACTCACCCCGTGGGTGCGGGTATTGACCCTGCGATACAGCGGTTCGGGACGGTGCGGGCGTGTCAGATCGGCTCTCCTTTGGCCCAGAATCCTACTCCTAGACGCGACAGCAATCCACCCTGCACCTGGGCGGATGGCGCTGCCGGGTGCAGGGCGGACAATGGCAGTGTCCCGGATTGGCGCATCAATGCTCCATAGAATTCCAGGGCTCCGTCGCGCAGGTAGGGCGACCAGTGGCAAACCCGCCGCTGCTGCGGTGCAATCGGAAATCCCAGCCCTTCGAGATGGCGCAACACGTCCGCTCGATCCAGACGCAAAACCATCCTGCCGGCACCGCGCGGCACGGCCATACCCAACGCCCGGTCGCCGTCGCGCCGTGGTGAGACCAGTTTTTCAAGCATCAGGTTGTAGCCTGCATTCTCGCGCCCGGTGACCACGATCACCTCTGTTGTCCGCCCCGCGGGGCTGCGCAGCGCCGTCCGTGCCGCACCGTGAAACTCGGCCGGGTTCAGCGCGATGATCCGGCCCAAGTCGCCGGGATTGAGATGTTTGAGTGCCTGGAAAACCACTCTTGCACCCAACGAATGAGTGATGGCGTGGATCTTGCGATGCGGCGCAGCGGCACGGATCAGGCGCAGCGCCCGCGCAAGGTGCGCGCCTGCGAGCGCTGCATTGGCGTAGGCTTTCCAGATCATGCCGCGCGCGTCCCAGCCGTAGGCCAGGCCCAATTCCGGTTCATCCCTGCTCAATCCCAGCGCTCGTGGCCAGCTCAGACCTTTCCAGCAGGCGGCATCGTGGTCGGCAAAAATGTGGGTGTGCGGGCAGTTGCGCGGGTCTTCCGGACGAAACTGGAACCCGTGCACCATCACGATCACCGGAACTGCCCCTGTCCGGGCGATCCGACGCAGCGCGGGCATCACCGGGGCCGGGCTTTGATGCAGGGCCAAGCCCTCTGCGCGTTGGTTGATCCGAATGATGGCCATGGTTCTGCTCCGTGCTTTTTGGCCTGGGGTGTCGCCCCATCCTGTCCGGCGGAAATGAAGGTTTTGTTATCGGGGCGTGCCGGTCGGCGCCCGTTGCCCCGATGCCAGCTTGCAGTGCCAATCTGCCGGTTTCATGGAGTGTCCATGCCGGAGCCCTGCCGAAACCGGGGAAATCCTGTGTCGAACCCTTTCGAATTTCTTACCGTTGACCGGCACGGGCGGGGCTGGTATTTGCCGCCTCGTGGCGATTTGTTACCGGATTGCGGGCCACGTAAAACAATGCCGCTAAAGAGGTCATCGGATGGGTCCCCCGTCGCATGGCCGCGACCAGGGGTTTTTTATTGGGGCAAAGGCCCTGAAGGAGCTGACCGATGAGCGATCAATGGAACAAGCGCACCACGCTGGTGCATGGCGGCACCCGCCGTTCGCAATACAATGAGGTGAGCGAAGCGATCTTCCTCACCCAGGGCTTCGTCTATGACACGGCCGAGGACGCCGAGGCCCGGTTCATCGAGGCTGGCCCAGACGAGTTCATCTATGCCCGTTACGGCAACCCCACCGTGGCGATGTTCGAGGAACGTATCGCCGCACTGGAAGGGGCCGAGGACGCCTTTGCCACCGCCTCGGGCATGGCGGCAGTCAATGCCGCGCTGACCTCGATGCTCAAGGCGGGGGACCACGTCGTCGCCGCCCAAGCATTGTTCGGATCGTGCCTCTACATTCTCGAGGAAATCCTGCCGCGCTTCGGGGTCGAGGTTACCTTGGTTGACGGCACCGACCTGGCACAGTGGAAGGCGGCCCTTCGCCCTGACACGAAAGCAGTGTTCTTTGAAAGCACCTCGAACCCGACACTCGAGGTGATCGACATCAAATCTGTTACCGACCTCGCACATGCGGTAGGCGCCACTGTGATCATCGACAATGTCTTCGCCACGCCGGTTTTTTCCCGCGCCATCGAACTGGGCGCTGACGTGGTGGTCTATTCCGCCACCAAACATATCGATGGGCAGGGCCGGGCGCTGGGTGGCGTGGTGCTGGGCACGCGTGAGTTCATCCGCAAGACCGTCGAACCCTACATGAAACACACTGGTGGGGCGATGTCGCCGTTTTCCGCCTGGATCATGCTCAAGGGGCTCGAAACCATCGATCTGAGGGTCCGGGCGCAAGCCGCCAGCGCGCTGGCCCTTACCGATGCCGTGCAGGGCCATGAAAAGTTGGAGCAGGTGATCTTCCCCGGCCATTCCAGCCATCCGCAATTCGATCTTGTAAAGGCCCAGACCGGCAAGGGTGGCACGGTGATGTCGCTGGATGTGAAAGGCGGGCAAGAAGCGGCCTTCCGCTTTCTCAATGCGCTGCAGATCGCGGTGATATCCAACAACCTTGGCGATGCCAAATCGATCGCCACCCACCCGGCTACCACCACCCACCAACGCCTCCCCGATGATCAGAAGGTGGCGCTTGGTATCACACCGGGGCTGGTGCGGTTCTCGGTTGGGCTGGAAGATCCGGATGACCTGATCGCGGATGTGATGCAGGCTTTAGCCCAGGTCTGAATTGTCGATGGGTTAGGTCGGAAGCGGCTGTTGGTCCAATCCGACCCACCTTTTTCTTTTGCCGAAAGTACCCCGGAGGGGGCAGCAGCTGGCCCACGGAAGGTCGGATTGCGATTGCAATTCGAAAGACGGTTTCAAGAAGGTTTTGACCAGAGACCTAACTTGCCCGACCGTAAAACCCTTGGCGCTCCGCGTCGGAAAATGTCACTGCGGGCTGTTCATAGAATGAAAACACCGAACTCACCCGGGCGCGCGCGCCCTTTACATCCCCGACCCGGTGCGGTGTGTTCTTGCCGCGAAACACGTTCAGTGCCCCCGGCGACAGTGTAAGGGTCTGCACCTCCGGGTCATCCCCCGCCAGCATGCGGGCCACACCGTCGTAATTCGGATTTTCTTCACTGCGCAGATCGGTGCGATAGATGAATTCGCCTCCAATCTCGGGGGCCTGCATCAACAAGGTCGTGGTGAATTCCGACCGGTCGAAATGCCAATTCAACGTCTGCCCCTCGCTATAGGACATCGTATTCAGCCCCGCCAGCGGATCGGCCATCGGATAAAGCGCCTCTTTCTTCATCACCGCAGCAAGGAACCGGGCGAAGTCCGGCCAGCGATAAAGCCGATCCATGGCCGAACCGGCAAGCTGATCCCAGCACAGCGTGTTGTTTGATGTCCGAAACCGCGTCAGCGCCGGGTGATCGGCGGCCAAACCCGGCACATTGTCGAGGAAATAGATGTTGTGGTCGCGCGCATGCCGAAAACTCTCTGATGCAAACAATGGGATCAGAGCGTCTGCCTCGGCCTGCGCCACCGACCCGTGCATAAACCCTTCGAGATTGAACATACCATTTTCTGCCAAATCGGCCCGACAGCGCGCCACCAACGCCCACCACGCCGTGCTTTCGGGGCGATCCAGAGGGTAACGGTCAAGATCAAGAATTTCGCGCATGGTGTCGACGCCTTTCACTCCTGAACGCAACGATGCACGCAGCTTCACGCCTTTGTGAAGCCGTTTCTTGCCGGGAAACGACACCGGCGCGCGTTTTCATGTCTGGCAACAAAGCCTTTGGTTTTGCGCCTGATCCGATGTCGGAAATGTTTCAACCGGATCGCTTTTGCCGCGAAACTCAGGGCGAACTCTGTCAGGACGTTGGTATTCTCGCCACGCTTGACTAAATTGGGTGGGTCTGACAGGCCCGATACTCCGGGCTGCAATGAAAGGGATGGGGATGAACAAACACACCCCCGACATCACCGATACACCGAACCGCGACGAGGCTGAGGCCGCGCTTGCCCGGCTGCGTCAATGGGCCAAAGCCGCAACCCCTGAGGAAGTGGCCGATCTCGACCCGGCTGTCGCCCGCCTGTTGCCCGCAGCGGATCTGCCGAATTATCCTGCGCTGGCGCGTGCCTACCCGGAAGAGTTTTCCGTCGATGAGGCCTATCGCGACACGCTGCCAGACCTGCAGAACGGCCCCGAAAGCCTGATCAAGGGGTCGCGGCGGGTAATCCAGCATGTGGGCATCTCGAATTTCCGCCTGCCGATCTCGTTTCACACCCGTGAGAATGGCGATCTGACACTGGAGACTTCGGTCACCGGTACGGTCAGCCTCGAGGCCGAGAAAAAAGGCATCAACATGAGCCGTATCATGCGGTCATTCTACACCCATGCGGAAAAGACCTTCAGCTTCGAGGTGATCGAAGCCGCGCTTGATGATTACAAGGCCGATCTTGAAAGCTTCGATGCCCGCATCCAGATGCGGTTTTCCTTCCCGATGAAAATCCCGTCGCTGCGCTCCGGCCTGTCGGGCTTCCAGTATTACGACATCGCGCTGGAGCTGGTGGAACAGAATGGGGTGCGCTCGAAAATCGTTCATCTCGACTATGTCTATTCCTCCACCTGCCCCTGTTCGCTCGAACTCAGCGAACATGCCCGTCAATACCGCGGGCAGCTCGCCACGCCTCATTCGCAACGTTCGGTGGCTCGAATCTCTGTGGAACTGCGCTGCGATGCCGACTGCCTGTGGTTCGAGGACCTGATCGACCTCGCGCGCAAGGCTGTGCCGACGGAAACCCAGGTGATGGTCAAACGCGAGGATGAACAGGCTTTTGCCGAGTTGAACGCTGCCAACCCGATCTTTGTTGAAGATGCGGCGCGGCTGTTTGCGCAACAGCTGGAGCAGGATGACAGGGTTGGCGACTTCCGTGTTGTGGCCAGCCATCAGGAATCGCTGCATTCGCACGACGCGGTGTCGATCCTGACCGAGGGAGACCTGTTTGAAACCGACAGTGTCGACCCGAAACTCTTCACTACGTTGTTTCACGTTGGTTGAGGACTTCACGCCTGATTTCCCGGTCAAGCCCGTCACGCCAAGCGGAGATGGACAAGGCTTGTGTGATACAGGGTTTGGCGGATGTGATGGGACATGGAACATCTTCAAGCCTTGACCAGGGCCCTGCTATTGCTGGCATTAATGGCCGTTTTTCTGCCCGTCGGCGCAACCCAAACCCGCCGACTGCGACGCCACTTGGGTCATGCCTATTTCATTCCGCAACGTGGACCGGTGCATATGCTTTGACTGGAGAAAAGATTCGCCAATTGGCCGGGCGATGGTAAATTTGCGTCCAATCAGGCTTCAGGTTTCGTCGGTACCGCCTGCAAGGCCACGCGCAACACGCTTGCGTGCAGCCATCTGGATGGCCATGGCTTCCCGCTGTCCCACGAGGCGCAATCGGTCTTCTGTTCCGCTCGGACCTGCCAAGCGCACGTAAACGGATTGCCCCGGGGTGGGCAGGTCAGGTTAAGGGCGGGTGCCCTCGATGGCAGTAATGTTCAGGATGGTCCGCAGGCTTATATCGCCACGTGACAGGCTGAAAAACGCCGAGGTCGGACACCAACGCCCCATACAAGGGCGATCCCATTCGATGGCGTCACTGAGCGCGGGCTGCTCCAGGAGTTGCGGGCGCGACGCAGGCAGCAGTGCCATTTCCCAAGGCACCCAACGGGCCAGAAGTGTTGCAATGGCACGCTGACTGTCGGGGCTCATGTCCGCGGCAATACGCCAGTCAAGCGCACACTCCATTCCACCGGTCCTAGGTTCGAGCCAGATCGCGGGATGCCCGCCGTCTTCGTCTTTTTCGACGTCGCCCGTGGCAGACAAGACGAGTTTGTCGCCCCGCCGCGCGGCGTCAGGGCCAAAATAATAGGGGGCGCTGTGATGGGCGGAAAAACCCGGTGGCACGACCGCATCAAGCGCCGCGCCGCGTTCCAGCCCCAGGCAAACCGTGCGAAACATCCGCAGCACCAGCAAGAACCCAAGTTCGTTGGGCTGCGGATTGGCAAGGGTGCCGTGCCGCTCTGACGAAAACCCTTCATAGTCCGTGGCGTGGGCAAAAATCTCGAACGATCTGGGTTGGTCGCGCAGGCCACCCTCTTGTCCAAGCACAGTCCCGGGCAGGGTCAGACAGGCGGCGGCGAGGGCGGCTCCCACCCAATTCCCGGTCGTTTTTTTCCGGCGGAAAGGGCTTGGTACGTGTGTCTGGCCGGTCATCATTTCCTCCATTGAGGCGGGGGCACACAGGCGGCCGTGACACCATGATCCAATGACACTTACCACTCCGGGCATGTGTCCCACGATACAGGCCAACGTGTAATTCGGCGAGTCGGTGCGACACCCCGGGCGCGCAAGTGATCCTTAAGGTGCGGCAATAGCGGCCATTTCCCCGGCGCTGTTAAAATATTAGAATTCTCGCATATATGCGTGCGAGGGACTGCCGTGGACGTTTCAACCCTTCCGATGATCCTGGCCTGGGGCGTCTTTGTCGGGATCGTCTTTTCCGCCATCGGGGCGGCGGGTGGTATTCTGACCTCGTTCGGGATGATCACGCTGTTTGGCGTGATGGACCCCAATTCCGTCAAGCCGATGACCCAGATCGTGGTGCTGTCAACGGCGCTCATTTTCGTGCCTGGCTATCTGCGTCGTGCCTCGGCTGTTGTGCCACTGGGCCTCCTGCTGGGCGGCGGCGGGCTGGTCGGGGCCTATGTCGGGTCGACCATTTCCAGCCTCTACCTGTCGGACATGGCCAGTTTCCGCCCGATGTTCGGTTTGCTGACGCTGGCGATTGCGGGTCAGATTTTCTGGAAACTCATCGGCCCCAGCCCGCCGCAACGACCCACACGCGACCTTAGCGGTGTCCGGCTTCTTTGCACCGACTTCAGCGCAGTGTCTTTCCGCCATGGCGGGCGGCTTTACTCAGTGCCGACATGGTCGCCGGTGGTGGCAGGGTTTATCATCGCAATGACGGCGGCGATTTTTGGTGTCGGCGGTGGCTTCCTTCTGGTGCCCTACATGGCGTCGCTCCTGGGCATGCCGATGCATATCATCCCGGCCACGGCGGCGATTGCGATCATCATGTCTCTGCTGGTGTCGATCAGCAATTTTGTTGCCATGGGCGCGCCCTTGCAATGGCCGCTCCTTATCCCGCTGGCTATTGGTGCCGTGGCGGGCGCCATCCTCGGGCCGGTGATCAACAAGCGGATGAAGAACAGCTGGCTTCAGGCGGTGATGGGTGTGATCGTGCTCGGAATCGGCATCAAATATGTGGCGTTCTGAGACATAGCCGCGGCGCCAATTCTTCGCAAAAAACCATGGCTCAAAAACCTCTCACTCCGTCTCGCCGAACACCTCGCCCCGGAAGGTTTCGATCCGCAGCGTGTCGCTCCAGTGGTCCTCCGGCAGGCCCGCCTTGCGCTTCAACCCGTTGAGGAAGGCTTCGGGCGTGGGCAGGCTGTCCCAGACCTGGGGCAGGAATACCCCGCGATGGGCACCGTCGCGCAGGAGTGCGCCGGTCTCATGCGGGATCAGTAGCGACAGCGCATTCTCTTCGCTGTCAAAGGTGACAGGGGCTGGGCGGCTCAGGACCGAGATCTTGATCCGGATGTTTTCCAATTCCTCTTCCGTGATCGGCTTGAAGCGCGGGTCCTTGAACGCCGCCTTGACCACATTATCAGCCACGTCGCGCACAAGTGGCAGGTGCGGTGCCAGCGAACCGATGCAGCCACGCAACTGGCCCTCGACCTCCAGTGTCACGAAACTGGCCGCATAACTCTGCAAGCGCGGACTGAAACTCTCAAGCTTCAAATCCGGCGGCTTCCCGCGATGGATCCGATGCTCCAGCACCTCGCGGGCCACCCTGAGCAGCTCCTGCCGCCGCGCCGCATCCAGTATGTCGTCTTCCGGCCGATGCAGACTCCAGGCACCATAGCCTACCACGCGGGAGGACTCACCCGTGGCCGCATAGGAGCTGGTCATCCCCAGTCGCAGCGCCCGTGTGCCGCCACCGGCCCCGGACGCGAGAAACCCGGCAATCCCGCGTGCGCCGCAGGCATCCGAACCGTCCAGTGACGCGAAATCGCCGGTTTCGATTTTCCGCGCCGTTACGGCATCCTGTTTCACCGCCTCGGCTTGGTTCAGGAAATGGCTCAGATCGCTGGACAGTACGAACAGTGTCTTCGGCTCGGTCAGGGCGTCAATCACCTGCGCCACGATCTTGGTGCCTGCTTGCCCGACCACCAGCGGCAGCACCGGCACGTCACGGTAAAGCGCGGCAATGAAGGGCAGTTGCGTCTCAATGCCGTGTTCGGCCTCATGCGCCGCATCCAGAACCCGTGCCAGCCCGGCCTTGAGCAGCACGTCGCGTCCTGCCCCGTCGATGGGCAGGTTTAGCCCAGGCAATTCGTAGCCATCCTGAGAGGGCAGGGCGATGCCGTCGAAGGCATGGCGGTGTGCCGGTGACAGCACCACGATTCGTGTCACGTTCCAGCCCTTGCCCATTTGTAACGCTGCCGCCGTCAACACCCCGCTAAAGACATAGCCTGCATGGGGAGAGATCACTGCGCGCGGTTGGCTCGGCACCGGCGAAAACACCCGCCCGGCCTCGCGCAAACAGCGCATTACCTCAGCCTTCAGTGCCTCGGGATCAGCGGGAAAGAACCGCCCCGCCACGGTGGATTTGCGCAGATTGGCGGCAACTTCGGCTGTCATGTCATGCACGCTTTCGGTCTCAATGTGTCCGCGAATTCGCGGACCTGACCCATTCTGCCATGAATTTGCGGCAAATTCATCGGATTTGCCGTCAAAAGGTGTGCGTTGTTTCAGCATCCGATTACCCGCTCATGCCGCGTTGCAGAAAGCGGGACACGGGGTTGCAGAGAAATCAGTGGTTCTGAACCGCGCGTGCCCTATGTTTCGCACAGGGAGGAAACCGAACGTAACACCTACTCAAAGGTTTCCGAAATGTCTGATATCACTTCACAATTCTCGTTTTCCGATGCTCCCCGCTCGGGCTTTCGCAGGGTTCTGGCCTCGATTGCGCGCGGCATGAGCCGCTATGCCGATGCCAACGCGCGTCGCAAGCAAATCGAAGCGCTCGAATCCATGACCGACGAACAACTGGCCCAGCTGGGCCTGACGCGCGACCGTATAGTTCGCCATGTGTTTCGCGATCAGCTCTACCTCTGATCCAACCGACAGCAAAACACCCGCGGGCACGCGTTTCCCCGGGGTGGACAGAGTGTTTCCCTGATAGGTTTCCCAGCCCAACCGGTGCCGCAAAGTCGCCTGAATTTCACGTTAACCTTTGCGGCATGTCTGCTGGAGTGTGAGCCGTGCAAGGGTTTTCTGTTGTCTTTTTTGCCTTCTGGGCGATGGTTTCCAACCTGGGGGCCACGCTGCGTTTGA
Source organism: Aliisedimentitalea sp. MJ-SS2 (assembly GCF_032586155.1). Taxonomy (NCBI): domain Bacteria; kingdom Pseudomonadati; phylum Pseudomonadota; class Alphaproteobacteria; order Rhodobacterales; family Roseobacteraceae; genus Aliisedimentitalea; species Aliisedimentitalea sp. MJ-SS2. The sequence goes on from NZ_JAWHTC010000001.1 coordinate 314,288, forward strand.
CTGTGCTGCCCTGGCTGATTGTGGTCGCCATCGTCTTTTCCATGCTCGAGTTGACGCTCGGCGCGGGAAGCCGAGTCTTTGAAGTGCTGGAATTGGGCTCGGTTCTTTCCATGCCCAGTATGTTGCCGGTGCTGGTGCTGTCAAACTTCGTGGCGTTCATCATCGGTTGCTGGGTGGGCGTCAGCTGGCACCGCCATATCTTGCTCAGGGAACAGACTTTCGGGGTGCTGCCGCGGCGTAATTCCGAAGCATTCAAAGACTATTTCCCGGCTGCGCTGAAATTCGCAGCCCTCGCTTTTGCGATCCTGCTGATGATCAACTGGCTGATGATCCCGCTTGTTTCGCAGCTCGGGTTCGAAGGTGGCGGAGGAAAGATTGTCTCGATCCTGATCAACTCGCTGCTGGTTACACTGGTGCTAAGACTTGGCTTGGTACTTCCGGCCGCTGCCATCGGACAGCCGATTTCGATGGAGGACAGCTGGGACGCTACACGCGGCTATTCTGGGCCGGTCTTTGCCGTGGCGCTGTTTATTGTCCAATTGGTCGACCTGACCCGGATGCTGCATTGCCGGTCAATCGCCGAATGCCTTTTGCATTTTATCGGCAATTGGGCCGGCATGGTCCTGATGCTGGGGGCGTTGACCGTGCTTTATGGCGTTCGCATCCAGGGCCGCAGGATGATCGTCTGAGCGCCGCGATTTCGTCCAATCCCCACGCTAAAGATCCGTATGCTGACTGAGGAGTTACGCCGTGCAAGGCTTTTCAATCGTTTCCGCGGCCATCTTGTCGATGGTACGCGACCGCGGCATGACCCTGCGTCTGACGGTCTTGCCTTGGGCGGTGGCTATGGCCACGGTGTTTGCCATTCTCGAACTGATCGCCGGGCTCGGACTGTCGTCACTGGGCTATGACCAGTTGCTCGCGTCGATGCGCACACCTGGCTATTTGCCGGCCATCATGATCTCGCTCTTCGTGGTCTGCACCATTGGCGCCTGGGTCGGCCTCAGTTGGCATCGCCATGTTCTTCTGGGCGAAAAAGCGGTTGCCGTGCTGCCGCGCAACAATTCCGAGACCTTTGACCCCTATTTTGACGCGGTAATGAAATTCACAGCCCTGACACTGGGCGTTGTGATGATGATCAAGTATCTGATGGTTCCGCTGGTGCCGGTACTGGGCCTGGCCGGCCCGGGCGCCAAGGTGATCTCAGTTGCGATCAATGCGCTCCTTGTCACGATCCTGCTGCGGCACGCGTTGATCCTCCCGGCGGCTGCCTTGGGCAAACCGGTATCGATGAGCACAAGCTGGAAGGTGACAAGCGGTTTTACCGGCCCAATCTTTTCGATTGCCTTTGTTGTCGTCATCGTAGTCGAAACCGCCCGGATGCTGCCTGCTGGCAATCTTGCAGCCCTCGTGTTGCAATTCACCGCCGTCTGGGCCGGGTTGATCCTGTGTTTCGGCGTGATCACCGAGCTTTACAAGGTGCGGACGCGGAAATTGGCGGCTTGAATCGCACCCTCCGGTTGTGTGATGAGTGGGCTCACATTGTTTGGTGATTACTCCGGTTAGAGGGCTTTCATGAAATTCAAAATCCTGCGCCATGCGCTGTCGACCCTGCAACATGATCTTGGGGCGACGCTACGTATCCTCGTGGTCCCTTATGCCCTGTCACAGGTGGTTTTCTTCCTGCCGCTATTTCTGTTGGTTTCTTCGGCCTCTCGGCCGTCGCTGCTAACCCCGGACCGCCAAGGCGCATTAGCAGAGGCCGGGCCATGGATGACCTTCGTCCTGATCTTCGTTTCGGGGATGGTTCTTGCCTGGGCCGCCGTTGCCTGGCATCGCTATGTTCTGCGCAATGACCGCTCAACCCCCGGTGGGCAGGCGTTCGAAAAAGGCCGGATGATCGGATATTTCGGTCGCACGTTGTTGATCGGCTTTTTGATAGTGTTCGTAATGGCGATTTTCATGATGCTGGTGATGGCAGTCGGATTCGCTGAAATCCTGAAACCTTTCGGGTCAAACCCTGCCGAACCGAGTTTTTCGACCCTGATCTGGGCCATAGCGCTAGGCATTCTCGTTACTTATCTCAGCACCCGACACAGCCTGATCCTTCCGGCCCGTGCCCTGGACGAAACCATGTCCTTGTCGCAAAGCTGGCGTGAAACGGCCAGCGCACGCGCCGATATCCTTGGCTTTGCCGTCATCCTCATCCTGCTGCAAAATCTTACGCCCCTGTTGCCGCTGGCAGGTCTCGCCGCTTTCGTGATGCTGAACCTTGCCAGCCTCATTGGCATTGCCCTTGGCATCGCCATGCTGACCTCGCTCTACGGTCACTTGATCGAAGGCCGCAGCTTCGACTAACAGCCTCACGCTTGACAGTTCAGCACGGACCCGCCAACGCTTCGGCCCATGATTGACCTACGACCCGTCGGATATGTGATCGGCCTGATGGTGGCCGCGCTTGGCCTTGCCATGCTGTTGCCGCTGATCGTCGATCTGGCTGAGGGCCGGGGCCATTGGCCGGTCTTTGCCGAATCCTCGGTCCTGACCCTGTTGGTCGGTGGTCTGATCGCTTTGTCCTGCCAAAACGGCGTTGGCAAGGGCCTGACCCTGCAACAGACCTTCCTTCTGACCACCGGTGTCTGGCTGGCGCTGCCGATTTTTGCCGCGCTGCCCTTCATGATGGGCGAGACGCAGTCCAGCTTCACGGATGCGTTTTTCGAGGCGATGTCGGGTCTGACCACTACCGGTTCCACCGTGCTGTCAGGCCTGGATGACATGCCTAAGGGGCTTTTGCTGTGGCGCGGTATCCTGCAATGGCTGGGCGGGATCGGGATCATCGTTGTCGCCATGGTTTTCCTGCCTGAACTGCGTGTCGGTGGGATGCAGATCTTCCGATCCGAAGGGTTTGATACTTTTGGCAAGATCCTGCCCCGTGCGACCCAAATCTCGGGCCAGATCTCGGTGATCTACGTCGGACTGACCCTTGCATGCACATTCACCTACCTGATGCTGGGCATGAACGCGTTCGATGCCACCGTTCACGCGCTCACCACCATCGCCACCGGCGGGTTTGCCAATTACGACGCCTCCTTCGGCGCCTTCGAGGGGCCGATCGAATATGCGGCTTCGCTCTTCATGGTGCTCGCCGCGCTGCCTTTCGTGCGCTACGTTCAGATGCTCAATGGTCACGCCACCCCGCTGTTGCACGACTCGCAAGTGCGCGGCTTCGTCAAAACCGTGCTGGTGATCGTCGCCGTGGTCTGGGCGGTCCTGGCGCTCCAGGCGGGCTCCGAGTGGGAGCTCGCCCTGCGCAAATCGCTGTTCAATTCAATTTCGATCATCTCGGGCACCGGCTATGCCTCGACCGACTACATGCAATGGGGCGCGTTCCTGATCACCATGTTCTTCTTCATGGGGCTGATCGGCGGCGCTGCTGGCTCGACCGCCTGTTCGGTCAAGATCTTCCGCTATCAGATCCTGTTCTCTTCTATCCGTACCCAGCTCAGACGTACGGCTTATCCCAGCGGTGTGTTTCAACCGAAATACGATGGCCGGCCGATTTCCGAAGACGTGATGAATTCGGTCATGGCGTTCTTCGTCTTCTTCACCGTCACTATGGGCTTGATCGCCGTAGCTCTGTCGATGACAGGGCTCGATTTCGTAACCTCTCTGTCCGGCTCGGCCGCAGCACTTGCCAATATCGGGCCGGGACTCGGTGAGATCATCGGGCCATCCGGCAATTTCGCCTCGCTCAACGACACCGCCAAATGGATCCTCGCCATTGCCATGTGGCTTGGGCGGCTGGAACTGATGGCGGTCTATGCCCTCTTCACCCTGCAATTTTGGAGAGCCTGATGAAACGGCCCCTGGGTGCCCAAATCTCCCACATGCTGAAGGATCGTGGCGTCGACACGATCTTCGGCATCCCCGGCGTACATAATATCGAGATGTATCGCGGCATCGAGGAAGCGGGCATCACCCATATCCTTGCCCGCCATGAACAGGGCGCCGGTTTCATGGCCGACGGCTATGCCCGTGCCACAGGCAAACCCGGCGTCGCCTATGTCATCACCGGTCCGGGGCTGACCAACATCATGACCGCCATGGGCCAGGCCTATTCGGATTCGGTGCCCATGCTGGTGATCTCGTCTTGCCTGGACGAGACCGCCGCCACCCGGGGTCAGCTTCACCAGATGAAGGATCAACGGGGTGCTGCTGCCACCGTCTGCGATTGGTCGGAAGAGGCAAGAACTGCCGAGGCGGCGTATCAATTGATTGATCGGGCGTTTTTGGAGTTCCAAACGCGGCGGAAGCGTCCTAAGCACGTTCAAGTGCCAATTTCGTTGCTTTCGGAAACTGCCGCTCCTCCGGAAAAGCCGAGAGATTCTTGGCCGAACTTGGGGAATCATCCGCATCGCGAAGCGGAGGTCCGGGAACTGATCAAAGCGTCCCGTCGCCCATTGGTGATCTTGGGTGGAGGTGCGGTAGAAACCGATGTGTTCGAAGAAGCTCTTGATCTGATTTATCCTATTCAGGCCGCGGTATTCGAAACCTATGCCGGGCGCGGGATTGTTCCGACCGACTATCCCTTCAATTTCGGCGCGACACTTGGACGTCCGATGTCAAAGGAGATTGTCGCGTCAGCCGATCTTGTGATTGCTATTGGAACCTCGTTGGATGAGGGGGATTTGTGGCGATCACACCTTGGTCATAAATCGACACTGGTTCGCATTGATATTGAACCGGCCGTGTTAGCCGATCGGCACAGGGCAGATGTTCAAGTCTTGGGCGATTGCAGGTGGTTCTTGAGCGCCCTGACCAAGTCATTTGCCGATAAAGAGCAGTCGTCGGATTGGTCCGCGGATGAAGTGGCGCAATTTCGCTCCAAAGCCCGCTCTGAAACCGACGCCGAACGTCCCGGCATCGTGCCGATTTGCGATGCTCTGCGCGAATGTCTTCCAGAAGATACCTTGATGTACTCGGACATGACCCAATTTGCCTATGTCGCCAAGGAGGTCTGGGACATGGCTAAACCCGGCCTCTGGCACCATCCGACTGGGTTCGGTACCTTGGGCTATGCGTTACCTGCTGCAATTGGCGGTGCAGTTGCACTTAGGAAACTCGGAGCCCTTGAACCGAGAACCATCGCCATCGCCGGTGATTACGGCTTCCAATACACGCTTCAGGAACTTGGCACCGCCGTCGAACTGGGCCTGCCTCTGCCGATCCTGATCTGGGACAACGCCAAGCTCAAGGAGATCGAGGACAGCATGGTCGCCTCGCAGATTGCCCCCAACGCGGTCGTGGCGCGTAATCCCGACTTCCTCGCGCTGGCACGGGCCTATGGGGCCCATGCTGTCCAGCCCGGAACGCTGGCCGAATTGCAGAAGGCGACGCTCGCCGCGCTGCGCGCCGACCGGCCCACGCTCATTCGCATGACGCCGGACTTGACCGCGTAGGGTGGGTTTTCAACCCACCGCTTATCCGTTGACCATGAACGGCGCGCGCCTGTAGCCACCGTCGATTTTCTTCTGATGAAAGAACTCGAGGCAGGACGCCCCGCGTGGTGGCTTACCGGACAGGAACCAGACAATTTCGCCCGGGCGACCAGCACGCGAATAGCTGCAGCCGACCGGGTTGGTCCACCATTGGCCCTGGAAGTTTGCCGGCGGCATCACGGTCGGGGATTTCAACCCCGCCGTGGAACCTTGTGTCGGCAGGATGGTCGCGGCAACAAGCGCCAGCACAGTTGGGGATTTCAGCATGTCTCTCACTCCACACCAGTCCGGCCCTGCGGTGGTCTAAAGCCGGACTGCGCCCCCACGCCGGGTAAGTGTGGTGTCACCGAAATTGCCAAACGGTCAAAAACGGCCTTTCCGCAATGGAAAAACGGGGAGGATTTTAACGAATTTGCAAGGGTTCCCGTTGGCCGTGCGCCGGGTTAACTGTTTTGCGCAACGAGTCCGCCAGACAAATCTGCCCGACAGATGCCCGACAGGTAGCAGACGGATACCAGCCCCGCAGATTTTTCGCGAAAAATCCTGTTAACCCGCTGGCACGGTGGCACAGGGTTTCGTTTACCAGCAGCTCACCAGCACGGTCATGTCGCGGGCTTCACGGGTGAGGTCCTCGGGCGCAATCGGCCCTGTGGCCTCGGCCCCCTGTGCCGTTATCCCGGCGGCATCCAGAACGGCGCGCAAGGTCTCTGAATTCATCGCAAAGCTGACATCTTCGGGCAGTTTCCGGCCGCCATCCGCGGCAGGTAGCAACATGCCCATCACCGCGCCGCCATCGTCGAACACCGGTCCGCCGGCGTCACCGGGCAGGGCATTTAGTGCCAGCCGCTTCAACTCGGTCTCGCCAGACAAACCTTTGATATCGCTCAATCTTCCAAAGGTCAGCGTCGGTGACCCCAGAACGCCCTCGTAGGAGAAGCCCGACACCGCCACCTCGGATTGCAGACGCGGATCACCCTGGCGCAGGCTGGCAATCGCCGCCGGGGCCAGGGTATCGGTCGCACGCAGGACGGCGATGCCATGGGCGCTGTCGGCGTGGATGACCTGCGCTTCGTGGTCGCCGTCGATGGTGATCTTTTCACAGGCCTCGACCGCCTGTGCCGTGGTCACAACCGTACCCTGGTTGTCGACATAGAAACCCGAGCGCGACAGTTTCGGACGGCGGATTTCCAGCCCTGAAACCAGGTCGATGCTCTGCTCGTCGCCATCTCCGGTTGCCGGGTCCATTGCTCCATCCAACCGTTTGAAACTCTTGCGCATTTCCCCCAGAAGACGGGTCCGGCGTTCCTCGTCGCCCGCCGGCCAGACCAAGGTGAACCCCTTGACCTGGCCGTCTTGAAGACTGGCCTCGGTATGCGAGATGATGCGACCATCTTCGCCGGTCAGGGTGAAGCTGTTTTTGTTGCGCTCGCGCGGGCCGCTTTCCGGCACGATTTCAAGCGTCTGCATGATGTCATAGAGGCCATAAAGCGTGTTCTGATCGCCGTGCTGGCTGATCAGAAGAACCCGCGCCGGCACGTTGCCGGTGGCGTCAAATTGGGCAAAAGGCGGGCTGTATTTGGAGAACGCAACCACACCCAGCGGAATTTGGATCTCGATGCCGCTGGTAGTGTCGGTCATGGTCTTCAGGTCCAGCCCGTTGAGTACCGCATTGTATTGATTGCGCAATTCGGCGCGCTGCTTGGTGGTCAGAACGCCGGTGGGCTCATAGTTGCTGGCCTCCTGCCAGCGCGACATCGACCCGCGGGTGCCGCGGCCGTAGGCGCCGTCGATTGCGCCTTGGTAGTGCCCTGCCCATTGCAGCATTACCTGCAACTCTTTCTTCTCGTCCCGCGACAGCTTGGCCTCGCTCTGCCGCGCCTCGCGCGGGGTTTCGTCCGCTGGTTCCGGGTCCGGCTGGGCCACGGCGGTCTCAGGTGTTGCAGTATCGCCCGTGATTTCGTCCGGAAGCGGATCAGGCAGGCTGAGCAGGTTCGCACCTACCGGCCAGAATTGCTGTTGAAACGAGCTGGAATAGGCGATGAACGCGTCATTGGGAATTTCGCGCTCGGCCCGATATACCTGCAGTACGCGCTGTGCATCCTCTGGCGTATAGGGCCCCAACACCACGCTGTACCAGCCTCCGCCCAGGGAAAACCCGTTCACATCGGCCAGCCGTCCAGCATAAGCCCGCACCCGGTCCTGAGCCGTGGTCAGGCTGGGAAGGGCCTCGACCTGAACCCAGACAACGTCCTGCTGTGCGAATACCGTTTTAACGTTGAAAAGAACTGCCAGAATTGCCGCTAGAATGTATTTTGTCATGTTCCCCGTTGGGCCATTTTTGGCCTGCGCGTTATGTTTGAGTCTGATCGGTCTTTTACCAAATCCGCTGCGTCGTGCATCCAAATAAAGCATTTTGCGATCAAATTGGCGTCAAGAACCACAGAATTGCGCACTCTGGGGCGATTTCAAGTGCAGAAATCCCGCCCTGGTTGGGGCATTTCACTGGTGCCGAGGCGTTATTGCGCGCAGCTGCAATTGACCCTGCCGCGCCCCCCCAGTAAGCAGGGCGCGACTTTGGGCTGGGATCGCTTCCAGCAAGGGAAAAGGGCTTGTTTCATGGGTAATGACAGCGCAACCGGGCTGGCCAAACCACGCAGTTTCCAGGAGATCATCCTGCGGCTTCAGAATTACTGGGCTGAGAAAGGGTGCGCCGTGATGCAACCTTACGACATGGAAGTGGGTGCGGGCACTTTTCACCCGGCCACCACGCTACGCTCTCTGGGCAATCGTTCTTGGGCAGCCGCCTATGTGCAACCCTCGCGCCGCCCCACCGATGGGCGCTACGGCGAAAACCCCAATCGGTTGCAGCATTATTACCAGTATCAGGTGCTAATCAAACCCAGCCCGCCGGACCTGCAGGCGCTCTATCTAGGTAGCCTTGCAGCCATCGGCATCGACATGGAGCTGCACGACATCCGCTTTGTCGAGGATGACTGGGAATCACCCACCCTTGGCGCCTGGGGGCTGGGCTGGGAAGTGTGGTGTGATGGCATGGAGGTCTCTCAGTTTACCTATTTTCAACAGGTCGGCGGGCATGATTGCCATCCGGTCTCGGGTGAATTGACTTACGGGCTTGAACGTCTGGCAATGTATGTGCTGGGCATCGACCACGTGATGGACATGCCGTTCAACGATCCTGATGCCGCGATCCCGTTGAAATACGGGGATGTCTTCCGTCAGACCGAGCAGGAATACTCGCGCTGGAATTTCGACGTCGCCAACACCGATGTGCTGTTCAAGCAGTTTGAAGAGGCCGAAGCCGAATGCCAGGCGATACTTGAGCAGGACCATGTCGACCCAAAAACCGGCAATCGTATCGTCATGGCGCATCCGGCTTACGACCAATGTATCAAGGCGTCACACATTTTTAACCTATTGGATGCCCGCGGCGTGATCTCGGTCACTGAGCGCCAAGCCTATATCGGCCGGGTCCGTACGCTGGCAAAGCAATGTGCCGATGCCTTCGTGCAGACCGAAGCCGGAGGTTATGACGCGGCATGAGCGGCAAGCTGGTCGGGAGTTTCGTTGTGGCAGTAGCACTGATCTTTGGCGCGGTGGTCTACTACTATCAGGTCTATGGGTTTTATGATGAAGTCGCGGCGCATGGTAGCGAAGACGTTGCACTGACCTCCTATGCCAGTGGCATGCCTGAGCCAATCCTCTATAAGGATTTCAAAGCCATTGACGCCACTTCGTCGCCGATCCGCTACCGTGCCTGTTTCATCATCGAAAACTCGATCCCGATGTTGACAGAAACGTATCAACCCTATGAAGGCGCCGAACCCCTGGTCGCGCCAGGCTGGTTTGACTGTTTCGACGCGCGTGAGATCGGAGCTGCGCTGGAACGCGGCGACGCGCTGGCCTTTCTTGGCACCTCCAATATCGAGTATGGGATCGACCGGGTCGTGGCTGTAATGCCCGATGGCCGCGGTTTTGCCTGGCACCAGATCAACCATTGTGGCGAAGTCGTGTTCGATGGCGAACCCGTGCCCGAAGACTGCCCGCCCCGACCTGACCTCACTTTGTCCGAAAACCCCGGACCGGAAAGCGACTGATATGCCCGATTTGCTGATCGAACTCTTCTCCGAGGAAATCCCCGCCCGCATGCAGGTGCGTGCGGCCGAGGACCTGAAAAAGCGCATGACCGACGGCATGGTCGAGGCCGGCCTGACCTATGGCGGGGCGCAGGCGTTCTCGACGCCGCGCCGTTTGGTTCTGGCGGTTGAGGGGCTTTTGGCGGCCAGCCCTATGGTGCGCGAAGAACGGAAAGGGCCCAAAGTAGGGGCACCGGAAAAGGCGATCGAAGGCTTCCTCCGCGGTGCCGGTGTCGCGCGGGAAGACCTGGAGGAGCGCGATACTCCCAAGGGCAAGGTCTTCTTTGCCACGATCGAAAAACCGGGCCGCCCAGCGGCCGACATTGTAGCGGAGGTGCTGGATCATACCATCCGCAACTTCCCGTGGCCGAAATCCATGCGTTGGGGGGCAGGTAGCTTGCGTTGGGTACGCCCGCTGCATTCAGTTCTGTGTGTTCTCACCAGCGAAGAGGGCACCGAGACTGTGCCGCTGGACATTGACGGAGTTACCACTAGCAACACCACCCAGGGCCACCGCTTCATGGGCGGCGCATCCTTTGCCGTGGCTGGATTTGACGACTACGAGGCCAAGCTAAAGCGCGACAAGGTGATTCTGGATGCAGCCGAACGGGCCGATCACATCTGGCAGGACGCCACCAATATGGCCTTTGCGGCCGGGCTCGAAGTAGTCGAGGACAAAGGCCTTCTGGCCGAGGTCTCCGGTCTGGTGGAATGGCCCGTGGTGCTGATGGGCGAGATTGGCGAGGAGTTCCTTGGCCTGCCGCCCGAAGTGCTGCAAACCTCGATGAAGGAGCACCAGAAATTCTTTTCCGTGAAAAATCCCAATACGGGGCGGATCGAGCGATTCATCACGGTTTCCAATATTGAGACTGCCGACAATGGTGCGACCATCCTGGCGGGCAACCGGAAGGTTCTGTCGGCACGTCTGGCGGATGCCAAGTTCTTCTGGGAAAACGACCTGCGTGTTGCCAAAGCAGGCATGGGTGAATGGTTGGAAAAACTCGACAACGTCACCTTCGAGAGGCAGCTGGGAACCCAGGCAGCCCGCATTGAACGTATCGCCCGGTTGGCGCGTTCATTGGCGCCAATCACCGGCGCCGACCCGGAGATGGCTGAACAGGCAGCCCGCGTCGCCAAGGCCGATCTCAGTTCGGAAATGGTCTATGAGTTCCCTGAACTGCAAGGTCTCATGGGCCGTTACTATGCTGAAGAGGCTGGGCTTCCAACAGCGGTCGCTAAAGCCTGCGAAGAGCACTACTCTCCGCTGGGCCCGTCGGATGATGTGCCCGAAGGGGCCGTCAGCCGCGCCGTGGCGCTGGCGGACAAGCTGGACCTGCTGACCGGCTTCTGGGCCATCGACGAAAAACCCACCGGTTCGAAAGATCCGTTTGCCCTGCGCCGTGCCGCCTTGGGCGTAATCCGCATCATCCTGACCGGTGATCTGCGCCTGAAACTCGACAGTTTCATCGACGCGCATCTGGTCCTGCACAAGATCGGCCTCAACCAGGTCAAGGCCACCACGGGCGAGATCGACACGCTTGAAGAAGTGATCGAGGAAATCTCGGATCATGGTGTGTTCGGCGCGGCCTTCCAGGCAGTGCTGGAGCGGCTGACCAGCGATGCACCCGACACCAGTGATGGCTCACTTCTGGGGGCGGTCGGCAGCGCCGTGCCAGACATTTCCGCCGACCTTTTGGGTTTCTTCCATGACCGCCTCAAGGTGCATCTGCGCGACCAGGGTCTGCGCCACGACGTGATCGACGCCTGCCTCGAACTGGATGGCGGGGATGATCTTAACATGCTGGTCAAAAGGGCCGAGGCGCTTGGCGCCTTCCTCAAGACCGAGGATGGTGACAACCTGCTTCAGGGCTACAAGCGCGCTGCCAACATCCTGGCCCAAGCCGAGGAAAAGGACGGAGTCGAGTATTCCTTTGGCGCTGATGTGAAATTTGCCGAAACCGACGAGGAAAAAGCGCTGTTTTCCGCGCTGGATACTGGCGATACGGAAATCGAGGCCGCCATGCAGGCCGAGAACTATGCCGCCGCGATGGGAGGAATGGCTCGGTTGCGCGCCCCGATTGATGCGTTTTTTGAGGCTGTGCAGGTCAACGCCGAGAACGAGGTGCTACGTCGCAACCGTCTGAACCTGCTGTCGCGCATTCGTAGGATTTGCCTTCGGGTGGCGGACCTCAGCAAACTGGAAGGGTAAGTGGGCCGCGCGACCGCGTACAACACGGGCGCGCACCCGCGTTCACCGACTATTAGGCTTCAGTCAGGATGTGGATCTTTCGATCGGCCATCATATCGGCTGTCGCTTTGCCATAAGCTTTCATGTGGGGCGCAGCGGCATGGGCGGCCAGTGCCTCCATGCTCTCCCATTTCTCGATTACAACAAAACTGTCGGACCCCATCGGTGTTTGCATCGGCCCGGCCCCATCCAAATCGACCACTGCCTGGTATTCGATACAGCCATCTTCAACTAACACGTTGGGCACATTGGCCTGAAACGCCTCGAGCGCCCGCTCCCGCATCCCTGGTTTCGTGGTTAGAACGGCCAGAACGTGAACGATGCCCATGTGATTTCCCCTTTGTTTCAAAACCTGTGTAGCGTCGCCGCAGTTGCCCCGTTAGGGCAAGCTTTTTCTTGCCCCTGTGAAACGGGGGCGTATGCTGCGCGCTAACGAAAGGTGCCGCAGTGCAGCAAGAAGACCCAAATATCACCTTGATCACGCCAACCGCCCCGGTAGAAACCGCCCGCCATGGAGGCCGGGCCAAGTGTCTGCAGCGGCTGGTGCGGCTTGATTTGCCAGTGCCAGAGACCGTCGCTCTAAGTTTCGATGCAGTTCATCGCATCGCAGCGGGTAACATGCCCGATATGGAGAAACTGCTGGTGCCTTTCGGAGAAACGCCACTTTTGTGTGTGCGCCCCTCGTCCGAGGATCCCGATTGGGGTGGTCCGGGTGCCGTGCTTAATATCGGGATGAACGATGCATCCTACGTCGACCTCGCCGATCGGCTGGGGCAGGAAGCCGCAGCAACGCTTTATCTGCGCTTTGTGCAATCGTATGCTGTGCACGTTGCACGGCTTGATCCGGATGCGTTCGACGAAATAACCTTGACTGGGCAGGAGGGCCTCTCGGAGGCGCTGCGTCTTTACGAGGAAGAGGCCGAAGAGGCCTTCCCTCAGGAACCCGCAGTGCAATTGACTGCCGTGCTGCGATCTATGGCGCGGGCTTGGGAGGGGACAACGGCGCGCTTGTTGCGCCAGGCCAAAGGGGCGCCCGCCGATGCAGGGCTTGGCCTTGTGGTGCAGAGAATGGCGCTGGGTCTGGGGCAGGGGGAATGCGGCTCGGGCGTGATCCAACTTGTCGATGTGCATACCGGGCTTGAACAGATCACCGGGCGTTACTTGAGCCAGAGCCAGGGGCGTGACGCGCTGGAGGGCGAGGCCTCGCTTTACCTTGAAAGTGACCCGCGGGGGCCATCGTTGGAAAATACTGTGCCGCAGGCCTTTGCCGACCTGATCGCACATACACGGCTGATGCGTGAGAAGCTGCGTGAGGAAATGCAGGCCGAGTTCACCCTGGAAAACGGCAAGATTTGGCTTTTGGACGGGGTGCGGGTGCCGCGGACTGCTAGAGCCGCTGTGCGGATTGCCGTGAGACTGGCCGAGGATGGCATCATCCCGCGTGAAGAGGCTCTGATGCGGGTTGAGCCGCGTGCTTTGAACGAACTGTTGCACCGGCAGGTTGATCCCGAAGCCGAGCGTGAAGTGCTGGCAAGGGGGATCGCAGCCAGCCCCGGCGCGGCTTTTGGCGCCATCGTCTTTTCTGCCGCCGAGGCGCAAGCCAGCGCTGCCCGGGGTGAGCCTTGCGTGCTGGTCCGCCGGGAAACCAGCCCCGAGGATATTCGCGGCATGCATGCGGCTGCTGCCGTGCTGACTGAACGTGGCGGAATGACCAGCCACGCGGCGGTGATCGGGCGCGGACTTGGCTTGCCATGTGTGGTCGGGGCCTCTGACATGCGGTTCCAAATTCACAAGAAGGTACTGAGCGCGCCGGACGGCCGGGTGTTTCACAAGGGAGACATGATCACTATCGACGGCACCGACGGAGAGGTCCTGGCGGGAACGCCGGCGATGCTCGAAGCGGCGACGGATGATGCGTTCCAGACCTTGATGGGCTGGGCCGACGATGTGCGCGATATCAAGGTGCGTGCCAATGCTGACACGCCGGATGACGCCAAGACTGCGCGAAATTTCAACGTTGATGGGATCGGGCTGTGCCGGACGGAGCATATGTTCTTTGAAGCCGACCGCCTGGTGGTGATGCGCGAGATGATCTTTGCCGATGCGTCGGAAGATCGCCGCGCGGCCCTGGAGCGGCTGCTGCCGATGCAGCGGACCGACTTTACCCGGCTGTTTAGAATCATGCAGGGCAAACCGGTCTGTATCCGCCTGCTTGACCCACCCTTGCACGAATTCCTGCCGCACGACCGGGCCGGACACCGCGAACTGGCCGAAGCGCTGGACCTGCCGCTCAGCGACGTGACCCGCCGGGTCGAGGCCTTGGGCGAATACAACCCGATGCTGGGTATGCGCGGAGTGCGTCTTGGCGTGACTGTGCCCGAGATTTACGATATGCAGGCGCGCGCGATTTTCGAGGCCACGATTGAGGCCAGCAAAGACGGTGCGCCGGTGGTGCCCGAGATCATGATCCCGCTGGTCAGTGCCAAACGTGAGGTCGAGATCGTCAAGACCCGCATCGACGCGGTGGCCGCAGCTGTGCACACCGAGACCGGGCAGGAGATTGACTACCGCCTGGGCGTGATGGTTGAAACTCCGCGCGCGGCGCTGCGGGCGGGCGAGATCGCGCCGCATTGCTCTTTCCTCAGTTTCGGCACCAACGACCTGACCCAAATGACCTATGGGCTATCACGCGATGACGCGGGCCGTTTCATGTCGGACTACGTGCAGCAGGGCGTCTACGCTGAGGACCCTTTCCATACACTGGACAGTGACGGGGTCGGTGAACTTTTGGAAATCGGGGCACAACGGGGGCGCGACGCGCAACCCGACCTGGTTTTGTCAATCTGTGGCGAACATGGCGGCAGCCCCGAATCAATAGATTTCTGTCGAAACGCCGGATTCGACTATGTTTCTTGCTCGCCCTTCCGGGTTCCAGTGGCGCGTTTGGCCGCAGCGCAGCTCGCCGTAAGTGACAAGATCGGGTAGGTCCGTGCTGTAGCTGCGCCTAAATCCTGTGGTTTCCCATGGATTCGAATCCGCTCTGCCGCTAGCTTCGATTTATCCTGACTAGACGGACTCGAAAAAATTGAATAAAAACCGGCGGGTTAACCGGTATCGTTCATTTTTTGCGTGAAGTTTTGGGGGGCGTGACATGCGACGTTTCATTGCGATTTTTCTGACTCTGGGCCTTGGTTTGCCTGCATTGGCCGACACAACGGTGAAGCAGCTAGTCTCCAAGGAGAAGCGAGCGCTGAGTGGCATCTCGGCGGTTCGGCTGGACAATCTGCTACAGCATCCGGAGCCGCATATGGCGTCGGGTGGCAAACCTGTGAACTATACGAAAAGCTGGCTGGCCTCGCAGCCAAAGGCAAGCGGTGGCGCACAATGGGCTTGTCTGGCCGAGGCGTTGTATTTCGAGGCGCGCGGTGAGAGCATCAAAGGGCAGTTCGCCGTGGCTGAGGTGATCCTTAACCGAGTGGACAGCCGCCATTTTCCCAATTCCGTTTGTGGAGTGATCAAACAGGGCACGGGTAAGAAGTACGCCTGCCAATTCACCTACACCTGTGATGGCCACAAGGAAGTGATCCATGAGCCCGCGGCCTATACCCGTGTGGGCAAGGTGGCCAAGGTGATGCTGGATGGCGGCGCACGGGCGCTGACCAGGGGCGCGACATACTATCATACTAAGGCGGTACGTCCCAGCTGGTCGCGCAAATTCCATCGTACAGCAACTATCGGCGTACACCACTTCTACCGCCGCAACGTGCGCCTGTCGAAGAACTGACGCGGGTGGTGGGTCGAACCCCACCTGACTTTTACCGTAGCTTGATGATAGGTGCCGATCCAAGAGGGATCGGGCCGAGCGACATCTGTCCGTCCCTGAAATCAAGAGGCAGGTCGAGCGTCTGGCTGTTGCCCGAAAGTTGGGCGGCAATGCCGAGTCCACTTTCCAGCGTGCCGATCCAATTCTCCGGCAGCCACCCGAGCTGTCGTAGAATTTCCAGGATGTCGCGCCAGTTGCGCGCCTTGAGGGTCAGGTTCCCTGTGGGGCGACCGCGTTCATCAACGCTCAGCTTGCCAGCCAGCGCCAGTTCCAGCTCGCCCCATTTCGCTTCGGCCAGTTTCAGCCGGATCTCGCGTGGTTGCGGGCGGCTGTTTTCCAGAGCACTCAGGTCCCAGGGCCGGTCGAACTTGACGCGGACATCGGCGCGCAGAGCGTCAAGGTGGCGGGGCAACTGCCCACCGGTGCGCAAAACCACGCCACCAGGCAAGGGTGGGGTCAAACCATCAGCATTGATCGCGATCCGATAGTCTTGCAACGCACCTTCAAGGCGGTGGGCGCCCAACTGCACCGCTTGAAGCGTGGTGGTGCCCAGCGGGCCCTCGACGGCCATGGCGCTGGCCACGAGATTGCTGCGTTCCAACGGATGTTTTTTGCCTGTACCCATGACAATGCTGGCCTGCATCTCGGCGCTGTCCACCTGATAGCTGGTGCCGGGGATCGTGATTTTCTGCGTTTCCGGCCAAATCGTAATGATGTGATTGGGCCTGTAGCTCAGTGCCAAGATCTGAAACCAAGGCGCTTCCCAGGCCCAACCGGTGCCAGGGTCTGCCAGAACAGGCTTATCAAAAGTTGTGTCAACGCGGTTGGGAAACCCATTGACCGTCAGTGCCGCGTATTCTGCTTGCCAGCCCTCGGCGCGTCGCGCTGTAAACCAGCTTTCGTAATCGGATTGTGCGCCGGTCTTTGCCATAAACCAATAGCCCGACCACCCGGCCGCAAGCACCAAGATTACCACTAGCAGTCGTTTCAAGATTTCTTCCCCTTCCCTCGATGCGCGGCTTGGTGTTTACAGGCCGAAGCAAGGAAGGGCCAGCGTTATGACAATGTGGGTTTTCGGTTACGGTTCTCTGATATGGAACCCCGGTTTCGAGGTAGCCGAGAAGATGCTCGCGCGGCTGCCTGGCTATGTTCGCTCGTTCTGTATGCGCTCGATCCATCATCGCGGCACCGAAGAGCATCCCGGTCTTGTTTTGGCGTTGGACAAGATGGCCGATCACGTCTGTCATGGGGTCGGTTTCCGCGTGCAGGAAGGGCAGGAAGAAAAGGTGTTGGCTTACCTGCGGGAACGCGAGCTAGTGTCCTCGGCCTATCTCGAGGAAACTCATGTGATCATGCTCAAGGACGGTCGGCTGGTAGATGCGGTAACATACGTGGTCGACACCGATCATGTGCAGTATTGCGGCGGGCTAGATTTGGAAGAACAAGCGCGGATCATTGCCGGGGCAAAGGGTGGCATGGGGCCAAACCACGAATACCTGTTCAATACCGCCAGCCATTTGGCGGAACTAGGCATTCGTGACCCCGAATTGAGTTGGCTGTCAACGCGCGTGCGGATACTTTGCAGCTGAGGCGGAAAACGATCCGGAAGTGACGCACCTGGCTGCGGCGTTAATTCCTTGGCTTGGTTTTAACTTCGCCTTATCATCACGCGGAAAGAAACAACGTGTCAGGAGCTGTGCCAAGATGGACCAGCCGGACCGCGAGGCCGAGCCACATTTTTCCCATCCCATCCGGCAGATTGTGATGATGCTTGTCGTGATGGCGCTTTCAGCGGTCGGCATCTTCTTTGCCTTGCCGAGGGTGCTGCCGGTGTTTCTGGCCAACCCGTATCTCAACGGGTTCATCGGGTTTGTTTTTGTTATCGGCCTGATGGCCTGTTTCTATCAGGTTTATCAGATCATCCGCTCGGTCGGCTGGATCGCAGCTTTCGTCGGAGAAGGGGATCATGACGCCCGCGCGCCGCAAATCCTTGCGCCTTTGGCAACGCTGCTGGCGTCGCGCGGTAAGCGGATGCAGATTTCATCGGGGTCAGCACGGTCGATCCTCGATTCTGTGGCCACCCGCATCGACGAAGAGCGAGAGATCACGCGCTATATCGTCAATATGCTGATTTTCCTTGGGCTGCTGGGAACATTTTATGGTCTTGCGACCACCGTACCGGCCGTGGTCGACACTATTCGCAGTCTTGCCCCGCAAGAGGGTGAAGGTGGCGTTGAGGTGTTCAATCGGTTGATGACCGGGCTTGAGGCGCAGTTGGGCGGTATGGGCGTGGCTTTTGCCAGCTCGCTTCTGGGGCTTGCCGGGTCGCTGATTATCGGCTTGCTGGAACTCTTGGCAGGGCACGGCCAGAACCGATTCTACCGTGAGCTCGAGGAATGGCTAAGTTCGATCACCCGGCTGGGCTTTACCAGCGGCGAAGGTGAGGTCGGAACCGAACAAATGATGATTGCTGGCGTGGTCGACAGCATGGCTGAGCAGATGGAAGATCTGCATCAGCTCTTTACCCAATCCGACGTCAGCCGCGCAATGGTGGATGAAAAATTGGGCCATCTGACCGATGCGATTGAGCGCATGACCTATCGGATGAGTGATCAGAACCCGGTCAATACGGCGCTGATGCAGGTGGCCGAGGGGCAATCCGTGCTAATCGAGGAATTGCGACAGCGGGGGGCAAGCAACCCTGAGGGTGGTGGCATCGACGCGGAAAGCCGCATGCGGCTACGCTCGATCGATGTTCAGATGTTGCGTATCTTGGAAGAAATCAGTGCCGGTCGACAGGAAACCATGGCCGAACTGCGCACCGACATCAACGCGCTGGTCAAGGTTTTGAGCGATCAGGGCAAACCACGCACGTTGAAATTGCAGCCCAAGACCAAGCCCGTCGGCAAGGAGGGCTGATATATGGCCCTGTCACGGCGTACCGGTCAACGTTTCCAGGCCTCGATCTGGCCCGGGTTTGTAGATGCGATGACCGGGCTTCTTCTGGTTCTGATGTTCGTGCTGACCATTTTCATGGTGGTGCAATTCGTGCTGCGGGAAACCATTAGCGGTCAGGAAAGCGAACTTGACGCGTTGTCGGCAGAGGTGGCTGCACTGGCCCAGGCCTTGGGGTTGGAGCAACGCCGGTCGAGCGACCTGCAAACCCGTGTCGGCGAGTTGAACGCGACCATAGAAACCGCTCAGGACGAGGCCACACGCCAGGCGGCCTTGATTGCCTCACTGTCGGCCGAACGTTCGGCACAGGATGCTGCCCTGGCTCAGGCGCAAACCCGGATAGCCAGCTTCGAGGAAAAGGTGGCGGGGCTTTTGGCAGCGCAGCGGGCGGATCGCGGCACCATTGCCGATCTGGAAACCCGCCAATCCGAGCTTATGAGTGAGCAGGAGGCGCTGAATCTTGCCTTGGCTCAAGCCCGCGACGAAATCGATGCCGGGACCGAAGCCGCGCGATTGGCGGCCGCCAAGCGTGAGGCGCTCGAGGCGCTGGTGGCGGGGCTGGAGGCCGAGAAGACCGGTCTGGAGAGTCGGCTGAGTGACGAAGAAGCCGGGCGTCTGGCCGAAGCGGCAGCGGCGGAAGCTCTGCGCGAAAAGTTGAAGAATGCTGATGCTGAACTGACGGCAATGACCTTGGCGCTGGAACAGCAGCGGCGCGAGGCCGAGGAAACTCTGACCTTACTGGCCGCCGCTCAGGCAGCGGGAGAGGATCTGGAGTTGCGACTTGCGGCGGCGTTGTTGGCGGATCAGGAGACCCGAACGGCATTGGCGACAGCCAACACCGCCAGTCAGACGTTGGAGGCGCGGATTGCCACTCTGGAATCCGCGCTCGAGGACACCAAGGCGCAGGCGGCTGGGTTGGAAACTCAACTAGCGGCTCAGACCCGGTCGTGGGAGGAGCGACTTGCGGCGTCCGAGGCGGCGCTGGCCAAGGCCTTGGCGGATGCCGATGACAAATCGGGAGAGGTTGCGTCATTGAGCGCGCAGTTGGCGACGCTTGAAGCAGCATTGGCAGAAAACCGGTCCCATGCCGAAGGTTTGGCGGCGCAGCTGGAGGCGGAACGCGCAGGGCTGGAGGCGCGTTTGGCGGTCGCCGAGGCGGCGTTAAGCGCGGCGCATGATGAGGCCGCAAGCGAGCGCAAGTCGTTTGAGGAACGTTTGGCCGCGGCGCAGGCGGCGCTGGCGGCAGCAAAGGACGAGGGGCAGAACCTGGCCACTGTCAGGGATGACCTGAAAGACCGGCTGGCGGCTGCGGAAGCGGCGCTGGCTGAGATGCGGCGTCAGACGGAAAGCGCCACCAATGCGGCCGCCAGCGAGAAATCGGCGCTTGAAGCGCGACTGGCGCAGGCGCTGGCGGATGCGGAGGCCGGGAAGACAGCGGGTATCGACCGTGACGCGCTGCGCGAGCAATTACGCGCGGCACTGGCGGCAAAACTGGCGGCAGAGCAACAAGCCGAGACGGCCATGACCGAGGCGCAGGCACGTGAGGCGTTGTTGTCGACCGCGCGCGACGAACTGGCCAAAGAGGCCGAGATTTCGACTGAAGCACAGCGACAGCAGGAATTGCTGAACCAGCAGGTTGCGGCGTTGCGCTCGCAGCTTGGATCGCTACAGGCACTTCTGGACGACTACAAGGATCGTGATGCGGCGGCGCAGGTGCAGCTGCAGTCACTGGGCTCGGACCTGAACACCGCGCTTGCGCGTGCGGCAGCGGAAGAACGAAAGCGGCGTCTGCTGGAAGAGGCCGAGGCGGTCCGGCTAGCCGAGGAAAAGGCGCGGCTTGAGGCGGAGAAACAGGATCTGGAGAAATACAAGTCCGAGTTCTTTGGCCGGTTGCGTGATGTGCTGGGTAACCGCGAGGGGGTGCGGGTTGTGGGCGACCGGTTCGTGTTCTCGTCCGAGGTGCTGTTCCCGCCGGGCGGCGCGGAGATGTCGGCAGAAGGTGCAGCGCAGATTGCCCGGGTGGCAGCGCTGCTTACGGACGTGGCGGCAGAGATCCCCGAGGAGATAGACTGGGTCATTCAGGTGGATGGGCATACAGACAATGTTCCCCTGTCAGGCTTTGGTGAGTTTGCAGACAATTGGGAGCTGAGCCAGGCCCGGGCTCTATCAGTGGTCCGCTACATGTCCGAGGAATTGGACATAGCGCCCGAAAGGTTGTCGGCCAACGGATTTGGCGAGTTTCAACCCGTTGCCCAAGGCAACAGCGAAGAGGCTCGGACGCAGAACCGGCGGATCGAGCTGAAGCTGACCGAGAGATAATTTCTAGTTGATTGGAGGGCGGGGCCCCGCATCGCCGCGTACCCGCTATGCGGGCTCTTGTCGATTTTGGGCACAGCCTCGCTTTGCCCAGGGGGCTGGCGTCGGGTCGAGGTGCGTCGATTGCGCCGGTCCGTGTGGGCGGGGTAGCGTTATGAGTATTAGGGCCAAGAAAGGGCAACTGGGATCGAGGTCTGTTACGGGGTGGTCACGAGAATTGATTGGCGTTTTGCTGCGCTCGTGACGAGGGTGCCAGAAAGCTGTTGAGGAGTTTCTGGAATGCCCGCGTTGAAAGCCACTGATTTGCATTGCGAGATCACTTGGATCGGTTGGGTCGCCGACCGTGAAGCGGCGCTGGCCTCGGAGCGACTTGAGCGAGCCGAACTGGGATGGGGTGGAATCGTCGGCGAGAGTCACGGTGGGATGACACGGGCCTCCTGCTCTCGTGTGTTGGACCAGCATCCGCGCGGAATCGAGATCCGCAATGCGCGGCAGATGTCGATTGTTTCGGAGGAAGAGTTGGCGTTGATCGCGGCGGAGATGGGGGTGGACAGCTTGTCACCGGCGCTGGTTGGTGCTTCACTAGCTGTGCGCGGGCTGGCGGATTTTACTCATCTGCCGCCATCGTCGCGGTTGCAGGCGGAAAGTGGAGCGGTGCTGGTGGTGGATATGGAAAACCGGCCTTGTGTGTTGCCTGCACCGGGGATCGAGGCGCTTCATCCGGGTAAGGGCAAGCTGTTCAAACCGGCAGCGGTTCATCGCCGTGGCGTAGCCGCCTGGGTCGAGCGGCCCGGGATGATTGCCCTCGGTGAGATGTTGCGTTTGCATGTGCCGGATCAGCCGGCCTGGCCGCATCTGGAGGCGGCGCGGGCGGGCTGAATACGCTTCCGTTGGGTTCAAATGATTTCCGATCAGAAACAACGCTGCGGCATCCCGCCGCAAGCGACATCGAAAATGTCGGATTCGCGACGCTGAATCACACGGTCAGGGCGTATGAGCGGGACAAACGTCATGTACGGCTTTGAGAGAAGGTTTGCCCCATGAGCTACAAGTCCGATATCGAGATCGCCCGCGAAGCCAAGAAACGCCCAATTCAGGAGATCGGCGCCAAGCTTGGGATCGATAGCGATCACCTGCTGCCTTATGGCCACGACAAAGCCAAGGTGAGCCAGGAATTCATCCAGTCGGTGCAGGGCAATGACAATGGCAAGCTGATCCTTGTCACCGCGATCAACCCGACCCCCGCGGGCGAGGGCAAGACCACCACCACCGTGGGTCTGGGAGATGGCCTGAACAAGATCGGCAAGAAGGCGACGATCTGTATTCGCGAGGCCTCGCTTGGGCCGTGCTTTGGCATGAAGGGGGGGGCCGCCGGAGGTGGTTACGCCCAGGTTGTGCCGATGGAAGAGATGAACCTGCACTTCACTGGCGATTTCCATGCGATTACGTCGGCGCACAACCTGCTGACCGCGATGATCGACAACCACATTTACTGGGGCAACGAGCTGGAGATCGACGAGCGCCGGATCACCTGGCGCCGGGTGATGGACATGAACGACCGCGCCCTGCGTGACACCGTGATTTCGCTTGGCGGCGTGGCAAACGGCTTTGCCCGCCAGACCGGGTTCGACATTACCGTCGCGTCCGAAGTCATGGCGATCCTCTGCCTGGCACGCGACCTGGAAGATCTGCAGAAGAGGCTGGGCGATATCATCGTCGCCTATACACGCGACCGAAAAGCCATCTATGCCCGTGACATCGGAGCTGATGGGGCGATGACCGTTCTGCTGAAGGATGCAATGCAGCCCAACATTGTGCAGACGTTGGAAAACAACCCGGCCTTCGTGCACGGCGGTCCGTTTGCCAACATCGCCCATGGTTGCAACAGCGTCATCGCCACCACTACCGCATTGAAAATCTCTGACTATGTGGTGACCGAGGCCGGCTTTGGTGCCGATCTGGGCGCCGAGAAGTTCATGAACATCAAGTGCCGCAAGGCCGGTCTGTCGCCCGACGTGGTGGTTCTGGTGGCCACGGTGCGGGCGATGAAGATGAACGGCGGTGTCGCCAAGAAGGACCTGGACGAAGAAAACGTCGCTGCGGTCGCCGATGGCTGCCCCAATCTGGCACGCCATATCGGCAACCTCAAAGCCTTCGGAGTTCCGGTTGTCGTGGCAATCAACCATTTCGTGACCGACACTGATGCTGAAGTCACGGCGATCCGCGATGCAGCCGCTGCCGAGGGCGCCGAGGCGATCCTGTGCCGTCACTGGGAGCTGGGAAGCGAAGGCACGGTCGAGCTTGCCACCCGCGTGGCCGAGATCGCCGATGCCGGTGTCAGCCAATTCGCGCCGCTTTATCGCGATGACAAGAGCCTGTTTGAGAAGATCGACATCATTGCCAAGCGTATCTATCGCGCCGACGAGGTGCTGGCGGATCAGAAGATCCGTGATCAACTGCGTCTTTGGGAAGACGCAGGATATGGCCACCTGCCGGTCTGCATGGCCAAGACGCAATACTCGTTCTCGACTGATCCGACCCTGCGTGGCGCTCCCACCGGGCACAGCGTTCCGATCCGCGAAGTGCGTCTCGCGGCCGGGGCCGGTTTCATCGTAGTGATCTGCGGTGAGATCATGACCATGCCGGGCCTGCCGCGCAAACCGGCGGCTCTGGAAATCGGGCTGAATGAAACCGGTGAGGTTGAGGGCTTGTTCTAAGGTCGAAAAACGGTCAGACCCGGCATCGAGCCGGGCCGGACCGTGGCCTTTGGTGAGAGTATTTTTGGAAAGATGAAAGGGCGGGCCATGACGGCGCAGATCATTGATGGCAAGGCATTCGCAGCTTCGGTGCGCGATAAGGTGGCGGGCCATGTGGCGCGGCTGAAGTCCGAGCATGGCATTACGCCCGGGCTGGCGGTTGTGCTGGTGGGCGAAGACCCTGCCAGCCAGGTTTACGTGCGCTCAAAAGGCAAGATGACCGTCGAGGTCGGGATGAGCTCGTTCGAGCACAAGATGGACGCTGAGACATCGGAAAACGAGCTGTTGGAGCTGATCCGTAACCTCAACAACGATCCAGCGGTGCATGGCATTCTGGTGCAATTGCCGCTGCCTAATCATTTGGACGAAGATCTGGTGATCAATTCGATCGACCCGGCCAAGGATGTGGACGGGTTCCACATCTCTAATGTTGGTCTTCTGGGGACCGGTCAAAAGAGCATGGTGCCCTGCACACCGTTGGGCTGCCTGATGATGCTGCGTGACCATCACGGTTCGCTTTCGGGCATGAATGCAGTGGTGATCGGGCGCAGCAATATCGTGGGCAAGCCGATGGCGCAGCTTTTGCTGGGCGATAGCTGCACCGTGACTATCGCGCATTCACGTACCAAAGACCTGCCGGACGTGGTGCGCGGCGCAGATATCGTAGTGGCGGCCGTGGGTCGGCCGGAAATGGTGCCTGGCGACTGGATCCGCCCCGGTGCGACCGTGATCGACGTGGGCATCAATCGCATAGACGCGCCCGAGAAGGGTGAGGGCAAGACCCGGCTGGTGGGCGATTGCCACTTTGACAGCTGCGCCGAGGTGGCAGGGGCCATTACCCCGGTGCCCGGCGGAGTTGGTCCGATGACCATTGCTTGTCTTCTGGCAAACACCGTGACCGCATGCAGCCGGGCCAACGGGCTGGACGAACCCGAAGGACTGACTGCCTGATCCATCCGCAAAAAAACGGTGATGATGACAGGTGACCCGGTGCCTTGCGCCGGGTTTCTTGCGCCGGACCATCCGATTGCGTTAGAAATGTTTCGGACTGTGCTGGAGGAGCATCCGGAATCGCATTGGAAAACAGAACGATAGCCAAGGATCTGGAGATCTCCGAAGAGATCAACCTGCCACAGGCCGTGCTGGTCTGGATTGTTGCGACGCTCAGCGCTGCAGTGTCAGGACCTTTTGGCACCTATGGCGCGCTGGACTTTCACACGCGGCTGGAGTTCTGGGCAATCCTAATCGCCGTGACTTTTGTGCTGGCAGGAAGCCTGCGGGCAATCGTGTTTCGAACCTTTGCGGGCTGGGCTCTTTGGCTGCGCGAGGCCTGTGCCTGCATGATCATGGCCCCGGTTCTGGCCGCTGCCATCTGGCTGCTGGCGCCACTTTTGTTGGGCTCTGCGTATCAACCGGATATCCAGCCTCTGTCCCTGACTTTCTATGTCTTTGTTATTGCAGTGATCATCGCCGTTCTACGGGTCCTCCTGTCAGATGCGGGGCTTGGCATGGCTCGCGTGGTCTCGCAGGCGGTCGCGGAGACGCCACGCTTGATGGAGCGGTTGCCCGATGAGATGCAAGGCGACATTCTACGTCTGACAGGGCGCGACCACATGGTCGAAGTTGTCACTGTGCATGGCAGCGCCACAGTACGCATGCGCTTTTCCGACGCAATTGCCGAGATGGATCCGATCGAGGGCTATTGCGCGCACAGGTCACATTGGGTGACGCGATCAGCGATCCATGAGGTTGAGAGAGAGCCCGGCAAGGTTTTCCTGCGACTTGCCAATGGCGATCGCGTGCCGGTCAGTCGCAAATATCGTCCCGGACTGGAAGAGGCCGGGATCGTCTGAAACGCATCTATCGTGGCATGGGGATCGGGGCCGCAAAGGGGCCGGTCAGCACCGCCAAGGCCTCGTCCCGCATCAAGGCGCTAAGGACCGTGTCATGGGCGTGCAGCCCACCGGTGTAGGTGCCGAAGGCTGGCAGAATCACCCGCTCATCATCGACCAGGAAACAGGGGCGGGTGATTGATTTTCCCTTGGCTGACAGCGTGGCCTTGGGGTGATAGTGCCCTGATATTTCGCCCGATTGTGCCGGTTGGGCGATGTGGCGAAAAACCAGCGATTGCATCGGTAGTTCGGCCAAATGAGCGCCACCAAGGTCAACCGGGCCCGGATCATGATTACCTTCGATCCAGACCCAGCGTCGACCGGCCTGAAGCCTTGATATCCACAGTTTTGCCTGGTCGGGGAGGGCCTCGGCTGCGGCGTTGTCGTCAAAGCTGTCGCCCAGGCAGACCACGGTTTCGGCTTCGGTCGCAGCCAGTTCCGCATCAAGCCGCGAGAGGGTGTCCTGGGTCTCATAGGGCGGCAGCGAGGCGCCACCATGCCGCGCAATACGCTCGGATTTTCCAAGGTGCAGGTCCGAGACGCACAAGAGCCTGCGTTCGGGCCAAAAAAGCGCACCCGAAGCGCGGGCTTCAAGCGCGGCACCGGACAGAGAGAAGGAATACCCGTTCATGCCTTGTTCTTGCGGTGAACACTCTGGTTTTGCAAGCTTTTTCAGGTGCCATTCAGATTGTGCAACCCGGCGTCCTGCATCAGGCGTTGGGTTTCCTGACGCAGGATGCGTTCCTCAGCGTCGCCTTTGACCGGAACCTTGCCGACTTCGAGGAACAACGGCGCGGCAAAAGGCGTGACACCGGTCAGCCGCAGGGTGTCGATCCGGCCTTGGACCCGGGCGGCCATGTCCTCGATCCGGGCGAAATCGACAAGGCCGCGCATAGCCTCGTCACGGGTGATGGTCAGAAGCAGGTGATCAGGGTCGTACTTCAGCAGGGTGTCGTAGAGGATATCCGACGAAAACGTCGCCTGCCGCCCGGATTTACGCTGTCCGGCGATGTTGCGTTCGATCAGACCGGCGATGGTGGCGACGCTGCGGAAGGTGCGTTTCATTACCGCGTTCCCGGCAAGCCAGCCGTCAAGGCCATCGCGTAAAGCATTGAGATCAAAGAAAGGTGTGGCGTCCGTGACCGGATCCAACCCCCAGATCAATGTGGCATAATCGGTGGCGACAAAGCCCATGGGGGCGAGCCCCCTTTCCTCCATCCGCTTGGTCAACAAGAGACCGAGGGTCTGCTGGGCGTTCCTGCCGGCAAACCCATAGGCGCAGATATGTTCGCGGCCTTCGTGCGGGAAGCTTTCGGCCAGCAGGCGGCCCGGTTCGGGCAGTCGAGAGACCTGCCGTTGCAGGTGCAGCCAGGCGCGGGTGTGGGCTGGCAAGTCGGGCCAGTCTGAGGCCTGGAGATTGCGCAGGATGCGCTGGGAAAGCTGGGTCGAAGTAGAGAACTTCGTACCTGAAAACACCGCCAGGCGCGGTTTGCGGCCCTTGTCGCGAGAGACTTCGACGGTCATTTCGCGCAGGCCCTCGTAACGAACGATTTTCCCGCCGATCAGGAAGGTGTCTCCGGGCGAGAGGGAGGCGGCGAAGCTTTCTTCGACCTCGCCCAACGCCGGGCCGCGTCCGCGCATGCGGACCTTCATGAGATCGGCGTCCTGAATTGTGCCGATATTCATCCGTATTCGGGCCGCCGCGCGAGGATCGCGAAGATGCCACTGGCCGTCGCGTTCCAGCAGTCGCTGCCAGCGATCATAGGCGCGCAGGGCATAGCCGCCGGTGGCGGTAAAATCGAGACAGGCGTCAAATTCGTCTCGGCTGAGGTCCTTGTAGGCGCCTGCGGTGATGATCTCGGAAAAAAGTTGATCAGCGGTAAACGGACCGGAACAGGCGGCAATCAGGATGTGCTGGCACAGCACGTCACGGGGGCCGGGGCCGCGCGGTTCGCCGTCGAGGTCGTGATCGCGGGCGGCCTCGAGGGCGGCACCGCATTCGATCACCTCAAACCGGTTCGCCGGGACAAGCCGGGCCTTGGACGGAGCGTTATAGCGGTGATTGGCCCGCCCGATGCGCTGGATCAGGCGTTTGACGTTCTTGGGTGCACCGACCTGGATCACAAGGTCGACATCGCCCCAGTCGAGGCCCAGATCAAGGCTGCCGGTGCAGACGATGGCGCGGAGGTGGCCTGCGACCATGGCGGCCTCGACCTTTTCCCTTTGGGCGCGATCAAGCGAGCCGTGATGGATGCCGATGGGTAGACCTTCGTCATTGGCAAGCCACAGATTATGAAAGAAAATTTCCGCCTGAGCACGGGTGTTGTGAAAGATCAGCGTGGTCTTGTGCTGGCGGACCTGGTCGAGGACTGCCGGGATGGCGTAAGCCGCGCCCCCGCCCGACCACGGGGGTGCCTCGGCGGTTTCGAGCATGGCAATATCGGGGTCGGGGCCGGGATCGGCGGTGAGGATCTCGCAAGGATCTGGGTGACAGGCAAGAAGGGACGCGATGTCCTGCGGTTTGTCGACAGTGGCGGAAAGTCCGACACGGCGGAGGCCGGGGGCCAGAGTTTGCAGGCGGGACAGTGCGAGCATGAGTTGATCGCCGCGTTTGGAGTCTGCGAGGGCATGAATCTCATCGACGACAACCCTTTGTAACCCTTTGAAAATGTGCGGGGCATCCGGGTAGGAGATCAAAAGCGCCAGACTTTCCGGCGTGGTCAGAAGGATATGCGGAGGATCGGCGCGCTGGGCCTTCTTGCGGGTCTGCGAAGTGTCGCCGGTACGGTCTTCGATCCGGATTGGCAGAGACATCTCGTCCACCGGGTTTTGCAGATTGCGGCGGATGTCGGCGGCGAGAGCCTTCAGGGGGGAAATATATAATGTATGCAGGCCCTTATGGGTGCCATCGGCCAGTTCCGTGAGGGTGGGGAGGAAGCCTGCAAGGGTCTTGCCTCCGCCAGTAGGCGCAATCAGCAGAAGGGCGCGATCGGCGGCGCGGGTGAGCATGTCCTGCTGG
This sequence comes from Aliisedimentitalea sp. MJ-SS2, assembly GCF_032586155.1. Taxonomy (NCBI): domain Bacteria; kingdom Pseudomonadati; phylum Pseudomonadota; class Alphaproteobacteria; order Rhodobacterales; family Roseobacteraceae; genus Aliisedimentitalea; species Aliisedimentitalea sp. MJ-SS2. Next base: position 342,949 of record NZ_JAWHTC010000001.1, read on the forward strand.
TGCGGGTGGATGGTCCAGCCGCGGGCGGAAAACCACTGTTCGATAGGGGCGGGAAGGGCGCGCATGGGGCAAGTTTACGAAAGCTTGGGCCGCCGCGCGAGAGGGTTAATGGAACGGATTAACCCGAAATTAAGGGGCTGCTATCCGTCTGCTATCTGTCGGGTATCCGTCTGGCGTTCGGTGGCATAGGGATTTGTCAGGAAAGTGGTTAACCGGGCGTTCGGTTTCGTTCTTTTTCGTGAATGCACGTTGAGGATGTCCTCGGCGGGGCGGCTCTATTCCCGAAACACTGAACCTTATGGCATCTCCGGATTTCAGTTGCACACCCGCAAAACGGTATTATTGTTTAAGCAAGACTCTTTTTTGGACTTGGGAAACATGTCGTTTCGTCGTTTCTTGGTGATTGCAGTTTTTGGTGGTGCGTTGGTAACCGGCGATGTCCGGGCCGAGGAGCTGCGATTGGCTCCCGGTAAGCGACAACCTCTTGCGCTGGGGGAGACGGCCACGCCAAAAAGCAATCCCGCGCAAGCGGTCCCGAATGGGAAACCTTACTGGCGCGGAAATCACCTTTGCGTTGATACTCAGAGTGGAAAAATCTGCCAACAACCGAAGAAACCCTCGCCAGTGCGCGGAGCATCGGAGTACGGGTACGATTTGTTCCGTCGCGGGCGGCCTGACTGAGTGGGTTTTGCTGGTTGAGCCCGCCAGATAACTTATAAATAAACAAAATCATAAGGCGCACTTCCGCGCCCTATGGGCCCGGAAGTGCGCAGCTTGCGCAGATTTCGGGCGGTCACTTCACGATATGTTCTTCCTTGACGAACATGTTGGCCCAGGCGCGGTCGACGAGGCTCTTGCTCATCTTGTACGGGATGCCCTCGAAATCGCAGATCGAGCGCATCTGGTCGATCAGAAAGACCGGTTGGTAGTTGGCGTAGATGTTGTCGATCGTGGGGTACTTAACTTTCAGCAGATAGATTAGCGCTTCTTCATCCAGTTCAAGCTTCTTGGCTCGTGCCACCAGCGAGAAGATCTTGAGGAAGTTGGCCTGGTTGGGTCCGTCGATCTTGATCTTGAAGAAGATCCGGCGCAGGGCGGCCTGGTCGAAGATCTCGTTGGGGTGGAAGTTGGTCGAGAAGATCACCAGCGTGTCGAACGGGACTTCAAATTTCTCGCCCGATTGCAGCGCGAGAATGTCCTTGTTTTCCTCGAGCGGAACGATCCAGCGGTTGACGAGGCTTTGCGGCGGCTCGGACTGGCGGCCAAGGTCGTCGACGATGAAGATGCCGCCGGTGGATTTGAGCTGAAGCGGCGCCTGGTAAGTCCGGGCGGTGGGGTTGTAGACCAGGTCGAGCATGTCGAGGGTCAACTCGCCCCCGGTGATCACGGTGGGGCGATCGCATTTGACGTACCGAGTGTCGAAGGTGGTGCGGCGACGCAGCGAATTGGGATCATCCTCTTCAGATTCCGCGGCCGAGTGCACGATTGGGTCATAAACGGTGATGACCTGGCCGGAATATTCGATGGCGCGGGGGACATAGATCTTGTCACCCATCGCGTCGCGGATACCGTTCGAGATCGAGCTCTTGCCGTTGCCGGGCGGGCCGTACATCAAACAAGAACGGCCAGCGCTGACCGCCGGTCCAAGTTGATCGAGAAGGTCGTCGGGCAGCACAAGGTGACCCATGGCCGAGACAAGTTGTTCGCGGGTGATCTGAACGTTGCGGATCGACTGGCGCTTGATCTGTTCGCGGTAAACTTCGAGCGGAACCGGCATGGCACCGAAATATTCCGACTGGGCAAGCGCGTCGAGCGCGCGGGCCTTGCCAGCGTCGGTGAGCTGATAGCCCATTTCGCCGCCCGAGTTGGCATTGAGCGTGCCGGTCGCCTCCAAGAGGCGCTGTTCGCGGGCCATGTCGACAAGCTCTTGCGTGACCTGGCGCGGCAGGCAGACGGCCTTGGCCAGCTCGGTAACTTCGCTCACGTTCTTGCGGAAGATTGTCTTGAGCAGGATGTCCCGCATCATCACCGGCTGCAACTGCATCTCGGCAATGGTGCGCGGTGGGGGCGGGGCCATGACGGTGGTGGGTTGCATGTTCATGGGTCTCTGCGTCCTGTCTCGTTTGTTTCCCGGGGCGATCAAAACCCCGTGCAATGACAGTATTAGCCTTATAAAGTGCTGAAAAAATGGAGAGGCAGGCAGGAATGGCGGCAGAGCAGTGGAAAGTTCTGGGCGTGATTGTGGCAGTGCTGGTGGTTTTGGCCGCGCTGACGGGTCTTTCGGGCGGCCTGTACTTTGTCAAGCACGAGGTCGACATGCTGCACCTGGTGGACCTGGTGTTGCGGCGGGCCGGGGGCGGCATACCACATGTTGACTATCACACGCCGATTGGCGCGCTGGCGTTCGAACCTTTTGCGGCGTTGAAACGCGCCGGGCTGAGCCTGGGCGAGGCGCTGGCCTGGGGGCAGGTTCTGGTGGCGGCGCTGGTGGCGCCGGGGGCCTGGTGGGCGGCGACGCGGCGGCTTGATGGATGGTTGGCTATCGGCTTTGCGGCGGCGGTGCCGCTGATCGCCGGGGCGCTGGTTTACGGGGCGACGGGCACAGGTATTTCGCTGTCGATGCATTATAATCGCTGGGCCTGGGCGGTGGCATTTGCGCCGCTTCTGATCGCGGCGCTGCCGTCGAAACGCCCGGCTGCCGTGGGCGACGGAGTGGTTGTCGGCGTGTCAATGGCGGTGCTGGCGCTGATGAAAATCACCTATTTCGTGGGCTTTGCTCCCGCGGTGCTGGCGGGTCTGGCGCTGCGGCGCGAGTGGCGGGTGCTGTCAGTGTCTTTGATCGCAGGGCTGGCGGTTTGTGTCCTGATGACACTGGGTTACGGGGTCGGGTTCTGGATGGCGTACCTGGGTGATCTGCGCGAGATTTCCAGCTCGGGTGTACGCAGCGCGCCGGTGGAGGCGGCGTTGAGCCACGTGGTGATCTGGCCGAAATACGTCGGAGCCACGCTGGTCGGGATCGGCACATTGTGGTGGTTGCGCAAGCAGGGCAGCACGATGGCGGCGGTGTTGCTGACCATGACGCTGATCCTGCCGGGGGCGATTTACGCCTCGTACCAGAATTACGGACATGATCCGATCTGGTTGATCTGGTGGGCGTTCGTGGTGCTGGCACTGCGGCCCCGCGAGCCGTCTCTGAACGGAGCGGTCGTGGCCGGTGTGGCGGCGCTGGTGCTGATCTTTCCGGTGGCGGTGAACATGGTGCTGAGCCCGGTACGTCCACTGGTTCAGCCAAAGGCAAAGTTCGAACCGCTGCTCGCCACCGAGGACAAGATTTACGGCGTGTCGGCGCGGTTTAAAGAGGAGACCGGTAAGGTACGGTTGGGTTCGGGCAAGTGTCAGTTGATCGGCGGGGCCGTGGCGCGCATGCGGCGCGAGGTTGAGACGCTAAAGGCAGCCGGACTTGGGGAAAAGCCGGTACTGGAAGCCGACCTGTTGAATGTTCAGTGGCTGTTTGGCGGGGTGCCGCTTGACGGCGGCGCGCCGTGGTATTTTGGCGGGTTGCCGGGCGTAGAGGCCGCCCAGCTGGTGGCGGTGCCGAAATGTCCGGCAGTTCCGGAAACGCGGGACATGATCCTGTCAAAGCTTGAGGCCGCAGGTGTTGTGCTTATGCCGGTGCTTCAGGATGACATGATGGATGTGTTCGAGGTCCAACGCTGAAATCAGCGAAGTACCGGTTTCGCGCCTAGGCGCCGTAGAGCGCGCCGAGGATAAGGTAGATCGCTAACGTGGTGCCCAGAGACAGGCCCATAGGGAAGTCCCAGCCGCGGTTCCAGCTTTCCCAGTTGGGGGCCATGCGACGCAGCGGGCTTTTCTTGGCCAATCGGTGGGTGATCACGGCGGCCAGCAGGTTGGCCGCAAACAGCACCATCAGCAGGCGCAGATCGCCAAGCGCCACCAGCGGCGCGGCGGCGGCGGCGAACTTGGCATCGCCCGCGCCAATGGCGCCGGCGGCATTCAGGATGATGCCAAGAAACAGGATGATCACCAGGTGCAGGTAGCGCCACAGGTATTCGTCAAGCGGCAGCACGAAGATGCCAATGATCGCATAAACGAAGAACAGCGCCATCACCGCTTTGTTGGGAATGCGCATGGTGGCCATGTCCGACCAGGCGACCCATAGGCAGATGGGCAGCACGAATGGCAGGAACACCATCGCAGAGAGGGCGGTGATAGTCATCGCTCAGACAATCAGTTCGTGACGCTCGATTCCAGCGCCCGGAGCGAGCGCACGGCGGCCTCGAAATGCTGGGGGTGGGTGTCGATGGCTTCACGCAACAGGCCCTTGCCGGTTTCTACATCGCCCTGCTTGATCGCCGACAGGCCCAGCGTGTGCAGAAGCTGCGCGCGCTCGGACTGGTCCATCGGGATCACCGGCAGGTTGTAGTTGCGCTGTGCGCCACGGGCCAGAACCATGTTGTTCTTGGCAGTGAACAGCGTCTTGTCTTGCTTGATCGCGTCGCCAAACAGGCGCTCTGCCTCGGAAAAATCGCCGCGGGTCAGTTTGGAGTAACCCCAGTTGTTGAGAACGCCAGCGGGGCGGGTTGTCAGGCCAACGGCGATTTCATAGAAACTGTCTGCCTTTTTCCATTCCTTGTTGCTGTCCGCGACCATCGCCTCAAGCCGGTAGCGCTTGAAGGTCTCGTGAGTCGGCGGCACCTTGTCGAGCTTGGCCTCAGCACCTTTCCAGTCGCCGGCGCGGATCATCGCATCGGCCAGATCGACATCGTCATCCAGCGTCGCGCCGTCCATCTTGGTCAGCTTGTTAAACGCGACCACCGCCTCGGGCGCGCGCTTGGCCCGGACCAGCGACGTGGCAAGCCCGCGCTGAAGATCGGTGCGCTCGGGTTGGTCCTTGGTGGCGCGCTGAAAATAGGCGACCGCCTCGTTGGGGTCCGCCACGGTCAGCATGATGTCGTTGAGGTTGCTTTCGTCGACCACGTTGACGTTCTGCAACGCACGGTTGACTTCGCCTTTGCGCGGGGCATCACCACAAGCAGTGAGCATCACCGCCCCCGAAAGGCACAATGTAAGAATACCGATATGGCGCATTTGCCTGCGTCCTTTTACTGCCTCAGCCTCGTTTTTGTCATGGTATCTGGCGTATCAGGAAGTCGCTGCTGCCCCGCCGTACCAATTTATAATCTTGTTCTTGTACTTCACCATAATCGGGATTTTCCGTTTTTGCGAGTGCTAAGCGCAAATTATCCCGAATTGAGTCACTTTCGCCATTGTCGAGCGCGTAGGCGCGGCGCAGGATTTGCTCGGCCTCGGCATATTCGCCCTTTTCCATCAGCACGACACCGAGGTTGTTCCAGGTTTCGGGAATGGCGTCGTCCATCTTGATCGCCCGGCGCAGCAGTTTCTCGGCCTGGCCCAGGCGGCCCAATCCGATATTGGCGCTGCCCAGTGCCGAGACCACGTCGACATTCATGCCTTCGGTCGCCGCGGCGCGGGTGAAAGCATCAAAGGCGAGTTCGTATTCGCCGGCTTGCATCAGGCGGTGGCCAACCACCAGCCCGTCGACGGCTTGGGCGTTTTTCTTGATCCCGGGCGCAAAGGGGCTGTCGTGCGACGTGCTCAAAGGCGCGCTGCATCCGGCCAGAAGGGCCACGCAAGTCAGGAGGGTTCCTGCCCGTATCATCCCCGTATTACCAATGCCTGCTCAAGTGTTTTGTTCTTCCATCCGGGCATACGCGAAAATCGGTGATTTTTCGAGAGGTTTTGCGGCAACCGGGCGGAATTTCCGCCCGGACCGGCGTTTTGTTGCATCACTACCGGGCAGGCGTCAGTGCTGGCCCATATTGCCGAGCATCGAGATACCGTGCACCGACGGACCGACAAGGATGATCAGCAGCGGCGGCACGGTGAGCATCATCGTCGCCAGCGTCATCTTGGTTGGCAGCTTGTTGGCGGCTTCCTCGGCGCGCATCACCCGCTTGTCACGCATCTCGCCGGCATAAACCCGCAGGGCGTCGGAAATCGGCGTACCAAAACTTTGCGACTGGTTCAGCACGGTGACAAAGCTCGCGACGTCCTGAACACCGGCGCGCTCGGCCATGTCATTGAGGACAGCGGTCTTGTCCTTGCCGGCCTTCATCTCGTGGCTGACGATTTCGAATTCATCGGCCAGCGAGGGGTAGGAGGCACGGATTTCACCGGACACCCGCAGGATTGCCTGGTCCATCGACTGACCAGCCTCGACGCAGACGAGCATCATGTCGAGCGCGTCCGGGAAGCCGTTGGTGATCTCTTCCTGGCGGGCGCCCTGACGGCGGGTAACCCAGTATTTCGGCAGCATGTAGCCAGCCGCGCCCGGACCCAGGATATACATCAGGGTCTGCTGGGTGTTGGTTTCGCCACCGGACAAGAAGACAATGTAATAGATCACGCCAAGAATAAGGAAACCGATCCCGAGCGCGAACTGGGCAAAGTGGAAATAGCGCACCGCATCACGGTCGCGATAGCCTGCCTGCATCAGTTTGAGCTTCATGCCCTGAAGCTCTTCCTCGGTCTTGGGTTCGAGGAATTGCGAATACTTGGCCAGCTTGTCGTTACGCTGTTTGGCGCGCAGGGCTTCCTTGTTTTCTTCGCCTCGCTGCGCGGCCTTGGTGGATTTCTTCAGCTTGTCGAGGGGATCATCGTCCTTTTTGAGAAGAAACGGCAGGGTGATGAGGATCATCACCACACCCAGGAAGCCCGCCGCCATCAGCGACCCCATGGGGCCAAACTGTTCGGTCAGAAATTGGTTGATCGCGTCCATCTGGGTATCCTCCGATCACACTTTGATGTTGGTGAGCCAGCGCATCACCAGAAGGTTCAGGCCCAGCATAACGCCGACGAAAATGCAGGCCGGGATGAAGTAGGGGTGATCCATCACTTCGTCATAGTAATGCGGGTCCATCACGTTGATTGCGATGAGTGCCACGACCGGGAAGCCCGACAGGAATTTGCCCGACCATTTGGCCTCTGCGGTGATGGCTTTCACCCGGCGGAATAGGCGGAAACGGGCGCGGATCACCGCGGCGAGACCGGCCAGGATTTCAGCCAGGTTACCACCGGATTGCTGCTGGATGGTCACGGCCACCGCGAGGAAGCGCAAATCCTGCAAGCCAATCCGCTCGGCCATGTCTTTCAGGGCTTCGCCCATGTCACGGCCATAGGCGCTTTCATCGGCGATGATGCCGAATTCCGAGGCGAGCGGATCCTTGATCTCTTTCGATACGATCTGGATCGCCGACGAAAACGGGTGGCCGACGCGAAGCGAACGGACCATGAGCTCGACCGCGTCGGGCAGCTGTTCCTCGATCATCGACAGGCGTTTGTTGGCCTTGGAGCTAATCCAGAAATAGACACCGCCCACGCCCATGCCCACGGACATAAGCGCGCGGATTTCGACAGCGGCCTCGGTGCCGACGGTCAGTCCTACAAAGGCGACCACCGACAGGCCGATCATGATCAGGATCAACTGGCCGGGGGTAAAGGCAATCGCGGCGCGTTGGGCCTTTTCGGCCAGCAGGGAATAGAGCGGGATTTTCCGCGATTTCATGTGCTGGCTCATCTCCTTGCGGAGTTTTTCCATCACCTCTTCGCGGTTGGTGCCTTTCTCGAGCATCTCAAGCCGGCGATTGACGCGGCTGTTGAGTGAGATCGACTTGCCGAACACGGTCAGGTAGAGGCCCTCGACGAGGACTAGAACCCCAACGAAGATCAGGCCATAGATAAGCGGTTCTGCACTAATCGCCATTACATTTACTCCGCTGCTAGAGTGGGTTCAAAGATCGACGGCGGCAGGTCATAGCCCCAGAGACGGAAGCGTTCGGAGAAGTGCGAACGCACGCCGGTGGCGGTGAAGTGACCGATGATCTTGTTGTCCGGGGTCAGGCCGACGCGCTGGAAGCGGAACACTTCCTGCATCGAGATTACGTCGCCTTCCATCCCGGTAATTTCGGTTATCGAAGTCATGCGGCGCGAGCCATCCTGAAGACGGCTGGCCTGCACGATCAGGTTCACAGCCGAAGAAATCTGCGAGCGCACCGCTTTCAAGGGCATCTCGATCCCGGCCATGGCGATCATGTTTTCCAGACGGGAAATACCATCGCGGGCGTTGTTGGCGTGGATCGTGGTCATCGAACCGTCGTGGCCGGTGTTCATGGCCTGGAGCATGTCGATGACTTCCTCGCCCCGCGTTTCCCCGACGATGATGCGGTCGGGGCGCATCCGCAGGGCGTTTTTCAGACAGTCGCGGGGGCTGACTTCGCCTTTGCCTTCGACGTTGGGCGGACGGGATTCCATCCGGCCGACATGGGTCTGTTGCAATTGAAGTTCCGCCGTATCCTCGATCGTCAGGATGCGCTCGGCATCGTCGATGAACGAGGAAAGCGCGTTGAGCGTGGTCGTTTTACCGGAACCGGTACCGCCCGAGACGATAATATTCAAACGGGTGGCAACCGCAGCCTGAAGATAGGCGGCCATTTCCTCGGAAAACGCGCCGAAACGGACAAGATCGTCGATGCCGAGTTTGTCCTTCTTGAACTTACGAATGGAAACCAGCGACCCGTCCACGGCGATCGGCGGCACCATGGCGTTGAAACGCGATCCGTCCATTAGACGGGCGTCAACATAGGGGTTCGATTCATCGACACGCCGGCCAACGGCCGACACGATCTTGTCGATGATCCGCATCAAGTGCTTTTCGTCCTTGAAGGTGATGTCGGTCAGTTCCAGCTTGCCCGAACGTTCGACAAAGATCTGTTGCGGACCGTTCACCAAGATGTCGTTGACAGTTTCATCTTCCAGCAGGGTTTCTAATGGGCCGAGACCCGTCACCTCGTCAAACAGCTCCTTGTTGAGCTGCGCGCGGTCCTCGCGGTTCAAAACCACCGATTTCTGGTTCAGAACCTCGGTGGTGATCTCGTTGATCTCGGTGCGCAACTCGGCCTCGGTCGCGGTTTCAAGCGCGGCGAGGTTGAGGTTTTCCAGAAGTTCGCGGTGGAGTTGGATTTTCAACTCGGCCATGCGCTTCTTGCGCTTGAGCTCCTTGTCGGGGGCTGCGGCACGCGCGGGTGTTGACGGATTGGGCTTGCGCATAGACGCGGGCGCCGCGGCCTGGGGCTGCGGCTTGGATTGCGCGGCGGCTGGTTTGGCCGCGGCCAAATCGGTCACATTGCCTTTGCCCGGGGCGGCGGGCTTCGGGGTGCCGGAAGGCTTTTTGTAGCGCGAAAACATAAGTGTCTATCCTTTGTCTCAGGCGGCTTCGGCCGGTTCCTGGCCAAGTTCGTGCAAACTGGCGGCCAGCTTGGCGATTTCTTTGCGCAGCGGGTTTTTCGCCGCGGCAGTGGCCAGCGGCAGGCCATGGTCGGCGGCCTGCACCACCGGTTTGCCGCCGTCGGGCAGTTGCAACTCGATTCCGATGTCGAGGCTTTCGCTCAGGCGCTTGACCCGGCTCTTGCCGTTGAGATCGGTGAATTTCGGGGCCCGGTTCAGCACGTAGCGTAGTTTCTCGACCGGCAGGTCTTCGGCCTGGAGCGCGCGTTTCAGGCGCAGCGTGTTTTGGGCTGACCGCATGTCGAGTTCGAGCATGGCGAAATAGATATGCGCGGTGCTGAGAATGGACTCGGTCCATTGCACCAGGGTGGACGGCATGTCGATGATGACATAGTCGAAATGGCTTTTCGCCATGTCGATCACCGCGGTCACGTCCTCGGACGAGATCAGGTCCAGCGGCAGCATCTCGGTCGGGGCTGTCAGAACCGACAGTTTGTCCTCGTATCCGACAAGCGCCTGTTTGAAAACCTCGTCATCCATGCTTTCGGTGTCCGTCAGCATCTCGTAGACCGCCTCGCGGCGGGGAAGGTCGAGATAGGTAGATACGGCGCCAAACTGCAAATCGAGATCGATCAGGCAAACTTGTGGCGCTTCTTCCTTGGATATGGTGGCCAGTTCCCAAGCGAGGTTGACGGCAAGCGTAGTGCTGCCGGTGCCGCCGGCAAGACCGTGGCTGGCGATGACCACACCGTTGCGATTTCCCCCCGACTTTGCAATCGGCGCCATCGGCACCGCGACCGGGTCGTAAACCGGTTCGGGTGTACGGATCCGTTCGATTGCGGCCTGCAATTCGCCTTCGGGAAGCGGGTAGGGCACGAATTCATCAGCCCCCTGGCGCAGAAGCTGGTGCAGCGAGGCGGGGCTGACATCTTCGGCGATCAGGATGATCTTGATACCCTTGTCCTTGGCAGCGTCGATGATGTCGCCCAGCATGACGAGCTTTTCCTCGTCGCTTTCGTCGATTGCGATAGCAACGAATTCAAGGGATTCGGCCTCGGGCTGATGGAAGAAGGCTTTGGCTTCAGCAAAACCGAGATCCCCCCAGTTTTCTCCCAGAGCGGTCTCCATATCCTCGATCAGCAGGTCGAAATTCTGCACATCGCGCGAGATGGTGCAGGCCTGAAGCGGGCTCAGTTCCGTCGTGAGATGCTCGTTGCTCGTCATTGCCTCGTTTCCTTTCGGTTCGAACCTTGGCGTTCCAGGGGCCGCGCGCATCGAATACGGCGTTTGAAATGCGGGTCCGGCGCCCAGTTTCGGGAAGGCGCAGTATTTCCATTGCGGTCAATTTCATCGGGAACTGGGGCAACATTAGGGCTGAAAAAATGAAATTGTGCGGAATTCTGCGACGATGCGAAGGCAAGACAGGACGGCAAAAGGCGGACAGATGGGGCGGGGAGCACAAAAAAAATCCCGCGCCAGGAGAGGCCTGGCGCGGGTTTCAGAGGGAATGTGGTTTGGTTACTCGCTGGTTTTCAGGTCGTCGCCGGTGATTCCTTCAAGCGTTGTTCGTGACTGAGCGCTTTCGACGTAGTCACGATAGATGATCGCGGCGTATTTGCCGTCCAGAACCGATGGATGGCTGCGGACAAAGCCCGAAACCTCGGTCACGGCGCGGCGATTGCGACGGTCGCGGCCCTGCGTGTTAACGATCAGCTGTGTTTCACCCAGCGACGAGACAGCCTCGAGCCGCGAACGGCTGATGCCCTGGCTGGCGAGGTAGCGCACGACCGCTTTGGCACGGCGCAATCCAAGGCGTTTGTTATAGGCATTCGAACCCGGGGCGTCGGCATGACCGAAGACCTTGAAGCGGACCTCGGGGAATTGCCGGATCCAGCGGGCCTGTTGCCGCAGCGTGTCGCGGGCTCCGGCATCCAGAACTGCGCTGTCAAAGGCAAAGTTCACGTTGGTGGGAACTTCCTGCGCAAAGCGACTGGCCAGCGAAAAGACGAAGGACCGTTCACCCGACATGATCTGGGTGTTGTTCATCGTCGCGTTGCCGAAATGGCCGGTATCGATATTGGCACCCGCCTCGCGGAAGAAGGATTGCCCACCGGGAGTGTTCACGGCACAGCCAGTAAGCGCCAGAAGGCCGGTGGAGAGGAGAAGTATCTTCTTCATTGTGTCATGCCCCCGTGCTGCATCAATCCATTACATAGCCGTAAGAACCGGTAAAGTCCTGTTTGGCTACCTCGCCTGCCGCACCTTTTGTTGGGGTGCGGGCGTCACGCGCCACTTTGCCATTGAGGAACAGGTCCTTTTCGGTTGGCGGGCGGACCCGATCGGTGGGAAGAACAAAAGCCTCGCCGCGGGTCGGAGTGACCAGGTGGGCGGTGATGATGATCACCAGTTCCGACTGCTGGCGCTGGTAGCTGGCCGAGCGGAACAGAGCCCCGAGGATCGGCACGTCACCGAGCCACGGCACCTGGCCGTTGGTATCCAAGAAGTCATCCTGCAACAGGCCGGCGATGGCAAAGCTTTCGCCGTCGCGCATTTCGACCGTGGTCGAGGTTTCGCGGCGCCGGAAGGCATCGACCGAGAAGTTGTTGAAGGTAGCAGCATTGGTCGGGTCGATCGAGCTGACTGCTGCTTCGAGTTCGAGGTTGATCAGGTCTCCGTCGACAACGCGCGGAATGAAGTTGAGCTCGACCCCGAACGGTTTGAATTCAATGGAAATGGTGCCACCATCCTGGGCCACCGGGATCGGGTATTCGCCACCGGCAAGGAACTTGGCCTCTTGCCCCGAAAGGGCGGTCAGGTTCGGTTCGGCCAGGGTGCGAACAACCCCTTTTGTTTCAAGGGCTTCCAGTAGGACGCCAACCTCGACTGCGCCGGCGTTGAAGCCAAACAGCATGGCGCCGTTCGCCTCGGAAACACCCGGAACGTTGCCGCCCAGAGAGTTGGCAATGGAGCCGGAGTTATTGTTGGTGTTGGTGCCGCCATTCACGCCCAGGCCACCGCCGAACATGTTGCCGTTCAGCGCCAGAGAGGTCGAAAGCGATTTCGACACGGTGCGCTGCATCTCGGCAAAGCGGACCTTGAGCATGACCTGCTGGACGCCACCGACGCCCATCAGGTTCGATACACGCTCGGGTGCGTAACGTTCGGCCAGGTCCAGTGCGCGTTGCAGGCGCGCCGAGGAAGATACGGTGCCACTGAGCACGATACCGTCATTGGCCGTGCGCACTTCGATCTTTTCGCCGGGCAGGATCTGCCGCAGGCGTTCCTTGAATTCGGAAATGTCGGGCGCGACGCGCACATCGACATTGGTGATCAGCTGGCCGTTGGGATCCAGCAGCGTCAGCGTGGTCATCCCCGGCGATTTGCCAAGAACATAGATTGTCCGGTCGCTGAGCGACGAGATGTCCGCGATCTGCGGGTTGGCGATGGAAAGCTCCGCAAAGGGTGTGTCGCTTTCGACCACAACGGCGCGGTTCATCGGCACGCTCAGGTTGGAAGATGTGCCGCGTTTGACCACGCGAAGGTTTTCGGCCTGACCAACGGTCGGCACGTGGGCAACGCCCAAGGTAAGGCCCAAAAGGGCCGCTGTTAGAAGTCTGCTCATTTTCATTGTGACCTGCCTCTCCGATCACGCCTCGTTTGCGGGTCTTGTTGCCCGTATTTCGCCGAACCATGCGCCAGTTTTAGTTTTTTTGCAAGAATCAATGGGTTCTCGCGATGCATTTATGTGGATAACTGGCAACAGACGAGGCCGATGGCCGACCTGTTGCCCCGCACCAAACGTAAAACGGGGAGCATTTTGCCCCCCGTTTTTGATCTTTTTCGCAGCCCATCCGCGCAACCTTCAGTTGGTGCAGGGGATTGGAATTTCAACCACTTCCGCGCCACGGCGGGTGCGGATGGTGCAGACTTTTTTCTCGGCCGCTTTCGGGGCAGGGGCCTCGGCCCGGGCGATTCCCAGCAGGCTGTTCTGGTCGATTTCGATGTCGGCGGCGACGGTATCGTCTTCGGAGCCGACCAGCGACAGAGACAGGCGTCCGGTCGATTGAGCCTGGGCGAGACCGGCAACCTGTTGCGGTTTGACCGACACGGTCACCGTGCGCGCAATCGATGCCTTGGGGCTGTCGACATTGGCGGACTGGTCGATTGCGACGATCTGGACCGCAGCCTCGATCAGCTTAGTTATTTCGCGACGCTTGCCATCCGAGGTCAAGACATCACCGGTCCAGTAGACATCGACCTTGTGGCCGGGTCGCAGGAAGCCTGAAACGCCGGAGGTCACGTCAACCTTGATGGCAAAGGCGCGCATGCCACGCTCAAGGAGCGATGTGATCCCGGCCTTTTCACCAGGCTTGGTCACTTTGATCGCGGTCACCGGTTCGTTACGTTCGATGGCGCGCAGCATCACTCGCGGTGTGTCCGGGATAGGGAAGAGCTGTTCTTCCTTGAAGTAGGCACCTTCAACTTTCAGGTGACGCGGCCACTTGACCTTGGCCACGTCGGCTTTGGTGATCTCGTCACCGTATTTCATTGCCTTGGTCGCGACGTAAATCTCGACCATATCGACCGACCCGCCGCTGGCGCGGCGTTCGAGTTCGGCCTCATAGGCGGAAAACTTGGTTTGCGCCATATAGACGGCAAACCCGGCCAAACCGATCCCTACGATCAGAACAAGTCCAAAAACGGCTCGCATGGTTCTACCTCTCGTTATTTGTCCGGCGGGGTGCCGGGTGCGCAATGGGCACAGTGTTTCCTGACCGGTGTGACACGTAAATGTGTCCAAATATGGGAATGCGCGTGACCCTATCCCGGCGATTCAATCCGCGTTCCCCAGGCCGCCAGTGGGAGCGGTCGAGGCGCTATACTCGTAAGGAAGGCTTGTTAACTCAAATATGAGAACGGGCCGCCCATGCTGGGCGGCCCGTTCCGAATTCTGTCAAACACGGTTCAGATTAGAACGTGTCGGGGCCGTGGCTGCCCATGTAGTCCGCGGTCGACGAGGTCAGACCGGTTGCGCCGGTTTTGATCGACGAGTAAGCGGCAACGGCCAGGCCAACAACAGCTGCGGTCAGCACAACCCAGTCAACCGTAACGGCGCCGTCTTCGTCTTTGCGGAAATTTTTGATGAATTTGATCATGGTTCGTCCCTCCAAAGGATCAGTTAGATTACATTACCCTGGCAGCGACTGTGTTGAACCGTTCTCTCTCATTGGTCCGTCGCCGTCTTGGCATGGGCTTAATAAGCCATTGGATTCGGGCAGGATTGGGGCACGAATTTAGCAATTCAGGTCAATTTCGGTGACAACGGGCTGTTTTTTGTTAACCCATTGAAAAGAAGTGTAAAAAAACTGAAAGAAATCTGTTGGCCCGGTGTTTGAGCGCGTTCGGCGTGGCAAATGTGGCATATTTCTTGGTTAATTTCCGGGGAAAACTGGCCTGAACCGCCCAGTTCTGCGACTATTTGGTTAATAAAGGGGTGCTTCAGGCGCGTATCAAGCGGCGGACCCCCATAAATATGACGAGGCAGGAAAGATCGCAGCCATGCGACGCATTTTATTGAAAGCGGCTGTCGCCTTTTGCGCGGCGGCCCCTATGGTTCTGGCACCGGCCCTGGCCGATAGCCCAAAGCCGTTTCCGCAATTCACGTTCAAATCGGTCAAGCCGCCAAAGAAGGGCGGGGGCAAGCGGATCACCATCGGCGTGACCCCCGAGGACATGGCGCGGCAGAACCCCAAGCTGGGGAAGAAAGCCGAACCCGAGGCCGAATCCGAAAGCGGTGCGGCAACGGAGGCGAACGCTGCACCCAAGGTGCCAAGCGAGAGCTATACCTGGTTCTGGGACAAGATTTCCCCTGCGATTGATCAAAGCGGGCCCGGACGGCTGGAATTGGCGCTGAACCGGATTGCCAATCCACCTGCGGGGAAAGCTACGGTCAAAGCGCCCCGGTTGCAGGGGTTGCAGGATATAGCGCGCGCACGCGGGGCGGATATACTGCTGGCCACGGTGGGCACCGAGGTGTCGCCGGCGTTGGTGCTGGCGGTGATCTCGGTGGAATCGGCGGGCAAGGCGGATGCGACAAGCAGTGCCGGCGCGCAGGGGCTGATGCAGCTGATGCCCGACACGGCGGCGCGGTTCGGGGTCAGCGATGCGACGGTCGCGGCCGAGAATATCAAGGGCGGGGTCAAGTTCCTGAACTACCTGATGAAGGAGTTCGACAACGACCCGATTCTGGTGTTGGCCGGGTATAATGCGGGCGAGGGCGCGGTGAAGAAAAATGCCGGCGTGCCGCCCTATGCCGAGACCCGCGACTACGTACCCAAGGTATTGGCGGCGTTCAAGACGGCGCGGGGGCTGTGCCTGACGCCGCCGCAACTGGTGTCGGATGGCTGTGTTTTCAACGTCGATGTCAGCGGGGGCTAGGGGATGAGCAACATGGAACCGCTGGTTCTGCGGTTGGCCGGGGGGTTCCTGCGGACGGACCCGAGCCTGGAGCGACGGCTGGATGCCATTACCGGCGACGGGGTGCTTCGGGCCGATCTGTTGCCGGTCTCGGACGCGGCACTGGCGAAGATTGAGGCAGCGCGGACCGAGGGGCGGCAGGTTCTGCTGTGTTCGAAAGGGGATGCGAGGCTTGCCGAGGAGCTGGCGACGCTGCATGGGCTCGATGGGGTCTCCGACGCGCCGGGGCAAGCGGTGGCGCAGGGCTGGCATCCGCGCGACATGGCCCGCGCGCTGCGGCCGCATCAATGGGTGAAGAATATCCTGCTGCTATTGCCTTTGCTGGCGGCGCACAGGTTCGAATGGGCGGCGATTGCACAGGTTCTGCTGGGCATGGTGGCGTTTTCCGCCGCGGCCTCGTCGATCTATGTGGTTAATGATCTGCTTGATCTCGAGGCCGACCGGCTGCACGAAAAAAAATGCAAACGCCCCTTTGCCAGCGGTGCGGTGCCGATCCGTGCGGGGGTGGGCGCGTTTTTCGTTCTGGTGGCCCTCGCATTGGGGCTTGGCGCGATGCTGGGGCCGCTGTTCGTGGTAGTCACGGTATTCTATGTCGCCCTGTCGATCGTCTATTCCTTCCGCCTGAAGCGCGCCCGTTGGGTCGATATCGGTACTTTGGCCTCGCTTTATACTATCCGCGTGGTGGCGGGGGCCGCTGCGGTTCAGGTCGAAAGTTCAATCTACATGGTCATTTTCGTCTTCCCGGTCTTCCTGACCTTAGGGGCGGTCAAGCGGTTGACCGAGCTGACCTTGGCCAAGAATGATGACCCGTTGCCGGGACGGGGCTATGGCCGACCCGATCGTGGCAAGCTGTTGAACCTGTCGATGCTGGGTATGCTTGCGTCGCTGGTGGTGTTCTTTCTTTATACCATGTCGGATCAGGCGCGGGCGCTCTACCCGGATCGCTGGATCCTGTGGTTGGCGATGATCCCATTGGCGGGGTGGCTGTTCCGGATGGTGCGGCTTGGGTTCTATGGCAAGCAGGACTACGACCCAATTGTCTTCGCCATGCGCGACAAGCGGGGGCTGGGGTTGATCATGATTACCCTGGCGCTGATGTGGTACGCCGCCGGGCTCTGGGCGAAATGGCTGGGATTGTGAGCCGGGGCGCCGCCGCGCGGCGGCTTGGGACGCGCGCGCCCGCGTGGCCCCCGAATGACCTGTGTCAGATCGAGAGCTTCTTGAAAATCGGCTCCGGAATGGAGCGGATGATGAGCATGATGTAGCGCCAGAAGAACGGCGTGTAGATCACATTCTTGCGCTTCTCCACGGCGCGGAGGATGTCCGAGGCCACCTTTTCCGGCGGGGCGACAAGGAACATGCCTTCGATCCCCCAGGTCATTGCTGTGTCGACAAAGCCCGGTTTCACGGTGACGACGTGGCCACCCGAGCGGGTCAGGCGGTTCCTGAGCCCCGACAGATAGGTGTGGAATCCGGCCTTGGCAGCGCCATAGACATAGTTGCCGAGGCGGCCGCGATCCCCGGCCACCGAGCCCACCCCAACGATTGTCCCGCCGCCGCGCTCCTCCATCAGGGGCGCCATCATTTGCAGGAACCGCGCCGGGCCAGTGAAGCTGTCGGTCACAGTGCCGTCGATCAGCGACGGGTCGGAGTCGATCGTCTCTTGCTCGGGCATGGAGCCGACGAAGACCGCGGCGTTCAGCATGCCGGGCTGATCTGAGAGCGTTTCAATTAGAGGTGTGAATGTTGCCGGCTTACGGGCATCAAACGCCACGGCCTCGGCCGAGGCGGCGCCGCGGGCGGTGCAATCAGCGGCGAGACGTTTCATGTCTTCCATGTCACGACCAGCGAGCAAAAGCGCGTGGCCCTGTTCGGACAGCGCGCGCGACAGGGCGCGGGCCATGGACGAGGTGGCACCGAGGATGATCCAGGTCTCTTGCATGTCTTACGCGCTCCTCAGGTTCAGGCGGCGGATAAGGTCGGTTTCAAGTTGACGGTCCGGGTCGGCTTTGGCGGCCTCAGCCTGCCATTTGCCGAGCTCGGGATACATTGCCCGGATGGTGGCGCCGTCGGCGAGAGAATCCTTGGCGAGGTAGATGCGCCCGTCGGCGGCCGCCGTCTGTTCACCGAGGTCGCGGATCAGGCCCTGAGCCTTGTCGCGGTTGGGAAAGTCGACGGCCAGCGTGTAGCCCTCGGTCGGGAAGGAGAGGAAGCCGGCACCCTCGGGGCCTAGCCGTTTGAGCACGGCCAATGGGGAGGCAAGGCCCGATCCGGCAATGGCCTCGATCATACTGTGCAGGGTGTCGGTTTGGTCCATCGGCAGCACACATTGGAACTGGTGGAAGCCGCGCTTGCCATAGAGGCGGTTCCAATCGAGCACCCGGTCGAGCGGGAAGAAGAAATCCTGGAGCGTGCGGGTGCGCGTGCGGCCCTCTTCTGGGATGCGCTTGAAGTAGCGGGTGTTGAACGCCTTAACGACGGGTTTGGACAGGGCAAAGCGCGGGGCATCAACCGGAACGGATTTGGCCCGGCCCAGTTTGGGCGGCGTGTCGAGGCTGTGTTCGGCCTCTTCAACAATTCCGCGTCCCAGCTCCGAGCCGCGCGCCGTGGCGTCGATCCAGCCGACGGTATAGTGGGCATCGGAAGCATCGAGCAAGGCGAGGTGTTCCTCGAGATCGCCGGCGCGGCTTTCACGAACCTTCATCGCCTGGCCCGAGATCGGTGCCATCTGGATGGTGGCCGAAACGATCAGGCCGGTTTGGCCCAATCCGCCACGGGTTGCGTTGAAAAGTGATTTGTTCCTGTCGGGGGTGATGGTCTTGGCTTTGCCCTGATGGATGAGGCGAATGGCGGTGATGTGATCACCGAAGGCGCCGTCGCGGTGGTGGTTCTTGCCATGCACATCCATGGCGATGGCGCCGCCAACGGTGGCAAAGCCGGTGCCGGGCATGACGGTGGGGATCCAGCCAGCCGGTGCGAACAGGCGCACCAGTTCACCAATAGAGATGCCGGCCTCGGCCTCGACAAGGCCGGTTTCCGGATCGAAAGAGAGGATGCGGTCGAGCCTTGTCATGTCGATGGCGCGGCCATCGGAGTTCAGGCAGGCATCGCCATAGGAGCGGCGTGCCCCAAACGCGGGGGTCGGGGGCAGGCCCTTCAGTGCCGAGATACGTTCAGGTCGGGCAAGATCGCCATCCGCCTTCAGGGCACGGCCCCAGCCGGAATAGGTGTCGGATTTCCAGCGCATCACAGCGCCCCCTTTTGATGGATTTGGGTCGATTTGGCTTCGGCGTGGGGAAAGATGGCCAGGCCGATGAGAATGGCGAACCACAAGGTGGTGAGGCGGATCACGGCCGTGGCCGGTACTGCGACCTCGGGCGGGATGCCTTCCATGTAGAGCAGGGCGACCATGGCTGCTTCGGCCCCGCCGACACCGCCGGGAGCCCCGGTCAGGCCACCTGCGAGGGTGGAGAAGACAAAGATCATCACCGCCTTCCAGAAGCCGATATCGGCACCGAACCAGCACAAGAGAAGGTGGAAGGCATAGCCTTCGGCCAGCCAGCCGATCAGGCCCAAGAGAGCGGCAAAGCCGAGCGTCTGGGGGTGGGAAAAGGCGCGCAGGGATGTGGCGGCGCGGCGGATGCGGGTCATCAGGCGCGGCAACAGGCCGGTGCGGCGGTAGAATTGGGTGGCAAGACCCGCCAGAAGGGCGGGGCGGGTAACAATGATGCTGGCGGCGATGGCCAGTGCGGCGACAGGGGCGGCTAGCGCAACGCCCCCGGCCGCCAGCGAGAGCGCGATGCCGAGGATCAGGCCCATGGCGGCAAGGTCCGAGGCACGGTCGATCAAGACAAGCGGCGCGGTCCGCTCGAACGCCCAACCGGTTTCGCGCGCAATCCAGCGCATGCGGATCAACTCGCCCACCCGGCCCGGGGTGACGGACATGGCAAAGCCGCCAAGGAAGTGGCGGATGTTCTGCGCGAGGGTCAGGGACAGGCCGAGGCGAGAGGCGAAGATATGCCAACGCAGGGCGCGGAAGAGATAGTTGACGAGGGAGAGCACCAGCAGGATGGCGATTTGCAGCGCGCCGAGCTTGGCCAGCTGTGCCATGGTTTCTTCCCAACCTGTGGCGGCGGCAAGGCTGATGAGCCCGCCGATGACCAACACGAAAAGCCCGCCCAGAAGGGCGAGATCGCGGAGCTTGCGCGGGGCAAGGGGGCGCTGGTTTGTACTGCTCATGCTCATTGCCGTCTATCTAGAGACAGATTGGGGCAAGAATATGGATTTGTTGCGGGAGCGGAAACAAAAAATCCCGGGTGGATGAGGTGCGTTGTTATTGGGTTTCGAATTGGCTGCGCCAATCCGACCGGCCGGGGGGCGCTGCCCCCCAGACCCCCCGGGATATTTGAGGCAAAAGGAAGAAGGGCCCGGTACACCCTCCAACAGAAAAGGGCCGCCTGACAGCGGCCCTTGTGAAATCTGTCGCGGGTAGGCTCAGACGATAGTCGCCTCGGTCTTGGCGATGACCTCTTCGCGGGTCACGCCGGGGGCGAGTTCGACGATGTGCAGGCCTTTGTGTTCGACCTCGAAGACGCACATGTCGGTGATGATCATGTCGACCACACCCTTGCCGGTGAGCGGCAGGGTGCATTCCTTCAAGACCTTGGTCTCGCCGTGCTTGTTGCAGTGGTCCATCACGACGATCACACGGCCGACACCGGCGACGAGGTCCATCGCGCCGCCCATGCCCTTGACCAGCTTGCCGGGGATCATCCAGTTGGCGAGATCGCCCTTCTCGTCGACTTCCATCGCGCCGAGGATCGCCATGGCGATCTTGCCGCCACGGATCATGCCAAAGCTTGTGGCGCTGTCAAAATAGGCGGTCTGGGGCAGTTCGGTGATGGTCTGCTTGCCGGCGTTGATCAGGTCGGCATCCTCTTCACCCGCGTAAGGGAAAGGGCCCATGCCCAGCATGCCGTTTTCCGATTGCAGCGTCACATGCACGCCTTCTGGGATGTAGTTCGAGACCAGCGTCGGGATGCCGATGCCGAGGTTCACATACATGCCGTCTTCGAGTTCCTGTGCGGCGCGGGCCGCCATCTGGTTACGATCCCAAGCCATTATGCGGTCTCCTTCTGGCGAACGGTGCGCTGCTCGATGCGTTTTTCGTGTGTACCCTGTACGATGCGGTGCACGTAGATGCCCGGCAGGTGGATGGCATCGGGGTCGAGCGAGCCGGTCGGCACGATCTCTTCGACTTCCATCACGCAGATGCGGCCGCACATCGCGGCAGGCGGGTTGAAGTTGCGGGCGGTCTTGCGGAAGATCGCGTTGCCGGTTTCATCCGCTTTCCACGCCTTGACGATCGAGAGATCTGCAAAGAGGCCCTCTTCGAGGATGTAGTCTTCGCCGTTGAACTCTTTCACTTCCTTGCCATCGGCGATCACGGTGCCAACGCCGGTCCTGGTGTAGAAGCCGGGGATGCCGTGACCGGCGGCGCGCATGCGCTCGGCAAGCGTGCCCTGGGGGTTGAATTCCAGTTCCAGCTCGCCCGAGAGGTACTGGCGCATAAACTCGGCATTTTCACCGACATAGGAGCTGATCATCTTCTTGACCTGGCGGGTCTGCAGCAGGATGCCGATGCCGAAATCGTCGACGCCCGCATTGTTGGACGCAAAGGTCAGGTCCTTGACGCCACTGTCCTTAATCGCATTCAGCAGAAGCTCTGGGATGCCGCAGAGGCCGAAACCGCCGGCGGCGATCAGCATGTTGTCATGCAGCAGGCCATCAAGCGCCTCGGCTGCGGAAGAATAGACTTTTTTCATGGAAAACTCCCTTTCGGTGTCGGGACCGTATGTGACGCCCTGACGCAGCGGAGTCAACAAGCGGTGCCTACGCAGTTCTACGTAGTCAGGATGGCTGTGATCGGGTTAGTCTGGTCCTGCGAACGGGACAATTGCGAACAGGAGAAACAAGGGGCGCATTGTCATGATCATTTTTGTTGGTGGCCTGATCGGGGCCGGCAAATCGACCATTGCCCGCAGGATCGCGGGTGAGTTCGGGTGTCATTATTACGACGCGGATGACACCAAACGGCGGTTTTTCGAGGCCGACCCGGATTTCGAGCGCAACATGGCAGAAGGTATCCCGTTTTCCGACGCGACGCGGGTGAAGGTGTTCGAACAGGTAATCGCCGACCTGGAGATGATGCGGGAGCGGCACGACCATGTCGTTGTGGACGAAACCCTGCACCGGCGCGACCTGCGCCAGCGGCTTTATCAGGCGGCAGAGCGGCTCTACGGCTCGTTCCTGATCGTCTGGGTGCGGGCCGATGACGAGGTGATCCTGGAACGCTTGTCGTCGACCGTACGCAAGGGCCATGTGCTGGACGATCCGGTGGCAATGTACCAAGGGTTTCGCAAGACGTTCCAAGAGTTCAACCGGCCGGTGATCGTGGTCAACAACAATGGCGACGCGGACGAAGAGATCGCGCAGTTGCGGGTGTTGCTGGAAAGCGTGGCGGGGTTGGTGGGGCGGCAAGCATAGACGGGTTATCACCAGCCCGACGGGACGGGCAGGTGATCGCGCGGCGGGCAGACGCCCATGACTCCGCGCGGGGATTGGCAATCCTGCTTTACGTCTTCTTGGCCGGAGCCTTCTTTTTCGGTGTCGCCTTCTTACGCGTGCCGCCTTTCTTGGCCGCCTTCTCGGCAATCAGGGCCACGGCCATGTCCATGGTCATGTCTTCGGGTTTGACATCCTTGGGAAGGGTGGCGTTGACCTTTTCATGCTTTACATACGGCCCGTAGCGCCCGTCCATCACGTTGACCGGTCCGCCGCTTTCTGGATGTTCACCCAACTCCTTGAGCGGTTTGGCGGCGGCACGGCTGCCACGGCGGCCCGGGTTGGCGCGTTTCTCGGCCAGCAGTTCGACCGCGCGGTTCATACCGATCTCGAACACGTCCGCCGGGTCCTTGAGGTTGGCATAGACCGGTTTCGCCTCGTCCGGCAGCTGGTGCATGACGTATGGCCCGAAACGGCCAAAGTTCGAGGAGATCAAGCCGCCCTCGGGGTGGTCGCCGATCTGGCGCGGCAGGGACAGGAGCACAAGAGCCTTTTCGAGGTCCATATCGTCCTTGTTCCAGCCCTTGGGCAGCGAGGCCCGCGGTGGTTTCTTGTTCTCGGGCGTGGGTTCACCACGCTGGACGTAAGGCCCGAACCGACCGGATTTGAGCCAGATCTCGTCGCCAGCGTCCTCGCCCAGCACACGTTCGTCGCCCTCGGCGCCTTCGCCGGCAATGGGGCGGGTATAGGTGCATTCGGGGTAGTTGCCGCAGCCGACAAAGCCGCCTGTGCGCGAGGTTTTCAAGTGCAGACGCCCCTCGCCGCATTTCGGGCAGATGCGCGGATCGGACCCGTCTTCGCGCGGCGGGTAGAGCTGATCGCTGAGCGCCTCGTCGAGAACGTTGAGAACTTCAGTGATTCGTAGCTCAGAGGTTTCGGCAATCGCCGCCGAGAAATCCTGCCAGAAGCGGTTCAGCACGTTCTTGTAGTTGCGGTTGCCGGCGCTGACGTCATCAAGTTCTTCTTCGAGGTTGGCGGTGAATTCGTAGCCAACATATTTGCGGAAGAAGTTCAGCAGGAAGATCGTGACGATGCGGCCCTTGTCTTCTGGGAAGAGGCGGTTCTTGTCCTTGCGGACATATTCGCGGTCCTGGATCGTGGTGATCACGCTGGCATAGGTCGAGGGGCGGCCGATGCCGAGCTCTTCCATGCGTTTGACCAGAGTTGCCTCGGTATAGCGCGGCGGCGGCTGAGTGAAATGCTGCTCCGGCGTGACGCCGTGTTTCGAGGCGCTCTCGCCTTCCATCACTTGTGGCAGGCGCTTGTCGTCATCATCGACAACCTGATCATCGCGGCCTTCCTCATAGACCTTGAGGAAGCCGTCAAACAGCACCACCTGGCCGGTGGCGCGCAGGGCGACCTGGCCGTCTGAGCTGCCCACATCGACCGTGGTGCGCTCCATCCGGGCGCTTTCCATCTGGCAGGCGAGGGTGCGTTTCCAGATCAGGTCATAGAGTTTGCGCTGATCGGGTTCGCTGAGTTTAAGCGAGGCTGCATCGGCTTCCATGTTGGTGGGGCGGATACACTCGTGCGCTTCCTGAGCGTTCTTGGCCTTGTTCTTGTAGATGCGCGGGGAGGAGGGCACGTATTCGGTGCCATAGCGTGCGCCGATAGCGTCACGGGCGGCGCTGACTGCCTCTGGGGCCATGTCGATGCCGTCGGTCCGCATATAGGTGATGTGCCCGGCCTCATAGAGACGCTGGGCGGTGGACATGCATTGACGCGCGCCCATGCCGAACTTGCGGCTGGCCTCTTGCTGCAGTGTCGAGGTCATGAAGGGCGGGGAGGGGTTGCGGGCGGCCGGTTTGGCCTCGACCGATTGCACGGTGAGGTCGCGGCTTTCGATCGCCTGCACCGCCAGCTCGGCCTGGGTTTCGTTCTCGATGCTGTATTTGTCGAGTTTTTTACCGGCCAGCGTGGTCAGCCGGGCCTCGTATTGTTTACCGCGCGGCGTTCCGAGCAGAGCCTTGACCGACCAGTATTCACGCGGGTTGAAAGCTTCGATTTCCATTTCGCGCTCGACGATCAGGCGCAGGCAGACGGATTGCACCCGACCTGCGGAACGCGCGCCGGGCAATTTGCGCCAGAGCACCGGTGAAAGGTTGAAGCCGACAAGATAATCAAGTGCCCGACGGGCGAGATAGGCGTCGACCAGCGGCTGGTCGATCTCGCGCGGGTTCTGCATCGCCTCGGTCACCGCCGATTTGGTGATGGCGTTGAACACGACGCGGGAAACCGGCGTGTCTTTTTTCAGGGCGCGGCGTTTGCGCAGGGCCTCTTCCAAATGCCAGCTGATCGCCTCGCCCTCGCGGTCGGGGTCGGTTGCGAGAATGAGGTTCTGATCGTCCTTCAATGCGTCGGCGATGGCTTTCACGTGTTTGCGCGAATCGTTGCCGACCTCCCATTTCATGTCAAATTCATGCTCGGTATCTACCGAACCATCCTTGGGGGGCAGGTCTCGCACGTGGCCATAGGAGGCCAGCACGGTGTAATCCTTGCCAAGGTATTTGTTGATGGTTTTTGCCTTGGCTGGGGATTCGACAACAACTACGGGCATGAAATTCCTTCCGACTCGAACGGCCTCTTATGGCGGCGGAACATGGTTCGGGACAGGGGGGATTGTCAATGCGCCGTGATTTTGCAGGATGTGTTTAGGGAAATTGGCACGCATTTGAGCAAAGGAACAAGGGCATGAGACGAATAATCATTCTGGGGCTGGTCTTGTTCGCCAGCGTCGTGCGTGCCGATTACTTCGAACCAAAGCGTGGCTCAGAGATGCGACAGGCGCTGATGGATGCGTTGCGACCGCACGCGGAATGGCTGTTGGGCGCGCCAGCACTGTTCGTGATTTCCGAATTGCGGGTCGCCACGAAGAAAGATTTGGGATTGCCCTTTGACGTGGCCTTTGCGGTTGTGGAAGCGCGACGGCCCGACGGGTCCGAGATCAACCTGTGGGAAACACCGGGCGTGGAGCGCGGCGATCTTGATCCGCACAGCATGGACGGGGCGACCTTCCAGGTGCTCTATCGTCGCGAAGGCAAAATGTGGGTGGCGGTGCATTGGGAGATCGGAGCACTGGATGCTTGGTTTACCGATACGATTTATTGCCCGGACTATTTCGCGGTCATTCCCGAGGTTTGCGCAGGCTAACGCCAAGGCATTTTCATGAGGTTTTCGCGACTTCACAGAGGCGGTGGTCGGTCGTTCCGTGCCGGGTTCAGCCGCGTTTCGCCTCCGGCGCAAGGCTCAACATGCCACCAGATTGACGTGTGATCTGTCCGTCGAGTTCCAAATCCAGAAGGACTGGTGCGACGGCATGCGCTGGGCTGTGCAGGTCGCGAATCAACTGGTCCTCGGCGATGGGCGAGGGGCCGAGACGATCGAGGATTTGTTTGTGCAGCGCGGCCGTTTCGCGCAAAGTCCGTTTTTTTGGTGACGGTGAATGGGTGTCGGCTGACGGGACCGGAGGGGGTGTTGGCTCCAGAGCCAGGCACTGTTGGCTCTGAGTGGGGTTGGATATGGGACCCAAGGCCTCAATCACGTCATCGGCGTTGCGCACCAGCCGTGCACCGTCGCGGATCAGCATGTTGCAACCCGAGGCCCGCGCATCGAAGGGATGGCCGGGCACGGCCAGCACCTCGCGGCCCTGGTCCAGAGCGTTTTTCGCGGTGATCAGCGAGCCGGACTTTGCCGCCGCCTCGATCACCACGACCGCGCGGGCCAGACCGGAGATCAGCCGGTTGCGGTGGGGGAAATGCCTTGCCTGGGGCGTCACGCCGATGGGTTGTTCCGAAATCCGCAGACCGTTTTTTTCGATCTCGGCCGCCAATGCGGTATTCTCGGACGGGTAGATCACGTCGACCCCGCCAGCCATAACCGCAATGGTGCCGCTCGTGACCGTGGACTTGTGGGCGG
Source organism: Aliisedimentitalea sp. MJ-SS2 (assembly GCF_032586155.1). Classification (NCBI taxonomy): domain Bacteria; kingdom Pseudomonadati; phylum Pseudomonadota; class Alphaproteobacteria; order Rhodobacterales; family Roseobacteraceae; genus Aliisedimentitalea; species Aliisedimentitalea sp. MJ-SS2. The sequence continues at coordinate 369,289 of NZ_JAWHTC010000001.1, forward strand.
CGGTATCTACCCCGCGCGCCAGCCCCGAGACGATGACAAAGCCGCGCTCGGCCAGGTCCTGCGCCAGCCCACGCGCCATGCGGGTGCCGAGAGACGAGGCATTGCGGGCGCCGACCATGGCAATCACCGGGCGTGACAGGATTTGGGTCTGCCCTTTGACCCACAGGAGTGGCGGCGCATCGTCCAGATCGGCCAGCGCCATGGGATAGTCCGGCGTGCCGATCGCGACCAACCGGGCTCCGGCTTTGCGGCCTGCGCGCAGTTCACCCAAGGCGGCCTCTTCGCTCCAAACGGCGTAGGATTGGACCCCGGCGGCCGTGGCGATGTCAGGCAGGGCCGCAAGCGCCGCATTCGCGCTGCCATGATCGGCCATAAGCCGATAGAATGTGGAAATCCCCACCCGTCGAGAACGCAATAAGCGGAGCCACGACAGCTGTTCATCTTCCGTGGTGGGTGGGAGTGGGGGGTGAGTGGAAGAGTGAAACTCTTGCGCCATCGTGACTCCGCCTGCTTACGAAATCATGTTTAGCGCGCAAATGATTAACGGCCCGTAAACCATAGCGAGAAACCCTAAAAAAGATTCTCCTAGGCCCTATTCCTGGCGCAGAACAGCGCCCGGATTCATTATCCCTTGGGGGTCGAGCGCCATCTTGATCGCCCGCATTGCCGCCAGCCGGGCCGGGTCGCCATAGCGTTCCAGATCGCTTGACTTGAGCCGCCCAACGCCGTGTTCGGCAGAGAACGAGCCGCCCATTTCGACCACGATGTCATGCACCAACTCCTGCACGCGTGGCCCGAGGCCGGGGAAATCGGCACGGGTTTTGCCGGGCAGGGGGAAGACGTTATAATGCAGATTGCCGTCTCCCAGGTGACCGAAGCAGTTGATCCGGAAATCGCCCAGTCTGGCCAGCTCCTGTCCGGCGCGGATGATGAAATGGCTGATCTCGCTCAGAGGCAGCGACACGTCGTGGCTGGAGATCGAGCCGACGAGCCGGTTGGCCTCGGGAATCTGCTCGCGGATTTCCCACAGGTTGTCGCGCTGAGCTTCGGACTGGGCGACGATGCCGTCACTGACCAGCCCGGCTTCGAGCCCGGTTTCAAACAGCCGTTCAAGCGCATCCTGTGCTCTGAGACCGCCCGAGAGCCCCAATTCGATCAAGGCCATCCATTGCGGTGCGGGGTCAAACGGGCGGCGGATGTCAGGCAGTTTCTCGGCCAGGAAATTAAAACCGGTCCCGTCGATCAGCTCAAACGCGCTGACGGCTTCGCCAACCTGGTCGCGCGCCATGGCCAGCAGGTCCAGCGCGGCGCGGGGGCTGTCGACGATCAGAAGCGCGGTGCCGCTGTCGCCGGGGGTGGGTGAAAGCTTCAGCGCGGCGGCGGTGATCACCCCCAGCGTGCCTTCGGCCCCAATGAGCAAGTTGCGCAGGTCGTAACCCGTGTTGTCTTTCCTGAGCCGTGTCAGCCCGTGATATGTGCTGCCATCGGGCAGGACTGCCTCGATCCCGAGACAGAGATCGCGGGCATTGCCATAGCGCAGCACGTTGACGCCGCCCGCATTGGTCGAGAGGTTGCCGCCGATCCGGGCCGAACCCTTGGCGGCGATGGTCAGCGGGAATAGGCGATTATGCGCTTCGGCGGCTTCGTGAATGTCCTGCAGAATGGCGCCTGCTTCGGCCACGAGTACGTTTTCTTCGGGATAGACTGCGCGAATGGCATTCATCCGTTCCAGCGAAAGGATCATCGGGGTCGGGCCGTTGGGCATGACCTGGGCGCCGACGAGGCCTGTGCCGCCGCCATAAGGCAGAACCGGCACACGGGCGGCATTAGCCGCGCGGATCGCGGTTGCAACATCTTGCACGTTGGTGGGCGCCACGACGATCCCGGCCTGGCCGTGCCATTTGCCACGGGGCTCTTCCAGGTAACGGGGCTCAACCGGCCGCAGGGCCGCGTCGGGCAGGGCGGCGCGCAGAATCTCGATGAAGGTGGTATCGACGGGGTTCAGGGTCATGTCCAAGACATAGCATCCTCAAGCCCGCTGTCGACGGGGCAATTCGCGCCTGTTTCTGTCTTGACCCAAACGCTCAAAACCCGACGCCGTCTGCGGGCGCCCGGATTTATGGTCATTCCGGGTCGCGCAGAAAACGAGGGCGCAGCACATGCACGGTTGGGTGTCGGGGCAAGGTGCGAAGCGAGACGGTCAGGCTGGTGGCGCCATTGTCGATGATGGCGAACTCGTCCGCCATGCCGGTGAGGAATGCATCCAGCGTCCAGCCTTCGAACCAATGCATCGGGATCACCGTCGAAGATTTCAGCCGTTTCAACACTTTGATCATCGTGGGCAGGTCTAGGGTCATGCCACCATCCACGGCCGCCATGACCACGTCGAGCCTGCCGAGGGCGGCGTATTGGGCCTCGGTGGGTTCATGGTGCAGGTGACCCAGATGGCCAATGCAAAGCCCGGCGACTTCGAACACGAAGATCGAGTTGCCAGCGGGTTCGATCCCGTCAAAGCTGCGGATGTCGGTGGGGATATTGCGCAGAAGCAGGTCATTCAGTTGTAACCGGTGTCGCGCGGCGGTGCCCGGTGTTTCACCCCAGCCCTGCAGGACGAAGCGAATGGCGGGGTCGGGAACCGGCGTCCAATGGGTATCATGGGCGTGGTTCATGGTGACGATGTCGGGGACCAATCCGGTTGTGCCGATGAAGCCGGTGTAGTCGGTTACTGCGCTGACCCCATCCGGGGTCTGGATCAGGAACGAGGCATGGGCGATGTAACTGATCCGGACGGTGTGATCGGGCAGGGGATCGCGGAAGCTGGCCTTGTGCAGGTATTGCAGTCCGGGGGCTGCGTCGGCGATGGCGATGCACTGGCTGGGGCCGGTTTGAGCGTGTGCTGGCGGTGCCAGGAGCAGTAGCAGGGGCAGAAGGAATCGCAACATGGCGTGATCATAACACGCGTTTGTCTACAGAGAGTGCGAAGCGGTCCTCGGGGAGGTGCGCATGAATGCGAACCCTACGGGAGCGGGGCAATCGTACGGCCGCCCGTCAGAATGGAAGAGCGGGTTCAGCCGACGTCCGTTCGCCCGCGCCGGTCGCTGCGCAAGGCGGCATAGAGCACATGTGTACGCCAACGCCCGTCGATCTGCAGATAGCTTTGCGCCACGCCTTCGTATTTGAAACCGGATTTCTCCAAGAGCCCGCGAGAGGCCGTGTTTTCGGGTAGGCAGGCGGCTTCGATCCGGCTCAGGTCCAATTGGTGGAAGGCGTGGTGTACCATCGCTTCGATCGCCTCACGCATGTAGCCCTGCCGGGCAAAACTTTCACCAACCCAATAGCCCAGCGTACCAGCCTGGGCCGGGCCGCGGCGGATGTTGTCGAGGGTGATCGCGCCAACGAGGGTTTCGTCAGAGCGGCGGATCATGAACAGCGGCAGGGCGCTGCCCGAGCCAATCGAGCGCTGGGCCCAGTAGACGCGGTTGGTAAATGCCCGGCGGCTGAGGTGATCGTCGGCCCAGGCGGGTTCCCACGGGGTCAGGAACTCTTCGCTGGCGCGCCTAAGCGCAGTCCAGGGGTGGAAATCGGCGTGGATGGGCGCGCGCAGGGTCAGGCGTTCGGTTTCGATCCGGATTTTCCTGCGTGCGCGGTAGAGCATCAGGCGGCACGCCTTTGATTGAGCGCCTCCAGCGTCGGAGCATTGCCCACCGGTCCGTAAAGTGCCAGCGCCGCACCGGCCTCGGCCACCAGCGATCCGGCAAAGTCACGTACGGCGGTACGGTCTACGGCGTCGATGCGGGCGACAACCTCATCAAGCGACGGGATGCGGCCCCAGATCTGCATCATCCGCGCCAGACGTTCAGCCCGGTTCGACGGGCTTTCCAGTCCCATCAGCAGTCCGGCTTTCATCTGAGCGCGGGCGCGGTCCACCTCGGCCTCGGACATGTCGTCAGCAGCGCGGCGCATCTCGTCAACTGTGATACCGGCAAGTTCGGGAAGTTGTTCGCCCGAGGTGCCAGCATAAATGGTGATCATGCCGGTATCGGAATAGGCGCCGGTTTGGGCAAAGATCGTGTAGCAGAGGCCGCGTTTCTCGCGCACTTCCTGAAACAGACGCGAGGACATGCCACCGCCAAGCGCGTTGGAATAGACCTGTGCGGTATAGATGTCTGGGTTGCGGTAATTGGGCGCTTCGAAGGCCAGGGCAAAATGCGCCTGTTCCAGCGTTTTTTCCTGCCGCGTTTCACCCCCAGCAAAGCGGGCGGGTTCAGGTGTTGCGGGGCTGAGCGGGGTCATGCCTCCGAACAGGGCTTCGGCCTGTTTGACGATTGTGTCGTGATCCACGGCCCCAGCGGCGGCCAGAATCATCTGGCCCGGGCCGTAATGTTCTCCAACGAAGGCCTTGAAATCGTGTTGGCCAAAGCCGCGCACCTGTTCGGGCGGGCCAAGAATGGTGCGGCCCAGTGCCTGTTCGGGATAGGCGCGTTCCTGCAACCAGTCGAAGATCACGTCATCGGGCGTATCCAGCGCCTGACCGATCTCTTGCAGGATCACACCGCGTTCGACCTCGATCTCGTCCTCGGCGAAAACCGGGTTCAAAAGGATGTCGCCGATCACGTCGATGGCAAGACCCACATCGGCTCCCAACACGCGAGCGTAATAGGCGGTGGTTTCGCGGCTGGTATAGGCGTTGATATAGCCGCCGACGTCTTCGATCGCTTCGGCAATTTCGAGCGTTGTGCGCTTTTCGGTGCCCTTGAAGGCCATGTGTTCAAGGAAATGGGCGATGCCGTTCTGTTCGGGGCGCTCGTTGCGTCCACCGGCGGTTACCCAGATGCCGACACTGGCCGATTGCAGGCCGGGCATATGCTCGGTTACAACGCGAAACCCGTTGGGCAGGGTCGTGATTTGTTGACTCAACGACGGCGCTCCTGGATCAGGGCCTCGATCTGGGCCAGGTCGTTTTCGACGCGGGTCACACGCTCGTCCCGGTCAAACAGGTCCGCCATGCGTGGGGGCAAGGGCGGATGGACGCCGGTGGCCGCTTCCACTGCTGCCGGGAATTTGGCCGGGTGGGCAGTGGCCAGCGTGATCATCGGAGTGGCCGTGTCGCGTTGTTCTTCGGCCACCTTGACGCCCACGGCTGAGTGGGGGCAGAGCAGCTCGCCGGTTGACGCGGACATCTGGGTGATGGTGGCAGAGGTTTCCTCCTCGGAACAGCGGCCGCTGTCATATTCTTCCCGCAGGGCCTGTAGCGCGCCTTGGGAGACGCTGAACCCACCAGCCTTGAGTTCGTCCATCAGCTGGGCCACGGCGGTGCCGTCGCGCCCGTAGGCCTCAAACAGGGCGCGTTCGAAATTCGAGCTGACCTGGATGTCCATCGATGGGCTGATCGAGGGGGTAACGCCGTCGGGTTTGTAATCTGAGGTCGAAAGGCAACGGTGCAGGATGTCGTTCTGGTTCGTCGCCACCACCAGCCGGTCGATGGGCAGTCCCATGCGCTTGGCCAGATAACCGGCAAAGATGTCGCCGAAATTTCCGGTCGGGACGGTGAACGAAACCTTGCGGTCGGGCGCGCCGAGGCTCACGGCAGAGGTGAAGTAATAGACGACCTGCGCCAGCACCCGGGCAAAGTTGATCGAGTTGACCCCGGCAAGGCCGACAGCGTCGCGGAATTCGAAATGGTTGAACATGTCTTTGACCCGCGCCTGGCAATCGTCAAAATCACCGGTGAGCGACAGGGCGTGGACATTGGCCTCGGATGGCGTGGTCATCTGGCGGCGCTGTACGTCACTGACCCGGCCATGCGGGAAGAGGATGAACACGTCGACATTGTCGAGGCCCTTGAAGGCCTCGATGGCGGCGCTTCCGGTATCGCCCGAAGTGGCACCAACGATGGTGACGCGCTTGCCGTTGCGTTCCAAAGCGGCCTGGAACAGCTGGCCGATCAGCTGCATGGCGAAATCCTTGAAAGCCAGCGTCGGCCCGTGGAACAGCTCGAGCAGGAAATGGTTGGGTGCCAGCTGCACCAGCGGCGCGCGGGCCTCGTGACCGAAACCGACATAGGCCTTGTCGATCAACCCGCGGAACTCGGCATCAGTGAACGTGTCGCCGACGAAGGGACGCATGATGCGAAAAGCACATTCCTCGTAAGACTGGCCATTTAGCGCGGCGATCTCTTCGCGGCTGAATGTCGGTATGGTCTCGGGCAGGTAGAGGCCACCGTCGCGGGCCAGCCCGGTCAGCATCGTGTCTTCGAAATTGAGCGCGGGGGCTGTGCCGCGGGTCGAGATGTATCGCATGGTTCAGTCTTTCACGAACGTGTCGTCGCGCGTCTGCGACGAAGGAAGTAGAGGCTCATTACCACCCAGGTCAGGGCGAGACCATACCAGGTGAGTACGTATTCCAGATGTCGGTTGGGAATGCTGGCGCTGTCGGTCGGCAGAGGGGTGATCCGGGGATCATCGGGCGTGGTGGTGCGGGCGATAATCATCGTCTCTTCGGTACCCAGATGCGCGGCCAGCGGGGGCACGTCGCGGGCGTACCAGATATTGGCACCCAGATCGTTGTCCGGCGTGTAGCTGTCGGTTTCATCCGGCCAGTAGAGATTGCCGGTCAGCTGGACCTCGGATGCGGGGCGGGGGTAGTCCTTGTCGGTCAGGCGGATAAAGCCGCGGTCTACCAGGAGTTTGCGACCGTCAGTCTCGAAGGCCTGAATGATGCGATATCCGGCGCCAAAGTCACGGGTCGAGACCAGGACGTGGATTTCCGGCCCTGTAAACTGCCCCGTTGCGGTGATCGCAAGAAAACGGTGTTTGTCGGGATCGGGCGCGGCAGGCAGTGTGACCGGGGCGGCTCCGATGGTGGCCTCGATCTGGGTAAGATAGGTCTGCTTTTCGCCCATGCGTCGCACCTGCCAGTTGCCCAGCGAAATAAGCACGACCAGCACGAGGACGGAAAAGATCAGGAAGGGCAGGTTTCGGTGCAAGGGTCGGGTCCGGATGGAGGCAGATTGGCAGAGCCCGGTTTAGGCGTGAACCGATCCCCTGTGCAAGAGGCAAACCCGCCCCCGGCCCAGCTCCCACCCATGCCGGTGTTGCGTGTGTGGTGGCGTTGCACCAGCCCACCCCGCTGCGCCGGGGGCTCGCGCTTCATTTGATGCCAATATGTTGCGCCTGGCTGAAGGACGCTACGCGAAGAGTATTTGGTCCAAGAAAGAGAACCATGTTTCATGGTCTCCCTTTTTGAAAAGCACTCAAATCGTGACAGCTCGCCTGGCGAAGCGCGGTCCCTCGCAGGGCGGCGCAACACCTCGAAAAAAAGAAGCGCCCCGCTGGTCTGCAGGGCGCTTCCTGTGTTCGCGCGTTTCTTGGAAGTGTTGGCCTCAGCCGCCCCAGATGTAGACGGCGGCAAACAGGAACAGCCAGACCACATCTACGAAGTGCCAGTACCATGCAGCGGCCTCGAAGCCGACATGGCTTTCCGGGGTGAAGTGGCCGGCATTCAGGCGCAAGAGGCAGACCAAAAGGAAGATGGTGCCGACGATCACGTGGAAGCCGTGGAAGCCAGTGGCCATGAAGAAGGACGCACCGTAGATATTTCCGGCAAAGCCAAACGAGGCGTGGCTGTACTCATAGGCCTGGAACACGGTGAACAGAACACCCAGTGCCACGGCGATGATCAGCCCCCATTTCATGTCCGAGCGGTTGTTTTCATGCGCAATGGCGTGGTGCGCCCAAGTGGCCGCCATGCCCGAGCACAGCAGGATCAGGGTGTTGATCAGCGGCAGGTGCCAGGGGTCAAACGTCTCGATCCCCGCGGGCGGCCATTGGCCGTCGACCAGCGGGCTTTCCGGGCCCATCGGGTACATGGCATGTTTGAAGAAGGTCCAGAACCAGGCCGAGAAGAACATCACCTCGGAGATGATGAACAGCACCACGCCATAGCGCAGGCCGATCTTCACCACAGGCGTATGATCGCCGATTTTGCTTTCATGGACGACCTCGGCCCACCAGCCATACATGACGTAGAACACCATGAGAAAGCCGACGATCATCACCCAGGCGGTGATGTCGTGGAAGTAGAGCACCGAGCCAAAAAGCAGGGTGAACCCGGCCATCGCGCCCAGAAGCGGCCAGATAGAGGGGTTCAGAATGTGGTAGTCGTGATTTTTTTCGTGCGCCATATTTATCCCTCGTTGGAGGCTTGGTTGATCTTGTTGGTTTTCTGGTCCGCCCGGGCGGTTTCCGCCTCGGGCATATCGATCTCGTAGAACGTGTAGCTCAGCGTGATCGTGTGAACGTATTTCGCATCGCGATCCTCGACCATTTCGGGATCGATGTAGAAGCTGACCGGCATGTCGATGCGCTCGCCCGGCTCGAGCACCTGTTCGGTGAAGCAGAAGCAGTCGACCTTGGTGAAGAAGCCGCCGGCCTCATAAGGCGTGACGTTGTAGCTGGCCTGTCCGGCGATGGGTTTGTCGGTGGGGTTATAGGCCTCGTAGAAGGCCAGACCGGTCTCACCGATGCGGATTTCCATCTGTTTCTGCGAGGGGCGGAACTCCCAGCCAAAACCCTTGGCCTGGCTGGCATCGAAACGGACCTTAATGGTGCGGTCGAGAATCTTGTCGCTGCCCTGATCGGCCACCTGGGTCACGCCGCCAAAGCCGGTGACACGACAAAACCAATCGTAGAATGGCACTGAAGCCCAGGCCAGCGCACCCATCACCAGCACGACGCTGACGGTTTGTACGACGGTCTTTTTCTTCGGGTCCATCGCCATCAGTTGCTGCCCTCCGCCTGCGAGGGGGGGACAGTGTTGAAATCGCCACGCTTGGTTTTCACCAGGGTCAGGCCGAAGACCAGGGCGACAAAGGCGATTAGCACCAACCCCAGGCCGACATTACGGCCAAGGCGGCGTCGATGCATTTCATGTTCTACCTTCAGCGCCATCTTACCAGCCTCCCACGCCGTAGGCCCGCAATCCCGATTCCAGCAGGATCGCGCAGAAATGGCCGAAGAGGTAGAGCAGCGACAGACCGAAGACCTTTTTCTCGGTGCGGTAACTGTCGGATTCGGCCGTTGTTTCGTCGCGACGCCAGATGTCGACGGCGCCCTTGAGGAACAAGGCGTTCAGGATGAGCGAGACGGCGAGATAGATCGGTCCGCCGATCGAGGTGGCGGCAATGCCAAGCGCGATCGGGGCCAGTAGAATGGTGTAGACGAGTATATGGCTGCGGGTTGCCTTGCGGCCGTGGGTCACGGTCAGCATCGGCACCTTGGCCTCGTGATAGTCGGCCTTCATGAACAGCGCCAAGGCCCAGAAATGCGGCGGGGTCCACATGAAGATCAGGGTGAACATCAGCACGGATTCGACGGATACCCCGCCGGTGGCCACGGCCCAACCGATCATCGGGGGGAAGGCCCCGGCCGCACCGCCGATGACGATGTTCTGCGGTGTCGAGCGTTTCAGCCACATGGTGTAGACGACGACATAGAAGAAGATGGTGAAACCCAGGATCGCGGCGGCAACCCAGTTGGTCGCCAGCCACAGCATGGTTACCGACAACACCGACAGGAAAGCGCCAAAGCCCATGGCCTCGCCCTCAGTCACACGGCCCGCAGGGATCGGGCGCGACTGGGTGCGCTTCATGATCCGGTCGATATCGGCATCCCACCACATATTGAGCGCGCCTGAGGCGCCGCCGCCCAGTGCAATGAACAGGATCGCGGTGAAGCCGATGAACGGGTGTACCGGCACCGGTGCAGCGAGCAGGCCAACCAACGCGGTGAAGACGACAAGCGACATGACACGCGGCTTCAGCAACGCGAAAAAATCGCTAAAGCCAGCGTCGCCCTGCTGTACCTGTGTCTGGATCGAAGTGTCGGTCATTTGGTCGCCCTAAGTCTTGTTCGGGGCCCCGCGTGGCAGGGCCCCTGAGGTCCGGATCAGTTCAGAGCCAGAACGTCGACATACTCTTCGGTCTCGGTGACCTGGGCGAGCCATTTGTCGTAGGCTTCCTGGCTGACCGCTTTGACGGTGATCGGCATATAGGCGTGGTCCTTACCGCAGAGCTCGGAACATTGGCCGAAATACACGCCTTCCTTTTCGACGTTGAACCACAGCTGGGCCAGGCGGCCGGGAACCGCGTCTTGTTTTACACCGAAGGCGGGGATGGTCCAGGAGTGGATCACGTCATCGGCGGTCACGGTCATGACCACGGTTTTACCAACAGGCACCACGACCGAGGTGTCGGTGGCGAGCAGGAATTCGTCATCGTTGAAGCCCGCGTCGACCAGCTTGGCGCGCATGGCGTCATCCAGGACGAAAGGAGTGACGTCGGCATCGGCCGGGCGCACGCTTTCATCAAGGCTCGACGGGTTGCCGATCATGTAGCTGTCGAACTCGAAGTTGTTTTCGGTGTCGGTATATTCGTAGGTCCAGTACCACTGGTGGCCGGTGACCTTGATGTTGACTTCGCCCTCGGGGATGATCTGTTGCTTGAACAGAACCGGCAGCGAGAACGCACCGATGAACACCAGGATCACGATTGGACCGATGGTCCACAAAATCTCGATCGGGGTGTTGTGGGTAAAGCTTTTGGGGGTCGGGTTGGCGCGGCGGTTGTAACGCACGATCACGATCCCGATCAGAGCGAATACGAAGATACAGATCGCAGTGATGATCCAGAGCAGCAGGTTGTCGAGAAAAATGATGTCGCGCATCAATTCCGTCGCCGGCGGTTGAAAGTTGAGTTTCCCATCAACCGGCTTGCCGAGGGTTTCCAGAGCATTCTGGGCGAAGGCCGGAGCAGCGGCCAGCGAGGCCAGAAGGGTCAGGAAGGAAGTGAAAAGTCGCATATGTCACCCTGATCGGTTTTCGTGTTCATCATTCTTGTGTCGCGGGCCTTGCGCGCGAGGCGCGAAATACCCGTTGTTTTCCCGCGCATAGAAACCATATCCTCACTTGAGAAACAAGAATCCCGCCCGCGGCAAACAGACGCTTTTTTGACATAGATCAAATTTACGACGCATGGAAGACAGGAAGAAACCCTAATGTCAGACACATCTTTCCGGCCCTTCGAACAGGCGCTTGATCTTGAGAAGTCCCTTGCCCTGTTGCGTCGCGCCACCGACGGCGCCGAGGATGGCGAGATTTTTCTGGAGCGTCGCCGCGGTGAGGCGCTGGTTTTCGACGATGGAAAAGTGAAAACGGCAAGCTATGACGCGTCCGAGGGATTCGGGTTGCGAGCGGTGATGGGCGAGGTCGCCGGATACGCCCATTCGACCGAGATTTCCGAGGCTGCCCTGGCCCGCGCGGTGGATACGGCGCGGCTTGCGGTGGGCGAGGGCGGCGGCATGCTGGCCGATGGGCCAGTGCCAACCAATCGCCGGTTATACGCGGATGCCGATCCGATCAGCGACGCCGCGTTCCCGGTCAAGATCGAGACGTTGCGCGAGATCGACGCATATATGCGCGGTTTGGACAGCCGGGTGGTGCAGGTCGCGGCCACGATTGCGGCGTCCTGCCAGGAGGTGGAAATCCTGCGCCCTGATGGGCAGCATCTGCGGGATGTACGCCCGATGACACGGGTCAATGTCAGCGTGATCGTCGAAGAGAACGGCCGCCGCGAGAGCGGCAGCGCCGGGGGCGGCGGACGCGTAGCACTTACCGGGCTGTTGGACCCGAGCGATTGGCAGGCCAAGGCGAAAGAGGCATTGCGGATCGCGCTGGTGAACCTTGAGGCCGAACCCGCCCCAGCGGGTGTGATGGACGTTGTTCTTGGGCCGGGCTGGCCGGGTATCCTGTTGCACGAGGCCATTGGTCACGGGCTGGAAGGGGATTTCAATCGAAAGGGCAGTTCCGCCTTTGCCGGGTTGATGGGGGAGCGGATCGCTTCGCCCGGCGTGACGGTTCTGGATGATGGAACAATCCCGGATCGGCGCGGGTCGATCAGCTTTGATGACGAGGGCACGCCGAGTTCGAAGACCACGCTTATCGAGGATGGTATCCTGGTGGGGTTCATGCAGGACCGGCAGAATGCGCGGCTGATGGGGGTCGAGCCCACCGGCAACGGGCGGCGTGAGAGCTTCGCCCATCCGCCGATGCCGCGGATGACCAACACTTACATGATGGGTGGTGACAGCGATCCGGGCGATCTGGTGTCGTCGATGAAGGATGGCATCTGGGCCGTGGGTTTTGGTGGCGGGCAGGTGGATATCACCAATGGCAAGTTCGTGTTTTCCTGCACCGAGGCCTACCGCGTCAAGGATGGCAAAGTCGGCGCGCCAGTGAAGGGCGCGACGCTGATCGGCGACGGGGCTACGGCACTGAACAATATCCGGGGTCTTGGCAATGACATGGCGCTGGACCCCGGTATGGGCAATTGCGGCAAGGCGGGCCAATGGGTGCCGGTGGGCGTGGGCCAGCCGACGACGTTGATCGGCGGGTTAACCGTCGGCGGCGCGGCCGTGTGACAGCCTCCTTCGCAAGCGGATCGGCATGCCGCGATTTTTCGGTTCCGCAGCGTCACAGTTTTGGATGCGGGTTCAGTGTAGTTTAACGGAGATGAAGATCCCGGTCCGCGCTTGTGATGATTAGGAAAACAAAAGTTTAACGAAAAAATTGTTGCCGCCCGAACGGGCAGGCAGGGTGACAGGAGGAGCTTTTGAAAGTCGGTCCGCTTGACCACATCCACAGGATCCTGGACTCGGTGTCGGTTGAAGGTTTGTGGAATGCTTTGCTGGATGTAGTGGGCGGGTATGGGTTTGATCGGCTGTTTTACGTGTCGACGCAGTTGGGGACCCAAGACAGCTGGGGCAGCAAAGTTGACTGGCTGTTGCTGACCAACCATCACCGCGAGATTGTCGACCGATTTGTTGGCGAGGACCTCTACAAGAGTACAGCAAAAGTGCACCGGCCGCCGGGTGGGAAGGCGGGCGCATACAGTTGGCGTGAAACCCGCAGGCGCGACAGCGACGCCGAATTGACCGAGGCCGAGCAGCGCCATCTTGAGTTGACCAGGGCGCATGATGTGACCAGCGGCTACACGATCTGGTTTCCGGCGCACAATTCACGCAGCAAAAGCGTTCTTGGCATGTGCGCGCGGAGCGGATTGTCCCAAGAAGATGTCGATGCCGTCTGGGCGCATGCGGGCGACGAGATCCACGCGCTGGTTCAGATCGCGCATCTGAAGCTGCTCAGCCTGCCGCCGCCGGACGATCGCAAGCGCCTGACCGCACGGCAGGTCGAAATCCTGGAGTGGACCGCGGACGGCAAGACCGTGCGTGATATTGCCGAGATTCTGGACCTGAGCCTGGGGACGGTGGAGAAACACCTGCGCCAGACCCGGCAGGCATTGAATGTGGGAACCACCGCCGAGGCGGTGCTGAAGGCGGCGGCGTTGAACCAGCTCTTTTTAATCAAGGCCAAGGGCGCGCCCGAGGACCGGTAGGCTATGGCGCTGACACCGCGTCCCAGTCGAGGTCGAACTTGCCAAGGTATTTGCGCAGCCGGTCGGCATCGTTGCGGGTCGTCTTACGGGCGCGCGATTGAGCGAAGAGGCTGCGGCCTGCGGCGCTAAGGCTGGAAGAGCGGCGGCAGGTGCGGATGACTTCGGCCAACTGGACAAGATCGAATGGGTCGATGTCGTCGACTGCGCTGCCGAGAACCGACGCCACCAGCCGGGCGTCGTGATCGGTGCTCGAGCTGTGCCAATCGCGGCGCAGGGTTTCGATTTCTTCGTCGATCATGGCGCGGGTGATGCGGCCGCGCGGGGCGAGAGTGCACAGACGCCGGACCGAGCCGCCGAAATCGCGGAAGTTGCCCGGCCATTGGGTGGCGGGATCGCGAGCAAAGCGCAGATAGGTGTCGAGCGCATCCGAGTTGAAGCCGACCTGGGTGCCCAGATCGCGCTCGGCACGGGCGAGTTCGAAGGCCAGGTTGGTCTCGATGTCTTCGCGTCTTTCACGCAGCGGGGGCAAGGCGAAACTCCACATGTTGAGACGCGCCAGAAGGTCAGGGCGGAAGCGGCCCTCGGCGGTCAGTGCGCGCAGGTCGCGATTGGCCCCGGCGATGATCTGAAACCGGGACGAGACCTCGTGATCCGAGCCGAGAGGGTAGAAACGGCCGGTTTCGATGGCGTGCAGCAGGATGGACTGGACGTTGGGGGAGAGTTCATCAACCTCATCAAGGAAGAGCACCCCACCATCGGCCTCGCGCAAGAGGCCGCCGCGTTCCGAACCCGCCTGCCCGGCATAGCTGCGCCGTTGGCCAAAGAGGGTGGCCACGGCATCGGGCGTGTTCAGCGTGGCGCAGTTGACATGAACGAGGCGACCTTTGACCCGGCGCCGGTCGAGTTTGAGGTTGTAGATCCGCTCGGCCAGTTCGGTTTTGCCTGTGCCGGTTTCGCCAAGCAGCAAAATCGGCTCGTTCGAGTTGCCCGCGACAAGCTCGATCCGGTTGATCAGCGCGTTGTAGATGGGGTTGCGGGTTTCGATGCCACCTTTCAACTGGTCGCTATATTCGCGCGCCAATTGATCAAAGCGCTGTTGCAGCAGGTTGTAGCGGCTGAGGTCAAGGTCGATGACGTCAAAGGTTGGCGGTTGGTTTTCGCCGCGTGGCGGGCCGGTCTGGATCAGGCGGGCGGGGACATGGCGGCTTTCGGTCAGCAGATACCAGCAGATCTGCGCAACATGGGTGCCGGTGGTCAGGTGCACGTGATAGCGTTCGCGATCCTCGTCAAAACCGTAGGTGCGGGCAAAATCGAATAGCTTGCCGTACACCTCTTGGAAATCCCAAGGGTCCTCAAGGTCGAGGGTGTGCAGAAGGACCTCGGTCTCGGGGGAGATCTCTTCAATCTCACGTTTGACGTTGTGGGCGAGGCGATTGAACCGGTTGTCATGCAACAGTTCCAGGCGTTCGACCGGGAATTCATCATGCATGGTCAAGCTGGGCGTCGGCTTCCAACGCCGTCTGCGCCCCATATCGAGCTGGGTTCCAAGGAATCCGATGACGACGTTTCTCATGTAGATATCCAAAAATATAAAAGGAGATATTTCTTTATACTATCTCGATGCGATGGAAAACTCAAATTTCTATTTAAGTGCCTTATTACAATGGGTTGCGTGTATTTCTGAATTCGTTTTCCACCCAGACATTGCCGTGTCAAAACAACCCCACAACAAACGAGGAACAGAACAATGGCGAACAAATCCGTGTTTGCATCGATCAAAGGCCGGTTGCTGCGGAAAGCAGACACTCTGAATGCCCACGCGGCACCGGCCTATGCGTATTCCGATGCCCATGCCCTGGCGCAGGTGGCCATGACCGGCACTTTCGGGGGCATGTTTTATCATAACCCGCAGGACGAGCTGGAATATGTTCTGGCCCTGGCCGAGGCGGTCGAGCCGCGCGTTCTGGCGCAGACGGCGATCTATGCCCGCGAGAAAGGGTTCATGAAGGACATGCCGGCGGTTTTGCTGGCGATCTTGGCCCGGCGTGAGCCGGTTCTGTTCCGTGCAGCCTTTGGCCGCGTGGTGACGAACGGCAAGATGCTGCGCACCTTCGTGCAGGTCATGCGATCGGGTCAGACCGGGCGCAAGTCGCTGGGGTCCGCCCCGAAGGCGATGGTGCAGAATTGGTTGAACGAGGCCTCGGACTGGGCGCTTCTGAACGCCAATATCGGCAACGACCCGTCGCTGGCCGACGTGATCAAAATGGTGCACCCGAAACCGGCTTCGGTCGAGCGGGAGGCGCTGTTTGCCTGGATTGTAGGGCGGCCGTGCGAGGTGGCTTTGCTGCCGCAGGCGGTACAGGATTGGATGGCATTCAAGGAAACCGGCAAAGGTCCGGTGCCGGATGTGCCGTTCCAGATGCTGACGCAGCTGGAGCTCAGCTCGGCCCATTGGGCGCGGATTGCGCGCAAAGGGTCCTGGCAGATGGTGCGTCAGAACCTGAACACCTTCCTGCGTCACGGCGTGTTCGGCGTGCAGAAGAACGTCGATCATGTGTCCGCATTGCTGCGCGACGCCAGGCAGATCGAAAAGGCCCGTGCCTTTCCGTATCAGCTGATGGTGGCGGCGCAGAACGTGGATCCGGCGATGCCGCGCGAGATCGTGGACGCCCTGCATGACGCGATGGAAATCGCGGCGGGCAACGTGCCGAAGATTGCGGGGCAGGTGGTCGTGTGTCCGGACGTGTCCGGGTCGATGACCTGGGCCGTGACCGGGTATCGTGCCGGGGCGACGTCGAAGGTTCGACACGTGGACGTGGCGGCGCTGGTGGCCGCAAGCTTCCTGCGGTCGACACGCGGAGCACAGGTTCTGCCGTTCGATTTCGATGTGCGTGATGTACGTCTGGAGCCGCGCGACACGATCCTGACCAACGCGGGGCGTCTGGCCGATCTGGCCGGGGGCGGGACGAATTGTTCCGCGCCGCTGAAATGGCTGAACGATCGTGGGCGGAGCCCTGATCTGGTGGTGTTCGTGTCGGACAACCAATCCTGGGTCGATGCCGGGAACGGGCGTCAGGCCACCGCGATGATGCAGGAATGGGAGAAGGTGAAACGCCGGAACCCGAAGGCTAGGCTGGTCTGCATCGATATCGCGCCGTACGGGAGCACCCAGGCGCAGACCCGCGAGGACGTGCTGAATATCGGCGGGTTCTCGGATGCGGTGTTTGACCAGATCGCGGCATTTGCCAGCGGTTCCACCGGCCCGGACCACTGGGTCGGCGAGATCGCCAAGATCGACATCTGAAACCGGGGGCGGGCAGGGTGCCTTGCCCGTCCCCAACTGAAACAAAACCGGGCGGAATGCCTGCGGGACTACATATCCAAACTGTAGCCGTCTCGCTGAATCCTTGTCCGCTCGGCTCGAAACGAAGAACGAAAGGAATGAAACGCGTTCAATGCAGGCCCGGCGGGGGCTCGATCAGAAGAACCTGGAGGTTCGACTCCTCCACCTTGGCGGGTGCCCTTGGCACGGGCAGGACTTCATACCGCCGGTCCTGCATTGAACGCAAAACTCTGGCGAATGCCGGTGGAACTACAGCTTCCGGTGCCCGTATTTGTGGGTTCGAGTCCCACCATCGCTTGCGATGTGGCGGAATTGGTAGACGCGCGGTTTTGTTTCACGCCCCACTTGTCGTCAGACCCTAACGAAGCCCGGCGAATGCTGGTGGAACTACAGATTGTTAATCTCCTGGTCGCGGGTTCGAATCCCGCCATTGCCGTAAGGCGATGTAGCTCAGTCTGGTAGAGCAGGCGCGTTTCACCACCTCTTGTCGTCGGGCCACATCTGACCGTAGCTCAGTTGGTAGAGCGCTTGCCTGAAGAGCAGGGCGTCGTGGGTTCGATCCCTACCGGTCAGGCCAAATCAAATGCAGGAGGAATGCCTGCGGGACTACATGGTTTTGCCTGTTCGATTCAGGCCCGCCTGAAAGGGCGCGAATGTCTCGCAAAAGATTGTCCTCCTGACCCGAGAACGAAAGGAACACCAACTGGCGAATGCCGATGGAACTACAGGGAGAGCGCCGTTTCGAAAGAGGCGGAGGTTGCGGGTTCAAATCCTGCTGTCAAGTACGTGACATAGCTCTACACACGCGTTTCATTCCTACTTGTCGCCAGTTCAAACCCATACCCCGGCGAATGCCGAAGGAACTACATTGCACCACCCTTCCAGGGGTAAACCGAGCGGGTTCAATTCCCCTCCTTGCAGGCGCCCAGACGGCAAACGCATCTGCCTATTTGGATGCGGGGCGGGTCCCCGGGTTGTTTCTTCTCTTTTGTCGCCGGGGCTCAAACAAGCATTTCCAGGGAAACAAACAAGCATTTCCAGGGAAAGTGGACACCGGTTTCCCGTCCGGAAATGCGACAATGAAAACTGTTCGGCTGTAGCTCAGCGGTAGAGCGCCTGACTGTTAATCAGGATGTCGCAGGTTCGATCCCTGCCAGCCGAGCCAAACAAACAGGTATGAAGACGTGCAACTGCAGTTCAAAGCACTGGAAGCCGCTCTCGAAGCTAAGCGTTTCGTGACATCGAAAGCTGAAAATGAGCAGGATTACGGTACCCTGCAGTGGGTTTCCGAAGTTTGTTTCGCTCGTCGCGTATACGACGGTCTTATGGCCCAGCTTCGCTTCCAGGGAATGGGAGATGACGCGCTTACGACCCTCCCTATGGACGAAGCACAATACGTGGAGCTCTTTGTCGAAAACGAAGGTCCGGTTTCAGAACTCTACCTAAGGAATCCGGGGGCCAAATCAGACTGGAACAAGCGCGTTAGGTCGTTTCTCAGCGTGCTGGACGAAAAGAAATGAAAGGAACATATTCGGGGGAATGCCCGTGGGAGTACATCGCTTTGGTACGATCCGCCCCAAAAGGGCCTCTCACGATCCCTTGTCCCCCGGACCCGACATGATCACGGCGAATGCCGGCGGAACTACATCACGCTCCTTGTCGCGGGTTCGAATCCCGCTATCGCCACGGCGATATAGCTCAGTCTGGTAGAGCAGTTGCCCCAAGTGTTTCGTCAAACCCTTGTCGCCGTGACCGTTAACAAGTGGAATGAGACAATGACAAATGAAACACAACGCGACCCCGTAACTGGGGATCACCTGAAAGACTGGGGACATCGGCCCGGCAAGCAGTTCCCGAAGCTGCTGAAGAAAGCCAATGAAATGCGGGCCGAGGGCTTTGGCCTGATCCGTATCCGGCAGGAGCTCGAGGCCGATCTGGTGCCGCTGCCGAAGGTAATGGAGCTGCGCGCTCCGGGCGAGGTGGCGTTCCATGAGAACATTGACGCCGAGCATCCGGACGAAGAAGACAATGTGACAAAGGTGCGCGAGACCATGACCGCGCTGATGCGGACCCCGACGATTGATGCCGGGGCGATCATGCCCGATGCCTGCCCGGCAGGGCCGGTGGGCACGATCCCGGTGGGTGGGGTTGCTGCGGCCAGGAATGCGATTCATCCAGGCATGCACTCGGCCGATATCTGCTGCTCGGTGATGATCACCGATCTTGGCAATGCGGACCCAAAGGCAGTGCTGGATGCGGCCCCGTCGGTGACGCATTTCGGGCCCGGCGGGCGGCCGCAGGGCAAGCGCTTCACTGTGTCGATGAACCTGATGGATGCGTTTCGTGAGAACAGGTTCCTTGATAACCCCAAGTCCCTTCGCATGGCGCAGGAACATATGGGGACGCAAGGGGACGGCAACCATTTCCTGTTTGTTGGCCGGTCGCGGTCCACTGGCCGAACGGCGATCGTGACCCATCACGGCTCGCGTGGGCCGGGGGCGGTTCTCTATAAACACGGCATGGCGATGGCCGAGAAGTTCCGCCGCGAGCTGTCGCCTGATACGCCGCAGCAGAATGCTTGGATTCCCGCCGATACCGAGGAGGGCCGTGAATACTGGGCGGCGCTGCAGTTGATCCGGAAATGGATCAAGGCTAACCATAACGCGATCCATCAGGCGACGGTCGAGGCCGCCCGGATTGATGTGGGCGACAGGTTCTGGAACGAGCACAACTTCGTCTTCAAGCGGGGCGACCTCTACTACCACGGCAAGGGGGCGACCCCGGCCTGGGACGATTATGCCAGCGACGCGACGGGTCTGACCCTGATCCCGCTGAACATGTCCGAACCGGTTCTGGTGGTGAAGGGCCGCGATGCCAAGAGCGGGCTTGGGTTCAGCCCGCATGGCGCCGGGCGGAACTTCTCGCGCTCCGAGCACAAGCGCCGGATGGGGTCGGTCACGCCTGATCAGATGCTGAAGGCCGAGACCGAAGGTCTGGATATCCGGTTCCATGCCGGGGGCGTCGACGCCTCGGAGCTGCCGTCGAGCTACAAGAAGGCCGATGGGGTTGTCAGGCAGATCCGGTCTTATGACCTGGCCGAGATTGAGGACTATATCGATCCTTACGGCTGTATCATGGCCGGGGACGTGCCGCCGTTCTGGAAAACCCGGAAGAAGACCCGCCGGTAAAGCCCAAACAAAAAAGCCCCGCCCCGGGATGCCGCGGCGGGGCCGTTATTCTTGCCTGTTGGCTGCGCGATTACTCGTTGCTGAAGACCGAATCCAGCATCAAGAGATTCATCAGCGGCGCATAGCTGCTGCCGTCGGCGATCCAGTCGGCGCGCTTGGAATACCACTCGGCTTTGGTCATGTCGGTGACCGGCTTGTAGAAGGTCGGATTCAGCAGGGCGACCGACCACTTGGCGTACCGCTCGGGATTGCCGTGGCTGAGAACCTCTTTCCACACGTTGGCATTCATCGGCGCCATCATCCAGGACATCATGCCCTCGGGGTTCATCAGCTCGGACATGGCGGCGATCCAGTTCTCAGGGTCGGTGCCGTTCTTCATCCAAGTGTCCCACATCACCGGCTCCGTTGAGCAGCTGGCCATCACGTGGATGGTGTGAGGATCGTTGATCACGCTGAGAAGTTTGAAGAATTTTTCGGGGTCGTTGACGGTTTCGGCCATAATCTTCATATCGGTGAAGGCCTTGACCTGTTCGCGGATCTTCTCGAAATCCTCGACCTCGGCACCTTCGCATTCGCCGTAAATCTCGGCGGCTTTCTCCATTTTATTCTCACCGCCATCGTCGGTGCTTTGCGCCCAGGCTGCGCCGGTCAGGGTCAGGGCGGCAATGACCGTTGCGGCCAGGGTATTGAAGGTGGAAATCATGACAATCCTCCATTTCGTTATCTGAAAGCTGCATTGGCATTAACATATTCAAATATTAATTTCGACAATTTCATTGTCGCAGTTGTTCGGCGCAATAAAATACCCCGCCCTCGTGTGCGAAGTGCGCGGTATCCGTGACCTGTCCCGATCACAGCAAGCAGGGCTGCGGCCCATCCGGCAAGGCGGTTTGTTCGCGGATGTGTTGCGATCCGATTAATCCGACGCTGACAACTCTGCAATTCAGCGAATGGCCGTCCAGCTTTTTCCGTTCCAACGCAGAATGTCGGTTGAAATTGCATGATCGAGCCCGCCGATCAGGTCGTTGACAATTCTCTTCAGGGTCGCAGGCATTTGAGGGTCAGTGCCAGCGTAGTAGATAAGCAGATCACGGGCGGGTATGGCAGCAATAACGCCGCCATGTTTACGCAGTTTTCGGTTCCAGAACTTGGTGTCGAGCAACAGGGAAGATTCGTAGTTCCCGTCGAGCACACGTATCGCTAGACCATTGGCGATGCGTTCGTCTCGGGCGTCGCGCGTCAACCGAGCAAAGTTCTTCTTGGCACGGGACACAAGTGCCGGCGTCGAGGTTTTCAGGGACTTAACGTCATCCTCAATAACGAATGGCGTGGAAGCCGGCAGATCCTCAACCAGAAAGATGCGCATGTTACCGGCAAATGGCACGGAGACCGGGCCGGTTTGGCCCTTTTTAATCTTGATGTAGTCGCGGTGCCGGATGACCGGGTAAATTCGACGGATGTCGGGCGGCCTATTTGCCTGTTCCAGCGCCTCGGCCATCGCATTAACGAATTCATCCAGTAACGCTTTACGTTCGTCATCGCTCTCGGCTGCCTGCAGATGAAGATGGAGATTGTCTGGGTATGAACTCCATTCCATGTCTCCGCGACGCATTTTCAGCGACATGTCGGACCGGTCGATCGTCGCATGTTCGGCGAGACCCGCCGCAAGAAACGCGGCCTTCATCAAGCGCAGCGTATCCATTGGGGTGCTGGGGCGCGGTGTATCCGCCTGGGCCAAGGTGATGGACGCAACGAAAAAGAATACGCTTAGAAACCGATACATGCCTGGAACCCGCTACAACCCCTCAAACTCACACAGGACCTGCACGCCCATGCCCATATCCTCGAGTTTTTTGCGGCCACCCAGTTCGGGCAGATCGACAATGAAGGAGCAGCCGATGATCTCGCCGCCCAGACGTTCGATCAGCTTGATCCCGGCTTCTGCGGTGCCGCCGGTGGCGAGAAGATCGTCGACCACCAGGATTTTCTCGCCGGCAGTGATGGCGTCGTCGTGGATTTCGACCACCGCCTCGCCATATTCCAGCGTGTAGGCCTCGGAGATTGTGGCGCCGGGCAGCTTGCCCTTCTTGCGGACGGGGACGAAGCCGAGGGTCAGCTGGTGGGCGATGGCGCCGCCCAGGATGAAGCCGCGGGCCTCGAGCCCGACAACCTTGTCGATCTGCATGCCGGCGTAGGGGTGCAGCATCTGATCGATCGCCATGCGAAAGCCGCGCGGGTCGGCAAAGAGCGTGGTGACATCACGGAACATGATCCCTTCGTGCGGAAAATCGACGATGGTGCGTATGTAGTCTTTGACGGTTTTCATAAGTGTCCTCAGGTGGTTGCGCGCCTAAGCGTCGCGGTAAGCAGGCCCATGCCGATCAATGCTCCGCCGCCGATCCGGGTGAGCCAGGGCACTACGCCCGGGCGGGTGATGGTGCTGCGCAGGGTGTCCGCCAGAAGGGCATAGGCCAGCGCATTGAGCGAGGCGAGGCCGACGAAGGTGGCGATCAGAATTGCGAATTGCGGTAGGAGGGGCGTTTCGGGGCGCAGGAATTGCGGTACGAAGGCGATAAAGAAAGCGATGGATTTGGGGTTGAGCGCGGTGACGGCGGCGGCGTGCCAGAAGATTGGTGCGGCCTGAATGCCTTCGGGGGTATCAGGCATGGCGATGCCGCCTCGCGGTGCCGAGCGGATCAGTTTGATGCCAAGCCAGACAAGGTAGACTGCGCCTAGCCATTTCAGCACCGTGAAGGCCGTTGCTGAGGCCAGCACCAGTGCGCCAAGCCCTGCAAGCGAGGCAGACATTGCGACGAAATCGCCCAAGGCCACGCCGGTGGCAGAGGCAACTGCAACCCGGCGGCCCTGGCTGAGGGCGTAGCTGAGGACCAACAGGATAGTTGGCCCCGGGATGATGAGGAGAACGAAAGAGGCGGCGACGAAGGTCAGCCAAAGGTCGAGTGTCATGATGGAAATCCCGGAATTGCGGGGTTCATTTAGGGGACGTGATGTCCTTTTGGCAACCGGGTTAGAGCTGAAGGCGCGGAACCGCCGCAGGGTCAAGCATCAGCTCGATCAATACCGGGCCGTTGTGGTCAGGCAGGGCGGCGAGGGCGGCGTGCAATTCCTCCATCGAGGCGACGGTTTCACCATGCCCGCCCATGGACCGGGCCATTGCCGCAAACGACGGCCAGTTGAACAGGGATAGGGAGGGATCCATTTGCCGGTCTTCGAACTGGACATATTCCGCGCCATAGGCCTGATCGTTGCAAACGACCACGACGAGGTTGAGTTTGTCGCGTACGGCTGAGCTGAACTCGGTCAGGCCCCCCAGCATCAAGCCGCCGTCGCCGGCGACCAGAAGCGTTGTCTGGTCGGGTCGGGCTTGGGCTGCGCCGATGGCATAACCGAGCCCCATACCGATTGCACCGGTGGCAATGGTCAGCAGGAAATTGCGAGGGTGGCTGACTGACAGGCGTTTCCAGGCGGTTCCCATGAAGCGCCCACCGTCGCTGACGAAAAGTCGGTCTGCAGGCAGCGCGGCCTCGATGGCGTCCATGGCCGCGGTCAGTTCGACCGTGCCGTTGGCGACGTTGCCGGGTGGGGCGGGTTCCGGCGTGGTCAAGGTGGTGGGGGAAAGTGTGTCCGTGGCCCGGGAGGAGGGGATGTCTGCCTGGTCCAGCCAGTGCAGCACCCGATCGGCCACGGCGCCGGGTGTGCCGACAAGGGCAGCGTCGGGCTGGGCGAAACGACCGATTATACCCGCGTCGTCATCCACCTGGATCAGGCGGCTGCCCGTCAGATACGAACCATGCATGGTGGTGAAGCGGCCAAGGGTGGCACCGAAGGAGATGATGCAATCGGCGCTGGCGATAACGTCGCCCGCCGCCGGTGTGCTGAGCGTGCCGAATACGCCGAGGTTGAAATCATGGCCCTGAAACAGGCCCTTGGCCTTGAGGGTGGTGGCCAGCGGTGCACCGATCCGGTCGGCCAGCCGGATCAGCACTTCGCGCGCCGGGATCGCCCCGCGCCCGGCCAATATGACGGGTCTGCGGGCGCTGGCGATGATGCCGATGGCGTTGTCCATGTCTGGGCCATCGGGGGCGGGGCCGTCCTGGTTCGGGGCTGGATAGGCCACCGGTGCGTCGCTGGTTGGCTCCCACATCATCGCGGTGGGCATGTTGAAGGCGACGGGGCGGCGTTCGACCGAAGCGCGGCGGAATGCGGTGGCAAGATCGGCGCAGGCGGTTTCCGGGGATTTCAGCCGTTCGAACCCGGCGCCAGTGGCGACAATCAGCGCTTCCTGCGCCACGGCTTGCGGGTGCCAAGGGTCGGTGGGTGAGGTGTCGCCGCAGAGGAAAACGATAGGCAGCTGCGCTTTAACCCCTTCAATCAGCCCGGTGAGCGCGTTGGAGACCGCCGGACCCTGGGTCACAGTGACGGCGGCCGTTTTACCGGTCATCGCGGCAAAGCCCAATGCCATGAGTACGGCGTTGTCCTCGTTGGTGGCGGGGATGAAGCGGCCGGCCTCGTTATGAGTAAAGGCATCGGCCATGAAAAGGTTGCTGTCGCCCAAAAGGCCGAACAGGGTGTCGATGCCCTGCGCCGTTAGTCCTTTGGCAAGGGCGACGTGGACGGTCTGAGGGGCGCCGGTCATGGTGATTTCCTCTCTGGCTGGGTTGCAGCCTCGGGGTGTGGTGTTTCCCTGTCAAGCCAAGGCGACAAACCCGGTTAAGCCCGTTGGAACATGGCGAAAATGCCAAAAAATGAGGCAAAAGTTGAGAAATGCAACCATAAGTGTTATCCTGCACGCATTATTAAATTCATTTTTTGAAAAGATTGGAAACGTCATGAAGACATTTGTGACCCTAGCTTTTGCCGTATTCGCGAGCGGTGTTTTTGCGCAAACCTCCTGCCCGGACACGCATTACGAATGCGGGACCGGCATGTGCTGTCCCAAGTAGAGGGAGGGTGACATGTTTCGTAAACTGATTGTTTCGGTGGCTGTGGTCACCGCCATGCTGATCGCGTTCGCATACCTGAACGGGATAAGCAAAATGGATGTCTCGATCAAACACCAGATGCAACGCCATGTTGTGGCCGAGCCTTTCGAGGCTGGTGACATCGTCAAGATTTCCGGTGATGGGCTTCGTATCGAGTCGCTGTTGTGCCGGTCGAACCTGTCGGAGGACAAACGTGCCAGCTCGAGCATTGATGCTGTCTATTACAACATTGTCGATCACTCGCAGGCCAAGTTCTTTGAGTATGTGGACGTGGTCAAAAGCACGGTCGGCCTTGGTGCGTCGGATACACCGCAAGTGTCCGAGCCGTGGCGGCTGCATTTCGTCGGCGAGGTCAACCGGGTGGTTGGCGAGATGGATACGATTCTGGATAACGAGTGTACCTGTGCCGTGGCCAAGGCCGTGATCGAACAACGCGCCAAGGCATGTGTTGTGACCAAGTCGCTGGTGGAAACCAAGCTGGATCAGGATGCCGAAGGTCGGACGGTGATACGGGCCACGATGGGGGTGTCGTTCAGAGACGATGCCATTTTCTTCTACGACCCCAAAGCGCTGAAGGGAATCTGCCCGAACCTGAACACCGAAGCGATTGCCCCGCCGCCGCAAAGCTGTAGCGGAACCAGCGGGTTTGCCTTTGATGTGATGGCCAAGGCCAAGATCGGCCTGATCCGTCAGATGCAGTGACCGCAAGTGCCGGGTGGAGTCAGAGCACCCGCCCGGCAACATCCTTCAGTTTATCTTTCATCGCCGGATCGCGCGCGTCGGGGGCGGTCAGGATGGCATATTCAAGCGCCCGGTCGCAGCCATGTTCGCAAGGCGCACGTTCGGTGCCCAGAAGGGCGGGCAGGCGGGCCACCATGGCGCGGGCCTTGTCGGCATTGCCCATCAGGGTTGCGATGATCTCGGTCACGTCGACCTCGCCATGTTCGGGGTGCCAGCTGTCGTAGTCGGTCACCATGGCGATGGAGGCGTAGCAGAGCTCGGCTTCGCGGGCGAGCTTGGCCTCGGGCATGTTGGTCATGCCGATCACGTCAGCGCCCCATTGTTCGCGGTACATCCTCGATTCCGCGAGCGTCGAAAACTGCGGGCCTTCCATGGCGAGGTAAGTACCGCCATCATGCATGGTCACGCCGGCCGATTGTCCGGCCTCGAAACAGGCTGAGCCGAGGCGCGGACAGGTGGGGTGGGCAACGCTGACATGGGCGACAAGTCCGGGGCCGAAAAAGCTCTTTTCGCGGGCAAAGGTACGGTCGATGAACTGATCCACCACAACGAAATCGCCCGGTTTCATCTCTTCACGGAAGGAACCGCAGGCGGAGACGCTGATGACATCGGTCACTCCAAGCTGTTTTAGCGCTGCAATGTTGGCACGATAGGGAACCGAGGAGGGCGTGTGCACATGGCCGCGCCCGTGACGGGGCAGGAAGGCCATTTTCACGCCGTCCAGACTGCCGGTGAGGATCTGGTCGGAAGGTGCGCCCCAGGGCGTCTCGACACTGACCCATTCGGCGCCTGCCAGGCCCTCGATGTCGTAAATGCCCGAGCCGCCGATTACGGCAATCATGGTATTGGTCATCTGGGCCACCTTCCTCATTTCGATGTCTTGCTGCCGCCTTTGTGGCCGTCCGAATTTGCGAAAGCAAGGTACGGGCGCTACTCTTGTGGTGCGACAGGATCACATTCGGGGGAGCGCGCCATGCGGTTGATCACGGAAATCTGGGGATCGTTTAGGGCGATGCCATTTTGGGTGCAGGTGTGGGTGGCGTTAATCCTGGTGCCGGTCAACATGGCCAGCCTATTGTTCCTGACCCAGCCCGGTGGGCTGTGGGTCGCTTTTCTGGCCAATATTGCCATGATCCTGAACCTGCCGATCCTGATCGCCGAACGCGGGTTCTCGAAACGCATGGCGCTGCCGCATTTGCCGTTCTGGACAGTTCTGGTGCTGTGGCTGTTGCTGGCCCGGCCCGAGGCCCAGGGTGGCTATGCCACCTATCTCTGGCTGGTGTTGATCGTTGACGTGATTTCGCTTGGGTTCGACTATCCGGACGCGTGGAAATGGTGGCAGGGGGATCGTGCGGTGGCGCGCAATGAGGCCTGATCCCGTCCTGCCATGCCTGCGGCGCAAGGCAGCATCGCGCAAATAGCTGCTGGTCACGGGGGTCGATCCGGTCTATTCGGCGCGTTCTGCGCGCGAAATATGACAACAGGACCCCCGATGAAACAGAGCTTTCTAAAAGCCTTTGCCAAACTGGAAATGCCGGATTTGCGTCTGGTTCCGGATGACAAATGGAGCTTTGGCCTATTGCGGACCGAGCTTCTCTCGGGGCTGACCGTGGCGCTAGCCTTGGTGCCCGAGGCAGTGGCATTTGCATTTGTCGCCGGGGTTCACCCGCTGGTCGGGTTGTATGCGGCGTTCCTTGTTGGCTTGATCACAGCGCTGTTCGGGGGGCGTCCGGGGATGATTTCAGGCGCAACCGGTGCGCTGGCCGTGGTGATGGTGGCCCTAGTGGCCGAGCACGGTGTCGAATACCTGTTTGCGACCGTTGTGTTGATGGGGATCTTGCAGCTCATCGCCGGGGCGATGCACTGGGGCAAGTTCATTCGGCTTGTGCCTCACCCGGTGATGCTGGGCTTTGTCAACGGACTGGCGATCGTGATTTTCCTGGCGCAGATGGGGCAGTTCAAGGTGCCCGGAAGCATGGAAAACACCGGCCATGGCATGGGCGGCGGTGAATGGCTTTCGGGTGGGCCACTGATGATGATGTTGGGCCTCGTGGCGCTGACCATGGCGATCATCTGGGTCATGCCGAAAATCTCCCGCGTCGTGCCTGCGCCGCTGGCCGGGATTGCGGTTGTCGCGGGGGTGGTGATTGCCACCGGGCTCGACGTGCCGCGGGTCGGCGATCTGGCCTCGATCAAGGGCGGTCTGCCTGCGTTCCATATCCCGTCTGTACCGCTTAACTGGGACACCTTCGAGATCATCCTGCCCTATGCGGTGATCCTGGCCGCCATCGGCCTGATTGAATCGCTGCTGACGCTGAACCTTGTGGGCGAGATGACCGGCAAGCGCGGCGGGGCCAGCCAGGAATGCCTGGCCCAAGGCGCGTCGAACGTGGTGACAGGGTTCTTTGGCGGCATGGGTGGTTGCGCGATGATCGGTCAGTCGATGATCAACGTGAAATCCGGTGGTCGGACGCGGATTGCCGGGGTGGCTGCGGCGCTTTTCCTGTTGCTGTTCATTCTTGTCGCCTCACCGCTGATCGAGCAGATCCCACTGGCGGCGCTTGTTGGTGTGATGTTCATGGTGGTGATCGGCACCTTTGCCTGGCATTCGATCAAGATCCTGGCGCGCGTGCCGCTGAACGATGCGTTCGTCACTCTGCTGGTGACGATTGTGACCGTGGCCTATGACCTTGCCATCGCGGTGGTTGTCGGCGTGATTGTCTCGGCGCTCAGCTATGCCTGGAACAATGCGCGGCGCATTCATGCGGATATTTATGAGCAGAAGAACGGGACCAAGGTGTACCGCCTTCAGGGGCCGCTTTTCTTTGGCTCCGCAGAAGGTTTTACCGAACTCTTCAACGTGGCGAATGACCCCGATGAAGTGGTCGTCGATTTTGCCGATAGCCGGGTGGTCGATCAATCCGCGCTGCAGGCCATCGAGGCGATTGCGGGAAAATACGAAGCGGCCGGAAAGCGTCTGCAACTGCGCCATCTGAGCCATGATTGCCACCAGCTTCTGACCAAGGCTGGCCACCTGATCGTTGATAGCGAGGATGACCCGGATTACGCGCTGGCGGTGGATTACGAAGTGCGCACCGGAATTTTGGGCGGGCACTGAAAAAGGCGCCCTCGGGCGTCCTGGCTACCCTCTATGACACCCTCGGGCGCCTTTTGGGGCGCGTGACCCGTGTTGGTTGCGCTTGGGACAAGGCCGGATGCTCTTCAGGATCAACTAAGCTCAGAACCCTGGCGTACCGCGATCCTCAGGGTACTCTGACAGGTGCCGCGCCTTGAGCGCCTCGGTCATCTCGCGCGAACCGTCATGGCTCCACCCGGGTGGGGCGAGGGCATAGGCGAGGCGTTGGCGCAGGGAAAGGCCGGGGCGGGCCATGTCGCGGAACATGGCAAACCATTCGTGGAAGGCGACGCGTAGCGGGTTGAAGGTGCCGAGGTTGTGGACCAGGCCATAATCGACTTTTTCGCCGTCATATTCGGGAACGAAGGTGCCGAACATCCGGTCCCAGATGATGAACACCCCGGCATAATTGGCGTCGAGATAGCGCGCGTTGCGGCCATGATGCACCCGGTGATGCGAGGGCGTGTTCATCACCGCCTCGAACCAGCGCGGCATGCGGGTGATCGCTTCGGTATGGATCCAGAACTGGTAGATCAGGTTGATGCCGCCAACGAAGATCACCATCGCCGGGTGGAACCCCAGAAGGATCAGCGGTGCACGCAACAGCCACATGCCGGTGAAAGTCCCGGTCCAGCTTTGCCGGAGTGCGGTCGAGAGGTTGTAGTGCTGTGAGCTGTGGTGGTTCACATGTTCGGCCCAGACCCAGCGCGAGCGGTGGGCGATGCGGTGATACCAGTAGTAGCGAAGGTCATCGAGCACGAAACACAGCGCCACAACTAACCACCCCGTACCAAGATTGAACAGGCTGTAGTCCCAGAGCCAGACGTAGAACCCATAGGCGACAAAGCCGAGTGCGATACCCGCAGCCACGTTGCCCGCCCCCATCAAAAGCGAGGTCAGGGCGTCGCGGGTTTCATAGCGCCCGCCGCGTCGTTTGATCACGATCCAAGTCAGCTCGACCAGGATGGCGGCAATGAAGAAGGGTACCGCATAATTCACGACATCAGGATAGGCCAGCTGGTCGGTCATGCGATCTCTCCAATTATCGGCTGCCAACGGGCGGCCTCGACCGGTTCGAGTGTCAGGTAGATATGTGGGGCGGTGAAGTCGGGCAGGTCGACGCGCAAACCGCGCGGTGTTCTGGCGACTTGGGCTCCGGCCAGATAGCGCGCGGTCGTGTCGGCTCCCATTGAAAAGACAATACCCTGCCCGCCCGAAGCGGTGCTGATCAGGGCGGCGTGACCGTCATGGCACGTCGTTGCCGAAATCGCGGCGTCATTCCCGAATTCGTCGTTCCAGGCGGCCAGGGCGGTTTGCTCATCGGCAATGATCAACTGGCGGCTGAGGCCGAGAAGGTGCAGCAGAATCACGATGCCCGCGATGCCGCCGACAACAAGTGGTAGCAGAATACTGAGTGGCATGATTACTCCTCCCGCGGCTATTTAATCGGTGCGGAAGGGTGGGTGTCAAAAGGCAACGTAGGGGAAGGCAACGACCTGAACATCCGGCTGCGCGTGCGCTGGTCAGCCTACTGCGTTGCCAAGCAAGCGATTGGCCGACGATCAGGACCAGTTTCGGCCCGTTATTCAAGGGCCTCAATGTGCCTGCAATCCGCAGCATTGGTTATGCTGAGGACGAGTCGGTCTTGCGCACGTTCAGATGGTGGCACCTAGAACTTCAACTCGTTCGCGATGCTTGGTTGCTTTTGAGTGGTCGACTTCTTTTTGGTTGTTTTCTTCTTTGTCGTCTTCTTCGGGGCGGTCTTCTTCCAGTAGAGGATATGGGCTTTGCCGATGCCCTTGTTGCGGACGAAGCGCACCTTCTGACCGTCGAGCGAAACCCACTGGCAATCCTTGTCCGTGGCACCACCGATTTTCATGATCCGACACACGGACCCGTGATTGAGCGCCCATGTGCCGGTCACCTTGCCGTGGACCTTGTGATGGCCGCTGAGGTTGCCGTTGCTATGCAGGCGTATCCAGTTACCGTGATTGTCATAAAGCCGCTTGCCGATGATGATCTTGAAGCTTTCGTATTTCTTGATCCGCTTAAACCCGGCGTCGACCGGTGAGCCGATGAATGAAATCGCAAGAGTCGCAGCTAAAACGAAAGAGAATATGCGCATAATAAATCCCCAGACACAGTGTTCTGCCTTTGGAGGCTAAACCCGGCATTGATTCGGGTCAAATGCGCAAAATAACAAGGAAAAAACGCTCCGTTTCCGGTCTGTGTATCAAGCCCAGAGTCGTACTCGCGGCGATTGCCACTGTGCTGTTGCGGCAGCAATTCCGGATGCGAGGCTGGCTGTCGGCTCGGTCCTGAAACCCGGTTTGCGAGGGGATTCAGGATCTGTCCCTGTACTTTGCCGGTCTGCTCCTCGTTACGCGTGGCAGGCCAGAACCCCTACACACCCTTCCGGGAAGGCCGGGAATTTATGATGGCCTTAACGTATCGGCGGTTGCTGTGCGGTATGAAACCGCAATATCAGAACTTCATCCTATACGTCATCGTATTGCCGCCCTTGGCGGGTTTGCGATGAAGACGGTTGCCGTCGAGCTCCAGCCTGTAGCAGGCACTGATCCGAAGGCTTCCGGCATTGCCCTTGTTGCACCAGGTCTTACCCTGCCAATACCATGTAGCAGTAAGCTTCGCGCCATCGACGGTGCCGGTTAGTTTGCCATTCCGATAGGCGATAAAAGAATCACCGCTTCTGTGTGTGGCTTCGTGGCCGACTACATTTTCCTGGAAATCGTCTTCGGTGAGAATCTGTAGTCGGGCTTTGAGCCCAATTCCGCCACCATCCCCGGAAATCGCGGGCATGGGTACGATCAACAGGGTAACAAAAGCAACTGAAAGAAAACGTCTCATCGATCACTCCTTTCACAAATGCGAGTTGCGCACGCAATTGTAGCACGAAGCTCCGCAAAAAGCAGTGGTTTGCGCGTAGGTATTGTTTGGGATGGCGGCTTGCACGCCCAGATTGCAATGCGTAATGCAGCGCGTTTTATTACATTTGCGGGCCGATCAAAGCCCGGACAATGGCCCGCCCGCTGTCCGAGCCCCAATCCGCGTCACCCACCATGCGGGCGATTTCAGTACCGTCGGGGGCAAGGATCACGGTGACAGGCAGTCCCAGAACGCCCATTTCACGGGCAAGTGCCTGTCTCGGGTCCTGATGCAGTGGCAGGTTGGTTACGCCGATCTCATCAAAGAATTTCTTCATCGCCTGCGGTTTGTTGCGGCCGGTAGCGATGGTTAGCACTTCGAACCTGTCGCCGCCGAACTCGGTCTGCAGCTCGGCCAGGCCGGGCATTTCCTTGCGGCATGGGGCGCACCAGGTGGCCCAGAAATTGACCAGAACATAGCGCCCATTGTGATCGGCGAGGGACGCCTTGCCACCGGTGGCGGTGTCATAGGGGGCGGTGCCTGCGGGTTTCGGGGCCGGGTGAAAGATGAGTTTTTTCATACTGCCCTCACGCAGGCCTTCCAAAGCGCCGTGATCGGCGGCGGCCTGCGGAATCGGCGTGGCCGGGTCGCGGAGGGCGACAAAGGCAACGGCGGCAATTGCGATTGCGGCGACAGCGGTATAAATCAGCGCGGAACGCGACATTTCTCAATCCTCATCCAGGGCCATCAGACCATGACCGATAAATCCTCCAACGCCCAGTCCTCGAACGCCATGTGGGGCGGACGTTTTGCCGCTGGGCCGGACGCGATCATGGAGGCAATCAATGCCTCGATCGGGTTCGATCAGCGTATGGCCAAGCAGGACATTGCCGGATCACGCGCCCATGCAGCCATGCTGGCCGCGACGGGCATCGTGAGTGATAGCGACGCCGAAGCGATGAGGGAAGGGCTGCTCACGGTCTTGTCAGAAATCGAGGGCGGCGCGTTCGAGTTTTCCACGGCACTTGAGGACATCCACATGAACGTGGAATCCCGGCTGAAGGATTTGATTGGTGAACCCGCCGGGCGTCTGCACACCGGGCGGTCGCGTAACGACCAGGTGGCGACAGATTTCAAGCTGTGGGTGCGCGACCAGATGGACGCGGTGATTTCGGGGGTCGAGGCGTTGATTGCGGCGCTGCTGGACCAGGCCGAGGCCGGGGCGGAGTGGGTGATGCCGGGCTTTACCCACCTGCAGACAGCGCAGCCGGTAACGTGGGGTCATCACATGATGGCCTATGTCGAGATGCTGGGCCGGGATCGCTCGCGGTTCACCGACGCGCGCAAGCGGATGAATGAAAGCCCGCTTGGCGCGGCGGCGTTGGCGGGCACGTCCTTTCCGATTGATCGCGAGATGACGGCGCAGGCGCTGGGGTTTGACCGGCCAGCGGCGAACTCTCTGGATGCGGTGTCGGATCGTGATTTTGCCCTGGAATTCTTAAGCTGCGCTTCGATCTGCGCCATGCATCTTAGCCGTTTTGCAGAGGAACTGGTGATCTGGTCTTCGGCGCAGTTCCGGTTCGTGACGCTTTCCGATCGGTTTTCGACCGGCTCGTCGATCATGCCGCAGAAGAAGAACCCGGATGCGGCGGAATTGATCCGGGCCAAGATTGGCCGCATCTTCGGGGCGAATGTCGCCCTGATGACGGTGATGAAAGGGCTGCCCTTGGCCTATTCCAAGGACATGCAGGAAGACAAGGAACAGGTGTTTGACGCTGCCGACAACCTGATGCTTGCGCTGGCGGCGATGGAAGGCATGGTCAAGGACATGTCGGCCAATCGTGCAGAACTGGCCGCGGCAGCAGGCAGCGGGTTTTCGACCGCGACTGACCTGGCCGACTGGTTGGTGCGGGCGCTCAACATGCCGTTCCGTGATGCCCACCACGTCACCGGCAGCCTTGTCGCTATGGCGGAAAGCCGCGGTTGCGATTTGCCGGATCTGACGCTTGCGGATATGCAGGGGGTGCACGGGGCGATCACTGAGGATGTGTTCTCGGTGCTGGGTGTCGAGAATTCGGTGGCCTCGCGCCTGTCTTATGGCGGTACGGCCCCGGCGCAGGTGCGTGCCCAGATTGCTCGTTGGCGCGCCGAAATGCAGGGGTGACGGCATGATCCGGATATTCGCAGTTCTGAACCTGTTGGCGCTGGCAGCCTGCGGCGCTGATGGTGAACCGGTGACACCGTCGATGAACACAACGGTCAGCATCACGTCCAGCGGTGTGGTCACCTCGACCGGAGTGACGGTGCGCAAGGGGCCAGTGACATTGGGCATGTCGCTCTGAAATCTGTTGACGGTCAGGAATGCTGACAGGGCAGAAGCCTCCGGCGGGGATATTTTTTGGCAAAAGGAAGACGCGGGTGCTTTAAAAAGGTGCCCTGTTTCGTTACGACCAGCGCGACAGGAGTGACGCGCCATGGACCATTTTCTTTACCGCGACGGTGAGCTTTACGCCGAGGAAGTCGCCATTGCCGAGATTGCAGCAGAGGTTGGTACGCCGTTCTATTGTTATTCTGCGGCGACGTTGGAGCGGCATTACCGGCTTTTTGACGAGGCGCTTGAAGGGACTGACCACCTAGTTTGCTATGCAATCAAGGCGGCCTCGAACCTCGCCATTCTGAAGCTTCTGGGCGACATGGGAGCCGGTATGGATGTGGTGTCGGGCGGGGAATATGCCCGGGCGCGTGCCGCTGGTGTGCCGGGTGAGCGGATCGTTTTCTCGGGGGTCGGCAAGACGGCAGACGAGATGCGCATGGCGCTGGAGGGCGGCATTCGCCAGTTCAATGTTGAGAGCGAGCCCGAAATGCTGGCGCTGAACGCAGTGGCGCTGGAGCTGGGTGTCAGGGCGCCGATCACCGTGCGGGTCAATCCCGACGTGGATGCCAAGACGCACGCCAAGATCGCCACGGGCAAGAGCGAGAACAAGTTCGGCATTCCGATCAGCAAGGCGCGCGCGGTTTATGCCGAGGCGGCCGGGTTGCCGGGGCTGGAAGTTGTCGGGATCGACGTCCATATCGGCTCGCAACTGACCGACCTAGCGCCGTTCCGCGAGGCTTATGAGAAAGTGGCGCTGCTGACCGAGGAGCTGCGCGAGGATGGCCATGATATCCGCCGTCTCGATCTGGGCGGCGGTTTGGGCATCCCCTACACCAATTCGAACGAGACCCCGCCCTTGCCGCGCGACTATGGCGCGATGATTAAGGAGACGCTGGGCCACCTGAACTGTGAAATCGAGATCGAGCCGGGTCGATTGGTGGCTGGCAATGCCGGGATCATGGTCAGCGGCGTGATCTACGTCAAAGAGGGCGACGGGCGCGATTTCCTGATCCTCGATGCGGCGATGAACGACCTGGTGCGGCCTGCGATGTATGACGCGCATCACGATATCGTGCCTGTAAAAGAGGCCGAGCCGGGGGTTGAGCCTGCGCGCTATGACATTGTCGGCCCTGTCTGTGAGACTGGCGATACCTTTGCCCGCGAGCGCGACATGAGTGTCATTCAGGCCGGCGACCTGGTGGCGTTCCGAAGCGCTGGAGCTTACGGTGCTGTGATGGCCAGCGAATACAATTCACGGCCCTTGATCCCCGAGGTTCTGGTCCGGGGTGATCAATTTGCGGTTATCCGCCGACGTCCGAGCTTGGAAGATATGCTTAACCGCGATAGCATTCCTGAGTGGCTCTGACGCACGCTGTCCGGGCCCTTCGCAACCCGGAGAAGGCTGATCGCCCGCAAGACCCGCCATCCCGTCCTTGATCGCCTGCGCTGGCCCATTGGCCTGACGCGGGCCGGCATGCTGGCCGAACAGGTGACGCGGGGCTTTTGGCCGGTGTGGTCGGTGGTGCTGGCAGTTCTGGGCGCGCTGATGCTGGGCGTGCAGGATCTGGTTGCACCCTGGGTGGTGTGGACGATTGCGGTTCTGGCTGCTCTTGCAGTGCTGGTTTTTGTCTTGCGCGGATTGTGGCGGTTCCATTGGCCGCACAGGGCCGAGGCGATCGAACGGCTCGACCGTACGATGCCTGGGCGGCCAATCCAGGCGGTGCTGGATGATCAGGTGATCGGGGCCGAGGATGCCGCATCACGCACGGTATGGCAGGCGCACCAGATGCGGATGCAAACCCGCGCCAGGATGGCGCGTGCCGTGAGGCCCGATCTGCGGGTGTCGGCGCGCGATCCGTTCGGTTTGCGGTACATGGCATTGCTGACGTTTCTTGTGGCACTGCTGTTCGGGTCGCTTTGGAAAGTGAGTAGCGTGAGTGAGCTGACTCCTGGAGGGGTGGCGCATGCCGCGGCAGGGCCAAGCTGGGAGGGTTGGGTCGAACCACCGTCCTATACAGGGTTGCCGGTGCTCTATCTGGCTGACATTGCCGAGGATGCGTTCGCGGCCCCATCGGGGAGCCGGATCACGTTGCGGCTGTATGGGGAGCCAGGAGCGTTCGACGTATCGGAAAGCCTATCGTCGGCACCGTTGCCGCAAACGAACGAGCCCACATCTGAGGGCTATGACTTCACGCTTGAACAATCGGGTGAGTTGAGCATCGATGGGCAGGGCGGGCGGCGCTGGCAGATAACCATGCTGCCCGACGCCATGCCCGAGATTGATGCAACCGGCCCGGCCGAGACCAGCGCGTTGGGAGCGTTCACCATGCCATTCTCGGCCCGCGACGATTACGAGGTGATGATGGCGCGAGCCACGATCACGCTCGACCTGGATCGGGTGGATCGGCGCTATGGGTTGAGCATGGATCCCGAACCGCGACCGCAGATCGATATCGACCTGCCGCTGCCCGTCGCTCGAAATCGGCAGGATTTCGAGGAGGTTCTGATTGAGGATTTCAGCGAGCATGCCTGGGCCAATCTGCCGGTGACCATCACCCTGAGCGCAGAGGATGCGGCCGGAAACATCGGCACAAGCCCGGCGCACGAGATCGACCTCGCTGCGCGGCATTTCTTTGACCCGATGGCTGCGGCGGTGATCGAACAGCGCCGCGACCTGTTGTGGAACCGCGACAATGCAGGCCGTGTGGCTCAGGTCATGCGCGCGATGACGCACCGGCCTGAGGGGCTGTTCAAGCGCGAAACAAATTACCTGCGTATGCGCTTCATTCTGCGCCGGATAGAGGCGTTGAGCGCTTATGGCGTGACGGATGAACAGCGCGACGAGATCGCCGAGGCGCTGTGGGAGTTGGCGCTGCAACTGGAAGAAGGCACGTTGGCCGATGCGCTGGAGCGGATGCGGCAAGCGCAGGAGCGGTTGAGTGAAGCGATGAAGAACGGGGCATCTGATGCCGAAATTGCCCGGCTGATGGAAGAGCTGCGCCAGGCGACGCGCGATTACATGCAGCAGCTGGAACGTCAGTTTGCCCAGGAAAACCGGGGTAACCAGACCGATCAGCCGGATCAGGGCCAGCGCGACGAAAATACAATGACCATGACCCAGGATGACATCCAGCGGATGATGGATCGTATCCAGGAACTGATGGAACAGGGGCGCATGGCTGAGGCACAACAGGCGTTGGATGAGTTCCAGCAGATGATGGAAAACATGCGCATGACCGAAGGCCAGGGTGGTCAAGGGCAATCGCCGGGCGAACAGGCGATGGAAGGGCTGAACGAGACGTTGCGCGAACAGCAGGGCCTTTCTGACCAAGCCTTCCGCGACCTTCAGGAACAGTTCAATCCCGGGGCCCGCGCGGGCGAAAGCCAGGGCAACGAAGGCCGCTCAGGCGGGCAGGGTCGCGGGCAAAGCCATGAGGGGCAGGGCGGCCAGGGGCAAGGTCAGGACGGCGAGGAGCAGGGCGGCGGCGGGCAGTCCGGCCCAGGGGGGCAGGATCTGGGACAATCGCTCGCTGATCGACAACAGGCGCTCAGACGCCAATTAGAACAGCAGCGCGGCGCACTGCCAGGGGCGGGTACCGAAGAAGGTGATGCCGCTCGAGATGCCCTAGACCGGGCGGGCCGGGCGATGGACGGGGCCGAGGACGCCTTGCGACGCGACGATCTGCCTGGTGCCATCGACAAGCAAGCCGAAGCGATGGAAAACCTGCGCGAAGGTATGCGCAATCTCGGCGAGGCACTGGCCCAGGGCCGGCGCGATCGCAATCAGGGCCAGCAAGGTCAAAACCCCGAGAATTTCGCCGGACAGGGTCAGACCGACCCGCTGGGCCGCAATCTCAAGGGGCAGATCGGAGATGGCGAGAACATGCTGCAAGGCGAAGATGTCTATCGCCGGGCGCGTGACCTTCTGGATGAAATCCGTCGCCGTTCGGGAGAGCAGACCCGCCCCGAGGAAGAGCGCAATTATTTGGAACGGTTGCTGGACCGGTTCTAGGCGGACGCTGCAAGGACCGATCGGTTTTTTACGAAATCTTAAATAGAATCGTGCCGAATGATGCCATGGACCAGCACATGCGCCATTCCCGCCGCCGCACTCTTCACCCCGCCGATGAGTTGGGTGACGTGCGTGACGCACTTCGTCGACTCAGGGCTAGGGAAACCGAATTGCGCCGGCAATTGCTGGAGGCGCCCGAAAGTTCTTCTGGAGACCGTTTCGAAGTGAGCATTCGCAGCCAACGGCGTCGCGTGCTCCCTAAAGAATGGTGGCCGAAAGACATCCTTGATCAGCCTGTCTTGTGGGACACCCGGACGTCCAAGATTGTAATGGTGCGAAAACGCGGCGCCCGCACCGTCGCGTCTAGGAAGCGATGATGCCATGCGGATTGAGCTTTTCTGACCCGGAAAAGCCGTTACTGTCAGTTGCCGCCGCTTTCCGAGGCCAGCCCGTCCAAGTAGCTGGTTAACCTCAACACCTGTTGATCCAGCCACTGTCGCCCATCGTTCACCAACGCCACGTATTGGTCGAGCACGCCCGACAATGTCGGAACCATTTCCGCCAGTTGCGGCGCGAACATGTAGAGCAGCAGGAAGGCCGCAAAGATCAGCAGCACGATGCTGAACCCGCGGGAAAATCCGCGTTTCTGGGTCGGGGCGGCCGCTTCGACGGCGCTTTCCGCCTCGGCTGATGCGACGCGTTCGGAATCCTTGCGCAGGGTCGAGTTGATTTCGTCAATGTCCGGAAGCAGGTCGCGGCGCGAGGCGTGATCGGCCAGCTCGTCCTCGGAGGCAAGCGCCTCTTGCTCCGACAGACCGCGAATGCGCGCCATGCGCACCCGGGCCTCGCGCTCACGGCGGCTGGCCTCGTCGCCCGGATCTTCCAGGCCGAGATCGGGTTGGGTTTCCAGGCCGCCAACTTCGGAAGCGCGGGCCTGCATTTCCTGTTCTGCCTCTTCGCGCAACACGTCGCGGACCTCGGGATCGAGCTCGCGGCGTTGCGGTTCGTGTTCCGATTCCGGGGTGGGTACGGGATCGGTGTCGGGCCAGTTTTGCGGCTCGGGTTCCGGGTCCGGCTCGGGTTCCGGCTCCGGTTCGAGCTCGGGTTCCGGCTGTGGCACGGGTTCCGGTTCGGCGACAGGCCCTTCGGCTTCCTCTTCCCAATGGGCATCATCCAGCGGACGACCCAGATCTTCGGCCAGTTCCCGGTCCTGGCTAGGATGTTTCTGAAACCAGGTGTCGCCGCAATTGGAGCATTGCACATCGCGACCCATCTCCGGGATGACGTCATCCGGGACTTCGTATTGTGCCCCGCAATTCGGACAGATTAACCGCATCGCGCCCTCAATTGCCGCTTTTGCGGCACTACCTTTTGATCATTAACATAGGGTTTAACCGGGTTCAGGGAAAGGTCAAAGAAAATGCGTGGTCTCGGTTGCCGCCGGATTGCAACTTTTCGGTCTCTGGGGCATGACAGGAACAGCGAAAAAGGAGGCTAGGCCTGTGATCGAGCTGGAAGACGTGGCTTACAGCTATGGTGGGGGGGAGCTTCTAAGCGGCATATCGCTTGATCTGCAGCCTGGCTCGTTCCATTTCCTGACCGGGCCGTCCGGGTCGGGCAAGACGACCTTTTTGAAATTGTGTTACGGCGCACTGATCCCGACAGCGGGGCAGGTGCGGCTGTTTGATACCGATGTGCGCAGTCTGAGCCGCGATGATGTGGCGCTTATGCGGCGTCGGATCGGGGTCGTACACCAGGATGTGCAGTTCCTTGATCATTTGCCGATGGCGGACAATGTGGCCTTGCCGCTGAGCGTATCGGGGCGCGGATCGCTGGATGAGGCTGCGAATCTGAAGGAGCTTCTTGGTTGGGTGGGGCTGCGCGCCCGCGCGGATGCCTTGCCGCCGGAACTGTCCGGTGGGGAACGGCAACGCGCGGCGCTGGCCCGGGCGGTGATCATGTCTCCCGATGTGATCCTGGCAGACGAACCGACCGGAAATGTTGATTGGGAGATGTCGCAGCGGTTGTTGCGCCTGCTGATCGAACTGAACCGGATGGGCAAGACGATCATGATCGCCACTCACGACTTGGCCCTGATCCGCGCCGCCAAGAGCCATGTTCAGGCCCGCGTGCTGCGGATTTCCAACCGGCGGCTGCATCTTGCGGGGGCTGATTTGTGAAGATGACCCCGGCAGACATAATCAACCTTGTCGTAGGCGACCCGCAGGCCGACCGGATGGTGCCGCCGACCGGGTTTACCGCCCGGTTAACGCTGTTTTCCGCCGGTGTAATGGCGTTTCTGGCAGTGTTTGCCATGGCGCTGTCGCTGGCCTCGGGGCGGCTGGCGGCGCGCTGGGGGGACGAGCTGGCCCGGTCGGCGACGTTGCGTATTTCCGCGCCCTCCGAGCAAATGGAGGCGCAGACCGCTGCGGCGCTGAAGGTGTTGGAGACCACAGCCGGGGTGGCCTCGGCCAGGGCGCTGACAAGTGACGAACAACGCGCGCTGCTTGAGCCGTGGTTCGGACCCGACATGCCGGTGGACACGCTGCCCATTCCGCAGTTAATCGAGATTACCGAGGATGAGAGGGGCTATGACCCGGCAGGCCTGCGCCACCGGCTGGCGGCGGAAGTACCCGGTGCGGTTCTGGATGACCATACGCGCTGGCGCAAGCCGCTGGTGACTGCGGCCTCGCGGCTGCGGGCGCTGGGCTGGCTGTCGATTGGGCTTATCTTCGCGGCGATGGCCGCGATGATCACACTGGCGGCCAATGCAGCGCTGGCGGCCAATGCCCAGGTGATCGCCGTGCTGCGCATTGTTGGCGCCAAGGATGCCTATATCGCCCAGGCCTTCGTGCGCCGTTATACTCTGCGCGCGCTGACCGGGGCGGCGATTGGCACCGGCGCGGGCTTGTTGGCGATGTTGATGCTGCCGTCGGCGCAGGAGGCGGGCGGGTTCCTGACAGGTTTGGGCTTTGCCGGCTGGCACTGGCTCTGGCCGCTGGTCATTCCTCCACTGGCGGCGATCGTAGCCTTTGCCGCGACACGGGCCGCCGCGCGGAGCACATTGAAAGGGTTGAGCTGATGATCCTCTGGCGCTGGCTGATGTCGATCCTGTTCGTCGTGGTAAACGCGGTGATGATGCTGATTCTGGGCATCCTGTTCTTTCCTTGGGCGGTGGTGTCCCCCAAAGGCGCGCTGACGGCGTGCAAGCTCTACACCTATTGGGTGCGGTTTGCCTGCCGCTGGCTAGTTGGTATTCGTTGGGAGGTCCGCGGCGAGATTCCGACCGAGGAGTGCCTGGTGGTGGCCAAGCACCAGTCCTTCCTGGATATCATCATGATCTTCCAAGCGGTGCCCAAGCCGCGCTTCATCATGAAACGCGAGCTTTTGTGGACCCCGATCATCGGGGTTTATGCTTGGCGGCTGGGCTGTGTGCCGGTGGCGCGCGGCAAGCGGGGTGCGGCGATCAAGAAGATGATGGCCGATATCGGCTCGGGGCGGGTCGCGCCGGGGCAGTTGGTGATCTATCCGCAGGGGACACGGGTCAGGCCGGGTGATTACCGCCCGTTCAAGGTGGGATCTTTCGTACTGTACAAACAACTGGCGCAGGCCTGCGTGCCAACCGCCACCAATGCCGGGCTTTACTGGCGTAAGGGAACGATGCTGCGCCTACCGGGCAGGGCGGTCATCGAGTTCCTGCCAACCATTCAGCCCGGGGTGGAGCAGGCCGATTTCATGGGGCAGCTTGAATACGAGATCGAGACCGGCTCGAACGCACTGATGCGCGAGGTAGGTTATGACGGTAACCTGCCGAAACCGGGGCAGGCGCAGGGTTCGGAGAGCTGACGATACACCTATAGGTTAAAAAGGGTCCGGCTGTGACCGCATTTTAGCCCGCATTTCATAGTTAACCGATCAGGCTATTTGTAATCCGTTGCAGGTTTGATCCTATGAAAAAACTCCTTTTCCTTTTCTTCGGCCTTACTGTGGTCGTGGCTTCCGCCACCACAGCCGACGCCCGCCGCAGTGCCGTTCCGGGCTAATCCGTGCAAGCGCTTGTCTTTGTCGCACCGACGAAAGTCCCTGGGGATGAGCGTACGTTGTCGTTATGCGTGCTGACAGAGACCCGATCGGTGGTTTTCAAAGGCGTGAACTATTGGCGCAGCGCAGAGAAATATGCGCTGGCCGGGAAGAGCTGTAATACCGAAAGCTACTTGGAGTTCGGGGCCGACAAAATGGCATCCACAGCTGACTCTGACCCAACAGACGAGATTGTCAGCCGAATGGTCCAGGACGCGCCGATGGCGGCCCATGACCTGATGATGTACGGCGTGAATCCGCGCAAATGCTGAAATACAAACAGGGCGGCCTTGGTGGGCCGCCCCGGTGTTTAATCCAATTGACTGGCTTTGTCAGCTGTGGATGGCCCCATTGCCACAGGCCAGCGCTGCCTCGCGCACGGCCTCGGAATAGGTCGGGTGGGCGTGGCAGGTGAGCGCAATGTCCTCGGCCGATGCGCCGAACTCCATCGCGACACAGATTTCGTGGATCATGTCACCTGCTGCCGGGCCAATGATAGCCGCGCCCAGAACGCGGTCGGTTTCGGGGTGCACGATCAGTTTGACGAAGCCGTCGCCCTGATGCACCGCCTTGGCGCGGGCGTTACCCATGAACATGAATTTGCCCACCTTGGGTTTTTTCATGCCGGCGGCTTTCAGCTCGGCTTCGGTTTGGCCAACGGTGGCGACCTCGGGGGTGGTGTAGACCACGCCGGGAATCACGCCATAGTTCACGTGACCATGCTTGCCCGCCAGAACCTCGGCCACGGCCATGCCTTCGTCTTCGGCCTTGTGGGCCAGCATTGGACCGGGGGTCACGTCACCGATGGCATAGATGCCGTCGATATTGGTCTTCCAATGGCTGTCGACGGCGATCTGGCCGCGCTCGGTGATCTGCAAGCCAAGAGCGTCAAGGCCCAGGCCGTCGGCGAAGGGTTTGCGCCCTGTTGCCACCAGCACGTAGTCGGCCTCGATGGTGACGTCATCGCCGCCTTTCTTGGGGGCGTAGGTGACTTTTGCCTTGGATTTCAGGGCCTCGGCGGATTTCACCGCTGCGCCAGTGATGATGTTGAGGCCCTGTTTTTCAAGGATGCGTTTGAAGGTGCGTTGCACGTCGGCGTCCATGCCGGGACAGACGGCGTCCATGTATTCGACCACGGTCACTTCTGCGCCCAGACGCTGATAGACTGATCCCAGTTCGAGGCCGATCACACCGGCGCCGATAACGATCATCTTTTTCGGTACCTTGGGCAGGGTCAGCGCGCCGGTCGAGCTGACAATGCGGTTTTCGTCGATTTCAACGCCGGGGATTGAGGCGGGTTCGGAGCCCGAGGCGATTACGATGTTCTTGGTCTCGTGCACGTCGTCGCCGACCTGTACCTTGCCGGGGGCGGGAATGGTGGCCCAGCCCTTGATCCAGTCGATCTTGTTCTTCTTGAACAGGAACTCGATACCACCGGTGTTCTGACCGATCACGTCGTCCTTGTAGGCCTGCATCTGCTTCCAATCGACCGAAGGGCTTTTACCCTTGAGGCCCATGTCGGCGAAATTGTGCTCGGCCTCGTGCAGCATATGGGTGGCATGCAGCAGCGCCTTGGAGGGGATACAGCCGACGTTGAGGCAGGTGCCACCCAACGTTTCGCGGCCTTCGACCACGGCGGTTTTCAGGCCCAGTTGGGCGCAGCGGATGGCCGACACATAGCCGCCGGGGCCTGCGCCGATGATGATCACGTCATAATTTGCCATGGGTCTTGATCCTTTGCAGTTTCGGCGGTTTCGCCGTTAGCTCGCGAGTTGGGAGAGGGTGGTAAATTCGGCCTCGCCGCAGCTTGCGCAACTGAGATAGGTGACGGATTTCCCGTCTTCGTCGCGCCGGGTTTTGGGCCAGCGCGGGGTGTCGGCCATGCTGTAGACCGGGGTT
This sequence comes from Aliisedimentitalea sp. MJ-SS2, assembly GCF_032586155.1. Taxonomy (NCBI): domain Bacteria; kingdom Pseudomonadati; phylum Pseudomonadota; class Alphaproteobacteria; order Rhodobacterales; family Roseobacteraceae; genus Aliisedimentitalea; species Aliisedimentitalea sp. MJ-SS2. The sequence goes on from NZ_JAWHTC010000001.1 coordinate 413,401, forward strand.
TTGCTGGTCCGCCCGTGCGGCCCGACCGAGGTGTCGGCGAAGGTTACATCCTCCGACGCCCCGCAGTTCGGGCAAGTGATGGTCGCACGGACGGGGATTGCCATCGTTTACAAATCCATCAACAACCGGCGCGGGTCTTCCAGCGCCTCCTTGACGCGGACGAGGAAGGTCACGGCGCCTTTGCCGTCGACGATGCGGTGGTCATAGGAGAGCGCGAGATACATCATCGGGCGGATCTTGATTTCGCCGTTGATCACCATCGGGCGGTCCTGGATCTTGTGCATGCCCAGGATGCCCGATTGCGGCGGGTTGAGGATGGGCGAGGACATCAGCGAGCCATAGACGCCACCATTGGAGATGGTGAAGGTGCCGCCCTGCATTTCGGCCATGGAAAGCTTGCCGTCGCGGGCGCGTTTGCCTTTCTCGGCAATCGACTTCTCGATGGTGGCAAAGGACATGCTGTCGGCGTCGCGAATGACCGGCACGACAAGGCCCTGGGGCGTGCCCGCGGCGATGCCCATGTGGACGAATTGCTTATAGACGATGTCGGTACCGTCGATTTCGGCGTTGACCTCGGGCACCTCTTTCAGCGCGTGGCAGCAGGCCTTGGTGAAGAAGGACATGAAGCCCAGGCGGACGCCGTGTTTCTTCTCGAATTCGGCCTTGTACTGGTTGCGCAGTTCCATCACCGGGCCCATGTCGACCTCGTTATAGGTGGTCAGGATCGCGGCGGTGTTCTGTGCATCCTTGAGGCGGCGGGCGATGGTCTGGCGCAGGCGGGTCATCTTGACCCGTTCCTCGCGGGCCTCATCCTCGGCGGCGACCGGTGCGCGCGGGGCCGCAGCCGGGGCTGCAGGGGCCGCGGGCACGGCGGCTGGGGCCGGAGCGGCGGCGGCCTTGGCCACGTCTTCCTTCATGATGCGACCGTCACGGCCGGTGCCCTGCACGTTGGCGGCGTCAATGCCTTTCTCGGCCATCATCTTTTCGGCCGAGGGCGCGTTGGCCACGTCCTTGGTCGGGGCGGGCGCAACGGTGGTTGAGGGGGCTGCGGGTGCAGGTGTTGCGCCTGCGGCAGCTGCAGCGCCTTGGGTGATCACAGCCAGTTTGGCCGTGGCATCGACGGTGCTGCCTTCCGGTGCGGTGATTTCAGCGAGAACACCAGCGGCAGGGCTGGGGACCTCGACAGAGACCTTGTCGGTTTCGAGTTCGCAGAGCATTTCGTCAGCCGTAACAGTGTCGCCCACGGCCTTGAACCAGGTTGAAACGGTGGCTTCGGTGACGCTTTCGCCCAGGGTGGGGACCATGACGTCAACCGACGCACCCCCTTCTGCCGCGGGCGCGGCGGCGGGTGCAGCAGCCGGTGCGGCCACGGCTTCGCCGCCCTCGGCGATCATTGCCAGCAGGGCATCAGCGCCGACGGTCTCGCCTTCGGCGGCGACGATTTCGCCCAATGTGCCAGCGGCGGGTGAGGGGACTTCGACCGTCACCTTGTCGGTTTCCAGCTCGCAGAGCATTTCATCGACCGCCACGGCTTCGCCGGGCTGTTTGAACCAAGTTGCCACCGTTGCTTCGGTAACGCTTTCGCCCAAAGTGGGGACGCGGACTTCGGTTGCCATGATCGTGGTTTCCTTACTTGATGGTCAGCGCGTCGTTCACGAGCGCTTCTTGTTGTGCTTTGTGCTGAGCGGCGAGGCCGGTTGCAGGCGAGGCCGAGGCCGGGCGACCGGCATAAGTCGGCCGCGTGTGCTTGGCCTTGATGCGTTGCAGCACCCATTCGATATTGGGTTCGATGAAGTTCCAGGCGCCCTGGTTCTTGGGTTCTTCCTGACACCAGACCATTTCGGCCTGCTTGAACCGTTCCAGTTCCTTGACCGCCGAGATCGCGGGGAAGGGATAGAACTGTTCAAAGCGCATCAGGTAGACATCGTCGATACCACGTGCGTCGCGCTCTTCCAGCAGGTCGTAATAGACTTTGCCGGAACACATCACGACGCGCTTGATGTCCTTGTCCTTCTTCAGTTTGGTGTCGGAGTTGCCTTTCTGGGCATCATCCCAGAGCACCCGGTGGAAGCTGGAACCGGTGGTGAAATCCTCGGTCTTCGAGATCGCCATCTTGTGGCGCAGAAGCGATTTCGGCGTCATCAGGACAAGCGGTTTGCGGAAAGACCGGTGCAGCTGCCGGCGCAAGATGTGGAAGTAGTTCGCTGGCGTGGTGCAGTTGGCAACGATCCAGTTGTCACCGCCGCACATCTGCAGGAAGCGTTCGAGGCGGGCCGAGCTGTGTTCCGGACCCTGGCCTTCGAAACCGTGCGGCAGAAGGACGACCAGACCGCTCATCCGCAGCCATTTCGCCTCGCCGGACGAGATGAACTGGTCGAACATGATCTGGGCTCCGTTGGCGAAGTCACCGAACTGGGCCTCCCACAGGGTCAGCGCATTCGGTTCGGCAAGGCTGTAGCCATATTCGAAGCCCAGGACCGCATATTCGCTGAGCATCGAGTCGATGACCTCGTATTGGGCCTGACCCTCGCGGATGTTGTTGAGCGGGTAGTATCGCTCTTCGGTGTCCTGGTCGATGAAGCCCGAGTGGCGCTGCGAGAAGGTGCCGCGGGTGGCGTCCTGCCCCGCAAGACGGACCGGGTAACCTTCGGTCATCAGGGAGCCGAAGGCCAGTGCTTCGCCGGTCGCCCAGTCAAAACCGGTCCCGTTGTCGAACATCGCCTGTTTGGTGTCGAGCAGGCGTTGCACGGTGCGGTGCAGCGGGAAACCTTCGGGCGCGCGGGTCAGGGCTTTGCCGACCTCTTCCATGGTTTCCGGCTTGATGGCGGTCTCGCCGCGCTGGTAGTCCTGATTGTTGCGGTCGAGGTGCGACCAGCGCCCGTCAAGCCAGTCGGCCTTGTTGGGTTTGTAGTCCTTGCCGGCCTCGAATTCGTCGTTGAGATAGGCTTGGAAGGCGGCCTTCATGTCCTCGATCTCGCCCTCGGGGATGAGACCGTCCTGAACAAGACGCTCGGTATAGAGCGACAGCGTGGTCTTGTGCTTCTTGATCCGCTTGTACATCAACGGGTTGGTGAACATCGGTTCGTCGCCTTCGTTGTGACCGAACCGGCGATAGCAGAACATGTCGATGACCACGTCGCGCCCGAATTTCTGGCGGAACTCGGTGGCAACCTTGGCGGCATGCACCACCGCCTCGGGATCGTCGCCGTTGACGTGGAAGATCGGCGCTTCGACCATGAGCGCAATGTCCGTGGGATAGGGCGACGAGCGCGAGAAGTGCGGCGCAGTGGTAAAGCCGATTTGGTTGTTCACAACCACGTGGATCGTGCCGCCGGTCTTGTGCCCCTTGAGCCCCGAGAGACCGAAACACTCGGCCACGACTCCCTGACCGGCGAAGGCCGCATCTCCGTGCAGCAACACCGGGATCACACTGGTGCGTTCGTCATCCTTGAACTGGTCCTGCTTGGCGCGGACCTTGCCGATGACCACCGGGTTCACGGCTTCGAGGTGGCTTGGGTTGGCGGTCAAAGACAGGTGCACCGAGTTGCCGTCGAATTCGCGATCCGAAGAGGCCCCAAGGTGGTATTTCACATCGCCCGAACCATCGACGTCTTCGGGTTTGAAGCTGCCGCCCTGGAATTCGTTGAAGATCGCGCGGTAGGGTTTGGCCATCACGTTGGCCAGCACCGACAGGCGGCCACGGTGGGGCATGCCGATGACGATTTCCTTGGCGCCAAGGCTGCCGCCGCGCTTGATGATCTGTTCCATGGCGGGGATCAGCGCCTCGCCACCATCAAGGCCGAACCGCTTGGTGCCCATGTATTTGACGTGCAGGAACTTCTCAAAGCCTTCGGCCTCGACCAGCTTGTTGAGGATCGCCTTGCGGCCCTCGCGGGTGAACTGGATTTCCTTGCCGTAGCCTTCGATTCGTTCTTTCAGCCACCCGGCTTGCTCAGGGTCTGAGATATGCATGTATTGCAGGGCGAAAGTGCCGCAATAGGTGCGCTTCACGATGTCGATGATCTGCCGCATGGTGGCGAAATCGAGGCCCAGAACCTTGTCGATAAATATCGGACGGTCCATGTCGGCATCCGAGAAGCCGTAGGAAATCGGGTCAAGCTCGGGATGAGCCTTGCCGGCGTTGTGCATGCCCAGCGGGTCGAGATCGGCGGCCAAGTGACCCCGGATACGATAGGCACGGATAATCATCAGAGCGCGAATGCTGTCCAGCACCGCCACGCGGATGGCGTCCTCGGAGGGTTTTGCGCCGGTCTCTTCGGCCTTGGCGCGGATCTTCTTCTCGACCGCCTTAGCATCTTTTTCGGGCGGCGGCGGAGCGGGCCATTCGCCGGTGAGCGCGTGAGTCAGTTCGTCGCTTGGCATCGGCGGCCAGTCGCTGCGCGCCCAGGAGGGCCCTGCGGCCTCGGCCTTCACGTCCGGTTCCTGATCGCCCATCTGGGCAAAGAAGGCCTGCCACGCTTCGTCGACCGCGTTCGGGTCATTGGCATAGCGCGCATACATCTGCTCCAGATACTCGGCATTGTGGCCTTGCATGAAGGAGGATGCGTGGAATTCACTGTTGTTGGATTGTTCGGTCATGGGTTCACCTCATGTGGGTTAGGACCGTATTTGTTGGGGCCGGGTTGGGAAGGTTTGAGGAAAAAGATGTTGAGCAATAGCCAACCGATGAAAAGTGCGATGACCGCCGCAGGCTGACCAATGAGGCCAACCAAAAGCATGTAGTCACCGCCTTGTTCAGAGAAGATTGCGGTGAACGTCATGAAAACAAAAAGAGATGCGACAAACGCGAAGGAGATAACAAGCAACCGGGGTACAGAAAGGTCACCCAAATCGAGGTTTCGTCTTACTCCTGCGGACGAGAAAACGTACAGCAGCCCAGCGTATGCGAACAACAAAACCACAGGGCCAAGTTTGCCGCTAGCCGCGAAGAAGAGATTCGGCCCCCAGAAGTAGGCATAGGTCGTAAAGAATCCGATTAGCAACACAGCACTGAAGCCATAATACTCACGACGAGAAGCCCGTCTAGAAAAGGCACACGTGTTTCGAACTTGATCGAAAAATTTGGGACTGGAAACCATCACAGAACTCCCGCCCGGACGACAGGCCGGGCAGCGCCCGACCCGCCCCATGGGCGGGCGCTTCGCACCCACCCCGGGCCGGGCGCTGCCCTAAGTTCGTATGTCCGGCGTTGCGCCATGTTTAACCAATCGCTTCCATAACAGCCTGGCCCAGATCGGCGGGGCTATCGGCCACAACGATCCCTGCGGCGCGCATGGCTTCGATCTTGTCTTCGGCACCACCTTTGCCACCAGCGACAATCGCGCCCGCGTGGCCCATGCGGCGGCCCGGAGGGGCGGTGCGACCGGCGATGAAGCCTGCAGTGGGCTTCCAGCGGCCCTTCTTTTTCTCGTCGATCAGGAATTGCGCGGCTTCTTCTTCGGCCGAACCACCGATTTCGCCAATCATGATGATCGACTGGGTTTCGTCATCGGCCAGGAACCATTCCAGCACGTCGATATGCTCGGTCCCTTTGATCGGATCGCCACCGATGCCGACAGCCGTGGACTGACCCAGACCCAGATCGGTGGTTTGCTTCACCGCCTCGTAGGTCAATGTGCCCGAGCGGCTGAGAACGCCAACCGAACCGCGCTTGTGGATGTGGCCCGGCATGATGCCGATCTTGCAGGCGTCGGGCGTGATCACACCGGGGCAGTTCGGGCCGACAAGAACGCTGTCGCTGTCCATCAGCGCTCGCTTGACCTTCATCATGTCGAGAACCGGGATGCCCTCGGTGATGCAGACGATCACTTCCATCTCGGCGTCGATCGCTTCGAGGATCGAGTCGGCGGCGAAAGGCGGAGGGACGTAGATCACCGAGGCATTGGCCTCGGTCACGTGCTTGGCCTCGTGTACCGAATTGAAGACCGGCAGGTCGAGATGGGTCATGCCACCCTTGCCTGGCGTCACGCCGCCGACCATCTTGGTGCCGTAGGCGATGGCCTGTTCGGAGTGGAATGTACCCTGAGAGCCGGTGAGGCCCTGACAGATGACTTTGGTGTTTTCGTCGATGAGGACTGCCATGTCGCTTCCCTAGTTTGGTTTTCGTTCGGCACCCGGGAGCCCCGGGGCGTGGAGAGGTTGCAGATTTTGCGCTTGGGTCTTGCCGCCGGGGGTTTTTCCGGGGGGAGTGGCCACGTCGCGCATGTCGAAAAGAGTTTCCCGGTCAGGGAACAGCCATTGCCGCAGTTGTTCGTTGCTGTCGGCGCATTGCGCGAGCACTTGGTCGCGTTGGGCCGGGGTAAGGCTGAGTCCGCGGCCCTGGTTGAGATAGGCATACACGAAACGCCGCGCAGCCCGCGTCATCCTTGCGTGACGGTCCGAACCGCGCTTGGAAACGCTGGTCGCCAGCCCGTTGAGCCGCCGCAGCACCCGCGAAGCCCGAAGCGACAGAGCCTCGTTCATGCGTTCAGGGCGCTTGAGATCGGTTGGGTCGATTCCTGCCACGGCACAGAAATCATCGACCACGTCATGACCCTTCATTACATCACGTTCGAACAGGCGGACCTCGACACGGTCCCGCCCAAGCACATCGACGAGATTGCGGATGTCATGATGATAATCCGGTGCTCCCCTTTTGGTCAGGAACGCCTCAAAGCTGTGTGACATGGCGTTGCGCAGCGTTTCCGAATACATGCTGGCCAGCCATTTGTCCTGACGACGGATATAGAGGACATATGTCACGTCGTCGAAATGCCGCAACATCAGGTCGTGCAAGGCTCTCATCGTGGCCTCAGGCCGCAGGTGGACCCAAATCTGCTCGCTGCTGATAACGAAACTGTCGCATCCCGGGGTACTGGCCTGCTCTGCCAGCCAGTCGTCGAAGCCTTCAACCATCCGGTCGAGTTCCTCGAGCGTGTGAAAGCGATGATGTCGGGCTGCCACCTGGTCTTTGAGCAGGCGCCGCGTTTTGCTCAAGGCATAGCGCATGTATTCGGGCTGTGCCCGGCCGAACGTCCCGGCTTTGAGATAGCGGGTGTAAAGGATGCCCTGGTCGATCAACTGTTGTCGGTTGACATTGAGAAACCGCTGGATCGACGTGGTGCCGGTCTTGGCTGTGCCTATGTGAACCACCGCCTTCATGTCTGCCAATTCCATGCATCACGGCATACGGGCTTCGTCCGGCAGGGCAAGATTGCCCGGCCGAAGTCAGCCCGAAAGCCGTTCACGTTATCGGCAAACGCGATTGTCACCCTTTGACCGCCTTGACGATCTTCTCGGCGCCATCCTTGAGGTCGTCGGCGGCGATCACGTCAACATCGCTGTTGTTGATGATGGCTTTGCCTTCTTCCACATTGGTGCCTTCGAGGCGGACAACCAGCGGAACCTGAAGTCCGACCTCTTTCACCGCGGCAACAACGCCCTCGGCGATCACGTCACAACGCATGATGCCGCCGAAGATGTTCACCAGGATGCCTTTGACCTGCGGGTCGCTGGTGATGATCTTGAACGCCTCGGTGACTTTCTCCTTGGTAGCACCACCGCCGACGTCGAGGAAGTTGGCGGGTTCGCTGCCGTAAAGCTTGATGATGTCCATCGTCGCCATGGCAAGGCCCGCACCGTTCACCATGCAGCCGATCTCACCATCCAGAGCGATGTAGTTGAGGTCGTATTTCGACGCTTCCAGTTCCTTTGGGTCTTCCTCGGTCACGTCGCGCAGTTCGGCCACATCGGGGTGGCGATGCACGGCGTTGCCGTCAAAGCTGACTTTGGCGTCCAGCACCTTGATGTTGCCCTTGTCGGTGATGATCAGCGGGTTGATTTCTAGCATCTCCATGTCCTTCTCGATGAAGGCTTTGTACAGCTGACCCATCAGTTGGACGCACTGCTTGACCTGCCCGCCGGTCAGACCCAGCGAAAAGGCGATGCGACGGCCGTGGAACGGCATGTATCCGGTGGCTGGATCGACGCTGAAGCTGAGGATCTTTTCCGGGGTTTCGGCGGCGACTTCTTCGATGTCCATGCCGCCCTCGGTCGAGCAGACGTAAGAGACGCGGCTGGTCTGGCGGTCCACCAGAAGGGCGAGGTAAAGCTCGCGCTCGATGCCCGAGCCGTCTTCGATATAGATGCGGTTGACCTGTTTGCCGGCCGGGCCGGTTTGGTGGGTCACAAGCGTGCGGCCCAGCATGCGCTTGGCTTCCAGTTCGGCTTCTTCCACCGACTTGGCCAGGCGTACACCGCCTTTTTCACCGGCGTCGGCCTCTTTGAAGGTGCCCTTGCCACGGCCACCGGCGTGAATTTGCGACTTTACCACCCAAAGGGGACCGTCCAGTTCGCCGGCGGCGGTTTTGGCGTCTTCGGCGCGGGTCACGACGCGGCCATCGGAAACCGGGGCCCCATAAGAGCGAAGAAGTGCCTTCGCCTGGTATTCGTGGATGTTCATCAGGCATACCTCAGGATTGCTGCGTTTGCAGCATTACTGTCATATGGTTTCTGTATCGCTAAGCAAAATTCCCCGAAAAACGGTAATTCTCGCGAATTATCCGTATTTGTGATCACGGGTAGAAAAAGCGTGATCACAAAACCCAATCCGCGACAGCCCGCCGCAGGTGGAAGGGGAATCGCCAACACCGGAAATTGGCGACCGAGTCTGAAGCTGGACTTCACCGTGGTCCTCATGCAAGCCTTTCCACGCAAACCGGAGACCCGCCCAATGCCCCTTGCCAGACTTGGCCAGACGCTTGTGTTTTTCGCCCATATACCGAAAACCGGCGGTACCAGCATCGAGACCTACCTTCGCTCCAAGGGGCAGGTGACGATGCACAGCGGGGTTGATTTGGAATGGCTGCCCTGTTCGCCTCAGCACATGCATGTCGAGCTGCATGGGGCACTATTGGAGCCCGGCTTTTGCGATTACACTTTCGCGGTTTTGCGCGACCCAGTGGAGCGGATGAAAAGCGAGTATCGTCATCGCTCCAAGCGTGCCAGCGACCGGGGAAAACATGTGGCCAGCTTTGACGAGTGGGCGCCGCGGGTTCTGAAACTGAGCCGCAACCAGCCCTATCTTTACGACAACCACCTGCGTCCGCAGACAGAATTTGTCACACCGGACATGCGGTTGTTCCGGCTCGAGGGTGGTCTCGACCCGGTCTATGACTGGATTGACACGTTGGGTGGCAACCCGGTGGTGCCGTCGCGGGACTGGAAGCGCAATCTCAGTCATGGCCAAGTCGAGGTGGCGCCCGAGACCGAGACGTTCATCCGGGGCTTCTATGCGATGGATTATGCGCTATTGGCAGACATTTCCGATACTGCCGGGGCATGAAAAAAGGGCGCCCGCGATGGGGCGCCCTTGAATTGCAGGTCGATTGAAGGATCAGGCCAGCGAGCCGTCGATTTCCTGGCAGGCTTTGACCAGACCCTTGACCGCGTCGACCGATTTGTCGAATTGGACGCGCTCGTCCTTGTTGAGCTTGATGTCGATGACTTTCTCGACACCGGCCGCGCCGATCACGGTCGGCACACCAACATAGAGACCATTCAGGCCGTATTCACCGTCACAATGGGCGGCGCAGGGCAGAACGCGTTTCTGGTCTTTCAGGTAGGCCTCGGCCATTTCGATGGCGCTGGTGGCAGGCGCGTAGTAGGCCGATCCGGTTTTTAGCAGTCCAACGATTTCGGCGCCGCCGTCACGGGTGCGCTGCTCGATGGCGTCCATCTTGTCCTGGCTGGTCCAGCCCATGTCGACGAGGTCGGGCAGTGGGATGCCACCGACGGTCGAGTAACGCGCCAGCGGCACCATGGTGTCGCCGTGGCCACCCAGAACGAAGGCGGTGACGTCGCGCATTGAAACGCCGAATTCTTCCGACAGGAAATGGCGATAACGGGCGCTGTCGAGAACGCCGGCCATGCCGCAGACCTTGGCGTGGGGCAGGCCGCTGAACTCACGCAGGGCCCAGACCATCGCGTCAAGCGGGTTGGTGATGCAGATGACGAAAGCGTCGGGGGCGTTGGCGGCAATGCCTTCGCCCACGGATTTCATGACCTTGAGGTTGATGCCGAGAAGGTCATCGCGGCTCATGCCGGGTTTGCGCGGCACACCCGCGGTGACGATGCAGACGTCGGCGCCTACGATGTCGGCATAGTCCTGGGTGCCCTTGAGCGAGGCGTCGAACCCTTCCGAGGGGCCGGATTCCGCAATGTCCAGTGCTTTGCCTTCGGGGATGCCTTCGGCAATGTCGAAGAGGACGATGTCGCCCAGCTCTTTCATTGCTGCCATATGGGCAAGGGTGCCGCCGATCATGCCTGCGCCGATAAGGGCGATTTTGGGTCTGGCCATGGGATCTTTCTCCGCTAGGGTTATTTTGTCGCGCACGGGGTTAGGCGTTTTAAGGCGCGGGCGCAAGGGCGCTGCAACGCAGCGTGGCGAGTTTGCGGGGCTATCGCAGCATGTCCTTTAGCGCTAAACCGGTTGTGAAACCGTTACTTAAGGACATCCGATCCGTGCCGTCGCTTGATCTCAGCTTTTTTGCGCTGGCCATCCCTGCCGTGGTCTTTGCCGGGGTGTCGAAGGGTGGTTTCGGTTCTGGTGCGGCTTTTGCTTCGGGCGCGATTCTGGCTCTGATCATGGAACCGGCAGCGGCCATCGGGCTGATGCTGCCGCTCTTGATGCTGATCGACCTGGCGACGCTGCGGCCGTTCTGGCGGAAATGGAACAGTGGCGAGGCGTGGTTGCTGATTGCCGGGTCGGTGCCGGGGATATTGCTTGGTGCACTGTTCTTTCGCGCGGCCAATGCTGATCACCTCCGGTTATTGATCGGTGGGATCGCGCTTTTGTTCGTGATCTGGCAGATCCTTGGGCGGGCAGGTCTGATCAAGCTCGCCCGGCATCCGTTTTCACGGGTGGGTGGGGCGATTGCCGGGGTCGTGGTTGGTTTCACCAGCTTTGTCGCCCATGCCGGCGGCCCGGCGGCGGCGGTCTACTTGTTGTCGAAGCCCCGTTCCAAGACCGAGTTCCAAGCGACGTCGGTTCTGGTTTTCTGGGTTAACAACCTGCTCAAGGCGGTTCCTTATGGCTGGCTGGGCATGTTCACGCTCGACACGCTTCACGCCGGGCTGTGGCTCGCGCCCTTCGCACTCTTGGGCACATGGCTGGGCGTGCGCGCCCATTTCGCCATCTCCGAACGGGCGTTTTTCGCGCTGACCTACGTGTTGCTGACTGTAACGGGATTGAAGTTGGTTTGGGATGGGCTCACGTAGTTGCGCCTGTCGCGCACTAGCAAGTTTTTTCATCCAACCACAAAGTCCTGGGGCGTGTTCGGGGTTGGCCCCTCACGCCATCGGTTTACCGCCTGCTCTTGGGTCAGGCGTCATTGCCCTTCGTCGGCAGCGCTTCGGCCAGGGTTTCGAAAGCCTGACCCGAAGCCACAAGGCAGGTCATCCCGTTGGGCATGGTCACGGTAATCGTCCAACTGCCACTTTCGTTGCTGGCAAAGGTTTCGACCACCGCATTGTTAGCGCCCAACCCGATCGATTGACGGGTTTCACCATATTTTCGGCCAGGCGGGTCACCACAACTTCGCGGGGTGCGCAATTGCTGCCTTGCGCGGTTGCAGCGGAAGGGCCCCCCGCAGAGGCCATCACACTCGTCAGCAGGGCGGCTTTCATCATCATTTTCATTGCATCAACCTTTCGTTGCGCTCGGCCATTGACAGTCACGCCCGGGTTCTCCGGCGACGATGGCCTTCTCAATCCGCGCTCAAAGCCGATGCATTTCCTGCGGCCATCCTGGGACTTTGACGCGTGTTGAAAAGGGTGGGGGACAGGTCTGAACACGGGGTTAATTTGGCGTGCGATGCCTCAAATGCGCATTTGATTCTGCGATGCAGCACGTTTTGCCTTGAACATTTACGGTCAAAAATGCTCTATCCGCGCAACATAATTACCGGAGAATCCCATGGACACCCCACGCCCTTACCGTTCCGTTCTCTATATCCCTGGCTCGAAAGAGCGGGCTTTGGAGAAAGCCCGTACCCTGCCGGTGGACGCGATCATCTTCGATCTCGAGGACGCTGTGACGCCTGATGCTAAGGTTGAAGCCCGCTCCACGTTGGCGGCCGCTCTGACAGAAGGCGGATATGGTGAGCGTGCGAAAATCGTTCGCATCAATGCGCTTGATACCGAATGGGGTATTGAGGATGCAAAGGCTGTAGCCAAGATGGAAGCCGATGCGGTGCTGCTGCCCAAGGTAAACAATGCGCTCGACGTGCAGGCGCTAGCCGACATCGTGGGCGACATGCCGATCTGGGCGATGATGGAAAGCTGCCATGGCATCTGGAACGCGATGGAAATCGCCGCCCATCCGCAGGTAAAAGGTTTTGTCGCTGGCACCAACGATCTGGCCAAGGAGTTGAACTGCCGCACCCGGGCCGACCGTCTGCCAATGATGACTTCGCTGCAAACGATGCTTTTGGCCGCCCGCGCCCACGGAGTTGTGGCGGTTGATGGCGTTTACAACCAATTCAAGGATGACGAAGGCCTCAAGGCGGAATGCGAACAGGGTCGTGATCTGGGCTTTGACGGCAAGACCCTGATCCACCCGGCGCAGGTCGACGTGACCAACGCGGCGTTTTCACCGTCCGAGGCCGAGATTGATCTGGCCCGCCGCCAGATCGAAGCCTTCGAAGCGGTCGAAGCCTCGGGGCAGGGGGTGGCCGTGGTCGATGGCAAGATCGTCGAGAACCTGCACGTGGAGACCGCCAAAAAAATCCTTGCCATGGCCAGCGCGATCGCGTCGCTGTAGTGTGCGCTTTAGCACACCGCCCCCACAATAGAGGTAGTACCCATGACCCTTCTCATCCTCGGCGTCCTGCTCTGGTTTGCAGCGCACCTGTTCAAACGCATTGCCCCCGGTATCCGTGAGCCGATGGGCGAGAAGGGTAAGGGGCCGGTTGCACTGGCGATCCTGACCTCGATCGTGCTGATGGTGATTGGGTATCGCATGGCAGATGGTCCGGTTTACTGGGGCCGCACGCCGATTCTGGCGGGGATCAACAACCTTTTGGTTCTGTTCTCGATTTACCTCTTCGCGGCCGATGGCATGAAGACTCGCGCCAAGGGTTGGTTTCGTAATCCGCAGCTCAGCGCCTTTACGATTTGGGCCGTTGCGCACCTGATCCCTAATGGCGACACGGAAAGCTTCGTCCTGTTCGGGGGGCTTACGGTCTGGGCCTTGATCAGCATGATCCTCCTCAACCGCGCCAACCCGCGCCCTGCACCGCCGCCCCCTGCGCCCATGGGCAAGGAAATTGGCGCCCTTGTCGGGGCCATCGGGGTCTATGGTGTCGTCGCCCTCATTCACAGCTGGCTGGGGTACAACCCGTTCGGCTGAAACAACATCTAAATGGAGTTCCAAAACATGGCCAAAACCAATCCGGGCCGGTTTTTTGAAGACTACACGCTGGGCCAAGTGATCGAACACGCGGTTCCGCGCACCGTGGGCGAGGGCGAACGTGCGCTCTATCACGCGCTCTACCCGGCACGTCATGCGCTTTACTCGTCGGACATGTTTGCCGCCGACAGTGGGCTCGATGGCAGCCCAATTGACGATCTGGCGGCGTTCCACGTGGTGTTTGGCAAGACGGTGCCGGATATTTCGTTGAATGCGGTCGCGAACCTTGGTTATGCCGAGGGCCGCTGGCTGAAGCCGGTCTACCCGGGTGACACACTGCGGTCCGTGAGCGAAGTTATTGGCCTGAAACAGAATTCCAATGGCAAATCCGGCGTAGTTTACGTCCGCACCCGCGGCCTCAACCAGATGGATGAGGTGGTGATGGAATATGTGCGCTGGGTCATGGTGCGCAAATCCAACCTTGATGCGCCTGCGCCGGAAACGACCATTCCCGAATTGAAGAAAACCCTGGCGGTCGATGATCTGAGCATCCCCGACGGGTTGGACTTCTCGAATTACGATTTCGTTCAGGCAGGTGAGCCGCATCGCTGGGGCGACTACGAGGCCGGCGAGGTGATCGACCATGTCGACGGCGTCACCATTGAGGAAGCTGAGCACATGATTGCCACGCGGCTGTGGCAGAACACCGCCAAAGTGCATTTCGATGCTACGTTCCGCCCCGACGGCCAGCGGCTGATCTATGGCGGCCATGTGATCTCGATGGCCCGCGCGCTCAGCTTCAATGGACTGGCCAATGCGCAGATGATCGTGGGGCTGAATGGTGGCGCCCATGCTAACCCGTGTTTCTCGGGTTTGACCGTGAAGGCATGGTCCGAGGTGCTGGACAAGGCCGAGACATCGGCCCCCGGTGTCGGCGCCATTCGCTTACGTTTGGTCGCGACTTCGGATGGGTCTGTGGGCGAACTGAAGGGTGAAGACGGAAAGTTTCTGCCGGGTGTCCTGTTGGATCTGGACTATTGGGCGTTGATGCCGACTTAAGGTATCGTTTTGTGATCACATAGCGGTGCATTGCGGGTAAGCTGCCTAACGATGGCTTGTTGCATCGCTGTGGCGGGCGATCGCCACGCGTAAGAGGGTACCTGTGCAAGCCGGTTTTCTTAGCTGCAGGCGTTGCATTTTGAAGCGTTTTAGATCGCGATTTCCATATATGTGATCACCGTTATCGCTACCGTGATCACAAATTACCAGAAAGACGAAAAATCTCGGAAAAAATCGTGCTGCAACTGCGAAGAGCACGTGACTCTTGTGGCAAAACCGTTATCAAAGGCGAAAGGGATTGCGCCTAGATAGGGCGCCTACCAATGATGAAAGGGAGAGATGCCCATGGCCCCCCAAAAACCGGTCGAGCGTCCGCTCAGCCCCCATATCCAGATTTACCGCCCGCAGATCACCTCGATCACTTCGATTCTGACCCGGATTACCGGCAACGCCATGATCGTGGCGGTGGCCATGATCGTCTGGTGGCTATTGGCTGCGTCCACGTCGGAGGCCTATTTCGCCACGGCCAACGCTTTCGTGACCTCTTGGTTCGGAAACCTGGTGCTGAGCCTGAGTGTGCTGGGCATCTGGTTTCACTACCTTGCCGGGCTGCGGCATCTCTATTTTGATGCAGGCCACGGGCTTGATATCGAAATGGCCGAGAAGCTGGGCATTGCCTGCATAGCCGGCTCGGTTGTCCTGACCATCATCACCCTTCTGATCGTGTAAGGAGAGAGACCATGCGTTACCTTACCGCCCGCAAACGCGCCGAAGGCAAAGGCGCCTCACATACCGGCACCGAACATCACTGGTACATGACCGTGTCTGCTGTTGGCCTGGCCTTCCTGATTCCGGCGTTCATCATTGTCGTCGGTCGCGCCATTGGCCAGGGGCACGAGGCTGTTCTTGCCACGTTTGCTCGGCCATTTCCGGCCATCCTGACCGGCTTGACGATTTTGGTCGGCATGCAGCACTTCCAGAAAGGTGCAACGATGATGATCGAGGACTACGCCCAGGGATCCACCCGCAAGGCGTTGATCATGCTGGTCATCGTGCTGAGCTGGACCATCACCGCCACCGGCCTTTTCGCGCTGGCCAAGATCGCACTCTGAGGAAAGACCCATGGCTGCATACGAATACGAAACACATGATTATGACGTGGTGGTTGTCGGCGCCGGTGGCGCGGGCCTGCGCGCCACGCTGGGTATGGCCGAACAGGGCCTGCGCACTGCCTGTGTGACAAAGGTGTTCCCGACCCGCTCGCATACGGTTGCGGCGCAGGGTGGTATTGCCGCATCGCTTTCCAACATGGGCCCGGACCACTGGCAGTGGCACATGTATGACACCGTCAAGGGGTCGGACTGGCTGGGCGATACGGATGCGATGGAATACCTTGCCCGTGAAGCGCCCAAGGCGGTTTACGAGCTGGAGCACTATGGTGTGCCATTCTCGCGCACCGAAGCGGGCAAGATTTACCAACGTCCGTTCGGCGGCCACACAACCGAATTCGGCGAAGGCCCTGCCGTGCAGCGGACCTGTGCTGCTGCCGACCGGACCGGCCACGCCATCCTGCACACGCTGTATGGTCAAAGCCTCAAGAACAACGCCGAATTCTATATCGAGTACTTCGCCGTTGACCTGATCATGTCCGAGGATGGTGTTTGTCAGGGTGTGGTCTGCTGGAAGCTTGATGACGGCACAATGCATGTCTTCAACGCCAAGACTGTTGTTCTGGCCACAGGCGGCTATGGACGCGCTTATTTCTCGTGCACGTCGGCCCATACCTGCACCGGCGACGGTGGTGGCATGGTGGCGCGTGCCGGCCTCGCGCTGGAAGACATGGAGTTTGTGCAGTTCCACCCGACTGGCATCTACGGTTCTGGCTGCCTGATCACCGAAGGCGCACGCGGCGAGGGTGGTTATCTGACGAACTCGGAAGGTGAACGGTTCATGGAGCGCTATGCGCCCCAGTACAAGGACCTTGCACCGCGCGACTATGTCAGCCGCTCTATGACCATGGAAATCCGCGAAGGCCGCGGCGTAGGCAAGGACGGTGATCACATTCATCTGAACCTGTCGCATCTTCCGGCCGAGGCGCTGGCCGAACGTCTGCCGGGCATTTCGGAAAGCGCCAAGATATTTGCCGGTGTCGACGTCACCAAGGAGCCGATCCCGGTTTTGCCGACCGTGCACTATAACATGGGCGGTATCCCGACCAACTATTGGGGCGAAGTCATCAACCCGACCAAGAAAGACCCCAACGCGATCGTTCCAGGCCTGATGGCAGTGGGCGAGGCGGGGTGCGCATCCGTTCACGGGGCGAACCGGCTCGGCTCGAACTCGCTGATTGACCTTGTGGTGTTTGGCCGCGCTGCTGCAATTCGCGCCGGACAGGTGGTTGATGCCGATGCGCCTGCCGCTGCTTACAACCAAGTCAGCGTTGACAAGGCGTTCGACCGGTTCGACGGGTTGCGCCACGCGCAAGGAGAAATCGCCACCGCCGACCTGCGGCTGGAGATGCAAAAAGCCATGCAATCGGACGCTGCCGTGTTCCGCACGTCGAAAACCCTGGCCGAGGGCGTCGAGAAGATGACCGCCATTGCCGTCAAGATGGACGACCTGAAGGTGACCGATACCTCGCTGGTATGGAACAGCGACCTGATGGAAACGTTGGAACTCACGAACCTGATGCCCAACGCCATGGCGACCATCGTCGGGGCCGAGGCGCGCAAGGAAAGCCGCGGCGCCCATGCGCACGAGGACTATACCGAGCGTGACGACAAGAAATGGCGCGTCCACACCATCGCCCATGTTGATGGCGCCGATGTGACCCTTTCCTATCGCGATGTGGTAAAGGACCCGCTGTCGACGGAAGAAGAGGGCGGTATCAGCCTCAAGAAGATCGCCCCTAAGGCACGGACGTTCTGATGCGCGCCCTTCTCGCCCTGATCGTATTGGCGGCTTTGCCCGCCTGCGAGGCGGCCCAGCAGGCCGCCGACGATCTGGCGCGGGACCGGGCCAAGACGGCCGTCAACGGCGTGGTTGCGGAGAGATTCCCCGGTTTCGATGCCAGCCCGGTCACCAATTGCGTGATCGAAGCGGCCTCGGCCCAGGAAATTCTGCAAATCGCAGGCAGCGCCGCTGCCGGGGCCAATGGCGAAGTCACCGAAATGGTGCTGCAGATCGCCAAACGCCCTGCCGCCACTCAATGTATTGCTCAGGCCAGCATCGTGCTGGCGCTCAGTTGATCGGAGGACCTGACTAATGGTTCAACTCACCCTCCCCAAGAACTCGAAGATGGTCACCGGCAAGACATGGCCGAAACCGTCCGGGTCCAATGTTCGCAAGTTCCAGATTTATCGCTGGAACCCCGACGATGGTCAGAACCCGCGGGTTGATACCTATTTCGTCGACATGGACGATTGCGGCCCGATGATCCTGGATGCGCTGATCCACATCAAGGACAAGATCGACGCGACGCTGACCTTCCGCCGGTCCTGCCGCGAAGGCATCTGCGGCTCCTGTGCGATGAACATTGACGGCATCAACACGCTGGCCTGTATCTATGGGATGGACGAGGTCAAGGGCGACACGGTCAAGATATACCCGCTGCCGCATATGCCGGTGGTCAAGGACCTGATCCCTGATCTGACCCATTTCTACGCCCAGCATGCCTCGATCATGCCGTGGCTGGAAACCAAGACCAACCGCCCGCAGAAAGAGTGGAAGCAGTCGATTGAAGACCGCAAGAAACTCGATGGCCTGTATGAATGCGTGATGTGTGCGTCGTGCTCGACCTCGTGCCCGTCTTATTGGTGGAACAGCGACCGGTATCTTGGCCCGGCGGCTCTGTTGCATGCTTATCGCTGGATCATCGATTCGCGGGATGAAGCAACGGGTGAGCGGCTGGACGATCTGGAAGATCCGTTCAAGCTTTATCGCTGTCATACCATCATGAACTGCGCCAAGACCTGTCCCAAGGGTTTGAACCCGGCCAAGGCAATTGCCGAGATCAAGCGGATGCAGCTCAACCGGGTCGTCTGACACCAGGATTGATCTTTTTTTTAGGGGTGTTGCCCTTTTCGGAGTCTCTCTGAAAAGGGCAGCCCCCTTTTTCTTTTTTGGGCGAGGGTGGATGAATCGTGACGAAATGGACCTGGTTTATTCCAGTTTAGGAGCTTTTATTCATGAGTAAACCGGGTAGCCTTTGATCAATCGCATGTTCGGAGTTGGGCAGATGCAGCAGGACATTCAAGGTTTTCACCCCTCGGACCGGGCAGCCTCGCTCAGCCTGTCTGAAATCGTCCAGATATCGGAGGCCGCAGCCCGGCTGCGCGCAGAAGGCAAGCCGGTTCTCAGCTTTGGCACCGGAGAGCCGGATTTCCCAACGCCACCCCATGTGATCGAGGCGGCCCACAAGGCGGCGCTCGACGGCAAGACGACCTATCCGGCTACGCAAGGGGTAGGGGAGCTACGCAATGCCATTGCCACGCGGGCCGGTTTCACGTGCGACCCGACCCAGGTGATCGTGTCGACCGGGGCCAAGCAGGTGCTGTCGAACGCCTTTCTGGCCAGCCTGAACCCGGGTGACGAGGTGATCGTCGCAGCGCCCTATTGGACCAGCTACCGCGACATTATTGAGTTCTGTCAGGGCAGGGTGGTTCCGGTTGCCTGTCCAATGGAAACCGGTTTCCTGCTGACGCCTGAGGCGCTGGAAGCAGCCATTACGGACAAGACCCGGTGGCTGCTCCTGAATACACCGGGCAACCCATCAGGGGCGATGTATTCCGAGGCCCAACTTGGGGCGTTGGCGGATGTGCTGCGGCGGCACCCCCATGTCTGGGTGATCGCTGACGAGATTTACCAGCATATCGCCTATCAACCCTTCACCAGCTTTGTGAATGCCGCGCCTGATCTGGCCGCGCGGGTGCTGATCGTGAATGGCGTGTCCAAGGCCCACGCCATGACCGGGTGGCGGCTGGGCTGGGGCATCGGGCCTGCTGACCTGATCCGAACCATGGTCGCGGTGCAGGGGCAGTCAACTTCGGGCGCGTGTTCGATCTCGCAGGCGGCGGCGCTGGCGGCGGTGACAGGCCCGCAAGATCACCTTGCCTCTCGAAATTCCGAGTTTCGCAGGCGCCGTGACTTTGTCGTCAAAGCTCTCAGCGACACACCCGGCCTTGACTGCCCAACGCCTCAGGGCGCGTTCTACGTCTACCCCTCTTGTCGAGGCGTGTTCGGTAAACGCCGACCTGATGGCAGGATGATCGAGGATGACGCGGCGTTCTGCGAATTCCTTTTGACCGAGGCGAACGTGGCGTTGGTGCCCGGCCGCGCTTTTGGTCTGGCGGGGCATTTCCGCCTGTCCTATGCCTATGCGATGGGCGAGTTACAGGAAGGGCTGGCCCGGATTGCGCGGGCTGTTAATACTCTGACCTGACGAGCGCAGGTGACCGATCAAGGAGACCCCGATGGATCGCGCGGATATTGTTGATGAGGCGTTTCGCAGGAAAGTTGCGGACGGGGATTTGCCCGGTGGTAAGCCTGCCTCTGGCCCGCTTGCCGCGCATGAGGCGGTCGAGATTTTCCGTGCGCAATGCCTGAGCCGAAACCTGGATCGCCGATCGCGTAAGATGCAGGCAGAGGGGCAGGGGTTTTACACCATCGGCTCGTCCGGGCACGAGGGGATGGCGGCGGTCGCAGCTGCCTTGCGTGCCGATGACATGGCGTTTCTGCATTACCGGGATGGGGCATTTCAGACCATGCGTGCAACCCAGCTACCGGGTATGACCCCAGCTTGGGATATGCTTTTGTCCTTTGCCACATCGCGCGAAGACCCGATGTCGGGTGGGCGGCACAAGGTGTTGGGTTCCAAGGCGTTGGCGATTCCACCGCAAACCTCAACCATTGCCAGCCACCTGCCTAAAGCGGTGGGCGCGGCCTATTCCGTGGGGCTGGCAAAGCGTCACCGACCCGAGCACCAAGTTATGGCCGATGATGGAATTGTCATGTGTTCCTTTGGCGATGCATCGTCTAACCATTCGACCGCGCAGGGGGCGATCAACACCGCCTGCTGGACCGCGTTCCAGTCGGTGCCGATGCCGTTGCTGTTTGTCTGCGAGGACAATGGCATCGGCATCTCGACCCGTACGCCGAAAGGGTGGGTTGCGGCGAATTACGCTGAAAAGCCGGGGTTAAAATACTTCCATGCCAACGGATTGGACATCTATGATACCTACCGCGTGGCACAGGAGGCCACCGACTATGTCCGGGAACGCCGTAAGCCCGCCTTCCTGCACCTGTCGCTGGTGCGGCTTTACGGGCATGCGGGGTCGGACCTGCAACAGGCCTATCTGAAGAAAGGCATTTTCGAGGGCTGGGAGGCGGATGATCCACTTTTGCATTCCGCGCGATTGTTGATCGACGGCGGGGTTCTGAGCGCCGACGACGTTCTGGCGATTTATCATGGCTGCGAGGATCAATGTTCGCGCGTGGCCGAAGAGGTGATCACCAGGCCACGTTTGAAAACCGCGGAGGAGGTTATGGCTTCGCTGATCCCGCCAGCGCGAGAGTGTGCGCCCAGCAACGGCCCCTCGGCCGAGGCTCGTGAGGCCACCTTTGGAAGTGATTTCAAACAGTTGGAGACGCCACAACCGATGTCTCGGTTGCTGAATTGGGCGCTGACTGATCTGATGCTGGAACATGGTGAAATCGTCATGATGGGCGAGGATGTTGGCACCAAGGGAGGGGTCTATGGTGTCACGCAGAAACTAGTCGACAGGTTCGGAGCGGACCGGATGATTGACACGCTTCTAGACGAGCAATCCATCCTTGGGTTGGCTATCGGCATGGCGCACAACGGTTTTGTTCCGATCCCGGAAATTCAGTTCCTGGCATATTTGCACAATGCCGAGGACCAGCTCAGGGGCGAGGCAGCGACCCTGCCGTTCTTCTCGAACGGACAGTTTACCAACCCAATGGTCCTGCGGATTGCGGGTCTCGGCTATCAAAAAGGTTTCGGCGGACATTTCCATAATGACAATTCATTGGCCGTGCTACGCGATATTCCCGGCGTGATCATTGCTTGTCCCAGCCGGGGCGATGACGGGGCAATGATGATGCGCGAATGCGTGCGGCTGGCGCGCGAGGAAAACCGCGTCGTGGTCGTGGTCGAACCGATTGCGCTTTACCCGATGCGCGACCTGATGGACGACAAGGATGGCGGCTGGATGCGCACCTATCCGTCGCCGGATCAGCGGATCGGTCTGGGTGAGGTAGGGGTTGAGGGCGACGGCCCGCTGGCGATCCTGACCTATGGCAATGGGCGCTATCTTTCGACACAGGCTGCAGCTGATCTGACAGCGGAAGGTATCGATACGCGGATCATCGACATGCGTTGGCTGGCACCGCTGCCGGTGGACGGGATCGTTGGCGCGTTGAAAGGGGCAAAGAAGGTTCTGATCGTTGATGAATGCCGCAGCACCGGCAGCCAGTCCGAGGCGCTGATGGCGATGCTGCAGGAACAGACCATCCTGCCGCATGCCCGCATCGCCGCCGAGGACAGTTTTATCGCCACTGGCCCGGCCTATGCAGCCACCATGCCGTCGCGTGGCAGTATCGTCGAGGCGGCCCGCAATCTGTGGAGCGCCAAATGAAACGGACCGCTGTTGTCGTTGCGCCCGGGCGCGGTACCTATAACCGGGACGGGCTGGGCTATTTCGCGCGCCATCATGCCGACAAATCGGGCCTGATGGTGCAGTTCGACGATTTCCGTCGCGAGGCCGGGCAGGAACCGCTGTCGGCGCTTGACGGCGCCGAGCGGTTTTCCGGGGCCAAATTTACAAGGGGCGACAATGCCTCCGGTCTGATCTATGCCTGTGCCTATGGGGACTTCCTGTCCATCAACCGGGATCGTTACGACATCCTGGCGGTGACTGGCAACTCGATGGGCTGGTATATTGCGCTTGCCTGCGCCGGGGCTCTGGATGCGATGGGTGGTCTCAACGTGGTCAACACCATGGGCAGGCTGATGCATCAGAACATGATCGGCGGGCAGCTTATCTATCCTTTCGCTGATGAAAACTGGGTGCCCATTCCAGGGCGGCGGGCCGAGGTTGAGGCCAAATTGGCCGAGATCAACGCCCGTGCGAACCATGTTCTGGACCTGTCGATTGATTTGGGCGGAATGCTGGTGCTGGCAGGTAATGAAGAGGGGCTGAGCGCTTTCGAGACTGAAATGCCGATGGTTCAGTCGCGCTATCCGATGCGTCTGCCGGGCCACGCGGGGTTCCACACTGCATTGCAGGCCCCCGTGGCCGATGCTGGACAAGCCCGACTAGGCCCCGATTTGTTCAATGGCCCTATCATTCCTTTGATCGACGGGCGTGGTGGTATTTGGCGACCGAAATCGAGCAACCCCAATGCCTTGCGGGAGTATACTCTTGGTCATCAGGTAACACGGGCCTATGATTTCACTGCCGCCATCCGCGTGGCCGCGCGCGAATTCATGCCAGACGTCTTCATCGTGCTTGGCCCCGGCACAACCCTTGGCGGGGCTTGCGCGCAAAGCCTGCTTTTGGCGTCCTGGCGGGGCATGGTGGATAAGGCCAGCTTCAAAGCGGAGCAGGACAACATACCGCGACTGTTTTCGATGGGGATGCCCGAGCAGCGCGCGCTGGTGGTCTAGGCCGTTATTGCCGGGCCGATTGCTTTCGAACCCAAGTTTCAAAGGCTACTATAGGGGGCGAGGCCGGACCCGCCTGGCGAACGAGATAGTAGCTTTTTCCGGTCGTCATCTCGGTGTCGTCCAAGCGGACAAGTTCGCCGCTGGACAGCTCCCTTGCGACCATCTGCACCGGCACGATTGCGGCCCCCAACGAGGCAATGGCGGCAGAAATCACCATCGAATGCTGATCGAAATACCGCCCTTCGAGCGGTGAGGTCTTGTGGATTCCGGCTTTCTCGATCCAGTCGGACCAAGCTCTAGGACGGCTGGTCAGGTGCAGCAAGGGCGCCTGCGAGAGATTGCCCGGATCATTCTCCATCCCATGGGCATAACGGAACTCGGGTGAGCAGACCGGCACGACTTTTTCGCCGAAAAGATGCAGCATCTGCGTTCCAGGCCAGTTTTCGCGGCCATAGTGAAACGCGAGGTCAACCGGTTCGTGGTCGAAATCGAACGGCACTAACCGAGTGGAGAAGGACAGCTCGATCTCGGGATGGCGGGCAAAGAAATCTGGCAGGCGCGGGATCAGCCAGAGATTGGCGAATGTCGGCAGAATACCGATTGAAAGTGCGGTTTTCCGCGCCCCGGCGGCCACCGCCTCTTGCACCGTTTTGCGCAGGCCGTTCAGGTCTGATGCAAGCCGGTCGGCGAAGTTCCGCCCCGCGGCGGTCAGAACCACACCCCGACCAACACGCAGGAAAAGGTCGAAGCCGAGGTCGGTTTCCAGCTCTCTGATCTTCTTGCTGATGGCACTTTGGGTCATGCCCAGTTCTTCTGCCGCTGCCGTGAAGCTTTCGTGGCGTGCGGCGGTTTCGAAACAGCGCAATTGCATCAGCTTGGGAAGACGAGCCGACATTTTTTCTCTCCATCATCCGGTCGCTCCTGACCTACGCTTGTCTCTAGGTCCAGTCCATTACCACCTTGCCTGCATCACCGGAGAGCATGGCGGCAAACCCGCTTTCGAAGTCGTCGATGGAGATGCGGTGGGTGATCAGGTCGGTCAGATCGAGCCCGGATTGCACCAGGGCAATCATCTTGTACCAGGTCTCAAACATTTCGCGACCATAGATGCCTTTGACCGTCAACATCTTGAAGATTATCTCGTTCCAGTCGACGGCGAACGCGGTTGGAGCGATACCCAGAAGCGCGATCTTGCCGCCATTGTTCATGCGCGAGATCATCTGGCGCATGGCGGCAGAGGCACCGGACATCTCCAATCCGACGTCGAAGCCCTCGGTCATGCCGATGTCGTCCATAACGTCGCGCAGCGTGTCTTGGGACACGTCCACCACGTGCTGCACTCCCATTCTGCGCGCCAGCTCAAGCCGGTAGGGTGCAATATCGGTGATCACCACCTTGCGTGCGCCCACCCGTTGCGCGACCAACGCGCCCATAATGCCGATGGGTCCGGCACCGGTGACCAAGACGTCTTCGCCCACCAGGTCAAAGCTAAGGGCGGTGTGAACCGCGTTGCCAAACGGGTCGAAGATGGCGGCGATTTCATCGGGGATGTCATCAGGGATCGGGACAACGTTGTTTTCCGGGATGCATAAGTATTCGGCAAAGGCCCCGGGCCGGTTGACGCCCACCCCTTGGGTGTTGCGGCACAGATGCCCCCGGCCTGCCCGACAATTGCGGCAGATGCCGCAGACGATATGGCCTTCACCCGAGACCCGGTGCCCGATGTTGAACTTGGTGGCTGCCTTGCCGCAATCGACGATCTCGCCGCAGAACTCGTGGCCGACAACCATGGGAACCGGCACAGTTTTGGCCGACCATTCGTCCCATTTCCAGATATGGACATCGGTACCGCAGATTGCCGATTTTCGAACCTTGATCAGCACCTCGTCCGGGCCTGGTTCCGGCACCGGAACGTATTCCATCCAGAGCCCTTCCTCGGGCTTTGCTTTCACCAGCGCTTTCATTTCGTTGCTCATGTCACGATCTCCATGTCGCGACCGACCTCGATGAAGGCGTCGATAGCGCGGTCAAGTTCATGGTGGCTGTGGGCCGCCGACATTTGGGTACGGATACGGTCCTGTCCGCGCGGCACAACCGGGAAGCTGAAAGGTGCAACATAAACGCCCTTTTTATCCAGTCGCACTGCCATCTCCTGTGCCAGTTTCGGATCGCGCAGCATCACCGGGATGATTGGATGTTCGCCGGGAAGCAGGTCAAACCCTGCCGCCGACATTCGGGCGCGAAAAAGGGTGGCGTTCTCCATCAGCCGGTCGCGGCGTTCAGTGCTGGCCTCGAGCATGTCCAGCACGGCAATCGAGGTCTGGGCAATCACCGGCGCCAGCGTGTTTGAGAACAGGTAGGGCCGCGAGCGTTGGCGCAGCCAATCCACCACCTCGGCGCGCGCGCAGGTATAGCCGCCCGAGGCCCCGCCAAGTGCCTTGCCCAGCGTGCCGGTGACGATGTCCACCCGACCCATGACGTCGCAATGCTCGATAGAACCGCGCCCAGTCTTGCCGACAAAGCCGACGGCGTGGCTGTCATCGACCATCACCATGGCATCGTATTTTTCGGCGAGGTCACAGATATGCGCCAGCTTGGCGATGTAGCCATCCATCGAGAAGACACCATCGGTCGCAATCATCCTGAACCGGGCGCCTTGGGCCGCCTGCAACTGGACCTCGAGATCCGCCATGTCGGAATTGGCGTAGCGGAAGCGTTTTGCCTTGCACAGCCGCACTCCGTCGATGATCGAGGCGTGGTTCAGCGCATCCGAAATGATTGCGTCCTCTTCACCCAGAAGAGTTTCGAACAACCCGGTATTGGCGTCAAAACAGCTAGAATAGAGAATGGTGTCTTCGAAACCGAGGAAGCGGGACAGGCGCGCTTCCAGTTCCTTGTGCTCTTCCTGTGTTCCGCAGATGAACCGTACCGAGGACATGCCGTAGCCATAGCGCGCCAGAGCCGCCCGGCCCGCCTCGATCAGCCCAGGATTACCGGAAAGACCCAGGTAGTTGTTGGCACACAGGTTGATCACCTCGCGACCCGTGTCCAGCGTCACGGTTCCCGCCTGTTTCGAGGCGATGACCCGTTCGCCTTTGTAAAGCCCGGCCTCGCGCAAACCATCCAGTTCGCCACGCAAATACTCAGTGAAGTTTACGGTCATGATTTCTCTCCAAAGGATGGGGTCGTCCATGTTTCTCACACCTTGCGTCCGGAACCCGCCATGCACAAGAGTTTGGGTTCGGCCAAGCCGTGTATGAGCCAGCGCGGAACTTGGCACGACAATGCTGTTGCCGAAAGCTTCTTCCAGCCATTGAAGTGGGAAAGGATCTGGGAGCGTGCATACCCAACGCGCTACGACACAAGGCAGGACGTGTTCGACTACATCGAAATGTTCCGCAACCGGATTTGCATGCGTACGAACGACTGAATGCTGCCACCCATTGACCTAAGAACAAGACAGGCAATGCCTTCAGGATCCGACTTCAGTACAACCCCGCCATTTTTGCGCGCAGCTGAACAAGGGCCAATACTGTGTCGATTGTCGGGGTCTCGGTTTTGGTCAACGACCCCAGTTCCTGCACCGCGGTAACAAGCGCATCGATCTCCATTGGGTGCCCGGCATCGAGGTCTTGCCACATCGAGGTTCGGTGCCCGCCAACGGCGGCTCCGTCATCGATCCGCCGTTCCACGTCAATGGGAAACTTCACCCCGAGCTTTTCGGCGACCTCTTATGCCTCGAGCATCATGCCACGTGCTACGGAGCGGGTGCCCGGATCGGTGCACAACACGTCGAGTGTAGCATGGGTGAGGGCCGAGATCGGGTTGAATGACAGGTTGCCCCACAGCTTAACCCAGATTTCGTCATGGATGCGCGGCCGGACGGGAGCCTTGAGCCCGGCCTTGGCCAGAGTCTGAGGCAGCGTCATGGCTCGATCCGACCGCGACCCGTCTGGTTCGCCCAGCAAAAACCGATTGCCCTCGATTTGCTTGATCACTCCTGGTTCGATCACTTCGCCTGCAGGGTATACGACACAACCCAATACGCGGTCGGGACCAAACCCATTCCACTGCGCGTCGCCTGGGTCAACCGAAGCAAGCCGGGTGCCCGCAAAGGGGCTGTCGTATTTGTGAAAATACCACCAAGGCACGCCGTTCACACCGCTGACAATCGTAGTCTGTTCACCAATCAGCGGTTGCATTTTTTCGACTATGGGCGGTACGGAATGCGCTTTTAGCGTGATGAACACATAATCCTGCTTGCCCAGGTCTTCCGGGTTGTCGGAGGCGTCCACTTCGACTGTGCTGCGTTCTCCCCCTTCCGAAACCAAGGTGAGCCCTTTTTTCTTCATCGCGGCCAGATGAGGACCGCGCGCAACGAGACTGACGTCGGCTCCGGCCTGCACCAGTTTTACCGCAAGGTAGCCGCCAATGGCGCCGGCGCCGAATATACCGATCTTCATTGCAGTATCCTCCGTGTTCAGCTGGTCAGGCCGCGTTTCTCAGCCATTCCAATCCGCTGAATCTTGCCGGTTGCGCCCTTGGGAATCTCATCAAGGATCACCACGGAACGCGGGACCTTGAAATTGGCGAGGTGTTGCGACGTGAAGTCACAAATGGCCCTTTCGTCGAGTTCGGAACCCTCTTTCAAGACCACTGCGGCTGCGATGTCTTCGCCCAGCTTGTCATGGGGCACCGCAAAACAGACGACCTGGGCAATCTCGGCATGGCTTAGCATCACGGCGTCGACTTCTAGCGGGCTGATTTTTTCACCACCACGGTTGATGATCTCTTTCAGGCGCCCGGTCAAGTTGAGATAGCCGTCCTCGTCAAACGCGCATTGGTCGCCGGAGCGAAATCATCTCTTTGCCTCGGCCATGATAAAGCCTGTTTCATTGGCCTTTGGATTGCCCTCGTAGCCCGGGGTCACATTGGGGCCGGAAATCACAATCTCGCCCGTGGCATGTTGATCCTGTAGCTTGTCTTCGGCTTAGTGCGCGATGCGCACCTCCGGTCCGGCCGCCACGCCAACCGATCCCGGCTTTTGGGCGCGCGGGGGAAGCGAGTTACAACACATCTGGTGTGTGGCCTCGGTCATGCCGTAGGCTTCGATCACCGGTGCGCCGAACGTGGAGACCAGAGCTTGCATGACAGGGGCTGAAAGCGAAGCCGACGACGATCGCAGGAACCGGAGGTTTGCATTGTCGATGATCTCACGGTTGCGTTCGGCCCGAGTCAGAATGGTCTGATGCAAGGTGGGGACGGCAGTGCACCACGTTGGCTTGACCGCCTCGAGTTGCGCAAAGAAGCGCAGCGCGTTGAAGCCAGGCGTACAGCATACCTGTGACCCGGCTGCAAACGACGCCGAAACTGCAGCTATCAGCCCATGGATATGAAACAGCGGCATAACGTTGAGACAGCGGTCATCCGGCGTCAGATCCTGGGAAGCCATGATGTTGCCAGCAGATGCGTGGATATTGGATTGCAGCAGAGGTACGATTTTCGGCCGCGACGTCGTGCCCGAGGTGTGCAGGATCAACGCAACATCGTCTTCCCCGGCGCGCTGTGGTCACATGGGGCAAGACCACCTGAGAACGAAAGCGTGAACGACCCCGCCGGATCGGCAGTGCTGAAAGATAGTCTTACGACGGCTATTCCGGCCTTGTTCGCCGCCGCAACGGCAGGACCGTCATAATCTTCAGCCACAACCAGCGCTTTGGCCTTCAGGTCTTCGAGGTAGAAATCATATTCTTCTTCACGGTAGGCGGGGTTAAGAGGCGCGGTGGTTGCCACTTGCGCAATGGTAAAAAAACCGGATGCCATTTCGGGCCCGTTTGGCAGAACGATTGCAACGCGGTCCCCGCGTCCGCTCCCGAACCCATGCAGGGTTTTAGTGACCTGCGATGACAGATCGCGCAAACCGCCATAGCTGAGCCACTCGCGGTCTGGTGCGCCGATGGCAAGAGCGGTTGCGTCGCGGTCGATAATCGGGGCGGAAACAGTTCGGCTCGTGTCTTGCTCCTTGGCATTCCTGATTTTCTTTTCAAGCTCAGACGGCATAGGCAAGACCATCTGAGCGTGGGTCATTAGCAGCTTCGATCACCCCGCTCTGGTGGCGAACAATCGCTCCTGCATGCCCCATCAGGCTTGAATATGCTGACAGCATTTCCACCTGGTGACCCGCAGCGCTGAGCTGCTCCACCAGCTCAGGATCGAAATTGGCTTCAAGTTTGAGACTTGTCGTGTCGTCCCCCCAAGTCTTTCCCAAAAGCCACCGAGGAGAGCTAATTGCTTCCTGAAGTGGCATTCCGAACTGTGCATAGCGCGAAAAAACCGCGGCTTGGGTTTGTGGCTGACCTTCGCCCCCCATTGTCCCATAGGACATTACACGCCCGTCGTCCAGCACCGCCAACGCCGGGTTGAGTGTGTGGAACGGCCGCTTGCCCGGAGCGAGTTGGTTTGGTCCTTGGCTCAAGCTGAACCCGGCGCCACGGTTCTGGAACGTGACGCCGGTTTCGGGACAGATCAGCCCGCTGCCGAATTCCCAGAACACGCTCTGAATGAAACTGACGACCGTGCCGTTCTGATCTGCCGCACCCATCCAAATTGTGTCGCCCTGTTTGGCCTCGTGCGGCCAGGCCAGCGCTGCGTCCGGGTCGATTGCCGCCGCCATGCGATCAAGAGTTTTGCCGTCAAGAAACGACTGTGCCGGGGCGCTCATTGTTGCGGGGTCGCCAAGTTCCGAATTGCGCAGGATGAATGCCTGCTTGGTGGCTTCGACTAGCCCATGGATATGAGCAAAGCTCTCACCCCGAGTGATACCCAGACGGTCGAACACTCCGAGAATGGCCAGTGAGGACATGCCCTGCGTCGGTGGACCAATGTTATAAAGTGTTCCCAGCGACGTGGAAATCTTGAGCGGTGCTTGCTGTTCGGCACTGTAGGCATTGAAATCGGCCAGTCTCAGCGGACTGCCCTGAGCTTCGAGAAACTGAGCGTGAGCTGCGGCAATATCGCCATGATAATAGCTTGCGCTATCCTCGCCAATCGCCGCTAAGGTTCCGCCCAGGGCGGCTTGAACCAGGCGATGCCCTGCCTCGGGAGCGCGCGCCTCTACTAGGTACACATCGCCAAATCCTGGAACATCGCGCAGCCCGTCGAGCTTCTCGCCGGTCGTCACCGATTGGTTTCGGGTCACGGCTACGCCTGTTCTGGCCAGATCAATCGCCGGGCTAAGCAATTCCGCCAGCGGCATTCGCCGCGCCGGATCAATCAGCTCCAGTGCCGCCTGCCAGCCGCCTACCGTGCCCGGTACTGTCAGCGCCGCCAACGCGCCGCGCGCTGGTATTGCCTTTTCGTGCCCGCGCTCCGCATACCATTTGGGCGTGGCAAGCCCAGCGGCTTGACCACAGGCCGAAATCGCCACAGGTGCCTTTCCCTTTCGGTGGATCAGCCAAAATCCATCCCCACCGATTCCATTCATGTGTGGGTAAACGACAGCAATCGCCGCCGCTGCGGCCACCATCGCCTCGATGGCGGTTCCTCCGGCATCGAGAACATCCGCACCAATTTTGGTTGCCACGCGATGCGGGGCAGTCATCCCACCTGTCACGCCCAGAGCAGTTTCGATCATCGTTCAATCCGTGTTTTCGCACCTGGACGGGCATGCCTTCGGTGCCGCGATTACGGGCAAGAATGCCCCTTTCTTGCGGTTTTACAAGTGAAGCCTCGTCGCAGGCTATTTGTGAAACACGTCAGGGCTACTGCTGCGGTCAGGGCGTTCCTGCCAGCATCGCCTCAACCAGCTTTTGTATACGCAGCGCCTCTTCGGGTGTGGCCAAACGATTAGGTTTCCCTTCAATGCACAGGCGCAGATCATCAAGCTGCGCCTTCAGGCTGGCCGCTCTCGGATCCTCGGGCCGTTCCCTGACTTCGGTAAACTCGCCTCCATCTGACATGGCATCGACATAAAAATCGGTGATGCGCCTGCTGGCACGCGAGCCCTTGATTGTCAGTTCCTGGCGGTCCGGCTGTGCACCGCCAACACTGGCCATGATCGTCACTGGCCGACCATCCGACGTTTCAAGCCGGGCCTGCATATGGGTTTCGCATAGGGCAGGATCGGCCGGATAGGATGGACGCGCCCAAACAACAGAAAGCGGCCCGAGGATGCGTTCCGAAAAAAACAGGAAGTGCGAAATTACTTCACGGGTCATACCGCCCTCGGCGCGGAACCTCAGCCAATCCGCCGCCTTCTGCCATTCCCGCGGCCAGGCGCCATAGGTGACGACGATATCGACACCGACAAGCTCACCCAGCATCCCACTTTTGGCCGCGTGTGATACATCGGTCATCGCCGCGCCTGCCGCTTGGGTAAAGTTGACAGCAGCGGGAACCCCGAAGGCGGCCAAGCGGGCGACAAGGTCTTCACTTTCACTAACATTCACGCCCAACGGTTTCTCAAGAAACACAGCTTTTCCCGCAGCAGCAGCAGCGAGAGCATAGGCTTTTCGTGGCTCTGGCGGACAGGACAGATACACCAGATCAGCAGCCGCAATCGCACTGTCCGCGTCTTTTGAGATTTCCGCATCAGGGGCCATCCGCAAAGCCAACTCGCAGGCTCGCGGGTCGGGATCCCATAATGCAACAGGTTGATATCCCTCGTGGCGAAGCATGTGTTCAAGCATCCGCCGCCCCATGATCCCCAAGCCAACAACCGCAGTCTTCAAAGCCAATCCCTCCAGATCATTCCACATGTCCAGCCAACAAGTTGGTATCCATCATCATATGTATCCCCTTGTTGCCATTTACTGTTTGCGTCACCCTCAGGTCACCTGCTAGCGAACACAACATGTAAGCGTCTTCGCTCCCAAGTCCGGTGCGCTCGACGATCCATTCGATCATGTCCCTCAATGCCATTTCAACGCAGCGGTCCAGATCTTCGTGCATCCCCATGGTGATCAGGTGCGTCGGGGTTTGGGCCCGGGGGTAACTAAGCTTCATATCATTTCGAACAGTAAGTCGGAACGTCCCTTCCAGAGCGGTTTCGATTGCCGTTACACAGACTTCGCCATCTCCCTGTGCACCATGCCCGTCGCCACACCAGAACATCGCGCCTTCGGTGTGCACCGGCAGGTAAAGCGTCGTGCCCGCGACAAGTTCCTTGTTGTCGATGTTGCCACCATGTGCCCTGGGCTGGATTGTTGAAATGCGACCCCAGTTCGAAGGTGGTGCCACGGCCATCACTCCGAAAAACGGTTTTAGCGGCAGCGCAAGTCCCCAGGACAGCCGGGCCTGCATTTCGTCCCGATCAAGAGGTATCGTAACAACCCGGCTTGTTTGGAAATCGTCCGGTAATGTGCCCGCCAGAGGGCGTATCAGGTTCCAACCCCAATCCTGACGAAGCGCGACGTCAATTATCTGAACTTCCAAAACATCCCCGGGTTTCGCCCCTGCGACTGCCACGGGCCCGGTCAGGATGTGGCCTGGCAGCTGACGGGGTGAACGAGCGTGTATTTCCAAGAGTTCAGGCGGAATATGGAAACCAGCATCCAAAGGAGGGATTTGATCAGGTCCTCCAGATACCGTCTCTATGGTTACCGTGTCTCCGCTTTGAATTTCAATCGCAGGGGCAATGGCCGCATCAAAGTACCCCCATACACAAGTTTCGGGGCTGGCGCATAGTCGATGTGTCATGGAGCCTATCCTGAAGAATTGTGACCCTTACCGTGGCAAGCGCTCACCAGCAGCGCAACAAAATAGTTCACTGGAAATCAGACACTGCGCGCGACTTGGATCAAAATCCGACAGCCGCACCGTCTTTGCGTGGATCAGAGCCGCCGGCATAGCCGCCGCCCGGCAGGCGGTGAACAAGTTGAGCTCCGCCAAACCCAAAGGCGGAATCGGGCTCTTCCATTGCGAGGCGATGCCCTAACCCTTCCAGCTCGTCCAGGGTCTGCGTTGTCATCGTGGTTTCGCAAGCCACACCAAGCCCTTGCGTGAACCGCCAGCGCGGCGCATCTGCAGCCATTTGCGGATCCTGCCCCCAAAGCTGCGTGCGCAATACCATCTGCACGTGCCCCTGGGGCTGCATCGGGCCGCCCATAACGCCAAAACTCATGATTGGACTGGTTTTCCCCATGAGGAAACCGGGGATGATCGTGTGGAACGGACGTTTGCCGGGACCGACTGCATTGGGGCTGGCGCGATCAAGCGAGAATCCCCAACCTCGGTTCTGCAGGTGAATCCCGGTCTCAGGAACAGTCACACCCGAGCCAAACCCGGCATAGTTGGACTGAATGTATGACACCATCATGCCCGACGCATCCGCAGTGCTCAGATAAACCGTACCCCCGCGTTTCGGAGCGCCGGAACCAAAGTCCTGCGCCCTCGACGGATCAATCAGCCTGGCGCGCGCCGCAAGATAGTCATCATCCAGCAGATCATCGGGTGACACAGCTTTCATGTGCGCAATATCCCCCAAATAGCCATGGGTATCAGCCAAGGCCAGTTTCATCGCCTCGATCTGAAGATGAACAGCACGCGGGTCGTCTGCGTCAAGCTCGCGAATATCGGTGTGGCTCAGAATGCCAAGCGCCATCAGCGCCGCAATGCCCTGACCGTTGGGTGGGATTTCGTGCAGCGTGACATCATCAAACCTTTTCGAAATCGTACCGCACCAGTCCGGGCGGTGCGATGCCAGATCCCGAGAAGTCATCACCCCGCCGTGGGCCTTGGAAAACGCAACAATTGCGTCCGCGATTTGGCCTTCGTAAAAGGCCTTGCCCTTGGTTTCAGCAATCAATCTCAAGCTGCGCGCAAGCGCCCGGTTGGTAAACCGTTCTCCGGCAACAGGGGCCTCGCCCTTTGGCAAAAACGTTTCCGCAAATCCCGGCTGATCAGCCAACTGCTCACCACCCCGTGCCCAAAGTTGAGCAATCTTGGGGGACACCGGAAACCCACGCTCGGCGTACCCGATGGCCGGTTCAAACAAGGTTTGGAAGGGCAATGATCCAAATTTCTCGGATATCTCGACCCAAGCGGATACTGCGCCGGGCACTGTTACGCTGTTCCAGCCGTGCATCGGCATTTCATCACGCCCGGCAAATTTTTTAAATGACCAAGCCTCAGGAGCCCGGCCCGAGGCATTCAAGCCGTGTAGGTGCTTGCCATCCCAAAGAATCGCAAACGCGTCGGAACCGACCCCGTTGCCTGTTGGCTCGACTACGGCCAAAGTGATCGCTGTGGCCACGGCCGCGTCCGCAGCGTTGCCTCCGCGGGCAATCATCGAGAGCCCCGCCTGTGCTGCCAGCGGTTGCGAGGTGGCCACTATGTTGTCTGCCAAGACAGCCGAGCGACGTGAATTGTATTGCTGTGAAGAACACAAATGCATCCTTTTGGCCTTTCAGATTGTAGTCATGCGATCGCATTTAACTTTCGAGTGGTTTCTTGTCTCAGATGGCTAACCCGGTCAGATTACCCAAATAGACTTGGAGTTACCCACGCAAATTCTGATCTGACATCCTAGAAAGAACGGCAATGCCAGAACAGCATCGTCACTCCGAAGGTCGCCATCGTCAACGTCTGATTGTCGCGGGTTCCCTAGCCGGACATCGTCTAGTTTCCGCGTGATTTTCGCCAGCTCAATCAGATGCATCATACACCAAAATGCGCTCTGACCGGCCAGTCGTTGCGCCAGGCGTCAATTACAGGCGTGTGGATGGAACAAGGCGATGGCCAAACCGCGGCAACGGATGCAATGGGTCGATACTATTTGAAAGTCGCCATAGGTTACTTGCTTGGAGAGCCAATGTTCCGGCTTGCCAGCACAGAGGCCTTGAATTGGGTTGGGCGATCCAGACGTCACGCTATCCGGTCTGCCTGAGGGCTTTCGTCCATTTGTGCGATCAGATGGTGGATCAGGCGTTCGGACAGATGTGCCTTAACTGTCTGATGTTCGGCACTGTCCCAAAGATTGTTGGTCTCATGCGGATCGTCGACGAGATCATAAAGCTCGCCCCAGGGCTGGTCGTGGTAGACGGTGTATTTCCACGACTTGGTGAGCAGGCTGCGCACCCGCGCAGGAGATTCGAAGCCAAGCCGTTTGCCGCCGTCATTGTATTCGATCAGCGTCTCGTCGCGCGGGCCTTCGGCGCCAGCTATGGCTGACAGGAAGCTTTTTCCCTGATTGCCGTTGAAAGGTTCAAGCCCGGCGCGATCAAGGATGGTGGCGGAGAGGTCGACGGTTGAACACAGGGCATCGCTGACAGCGGCGGTGCGATGTGCGGGGTCACTCCAGATGAATGGCACCTGTGTGATTGCACGGAAGGGCAGAGCGCCTTTCAGGAGCATGTTGAAATCACCCAGATAGTCGCCGTGATCGGAATTGTAACAGATGACAGTGTTGTCGAGCTGACCACTGTCCTCGAGCGCGCCTATGATCTCACCCACCGCGTCGTCGATGAAGGCCATCATGCCGGCGGTTAGGGCCATGGCTTCCTTGATTTGCTGATCGTCCAGCATCATCGCTGTTTGCGGGGTTGTCTGGCCACCATCGCCTTTCCAGTTGTCGTGCAACCACTGCATTGGTGGCGTCGGGTTCTTGTGGGCTTCGTAAGGTAGCGTCACTTCAAAATCCTCGGGTCTGTACATATCCCAGTATTTGCCCGGTGGATTGAACGGGTGATGCGGGTCGGGGAAGCTGACGAAGGCGAAGAACGGGGCGTCTTCGCCGGAGCGCGAAGTGATGTAGTTGATGGCGCTGTCGCGGATATAGGCGGTTGGGTAGAGCTCTTCCGGGATCGGGGTGCGATAGGCCTGCGGACAGGAATAGTTGTGCGATAGCTGGTTGGCATCGTCCTGAAGCGCCCGCCAGTCGGGCGCGGTTTCACGGAACCATTGCTGGTAGTGCCCGCCGCAGCGGTCACCGTGCGAGGTGACCATGTCGACATGGTTGTAGCCATAATAGGGCGTCTTGATTTTGTAGCGGCCGTCGCCATCGTATTGGGCCGGTTCTTCTTCGTAATGGGCGATCGGCGCACGTTTCCAGGCATCGGGTTTGGCCGTGATTTCTTCCCGTGTTTTGCCCATGGGGGGCAGGTTGGTGAAGGGTTGAAGGTGGCTTTTGCCGATCGCAGCGGTGTGATAGCCCGCCCCGGCCAGAAGATCGACGAATGTATTGGCGTTTTCCGGCAGGACGCAGCCGTTGAAGCGCAACCCATGCAGGCTGGGATAGCGTCCGGTCAGAAGCGAGGCTCGGTTTGGCATGCAGACGGGCGAAGCGACGTGGAAATTGTCGAACCGGGTGCCGCGTGCGGCGATGGCGTCGATGTTGGGTGTTTTCAGGACCGGATGGCCATAGCACCCCAACCAGTCGGCGCGCTGTTGATCGGTGATCAGGAACAGGAAGTTGGGGCGTTTTGTCATTGTCGGTCCATGGCCTTATGTTGCATCAGGCCGATAGTTCGCGTTGGGCACTGAAGTGGTGCAGCGCAAGAAGGGCGATGGCAACGGCGATGCCAGCGAAATGGATCAATTCGGGGCGCATCAGCACCGCGACGGCTGTTGTGAGCCGCAGGCCGATCCATAAACTGGAAAGCGGCTTGGCATCATATCCGGCCAGGGCGCTGGCCACCAGGTAGAGCGCCAGAAAAAGCCTGGCCAGCAGCCAAAGGAGCGCGCCGGTTTGGACCCCGTTCTCATACCCGGGCAAGGTGGCACCCGAGGGGCTGGACGGGTCGATCAGGGCCTGATCGATCAACAGCAGTTCCGGGTAGAAGGCAAAGACAAAGGGAATGGCGAACATCACGATGCCCGAGCGCACGGCGCTGAACCCTGTCGCCATCGGTTCGGCCCGGGTGATGGTCGAGGCGGCGAACGCGGCCAGAGCCACCGGCGGGGTGATGGCTGAGGCAACGGCAAAGTAGAAGATGAACATATGCGCCGTGAAGGTTGCGATCCCCAGCCCGATCAGAAGCGGCCCCATCAAAAGCGCGACGTTCACATAGGCGGGCACAGCGGGCATGCCCATCCCGAGCAGAACTGCCAGCAGCATGGTGATCACCAGCGCGATGAACTGGAACATGACCGAGCCGCCACCGCCTAGGTCGAAGGACAAAAGGAAGCGCAGAACGTCGATGGCGACGAATTTCGACAAGCCGGTGAAGTTCAGGCACACGTCGATTACGGTGACGGCCAGGAACATCAAGTAGAGCGTCGAAATGGTGATACCGGATTCTGCCAACGCATCCAGAACCTTGCGGGGCCGTGCGCGAAAATCCTTGTCGAGAAACAGCAGGACCAGCACGAATAGTGCCGCCCACCAGCCTGTTGCGCCCGCGTCCCCGGCAGCGTTCTGGTAGATCTGCAACAGCCAGGGCAGGTAAGTCACGCGGCAGCGCTCGCCTTCGATCACCGCCTCGGCACCCAATAGCCAGCCCATTGTGCCACAACCGACCATGTCCTTAGGCGTCAGCAGTAGTATGAGGATCAGCAAGATCGGCAGCAGGATCTGGCACAGGTGCAGGATGTCTTCGCCGGTGACGCGCATGTCGTCGGTCAGCGTGCCGATGGCCTGGATCCCCTGTTTGCGGGCCTGGAACGAGGCGCTGAGAAACAGGCAGACGAAATACGCGATTGCTGGAAGGGTCGCTGCTACGATCACGTCGCCGTAAGGCACAGCCGTCATCGCCGCGAGGATGAAAGCCGCCACACCCATGACCGGGGGCATGATTGAGCCACCGGAGGAGGCTGCCGCCTCCATCCCGCCTGCGAAGACCTTGGAAAAGCCGCGCTTGATCATCATCGGGATGGTCAGCACGCCAGTCGAGAGCACGTTCACCACCGGTCCGCCCGAGATGGTGCCGAACATGGCCGAGCTGACAATCGCGGCATGGGCGGGGCCGCCGCGCAATTGGCGGGTCCAGCGGAAGGCCAGCTTGATCAGGGTCTGGCCGCCGGCGGATTTTCCGAACAGCGCGCCGAGAATGATATAGGGAAAGACCACGTTCATGATGACATTCATGAACCGCCCCAGAATACCCGAGGCTGTGTTGACCAGCGCATCATGCACATTGGGCACGCCGTCCAGGAAGGTTCTGGGCTCTCCGCCCAGCTTGGTCATCAGGTACTTGTTGATGTCGTCGGGCCCATGGAAGTACCACACCAGCACGGTGCCGATGGTGTAAAGCGCGATGAGGATCGAGACCAGCACCAGCGGCAGGCCCCAGACCTTGATGTTATAGCCCAGGAACACCAGCATCGACGCGCCCATGATCGCCACCAGCCAAACGCCGGTTGTGGCAACGCATTTGGGGTCTTCCACCGTGTCGGGCGCAGGGAGGCCCATGGTTTCGGCAAATTCGATTTCGGCCTTGAGGGTTTCGGCCATGATTCGGGCGCGTTCACCGGTGATGGTGTCGATCAGGCAGACGCTGTCGATTTCGACCAGGTAGGTTAGTGAAATCGCTGCTGCCGAGATGACCAGCGCGATATCCATGAAGGCGCCGAACCAGGCTCGCGACGTGCCCTTCCAGGCCCGCCACATTGAGTGTTTCAGAGCCACAACCAGCATCATGATGAAGAACACGATCGGGTAGAACCATTCGGTCGCAAAGGCCCGGGTCTTGAGTTTTTCGATGCCGGTAAGCGTCTGCCACATTTCGTCCCAGCCGGGGATGACCGGGGTGCTGTTGATGACCCCGAGGATGACAAAGACCAGGGCCAGAACATAAACGGCCCGATTGGGAAAAACCAAGGCTGTTGCCTCGCGTTCCGACGTGTCAGTCATGGTTCACCCGTGTGATGAATCGGCGATGGAGTTTCAGGGCGCCGCCACATAGTGCGGCGCCCAACTGTTCACTTTGGGCGCGGCTTATTCGGCCACCGCGCAATCGTCGAGTTCGTAACCCGCATCACGCCAGGCACGGGCTGCAGCCGGGTGGTACTTGAGCGGGTTTTTCCCGCACATGCCGAGCATCGGGAAGTTGAAATTGGCGGAATTACCGTAAGGTGCCTTGGCGATCAGATCGTCGACAGTGGCGGCATAGGCCGACACCAATTCGTAAACCAAATCACTGTCCATGTCCTTGTGCACGACGTTGCCGCCAATGGTTGCAAAGGCGCGGAACGTGTCATCTTCGGAAACGAAGGTCCAGTCATCACCCATCGTGGCCTGCAGGTCAGCAAGAGGCATTGTGAAGGGGGCGCTGCCCGGGGCGACCATGTATTTTTGCATGGCTTCGCTTTCATAGGCTGCCTTGGGCATTGACCAGCCGGTCATCTTGCCTGCCGCGGTCACGGTTGTCAGACGGCTGCCCGGGAACAGTTCTGGCAGGACCACCGCGTCCGGTTCACCGCTGCTGACAAGGGCGGAACCCTGGCCCCAGTTGGTCTGCATGCCTTCATAACCTTCTCCGTCCTTCAAACCGGTGATGATCTGGATCATGCTACGGGCGTTGGTTAATGCGCCGCCACGGGGCGGACCGTTATAGATCTTGCGCCCCTTGATATCGTCCCAGCCATTGATGCCTTTGGCGTCATAGGCGTAGAGGAAGAAGATCCCGAGCGTGAACGGGTTGATCGCCCGCAGGTTCCCGGCCAGTTCGGCCCCTTTTTCCTTTCCGAGCGAGCCGTACGGCCCGACGCCCCGGCTCATCAGGAAGGGCAGGATGTAGGGCGTGCCGGCAATGTCAGTTTTGCCTTCGGCCACGTTCTGGATTGAATTGGTCAGGGTTTGACCATCGGCAAGCTGAATGTTGGCGATACCCTTGGTCCCGGCGACTTCCGCCATGTGGGCCGGCGACAGGTGGGTTGCGCCACCCGGGCTTGCCGTTTCGGCGGTCAGATTGGCCTGGGCAAAGGCGCCTGTCGCTAGAGTCGTTGCTGCGGCCAGTGCCGCAATCAGTTTCATGGGTTTCATCATTTCCTCCCTGATTGAGAAACCATTTCAAATAGCTTTGTTCTGCGCGGTGTCACACTAGCGCGGTTTTGCTGCGTCTGTTGTTATGCATGCGCCGCCACAGTGTCGTTTTCCTGTGATTTGTCCTTTGTGTCGGGTTTCTGATTTTTTGCATCCGCCAGCGGCCCGGCCACGTCATTGACCAGATCCAGCAGGCGTTTGAGATCGTGGAAATCCTTACGGGTCAGCTGATCGGTAATTTGCTTTATAGCTTGCTGTGCCCGGGGCCAAATCCGCTCGAACAATTCGACCCCGCTGGGGGTGAGGGATATGACCTTGCGGCGCCGGTTGGCAGGGTCGTCGCGCCGTTCGATGTATCCCTTTTTCTCAAGCGCCGTTGCCGCCCGGCTGCCATGGGCCGGATCAATCGAGGTGCGCCGAGTGATAAAGGCAAGGTGGCAACTGCCGAAGCGGGCCACAGAAAACAGCAGACGCCATTCCAGAACCGGCAGGTTTTCGCCCCGCAGCACGTCGCGCGCCACGATGCGCTGAACCTTGCTGGTAAACCCCGTGGCGCGAACGATGATGAAATCGTCAACGTCGTCTTCCGGTATCAGTGCGTCGTGCAAGCGGGCGCCCCTCCAAGAATCGAACCTTCCTCCGACGATATATGGCAAGTGCAATATATGGCAAGTGCAATATTGTTTCTTGATTTGCCAGGGCCGGGCGCTAGTCTGGCTAAGCCTGCCGCATACGGGGGCGCATGGCACCACGCTGAAAGGACCGCCAATGACACGCCCAAATATCCTTTTGTTCATGGCTGATAATCAGCCCGCCGATCTGCTGGGTTGTTATGGCAATGACGAGGTGCACACGCCGCATCTGGATGGGATGGCGCGGCGCGGTGTACGGTTTGACAGCGCCTATTGCGTCAATGCAATGTGTTCACCCTGTCGGGCGTCGGTCCTGACCGGGCTGATGCCAAGCCAGCACGGGATCCATAATTGGCTGGATGACAAGTTATTGGATCACTGGCCGACGAACT
This sequence comes from Aliisedimentitalea sp. MJ-SS2, assembly GCF_032586155.1. Classification (NCBI taxonomy): domain Bacteria; kingdom Pseudomonadati; phylum Pseudomonadota; class Alphaproteobacteria; order Rhodobacterales; family Roseobacteraceae; genus Aliisedimentitalea; species Aliisedimentitalea sp. MJ-SS2. The sequence goes on from NZ_JAWHTC010000001.1 coordinate 454,496, forward strand.
GGTCTGCGATCGGAGAGTTTGCCAATATCCCCACAATCATCAAGCAAGCAGGCTATGCCACTGCATTGATAGGCAAATTCCACCTTGGGGTGCCGTTCGTGCCGCAGCTGGCCTTTGATCATTGGGTGACCTTTCCGCACGGCCACACGACCAGTTTTTACGGTAATGAGGTGATCGACCAGGAAGAGCGGTATCGATTCGAGGGGCATACGGTGGATTACTTCACCGACAAGACCATCGAATATCTGGAACATAGAGCAGGGCAGGACGACCCGTTCTTTGCCTTTGTTCCCTACAACGGGCCTTACGGCCATTGGCCGGCGATCAAGGGACGGTCTGAAACCGAGTTTGCTGCGCTTTATGATGACACCGACATGCATTCGGTCCCGCGCGAAGGGCTATCGAGCGACGTGTTGGAACGGTTCGGGCTGCGGGTGGCTGAAGGTGGTGTGCGTGAACAGTTCAAGGGCCCGCTTTTGTTACCCAACAATGTTGAAAGCCTGCGGAACTATTTTGCCCAGGTCAGCCTGATCGATAGCGGGGTTGGGCGCATCCTGGCAACGTTGGAACGGCTCAAACTCGATGACGACACCATCGTGATCTACACTTCGGATCATGGGTTCTCGCTGGGCCATAACGGTGTCTGGGGGCACGGGGCAGCTGCGTTTCCGGCGAGCGCGCATCGGCCATCTTATCATATCCCGCTTATCATTTCGGGCGGCGGTTTGGAGGAGAATATCGTGCATGATGGGTTGGTCAGCCAGATTGATCTGTTTCCGACTCTGGCTGCGCTTGTCGGGGCGGAGAGAGCCCGACCGAGCCTGCAAAGCCCGGCGCGTGATCTGGGACCGGTGTTGCGAGGTGAAGAGGCGGAAGGCGCGGACGCGGTATTTTACGAACAGGAAGAGACGCGCGCGATCCGCACCCGCGAATGGCTGTATGCGATGCGGTTCAAGGGGTCGGAAACATACCCGATGGAAGATGAGATGTATTGTCTGACGGATGATCCGCGGGAGAAAGCCAACCTGATCCGGGCACCCGAATTCGCGGAGAAAGCAGCCGAGTTACGCGACCGGATTACCACGTTTTTCGATGCCTACACCGCACCCGCCTACGATTTGTGGCAGGGCGGTGCCGCGAAATCCAACGTGACCTTTGCCGGACTTTGGCAGGATGCTTGGGGCGAGGGTTGGGCACCGGAGTTTTCGGGATGATGCTGAGTGCAAAGATATGATGTCGACGTCAATCATGGAGGGGTTGGTATGAGGGTTGCATTGACGGGAGGAGCAAGCGGTATAGGTGCGGCGCTGGCTGCGAAGATGAAGGCGCAGGGACATGCCGTTACCAGTTTTGACATCGCCGAGCCCGAGGGTGTTGATGAATGGATCGAGACGGATCTCAGTGATCCGGTATCGATAGAACGCGCGCTGAGGGTGGTGGAGGGGCCGTTTGATGCGCTGATCAACAATGCAGGCCTGCCGCCGCGCGAAGGGCAGGCGGAACTGGTGTTGCGGGTGAATTGGTTTGGCTTCCAACAGTTTCTCGATGGCATGTTGGACAAGCTTGGAGAGGGCGCAGCAATCGTCAACACGGCGTCACGTGCCGGAGCGATGTGGCGCGATAACCTGAAAGAGGTGCAGGCGTTGCGCGCCATTGGGATCGACGGGCTGGCTGATTTCGTCACTGAGTACGCGATTGATGCCACCCGGGCTTATAACCTGTCGAAAGAGGCGGTGATCGTGATGACCTTGGCCCGCGCCGAGGAGATGATCAAACGCGGCTTGCGGATGAACTCGGTCAGCCCCGCCGCCGTGAGCACCGGCATTCTGGATGACTTCGTCAAGGCCTTCGGGCCACGGGTTGCGGCCAATATCGCCCGCGCCGGTCGGGCGGGGACAGCAGAGGAGGTGGCTAATCTCGTGACTTTTCTGGCTTCTCCAGAGTCGGGCTGGATCAAGGGGCAGAACATTGCCATCGACGGCGGCATGAGTGCGATGGCGATAAGCGACACATTGGAGCTGTAGGTTATGGCAAACGAGAAACTGGTTCATCACAACGACACGCAATTTCGTAAGGGCATAGTCGAGCTTTGCCCCGGATTTTTTTCAGCCGTGGGCTATGCCGCTTCGACCCAGCACATGGTTGTGGGCGACAGAACGGTCACGATCATTGATACCTCGGAAAGCACCGGAGCAGCCAAGAACGTACTGGCAGCTTTTCGCAACATCACAGACAAACCGGTTGGCCGGATCATTTATACCCACAGCCACCGCGACCACATCTCGGGCACAACAGTTTTTGCCGAGGATCGCAATGTGCCGATCTATGCCCACCACGGCTTTATTTCGGACCTCGTGGCGCAAAACGCCGAAAGGATCGCCCCGAACAAGGCACTCGGGCGACGTACGATGGCACAGTTCGGCATAGGCCTGACACCTCAGCAACGTATCAGTCTGGGCTGCGGGCCTGGGGATCGCCCTATGGAGGGATTGGGGGCCGGTTTCATTCCGCCAACGCACATGATCACGCAGGCTCAGAGTTTGGATCTGGACGGCATGCAGGCGGAGGTGATTTTTGCGCCGGGTGAGACACCGGACCATATCGCGCTGTGGTTCCCTGAAACGCGGGTGCTGATTCCCGGCGATAACTGGTATCATGCCTTCCCGAACCTTTATGCCATTCGCGGCACGCCGTACCGTGATTTCCAGGATTGGGCCGACACGCTGGCGATGCTGGAACGTCTGGGTGCCGAGGTGATGGCACCGGGTCATACGCAGCCTGTTTTTGGCACCGAAACCATCTCGGAAGTTCTCACGACGACGCGCGCGGCCATTTTGCATGTCATGCAACATACTTCGGACGGTATGGACGCGGGTTTATCGCTAGATGATATCGCGGCCTCGATTGCGCTTCCGCCTGAGATTGCCAACAAACCATGGCTTGGAGAGTTTTACGGTAAAGCCAGCTGGTCCGCCCGGGCTTTTGCGGTCGGAACACTTGGCTGGTACGACGGAAACCCCACCCATCTTGGCACCCTGTCGTCCAAATCGCGGGCAGAGCATATGGCCGCGCTTGCAGGCGGCTCGAAGGCGCTGCTGCGCGCCGCCAAGACCAGCAACGATCCACAATGGACGCTGGAACTTTGCGATCATCTTCTGGCTTTGGGTGAAGATGCAGGTGCCCTGAAGGCTGAGACAATGGAGTCGCTCGCCGAAGACGAAGTGAACGCAACGTCGCGCAACAGCTACCTTTGGGAAGCCAAACGCCTGCGAGAGGGCGACGATTCATGACCGGCGTCAGGCGCATTGGCTGAACTGTTGCCGATGGCTTCGTTCGAGAAGCCCGGCCATGAACGGCAGTTTCTCAAGTTTTGCCAATGCCCTTTTCGCCATCGCCGAGTGACCGCTCTGCACCCATCGCGACAGGTGTCAAAATCCGCGGCAACGGTGAAAGCGCGCTCGGTACAGGCTTCAATTGCACTCGTTGCCAGCATCGGCTTCGCTGAAATTGTGACCATCCTGGGCTTGGATTGGCGTTACGGTGAAAACTCGGTCTTACAGTGGTATCGAGCGTGGTATGCCAAGTTGAACCTGGTTTTTTCTTAAGTATCAGAAGTTAGCTCGAATTTAGTGGCGGAGACGAAGGGATTCGAACCCTCGATACCGTTCCCGGTATACTCCCTTAGCAGGGGAGCGCCTTCGACCACTCGGCCACGTCTCCGTCGACCCGTTTAGCGATCTGAAAAAGGAGGGGCAAGGGCCGATTTTGCATTTCCCTAGTGAAACGTTCGTGAAATTCGAGATAACCGCCGATTTCCGGGTGGTATGGGTTCTGCGGTTCGGGATGGCTCACATGACCGCTTCGATCAGAAAAGGCCCGGGGGTGGCCATGGCCAACGAGATCGCTTTTCTTAGCTCCGTGGCCTCACTCACCTGCCGCGCAGCAACGCCATATCCTTCGGCGAGAGCAACCCAGCCGATTGACGGATTGCCCAGGTCCATCAGCGGGTCGGAGTTTTCGTCCGGCTCGCCAGCGCCGATCTTGGACATTTCGTTCGACAGGATCTTGTAGCGCCGATTCGACAAGATCAGAACGGTGATGTTCATACCGGCGCGCGCCATGGTCCACAGTGCCTGGAGCGTGTAGCTGGCCGATCCGTCGCCGATGACTGCCAGAACAGGGCGGTTGGGGCAGGCGGCGGCGCAGCCGATGGCCAGTGGCATGCCATAGCCGATCGAGCCACCGCGATTGTTGAGCCAGTCATGGGCAGGCGCGGAGGCGCAGGCGGGGTATAGGCTGGTACCATTGGTGACGGATTCGTCGGCAACGATGGCATTTTCGGGCAGGCCATTGGCCACCGCAGCGCCTAGGGCCTCGGGCGTGATCGGGCCGGTTGGGATCGGGGGCAGGGCCAGTTTTTGTGGTTCGGCGATACTGGCGTCCAACTCGTCGGCCAGCACGGAAAGAGCGGTTTCGACATCGGCTTCGGCGGGGCAAAGTGTTGTTATCTCGCATGTTTCTGGCAAGAGGGCGCTGGGGCGTTCGGGGTATGCAAAAAATGCGACCGGTGCACGAGCCCCGGCCAGCACGGCCTGTTTGGCACCTTCTAGTGTGGCAATGGCTGCGTCGATCTGGAACGGGATGCGAGCCAGCCCCGGCAAACCGCCGCCGCGAGAGCAGCGGGCGGTTGCGGCCTCGGCGAGAAGGGTGGCTCCGGTCTTGGCGGCGATGGCCTGAGCCAGCTCCTGCATGCGACGGGTGATATGGGGGGCGCCAAGGAGCAGATAGGCACCGGGAGTTTGCAGAGCCTTGGCCGCCTGGGACACGGCGGCGGGGTCGGGGGCGTCAAGGGAAGGTATTTCGATGGCAGGCTGGTTGTCCGGCGCGGCCTCGGACCAGGCCACGTCATTGGGCATGATCAACGTGCCAATCCCCTTCACCCCGCTCTGGATGTCACGCAGCAGGTCGCCGGTGACCCGGGCAATGTCGGCGGGCTCGGTCAGGGTCGCGACCGTCTTGCTGACCGGCCCGGCCAGCCCGGCAATATCCGAGGTCAGTGGCGCGTCATGAGCGATGTGGGCCACAGCGTGTTCGCCCACGATATTGAGAACCGGCATCGCTGCCTTGCGCGCATTATGCAGGTTTGCCAAGCCGTTAGCGAGACCAGGACCCAGATGCAGCAGGGTTGCGGCAGGGCGTCCCGACATCCGGGCGTAGCCATCGGCGGCCCCGGTGGCGACCCCTTCGAAAAGGCATAGATGATTGGCGATGCGCCCGTCTCGGGTGAGCGCCGCGACAAGGTGCATTTCCGTAGTGCCGGGGTTGGAGAAACAGACTTTGATACCGTTTTCGATCAACACATCGGCCAGGGCGTCGGCGCCGTTGTAAGACATCTGCAAATCCTTTCCCGAAGGGCGTGGTTCCTGCGCAGCCTGACGTAACAGCTTGGCGGGATCAATCGCAAAGCACCGGAGGCGTAGAGGGAGAGGGCGGGCCAATTCTGAATGGGAGCTTTCGTTGCCGTCCGGTCAGGTTAACGCGAGAATTTAACCGAAAAGAAAGGGGCTGGTATCCGTCTGCTTTCTGTCGGCTATCTGTCTGGCGCTCGGTCGGGCAGGGAATCGTCAGGGATTGGGTTAACGCGCCGTTCGCTGCGCGTCACTGCGGCGTCACCAGCGAGTCATGTGGGCAAAGCGAAGCCCCCCGGCGACGCCGAAGGCGGGCGTAAAGCCTCACCCCGGCGTCGCTGTCAGGCGGCACATCCCCTGTTCATATATCCAGCGCGCGGGTCGAGGCGAGGCTCATGTCGTGCAGCCGGTCCTCAAGGCTCGGGTTAAGCGTGTCCCGCAGGGTCACAACCGAGCCGACAATGATCATTGCCGGGCCTTTGAGCTCAGCCTCTTCGACCGCGTCGTCTATTTCGCCAAGCGTACCGGTGACCACCCGCTGCTCAGGGCGGGTACCGTTCTCGACTACCGCCACCGGTGTGGCCATGTCGACGCCGCGATCCTCGAAGCCTTCGACAAGGGCATCCAGTGAGGAAAGCCCCATGTAGATCGCCACGGTCTGCGATGGCCGGGACAGAACATCCCAGTCGAGTCCGAGTACGCCGCCACGGCCATGGGCCGTGATCAGCACGCAGGATTGGGCATGATCGCGATGGGTCAGCGGAATACCGGCATAGGCACCGCAGCCGACGGCAGCGGTGATGCCGGGCACCACCTGGCAGCGAATTCCATTTTCTGCCAGTGCGGCAATTTCTTCGCCGCCACGGCCAAAGACGAAGGGGTCGCCGCCCTTGAGGCGCAGCACCCGGTTGCCCTCTTTCGCCAGCCGCACCATCAGGGCGGAAATGTCTTCCTGTTCCATGGTGTGATTGGACGGGGCCTTGCCGACATAGATGCGTTCGGCGTCACGGCGCACCAGGTTGAGGATGCCGTCACCGATCAGCCGGTCATAAAGCACCACGTCGGCGCGTTGCATCAGGCGCAGGGCGCGGAAGGTCAGCAGGTCCGGATCGCCGGGGCCGGCCCCGACGAGATAGACTTCGCCCATTGCCGGCGCATCGCTGTTGGCAGCCTCGTCGAGATCGGATTCGATCTGGACGCGGGCGCGGTCTTCGTCCCCGGCAAGGTAGAAATCCCCGGCCGGACCTTCGATCATGGTTTCCCAGAAGCGGCGGCGGTCGCGGCCATCGGGCAGGGCGTCGGCGATTTTCTGGCGGAAGCTGCCGGTAAAGCGGGCCAGACGGCCAAAGATCGCCGGGACGCTCGATTCGATCCGGGCGCGCAAGATGCGGCCGATCACCGGTGCGGCGCCGCCGGTGGAGATGGCCACCACGATAGGGGCGCGGTCGACTACCGAGGGTGTGATGAAATCGCACATCGCAGGCACGTCGGCGACGTTGCACAGCACCTTCTCGGCGCGGCTCCAATCCCAGAGGCGCTGGTCGCGCTCTTCCAGTTCCGAGGCACCGTAGACGATGATTGAGCGGGCGACATCCGCTTGCGTGGGCAGGCGGGCATGGTGGGTGACGTTTTCGTGGTCGAACAGCAGCTGCATTTCCGGATGCGGGTCGGGTTCGAACACCTCGACATGGGCCCCGGCGGACAGGGCGCGTTCAACCCGGCGCGCAGCCACGGTTTCGCCGCCATCGACCAGCACGGTCTTGCCTTTGATGCCAAAGAAGATGGGAAGGTTGTCCATTGGTCGTGCCTTCAAGATTCAGTCCGGCGGTGAGTTGTGCCGGGAGATTTCGGTTATCCAGCACGGGCAGCTTCAGCTGACCGGGCCGCGCCCGACCCTCCCCCCTGGAGGGCGCTTTTGCAACCGGGCGTCTGGATGTGCGGTATCTGTTTATATCGACCGGGTGCGTAGTGAAACCGTGACTAAGCGCCCACCCAGGGTCGGTCGCGACCCTCCGTTTCTGAATCAGCCGTCCGTGCTCAAATCCGCCGCCTCAATCAGCGCCGCCGCGAGGTTGCGGGCGGCCTCACCATCGAGGTCGATCTGGGTGATACGTTTGCCTTCGCGCAGGATCAATCGGGTCATTTTCATTCCAGATGGAAAAGTGACCTCGCGAACCTGGGCCTTGCGGGTATAGGGCAGATCAAAGGCGGCAATTTCGCGGAAGACCTCGCCGTCACTCATAGTCGAGCCCCCGGGTGAATGCCGCCTCGAGCTGCCATTCCCATTTGCGCGGGGTGTCGCGGTAATCGGGTTTCAGGTCGAACTCCATGAACACCTCGCCCGAGGCGCCAAGGTGTTGGACCAGTTTTTCCAGTTCGGCAAAGCTGGTGACATCGGGGTGGCCGATGATCAGGTCGCTGAGTTTCGCCATCAGATCTCTCCTACTCGGTTGTGGAACCGGACCCGGAACATCACGCGGGTGAGATCCGTGTCGGCGCCATTTTCAAAAGGTGTGCGCGTGTGCAGCACGTTGTTGTTCAGAACCCCCTGGCCGGGTTGCAGCCGCGCGCGCAAGGCCAAGGGGTCGCCTTTGGCCAGATAGTTGCGCAGCCAGGCCTCGGCTTCAAGCGTGACCGGGTCGTCGCGCCACGAAATCGAGCGGGTGCGGGCAGTGTAGCGCATCTGCATCCGGCCGGTCTGCGGGTCGGGATAGAAGACCGGGCCGACCGAGACCGGGCGAACCGAGCCGTCCTTTTCGACGTTTTCCGGGATGGCCATTGCCTGGGGGTGCATCAGGGCGCGCAGGTATTCGGGATGTGCGTCGCGCAGGCGGATATAGATGATCTCGTGGTCGAGGATGTCATTGGTGCCGCCTTCGGCAGCCTGGACCATGCAATGCAGCACGAAGCCCGAGATCAGGTTGTCGGGTGCATTATAATAGCCGTCGGTGTGCCAGTTGATGCCGCGGCTGGTGTAGGGAATGAAGCCGCGCTGCTCGGGGGTGTCGCTGACTCGCAGGGCGACGATGCCCTGTTCGCCTTCGGAGCGGTGGGCCTCGGCAATGCGCAACCCGAAAGCGTCGGCAAAACCGCGCAATTGGCGCCGCACGGTGGAATCATCTGTTTCTGCTGGGGCCGAATAGACGGCAAAATTGCTCTCCTGACAGCGCCGAATGACTTCTTTTCGCTCGGATTCGGAGGGGTTTGCGAGGTCAGAAAGGGCCACCGGGGCCTCGCTCAGGCATTTTTCTGCCCTGCTCAATTTTGTCGCACGCCACGCCAGATAACCGGCATCCGAGTCCAGGTTCGCCCAGTCAAATTCTTGATTTGCTTTAGTTTTATCTGACATGGGCGCTTCCTTTTTGTTGCATCTTACATGTATTTTTTGTTTCGGATGCTGCGACAAAGTAGTATAAAGGACATCTGGTAGTGCTTTTATTTTTTACATTCGTTTATTGTAATGTATAGATGAAAAGAGCACATGCCATGCTGGCTCGGGTCTGGGAGCTTCCCGGAGACGGCGATCCTTAACCGGATCGCAATCTTTGAGGAAGATTTTCACCAAGCCGAACCCGGCCGGTATAACCGCAGCTAGATCTGGGAGGATGTTGTGAAAGACGGCGACGCGAACAAAACTGTAGACGGTAAGGATGTCCATCCGACGCCCCACCTTGACGCACTGGAAGACGGCCCCTGGCCGAGCTTCGTAACAGGCCTGAAGCGCCTGCGTGACGAGGGCACGGAAAGCAACCGACGCATCATGAATGACCTGATGGGTCAGCTGAACCACTCGTACGAGAAGCGCCTTGGCTTCTGGAAGGGTGGCGCGGTTTCGGTGCTTGGCTATGGCGGCGGTGTAATCCCGCGCTTCTCGGAAGTGGCCGAGCAGTTCCCGGAATCGAAAGAATTCCACACGCTGCGCGTCATGCCGCCGGCGGGTTTCCACTATGACACCAATATCCTGCGTCAGATGTGCGATGTCTGGGAAAAGCACGGCTCGGGCCTGATTGCCTTCCACGGCCAGTCTGGCGACATCATGTTCCAGGGCTGTTCGACCGAGGCAACCCAGACCGCCTTTGATGAGCTCAATGAGATGGGCTTTGACCTTGGCGGCGCCGGCCCGGCCCTGCGGACCGCGATGTCCTGCGTCGGCCACGCCCGTTGCGAGCAGAGCTGCTATGACGAGGTGCGCGCGCACCGTTCGATCATCAACCTGCTTCTGGACGAAATGCACCGTCCGGCATTGCCCTACAAGTTCAAGTTCAAGTTCTCGGGCTGCGCCAACGACTGTGTGAACGCGATCCACCGCGCCGACTTTGCCGTGATCGGCACCTGGCGCGATGAAATCAAGATCAACCAGGACGAAGTCAAGAAGCACATCGAGAAGGTGGGCCGCAAATACACCATCGACACCGTTGTCAGCATGTGCCCGACCCGGGCGATTTCGCTGAACGACGATGACACGATGGAAATCGACAACCCCAGCTGCGTGCGCTGCATGCACTGCATCAACGTCATGACCAAGGCCCTGAGCCCGGGTGATGACCGCGGGATTTCGATCATGATCGGCGGCAAGCGCTCGCTCAAGATCGGCGACCTGATGGGCATCATGGTGGTACCGTTCATGAAGCTGGAAACCGACGAAGACTTTGAGAAGCTTGAAGAATTCGCGGAAAACGTTGTTGAGTTCTTTGCTGACAACGCGCTTGAGCACGAGCGTGTGGGTGAAACCATCGACCGCATCGGTTTGCCGGCCTTCCTTGAGGCGCTGGAGATCGAGGTCGACCCGAACATGGTCAACCACCCGACAACTTCCAGCTATGTGCGGACCGACGATTTCGACGAAGAAGCCGAAAAATGGTTCGAGCGCAAAGCGCAGGAAGCAGGCCTTCAGATCAGCGCCGAGTAATCGGCGCCGACACCTTGGTTTTCTAAATTACACCTGCCGCCCGGGAAAAAACGGCGGCAGGGATGGAGGAGAGACATGACAGACGCAGCAGCAGTAAAACCGCGGATGCCCGATGAAGTAGGGGTCCCCGATCCGTTCCCTTACATGCACCCGGTGATGAAAAAGAACTATGGCAACTGGGACTGGCATGACCGCCCGCGCCCTGGCGTTCTGCACCACGTTTCCAAATCGGGCGACGAGATCTGGACCGTTCGGGCCGGTACTCAGCGTCAGATGGACGTGTTCACCATTCGCAAGCTCTGTGACATCGGTGACGAATATGCCGACGGCCACGTTCGGTTCACCACCCGGTCGAACATCGAGTACCTGCTCGACGACGAAGCCAAGGTAAACCCGCTGATCGAAAAGCTGGGTCAAGAGGGCTTCCCGGTGGGCGGCACCGGCGCGTCCGTGTCGATGGTCAGCCACACCCAGGGCTGGTTGCACTGTGACATTCCCGGCACTGACGCTTCGGGCGTTGTGAAGGGCCTGATGGACCTGCTGCACAAGGACTTTATCGAGGAAAAGATGCCGAACCGCGTTCGCATCACCACCTCGTGCTGCCAGATCAACTGTGGTGGTCAGGGCGATATTGCGATCAACGTGCAATACACCAAGCCGCCGAAAATCAATCACGACCTGGTCGCAAACGTTTGTGAGCGCCCCGCCGTTGTGGCCCGTTGCCCCGTTGCAGCGATCCGCCCCGCGATGGTGAACGGCAAGCCGTCGCTTGAAGTGGACGAAAAGAAATGCGTCTGCTGCGGTGCCTGCTACCCGCCGTGCCCGCCGATGCAGATCAACGGTGACGACTCCACCAAGATCGCCATCTGGGTTGGTGGTAAGCACTCGAACGCACGCAGCAAACCGACGTTCCACAAGCTGGCCGTCGCCAACCTGCCCAACAACGCACCGCACTGGCCGGAAGTGACCGCCGTCGTTCGCAAGATCGTCGACGCCTACAAAGCCGACGCCAAGCATTGGGAGCGTATGGGTGAGTGGATCGAACGTATCGGTTGGAACCGGTTCTTCGAGATGACCGACATGGCGTTCACCAAGCACCACCTCGACACCTGGACCGGTGCGCGTAAATCGATGAACATGTCGGCGCACATCCACTTCTAAGATACGGAGAATACAGGTGAAATTCGGAGTAGTTGTCAGCGAAGGCCCCTATACCCACCAGGCGGTGGATTCGGCTTATCGCTTTGTCACAGCCGCCATCGAGAAGGGGCACGAGGTTCCTCGTGTCTTCTTCTACCACGATGGGGTGAATGTCTCGACCCGCCTGTCGGTTCCGCCGCAGGACGAGCGTAACATCCAGCAAAACTGGAGTGCGCTGGCCAAGGAGCACAACATCGATCTGGTGGTGTGCATCGCGGCGGCCCAACGGCGCGGCATTCTCGATGAGAATGAAGCCAACCGTCAGGGTAAGGACGCCAACAACATTGCCGAGGGGTTCCGGATTTCCGGCCTGGGGCAGCTGATCGAAATGGGTATCCAGACGGACCGTCTGGTGACCTTCGGCGACTAAGGGGGAATTGAAATGTCCGATACAAAGAAATTCCTCTACGTGAACCGCAAGGCGCCCTATGGCACGATCTATGCGCTGGAAGCGCTTGAGGTTGTGCTGATCGGTGCTGCGTTCGAGCAGGATGTGGAACTGGCGTTTCTGGATGACGGTGTTTTCCAGCTGACCAAGGGTCAGAAGACCGACGGCATTGGCATGAAGAACTTTTCCCCGACCTTCCGGGCGCTGGGCGACTATGAGGTCACCAAGCTCTATGTCGAAAAGGAAAGCCTGGACGAGCGCGGCCTGACGGCGGACGATCTACAGGAAATCATGTGGGAAGACGAAGATGATGATTGGGAAGAGAAACCCTCGATCCGCATCGTCAGCCGTGCTGAGATGGCCGACGTGATGGCCAATCAGGACGTGGTTCTGAGCTTCTGAGGGGAAGAGAGATGGCAACGCTACATACAGTCAACAAATCACCCTTCATGACGCAGACTCTGCTGAGCTGCCTCAACCACGCCAAGGACGGCGACGCGATCCTGATGATCGAGGACGGTGTCTATGGTGGCATGGCGGGTACCGGTCTGAGCGACGCGGTTGCGGCGCGAACCGGAGCTGTGAAGATCTGCGTGCTGAGCGAAGACCTCGAAGCACGCGGACTTGCGGCAGAGCGCCTTATGGAAGGTGTCAGCGCAGTAGGATATGATGGGTTTGTAGATCTGGTCGCGGAAAACGACCGGACGCAGAACTGGCTTTAAATGAACAGCCCGTTTGCGGGCAGGATATCTAAGGAGAAATAACATGGCATATGACGTGAACGGCACCGCCGTTGAGCATGACGAGGAAGGCTACATCACCAACCTGAGTGAGTGGAGCAAAGAGCTGGCAGACGTGATCGCCGACGCGGAAAGCATCGAAATGACCGAAGAGCACTGGGCCGTCGTCAACTTCCTGCGGGAATACTATGACGAATACCAGATCGCTCCCGCCGTGCGCGTTCTGATCAAGGCGATCAAGAAGTCGATGGGTCCGGACGTGGGCAACAACAAGTACATGTACGAGCTGTTCCCCTATGGCCCGGCCAAGCAAGCCTGTAAAATTGCTGGCCTGCCCAAGCCGACCGGCTGCGTCTGATCGCACCAGACATTCTTTCCGGCCGGGCAGGGGCCTGGCCGGAATGCAAAAGCTTTAAAATTCAGAAGCTTACGCGAATACTACGGGAGGAGTCCGCGTGATCTCTGCCATCTACGCCATTCTGTTCTATGTCGCGACCATTCTATTGGTTGTCGGTGTGGCAATGAAAATCCGCAAATACGCGCGCACCCCGGCCCCGTTGAAAATCCCGACGACGCCGGCACCGACGACGCGCGGCGGCGTGGTTCTGCGCATGGCGCGCGAAGTCATCTTCTTTGAAAGCCTGTTCAAGTCGAACAAGTGGATCTGGCTGTTTGGCTGGACGTTCCACATGGGCATGTGGCTGGTTCTGATCCGCCACATCCGGTATTTCCAATACGATGTGTCGTGGTGGGTTGGACTTGCGCAACCCTTTGGCACCTATGCCAGTTTTGCCATGCTGTTTGGCCTGCTGGGCCTGTGGGCACGCCGCGTGCTGGTCGAGCGTATTCGTTACATCACCAACCCCAGCGATCATCTAATGCTGGCGCTGTTGGTGGCGATCGTGGGCAGCGGCATGATGATGCGTTTCGTTGTTCACACCGATATCATTCAGGTCAAGGCCTTCATGCTGGGCCTGATGCGGCTGCGCATTGAAACCTTGCCGAGCGATCCGATCTTGCTGGTGCATCTGGGCGCGGTCGCCGTGCTGATGATCATCTTCCCGATCTCGAAACTGCTGCACGCGCCGGGCGTCTTCTTCAGCCCGACCCGCAACCAGGTCGATAACCCGCGCGAAGTGCGCCACATCGCCCCCTGGGCCAAGAAACTGGAGGGTTGAGACATGGCGGCTGATGGTAACGACATCCCCAAGATGGAACACCCGCTGGAAATTCCCAAGCTGAAGTGCGGGGCGATGGAAGGGCTGAAACCGTTCATTGCGGCTCCCGAACACCAGGAGCCGCTGGGTTTCCCCGGGGAGCTGGTCGAGAACTGGAAAGAGGTCGCGTTGGCCAAGATGAAGGACATCGCGGAAAAAAACCGCGCTTTCCAGGTCTATCTTGATACCTGCGTGAAATGTGGCGCCTGCACCGACAAGTGCCACTACTTCCTGGGCACTGGTGACCCGAAAAACATGCCAGTGGCGCGTCAGGACCTGCTGCGCAGTGTCTATCGCCGCTACTTCACCTTCGCGGGCAAATACTTCCCGTCGCTGGTGGGCGCGCGTGACCTGACCGAAGAAGTCCTGCAGGAGTGGTATTCCTATTACCACCAATGCTCCGAATGCCGCCGGTGCAGCGTGTTCTGCCCCTATGGCATCGACACCGCCGAGATAACCATGGCGGCGCGCGATATCCTGGCCGCGGTCGGGATCGGGCAGAAGTATTCCAACGAGATCATCGGCAAGGTCCATGACATCGGCAACAACCTTGGTCTGAACGCCAAGGCGCTGGGCGCGACGCTGGAAGATCTGGAAGAAGAGATTGAAGACGACACCGGCGTGTCGGTGCGCATCCCGCTGGACGAGAAGGGCGCCGATATCCTTCTGATCACGCCAAGCGCGGATTTCTTTGCCGAACCGCATATCGACGGTCTGCTGGGCTATGCCAAGGTGTTCCACGAGGCCGGGGTCAGCTGGACGGTGTCGTCCTATGCTTCGGAAGCGGCCAACTTTGGCATGTTCATCGGTAACTATGAGAACATGCGCGAGATCAGCCTGCGGATCCGCAAGGCGGCGCAGGATCTGGGCGTGAAGCGGATCGTGTTCGGCGAATGCGGTCACGCCTGGCGGGTGGCCTACAGCTTCCTCAACACGCTGGCAGGGCCGTTCGATTTCCTGGATCAGAACTATCCGATCCCGCAGCATATTCTGGAATTCACTTGGGATGAGATCCAGAAGGGCACGCTGACCTTCGACAAGAGCCAGAACGATCACATGAAGCTGACCTATCACGACAGCTGCAACGTGGCGCGTGCGTCCCGCATGGGCACCGAGCCGGGCGGTCAATTCGAAATTCCGCGTAACGTGATCAAGGCTGTGTGTAACAACTATTATGACATGGATCGTCAGACCACTCACGAAAGCACTCTGTGTTGCGGCGGCGGCGGCGGCCTGTTGACCGACGACCTGATGGATCTGCGCAAGAAGGGGGCCAGCCCCCGGATGACCGCGCTGCAACAGGTCACAGAAGAGCATGGCGTAACCCACATGGCGGCTATTTGCGCGATCTGCAAAACGCAGTTCGGCAAGGTGATGCCGGACTATGGTTATGACATGGACAGCATCGTTTCGGTGCACCAACTGGTTTCGAACGCAATCGTCCTGACGGGTCAGGATGGTGCGGAGGAGGACGAAACCGAAGCCGCCGAAGAAACGTAAGGGAGAGAAATCATGGATGGTGAAAAGTCGCTGACATTCCGCCGGTACGAAGAGGGCGAGACCCCGGACGATTGGGACCTCGAGGAAAAGATTTTCCAACAGGACACGACCTACAAGTGCCCGACCTACATCCACCGCACGCCGCCCTGCCAGGGATCGTGCCCGGCGGGTGAGGACATTCGCGGCTGGCTGAACATCGTTCGTGGTATCGAAAAGCCCCCGGTGGATGCCGATGGCAACGAGATGGACTGGAAGGACTATGCCTTTCTGCGCTCCACCGATGCCAACCCGTTCCCGGCGATCATGGGTCGGGTCTGCCCGGCGCCGTGCCAGGATGGCTGTAATCGCAACGAAGTCGAACAGAATGTCGGCATCAACGCGGTTGAGCATTTCATCGGCGACCATGCGCTGGAAACCAATCTGCCGTTGCGGTCCCCTGGGGCCGATACCGGCAAGAGCATTGCCCTGATCGGTGGCGGTATTGCTTCGCTGACCGCCGCTTACCAGCTGCGCCGCATGGGCCACGCGGCCACTATCTTTGAAGCCCACAGCAAGCTGGGCGGGATGATGCGCTATGGCATTCCGGGTTACCGGACGCCGCGCGACGTGCTGGATGGCGAGATTCAGCGGGTTCTGGACATGGGGGTCGAGGTCAAGACCGGTGTGAAGATCGGTGTTGATATCAGCCTTGCCAAACTGGAAGAAGATTACGACGCCGTGTTCGTCGGCATCGGGGCCCAGTCGGGCACGCCGATCCCGATCCCCGGCGCGGACAAGGCCAGCAACTGTATCACCGGTGTCGCCTTTCTTGAGGCGTTCAACGATGGCCGGTTGCAGCATGGCGCGCAGAAGGTTCTGGTCATCGGTGGTGGCGATACCGCGATGGACGTGGCCGCCGTTGCCCGCCGTCTCGGCCATATCGAGCACAGCCACGAGCAGGATCGTCCGGAATTTGTTGTTCTGGGTCACACCGCGCATGACGTGGCCACGGTTGCCAAGCGTGACGGTGCCGACGTGAAGGTGATCTATCGCCGCCCGGTTGACAAGATGCCTGCCACCGAGATGGAAGTGAAACACGTCCGCGAAGAGGGTGTGGAAATTCACGGCTCGCTGGTGCCGGTGGAGGTTGTGCTGGGCGACGATGGTCGCGCCCGCGCGCTGAAGGTTGCCAAGGCCGACTGGTCCTCGGGCAAGATGGAGATGATTGAAGGCAGCGAACACGAGATCGAGGCCGATCTGATCGTGGCCGCCATCGGTCAGGCCGGTGATCTGAAAGGTATGGAAGAGCTGGACAACGGGTGGGGGCTTGTGAATGCCAACGCCAATTACCAGTGGCCGGACCGTGAGAACATCTTTGTTGCCGGTGACATCATCAAGCCGCACTTGCTGACCACCGCTGTGGGGCAGGCGTCGATTGCCGCCAAGGCGATTGATCAGTTCCTCAAGGGGGAGAAGCAGGGCAAGCCGCCCAAGGTCAACGTGCACCACTTCAACCTGTTGGAAAAGCTGAAGGAAACCAATCAGGCACCGACTGAGTATGCGCATGCGCAGACCGACGGCACCGACAGCGCCGAGTGGGCCGTGCACAATTACGAGGATCGCGCCGCGAACCAGATCGTGCCGGCGGACGAGCTGTTCCTGGGTCATTGGGAACATGATGCCCGGTTCGACCGCAAGTCGATCGAGATCGGTCCCGAGGCGGTTCTGGGTCACTTTGGTGAGCGGATCGAAGCCCCCAATGACGAAGAAGCCCGCAAAGAAGCCGACCGCTGCATGAGTTGTGGCATGTGCTTTGAGTGCGACAACTGTGTGATCTACTGCCCGCAGGACGCGGTGCACCGGGTCAAGAAATCCGACCGGACGACCGGCCGCTATGTGGATACCGACTATTCGAAATGTATCGGTTGTCACATCTGTGCCGATGTCTGTCCGAGCGGTTACATCAAGATGGGTCTGGGCGAGTAACACTCGCCCATTCGGCCCCCACGCAACGCGAAAGACTGAACCAACATGACCGAGCAGCCACTCACATTCCGGCGCTTTGAAGAAGGCGAAACCGCCGACGATTGGAATCTGGAAGAAAAGATCTTCAATGCCGACACGTCGCACAAGTGCCCGACCTACGTGCACAAGACGCCGCCGTGCCAGGGGTCGTGCCCGTCAGGCCACGAAATTCGTGGCTGGCTGGCGATTGCGCGCGGCATGGACAAACCACCGGTCGAGGGCATGGAATGGCAGGAATATGCGTTCCAGCGGATGGTCAGTGCCAACCCGTTCCCGGCCACAATGGGCCGGGTATGCCCCGCGCCCTGCGAAGCGGGCTGCAACCGCAACGAGGTCGACGACTATGTCGGCATCAACGCGGTTGAGCAGTATGTCGGCGACTGGGCCAACGAAAACGGCGTCAAGATGGGCGCGCCGGGGGCCTCGACCGGCCGCAAGGTTGCGGTGATCGGCGGCGGGCCTGCCGGTCTGGCGGCGGCCTATTACCTGCGCCTGGATGGTCACGACGTGTCGCTGTTCGAAGCACATGACAAGTTGGGCGGTATGATGCGGTACGGTATTCCGGAATACCGGACACCGCGCGCCATGCTGGACAGCGAAATCGACCGGATCATCGACATGGGCGTGGACGTTCACGTGAACACCCGCGTGGGCACGGACGTGACAGTCGAGAAACTGGAAGATGCGTTTGATGCGATTTTTTGGGCGATGGGTGCCCAGAACGGCCGGCCGTTGCCCATTCCGGGCTGGGAAGGCACCGAAAACTGCATCAACGGGATCGAGTTCCTGGACGCGTTCAACCAGGGCTATGTGCTTGGTACTGCTCAGAAAGTCGTGGTCGTCGGCGGTGGCGATACCTCGATCGACGTCGCCAGCGTGGCGCGGCGCCTGGGGCATATCACCGAAGTGAAGCCGTCGGAACACCCTGACGGAACGCTGATCGACTGGACAGCGCATGACGTGGCCGGGTCGGTGACGCGTGACGGGATGAAGGCGACGCTGACCTCGCTGTTCCCGGTGGAAGAAATGACCGCTGCCGAGCGCGAGCGCGAAGATGCCAAGCGCGAAGGTATCGACATCAAGGGCGGGGTGATGCCGCTTGAGGTGCTGAAGGACGATCAGGGTCGGGCAAGGGCGCTGAAAATGTGCGAATGCACCATGAAGGGCATGGTTCCCGAGCCGGTGGAAGGCACCGAGTTCGAGATCGAATGCGATATAGTCATCGCCGCCATCGGTCAGATGGGCGATTTCACCGGGCTGGACGGCCTGGGCAGCGAACGTGGGTTCATCGACGTTGATGGGGCCTACAAGGTCAAGGGCCGTGACAAGCATTTCGCCGGGGGCGACATCCTGAAGCCGCATCTTCTGACCACGGCGATTGGCCATGGCCGGATCGGGGCCGACGTGATCACCGACTTCCTGGATGATGGGAATATCACCAAGCGGCCCAAGGTTGACGTGCATCATTTCAGCCTGATGGAAGAGCTGCAACAGCGCGGGCGCGAGCCTGGGGTCTATGAAAAGGGTCAGAAGCGCGGAACCGATTCCGCAGCGAACGCGATCCACAACTACGAGGATCGGTCGAGCAATCAGATCGTTCCGCATGACGAGCTTTACAAGGGGCATTTCGAGTTTGTGAAACGCGAAGTGCGCGACGAGGTGCACATCGAGGCCAAGGACGTTCTTGGCAATTTCGAAGAGCGCATCATCGGTCTGAGTGAAGAGCAGGCGCAGAAGGAAGGCGAGCGTTGCATGTCCTGCGGGATGTGTTTCGAATGCGACAACTGCGTGATCTTCTGCCCGCAGGATGCTGTGCATCGGGTCAAGAAATCCGACCGTACCGTCGGCCGCTACGTTTATACCGACTATACCGCCTGTATCGGCTGTCATATCTGCGCGGATGTGTGCCCGACGGGCTATATCAAGATGGGACTGGGGGAATAACATGGCACGTCTGGCCGCTTTTCTGGTTTTTGTCCTGTCGCTTGCCGGGACGGCGCAAGCCGGGTCATTGTTGCCCGAAATTCCGAAAGCGACCGGGGAAGCCCATGCCGAGGGTAATGAGTTTTGGCGCAAGAACCACATGGACATGATGCAGCATGACCGTGATCTGACTCTTCGCATGGGCGAGAGGGACATCGAGGCGAGCCTGAAAGAGTGTTTTGAGTGCCACGCGGTCAAGGACGATCATGGCACGCCGGTAACCTATTCGAATGACAAGCATTTCTGCCGGGTTTGCCATGACTATGCCGCCGTGAAGGTGGATTGCTTCATGTGCCACCGCTCGACCCCGGACGGGGTGGATGAAAATGCCCAAGAGGGCAATTCCCACGCCGGTCTGATGAGCAGGCCGGAAGGGGATGCCGGGGAAGTCGCAGGGTATCTTGAGCGTGTTAAGCGCCCCGCGCGGCGCAACAT
Source organism: Aliisedimentitalea sp. MJ-SS2 (assembly GCF_032586155.1). Lineage (NCBI taxonomy): Bacteria > Pseudomonadati > Pseudomonadota > Alphaproteobacteria > Rhodobacterales > Roseobacteraceae > Aliisedimentitalea > Aliisedimentitalea sp. MJ-SS2. The sequence goes on from NZ_JAWHTC010000001.1 coordinate 474,280, forward strand.
GATGGAGGCAGGCGAATGAAGTTCCGTATGCCCGCAGAAAAGCCCATGGACAGCAAGCAGCCGCCTGCGGCCCGGGCTCAGGCGAAGAAGACGAACAAGGCCGAGATGACCCGGCGTGACCTGCTGCGCAGCGGTGCCGCCGTGGCGACGGCAACACTGGCCCCCGGCGTGACGCTGATGGCCTTTGGGGGATCGCCCGCCGAGGCCGCCGCTGCGGACGCCGGCAAGCGGTGGGGCCTGTTGATCGACGTCAGCAAATGCCAGGAAGATTGCAACGGCTGCGTCCAGGCCTGTTCCGAGGAAAACGGCTGGGAAAGCACCGGCCATCCTGAAACGGATGCGCAGTGGATCCGCAAGGTCACGCTGAAGAATACGGCCACCGGGCATACGCAAAGCATGCCGATGATGTGCCAGCATTGCGAAAGCCCGCCCTGCGTGGATGTTTGCCCGACAGGTGCCAGCATGAAACGTGCCGACGGGATCGTGTTGGTCGACAAGCACACCTGCATCGGCTGCCGCTACTGCATGATGGCCTGCCCGTTCAAGGCGCGGTCTTTCGTGCATGAGCCGGTGGTGAACCAGAAAAGCCACGCCCCGCGCGGGCAGGGCACGGTGGAAAGCTGCACCCTGTGTGTACACCGGGTGGACAAGGGTGGTACGCCAGCTTGTGTCGAGGCCTGCGCGGCCGCCGGGCACGACGCGATCATCTTTGGCGATCTCAAGGATCCCAACAGCGAAATCTCAAAACGGCTGGCGGAGTATCCGTCGGTAGCGCTGCGCCCCGATCTCAATGTGAACCCCGGGGTTCGTTACAGCAACTTCGGTTAAGGGGGCGTCGATCATGGCAATGGACCGGACTATCTATCGCGAGATCAAGGCCACGGGCGGGGTGTGGAGCCTTGCCATTCTGCTGGGAGCCTTTGTGGCTGCCGCCATGGGCTCGGTCATCTATGTCGAACATCACGGCCATATTGTGACCGGCATGAACAATTCGGTCGTCTGGGGCCTGCCGCATGTGTTTGCGATCTTTTTGATCGTGGCGGCGTCAGGAGCGTTGAACGCCGCCTCGATTGCCTCGGTGTTTGGCCAGGCGCCGTACAAGCCGATTGCGCGGCTCTCAGCGGTTCTGGCGATGTCTCTTCTGGTTGGGGGGCTTGCCGTTCTGGTGCTGGACCTCGGTCGTCCGGATCGCCTGCTGGTGGCGATGACCACCTATAATTTCAAGTCGATCTTCAGCTGGAACATCTACCTCTATACCGGGTTCCTAGCGGTGGTTGCTGCGTATCTGTTCGTGCAGATGAGCCGGATCGATTACAAATACGTCCGCATTGTCGGTACTGCGGCCTTCCTGTGGCGGCTGGCGTTGACCACAGGTACCGGCTCGATCTTTGGCTGGCTGGTGGCGCGCCCGGGTTATGACGCGGCGATCATGGCACCGCTCTTTATCGCCATGTCGTTCAGCTTTGGTCTGGCGATGTTCATCCTGGTTCTGACTATGCTGTTCAAACTGTCGGGCCGTAAATTCGGCAGTGGTCTGCGGTTGCGGATGGGCAATCTGCTGGCGCTGTTTGCGGCGGCTGTTCTCTATTTCACCATCGTGCAGCACCTGACCGCGATGTATGCCGCAGAGCATGCCGGGTTTGAACGGTTCATCCTGCTGGAAGGCGGGCATGTGACCTTCCTGTTCTGGGTGGTGCAGGTGTTGATCGGGGGCATCCTGCCGATTGCGCTGATCTATCTGCCGACCATCCGTGACAGCGATTCCGAACCGGTCTGGGCGTCGGTTTTTGTTGTCATTGGCGGGCTGGCGCAGGTTTATGTGATCGTTGTCGGCGGGCAGCTCTACCCGATGGAGGTCTTCCCGGGTTACGAGGTGACGGCCAGCGCCTTTGGTGATGGCGAGATTGCCAGCTATGCGCCGAAATGGAGCGAGGTTGTTCTGGGCCTTGGCGGTGTTGCAATCTCGCTTCTGGCGGTGGGGGCTGCGGCCAAGTTTTTGCGCATCCTGCCGACGAACCTGACCGAGGTGAACGTACCGCAGGATTGATCCCCCCTTGCGAAAGGGGCGCTTGCGCCCTTATCTGCGGGGGCAAGAAGCGTGACCGGCAATAAGGGACATGTGATGACCGCGCAGACACAGCACCCGTTTTCGAAATTCGTGGCCATCCTGGGCCGCGGCAAGACCAAACAGCGTCATCTGACGCTGGAGGAAAGCCGCGAGGCGATGGAGATGCTCTTGCGCGGCGAGGCGGTGCCGGAGCAGATCGGCGCCTTTCTGATGCTTTTGCGCCTGAAAGAGGAAGCCCCGAGCGAGATTGCGGGGTTCGCCATGGGCACCCAAGCGACGTTCGAATTGCCGGATGATCTTCCTCCGGTCGATATCGACTGGTCGTCTTATGCCGGTAAGCGCATCCAGCTGCCGTGGTACATGCTGAGCGTGCTGGCGATGGTGAACGGCGGGCATAGCGTGCTGATGCATGGCACCGAAGGCCATACGCCGGGACGGGTCTATACCAGCGAGGTGCTTGAGTATCTGGGCCTGCCAATTGCGGGGTCTCTGGATGAAGCGGCAGCGCAAATCCGAGAGAACAAGTTCGCTTATGTGCCGCTGGAAGTTATGAGCCCGACGCTGCGCGACATGATCAACCTGCGCCCGGTCCTGGGCTTGCGCAGCCCGGTGCACTCGTTCTCGCGCATGCTGAACCCGCTCAACGCCAAGACAGTGATGGTGGGGATTTTCCACCGGGGCTTCATGGATATCCATGCTGGCGCGGCGCAGATGATGGGCATGGAGAACATGGGTGTGTTCCGCGGCGAAGGCGGCGAAGTGGAACGCCGGCCGAACAAGCCGACTCAGGTCTGGATGACCCATGGCGACGACGAGCCGGTGGTCGAAACTTGGCCGCAGCTTTTGCCCGACGGTCACCAGCCCCCCGACGAAGAGATGGACCTCAAGCGCCTGGTCGATGTCTGGACCGGCAAGGAAGAAGACTCCTATGCTATGGCATCCATCACGGGCACCATTGCCGTGACCCTGCGCACCATGGGTAAGGCGGGTTCGATGGCGGAAGCCGAAGAGATGGCCCAGACCATCTGGGCTGCACGCGACAAGGGCTTTTTGCCCTTGAAGGCATGAGCAGTTTTCCCAGATTCATGATCTCGGCGGCGCACAAGTCGTCGGGGAAAACCGTGGTCTCGATGGGGCTGTCGGCGGCGTTGCAGGCGGCTGGGGATGATCTGGCGACCTTCAAGAAGGGGCCGGACTATATTGACCCGATGTGGTTGGGCGCGGCCAGCGGGCGGCCCTGTTACAACCTTGATTTCAACGCGATGGAACACGAGGAAATCCGTGGGTTTTTTGCGTCACGCGCGCGGGCGCTGAACCTGATCGAAGCCAACAAGGGGCTCTATGACGGGATGGCGCCGGATGGCTCGGATGCCAACGCGGCTTTGGCGAAACTGCTGGACTTGCCAGTGGTGCTGGTGATCGACACATTGGGCCTGAGCCGTGGGATTGCGCCGCTGTTGATGGGCTACCAGGCGTTTGATCCAGACGTAAACATCGCCGGTGTGATCCTCAACAAAGTGGGCGGAGCGCGCCATGAAGGCAAGCTGCGCCGTGCCGTCGAGACCTATTCCGGTCTGCCGGTGTTGGGCGCAGTGTGGCGCAATGCCGAACTGGAAATTGGCGAGCGGCATCTGGGACTGACCACGCCGAACGAGACCAGCGACCGTGATGCAGTGATCGAGCGGATTGGCCGGGTTGTTGGCAGTTCGGTAGAGCTCGATGGTCTTCGGGATCTGGCCGCGACTGCGTCGGACATGGAAGGCGTCGAGATGCCGAGACCGTCCGTCAGGACCGGAGAGGGGCTGCGTGTGGGTTATGCTCGCGATGCGGCGTTTGGCTTCTATTACCCTGACGACCTTGAAGATTTCGAGGCCGCTGGTGCCGAGATGGTGCCGATCGACATGATCAACGATGCCAAACTACCAGACGTGGACGCCTTGTTTATCGGCGGCGGTTTCCCCGAGATGCGGGCGGCAGAGCTGTCAGCAAATGCGAGCATGCGGGCCTCGGTCAAGGCGGCGCTGGAGGGCGGATTGCCGGCCTATGCCGAGTGCGGCGGGCTGATGTATCTGAGCGAAGGCATCGACTGGGGCGAAGACCGCCACGAGATGGTGGGGTTCATCCCGGGGCGGTCGACCATGCACCGCGTGCCGCAGGGACGGGGGCTGGTGCGCTATGACTGCACCGAGGCCAACCCGTGGGGCAGCGCGGGCCGCGAGATCAGGGCACATGAGTTTCACTATGCCTCGCTTGACGGGGTGCCTGAGGGGCTGACCTGGGCCCGCAAGATCACCCGGGGGCATGGCACGGATGGCAAGCGTGACGCGATTGTGAAGGCCAATACCGTGGCCGGGTTTATCCATCTGCGCAGCACGGGGCAGGTGCCTTGGGTGCCGGGATTCCTCGGGTTTGCGCAGAAGTGCAAAGCCGGGTGAACTTCGCAGACAGTATGCGGTCGCCCTGAGAGCGGGATTGCTTTGCGTGGTCAAATTCTGTTTCGATATGCCCGCATCATGGGGTGATTTCTGTCCAATCAGGTTACCGGTTCGGATCAATCGCCGGCTATGAATACCGTCATTTGCCAGGAACCGTTTTTGTAGGCGAAAAAAGCCCGGTAATCGACGGCTGACCTGAGATAGTCGCCGTGCGTGTAGCCCGTTGTTCCATTGACGAGCCTAACCCTCTGGAACGGTGTACCCTCTCCTTCTTCCAGCAAGGTAACGATGTCATAACTCAGGCGGGTAATGACAGGGCTGGTCAAGGTAGGTTGGCTGCGAAGCGCGACGCGATCACCTGTTACAAAATAGGTTTCAAAAGGATCGGCTGTTTCCGGCAAATCCACTGACCAAGTGTAAGGCGCAACAAAAACTGTCCCGTTTTCCTGGAACCGCCCGCCAAGCCGAAGTGTTTTTTCCAATTCTGCCCAGTTTTCCGCTCGCATTTTTGATGCCAGGTGGCGGTATTCATCTGACAGATTGTCAGGGTTCACGGTTAGTTTTTCCCGCAATGCGTCGCGACCGGCTGTTCCTCCGAAACTGAGGTGGATGTCCTTGCTTGCCTGACGGACGACATACTCCACGTCGCGCCGCTCAATTGCCTTCAAGAGTTGGTCGCGAAAAGCGGAAAAGCTTTGACTTGTCGGCCCTTCATCAACGGGGGGCGCGCGGAGCGACTGCGCCGAAATGATCGTGGATACTGAGGTGGCAAGTGCGAGGACAGTTGCGAAAAGAGTCTTCTTCATGCGCCATGGATACCATGTAGCGCACAATTGCTGCAACGATGACGGAAAAATCACTCGTTGTCGGTCTCCACGCTAACACGGATTTATTACCGCTACAGCATTGGTCGATCAGGGCGCGGATGGAATCTTGGCAAACGTTGATCATTTGTTGACCTTGGTTCACCCCCGGTCAGCGGTGAACTTTGCAAAAAAAAGAAAACCCCGCCGCGAGAGTCGCGCCGGGGCTTTCAATTTCAACAGGTTCGAGCGATCAGGTGCGCTTGATTTCGAACGTGTAGACATCGCCTTCCGAGCCTTGGCTCAGCAGTTCGTTGCCGGTCTGATTGCAGAAGGCTGCGAAGTCGGCAACCGAGCCGGGGTCGGTGGCCTGGATTTCAAGCACCTGGCCGGCGCTCATGCCTTTGAGGGCTTTCTTTGCTTTCAGAATCGGGAGCGGGCAGTTCAGGCCCTTTGCGTCCAGAGTTTGGTCAGCCATGGGAATATCTCCTCCGTATGAGATGGTTGTTTGATGAGGGTTAAGCCCGAACCAGACCTACTGCGCAACTGGTCATAGCAGCGCATGCAGGCGTGACTGGTCAGGACCTGGCCGGTTTAGATGAACAGATTGATGTCCGACTTGAGTGCGGTTTCCATATAGGTGGCCGCGCCGCCGATTTCCATTTCGTCCAGCATGTCGGCACGGTCGTATTCAAACAGATCGAGCGTCATCTGGCAGCCGATCATGCGAATGTCGAGATCGACAGAGGCTTCGCGCAGATCTTCGATCGAGGCGACGCCTTTCTTCTTCATCAGGTTCTTCATCATGCCGCCGGCCATGCTGCCCATGCCGGGAAGCATGCTGAGCATGTTGGGCATCGCCATGTGGCCACCCATCATCGGCATTTCCATCGCGGCGTTGCCGAGCGGGGTGAATTTCAGGTTCAGATCTTTCTTCAACAGCGGCAGGCCATAGAAGGTGAAGAACATGGTCACGTCCACGTCCATTGCCGCCGCAGTGGTGCCAAGGATGAAGGGCGGGTAAGCCCAGTCCAGCGACCCCTTGGTGATGATGATCGACATGCTCTTGGCATTGTCCAGATCGCTGTTATCCAGCATAGCGCTTCCTCCGAGAAAGGTTCCAACATTTGAATATTACAATATTGGGTGAAGAAATCGAGTCAATCTTGTGTATTATTGCTGAAAATCTTGCGTTTTTATGCTTGTTTTCGGCAGTCGTAGGGATTTAGGCTTTTGAAACAGGGTACTTGGCTGCCCTAGAGGAGAGTAGGCGTCACATGGATTTGAGCGTTCTTGAGGAGAATTCCACCAAGGCCAGCGCGCTTTTACGGGTGATGTCGAACGAAAAGCGGCTGATGATCCTTTGCAACCTCTTGGACGGGGAGCGTTCGGTCCAGCAATTGCAGGAAGCAACCGGGCTGGGGCAGTCGACTGTCAGCCAGCAGCTGGCCGTGATGCGGGGCGAGCGGATCGTGAAGCATCGGCGCGAGGCGCAATCCGTATTCTATGAAATCGACAGCCCCGAGGCGGCGGCGCTGCTGGAAACCCTGCACGGCATTTACTGCGGGGCTTGATTACCTCAAACACCAATGAAATGGGGCGCACGGGAGCGAGGTGCTTTGTTGTGTCATCCGAAAAAATCACATATGCTAATTTGTGATTGGGAGGGCCCGGGTGTGCGAACGGCGCGGGCAAATGCATCGAGGGAGAAACGATGATCGACGCATGGAAGGAAGTCGCGGTTGAGAACGCGGCAATGTATATCGGCGTGGGCGGATTGCTGATCGGGTTGGTATTTGGTGCGATCCTGGTGCGGACGAATTTCTGCACCATGGGGTCGCTGTCGGATATTGCGAATTTCGGAGATTGGCGGCGGTTCCGGTCGTGGCTGACGGCGATTGCGGTGGCGATGATCGGGGTGTTCTGGATTGAGCGGACCGGCTTTGCCGACATGACGGCAAGTCTTTACCTGTCACCGAGGCTGATGTGGGGCGGCCATATCGCCGGTGGGCTGGTGTTCGGTATCGGCATGGTTCTGGCCGGTGGCTGCGTGTCGAAAAACCTGGCCCGTGCGGGCGGAGGTGACATACGCTCGCTTATCGTTTTATGGCTGATCGGTGGTACCGCCTATATGACCATCGGCGGGCTTTTCGCCGAAAGCCGGGTGGCATTCATCGATGCCACCAGTACCGACCTGTCTGCACTGGGGGCTCAGGATCAGGCCCTGGATACGATCCTGGCTTCGGCAACCGGGCTATCGGCGAGCATGGCGCAGTTAATCACCGTGGTCGTTCTGGCCGGTGGGATGCTGGTTTATGCCTTCTCAGACAAAGGGTTCCGCAGCTCGCCCACGCATGTGATCGCGGGGATTGGTATCGGGCTCTTGGTGGTTGCAGGCTGGGTTCTTACGGCGTTCACATTTGACGAGTTTGCCGACAACCCGACGCTGGCCTCGCTGAGCTATGTCCGCCCGGCGGGCGACAGTATCGACTATTTCATGCGCTATACCGCCGACAAGATTCCGGGTTTTGCGGTGACCACGACGGTCGGGGCGCTGTTTGGGGCGTTCTTCATGTCGCTGGCGCTGGGCAAGTTTCACCTGGCAACGTTTTCGAACCCCCAGGATACCATTCTCAACCTCGTTGGGGCCGGGATGATGGGGGTTGGCGGTGTGACCGCACTGGGTTGCACAGTTGGGCAGGCCGTGACCGGGTTTTCGACCCTGGCGCTGGGCTCGCTGATCACCTTCCTGGCCATTATCGTTGGCGGGTTGATCGGGCTGAAAGCGATGGAGCGGTTCATCTGAGCGTCACTCTTAACCAAATCTGAACGGAACGCCCCGGAGGGTTAATCACCCTCCGGGGCGGTTTCTTTTGGGCGCTGGCACCTGTCTGCTTTCTGTCCGGCATCTGTCGGGCGTTCGGTGGGGCATGGATTGGTTAGGGAATGGGTTAATGGCGCGTGCGGTGGGGTAAGCTGGGTGTAGTGGTTTCGAATTGGCTGCGCCAATCCGACCGGTTGGGGGGCGCTGCCCCCCAGACCCCCCGGGATATTTCTGGCAAGAGGAAGGGGCGCGCCGGATTCGACTTCGGCCCGCCTTATGTTTTTGATGCTTACTCGTCGTCGGTTTCCGGGAACATCCGGGCCGCCACGTTCAGCGCGATCTTTTTGTAGAGCGCGGTGTGGGTGCTGTCGGGTTGGCTGACCACCACTGGCGTGCCGGCGTCCGAGTTTTCGCGGATGTCCATGTGCAGCGGGATCGCACCGAGGAAGGGTACGCCTAGGCGGCGGGCGTCTTCTTCTGCTCCGCCATGGCCGAAGATGTCCGACGGCTTGCCGCAATGGGGGCAGATGAAGGTGCTCATGTTTTCGATGATGCCATAGATCGGCACGTCGACATTCTTGAACATGTTGAGCCCCTTGCGGGCGTCGATCAGCGCCAGGTCCTGCGGGGTCGAGACGATCACCGCGCCGGTCAACGGCGTTTGTTGCGCCATGGTCAATTGCGCGTCACCGGTGCCCGGGGGCATGTCGAGGACGAGGACGTCGAGCCCGCCCCAGTCGACCTCACGGGTGAACTGCATCAGGGCCGAGACGACCATGGGACCGCGCCAGATGACCGGGTTTTCCTCTTCCATGAAGAAGCCCATCGACATGACCTTGATGCCGTATTTCTCGATCGGGAAGACGCGGTCGCCTTCGATGCGGGGCTGCTCGTGGATGCCCATCAGCTTGGGCGCGGAGGGGCCGTAGATGTCGGCGTCGAGCAGGCCGACGCGGAAGCCCAAGGTGGACAGGGCCAGAGCGATGTTGGTCGAGCAGGTCGATTTACCGACGCCGCCCTTGCCCGAGGCCACGGCGAGGATCGCCTTGATACCGGGGATCGGTTCCATCTCGGGGCGGTTGTCGGGGCCCTTGGCCTCGGTCGGGCGTTTCTTGAGGCGCGGGATCGTGGTCGGGGTGCTGGGGGCTGTTGCAGGCGCGGGCGCGGCGGCGACCTTGCCGGTCTGCGATGCAGGAGCCGCATCGGATTTGTCTGAGGTCAGGACCACTAGCACATGATCGACCCCGTCGAGCGGTTTGATCTTGTCTTCGATCGCCTGCTGGATGGCGGGCAAATCGCCGGAGAAGCCTTCGGGGACGTGCACCGGGATGATGACCTTGCCGTCCTCCATCGCGATTTCGTTTGCGACGATCATACCGGACATCACGAGGTTCGGGTGGACCCCGGCGACGGGGATGGTTTGTAGGCGGGCGAGGATGACTTTTTTCATCGGATAGGTCTCTTTCGTTCGCACGGAAAAACGGAGGCCGGGCGTGAGACCCGGCCTCTTTGATATAGGATTGATTACTTGCCGTAGTAGAGGCGGACCACGTGGGCGGCCTCGGCAAAGAAGAGCCAGCGGGCGGCCAGAAGGCCGATCAGGTGCAGTACGATCATCAACAGGCCCATCATGTGACCCACCGGGAAGGCAAAGATGATCAGCACTGGTATCACCACGGCGCAAAGTAGGGCAATGACACGCAGTTTCAGCGCGTGCTTGCGACCCACGTCATAAGCCATTTCATGTAGCAGGTAGTTCTGCCCGGAATGGGGTGGTTCGAGCAGGCGGGTCTTGCCGATGCGCCCGAGGCCGGTGGCAGTTTCCAGCGTGCTGTCGCCGGTGGCACCCTTGGCGTCACCCTGCATCCAGGCAATGATCTGGAGCGCGCCGAGAGCGATAAGGAATGCCGCAGCGGCCTTGAGCGAGTTGCTGAGCATCGCGCCACCCGCGAGGGCGAAGAGCAGGAAGATGATCGGCGTCAGCGGCGTGTTCCAGCGCGGAACGGTCTTGAGCTGGGTGTAGATCATCGAGGTGGTAAACACCGTGATCAGGGCAAAGATCGCCCCGAGGATGCCAAAGGCCTGAAGTCTCATCGTGTCGAGGAAGACCTGTTCAAAGGCGTAGGGCGCCATGACCAGCAGGGTGAGCACGGCCATGATGCCTTCGCGGCTGAGCCAGCTGGAGCGCCATTGCGAGAAGGCCTTGATCGCGTTCTTCTTGTTGCCGAGGTGGAAGGTTGAGGCGAGCAGACCGCCGACGGCCATGCCATAGCCCAACAGGTAGAAGACGAAAGCCGTCATGCCACCAACGGGCGGCAGGCCAAGGCCGAGAAAAGCCAGAAGCCCGAAGCCGAGACCGGAAAAGGCGGTGAAAAGGATTACAGAGGGTGCCGGATGCATCAGATGGCCTCCAGTGCTTTGTCGAGCCAGGCAAGGAAGCCTTTGGGCTCGGTATTGGTTCCGTTGAGGGGCGCGTCGCCGGGCGTGTCCTTGGGACGCGGCGGCAAGTATTTGTTGACCGGCTTGGTGCCCATTTCGGGCATCAGGTCCATACCACCGCGTTCGGCGCTGAGTTTGCTGACCGTCGAGTTCGGGTCGTTGAAATCGCCAAAGTGCCGGGCCCCGGCGGGGCAGGTGCGCACGCAGGCGGGAACGCGGTCTTCTTCCGGCAGGTTCTCGTTATAGATCCGGTCGACGCAGAGCGTGCATTTCTTCATCACCCCGGCGGCAAGGTCGAGTTCCCGTGCGCCGTAAGGGCAGGCCCAGGCGCAGAGACCGCAGCCCATGCAATCGTTTTCGTTGACCAGAACGATGCCATCCTCGGCCCGCTTGTAGCTGGCCCCGGTGGGGCAGACGGTGACGCAGGGCGCGTCCTCGCAATGCAGGCAGGATTTGGGGAAGTGGACCGTTTGGGAACAGCCGCTTGCGGGCTGTGCCTCGAAGGTGTGCACGCGGTTGAGAAAACTGCCGTGCGGTTCGGCACCATAGGCGTCCTGGTCCGACAGGGGCACACCGTAGTTCGAGGTGTTCCATTCCTTGCAGTTCACCACGCAGGCGTGACAGCCGACGCAGGTATCAAGGTCGATGGCGAGACCGAGCTTTTTCTCGGTCGATGCGGGAAGCGTTGTCATTAGAATTCCTCCCCGTAGGCGACATCTTCGGGGCCTTGACCCACCGGTGACTTATGCGCGGGATGTGCCGGTTCGGACACGTTGGTATCGCCCGGCGGTGCCTTTTCGATCTTGACCCGCAGGTCGAACCAGGCGGCCTGACCCGTGACCGGGTCTGAGTTGGCCCAGCGACGTCCGTCGCCCTTGGGCGGCAGAAGTTCATTGATCAAGTGGTTGAGAAGGAAGCCTTTTGTGGCCTCCTGCGCATCCTCGGACAGGGCCCATGCGCCGCGCTTTTTGCCGATGGCGTTCCACGTCCAGACGGTGTTTTCGTTCAAGGCATCCATCCGGGCGACCTGACATTTGATCTTGCCATGGGTTGAGGTCACATAGGCCCAGTCGTCGTCTTCGCTAAAGCCGTTTTCTTCCCAGATCTTGGTGGGAACATAGAGCTTGTTGACGCCGGTGATCTGGCGCAGCCACGCGTTTTGGCTGCCCCACGAGTGATACATGTGCATCGGACGCTGGGTCAGGGCGTGGATCGGGTATTCATCCTTGTCGACCATGGTCTCTTCGATGGGTTCATACCATTCGGGCAGGGGCGTCATGGTTGCCTTGACCTGCTCGCGCAGGTGTTCCGGCGGCTGGATGTCGCCATGGCCTTCGGCGGCGCGTTGCAGTTTGCGCATCGGTTCAAGGTAAAGGTTGAAGACGTAGGGCGCGGCCTTGTCGAAGAGGCCGATTTCGACCGCCCAATCCTGGTAATGCTGGTTCCACGGTTTGTAGAACTGGGCATTTTCCGGGATGTGGTTGATCCAGAAGCCACCGTTTTCGATGTATTTTTCCAGCTGTTTCGGGTTCGGAGCGCCGCGACCGTTTTGGTCGCCATCTTCGCCACGGAAACCGGCCAGGGGGCCGACGCCGGGGCGACGTTCGTGGCTGACGATATAGTCGGCGTAATCGGCGTATTTCTGGCTGCCGTCATCGTTGACGAAACCGGGCAGGCCAAGACGGCCGCCAAGGTCACACAGCGCCGATTGGAAACCTTTGACGTCGCGGTCGGGTTCGACCACGGGCCAGCGAATGCTGTCGGCGGCGGCTTCGGCCTCGCAGATCGGACGATCCAAGAGCGAGATACAGTCGTGACGTTCCAGGTAAGTGGTGTCGGGCAGAACGAGGTCTGCGAAGGCCACCGTTTCCGAGCTATAGGCGTCGGAATAGATGAAATGCGGGATCACGTAGTCACCGTTTTCGTCCCGATCGGTCAGCATCTTGATGACCTCGGTGGTGTTCATGGTCGAGTTCCATGCCATGTTCGCCATGTACATGAACAGCGTGTCGATCTTGTAAGGATCGCCCGCGTGGGCGTTCGAGATGACCATATGCATGAGGCCGTGGGCGCTGAACGGGTTCTCCCAAGTAAAGGCCTTGTCGATCCGCTTGGCGCTGCCATCTTCGTTAATCAGAAGATCCTCGGGGCCCATCGGGTAGCCCAGGTGCGGACCATCCAGCGGCTTGCCGGGGGTCACGCCTGCGTGGGGCTTGGGGTGGGCCTCGGGCGGCTTGGGGTAGGGCGGTTTGAAGCGGAAGCCGCCGGGAACCTCGACCGAGCCGAGCAGGATCTGCAGCATGTGCAGGGCGCGGGCGGTTTGGAAGCCGTTCGAGTGGGCCGAGATTCCGCGCATCGAGTGGAAGGAGACCGGGCGACCGATCATCTTGGAATGCTTCTCGCCCTTCCAGTCGGTCCATTCGACGTCGAGTTCGATTTCCTCGTCAAAAGCGACGCGGGCCAGTTCGGCGGCGGTGGATTTGATCTTTTCTGCGGTCAGGCCGCATTGCGCAGCGATGTTTTCCGGCGCGTATTGCTCGTCGAGGTATTTCTCGGCCAGAAGCTGGAACGCGGGTTTAAAGGTGATGCCGCCCTTGCGGATGTTGCCAGCAAGGTCGGGCATGACGCCTTTCTTGTCATATTTTGCCGCTTTGCCGGTGGCGCGGTCGATGACCTGCGGGGTGCCGTCCTTGTCGCGCAGGAACAGGCCATAATCGGCGTCTTCGGGGTTGTCGTTCACCAGGAAGCCCGAGTTGGTGTAGCGGCTGAGGTAGTTGAGGTCGACCTTGCCGGCCTTCAGCAGTTCGTGAATCATCGCCATGATGAAGAGGCCATCGGTGCCTGGTGTGATACCGATCCAGTCGTCGGCGATGGCGTTATAGCCCGAGCGGATCGGGTTGACGCCGATGACACGGCCACCGCGGGATTTCAGTTTGCCAAGGCCGATCTTGATCGGGTTGCTGTCGTGGTCTTCGGCGACGCCGAAGATCATGAAGAGCTTGGTACGGTCCCAATCGGGTTGGCCGAACTCCCAGAAGGCGCCGCCCATGGTGTAGATGCCGCCAGCGGCCATGTTGACCGAGCAGAAACCGCCGTGAGCGGCATAGTTCGGGGTGCCGAACGCTTGCGCCCAGAAGGAGGTGAAGCTCTGCGACTGGTCGCGACCGGTGAAGAAGGCCAGTTTCTCGGGGGCCTTTTCACGCAGCGGGGCCAGCCAGCCCTCGGCGATGGTGTAGGCCTCTTCCCAGGAGATTTCCTCGAACTCGCCCGAGCCACGCGGGCCGACACGTTTCAGAGGCGCGCGCAGGCGCGAGGGGGCATAGTGCTGCATGATGCCCGCGCTGCCCTTGGCGCAGAGCACGCCCTGGTTCACCGGGTGATCGCGGTTGCCCTCGATGTATTTGACCTTGCCGTCCTGCATGTGGACGTTGATGCCGCAACGGCAGGCGCACATATAACATGTCGTCTTGCGCACCTCGTCCGAAACCTTGGGAGAGGGGCGCGCCGCCACCTTCGTATCCGTCATGAGAGTCCCTGTCTTGAGCTTTGGTATCTTTATATTTGCATATGACGATACATTAGTCATGTCGTCAAAGATTCACAAAAGGATTAGTTGACGCGGGGGGAGAATTGTAAGGCCAGAGTGCAAAGCCCATCGGGCCAGATGGTAATGCATTGAAAACCAATGGTTTTATTATTGGTGCGCCAGAAATGGCGGTGTCAGGGGCGCGCTGGGAGCGGCAAACTGCCCCATGGAGGGGCGGATGTGGCGATTCGTCGTAATTGTCGGCGAAAACGAATCAAATTCAATGGAACCGTGGGCACAATGGCAAAAATGAGGCGGGTTTTCAGGGCGGTGGGGTTCACGTTTTGCGTGTCGCGGTGAACACGCCGGGCGCGACCCTCCCATGGCGCAACGGGCGGCGGAGGCGGTAGAAAAATCCACATACGTGTGGAGGGAAACTTCGGCAAAAAGCCGCATTTTGGGACTGCGACGAAAAGTTTTTCCAATACATTTCAACGGGTTTTGCGAAATTAATCTTTGGGAATTGTTTCCTGTGCGGGAATGCCCCGGTGATTTTCCTTGCATTGTTTCGCCCGGGTTCACAATTAACGCTCAGGTACTCTGGTGAGGGCTATTCGGACGTACCGTTGGGACCGACCAGGTCCGCGTGTGTTCTCCCGCGTTTTGCCCCGAGATGCGGGATTGCTCTTGACTAGGGGGCCGTGCCGAAAACCGGTTCGGATTCGCCGGGCCTTTACGTGAAGGCCGCTCTCCTAAAAGTTGAAATTTATGGAGAAAATTTGACTTTTAGGCGCGTTGTGCCTTAATTTGAACATATCCAGACGCTGTAGAGCGACAGTTTTACCGACCACCTTTAGGGGCTGAAGGGGCGGGGCGCTACGGGGAACGGAACGTGCAATGTCCATGGACATTCGCGGGCGACAAGCCAACGCAGGCCCTGCTGCCTAGTGGGTTAAAATTGGTGTTAAGCCGTGCCGCGGACGTATCGCGGTACGCGGATGCTTGTCGGATCGTGTGTGTCTGCCACTTGGGGAAGTGATCGTGAACGAAAGGGTGAGTTCCAGACTGGACGTGAGCAGGCTGAAAGGCCTGATGGAGACGTCCGAGCCGAAACGCCGGGGCGCGATTGTCTATCGGCGCGGATTCAAGCGCATGCTTGATGTTCTGATCGTTTTGGCCGCGCTGCCGGCGACGCTGGCACTGCTTGTGCCGCTGATGGCGATCATCGCGCTGGATGGACGTTCGCCGGTCTACATTCAAAAACGGTTGGGTAAGGACGGTCGGGTGTTCCGGATGTTCAAACTGCGGTCGATGGTGGCAGGGGCCGATCAGATCCTTGAAGAGTATCTCGAGCGCAACCCGGAGGCCCGCAAGGAATGGGACCGGACGCAGAAGCTGAAATCCGATCCGCGGATCACCGGATTCGGGACGTTCATTCGCAAGACCTCGCTCGATGAATTGCCGCAGCTTATCAACGTGTTGTTCGGTAGCATGTCGCTGGTCGGGCCGCGCCCGATGATGGTGCAGCAAAAAGAGCTTTACCCCGGCGCCGCCTATTTCGAAATGCGCCCGGGTATTACCGGCTTCTGGCAGGTCAGTGAGCGCAATGAAACCAGCTTTGCCGAGCGGGCCCATTTCGACACAGCCTACTTCCGGCGCATGTCGCTGGTGACGGATGTGAAGGTGTTGGCGCAGACGGTGAAAGTGGTGTTTCGCGCCACCGGCCATTGATAAGAGGATAGGGGTTAAATGTTTGGTATTGCTTTTGTTTTGCTGAGCTTGTGCTCGATCAACGCAATTGTCCTTTGTGCCCAGGCTTGCCAGTTGAGCGTGGAATCAAATGCGGCGCGGGAAGAGGACCGCAGGCGCGCGTAGGCCGCCGGGTCGTCGAGATAACGGATCACCGTTTCGGCAAAATCCGCAGGCCCCGATCCGGAGGGCAACGGATGGCCAGAGACGCCATCCTGAACCGGAACCCCGCCAACATCCAGACAAAGCGATGGCAGGCCATGGGCCGCAGCCTCGCAAAAGGCAAAACCATAGCTTTCGAAACTCGGTTGGATCAGGAAATGTGCGCCTGCCAGCGCGGCATTGAGTTCAGCCACCTGATCCGAGTCGGATTTATCGAGCATTCCTAATGGTGCGACATGCTCGTTCCTGTGAAACTCGGGCGGGGTGGCGCCAATCACGGTGAGCCGTGCGTCGAAGCCGCGCGCGCGCAGGTCTTTCATCGTGTCAAAGGCCAGTGGCCCGCCCTTGGCAAACCAGTCGCGGCCGATCACCAGCAGGTTCAGCGGGTCATTGCGGGAAATGGGCGGCGCAGCAGGTGGCGGACCGGGATCGTCGATATTGGCGCCCCAGGGCAGGACGTAGGCCGCGCCCTCGGGGAGATCATAAAGCGCCTCGGCCTCGCGTTTGAGCCAGGGCGAGGGGCAGAGCATCAAGTCGAGCGCGGAAAAGATGCGCCGTTCGGCCCTGAGCGTCAGCGGGTCGAACAGATGGCGCGAGATCCAGGACGAGCCGAAGCTCTGACCGATTTCCGAGCGTTTATAGACCGTCGGCGTGGCGTCCGAGGTGAAGACCGACACCATGCCGGGCGGCGGGGCGATGCGCGACAGCGACTGAAAGGAATAGGCGCAGAAAACCGCGTCATAGCCGCCTTGCGCCAATTCCCGGTTGATCGGCGCGGAGATGACCCGGGCCAGCGCAAGGTGCATTCGCCAACGCAGGCGCAGCTGGGCCGCATCCGACATGGCATAGATCGCGCGGCGCACCGGTTCGGCCAGACCCCAGCTATGCGGCAGGATCGTCACATCGGCATATTCCGACAAGGCGTTGAAAATGCGGGCATTGCCGCCCGAGTAGGGTAGGGCATGTTCCGGCGAGATGTCGCACAGGTAGGCAATTTTCAGACGCGCCATTCGCAGGGCCCCGTCACAGTTACGTTGTTGATTTCCTAGCCGCGCCAGTGGTCGGAAATGCGCTTGATTGTTGGCCTTTCCATGACAATTGCAATGCAAAGCATGAGACAGCGGCTTTGACGGCTGCTAAACTGCGTCAAACGATCAGGAATAAGACCGGGACAAAGAGCAGTCGCATGGGAGCGCCGAACACACTTGCCTTTCTGGTCCTGGCGGTCTGGCCGCTGGTGTCATTTGCGCTGTTCCGCAAGCTTGATACGGGCCGCGCGATCATCTGGTCGTTGCTTCTGGGCTATCTGTTCCTGCCGCCGCCGCCTGCGGTGTTCGATTTCCCGCTGATGCCGCCTCTGTCGAAACAGACCATGCCACCGGTGATTGCATTTCTGATCGTGTTCTTCATGCGCGGCCGCGAGATGACCCTGTTTCCGCGCTCGAACGTGGCCAAATTGTTGATGCTGGTCTTCGTGATCAGCCCGCTGGCAACGGTACTGACCAATGGCGAGCCGGTTTTCTGGGGCCGTGTGGGGCTTCCGGCGCTCAGGATAATCGAGGCGATTTCGTTGATGGTGCAGCAGGGGATGCTGCTTTTGCCCTTCATCTTGGCGCGCAATTTCCTGAGTGCCCCCGATGATCAGCGCGATTTGCTTTTTGCGCTGGTGGCGGCGGGGCTGGTCTATTCTCTTCCGATGCTGATCGAGGTGCGGCTGAGCCCGCAGCTCAACATCTGGATTTACGGCTATTTCCAACACAGTTTCGATCAGATGGTGCGGTTTGGCGGCTTCCGGCCCATCGTGTTCCTGTATCACGGGCTGTGGGTGGCGTTTTTTGCCCTGACGGTTGTGGCCGCGGCGGCGGCGCTGTGGCGTGGCAGCGAGGGGGGGATGAAGTCGTTCGCCTTCGGCGCCACGGGATACATGTGGGTGGTTCTGGTGCTGTGCAAATCGGTGGCCTCGATCGGCTATTCGCTGGTGCTGGTGCCGCTTGTCGCCTTTGCCGGGCGGACGCTGCAATTCCGGCTGGCCGCAACGCTGGCGCTTTTGGCGTTGGCCTATCCGGCGATGCGGGGGGCGGACCTGGTGCCGACGACATGGCTGGTGGAACAGGCGTCGGCCATCGACACGGACCGCGCGGCGTCGCTGGAGTTTCGCTTTGACAATGAACAGGTTCTGCTGGACCGGGCGCGGGAAAAGCCGGTCTTTGGCTGGGGCAGCTGGGGGCGCAACCATATCCTCGATCCGGTGTCGGGCGAGATCCTGACCGTGACCGACGGGCGCTGGGTGATCACCATCGGGGTTTACGGCTGGGTTGGGTTCCTGGCCGAGTTCGGGCTTCTGGCCTGGCCGCTGCTGCTCTTGGCGGTGCGCAGTCACGGGGTCGAACGCGGCGAGATTTCGCCGTGGCTGGGGCCGTTGGCACTGATCCTGGGGTTCAACCTGTTCGATCTGTTGCCCAATGCGACGATCACTACACTGACCTTCCTGATCTCGGGGATGATGCTGGGCTATATCGAAGGCAAGATGCCGGACCGGGCGCGGAGGCGTGACAGCAAGCTCAGGAGCATGATGTGATGGGGCGGCCCCGCGTTCTGGTGATTGCCGAGGCCGCCAACCCGGAATGGGTGTCGGTGCCCTTGGTCGGCTGGTCGCTGGCCACGGCGCTGCGCGCGGTGGCCGATGTGCATATCGTTACCCATATCCGTAATCGCGAGGCGTTCTTGCGCGCTGGTGAGGTCGAGGGCGAGACATTCACCGCAATCGACAGCGAGGCTGTGGCGCGGCCGTTGTGGAAGCTGGGCGAGAGGCTGCGGATGGGGCAGGGTAAGGGCTGGACCATACTGCAGGCGATTGCGGCGCTGAGCTATCCCTATTTCGAGCGGCTGGTCTGGCGGCAGTTCGGCGATGCGCTAAGGGCGGGGGAATATGACCTCGTGCATCGGGTGACACCGCTGTCGCCGACGGTGACCTCGCCCTTGGCCAGGCGCTGTGCGCGGGTGGGCGTGCCGTTCGTGATCGGGCCGCTGAATGGCGGTGTGCCCTGGCCCAGGGGGTTCGATGCCGAGCGGCGCCGGGAACGCGAGTACCTGTCTTATTTGCGCGGTGCCTACAAGCTGTTGCCGGGACGTGGAGTAACCCTGCGCCATGCCAGTGCCATCGTTGTGGGGTCGCGCCACACCGAGAACGAGATCCCGGCGCGGTATCGCGATAAATGCGTGTATATCCCGGAAAATGCAATTGACCCCAAGCGGTTCTCGCGGCTGGCGGCGCCCGATCCGGGTGTGCTCAGGGCCTGTTTTCTGGGCCGGATGGTGCCTTACAAAGGGCCGGACATGCTGCTTGAGGCGGCGCTGCCTTTGCTTCAGGCAGGGGCCATGCAGATCGACATGGTGGGGGATGGCCCGATGCTGGAGGGGCTGAAAGCCTTTGCCGCCGAGCATGGGATCGAGGCGGCGGTGAGGTTCCATGGCTGGCTGGCACATGAGGCGGTGCAGGACGTGCTGGCCGGCAGTCACATTCTGAGTTTCCCGTCGGTGCGTGAATTCGGTGGTGGTGTTGTTCTCGAGGCGATGGCGCTGGGGGTGGTGCCCCTGATCGTCGACTATGCCGGACCTGGGGAACTGGTGGATGGCGAGGTCGGGGTGAAGGTGCCGATCGGTTCGAGAGACGCGGTCGTTTCGGGGTTCCGCCGGGCGCTTGAACAATTATCCGGCGACCCTGCCGCGCTGGCCCCGATTGCGGCGCGGGCCCGCGTACGGGTGGAGGAGGGCTTTACCTGGGCGCGCAAGGCCGAGCAGATCGGCACGGTCTATGATTGGGTGTTGGACCGGGGCCCGCGACCGGCACCTTTCGGCTGATACGCGCCGCCGCCAGGTGGCGCATAACTGGTAAATTCAGAGCTCTGTCTGAGAAATCACCCGCGCCGGAATGCCGGCGACGGTGGTGCCCGCTGGCACGTCATTTGTCACGACGGCATTGGCCCCAATCCGGGCGTGATCGCCCACGGTAAGCGGGCCGATCAGCTTGGCCCCTGCGCCAATATCGACATGCCCCCCCAAAACCACAGGCCCGGCCAGCGTGACTTGCTGAAAGATCAGGCAGTTCACTCCGATTTGCGCCTCGGGATGGACGATGATGCCCGTTGGATGGGTCAACAGCAGCCCGCCGCCGATCTGGCAGTTGAGGTGCAGCTCGGTTTGCGTCATCAGCGACCAGAACCAATGCGACATCACCCAGTATCTGGCGGCCAGCCCGCCGAGACCCCCGCCGCGTGCCCGTGCTGCCTGATAGCGGCGGATCGAGCGCAACAGTTTGCGCCCCGGGTCCCAGAACCTTTGTACCGTCTCGCGGCTCCAATCCGGGGTCGTGGCCGAGATATTGTCGTCCGGGTTTGGGCGCGCGGTCATGCGTGGGGCTCCGAAAACACTGATATTCCGGGCGGATAACGCGGATTTTCCCGCAATGCCCGGGCGCAGCCTTGCAAGAATTCACCAAAGGCGCAACAGTCTTGCCACCGGTGAAAAGGAAACGCGCTGCAATGGGAAAACGGCTCAGCACCCTTCTGGCGGTCTGGTTGATCGGGGTTTTGGCCGGCAAATACGCGGTTGCCGATATGCGTGCCCCCCGCTTTGTTGAAAATGCGCCGACGCCTCATGTGCGAGCAGGCGGTGAGATGATGGTTTCCCGTTGGATCGCCGGGAGGACCAAGACCGCCCCGGTGGGGACGGTAACGAAAATCGCGGCCAGCTCACCGGAACCTGCGCCGGATAAGCCCGAAACCACCGCGCCTTCGAGCGGAGCCGGCCTCGCGGTCGGTCTGGCTGATCCATCTCTGGCAATGGGCCTGAACGGGATAGCCGACTGGTCGACGCAACAACCCTTCATCGACATCATGAAAACGGCGCGGCCCTGGCTGGGCCACGAGGCGGCAAATTGGGGGGCATGGAACGCCGAACGGCTGCAGGCGGGCGGATTTCTGGACGAACACGGCTGGGTGCGCGCGCTGCCGCCCGGGGTTGACCGGGTCGAGAGCTTTCTTCTGACCGACCAGGACAAGCGGGCCACCGCGATGCAGGGCCGCTACCGGGTGCGCTGGCAGGGCGAAGGCAAGCTGCGCATCGGCGGCCGGGCGCGCAACAGGCGCTATGGTGAAAACGAGGCCTGGTTCGACTATTCCCCCAACGATGGCGAGGTGGTGCTCACCCTCAGCAAGGTAGCCGGCGACGGCAACCATATTCGCGACATCGAGATCATACGCGAAGACCATATCGTGCTGCATGATCTGGGGGTTGTGTTCAACCCGGGATGGATCGAGCGGATTGCCGATTTGCGGATGGTGCGTTTCATGGACTGGATGCTGACCAACGGCTCGCCGGTGACCAGCTGGAACGAGCGCCCGGAAATCAGGGATTTCAGCTATGTCTGGCGTGGGGTGCCGGCCGAGGTGATGATCGATCTTGCCAACCTGATCGGGGCGGACCCCTGGTTTTGCATGCCGCATGCCGCCGACGATGCCTATGTCACCCGTTTTGCCGAGATGGTGCGCGACCGGCTGGACCCGCGCTTGAAGGCGCATGTGGAATATTCCAACGAGGTGTGGAATTTCATTTTCCCCCAGTCACATTGGGCGGCCGAGAAGGCCCGGGCGCGCTGGGGTGACGCCGCGGACGGTGATGGTTGGATGCAATATGCCGGCCTGCGCGGGGCTGAGGTGATGCAGCTCTGGAGCGAGGTTTTCGGTGATTTCGCCGCGGCGCGGCTGGTGCGGGTTGCCGCGGTTCAGACCGGCTGGATGGGATTGGAAGAACCCTTCCTGGAGGCGCCCCTGTGGCAGAAGGAAAAGGGCGGCGAAGCCCCGGTTCGGTATTTCGACGCCTACGCGGTTTCGGGTTATTTCGGTTTTGAGACTGAAAACGATGAATCGGGGCGCTTACCCGAGTTGCGCCAGTGGATGGACATGAGCCGTGAGGCGGCGGAAACCGAGGCCCGGGCCAGCGGGCTGCAACGTCGGGCGCTTGAGGCCGCGGTGGAACCGGTGCAATTCGACCAGGCCGTCCCGCTGGCCGCTCGGGCGCTGAAAGAGGGCGCGCTAGAGGAGTTGAGCGATGTGTTTTGGCCCTATCACGCGCGGGTGGCGCGGCGGCACGGGTTGCAACTGATAATGTATGAAGGTGGCAGTCACATTGTGGCCCACGGCTCAGCGGTAGAGGACGAAGACCTGTCCGCATTCTTCGCGGTGCTGAGCTATTCCCGGGAAGTGGGAGAGTTATACACGGTATTGCTGGAGCGCTGGGCGGCACTGGAGGCCGGTCCGTTCAACGCCTTTGTCGACGTGGCACGCAGCTCGCGGCATGGCAGTTGGGGCGCGTTGCGCCATTTGCAGGATGACAACCCGCGCTGGGCGGCCCTGATGGCGCGCAATGCGGTGCCGCTTCGGGGGGCGGCCACGCGCGATGCGGGAACCTTTCTGCATGGGGTATTGCGTCAGGGCGGCGGTACGGTGGAAGGCACGGTGGAAGAGGATATCCTTGTGGGCGGGCCCGGCGACGATCTGTTGATCAGCCACGGTGGTGCCGATTACATGGATGGCGGCGAAGGGCGTGACATTGCCCGGCTTGTGGGCAGTCGCGATGATTACAGCTTTGCAATGGAGGGCGGACGCTTGCTGGCTGCCGGCCCCGGGGGCGATGTCCGGATGCGGGGGGTCGAGTTGCTGGAATTCGCTGCGAATCCTGGACGGCAATACCGGCTGGATTTGCCCGAGTAGTCGCTTGCGGACGGGGCAGAACGAGTATTTGAACCAAGAAAGAGAGACGGTGCGCCTGGGGTCTCTTGCTTTTCAAAGCTTTACGCCGAGCCTTGGCGGGGCGCGTCCTTTTGCGCGTCAAGTATCCCAGCAATCAGGGTCTGCGCCCCGCGCGTAGAGGAGAACCCGGCCTCGATCCGGGTCCGCCCGGCCTTGGACAGCGCCAGACAGCGGGTGGGATCATTGGCCAAGGCGGCGATGGCATCGGCCAGCAGGTCCGGGCGTTTGGGCGGTACCAGAAGCCCGTCGCGGCCCGAGGTGATCAGCTCTGGCACGCCGCCCGCATCAGTGCCGATGGTGGGCAGACCCATCGACATGGCCTCCATATAGGCCACGCCGAGCGGCTCGTGCCAGCTGGCCAGGACAAAGATATGCGCCGTCTGCAATTTCCCTCGCACCGCGTCACCGTCGATGGCGCCGAGAAGCGTGGCGTGGTCCTGAAGATTGAGGCGGCGCAGTTCTGATTGCAGTTCGGCATGAAATCCCGATCCGCCGGCGTCGTCTTCACCGGCGATTTCGAGACGCGCGTCGATGCCACGGTCGCGAAGGTCGCGGACCGCCTGAAGCAGGTCCTGGTGCCCCTTGACCACGTTGAGCCGCCCGCAGGAGAAAACCCGCAGCGGACCATCAGGGGAGGGCGGTTCATAGGAGGTATCGCGTTGCAGGACCTCGGTATCGACACCCATCGGTTGCAGGTAGAGCCGGGGCGGCAGGTCGTCACCAAGCTCGGCCTCAAGCTCGCGGGTGAGTTTGCGGGTGATGACGGTGCCAAAGGCGGCATTGCGCCATTTGAAGCCCTGGCCGGGGCCATAATCCGACAAAGGTCCGTGCAGGGTCAGCGAATAGTCGAGACCCCAAGTCCGTTTCGCCAGTGCCGTGATCAGCGCGGCCCGGCCGCAGGAATGGGCATGGACATGGGTGATGCCCTGCGCGTGGCAGGCCAGCGCAAGGCGGCGGGCGGCGGGCAGCGAGATCAGCACATCGCGGGCGAAAGCACTGCCCTCGCGTTTCAGGTCACTCCAGAGGGCGCGCAGTGGCAGGCGCGGCAGGGCCAGGGTGGCATTCCCCGGGGACATGTCGCCGAGGTAGGTTGTGCGCGAAATCGCCTCGTCCGACCAGTCATGGGAAATTAATCCGGGTGGTGGTGGTCTGGTGCTAAATAACGTCACACTGACGCCCAATTTCTGTAGTTCAAGAACCTCGCGCCAAAAGAAAATATGGGTCTGCCCCGGGAATTGCGGTATCAGAATGCCGAGCGAATGGGGCGATCGAACAGGGAAGGAAACTGGTTCGGGCACAGGTTCGGACAAGATGCGCGCTTTCGTAGGGAAAGAGAGATTGCGAGCTGAGAGTGGTGACAGAGCAAACTGACGTGGTGCAAACCTGCACCGAGTTGTGGGCCAAGGGCAAGAGCCCGTACGAGCCGGCCCGCACAGAAAGGCAGACAATATGCCGGGGATGAGTGTGGTTATCCCCGCCGCGAACGAGGGTGCGTATATCGGGCGTTGCCTTGACGCGATGTTGGCATCGGACCCGAAGCCGGGCGCCGGATCTGGCTCGATTGCCTTGCCGATGCCGGTCGAGGTGATCGTTGTCGCCAATGGCTGCAGCGATGACACGGCGGCGATCGCCCGGGCACGTGCACCGCATTTCCGTGCCATGGGCTGGGATTTCAAGGTGTTGGAGTTGGGCGCCGTGGGCAAACCCGGGGCGCTGAACGCGGGCGACAGGGCCGCGAAGTTCGGTGCGCGGGTTTACCTGGATGCCGATGTGGTGGTGTCAAAGCCGCTGCTGGACATGGTGGGCCGCGCCCTGCAGACGCGCAGACCGGTGCTGGTGAGCGGGCAGGTGCGGATAGCCACGCCTCAGAAAGCCATTAGCAAGCTTTATGCAAAAACCTATGAACGTGTTCCATTCATGACCTATGGCGTGCCTGCTTGCGGGCTGTTCGCGGTGAACGAACTGGGCCGGCAACGCTGGCGGGATTGGCCCGAGATCATCTCGGACGACACCTTTGCGCGGCTGAACTTCGCCGCGGATGAGAGAATCGGCGTCGGAGCCTGTTACCTGTGGCCAATTGTCGAAGGCTGGGACCGTCTCGTCCGGGTACGCGCACGGCAGAACGCCGGCGTGCGTGAGGTGATGAAGAAGTTCCCCGATCTGAAAAAAAATGACGACAAGCCGCGATTGGGTTTGATTGGGGTGTTGGGCCTGGCATTGCGCAACCCGCCCAGTTTCGCGGTCTATGCCGGGGTGGCACTGGCCACCAAGTTCCGGCGCGGGGACGGGTGGACCCGTGGGCGATGAGCCTGGTTGCCCGCATCACCAAGGGGGAGTCACTTGTGGCCCGCGCGATCAGAAGCGCGGGTTTGACCGTTTTCGGCTTTGGCACAAGTCAGGTGTTGCGGCTGGCGTCGAACCTGATCCTGACGCGAATCCTGTTCCCCGAGGCCTTCGGGATGATGGCGCTGATCACCGTTTTCCTGATGGGGCTGAACATGTTTTCGGACGTGGGTGTGACGCCCGCGATCATGCAGAGCAAGCGTGGCGACGAGGAAGATTTTCTCAACACCGCTTGGACGATCCAGGTGATCCGCGGCTTCAGTCTGTTTGTTGTGGCCTGTTCCATCGCATGGCCGGTGAGCGTGTTTTATGGCGTGCCTGACCTGGCGCTGATGTTGCCGGTGAGTGCACTGACGCTGATCCTAACGGGGTTTAACCCGACAAGGTTGGATAGCGCGCAACGGCATTTGAAGGTTGGGCGGCTGACCATACTCGACATCGTCAACCAGGTGTTCGGCATTGTGGCGGCGGTTGTTTTGGCCCTGATGTGGCAATCGGTCTGGGCGCTGGTGATCTCTGGCGTGATTGGAGCAGCGGTCCAACTAATTGTTTATAATGTGTTTTTGCCGGGGAAGACGAACCGGTTCCGCTGGGAGAAACCCGCCGCGCAGGAGCTGATCAATTTCGGCAAATGGATATTCCTGAGCACGGTGGCGGGGTTTCTGCTGTCCCAGGCTGACAAGCTGATCATCGGGAAATACCTGCCGCTTGATCAGTTCGGGGTCTACAATATCGGGTTCTTTTTGGCCTCCTTCCCGCTGTTGATGGGGGGCGTTTTGGTTCGTCGCGTCCTGATCCCGATTTACCGGGAATGGCCGCCAAACGAGGCACCAGAGAATTTCGCCAAGCTGCGCAAGATGCGTTTTGCGGTGTCTGGCGCGTTGCTGGTGCTGTTGGCCATTCTGGCGCTTGGGGGCGTGTGGATTGTCGAGCTTCTATATGATCCACGCTATGTGATGGCCGGGGCGGTGACGGTGGTGATTGCCTGTATGCAGATCCCGCAGATCATTGCGCTGACCTATGATCAGGCGGCGCTGGCTGCGGGGGATTCAAAACGGTTCTTCGTGCTGGCAGCGTCCAAGGCCGCGATGATGGTGATTTGCCTGATCGTCGGGCTTGAAATGGCCGGTCTGATCGGCGCGCTGGTGGGGCAGGGCGTGGCGATGCTGCTGGTCTACCCGGTGGTGATCTGGCTCAGCCGCAGCACCGGGGCGTGGGATGGGCTGCACGATCTGAGCCTTGCATTGCTGGGCCTGGGCCTGATCGCACTTGCCTTATTTGTTAACGCTGAGGCCATTTCAGAGCTGGCTGTGACCGCAATTTAACGAAAATTGTCTCCAAACTGGAAACAATGGGGAAGAATCCTGCAACATTCACGCTGAATTTTCGCCCGAAGGCCCTAATATAACCATTATCTCGTGGGATGTTTCATTCCAACTGTAGGGACCTGGGACGAATTTTTCATGACGCAAGGCAGCGATCTGTTCGAACCCGCCGAGAGTGATATCGCGATCGTCGGGATGGCGGCGCATCTTCCGGGGGCGTCGAATATCGCGGAATACTGGCGGAACCTGCGCGATGGTGTGGAATCGATCCACCGGTTGAGCGAGGAGGAATTGCGCGCGGCCGGTGTGCCCGAGGCGATGCTGAACCGACCCGACTACGTGCCCGTTGCCGCGCTATTGGATCGGTTCGAGGAATTCGACGGGGATTTCTTTGGCTTTTCGCCGAAGGAAAGCGCCATCCTCGACCCGCAGCACCGGCAATTCCTGGAGATTGCCTGGGAAGGGTTTGAGAATGCTGGGCATATGCCAGAGAATTTCGATGGTCCGATCGGGATTTTCGCGGGCTGCGGCATGGGCAGCTATTTCTACTTCAACATTTGCTCGAACCCGGGGCTTGTGGACGACGTTGGCATGTTCCTTCTGCGCCATACCGGAAATGATAAGGATTTCTTATCAACGCGGGTAAGCCATGTATTTGACCTGAAAGGGCCGTCGATTTCTTTGCAGACGGCCTGTTCGACGTCGCTTGTTGCCACGCATTATGCGGCGCAATCGCTTTTGAACGGTGAATGCGACATGGCCTTGGCGGGGGGCGTGACGATCGAACTGCCTCAGGGACACGGCTATGTCTTCAAGGAAGGCGAAATCCTGTCACCGGACGGGCATTGCCACGCGTTCGATGCGGATGCGCAGGGAACCGTGTTCGGGTCCGGGGCCGGGGTTGTCGTCCTGCGGCGGCTGGAAGATGCGCTCCGTGATGGCGATCATATCCACGCGGTGATCAAAGGCTCGGCGGTCAACAATGATGGTGCGGCCAAGGCCGGATATCTGGCGCCGTCGGTCGACGGGCAGGCGGCGGCAGTGGCCGAGGCGCAGGCGATTGCCGGAGTGTCTGCCGAAACGGTGGATTATGTGGAATGCCATGGCACCGGCACTTATCTGGGTGATCCGATCGAGGTCGCGGCTTTAACCGAAGCATTCCGCAAGACAACGGAAAGGACTGGTTACTGTCGGATTGGCTCGGTCAAGACCAATATCGGCCATCTGGATACGGCGGCGGGCGTTGCCAGCCTGATCAAGGCATCGCTGGCGCTGGAGCATAAACAGATGCCGCCAAGCCTGCATTTCAACGCGCCCAACCCGGCGATTGATTTCGAGTATTCGCCTTTCCTGGTGAATGATCGTCTGACCCGGTGGGAGCGCGGCGACAGCCCGCGCCGGGCCGGGGTGAACTCGCTGGGTGTTGGGGGCACCAATGCCCACGTGATTTTGGAAGAGGCGCCGGAGCGGGAGGAGAGCGAAGAGAGCGACTGGCCGTTCCAGTTGCTGGTTGTGTCGGGGCGGACCAAGGCGGCGCTGGATGACAATGCGCGCGCGTTGGCGGCGCATCTGCGAGAGACTGACGATCCGCTTGCCGACGTGGCCTGGACCCTGAAACAGGGGCGGCGCGCGTTTGAAAAGAGGCGGGTCGTCGTTGCGGATAGTGCAGCGCAAGCGGCTGATTTACTGGAAGAAAACAACCCGCGCCTGGTGTTTGAACATGGGGTGATCGGGGATGACCCCGAGGTGGTCTTCATGTTCCCCGGTGGCGGAGCGCAATATGCCGGGATGGCCCGCGACATTTACGAGACCGAGCCGGTCTTCGCCGAATGGATGGATCGCGGGCTGAAGGTTTTGCAGCCGCGGCTGGACTATGACCT
The DNA here is from genome assembly GCF_032586155.1 of Aliisedimentitalea sp. MJ-SS2. Classification (NCBI taxonomy): domain Bacteria; kingdom Pseudomonadati; phylum Pseudomonadota; class Alphaproteobacteria; order Rhodobacterales; family Roseobacteraceae; genus Aliisedimentitalea; species Aliisedimentitalea sp. MJ-SS2. The sequence goes on from NZ_JAWHTC010000001.1 coordinate 502,643, forward strand.
AAAGTCGCTTTGGTTGCCCGAGCCGGGTGACGAGGCGGCGGCGGACGAGGCGCTGAAGAAACCCTCGGTTCAACTGCCGCTGATCATGATCACCGAATACGCGCTGGCGCAGCTCTGGATGAGCTGGGGCGTGAAACCGGATGTGCTGGTTGGCCACTCCATGGGCGAGAACACTGCGGCCTGTCTGGCCGGGGTTATGTCGTTTGAGGATTGTATTGGCCTCGTGCATCTGCGCGGCTCGCTGTTTGATACGGTGCCGGAAGGCGGGATGCTGTCGGTCAGCCTGCCTGCGGAAGAGTTGACGACCTGGTTGGGTGAAGAACTTGACCTGGCTGGCGTGAACGGGCCGGGGCTGAGCGTGGCCAGCGGGCCTCAGGCGGCATTGGATGATCTGCAGAAAAGGCTGGAAGCGGCGGACATCGACTCTCAGCGCATCCAGATCGACATCGCGGCCCATAGCCGGATGCTGGAGCCCATTCTGGGGCGGTTTGGCGATTACCTGCGGGCAATCGATCTCAAACCGCCGGTAATTCCGTTCCTGTCCAATCGCACCGGGCAGGTGATCAGCGATGCCGAGGCCATGGACCCGGACTATTGGGTACGGCATTTGCGCGGCACGGTTCTGTTTGCTGATTGCATTGATACACTCTCGCAGCGGCGCGAAAGAATCTATGTGGAAATGGGTCCGGGTAAAGCCCTGTCGTCCTTGGCCGCACAGCATTCCGAGGTGAAGCGCGATCAGGTGGTTTCGGTCCTGCGCCATCCCGATGAAGACATGCCGGATGACGAGTACTTCATCGCTCAACTTGGCCGCATCTGGGCCATGGGCTGCGATTTCGACTGGTCGCAGATCTGGGGCGAGGCGCGGCGCAATCGAGTTGAGCTGCCGACTTATGCGTTCCAGCGCAAACCCTATTTCATTGAGCCAGGCGAGGCCCGGGCCGAGGCGGTGCCGTCGCATTTGATGCGTCAGGGTGACGTGGAAGATTGGGGTTATGTCCCGGCGTGGAAGCCGGTGGCGGCTGATTGCGATGTCGATGTGGACACGCTGGAAGACGCGCCGAATGAGCGTTGGCTGGTGTTTGTAGATGATACCGGGTTGGGCCGGGCGACTGTGGAGCGTCTGAAAACCGCCGGTCAGGAAGTGAAATGCGTCCGTGCCGGTGATGCCTTTGGCCGCGATGGGGAGGGCGGGTATATCCTGTCGCCCGAGCGTGGTCGCGAGGGCTATGACCAGTTGGTAGGCGATCTGGGCGAGTGGCATCCAACGAGGATCGCGCATTTCTGGCCGGTGACGCGGGGCGAGGATCATCGCCCGGGTTCGAGCTTCTTCCATCGCAACCAGGAGCAGGGGTTCTATGCCCTGATGTTCCTGGCTCAGGCGATGGGCGAGGCGAATTGGCCGGGCTGTCATATTGCCGTGTTCACGACGGGTGCAGCGGATGTGAAGGGCGTGGGCCTGGATTATCCCGAGAAGCTGACCTTGCGGGGGCCGGTCAAGGTGATCCCCAAGGAATTGCCGGGGATGACCGTGTCGACGCTGGATCTGGAGCTGCCCGAAGGCAAGCGTGACGGGCTGGCGCCATTGCTCGAGCGGGTCTTAGAAGAACTCTTTGCGGTGCCCGGGAATGCGGTGGCGGCGCTGCGCGGGGCGCGGCGGTTTGAACAGGTGTTTCGTGGGGCGGCGTTGAAGGCGGACATGCCGGAGGGGATGTTCCGCGAGGATGGTGTTTACCTGATCACCGGCGGGTTTGGCGGCATTGGCCTGACATTGGCCGAGCGTATTATCCACGATCACGGCGCGCGAGTTGTGCTGATGGCGCGGACGTCCTTGCCGTCGCGCGAGAATTGGGACGATCACAAGCGCCGCTTCGGGGCGCACGATGCCACCTCGCAGCGGATCGAAGCCGTTGAGCGGCTGGAAGCGCTGGGCGGGCAGGTTATGGTTGTTTCTGCCGACGTGTCCAACGTGGAAGACATGCGTGGCGCGTTGGAGCAGGTGTCGCTGCGGTTCGGGGCGGTGAATGGGGTGATCCATGCCGCCGGCGTGATCGCCGACGAGCCGCTGATGACCAAGAGCCCGGCTACGGCCGAGGATGTGTTCACACCGAAAATTCATGGCGTGCAAGTGCTGGAACAGCTGTTCCCGGATGGGGCTTTGGACTTCCTTGTGCTGTTTTCGTCATCGTCCACCGTGACGGCTCCGGCGGGGCAGATCGACTATGTCGCGGCCAATGAGTACCTGAATGGCTATGCCAAGGCGCGGGCCGGGGACAAGACCCGTGTGCTGTCGCTGAACTGGGGAATTTGGGCCGAGGTTGGCATGGCGGCGGATGCGTTGGGCGTGACCAAGGCGGAACCGGATCAGAGCGAGGTATCGATCGATCAGCCGCTGTTGGATGTGGCGACATTTGATCGCGATGGGAACCGGATGTTCAAGCGGAATCTATCGACGGCGGATTGGATCATTGGCGAACACCGCACCCGTGAAAACGAAGCATTGATGCCGGGCACCGGTTACATCGAGATCGCCGCACAAGCGCTTGAGGCACAAGGGGAAAGCGGAAGTTTTGAAGTCCGCGATCTGTATTTCCTGCGCCCCCTTGACCTGCATGATGGTGTGAGCCGCGAGATGCGGGTGACGTTGGAACGCAGTGAGCTTGGCTATGATTTGAAAGTGGCGTCAGCGCGCGAGATTGACGACCGGGTCGGCTTTGAGACCAATGCGCAGGGCGAATTGTCGTTGCTGCCGCTGCGTGAGGCTTTGCCGGTTGATTTGGCCGCGTTGGAGGCGCGTTGCGAGACCGTTGAGATTTCTGAAGCCGGGCGCACGCTGCGCTCGCCGCAAGAGGCGCATCTGAATTTCGGTGCGCATTGGCGGGTGCTGCATCGCGTGGCGCTGGGCAACGGTGAAGGCGTGGCACGATTGGCATTGGCGCCGGGGTTGGATGAGGTGGGGTACCTGCTGCATCCGGGGCTTTTGGACTTGGCGACAGGCTGGGCGATGAAACTGATCGACGGCTACGGGGGGCGGCACCTTTGGGCGCCTGTGTCTTACGGCGCCGTCAGGGTTTACCGGGCGCTGCCCCGTGAGATCGTTTCTTGGGTCCGCAATGGCGGCGAAAACCGTGCCGATGCGGGCGCGGCCAGCTTTGATGTGACGATCTGTGACATCGATGGGAATGTCTGTGTCGAGGTTCTGGGGTTCTCGATCCGGCGACTGGAAAGCGAAGGTGTTCTGACCGGAGGGGCGGTGAAAGCGTCCGAACTGGATTTCCCGGATGCGGAGGAAAACCGGCCGCTGTCGCCTGCGGAAGAGCGGTTGCGGCACAACCTTAGCCAAGGGATCAAGCCTGAAGAAGGGGCCGAGGCCTTCATGCGGGTGCTGGCAATGGGCAAACCCCAGGTGGTGGTGTCGTCGCTGTCGCTACCCGATTTGGTGGCGCAGGCCGAAGCGGAAGCGCCGGACGAAGGTGAGCCCCAGACCTTTGGGCGGCCAGATCTTGAGAATGACTATGTCGCGCCGGAAGGGGCGATCGAGGAAAAGCTGGCGCAGTTCTGGAGCGAATTGCTGGGCGTCACCGAAGTGGGTGCCGAGGACAATTTCTTCGATCTTGGTGGGCATTCGCTGATCGCGGTGCGGCTGTTTGCGATGGTCAAGAAACAGTGGGCGGTGGAATTCCCGATCTCGGTCCTGTTCGAGGCGCCAACCATTCGCGCTTGCGCAGAAATGATTGCAGCCGAAGGAGTTAGTGCCGAAAGTTCAAGCGGGGTTGGCGCGATTGCCCCTGCCAAGCAGGAACGTCGCTTTACCCATCTGGTGCCGATGCACCAGGGCGAAGGCGGACCACGGCGGCCGTTCTTCCTGGTTGCCGGCATGTTCGGCAACGTGTTGAACCTGCGCCACCTGGCGCATCTTCTGGGGACGGACCGGCCGTTCTATGGGTTGCAGGCCAAGGGGCTGTTGGGCGACGAGGCCCCGCATGACTCGGTCACCGAAGCGGCGCGCGACTACCTGGCCGAGATTCGGCAGGTGCAGGCAAACGGCCCATACATGTTGGGCGGGTTCTCGGGCGGTGGGATCATCGCATACGAGATGGCCCAACAATTGAAAGCGGCCGGTGAAGAGGTGTCGTGGCTGGTGATGCTGGATACGCCGCTGCCGCAGCGACGTCCGTTGACGGGTCGCGACCGGATGGCGATCCAGTTGCACGAGTTAAAGGCAGGTGGCTTTGCCTATCCATTCAAATGGCTGGCGCGGCGGGTCGCCTGGGAGTTTGCCAAGCGGCGCAAGAGTGACGCAGAAGTGTCTGAGAATGCGGAGGTTTCCTTCCATAACTCGGCAATTGAGCAGGCCTTCCTTGGTGCGGTGGCGCAATATCAGGTCAAGCCCTGGGATGGGCCGCTGGCGCTGTTCCGCCCGCCCTTGGTGGGGAAATGGCAGGTTGCGCCCGAACGCCTGGTCAGCTCGGAACGGGCTTACGTGACCAGCGACAATGATTGGACCCCGTTGGCGCCGCTGATCGAGGTGGTCGAGGTGCCGGGCGATCACGATAGCATGGTGCTGGAGCCCAATGTGCGGGTGCTGGCGGCACGGATGAAACGGGCAATCGAAGATGCCGAGAACCCCGGCCTGCGGGCCGGGCGGGTGGCGGCATTGCCCAAACGGATCGAGGCGGCGGAATAGCATGGCACGAATCCTGACCATTGTTCTCAACTACCGCACACCCGAAATGACACTCGGCGCGGTCGAGGCTGCGCTCAGAGAGATGCAGACGTTGGACGGCGAGATCGTGATCGTCGACAACGACAGCGGCGATGGCTCGCATGAGGCGCTGGTCGCGGGTGTGGCCGAAAAGGGCTGGGATATCCGGGTGCTGCAATCGGGGCGCAATGGTGGGTTTGGTGCGGGCAACAATTTCGGTATCCGCGCCGGGATGAGCGACGGATCAAAACCCGACTATTACTATATCCTCAATTCGGACGCGTTCCCCGATGAAGGTTCGATCTGTATCTTGTTGCAATACCTCGAAAAACACCGCGACGTGGGGTTCGCCGGAAGCTACATCCACGGACCCGAACGCGACACCCATGTGACGGCGTTTCGGTTCCCGTCGATCCAGTCGGAATTCGAAGGATCGGCGCGGTTCGGGCCGGTGACACGGATGCTGGCGGATCACGTGGTGCCTCTACCGGTGCCTGAGCAGGCGCAGGCGGTGGATTGGCTGGCGGGTGCGAGCATGATGATGCGGGCCGAGGTGCTGGAAGAGATCGGGCTCTTTGACGAGACGTTCTTCCTGTATTTCGAGGAAACCGACCTGTGTCGGCGGGCGAAACTGGCTGGGTGGCCGACGCATTATGTGCGCGATAGCCGGGTGACGCATATCGGTTCGGTCAGCACTGGCATGAAGGAATGGAACCGCGTGCCGGAATACTGGTTTGACTCACGCTGGCATTATTTTGTGAAGAACCATGGGTGGTTATACGCCGTACTTGCCACGTTTGCACATCTGACCGGGGGGGTGATCCATCGGGCGCGGGTGCTGTTGCAGCGCAAGGACCTGGGTGATCCGCCGGGGTTTTTGCGTCATTTGCTGGCGCATGATCTGCGGGCGCTGTTGCGGCGCCGGAAGAAGCATTCGAATGAAAATGGAAACGCGCTGAACCGAACCTCTTTCGGGGAAGGAAAGTAACATGTCTCAGGTATTCGTGATCATCGGCAATGAGAGCCTGGCGGTGCAATGCGGCGAGAAGGCGCTTGCCCATGGTGATACGTTGGCGGCGATGGTGACCCGCAATGATGAGGTGGCGAAATGGGCTACGGGCAAGGGCGTGCCGGTCATTACTGCTGGTGACGGGCTGGCCGAACGACTGAGCGGTGTTGCGCATGACTGGCTTTTATCGATTGCCAATCTGGACATGCTGCCGGAAGCCGTGCTGACTCTGCCGAGGCGGGGAGCGGTGAACTTTCACGATGGACCGTTGCCGCGCTATGCCGGGTTGAACGCGCCGGTTTGGGCGATGCTGGAGGGTGAGACCACCCACGGGATCACCTGGCACATGATGGCGGCAGGCGCAGATAAGGGCGCGATCGTTGAGCGGGCTGCGTTTGATATTACGTCAAATGACACGGCGTTGACTCTGAATACCAAGGCCTATGAGGCGGCTATCGGGTCGTTTGACGATCTGCTTGAGAAGCTGACGATGGCCGAAGTTCCTGTGGAGGAACAAGATCTTGCCGGGCGAAGCTATTTTGGCAAACTGAAGCGACCTGCTGCTGCAGGGCGGATTGAATTCGACCAACCTGCTGCCGACGTGGTTCGGAAGGTGCGGGCCTTGGATCATGGGCCTTATTGGAACCCGCTGGTGAAGCCGAAGATCGAGGCCGGCGGGCAGGTGCTTTTGGTTGGATCGGCGGAATTGTCCGGTGATCTGGTGGAAACTGCGCCGGGGACGGTTGTTGATGTCGACGATCAGCGCGTGACAGTGGCCTGCAATGAGGGAGCGGTTGTGCTGTCCGCGGTGACGGCGATCTGCGGCGGCGAGGTTGTTCTGCCTGCGCTGGTGGAGCAGGGCGATGTGCTTACCTCTCCTGACGCAGATGCGCGCCCGGCGTTGGACGATGCGATGGCTTTGGCGGCCAAGGGGGATGCCCATTGGCGGAGGCGGTTGAAGGAGATTGTTCCGGCCGAACTGCCGGGGGCCACGGGTGACGCGGGCGAGGTAAAGAAGATTGCGCTTGGAGCCGAGGTTGCACCCGAACTGGTTTTGGGGATGGTTGCGGCATTGGCCGAGCACGGGGTGGCTGACCTGGCTTTTGGTGGCGGGGAGTCTCGCGCCGAAGGCTATGTAAGCCATTGGGTGCCTGTGCGCGCCGGGGACGACCTGGATATCGCGCGGAAGATGCCCTGCTTTGCATTGGATCTGCAGGCGCGCGATGCGGAGATGGGCCGGGTCGCGATGCCGACTATCGGGTTATCCGAGGCGGGACACGTTCCCGGGACGGCGATGACTATTACACCGGGCGCGCTGAGCTATGACTCTGGTCGTGTGAGCTCGGTGCTGGCTGACCTCTGGGTCAAACGGCTGGAGCATGTGGCGAAGACCGGCGATGTTGACGCCCCGATGCCGGAGAGCGAGCGCGAGTTGGTGCTGAACGGCTGGAATGCGACCGTGGCGCAATATGACGCCGAACTGTGCGTGCATCAGGCGTTCGAGGAGCAGGTTGCCAGAACACCGGAGGCCACGGCGCTGGTGTTCGAGGGCGAAAGTCTGAGCTATGGCGAGTTGAATGCGCGCGCCAACAAGGTTGCGCATGTGCTGCGCCAGATGGGTGTGGAACCGGGCACGCTGGTGGGATTGGCCAGCGAGCGGAGCACGCATATGCTTGTTGGCGCCCTGGGTGTTCTGAAGGCAGGCGGGGCGTATGTGCCGCTTGACCCGAATTACCCGGCGGATCGGATTGCGCTTTATGTCGAGGATAGCGGTGCGCCGGTGATCGTGACGACCGGAGCGACACGGGGCGCTCTTCCGGCCTCTACGGCAGCCTCGCTGGTGCTTGATAGCGACCCGAGGATTGCGGAGGCACCCGAAGGCAATGTCGACAGCGGGGTGACGGGCGAGGACCTTGCCTATCTGATTTATACCAGCGGGTCGACCGGGCGTCCCAAGGGGGTGATGGTCGAACATCGCAACGTGTCGAATTTCTTTACCGGCATGGACGGGCGGATCGCCCATGATGAGGGTGCTGTCTGGCTGGCGGTGACGAGCCTCAGCTTCGATATCTCGGTTCTGGAGCTGTTCTGGACCCTGGCGCGGGGCTTCAAGCTGGTGCTGTCGGGTGATGAAAGCCGCAGCCTGGTCAGTGACGGGCGCATCGCCATGACCGACAAGGGCATGGAGTTCGGCCTGTTCTACTGGGGCAATGATGATGGCCCGGGCAAGCGCAAGTATCACATGTTGCTGGAAGGGGCGAAGTTTGCCGACGCCAACGGGTTCAGTGCGGTTTGGACCCCCGAGCGGCATTTCGCGGCCTTTGGCGGACCCTATCCGAACCCGTCGGTGACCGGGGCGGCGGTGGCCGCCGTGACCAAGAATATCAGCGTGCGATCAGGTTCGGTCGTGGCACCGCTGCACCATCCGCTACGGATTGCAGAGGAATGGTCGGTAATCGATAACCTGACCGAGGGACGCGCGGGGTTGGGCATTGCCAGCGGATGGCAGCCGGATGATTTCGTGCTGCGTCCCGAAAATGCGCCGCCCAACAACAAAGCCGCGATGTTTGACACGATCGAGAAGATCCGCGCGCTGTGGCGCGGCGAAACGGTCGAGTTCGACAACGGCAATGGCAAGGAGTGCGCGACGCTGACCCAGCCGCGGCCGGTGTCGAAGGAACTGCCGGTGTGGCTTACCATCGCTGGCAATCCACAGACCTGGAAAGAGGCGGGCGAGATTGGTGCCAATGTGCTGACCCATCTGTTGGGTCAGTCGATTGACGAGGTGGCGGGCAAGATCGAGATCTACCACCAAGCGCTGCGCGACAATGGTTATGACCCCGAGGATTTCACGGTCACCTTGATGCTGCACACCTACGTGGCCGAGACACGCGAGAAGGCGCGGGAGGTGGCACGGGGTCCGATGAAGGACTACCTCGCAGCAGCTGCGGTGCTGATCAAGCAATATGCCTGGACCTTCCCGGCGTTCAAGCGGCCCAAGGGGGTGGACAACCCGTTCGAGCTCGACCTTGAAGTGCTGACCGAGGAAGACATGGAAGGGATCCTTGAGTTCGCCTTCCTGCGCTATTTCGAGGATTCAGGTTTGTTCGGGACGGTTGAGGATTGTCTGGACCGGGTCGAGCAGTTGAAACGCATCGGGGTAACCGAGATCGGCTGTCTGATTGACTATGGCATCGACAGTCAGATGGTGTTGAATTCGCTGCCGCTCTTGGCCGAGGTACACAAGCGCGCCAACGAAGCGGCGCATGTCGCCGAGGGCGATTACTCGATCGCGGCGCAGATTGTGCGCCATGGGGTGACCCATATGCAATGCACGCCGAGCCTGGCCCGGATGATCGGGATGAACGAAGAGGCGCGCATGGCGCTAGGTCGGGTGAAACACCTGATGATCGGGGGCGAGGCGTTGCCGGGTGCGCTGGTCGAAGAGTTCGCAGCTCTGACGAATGCCAGCGTCGAGAACATGTACGGGCCAACCGAGACAACAATCTGGTCAACGACGGAAACCGCCAGTGTGGGCGAGGGGGTAGTGAATATCGGCAAGCCCATCTCCAATACGCAGGTCTATGTGTTCGACGAGAGTGGCGCGCCCTCTCCGGTCGGCGTTCCCGGTGAGTTGATGATCGGCGGGGCCGGGGTAACGCGGGGCTATTGGCAGCGCGACGACCTGACCGCCGAGCGGTTTGTCGAAAACCCGTATCATGGCGGGCGGATGTACAAGACCGGCGATCTGGTGCGCTGGCGGGCTGATGGGAAACTGGATTTCCTTGGCCGGGCCGATACGCAGGTCAAGCTGCGCGGCTATCGCATCGAGCTTGGCGAGATTGAGACCCGGTTGAATGAACAGCCGGGCGTGAAACAGGCCGTGGTGATGGCGCGCGAAGATTCGCCTGGCGATGTGCGATTGGTGGCCTATCTGCTGGCCGAGCGTGCCCCGGACGAGGCGGCGTTGAAGGCGGACTTGGGGCGTGACCTGCCCGAGTTCATGGTGCCGAGCCATTTCGTGCGGCTGGAAGAACTTCCGCTGACGCCGAACAAGAAGGTGGATCGCAAGGCGCTGCCGGCTCCGATGCGGGTGATGGCACCTGCCGCAGCCTCCGAGAAGAAGCTGCATGAGGCGGGATCCGTCGAAGCACACATCTCGAGCGTTTGGACCCATGTTTTGGGGGTCGATCACATCGGCGCCAAGGACAGTTTCTTTGACCTCGGCGGGCATTCGCTGTTGGCGGTGTCGGCGCATCGGGAAATCCGCGAGCTTTGCGGTGTGCCGCGCCTCGCGATCACCGACATTTTCCGCTTCCCAACGTTGGCTGGATTGGCCCAGCGGGTGCGTGATCTGAGTGAGGGGGCAGAGGCCCCGGAACCGGCAAAGGCCGCTGAAGTCGCGGTGGAGGAGCGCAGCGATACTATGTCCCGCCGTCGTGATATGCGGGCGCGGCGCAGGATGGCAAGGGCCTGACGATATGGCGCTGGATCTCACCAGGATGTCGATGCTCGAGGGCGCGGTGCAAGCCGCGGCGCCCCGGGAGGTGAGCGTGGTGTGTACCGATCCAAGGCTGAGTGTGCCCGACGGCGAGGTGTTCTATTCTGAGGCTGTGTCCATGGCCAGGGCGGTGCCGAAACGGCGGACAGAGTTCTTTGCCGGACGCCTGGCGGCGCATCGGGCGATGGCGCGGCGTGGGTTTCCGGCCAGTCCCGTGCCGATGGGCCGCGACCGAGCCCCGAAATGGCCCACCGATCTTGTTGGGTCGATCTCGCATTGTGACGCGGCCTGCGTTGCGGTGGTGGGCGCGCGCGAGCGCTATCGCTCGCTTGCAGTGGACCTGGAACCGGATGAGCCGCTGCCGGAAGATATACTGCCGATGGTCTGTCTGCCGCGGGAGCGTGAGTGGCTGGCCAGGCTGCCGCAAGACCAGCGCGGCCGCATGGCGAGGGTGATTTTTTCTGCCAAGGAATGTGCCTACAAACTGCAATATCCGATCACGAGAAAGGTGTTGGATTTCAGCGATGTGGAAGTCCAACTTGACCCGGAAGCCGGGCGGTTCGAGATAACTGTCGCGCCAGGCATCAACCCGTTTGGTGACAAAACGCCGCTCTGTGGTCGGTTCGGTCAGGAGGTAGGGGTCATGTTTTGCATGATGTATGCGCTTCAAGATATTGGTAAAATGAAATAAATAATTAAAAACATTCACAGTTTCAAGTTGCCGGGGTGGAAACGATCTGTTTCTGGCAAAATTGTGAAAAAAGTGGCGAAATTTGGGCAGACCGCCTATATTGGCATGGTCCGCCCCAGGGTTTGGCAGTGCTGGCTGCCGATCATGTGACACCCGCGTACGCGGGGCCATGGCAACACGGGGCGGACACGAGATCAGCCTAATTCCTGCGGGGGCAGGGAATTTCGCACGAGACAACGGAGTTTGGACGATGGGCCAGATTCAGTCACTTGCAGATTTCCTGAGCATGGTGCGTCGGCGCATCCTGTTGATTGTGGCTGTCCTGATGATCGGGACCGCCGTCACGATTGCCTGGACATTGGGACAGCCGAAAATCTATGAGGCCATCGCAGTTGCCCAGATCGAAAGCCCGACGGTACGCGATACCGGAAGCTCGACGCCGGGAGCCACAACGAATGGTACTGACCACCGGCTGCGCATTCTCGAACAGAAGCTGATGGCGCGGGACAACCTGGTGGGGCTTGTCGAAAACTATGGCCTCTATGCCAACACCGGATTCTCGACCGGGCTGAAGGTGGCGACGCTGCGCGAGGCGGTGCGCTTGACCCAGATCACTGATCAGACGGCGACATTCGGGGCGTCGCGGGTGCCGACCGGCATGATGATTGCCGTAACCCATTCCGAACCGGTGATCGCTGCCGAGCTGGCCAATGATTTCCTCGATCAGCTTGTCAGCCTGAACCGCGAACGGCGGACCGCGGCGGCGCAGCAGAACCTGACCTTCTTCCAGGCCGAGGCGACACGGGTCGAGGCCGAGATACGCGCGTTGGAGGCGCGGATCGCAAGCTTCAAGGAGCAGAACGCGGCCTATCTGCCCACCGGGATCGCAGCGCAGCGTGACGAGCTGGGCGCGCTGAAAACCACGCTGTTGGAGCTGGAGCAGAAATTCATCGAACTGGACGCCGGCCGGTCGCGTCAACGCGCCGAAGTGATCGAGCGGCAAAGCGCGCTGTTGCGCGAGCAGGAAGCCCTGATCCAGGCACGGATTGACGAGATCAACCGCAATATCGCCGGGGCTCCCGAGGTCGATCGCCAGTTCGGCATCCTGACCCGGGAGATGGAACAGCTGCAAGAGCAGCATAGTGTCATCACCCGCCGCGCGACCGAGGCCGAAATGGGGCAGCAGCTGACCAGTCAGGACCAGTTCGAGCGGATCGAGGTGCTTGAAAGCGCATTGGTGCCTGAAAACCCGGTGTCGGGATCGCGCAAGAAAAAGGCGGCACTGGGGGCGATCCTGAGCGGAGTCCTGGGGGTTGGGCTTGCTTTCCTGCTGGAGATGATGAACCCGGTGATCCGCACGCCGGCGCAATTGGAACGGCAGCTGGACGTCAAAGCGGTGATTGCCATTCCGAAGCTGACGACGAAGAGCGACAGGCGGAGCAAGCGCTTTGTACTGCTGGTGGCGCTGGCGGCTGTGCTGGCAGTGATCTGGACCAGCGCCACGGCGATGCGCAACGGGGCGATGTCGGTGATCGGAATGATTGCCGGGCGGGTCAGCAAGGTTTGAAGTCCGGGATTGCACGGTGGTGAACTGCGGCCTGTTGGCATGCGTTTCTCTATTGCAGACATGGCCTGTGTGGTGCGGCGGGGGCGGCCATTCAAACACCAGGCCAACCTCTTCCTCTTGCCCTAAATATCCCCGGGGGTCTGGGGGGCAGCGCCCCCCAGCCGGTCGGGTTGCGAAGCAATTCGAAAGCCCGCTTGAGGCCAGAAACACCCGTGCTCAATGCTTGGTCGGGAGAGGCCGGGCGAAACAGTTTGAAAAAATCAGAGTCACGGGTTTTGCTCGAAACGCGTTAATAACCGTAGGTATAGCCGGTGCGGCCTTCGTTTTCGGCCTGGTTCAGAACCACGCCTAGGAGCGGCACATCATCACCGATCCGGCGCATTGCCTCGTGGACTTCATCCGCGGTGGTGCTGCCGCCACCAACCACCATCAATACACCGTCGAAGTATTTCTTGAAGGCGATGACATCGTCATAGGCCAGCGCCGGAGGCAGGTCATAGAGCACCACGTCGGGGTCCAGCTCTTGCATCATGCGGGCAAAGGCATCATCCGTGCGCGGATCCTGGAACATCTCTGAGGCATAGGCTTCGACCCGATCATTTAGGCCGACGGCAAGGTTGTTGCCGATGTTCAGGGCATTGCGACCCAGGCGGATGAAATGATCATGTACGCTGCTGGCACCGGAGAGAAAATCGCCCATCGAGCCAGGATTGGCGGCACCAAGCACCGAGGCCACAGATGGGTTGCGCATGTCCATGTCCATCAGCACCGTGCGCATGGATTCGTAGCGAGACAGGGAAATCGCCAGGTTCACCGCGGTGAAGGTCTTGCCACAATCGCGGGTGGGCGAGGTCACAGCGACGCGTTTCCAGTCATTGTCATAAAGCGTCTGCACCAGCCTCGTGCGCAGCACGTCGAAAGCGCCATGGGCCGGATCGTGGCGCCCGGCGGTGATGATCAGGTTGCGTTCCAGATGTGCCGGGTCGACCGGGATCGAGGCAAGGTGGGACCACGTTTCTCCAACCTGTGATTCCGTGAGGGTGTTAGGTTCTGGCTCCGGTTCGGGTTGCGTCTCCGGCTCGGTTTCGGGGTTAGCGTCCATTTCCGACGGTTGATCCATATTCGGAGAATCCGAAGCCGCACCGCCGAACAGCACCTCGTGATCAACCTCGGGGACCTGCTGTTCGATCTGTGTGGCGGCGTCGCTGGTGGCAAAGCTTTCTTCGGCAGCCAGGGTGGCCTCGGTCATCGGGTCGAGTTCGGGATGCCATTCTCCGGATACCTCGGCCATGGGGGCATCCGACGTGACATTCGGAAGATCTAGGATTTCGGGCGCGGCATGCGGAGTGTCACGGTTGGCAATCTCGGCGATGAGACGTTCGCGTTCGGGGCTGCGGGTGCGGCGGCGGGATTTGCGGGTGAAACGGGGGCGATCATCAGACATGGGTGGCCCTCCGGTATTTGCCCGGCGAAACGAACTTGGAAATGACCGGTTTGCTGCCTGTCACGGTATCCACTCGTCTGTTGTGCCTCATGCGGGGGCGTGCCCACCGCGGTGTCGGTTGGTCCCAATATAGGGCCGTCAATTCTAATTGCCTTCAATATGCAAGGAAATCAGGCCAAATTATGCCACATGGGTGGTTTTTTGCAAATCACGATCAGAAGCCGAGCAGGCCTGCCCGGGTGATGGCCCGGTCGATGAAGCGGGCGCGGTCGGCTTCGGGTTGCCAGCCCAGAACCTGTTTGGCACGGGTATTGTCGAAGGGGGAATAATGCGCGCGGCTTTTCCAATCCTTGAGCGAGGGGCGATTGAGGCCCTTACGGCGCAACACCTTGGTCTTCAGGAAAAATTTCACTGCGTCCGAGGCAAAGAAAGGCCAGAACGGGCCAGACGAGACCTTGATCCGCGCGCCCAGCTTGTCGTGGATGGCGTCAAAATAATCGCGGGCAGAGAGCATTGGTTCGCCGGAGAGGTTGAAGCTTTGACCTATGGCTTCGGGGACTTCGATCATCCGCACCAGTGCCTCGGCGGTGTCCTCGATCAGGGCGAAGGGCAGGATATGTTTGCCGTTGCCCCAGATTTTCACCGCGCCGGCGCCGTGCCAGCGCCCGATGCCCCAATGTTGCAGCGGGCCCCCGTGGCCGACGACGATGGCCGGGCGGGCGATGACGAGAGGCAGGCCATCGGCCTTGTGCATCTCCATCAGGCAGCGTTCGCATTCGGCCTTGGAGCGGGCGTAGATGTTGCGGTCTTCGATGTCGCCGAAGGGGGTGTCCTCGGTGATCGTGACCGAGGGGTCGGACATGTCGTAAGAGGCGATGGTGCCGGTATAGACGAGGCGTTCAACACCTGCGGATTGGGCAGCGCGGGCGACGCGCAGGGCGGTGCCGACATCGTTTTCAAGCGCGGCCTCCCAGGTGTCGTCCATGGATTTGGCCAGGTTAAAAACGTACTTGATGCCCTGCATCGCCTCTGTCAGTGCATCCTCGTCATAGAGCGAGGCGGAATAGGTTTCGACATGGTTGGCGATGTCGTCGAAGGGGCCGGTTTTGCCGCGCGACACGACCCGCACGTCGATGCCGCGCGAGACCAGCTTGCGGGTCAGCGCCCGGCCGATGAAGCCGGTGCCACCGATCACCATGGCGGTGGGTTTGGGTGTTCCTTTGGGATTCGGTTGAGGCAACTCGGCGGCCATGAGCGCCAGGGCGCCGTCGATGGATTGCATGACCTGCGTGGCCGACGCACCGGAGAAGCGCGGGTCGGGTTTGCCCGACTGGACCGCGGAATAGACTCCGCTGCAGAGGCCCCGGAACGAGAGGCCATAGGGGGATTTCTGGTTGAGCGAGGCCAGTTGGCGGGCAGCGTTTCGGCTGCCTTCGCGCAGATGCTGCCAGCTTTGGGAGAGTTCGGCGCGCAAGGGATTCAGCACCAGATCCGACGTGTTGGCGGAGGCGGTGGTCAGCGTGTCGTTGGCGTAGTCGAGCCGCGCCATTGCAGAACTGCCCCGGATCACCAGAGAGCGGTCGTCATGGGTCTCAACCAGACTGAGCGTGATGTTGAGATCGACATCGCCAGCGCGGGCCATAATGCGGATACCTTGCGGGCGAGTACCGCCGCCGGGGATGTCGACAGGTTTTGACGTTTCAAGATGCTGTACGGCAACCGGTCCGAACAGGTCCTGCGCAAAGGCAAAGAGGTGTGGGCCGAGTTCCAAAAGGAGGTTGCGGCTTTCTTGCATAAGCCAGATGCCGTAGGGGCCGGCGCGCAACGGTCCGAGCGGGAAGGCCCAGGTAATGTCGGCGGTGGAGATACGGCCAAGTTTCCCTTGTGTGATCAGGTGCTTGAGGCGTGCGTAGGCGGGAATGCCAAGGAAGTTGTGCCCGGCGTTGAACTGGACATTTCGGGCTTGGGCTGCGGCTTCGATCTCCGCCGTCTCGCTACCCGACAGTGCGACGGGTTTTTCGACAAGGACATGCACGCCCGCCTGGATGCATTGCAGCGCAATGGCGTGGTGCAGATGCGGTGGGGTGCAAATATGTACGGCATCCACGGCTCCGGCGGCGAGCATTTCCGAAAGGTCAGTGTAGGCCTCGATCCCGTAGCCCATGGCGAACCCCTGCGCGGCGCTGGAAGACGTGTCGCAGACGGCGGTCAGGCGGGTGCCGCGCGTGGCGCGGATTGCATCGGCATGCCAGGTTGAAATGTAACCGGCGCCGATGATGCCAACCTTGATTTGATCCGACATGGGTGCACAACCTCTTATTTATACTCGATAATTTCCATTTCATGGCCGAGGCGCTTGCGCTTGCGGTAGCGCATGACTCCGACCAGGTTGGGGAATTTCGAGAGGAACAGCAGCACCGAATGGTGCAGCGATGTTTTGAGCGGAAGACCCGCCTTGCGCAGACCTTCGACGGTGCGGATGTAGGATCCGAGATAGAGCAGCAGGACAAACAGCAGCAGCCAGCCCGACATCACCGCGCCAACGATCAAAAAGAAGGGCAAGACCCCGCCAAACAACCAGACGCGGCGGCGCTCGTTGCGAAAATGGGTCGGGTGCAGATCACCGACTTGACCAAAACCGTGGCCCGATCGGATGGCGCGCTGCCACCATTGCGAGAAGTGCAACATGGCGGCGTCGTGATGGGTCATTGGGATTGGCAGGCGATGAACGCGGTGGCCGGATTTGCGAACTCGAACACAGAATTCGTCGTCTTCCGCAGCGATGACACGCGGGTTGAAGCCCTCGAGTTGGGCAAAGAGTACGCGGCGCACCATCATGTCACCGCCGCAGGCGTCGATATCGCCCGCCGGGCGGTGCCATTCGAAATCGCACATGGCGTTGTAGACGCTGGCCTCTGGGTGCAGTTCCGCGCGCCACCCCGTGACGATGCCGATGTCGGGAGTGTCATCAAGGGCTTGGGCCGCGTGGGTCAGCCAGCCAGGTTCCAATGTGCAGTCGCCATCGACGAATTGCACGTAGTCGGGTGGGTTTGGGCCGCGGTTCAGCGCCTCGAAGCCAGCGTTGCGGGCGCGCGCGGCGGTGAAGGGTTCGGTCGTGTCGAGAAGGACGATTTCGGCCCCGGCTTTGCGGGCCTCTTCGACGGAATTGTCGGTGGAGCCAGAATCGACGTAGACCAGCCGCGTGGCCTCTCCCTGCATTGAGGCGAGGCAGTTGATCAGCCGCTGGCCTTCGTTGCGGCCAATGATGACGGCGCCGATGGTTGATCCGGTCATGGTTGGGCCTCGGGTCGTTTTGCGGGCGTTTCACCCTGTGCATAGGCGGTGAAGAGATGGGCGAGGCGGGCCGCCTCGGTGTGGCTGGTGAACTCGGCTTGCACCATGGCACGGCCCGCGCGGCCCATTTCGGACGCCTTGTCAGGGTCTTGCAGGATTTGTGTGGTAGCGTCGGCGAGCGCCTTTGCGTCGCCAGGGGGCACGAGCAGGCCGGAGATGCCGTGCTCGACCAGTTCGGGGATGCCGGCGATGCGGGTGGTCAGGACCGGGACTTCGGCGGCCATGGCCTCCATCAGCACCACAGGAACGCCCTCGGCAAAGGAAGGCAGGACCAGAAGGTCGGTTTCCTTGAGAAGCGCGGCGACCTCGGATTGCGAGCGGTAGCCCATGAAGTCGATGTCATGGGGCAGGGTTGCCGCCAGTTTCTCCAACGCCACGCGATCAGGGCCGTCGCCAACGATGGCAAGCGAGAGGTCGGACAGGTCCATGCCTTTCATCGCGTCGAACAGGACGGGCAGGCCTTTTACGGCGGCGAGGCGGCCGACAAAGAGCATCTGGGTGCCGCGTTGGCGGGGTTCGGGTGTGTAGCGGTCGGGATCGACGCCACAATGGATGATGTGGAGCTTTTGCCAGTACTCGGCATCGGAGAAGGCCATGGCTTGCGAGCGGCAGAATTCCGAGATGCAGGAGACGAAGGCGGCGCGTTTGATTTTTTCGTCCAATCGCCAGCGGATCGGTTCGAAAAAAATGTCCGGCCCGTGCAGGGTGAAGCTGTAGGGGATACCTGAAAGTTCGGAGGCCAGCATCGCCACGGTACACGACGATTTGGCGATGTGGTTGTGCAGGTGGGTCGCGCCGATGGTCTGCACGTGGCGAGCCAGAACGGCGGCCTCGACGAAGTAGATCAACTGGTAGAGCGTGGGCTTGATACCGCCGGGAGAGGTTTTCAGGGCCAGTTTGAGAGCCTTGAAATACCGAATTGGATTGCGTGCAAGCCGCTGTAAGTGCGTCGAAGTCAGGTGGAGGGGCCGTTTGGTAGCCTCGAGCACGTGGAAGGTGTTTGCGGCCTCGATACGTTGCTCCTCGCCGACATGGTGTTCGGTTCCGGTGCGGCGAATTGAACAGGTTTCGACCTCGAGCCCGTGGTCGCGCAGGGCGGCAACCTCGCGCTGGATGAAGGTGTCGGTGGCGCGGGGGTATTCGCCGGTGAGATAGGCAATGCGCAGGGTCATGGGCTGGCCTCTTGCGCTGTTTGCAGAGCGTCGGACCAGGGTGCGGGGGACCAGTTGAGGTCGGCCTTGGCGCGCGTGTTGGAATAGGTTTTGGGGCCAAAGCGGGCCGTGAGCGTGCGGGGTTGCAACAGACCCGGCAGGCGGATTGGCAGAGGGCGAAAGAGTCGACCGATGAATGCGGGGATCTGCCGGGGGAAGGGCAGTTGGGTTCCGGGCGCACCTGGGCCGAGCGCAGTCAGGAAGGCGCGGGCATTGGGCAGATTGTCGGAGACGAGGTTTATGGCGCGTTTGCCCTCCGGGGCCGGAGTTTCTGCGGCGTGGATCAGCGCCCGGGCGCAGGATTCTATGTCGATCACGGGGATCTGCGTGGCGTCGCCCATACGTAAGAAGATCGGGCCGAGTTGTTGTCCGAGATGGGCGTTCCACAGGCGGTTTGGCCCGAACACCGCGCCGGGCCGGGCGATCCAGGTTTCAATTTCCGCATCATTGAGCAGAGCTTCTTGAGCGATTTTGGACTGGGCGTAGGCATCGCGGGTTTCGGGGTGCGGATCGAGCGTGGTGTCCTCGGATATGGCCCGCGCATCGGCGTCGTAGACCGCGATGGAGCTGAGCAGGACGAGGCGGGGTTTGGTTTCCGCCATGGCCGCGACGAGATTGCGGGTGGCGGCGAGCGTGTCACGCTGGGCAAGTGCCGGGTCGCCGGACATTGAGGAGGCGGTGTGGATTACCACATCTGATCCAGTGATAGATTTGATAAGATAATCTGCATCAGATGAGAGGTCACAGGTGATCTGTTCGACACCCTCGGGGAAGGTTGCGGCGCTGCGGATCAGGGCGCGCACCTGGTGGCCGCGCGCAATGGCGGCGTCAACGCAGGCGCGACCGATGAACCCACCGGCGCCGGTGATGGTGATGGTCAGACCCATGGCATCGGCTCCATTGGGTCACAGCGCGAGGTGATGTCAACCGCGCCCGAGGTTCCGGCGTTCTGGATGGCGAGGGTGACCTCGGTCAGGTGCAGGGCGAAATCGCCTGCGATGCGCGAGGGTTTGCCGGCGGCGATGGCGTCGAGCATTTCTGCCGGACCGAGAGCGAAATTCATCGCGGCGGCACCGGAACGTTTGACGTGCGGGTGGGTTTTCTCCTTTGGTTTCAAACGTTTGCCGATGGGGTGTTCCAGCAGGCGGCGGCGGATGCGGAAGCGTTTGTGGAACCGTACCGGTGCGGCGTTGTTCCAGGCTTCCTTGACCTGCAGGTAGCCATCATCGCCGATGACGCGGATGCGGTGGTCATGCGGGGCGGTGATGGAACAGGTTAGCCGCGCCACGGGGCCGTTTTCGAAAAACAGCGTTGCGACCGAGAAATCCGGCGTGCCGGAGATGCCGCGCTTGTCGGGCAGCGTTTCCGCCGAGGCGGCGACCACGTGGGTGACCGGGCCGAACATGGCGATGAGCCAGCTGAGATAATACCCGGCGTGTTCCAGCGTACAGCCGGTTTTGAATTCATCCTCATAGGGCCATGGCGCGCCGGAGACTGAGCGCCAGCCCTCGAGCGGGGCTTGCGGGATGAAGCCGTCGTCAAGCTCGGCATAGACAAGGCGGGGGGTGCCTGCTGTGCCGTTGCGGGCGGATGCGATCAGGATCTGGGCGGCCTCGGACAGGACCGAAGAGGGGGCCGAGGCCAGTTGCAGGTCTTTCGATGCAGCAAGGGCCACGAGATCGCGCGCCTCGGGTATGTCGAGCGTCATCGGCTTTTCGCAAAAGACATGGCGGCCCGCATTGAGTGCTGCACGGTTGATTTCGGCATGGGACGAGGGGTTGGTGAGATTCAGCGCGAGGCCATCAGCGGGCAGGACCGCAAGGGCGGCATTGAGCGTGTCGAAGGCAGGAATGCCGTGATGGGCAGTAAACTGGCTTAACCTTGTGGTGTCGCGATCAAAGGCGCCGACTAACTTGATATGGGGGAAGGTTTTTAATCCGGCCATGTAGAGATCTGCAACGAAGCCACAACCGATAAGAAGAACTGAACTCATGCGAAACCTCCCGTGATACGGGAGCGCGCCCCGGATTGCGCCGGGGGGATGTCGGTTTGGATGGACATATGTGCTGCCTTTGCCATCTCGCTTGGTGACCTTGAGAACACATAAAATGGGCAATACTACGGCAGGTCACCGTAAAACCGTGGTTTTTCCGGGTTTGTGCCATGAAAAGAGGGCATATTCCAGTGAGCATGGCCTTGGGAGAAACCGAGTGAAATTCCGCATCAAGTCGACAGAGATCGAGGTGAACCTGCCTGACGCGGCGGCCTTGCTTGCGGAAGTAGGGCAGCGGTTCGAGGCCGGGACAGGCTTTGCCCTGGCGACGATCAACCTGGATCACTTGGTGAAACTGCGCAGCTCGGAGGTGTTTGCCGACGCCTACGCGGCGCAGGACTTGGTGGTGGCGGACGGCAATCCGATTGTCTGGCTCGGGCGGCTCGCAGGTCGTGACCTGTCGCTTGTGCCTGGCTCGGACATGGTGCTGCCGCTGGCGCGGCTGGCGGCAGAGAAAGGCGTCAAGGTTGGCCTGGTGGGCTCGACCGAGCAGAGCCTGGCGCGGGCCGGGGATGAAATGCAACGGCTTGTGCCCGGCCTGGAGGTCGCCGCGAAGATTGCGCCGCCGATGGGGTTTGATCCACAAGGGCCGGGCGCTGAACAGGTGTTTGCGGGGCTTGAGGCGGCCGGTGTCGGCCTGGTGTTTCTGGCTCTGGGGGCGCCCAAGCAGGAGATTCTGGCCGCGCGTGGGCGCGAGCAGTTGGCAGGCATTGGATTTGCCAGCATCGGGGCGGGACTGGATTTTCTGTCCGGAGCCCAAAAGCGTGCGCCGAAATGGGTGCGGGCGATTGCGATGGAATGGGCCTGGCGGATGCTGTCGGCTCCGGGTCGGCTGGTGCCGCGCTACGCCAGGTGTTTCGCCATTCTGCCGGGGCATATGTGGCGGTCTTTGAAGATGCGTTCCACGCGGTGACCGCGGGACGGCGCTCCTGCCGGCGCAGGCCATGGTTTAGGGCTTTGACGGTCCGATACCCAGTTCCATTTCGACGAGTTCGGCAATCATCTCATAGTTATGGATGACAAGTGGGTGGATGTTCGCCGGGACGGCGTAATCCCTGGGCAATGGCATGCGGTACATACCGGAATAGGTTGCCATACCTGCAAGGAAATTCAGCGTATCGGTGGCATGAGGCGCGTTGTCGATATAGAGATCTGTTGCCTTGATACCCGAAAGTTCGGTCTCGGTCAGGAGACGCGAGATGATCGGGCCGACCGGGACCGAGATGATGTTGATATCCGGACGCGCGGCGACAAGTGCCGCGTGATAGTCGTCCCACCAATCGCTGAAGTCGTCGAGGACATAGTCGTGATAGGCCGCAAGCTCGGCCGGGCTGGGGGGGAAGGATTCGTTGGCGATGAATGTCGCCATGTCGGGCCAGTTCTCGTAGATGTAGATGTCTATGCCGGGTTCCCGTTCACTCACCCAGTCGATGAGTTCGATCGTGAATTCAACGGCTGACTTTCTGTGCCCGGGATATGCGGCGTCGGGTGACTGAAACTGGATGAAATTCGCAGGTGTTAGCAGAATGGTGTCGAAATTTGCGGCCGCGAAACTTTGGACATCGGAATTCCAATCCGGGATCCCCGGGAGCCCCCATTGTCCAGTTGGCGGCAGGGTGGCCACGTGGCCTGGCAGAAACCCATATTGGCCTGAAAAACCATAGCCATGGCCCGCAGCCTGAGCCAGTTGGTTGATCCAGTACGGAACCTTGGTTTCAATCAGGCTATGCCCGAAGATATAGGTTTTCATTTTCGTGCGTTTGGGTGCAGCATCAGGCGTCCCTTCCGACGCCGTGTTGCCGGCGCCGGTGGCAATTTTCATCCCCGCGCTGTCGATCAATTGATCGGTCCGGTCCGCATCCGTGAAGATGTAGCCGTTGGTCGCGGCCAACATGTAGCTGAGAAACAAGTAAAGGCTTAACATTTGGAAGTTCCCTCAAGCGGCGCGATGTTTTGCCATCCGCATAATTCTGCATAGCAGGCTGGATTCGTATCCGTCGGAAGCGTCATGGCAAGCCTTATGTCCCGAAATTTCTGAGCACGCCGTTTTTCACGCCAGTGCTTGATGCCGGACCGGGTAATCTCCGTTACGGCTGTCTTCAAAGGCAGTCGGGAATGCCATTTTTTCTGCATGTACCTAAGGCATTGACTGAAGTCTTCACCAAGTGTGTCGTGGAATCCATCATTATGGATCACCGGAAGCGACACCGAGTAGCACCCTTTGTTTTGGCCAAGGGCGGTCTGCACGATATCGGTTCCATAGAGGTGAAAGTTTGGAAGCTTCTCGTCAAATCGCAACCCGGCGTCACGCCGCATGACAATCATCAATTCATCATAGCTTTGAATCGGAACCGGTTTCGTAGGGACCCGTCCAACGATCTGTCCGAGAGAGGTCGACCATACGGGCCCGAAGACCGTGCCGTATTCATCGACGCCGACCGGTCCGAGCAGAGCCCAATCGGGATCCAGAGCTTCAACCTCTGCGACGCGCTTCTGAAGCAGTTCAGACCAACCAACTGGCAGGTAAACGTCATGATGGACAAAGACGATGATTTCGGCGTCGCTCAACTCGAGACCGCGATTGTAAGCAATGGATGCCGAAGGCGCATCTTGTATGACGTGCAGCTGGTGGCTGTCATTTAACAGACAGGGAGAAGCCTTCAGGTTGAAGCCCAAGATGTCTTGATTGTGGCTCGCAACAACAAGAGCAATGCTTTTCGATTGACTGGACATGTAAATGATCCTTTTGCCTTGTTGATCAACGACCAAGACGCATATCTCTTGCGTGCTTGGTATACGCCAAGGTTTGACCATCATCAAATTCGACGCGCGCCATTTCTGTGGACAGCTGAGTGGTGTTTTCAGGTGTATCGCCAACCAGCGCCAGCCGGAGATTATTCATTCTGATGTGCCGCTCTGAAATGATACAGCCCGGATTTCGCACAAGCCGAGAAACTCAAAAGCGCCCCGGCTACGGTGTAGGCGGGGCGCTTCAATGGGTCTGACCGGTGCCGTCACGTCAGGCCGCCGCTTCTACCGTCGCAATTGACGACGCGGAAACATCTGCCGCAGTCACGCCAGCCAAATGCGCCACGAGTATCCCGTCAAGCAATACGCGCACCAAGTCAAACGGCGCGTCCACGTCGTCTTCGAGAACGATTTCACCAGCCCCCGCGTACCCTGCCGGGACCATGATCACGACGGTATCTTCGCCATCCGTATAGTCGGTGATGTAAGGGGGATCGATATCCTCGTTGGTGCCGTCGACCCAGGTTCCGGTGACAAAGGTATCCGCACCCGCGCCACCGGTGGCGCCATCGCGGCTTCCGAGGATTAGTGTGTCGTCCCCGTCTCCGCCGATCAATGTATCGAATTCTTGGTCGTCTTCGCCGCCATCCAGCACGTTGTTGGTGCCATCGATGACATCGTTCCCGGCCCCGCCTTCCATGTAGTCGGCACCAAGTCCACCCAGCAAGGTGTCATCACCGGCTTCACCGTACAGTGTGTCGTCCCCGGAAAGGCCCTCAAGCGTGTTTGCGCCGTCATCCCCGGTCAGCAACTGGCCCTCTGCGCTTTCACCGCCGCCTTCGGTTCCTCCTTCGGTTCCGCCTTCGGAACCACCTTCCGAGCCGCCTTCGGTCCCACCGCCGGTGCCGTCCGCTGCGACCACGGAAATGGCCGCCATGGGTACGTCGGCCGCGGTTATACCCGGCAATTGCGCAACCACGGCGCCATCAAGCAGAACATTCACGCCGTCGCTTGTATCTTCAAGCGTGACATCGCCTGCGCCGCCGTAACCATCCAGTGTCGTAATGACGAGGGAATCGCTGCCATTCATGAAATCTGTGATGACTGGGGCGGCGTTGCCTCCGCTGTCGTGATAGACCCAGCTCCCGGTGTGGAACACGTCGTCACCGTCCCCGCCGGTGCCCGTATCGTTGTTGCCGAGGATCAGCACGTCGTCATCTTCCTCGCCGTCAAGCGCATCGGCGTCGTAATCATCGAAACCGTCGCTCAGAACACCTTGCGTCCCATCAAGCGTATCATTGCCCGCGCCGCCCGAGATCACATCCAGCCCTTCCCAGCCCAGAAGCAGGTCATGCCCGCCGCCGCCGTCAATAGTGTCATGGCCGGTGCTGCCTTCGACGGTGTCATCCCCGTCCCCCATGGTGAAGGCATTGTTGCCGCCGGCATCGGTCGCGTGGTCGTTCCCGGCACCACCATCGATCGTATCGTCGCCAACGCCGCCTTCGATCGTGTCATCCCCGGCTCCGCCACGGATCACGTCATTGTCTTCTTCGCCATCAAGAAAATCGTTTCCGGTGCCGCCTTCGATGGTGTCTTCTTCGTCACCACCCATGATCGTGTCATCTCCGGCCAGCCCGAGAAGCAGGTCCGGTCCTGCGCCACCGATGAGTTCATCGTCGCCTTCGGTTCCTTCGCCCGAGCCGCCTTCTTCGCCTCCGCCACTGCCGTCGCCGAGGTCGAAAAGAAATCCAAGCGCAAGCACGCCCAAAAGAATAAACAGTTCAGTCATCATGACATCCTTTGCGAGCCCCACACGAAATCGACATATTTTTGACTAATTTTCAATAAGTTAATCGGCGCATTGTCCGCCGATATCGCAACAATATTGATCGAAAACAGAAGATTGTTTTGGATTGTCAGATAATCGACATAATGTTGCCGCAATTGCTTTTCCGGATCTTGCTGAATGTGTTCGATACCGGGGCCGGCCGGGTCGATCTGACAGGTATGAAATCGCCCGTGGCAACCTGTTGCCAGAAACGGTCGTGATTTGCACCGTTTCGTTGCGAGTTCGCGGCAGAGCGGGCAGGGTATGTGACAAAGGGAGGATCTGTGATGGCCGTTCGGATCGAGAAAAACGGGGCGGTGTGGACGGTGATCCATTCGCGGCCAGAAGCGCGTAACGCGATGGATACGGCGAGTGCGCGGGCCTTGTACGAGGCGTTTCTTGCGTTTGACGCGGATGAGACGGCCTCGGTTGCGGTGTTCTGGGGCGAAGGAGGGGCGTTTTGTGCGGGGTTCGACCTGAAACAGGTGTCAGAACTGGATGAAACCCATGTCGAACAAGTGCTGGCTTTTCCCGAAGAGGGGCAAGTGCCGGGCCCGATGGGGCCGTCGCGATTGGACCTCAGCAAGCCGGTGATTGCAGCGATCGAAGGCCCGGCAGTGGCCGGCGGCATGGAACTGGCCGCGTGGTGTGACATGCGGGTGATGGCCGAAACTGCGTTCATGGGGGTGTTCTGTCGGCGCTGGGGGGTGCCATTAATTGATGGTGGCACCGTGCGGTTGCCGAGGCTGGTGGGGGAAGGCCGGGCAATGGACTTGATCCTGAGCGGGCGCAAGGTTGAGGCCGAGGAGGCGTTGCGGATCGGCTTGTGTGAATACGTGGTGCCCGAGGGGCAGGCGCGGACGAAGGCCGAAGCGTTGGCGCAGGAGATTGCGCGGTTTCCGCAGGGGTGTATGCGGGCAGATCGGGCCTCGGCCCGGGGGCAGGCAGGGTTGAGTGAACGCGAGGCGCTGCGGCAGGAATGGCAGGGTGGCAAGGGAATGGTGGCTGCCGATGGGGCCGCCGGCGCGGCGCGCTTTGCCGGGGGCAGGGGGCGCGGCGGGGATTTTGAGGAAATCTGAGATCAACGCGTAATATGTTACGTATACCCATATTAATTGTTCACTTGTGTAACAAAAAGCTTGCGTCGAATCGCTTTGATGCGTATTTCCGACCATGCGGTCGGGTATTCCTACGCCCGATAGAACAGGAGACAAAGAATTGACCGACGCGTTTATTTGCGATGCAACCCGTACGCCAATTGGCCGCTATGGCGGAGCCTTGTCATCGGTTCGGGCGGATGACCTTGCCGCGCTGCCGATTGCGGCGCTGGTGGAGCGCAATCCCCAGGTGGATTGGGCCAGCGTGGATGATGTTTACTACGGCAGCGCCAACCAGGCAGGCGAAGACAACCGTAACGTGGCCCGCATGGCCGCGTTGTTGGCCGGGTTGCCGGTGGATGTGCCGGGTGTGACCGTGAACCGTCTGTGCGCGTCCGGCATGGACGCGGTGGGCATGGCGTCCCGCGCGATCAAGTCGGGCGATCAGGATATGTGCATTGCGGGCGGTGTAGAGAGCATGAGCCGCGCACCTTTCGTGATGCCCAAGGCGACCAGCGCCTTTACCCGGGCCAATGCGGTTTATGACACCACCATTGGCTGGCGCTTTGTCAATTCGAAGATGGAAAAGATGTATGGCATTGATTCCATGCCACAAACTGCTGACAACGTGGCCGCCGACTGGGGAGTGAGCCGCGAGGATCAGGACGCCATGGCTGCGCGGAGCCAGGCCCGTTGGGCGGCAGCGCAGGAAGCAGGTCTTTTTGCTGAAGAGATCACGCCGGTCACCATCCCGCAGCGCAAGGGCGACCCGATTGTCGTGGATACCGACGAGCATCCGCGCCCGGGCACCGGGGTGGACAAGTTGGCCAAGTTGCGTGGCGTCAATGGCCCCGATCTGAGTGTGACCGCGGGCAATGCCAGCGGCGTGAATGATGGTGCCGCGGCGCTGTTGATTGCCAGCGGCGAGGCGGCCGAAAAGAACGGGTTGAAGCCGATGGCGCGGATCGTGGCGATGGCCTCGGCCGGGGTTGAACCGCGGGTGATGGGAATTGGCCCGTCACCGGCCAGCCAGAAGGTTCTGGCGCGCGCCGGGCTCACCATCGACCAGATGGATGTGATAGAATTGAACGAAGCCTTTGCAAGCCAAGGTCTGGCGACGCTGCGCGAGCTTGGCGTGGCCGATGGCGCGGCGCATGTGAATGCGCAGGGCGGTGCGATTGCGCTGGGCCATCCGCTGGGCATGTCGGGGGCACGGCTGGTGATGACGGCGGCGTATCAGTTGCGCCGCAATCAAGGGAAATACGCGCTTTGCACCATGTGTGTGGGCGTGGGTCAGGGCGCGGCTCTGATCTTGGAACGGGTCTGAGGAGGATTACGCGACATGTATGCACAGATGATCAAGACCGCGAAGTCAGGTGTTCACAAGCGTGAGGACATGACCGAGCAGGAACGCGAGTTTCAGGACAAGATCGACAACGATATCAAGATCGAGCCGCGCGACTGGATGCCGGATGATTACCGGATGACGCTGATCCGTCAGATCGGTCAGCACGCGCATTCCGAAGTGGTTGGACAGCTGCCCGAGGGCAACTGGATCACCCGCGCACCGTCGTTGGAGCGCAAGGCGATCCTGCTGGCCAAGGTGCAGGATGAGGCGGGGCATGGGCTGTATCTTTACAGTGCTGCCGAGACGCTGGGCGAAAGCCGGGACGAACTGGTCCGTCTGCTGCATGAAGGCAAGATGAAGTATTCGTCGATCTTCAACTATCCGACGCTGAACTGGGCCGATATTGGCGCGGTGGGCTGGCTGGTTGATGGCGCGGCGATTGTGAACCAGGTGGCGTTGCAGCGGACCTCTTACGGTCCTTACTCTCGTGCGATGGTGCGGATCTGCAAGGAAGAGAGCTTCCATGCGCGTCAGGGGTATGACGCGATCCGGGCGATGGCGTTCGGTACGCGGGAGCAGAAGAAAATGGCACAGGATGCTTTGAACCGGATGTGGTTCCCTTGCCTGATGATGTTCGGCCCGTCGGATGCGGACTCGGTGCATGGCGAACAGTCGATGGCGTGGAAGATCAAGATCAAATCCAACGATGAACTGCGCCAGCAATATGTCGACCAGACCATCCCGCAGATTGAGTATCTGGGCCTCGACCTTCCGGACGACGGCATCAAGTGGAACGAGGAAACCGGGCATTACGACTTCAACATGCCCGACTGGACAGAGTTCTTCGATGTGATCAAGGGCAATGGCCCGTGCAACCGGGACCGGCTGCGTGATCGGGTTGCGGCCTGGGATGATGGTGAATGGGTGCGCGATGGGTTGCTTGCCCACGCCGAGAAACGTGCCGCGCGGAAGATGGCGGCAGAGTAACCGACGACCTGCTCTTCCGCCTTTGCAGGCGGTCTTGCGAGGCGCACCCGTCAGGGGGCGAAGAGCGGTGTTTTGAATTTGAAAGGGAAGAGACATGAAAAACGAATGGCCCCTTTGGGAAGTTTTCATCCGTGGTCAACACGGGCTGAGCCACCGTCACGTGGGCAGTCTGCATGCGCCGGACGATGAAACCGCGATCCGCAATGCGCGTGATGTCTATACGCGGCGCAACGAGGGTGTGAGCATCTGGGTTGTGGAAGCCAAGCATATCTCGGCCACCGCGCCGGGCGAGAAAGGCCCGCTGTTTGAGCCTTCGGAATCAAAGGTTTACCGCCACCCGACCTTCTATGACATCCCCGAAGAAGTGGGGCATATGTGATGGCTGGCGTCGATCAAGAGGCCCTGTTCGAGTTCCTGCTGCGGATGGGCGACAACACGTTGATCCTGGGCCACCGGGTCAGCGAATGGTGCGGCCATGCGCCGGTGCTGGAAGAAGACATTGCGCTGGCCAACACCGCGCTGGACCTGATCGGTCAGACGCAGATGTGGCTGGGCCTTGCGGGCGAGGTTGAGGGCAAGGGCCGTTCGGCGGATGACCTCGCCTTTCTGCGCGACGCCTGGGATTTCCGCAACGCGCTGATGCTGGAACTGCCCAATGGAGATTTCGGTCAGACCCTGATGCGTCAGTTCCTGTTTGATGCGTGGCAGGTTGTCATGCTGGGACGTCTGATGCAGTCGAGCGACGAGCGCGTCGCGGCGATTGCGGCCAAGGCCAGCAAGGAAGCGGCCTATCACGTCGAGCGCTCGGGCCACACGGTTGTAGGCCTTGGCGATGGCACCGAAGTGAGCCATGCCAAGATGCAGGAGGCGCTGGATTACCTTTATCCATACGTCGGCGAATTGTTTGCCGATGACGCCGTGGATCAGGCGATGGCCGAGGCGGGGATTGCCCCGAGCCTGGAAAGCCTGCGCGAGGAATATGACGCGTTGGTTGGCCGTGTTCTGGCCGAGGCGACACTGACCATCCCTGCGGGCAGCTATGTCCACAAGGGCGGGCGCAATGGACGCATTCATACCGAGCATCTGGGTCATTTGCTGACGTCGATGCAGTGGTTGCAACGGGCCTATCCCGGGGCAAGCTGGTAAGCAATGATGGACGGCGTTGAGGTCAGTACGGAACAGGTCTGGGAGTGGCTTAGTGCGCTTCCCGACCCCGAAATCCCGGTGATCAGCCTGGTTGAGCTGGGCATCGTGCGCGGTGTCGACTGGGACGGGGATGCCTGTGTTGTCACGGTGACGCCGACCTATTCGGGATGTCCGGCAACCTCGATGATCGAACGTGACATCGAGGCCGAGCTTAACGCTCGTGGCATCGAGAAAGTGGTCTTGAGGCGGGCGCTTGCCCCGGCCTGGACCACCGATTGGATGACCGACGAAGCGCGTGCCAAGCTGGAAGCCTATGGCATCGCGCCGCCGCAAGCTGCCGGGGGGCCGAAACGCTGCCCGCAATGTCAAAGCGAAAACCTGGAACGGATCAGCCAGTTTGGCTCGACCCCTTGCAAGGCGCAGTGGCGCTGCAAGGACTGCCTGGAACCGTTCGAATATTTCAAGTGCATCTGAGGAGAACTCTGGAATGGCACAGTTTCACGACCTGAAGGTCACCGACATTCACCGCACGATCCGCGATGCGGTCGTCTTGACGCTGGAACCCGAAAGCTGGGACGCGTTCGATTTCACCCAAGGCCAGTACCTGACCTTCCGCCGGGATTTTGACGGACAGGAGCTGCGCCGGTCCTATTCGATCTGTGCAGGCAAGCACGAAGGCAAGTTGCAGGTTGGCATCAAGCGGGTTGATGGCGGGGCGTTTTCGACCTGGGCCAATGAAGAGCTAAACGTGGGCGAGACCCTGCAGGCGATGTCGCCAATGGGCGGGTTTTTCACGCCGCTCGATGCGGGCGCCGAAAAGCAATACCTGGGCTTTGCCGGAGGATCGGGGATTACGCCGGTGCTGTCGATCATCAAGACGACGCTGGAGGCCGAGCCGAAATCGACCTTCACGCTGGCTTACGCCAACAAGGGCGTGGCGAGCATCATGTTCCGTGAGGAACTGGAAGACCTGAAGAACGAATACCTTGGTCGCCTGAGCGTGATTCACGTGTTGGAGCAGGACGCGCAGGAAATTGATCTGTTCACCGGGATGGTGACGGAAGAGAAATGTGCCCAGCTGTTCCGCACTTGGATCGATGTCGAGAGCGTGGACACCGCGTTTATCTGTGGGCCAGAGCCGATGATGCTGGGCATTGCCAAGGCGCTGCGCGATCACGGGTTGGATGACAGCCAGATCAAGTTCGAGTTGTTCGCCAGCGCCCAGCCGGGGCAGTTGAAAAAGCCGGTGCGTTCGAAAGAAGCGGGCAAGACCGCCAACCAGGCGGAAATGGCGATTACGCTCGATGGCTCTACCCAGACGATCAGCGTCTCGAAGGACGTCACCGTTCTGGATGCGGCGATGGAGAACGCCATGGACGCGCCCTATGCCTGCAAGGCGGGGGTCTGTTCGACCTGCCGCTGCCGCGTGATCGAAGGCGAGGTCGAGATGGTGGCGAACCACGCGCTGGAAGATTACGAGGTCGAGAAGGGCTATGTTCTGTCCTGTCAGGCCTATCCGGTGACCGACCGTGTCGTCGTCGATTACGATCAGTAAGGGGGGCAAGAACATGGACGATATGAGCATTCAGGACTACCTGGCGCAGGGTGGCAAGCTGACCAACCCGACCAATGTGCCGCCACGCTATCGCGCCGAGCTGATGAAGCTGATGACGACATTCGTCGACAGCGAGTTGGCGGGGGCTGCGGGGTTTGCCGATGTGATCAATGCAGGGCCCGGGATCAAGGAACGGATTGCGGCGGCCAAGATCGTGCTGGAAAAGACCGACAATGCCGACAAGGTGTTGAAAGTCATGGGAGAATTTGGCGTCGATCAGGATCGGTATGCCAATCACCACCCGTGGACCGCAAGGCTGGAGCGTGGCGCTGATATCGGCGCGACCCGCAGCGAGCATGACATGCGGCTGGCGGTTTTCAACTATCCGCTGGAAGGCTGGGGCGATGCGGTGGTGATGAACCTGTTAATGGGCACCGCAGTGGGTACCCAGATGCAGGATTTCACCAAGGTGAGCTATCAGCCGCTGGCCGAAGCATTCCGTGAGGTTGCCCCGGTCGAAGCGCGCCACGCCGAACTGGCTGAAGAGGGGCTGGAACGGCTGTTGGGCGAGGGTCAGAAGGATGCGCTGCAAGCGAGCGTGGACTATTGGTGGCCACGCGTCGCGCGCAGCTTTGGCAGTGGTGAGACGTTCGAGGCGCTGAATGCCATGGGGTTGCGCCACACACCCGGTGACGTGCTGAAATCCGGCTGGCAAGAGCGCGCAAGCGCGATCCTGTCGCGCCACGGGTTGAGCGCCAGGTAATGCGGAACAGAAGATCGTAATCTGAGACAGAAATCGAAATGAGGCGCATCACGTCGATGCGCCTCACTTCAATTCGGGGCTTTTCCTTCAACTGTCAGTGTTGCCCGTGGGCGGTGGTGGGGGCGTGGGGTTCTGTGTCGGGATGGTCGGCACGAACGGGGCGCGGCTGTTCCACAACATACCGGTACCGACGCCGAAATCGAGCGTGTTGGTTTGCAGATCAAATCCCACAGTCGCATCGACATAGATGTTGTGGTCGAGATAGGCGGCGCCGATGGCCGGGCGGAAACTTTGGGTTTCAAACTTGTAGTCGATGCCAAGCGACGCTGCCGGCTTATTGCGGCGATTGTTGGAAAACACCCGCAACCCCACGGCGGTATCGCCATTCGACAGGATCGTAATGCCAAAGCCGAAGGCCGGATCCGCCAGGGAAGCGGTCGGGCAGGCCAAGGCGGCGGTCAGGGCGAAGGTCAGGGAAATGCGTTTCATGATAACCTCGGGTCGAAATGTACAGGTCTGCTGTCAGTGGAAAATATTGACCCAGTAGTCAAAAATTCGAACCGATCTGTCAAGCCATCGCCAAGGCGGGTATTCCGGACCCGAGCACAGAAATTACCGCGTCCGAAACGGGGTTTCGGGCGCGGCACAATTTGCCAAAGCCGCCTAGAACTGACCCCAGCCGCCGACGCCTAAACCAAAGTCGATGCCCTGTGCGCCAAAGTCATACCCGATGCTGACATCGCCGTAGACATCGTCATCAAGATAGGCGGCCCCGATATTGGGACGCAGGCTTTGCGATCCGATCTTGTAGTCTAGACCGATTGACAGGGCGCCATTCCGGGGGGCGTCATCGGAAAAGACCCGAGCGCCGACGGCAACATCACTGCTGCCGCCGCCAAAGACGTAGGACAGGCCAAAGCCAAAGGCCGGGTCGGCCTTGACGGATTGGGCGGTAAGGGCGGTCGTCACGGCCACGCCAATGGCAAGGATGGGGGCAAGTCTGGAGTATTTCATCTCGATGGTCCTCTGTTGCTATGGCATCGGGCCAGTAGAAAGGTCCGATGCGTTTTGTGCCAATTGTACGTGGGGCGCCGAGAGTTCCGTCGCAAAACAGGTGGCGGAAACTGGCCATGGCACGGTATCAGAGGTGCGGAAAATCGCCGACGGGGATGCGGACGCGGCGCCGATGTGGGGCGGAGCCGCGGCCCTGCTTCGGCCGCTGGTTTGACAACGGTGGTGTTTAGAGGGCTGGCAGGCCGCCCAAGGTCATGTTGCTGACAAGGCGGGCATAGTCGTGCCGCGCGGCGCCGTCGGCACCGGGGTTCCACATGTAAAACCAGTTGAGCATGCCGAAGACGGACATGGTGGCCGCGCGCAGCCTGACCGGGTCGCTAGCCAGCGTGTCGGGCGCGACCTGGGCCAGGATATTGGATAGAAACTGCACCATATCCCGTTGATATCCCACCAGGATCTTCTGCTGCTCTGGCGGTAGTGCGCCCAGACCCGAGCTTTGCACCCGGTGTTCGTCATCCGCGCCCTGATAGGCCAAAAGGATTTCGAGTACGGTGGCGTGCAGCGCCTGGGCCGGGTCCTTTCCATTCAGATCGACACCGCAGACCCGGTCGCGCAGCTCGCGCAGGTAAGTCTCGAGAATGTCGAAAAGCAGCGCGTCCTTGCTGTCATAGTAATGGTAGATATTGGCCTTTGAGATTCCGCATTCGCGTGCCAGAAGCGACATGGAGGCGCGGTCGAACCCCTGGTCGGCGAACACCTTGGCCGCCGACTTCAGGATCTGACCGCGTTTCTGGTCGTGGTCTTTTGCGATCGTCCGCGCCAAGGGATCAACCCTTGTTGCGGTTGTCGATCACGCGCACCGCCTTGCCTTGGGATCGGGCCACCTCGCCGGGTTTGCCGACGATGATCTCGGTCGAGACGCCAACGATGTCCTTGATACGCTTGGTCAGCATCCGCGCAGCAGCGGTTTTGCTGAGTTCATCGGTGCTGTCCGGCGCGGCCTCGACGAAGACGCGCATGCCGTCCATGCGGCCGGACTTGTAGAGTTCGATCTGGTAGTAGGGGGCCAAGCCACCGGTGGCCATCACCTGCTCCTCGATCTGGGAGGGGAAGACGTTGACGCCGCGCAGGATGATCATGTCATCGCTGCGGCCGGTGATTTTCTCCATCCGACGCATCGAGCGTGCCGTACCGGGCAAGAGCCGGGTCAGGTCGCGGGTACGGTAGCGGATCATCGGCAGGCCTTCCTTGGTGAGCGTGGTGAAGACCAGTTCGCCCATCTCGCCATCGGGCAGGACTTCGCCTGTCTGCGGGTCGATGATCTCGGGATAGAAATGGTCTTCCCAGATTACCGGGCCGTCTTTGGTTTCGACGCACTCATTGGCGACGCCGGGGCCCATAATTTCGGAAAGTCCATAGATATCAACAGCATGCATGTCAAAGGCATCTTCGACCTCCTTGCGCATGGCGTCGGTCCAAGGCTCGGCCCCGAAGACGCCGACGGAGAGCGACGTGTCGCGCGGATCAAGCCCCTGTTTGTGATACTGCTCAAGAATGTTGAGCATGTAGGACGGCGTCACCATGATGCCGTCCGGGCGGAAATCCTCGATCAGGCCGACCTGTTTCTCCGTCTGGCCGCCACCCATCGGGACCACGGTCGCACCAAGACGTTCGATACCGTAATGCGCGCCGAGGCCGCCGGTGAAGAGGCCATAGCCGTAGGCGTTATGTACCATGTCGCCCTTGCGCAGGCCGGCGGCGCGCAGGGATCGGGCACCAAGGTCGGCCCAGTTGTCGATATCGGTCTTGGTGTAGCCGACAACAGTGGGCTTGCCGGTGGTGCCGGAAGACGCGTGGATGCGGATGATCTCGCTGCGCGGCACGGCGAACAGGCCGAAGGGATAGTTGTCGCGCAAGTCGTTTTTGTAGGTAAATGGGAACTTCGCAAGGTCCGACAGTTGTTGCATGTCATCGGGATGCACACCGGCCTCGTCGAAGCGTTGTTTGAACATCGCTACGTTGTCATAGGCGTGACGGACCGACCATTTCAGGCGCTCAAGCTGAGTGCTGCGGATTTCGTCGATCGAGGCAATTTCGATCGGATCAAGGTCGGCCTTGTTGGGGCTGAGGTCTTTCATGGCTTACTCCTCCTCTTCGGGGAAATTCTGGCCCTTGATCGCGCGCGAACAGCCGCGCATTTCGGCGATCTTCTGGCCGTGTTGATTGGTGACTGAAATGTCATAGATGCCAGAACGTCCTGCCAGGCTGGTCTCGCATCCGCGAGCGGTGAGCGTATCGCCAAGATGGCCCGGCGAGATGAAGCTGATCGTGTTGTGTTGCGCAACAGTGGCTTGGTTGCGGCTGTTACAGGCAAAGGCGAAGGTGCTGTCGGCCAGTGCAAAAATCACGCCGCCGTGGCAAATATCGTGACCGTTGCAATGGTGTCTCTCGACGATCATCGACATTTCGGCGCTGCCTTCGTCAACGGCGTCGAGCGTCATGCCGAACCACGGTGAGGCTTTGTCATTGGCCCACATGGCGGCGGCCGATTTCTCGGCGCGTTGTTTCGGTGTCAGGCTCATTCGCCTTTGAACTCCGGCGCGCGTTTGTCGAGGAAAGCGGCGACGCCTTCGGCGTAATCCGCGCTTTCGCCGCAGGCTTTCATCAAATCGGCCTCAAGTTCGAGATGGGATTCGAAATCGTTCATGTTGGCGGCGTGGATGGCGCGTTTGGTGGCACCATAGCCGAAGGTCGGGCCAGTTGCGAAACCGGCGGCCAACTTGCGGGCCTCGTCCATCAATTGATCATCGGGCAGGCATTGCCAGATCAGGCCCCAATCGGCGGCCTGTTGCGCCGGCAGCGGCATGGCCGTGAGGGCCAGGGCCTTGGCGCGGGCCTCGCCCAGAAGGCGGGTGAGGTGCCAGGACCCACCAGTGTCGGGGATAAGGCCGACCTTGGAGAAACTTTGGATGAATTTGGCGGACTCACTGGCCAGAACGATGTCACAGGCCAGCGCCACGGAAGAGCCGGCTCCAGCGGCCACACCATTGACGGCGCAGATCACAGGGCAATCAAGTGAGCGGATGCTGCGCACCAGCGGGGCCCAGAAATTGCGTACGGTGGCGCCAAGGTCAGGCGGGCCATCCATGGCGCGCGGATCGCGGTTGCCGAGATCCTGACCGGCGCAAAAGCCACGGCCCGACCCGGTGAGCAGGACCGCGCGTTTTTTGTCGTCGCGGGCGGATTCGAGGGCGGAGCGCAGGGCGCCATGCATTTCCTCGTTGAAGGAATTGAGCTTGTCAGGGCGATTGAGGGCGATTTCCACCCAGTCGCCGTGATCAGTTATCAGAACCGTATCGCTCATCGCTGTCCTCCCAAACGCGTTGCCTGACTCTGATCTTGCATAAACCGAACGGTTGGTCAATAAAAGAGACGTCGCGCTTTCCGGCTGAGAGCAGGAGCGGGGGCCAGCCCCCGCACCCCCGGGATATTTTCAGCAAGAGGAAGAAGCACGGGATTTTTGGGAGAGGAAACGGACATGGGTTTGCAGCAGGTTGAGAGCTTTGTCGCTGGGGAGTGGGTGAAGCCGGGAGCTGGGGCGCGGGCGATTGCCAGCGCGATTACCGGCGAGGTGATTGCCGAGGCCGGGAATAATGCACTGAACACCGGCGCGATGTTGGATTACGCGGTGAATGTGGGCGGTCCAAGCTTGCGTGCGATGACGTTTCATGACCGGGCGCGGATGCTGAAGGCGCTGGCGATGTATCTGAGTGAGCGCAAACAGGCGCTCTATGACCTGTCGTTTCTGACCGGGGCAACCCAGAGTGACCATCTGATCGACGTGGATGGCGGCATTGGGACGATGTTCGTGTTTGCCTCGAAGGGGCGGCGCGAGATGCCCGACGGACAGGTTTACCTGGATGGCGACCTGGAGATGTTGAGCCGCAATGGCACTTTCCAGGGGATGCATGTCTGCACCCCGTTGCAGGGGGTTGCGGTGCATATCAACGCCTTCAACTTCCCGGTCTGGGGCATGCTGGAGAAGCTGGCACCGACGATTCTGGCGGGCGTACCGGCGATCGTGAAACCGGCGACGACCACCTGTTACGTGACCGAGCTGGCGGTCAAGATGATGCTGGAAAGCGGCATCCTGCCCAAGGGCGCGCTGCAATTCGTGGCCGGTGGTCTGGGCGATATGCTGGATCGGTTGGGGGCGCAGGATGCGGTGGCGTTTACCGGGTCTGCTGATACGGCGCTGAAGCTGCGCTCGAACCCGGTGTTCATGCGCAATTCGGTGCGGTTTGCCTCGGAACAGGACAGTCTGAATGCCTCGATCCTGGGACCGGATGCAGGGCCGGGGACGGCGGAGTTCGACCTGTTCGTCAAGGAGGTCAGCCGCGAGATGACCACCAAGGCAGGGCAGAAATGCACCGCGATTCGGCGAATAATTGCGCCGGAAGGGGTGGTTCAGCCGGTGATCGAGGCGCTGTCAGCACGGCTTGCCAAGACGGTGATTGGCGATCCGCGTGAGGAGGGCACCCGGATGGGGGCGCTGGTCAGCGAAGGGCAGAAACGCGATGTTCTGGAGAAGGCAGCGCTGATTGGCAGCGAGGCGGAACGGGTGTTTGGCTCCGATGATCTGCCGATGGACGGCAAGGGCGGGTTCGTGAACCCGATGCTGTTTCATTGTGCCGATCCCGACAAGGCAGAACGCGTACATGACACCGAGGCCTTTGGTCCGGTGTCGACCGTGATGGGCTATCGCGATCTGGATCACGCGGTGGCTTTGGCCAATCGCGGCGGCGGGTCTCTGGTGACCTCGCTGATCACGCGTGATGGCGACGTGGCGCGGCAAGTGGTGCTGGGGGCCGGCGCGTGGCACGGGCGGGTTTACATCAACAACGCCGACAGCATGAAGGAATCGACCGGGCACGGTAGCCCGATGCCGCATATGGTGCATGGCGGGCCGGGGCGCGCGGGCGGCGGTGAAGAGCTGGGTGGTGTGCGCGGTGTGAAGCACTACATGCAGCGCACGGCGGTGCAGGGCAGCCCGGACATCCTGACCGCGATCGGCCAGAAATGGGTGCCCGGCGCGGCAGAAATCGAAGGTCCGGCGCATCCGTTTACACGCCGCTTTGGCGATCTGGCAATTGGCGAGACGATCCACACGAAAGCTCGTGAAGTCACCATGGAGGATATCGAGCATTTCGCGAATTTCACCGGTGATACCTTCTATGCCCACATGGACGAGGAGGCGGCCAAGCGAAATCCGTTCTTCCCTGGCCGGGTGGCGCATGGCTACCTGCTTTTGAGTTTTGCCGCCGGACTGTTCGTGGAGCCGAACGAGGGGCCGGTTCTGGCCAATACCGGGCTTGATGGGTTGCGCTTCATGAAGCCGGTTGAGGCGGGTCATAGCATTGCCGCGCGTCTGACGGTGAAACACAAAACGCCGCGTAATGATGAGTATGGCGAAGTGCGCTGGCACGTGACCCTGACCAACCAGGATGGGGATATGGTGGCAGAGTATGAGCTGCTGACGATGGTGGCGTATTGAGGGATGGTGCGTGAAATCACGCACCCTACACGTGGGGGCCGGCGGCTGATATAAGGCCGTTATGGAACGCGAAGAAAACACTGCATATCAGACGGTTCTGGAACAACTCTTGGCCTGTGGGCCGCTCAAGACCTGGTCGCTGATCGTCACCATTTTGGGCGATCTGGCGGCGGGCGATGGCGCGCGGGTGCCGGGACCTGTGATCACCCAGCTGACCGAGCCGATGGGGGTGAAACCCGAAGCATTGCGGGTGGCGATCCACCGGCTCAGGCGCGATGGCTGGATAACCTCGGAACGCGACGGGCGGACCTCGCTCTACGGGCTGACGGCGCATGGCCGGGCGTTGACCCGCGCGGTATCGGACCGGGTTTACGGTTGCGAAGCCGAGCCGGTGGCGGGCTGGCATATCGTGATTGCACAGGCCGCCGAGGCGATGCAGGCGCTGGACCATCCCGACATGATCGTTATCGGGCCGCGGGTGGCCTTGTTGCCGGGGGATACGGATGAGATACCTGCGAACATTTTGGCCTGGAGGGCCGAGCCCGCAGAAGTGCCAGATTGGGTCAGGGATATTGCCGCGCCTGAAGGGCTGGAGGCGGCCTACAAAGCTTTGCGTGAAGCGCTGGAGGCAGTACTGGTTCTGGACCTGCCCACGGCGGCAGGGCCGCGCGCGGTGTTGCGCCTGTTGGCCTTGCACCAGTGGCGGCGGTTGGTGCTGCGCCACGGGGCCGGGGTTGATGCGTTGATGGGGCCAGAATGGAACGGGGCGAAATGCAGAGCGCGGATCGGAACCGTGTTGGCACTATTGTCGCGCCCGGACCCGGCAGAACTGTAGAGTACGTCACACCGGCAGAGGGGCGTCGGCCTTGAGCTGATCCATGACGATCTGGGAATGCACGCGGGCGACCGCTTCGTGGGGCAGGAGCACCTCGTGAATCAGTCGGTTCAGGGCGGCGAGGTCTTCAGAATAGATCCGCAAAAGCAGGTCGGCGTCGCCGGTCAGAGTCCAGGCACTGGTGATCTCGGGGCGCAGTTCAATGAGGCGGAAGAAGCTCTTGGCCTGTTCGGGGTCGTGGGTGGAAAGCTGGACCTGAACAAAGGCCTGCACCGAGAGGCCGAGCTGCAGCGGATCGAGCCGTACGGTGGTGCCCCGTATTAGACCCGATGCTTCGAGCCGTTGGCGGCGGCGTCCTGCCTGGGACGGCGAGAGGTTGAGCAGTTCGCCCAACTCTTGCGCGGTGAGGTGGGCGTTTTTCTGCAAGGCCGCCAGAAGCCGGGAATCGGTGTCATCGAGCATATGCTTCATTCTCGCGTGTTTTTCTCATTATGTGCGGAAATGTCGTGACATTCCAGAAAATGTACTGGTTTTGATGCGAAAATCCCGGAGTGCCGGATGTCGGGAGTGAGCCTGTTGAAACCGTGTGGGGCAGGCGCTGCCACCACGTGGGGCGCTGGTATGGGCGTCTTCGTGCAGGGGGGCAGCTGCCCGATGACGAGCGTGCCTTTCTGGCCGCGATGATGGCCATCGATGTGGACTACGACCCGACGTCAAGCTGGCTGGAGATCGAGGTCGTCGGCACGCTGTAAGGCATGCTGATGCGTGAGTGTCTCAAGCCGGGATGATCCGGGGTGCGGTCTATGGGCGCTGCGGGGAAAGCCTGTCGTCGCCCAGGCCGCGAAGGCCCTGAGCCTGGAGGTTTGTGACCAGCGCCTCGGTGTCGATGCCCTGGACCGGGATGCCGTCCTGCAGGGCCATTGCGGCGGCGGTACCCGTGGCCTGACCCATGGCCATGCATTGCGGCATACCGCGCACCGAGGCAAAGGCGACATCGTCGGCCGAGACGATGCGACCGGCGAACAGAAGGTTGCTGATCCTGCGCGGTACAAGGGCGCGGAAGGGGATGGTGTAATAGGCGCCATCCGCGACAATCGCGTCATGGGTCATCGTGCTGTCGCTGCGCATCACATCGTCAACCGGGTTGTCACAGGCAACTACACCGTCGCGAAACTTGGTGGCGCGGGCGAGATCGGTGCCGGTGATCTGGTAGAGCCCTTCCAACTTGCGGGTTTCACGCACCCCGACGGTGGGTCCGAGCTGGGTCATGCAAGCGGTTTCAAACCCCGGGACCTCGTCGATCAGAAAACGCGACAGGGCATGGCAGCGGCGAC
Source organism: Aliisedimentitalea sp. MJ-SS2 (assembly GCF_032586155.1). Lineage (NCBI taxonomy): Bacteria > Pseudomonadati > Pseudomonadota > Alphaproteobacteria > Rhodobacterales > Roseobacteraceae > Aliisedimentitalea > Aliisedimentitalea sp. MJ-SS2. The sequence goes on from NZ_JAWHTC010000001.1 coordinate 543,387, forward strand.
GGCCCTCTTGGGTGGCGCGGGTAACATTGGCTGGGTTGGTGCCGTCTACATCACGGATCACCACCGAGTTGCAGAACACGGTGCCCGCGTGGAAACCCTTCATCAGGTAGAGCTTGGACAGGTCGGGGTGCAGTCGGCCCGATGCGATCCCTCGCGCGGCATGGGCAGTGAAATAGGGATCGTTTTCGGCAAAAACCCGGGTCCAATCAGCGCCTTCTATCAGGAAGGTGAGTGTGACGCCCATCATCGCGCCACTGGCATCTCCCAGCCGGTAGGGCACCCCGGCCTTGGCCGAGATGTCACCATCACCGGAACAATCGATGACAATCCCAGGCTTGATTGATTGCAGCCCGTGGCGGTCAGCAACGCGAACCGATTTGATCCGATTGCCGTCCATTTCGGGGTCAAGCGCCAGGGTGCCGAGACGCAGGTCGATGCTGGCCACTTCCAGCATGTCGAACATGGTCAGAGTGGCGATCTCGGGATCGTAGAGGATTTCGGGGCCGAAATTGTCCAATGTGCACGGGCGTTTCTCCGCCGCTGGCGGCTGCATTGTGAAGAGCCGTTCCGACAGGTCCTTCATCAGCCCGCCGACAGAGGTGCCACATGGGTAGGCGGCGCCCCAGGGCATGCCGGGGCAAGCGGACATGACGCCGCCGACCTTCTGTCCAGCTTCGATCAGGCAGGTGGAATAGCCGTGACGTGCGGCGGCCAATGCAGCGCCGAATCCGGCGGTGCCACCGCCAATGACAAGGACATCGGGAGAGGGGGTGGAAGGATCAGCCACGCGGCATCTTGAGGATCACGTTGCGGCCGTTCTTGGTATAGCGCAGTTCTGTGTCGCGGATCGACGAGACCCTGCCGCCATCAAGCCGGTCGCCAACCTTTACTTTTTTGTAACGGCCGTTCGACAGGCGCACCAGGGCGCGACGGGAACTGGGTTTGCCATAGACACCGATCAGGTTGATTTTTCGCAGGTTGATCTGGTTGCGCACTGTGGCGGCCTTGGCCACAGATGTTTTCGACGGCGCGGCGGGTTTGACAACCTGCTTGCTCGGCACGGCGGCGGCAACGCGGGTGGTCTCGGCCGGATCAGAGTTCTTGCGGGCGTGTTCGACCTTCTTGGCAAAGTTCGAGGGGCGCGGTTTCGGCTTGGTCGAGACGGCCACGGCGTATCGCGTGCCGGTTTCGACCGTTTGTTCGCCTTCCTGCTCTGCCTCTTGCTTTGCCGCGTCGGCGGTTTGCGTGTTGTCCTCGGGTTTCTTGTCTTCCGGTTTGTCGGCTTCGACCTGGGCCAAGGGATGCGCCGGGCGTGCCTTGGGGCGTTTCGACGCCAGCTCGGCCCGGGTCAGCCCGCCAAGGGTTTCACGCTCGCTGATCTCGACCAGGCCCTCGGGACGGGGCTTGGGGCGAACCCCGGCAAAGCGTTCCTGCTGGGCGGCGTCAACGGCAGGAGTTTGGGTCTGATCGACATCTTGGCGCAGCCGTGCCTGCACGGCGGGCGGGATTTCCGTGGGACGTCCCGTGAATACCATGAATCCTTCGGGACTGAGCGCACCTTCGGCGCGGGCTACCACGAGGCCACGGTCGTCGAGATCGAAACGAGTGCCACGGGCGGCGGGCAGCGGTACGCGGGCCATGGCGAAATCGGTGGTCAGTGCGGCAGATGCAGGCAGCGCCACGGCGTCCTGTTCATCGACGCGAGGGTCGATCGAGGTGACATAGAGGTTGTCGAGGCCAAGCTGATCGGGCAGTTGCGGCGCCTGCGGTGCACGCTGCCAGACGCCGGTCACTGCGTAGCGCGCCTGGGCTTCCCTTTCGGTCAGCGCATGTGGCAGGGTTGGTTGCAGCGGGCGGAGTTCGGGCACAGCATCCGGTTCCGGCGTTGCCAGCGACGCTGTTTCAACCTGTTGCTCAGGCGCGGTCGGCACCATGGCCTCTTCGCCTTCGACCAAGAGTTCATCGATAACGTCGTCCGGAAGGGTGGTGATTTGCGTTTCCGGCGGCGCGCCAAAGAAGCGTGACAGGCCTTCGTCCATAAAGATCGAAGCCCAGGCGGCCACACCAGCGAGGAACAGCAGAAGCACCGCCGAAAGAGCCAGCCCGAGATAACGGGGCTTGCCGCCCACGGCGCGTTTTTGCTTTTCCGGTTTGCGGGCGCCGAACACGGTCATCCGCTGGCGTTCGTTTTCCCGTTCAGCCTCGGTCTTGCGGCGTGTGTTGTCCCGAGCGGTTTCGCGTTCGGCGGCGCGGCGGGCCGAGCGGGCGGCCATCGAACTGCGGACACCGTTGGCCAGCCCCGAGGCGGCCTGACTGCTGTGACGCCCCAACACGGCAAGGCGGGTTTCTCGTGGAGCCACCGGATCTGAAACGGTCGGGTCTTCGAACGTGTTGTCGTCTTCCTCGTAATAGCCCGCCTCGGAGGAGAATGCGTCTGGCTGATCCTCGATATGGTCTCCGGCGAAGGCGGCGGGCAGGGGCGGGACCGCGTCGATGTCATCGAGTTCGTCTAGGTTGCCATAGGGCTCGGGCGTTGCCTCGATCATCGGGGCGGCCGGTTCGTCGGCGTCTGGCAGCGGGATGGAGGGTGCCGTCAGATCCTCGGTCCCGCGACGTATGCCGCCGAGGGCCGGGGCAGCGAGCTCGGCGTCATCGTCACGCGTGGCGCGCATCGTCGAAAACGCCGGGAGCGGGCCGGTTTCGTCAGTTTCCGTGTCATCGGTGGCTGGCAGCGAGGTGGCGGTTTCCGCCGCGTCGTCGACGTCTTCGCTTGGCAGTGTGTCCGACAGGATGGCTGCCTTGGCAGGCAGATCGATTTCTTCGGCTTCCGCTTCGCCGTCATCGCGGGCATGGCCGAACATGATGGCTGGTTCCGGCTCGCATTCCGGCTCAGTTTCGGTTGCGGCGGTGGGCTCGGCTTCCGGTTCGACGGGCGTCTCGGGGGGGTGGGCCGGATCGGTTTCGGACTTCGTTACTGCAGCTTGTGCATCTTCTACCGCATCTTCCTCGGCGGCACCCTCGTTTTCCGCAGCGTCGACCTCGTCGCCGGGATCAGGCAGCCGAGCGACGCCAGTAACATGGATGGCTGCCATGTCGCGTTGCACCTGTTCGTCCTCAGGTAGAATAGTGGTGGCGTTTTCAGCGGCTCCGAAGAACGGTTCACCGGCGAACTGGCCGGCATCGGGAAGGGCGACAAAGCTGACCGGATTGAACCCATGGGTCTGGGCAAACCCTTCGGCCTCGGCCAGGGTTTCGCGGGCCACGGCGGCAACAAGAGTGCGATCCCCGTCCACCGACCAGTCAAAAGCCAGATCATCGACCGGATAGGGTGTGGCACCTTCGAGCGCGTCATGCACCGCCTGATGCCGTTCGTCCTCGGTGGTGATTCCGAGATCGAGAGACAGGAACTTGATCTGATCGTTGGGGACAATCAGCTTGGTGGTGAAATCGGGGCTGTCGATCTGGGCGGCGGTATCGCGCAGTACCGCCAGTGCACCGGCCAAATCCGGGGAATCCAGCGCGACCTCGCCCACCCGGTTCCAGCCGGGGAACGCCCTGTGCAGCAGGGAGATGCCCTCAAACGAGAGCGAAAGCGCGAAATTCGGTTTCATTGCCGGGGCTTTAGCACTCTTTACGGTCTGATGGGAGTCTGTCCCGTCATTGGTTAATTTTTCCGCAGCATGCCGCCAAGGTAAAGCGGTTTTGCGGCGTTTTGCGGGTGCTTGTTGGGGATATGGGGAGGAAGACCGGTTTTTTCAACGAAAAACCCGGCAGGGAGGGCCTGCCGGGTCGGGTCATTTCAGCGGTTTTGCGCCGGATTCAACCGTGCGCTGTGTTGAGCGCCTGATCGAGGTCGGCGATCAGGTCGTCGGCGTCCTCGATCCCGATAGAGATTCGCACCACCTCGGGGCCGGCACCGGCTGCCTGTTGCTGTTCGGGCGTCAGCTGCCGGTGGGTGGTCGAGGCTGAGTGAATCACCAGAGAGCGCGCATCGCCGAGGTTGGCGACATGGCTGAACAGTTCCAGACTGTCGACGAACTTGACGCAGGCGTCATAGCCACCCTTAAGCGCCACGGTAAACAGGCCGCCGGCCCCCTTGGGACAGATCCGTTCGACCCGGTCATTGTAGGGGGACGAGGGCAGGCCAGCATAGGTGACAGCGGCGACGTGGGGATGTTGTTCCAGCCATGCGGCGACCTTGCCGGCGTTTTCCACGTGGCGTTGCATCCGCAAGCTGAGGGTTTCGATACCCATAAGGGTATAGTGTGCCGCTTGCGGGTTCATCGTCATGCCGAGGTCGCGCAGACCAACGGCGATGCCGTGGAAGGTAAAGGCCAGCGGGCCGAAGGTCTCGTGGAACTTGAGCCCGTGGTAGGCGGGTTCAGGTTCGCTGAGCGACGGGAACTTGCCCGACGCCGACCAGTCGAAATTCCCCGAATCGACGACACAGCCACCCATCACCGTGCCGGTGCCGGTGAGATATTTGGTGGTCGAATGCACCACCAGCGTGGCGCCGAGTTCGATCGGGCGGCAGAGATAGGGCGTGGCCGAGGTGTTGTCGACGATCAGCGGCAGCCCGGCTTTGTCGGCGATATCGGCCAGTGCTCTGATGTCAGCGATATGACCGCCCGGGTTGGCAATCGTTTCCGTGAAGATCGCCTGGGTATCGCTGTCGACCGCTGCTGCCACTGCATCATAGTCGTCGATGTCGACGAATTTTGCCGTCCAGCCGAAGCGCTTGATCGTCTGGCTGAACTGGGTGACCGAACCGCCGTAAAGCCGGTTCGACGTCACGAAGTTTTTGCCCGGCGCCATAAGTGGGAATAGTGCCATGATCTGGGCGGCGTGACCTGACGAGCAGCAGACCGCGCCCTGGCCCCCCTCAAGTGTGGCAATACGTTCCTGCAGCACGGCAACGGTGGGGTTGGTCAGGCGCGAGTAGATATAGCCCACTTCCTGAAGGTTGAAGAGCGCCGCGGCGTGATCGGCATCGCGGAATACGTAAGCCGTTGTCTGGTAAATCGGTGTCTGCCGCGCCCCGGTGGCGGGGTCGGGGCGTGCGCCCGCGTGAATTTGCAGCGTGTCGAAGCCGTAAGCCATGTCTGGCCCTCCCTGGATATTATGTCGCAGGCGACCCTAGGGGATATGGATCGGCACGACAACTGGGATGAAGAGAGGAAAGAAGGGGATTGCCGCCTTCCGATTGAAGTTGGATCAGTTTTCAGCGTGCACGCTGAAAACAGCGCGTTTGTTCCGCAGATTGATGTGTGGTGACCTGCAACGAGGTTTCCAATTGCTTGCGCAATCCGACCGGCTGGGGGGCCAGCCCCCCAGACCCCCCGGGATATTTCTGGCAAAAGGAAGAGGTGGGCGGCGGCACGCGAACGTATGTGAGCAGGCAAAACAAAACCCTGTTCTGCGCAGCGTTCAGCCGGTTTGTTTGAGCGTCGTTGCCTCGGCGCGGCTGAGTTGTTCGCCCTGTTTGCGCATCAACAGGACCTCGCGGGCGGCGGCATACTGATCGTCGTGCCAGAAGATCAGGCAGCCGTTGCAGCCCTTGCCACAGCAGCCCTCGGTGCCGACGCGGTTGGTTTTGAAGCGCCGCTCCGAGCCGCCTTCGCCGATTTCCGCAACCAGCGCGTCACGGCGTTTTTCATAGGCCTTGTCGTTGCGGGTGCTTTTCATTTCAAGGCCCTGGGTCAGTTTATCAAGGCGGATTCGGGCCCATTGCTCATCGGTCAGGGCGCGTTCCTTGCGCAGCACCGAAAAGGCCGGGAAGCGGGCGCGCAACTCGTCGATGTCTTCGTGATCGAAGAGCAAAAACGGCAGGCGGATCACGGTTTTCGTACTGCCATGCACTACGTCGAGCCGTTCGCCATCGCTGGCACGTTCGAAATCATAGGCGCGCAAGAGCACGGTTTCGCGGGCGATGGGGGAGACGAATTCCAAGACTTCACCCGCTTCCAGCTTGTTCTTGACCTCGACCAGGAAGGCATCGTCGGTGACTTCGGTCACGACACCGGCGTATTCCCATTGGGCGATGGCGGCCGTGTGTTCGTAGTCATGAGCGTAGTTGGTCAACCGGCCTTCGTGGAAGGCAAGCGTGTAGCCGCGATTCCCCACCGCTTCGAGTTCGCGCATGTAGGGTTTCGGGTCCCAACCCTCAGGGTCTTCGTACCAGTCGTCGATCGCCATGCGGTAGGCGCGGGCGACAATGGCGGCGTAGTATTCGGATTTGCCGCGGCCCTCGACCTTGAGGGAATCCACGCCGATTTTCAGGTATTCATCGAGTTTCGGCATGATGCAGAGATCGCGCGAATTGAGGATGTAGGAGCCGCGATCATCCTCTTCGATCGGCATCAACTCGCCGGGGCGGCAGCCTTCTTCGAGCAGGAATTCGAACAGATCGGCGTTGTCCTCGGTGATGGTGATTTCTTCACGGGTGCCGTCTTTCAACCGCAGCTTCAAACCGTAGTTCCAGCGGCAGGAATTGGCGCAGGCACCCTGATTGGCGCCGCGTTCGGCCATGAAATTCGAGAGCAAACAGCGGCCCGAGTAGGTCATGCACATGGCGCCGTGAATGAAGGCCTCTAACTTGATATCAGGACATTTTTCGCGGATTTCGACCAGTTCGGTGTAGGACACCTCGCGCGCCAGAACGACCAGTTCGGCGCCTTGGGCTTTCCAGAAGTCCACCGAAAGCCAGGAGCAGATATTGGCCTGGGTCGAGATGTGCAACGGCAGTTCGGGCGCCCGGTCGCGCACGTATTGGAACACGCCCGGATCGGCGATGATCAGCCCGTCGGGTTTCACCTTGCGGACCGTGTCGATGTATTCATCGAGCTTGGGAATGTCCTTGTTATGGGAAAACAGGTTCAGTGTCAGGTAAGCGCGCCGCCCGTGGGCGTGGCAGAACTCGACCCCTTCGATGACCTCTTCGAGGCTGAACTCGGATTTGGTGCGCAGGGACATGTCGGGCGTGCCGAGATAGACGGCATCGGCGCCATAAAGCACGGCCATCTTGAGTTTGCGCAGGTTGCCCGCAGGCATCAGGAGTTCGGATTTGGTCTGCATGAGTCATACCGCCGCGACGTGAAGGGGACGCCGGGGTTTAGATGATTTTTTGGCAGATGTTAAATGAAAAGAGCACCCCAAGGCAGGAGGCCGCGCAATTTTGATCCAACCCTGCGTGTGCCTCGATACACGGTTGCGACCAAAGGCTGCCGGTGGCCCGTCGTGCAGGGAAACTCCGGTTTGAGCCGAAAGCGGTCGTGAGGCGACCGAAGTTGTAGAGCGCTACAAGAGGTCACAAGCCTAATGATACTTTGATTTGTTCAGCGCACTGCTGAGGAGATGCGTTTTCCGTGTGAACCTCGAAATCATAAGGCATTTGTTCATGGACTCGCTCATACTGCCAGCGGGCGAGTCCGGGAACGCGGTCGCCTCGCAGTCGTTCTCTTTCTTCAAGAACGTCGAGCGGCGCAAATACTGCGACTAAGAAGAAATCAAATGGTCTTAAGAGCTTTCGATACTCCGCAAGGGTCGGGGCATCTCCGGTGTCTGTGTTTCCAAACAGCACGTCATCAACGATCAAGTTGTTTCCGGCCTTGGCCATTGCAGCAACGGAGTGGCGCATTCCAGTGAGTGTACGCTCGGCGATCACGCCGGTTTTGGCGATTGTTGAAGCCTTTCCGTTTTCGATGTGCTGTTCAAAACTCAATCCCTCTGGATGATTGTGATACCGCTCTGGCATCATCGCCAGAAATGCATCCATCTCGACATGAAGAAACGGCTTAGACACAGTGTTTTGAAGAGCTTTTGCAATCGAGCTTTTCCCTGAGCTTCCAACGCCATTTAGAAGAACAACCTTAGTCAATATTAACCTGCCCGATCTGCCTCTTGAGAACAGAGTAGATGGAATGGTTTCTTCGGGCAACGGCGGCCAAGTCCGAAGAGCCACCTTTCATTTCCGGAACGGGAACTGGTGGAAAGAGGTAAATCATCCCATTTGCCGGGCATCAATTCAAAGGAGATGGCGGAGGCTATGGCCTAGCGCATCCAGAACCCGGCCTTCTTGATCCGGTTGCGGATCGCCTGTTCGCGCCGCGGCAGGTCGTTTTGATCGAACATGTCACGCACCTTGCGTCCGCGGCCCTGGTAGACGGTGCGCTTGATCGCATCATACTGCTTAAGCACTTTCTTGATCTTGTTTGGCGCGGCGACCTCTTCCAGCGCGGCGACCACGTGATCGGCTTCGCGAGCGTACAGCATCGGAAAGAGCCGATAATGGCAGCTTGTCATACCATCGAGATAGCCCTTGGGCAGGGTGTCGCGGCCTCCGCCCAGCGCGTGGATCACCAAGGGCAGGGCGACCTGGTCAAGCCAGGGATCGAGCTCCTGGCACACCAGTTCCTCGGGGGCGTCGTCGCGAATGGCCAGCGCGTATTCGAGAAAGCGGTCACCAAAGACACGAGGGCATTCGTAGAAGAAGAACCCGGCGTTGAAATAGAGGTAGCGCCGCCAGTATTCGTCGGGTTGTTTCAGGTCGAGCGAGCTTTCGAAGTCGAGTCCGAACTTGTCATAGAGCGATTTCCAGATCTGGGTGTAGCCGGGGCCATAGAGCTCCAGCTTGGGCCAGGTGCCTTCGCGGCGCATCGATGCGGTGGGACGTGAGAAATCGAAAGGTATGTCGGTCAATTCGCCGGTGATCAGCGTGTCGGTGTCGAAAAACACGAAGGGTTCGCCCTCGGGCAGGGCGGTAAGGCCCTCGATCTTGTTGCCGTAAGGGTATTTCTCACCGAAATGTTTGTTCTCGAAGGGGACAATTTCCGCCTCAAGCCTTTCAAGCGCCCGGATTACGTCGCTATTGCCGATCCGCGGGTCACGTGACCAGCGCGGGCCTGGCTGGGGCTCGGCCACAATTAGGCGGCCACTGAAATCAGGGGAAAATTGTCGCAGGGACGCGGCGAAAAGCAGGGCCTCGTATTGCAATCGGCCCGCCTGGCCGACGATCATGATGTTGAAGGGTTGGCGTGTGGGGGCGTTTGCGGCCATTATTGTCCCTGCCGTTTGCTGCTCGGTGGAAGTATAAAACGGAACGCGCCCGGTGACAAAGAGGGCGAAACGGATTTTTTTACAAGGAAAGGGGTTATTTCATGTTCGATATTATCCTGATCATGATTGCGCTTGGGCTGGGTGCCGCCGGTGGTGGAGGATCATCCACCCAAAGCGCCTCTGTCGCACCGGATACCGCGCCGACAGACAATGGCCTGCTGAGCGGAACGGACGAGGGAACCGCTGAGGCCAGCGCCCCGGCGGCGGGCAACTACGTGGCCGAGCCGCAAGTGCCCAGCGGCAAGTTTACAACCGCAACCGAGATCAAGCCGATCATGGGGGCGACCAAGGGCAATTGGGTGGCTGTGCGGGAATATGATGGCAATGACCTAGTGTACTTTACCCATCTGCTGTCGTGGCGTTGTGGCCTTGTGGGGGTAAAGTATTCGATCAATGGCGGGCCGGTGCAGAACTGGCCGCTTGCCCCTTGTCAGGTGGACACGGCGCAGCCCAACGCGATTCCGACAGATGCGCAGATTTACGCGGTGCATCCGCTGAAATCGGTGGAGCGGCTGGATGTGGAGATCATCTATGACGATCTGAGCCGCGATAGCGCCAGTTTTGCGCGAAATCAGGTGTTGATGCCCTGAGATGGCGAATGCGCGGTGGTGACGTAGTTGTCATCCGAATACTGGATGCCGAGGGACAGGAAGCAGGGCTGCGCCAGGTGCTGGCGCAGCCCTGCCTCGAGGTCATGTAAGAGTGCCTTGGTGAAGACAGCGTCGCGATGTGGCTTGGTCAGCAGCGAGACGCTCAGCAGGCAATGGCTGTGATGAAAGATATCCGCGGGATAGGCCCGGCCCTTGCATTCGCCCGATCCCGCATCATGGCGCAGGATGATCTGTTCGATCTCGCGCAGGAGTGCCTTGGCATCGAGGTTCAGATCGCTTGAGTATCTCAGTTCGGAATGAGGCATGGGTTCGCGCTTCCACGGTGGGTCGGTTGAGACCTGTTCTGGCATGCAGTTGGGGGAATCCCAAGCGATTTGCGGCCCGCGCCTAACGGAAAGTCACCAGGTAGACGCCGGCGATCACCAGTGCCGCCCCGGTGGCCTTGCCGAGCGTCATCGCACTTGCGGGCACACCAAACAAGCCGAAATAGCCGAATGCCATGCCCGCCAGCACCTGCCCCGACACCAGCAGAACGAAAAACGCGCCGATTCCGATCTTGGGGATCAGGAAGCTTGAGCCGATGATCATGCCGGCACTCATGACCCCGGCAGTTAGCAGCCAGAACGGCAGGGAGGTGATTTTCTGAAATTGTTCGGCGCGACTGCCGGTAGCGAATGCGATGACGATTGACGCGATCAGCGCTATTGCAAAGAACGGGACATTGGCCATGGGGGCCGAGCCGAGGATCCTTGCCGTCTGTGAAATCATCGGAAGATAAATCGAAATAATTGCGCCCATGAACAACGCCAATCCGATCAGGTGCATGGCCATAATTTCCTCCCCAGTCGTAAACCTATGATCCGGCACCATAGCATTGGTGGGTAAGAAAATCTAAAGCGCTCCGGCGACAGGTGGCCGGTTTAGCCTTGCGCTTGTTTGGAAAAACTGTCGGGACAAGCCGCCGCCGATGAGGCCGTAGCGCCCCGAAGTTGCCGATACGAGCGTCGCCCCGAATGCGTGAGGCGACCCGAACTCACCACAAAATGGAACCGCCGAGGGCGCAGCGTCTGGTTGCAGGAGCTCTTGGCGAAGCAAAGGACGAACGTATGACGTACCAAGTCTAATATATCGCGATCCGTGATCTCAAGCCCTGGGACCGGAATGCCCGGACCCATTCGAAGAAACAGGTCCGCCAGATTGCGGACAGTATCGAGAGTTTCGGGTTCACCAACCCGGTGCTGATTGATGAGCATCGAACAATCCCTGCCGGGCATGGCCGGGTGGAGGGGCAAAGCTTCTGGGCATGACCGAGGTGCCATGCCTGCGGCTGGACTATATGAGCGAGGACGAGAAACGGGCATACGTGCTGGCGGACAACAAACTGGCGCTGAATGTCGGCTGGGACGAGGACCTGTTGGCAGCCGAACTCGGGGCGCTGATGTCGGCCGATCTCGAGTTTGACGTCTCGGTGACTGGGTTCTCTATCCCCGAGATCGATGGATTGATGGACGCGGTGGCACCGGAAGACCCGGGAGATCCCGAAGACGACGTGGTTCCGGACCTGGCGCTGGCGCGGGTGCAGCCTGGTGGTATCTGGCAGCTGGGCCGGCATCGCCTGGTTTGCGGCGATGCGCTGGACGCGGATGTGATTGTCGCCCTGATGGAAGATGCTGAGGCCCGGATGGTGTTTAGCGATCCGCCCTACAATGTGGCGATCGACGGCCATGTCGGTAACTCGGGCAAGATCCAGCACCGTGAGTTTACCATGGCCTCGGGCGAGATGAGCCGACAGGAGTTCACCACCTTCCTGGGAACCGCGTTCCGCAACCTCGCTGATCACAGCACCGATGGCTCAATCCACTTCATCTGCATGGGTTGGTGGCACATGTCAGAGATGCTGGCGGCTGGGCAGGGCGTCTATGACGGGATGAAGAACCTGAATGTCTGGGCCAAGGACAATAGCGGAATGGGAACGTTTTATCGCTCACGCCGCGAGCTGACCTTCGTGTTCAGGAAGGGCAGGGCGCCGCATCTCAACAATTTCGAACTCGGTCAGCTTGGGCGTTACCGCACCAACGTCTGGGAGTATCGCGGGGCCAGCAGTCGCCACGGTAATCGCATGGAAGAACTGGCACTGCACCCGACAGTGAAGCCGGTGCAAATGATCGCGGGTGCCATCCGGGATGTGTCTGCCCGCGGTGACATTGTGCTCGGTATCTTCGGTGGCTCCGGTTCAACGCTGATCGCCGCTGAGAAGACCGGGCGGCGTGGGTACCTCTGTGAGCTTGACCCGATCTATTGCGATCGCATTCTGGCGCGGTGGGAAAGCTTCGCGAAGGACGAGGCCGAGCAGTTGGTCTGCTGTTGGCCGCAAGAGGTTCAAGTGCAGGAGGCCGAGAAATGAGCGAGAGCGACAAGAAGACCAGCAGAGCTCTGGTCGCCAGGCCCGGCTATGAGGTCGGTTACAGCAAGCCCCCAGCACACAGCCGGTTCAAGCCCGGCCAGTCTGGCAATCCCTGCGGCCGCCCCAAGGGTGCAAAGAACAAGCGGCCGGCGCTGAATGAGGAACGTCTCAAGGACATCATTCTGGATGAGGCCTATCGCGAGATCTCGGTGCGTGACGGCAACCGGAATGCCACCGTGCCGATGGCACAGGCGGTGATCCGCGCGATGTCGGTGAAGGCCGCCAAGGGAGATCATCGTTCGCAGCGTTTCTTTGCCGAGCTACTGGCATCAACCGAAAGAGCCAACCGAACCCTGCATGACCAGTGGCTCAACACGGCGATGGACTACAAGATCGAATGGGAGCGGGAGTTGCGGCGGCGCGAGGCCCTGGGGATCACCGACTTGCCGGAACCCTTGCCGCATCCTGACCACGTCAAGATCGACTTCAGGGCCGGGACTGCCTGCATCATGGGACCGATGTCGCCGGAAGAAAAAGCCGAATGGGATGATCTGGCGCGGACCAAGCAGGTTCTTGAAGAAAAAATCGGTGACCTGACCGAGGTTCTGGCGGCCGAGGAAGACGAAGATGAGCGCGCGGACATCCAGCGGCACATCCGACTTGGTCAGGAAAGCCTGGATCTCATCAAAAAGGTCATTCCGGATTGATATCTGGGAGATTGTGCAGAAACAGAAGGCGGCGGTTCCTTAGACCTCCGCCTTCAGTGTGATCTACAGTATGATGTGGTCGTTGGGCGCGAGCTTTTGGAAACAAACAAAGGCGGCTTTTGCCCCAAACCGGTCATTTGAAAATGTTGCAGCGAAAGCCCGGTTTGAGCCCATAGTTCAGGATGCTGCGGAACACATGAATTAGTAAGATTGGCGGACTGCGGACATTCTCTGCAGGTGCAAAATAAGCCTACGCAAAAATGGAAGGCAGCCATTTAGGCCGAAGAACGTCGCCCTGAGGTCCATGGCCGTTGCTATTGGTTTTCCAACCGCATTGACGCAGATCATAACTGCCCCGCATTGGGTACCTTAGGTTTAATGCCGATCATGGCGCATAGAAAGGCTCGACTACATGTCGCGTATTATCGGATTCGTCTTATTCCTGATCTCATTCGGCGCCCCTGCTGCAGTGGCACAGCAACAGATATCCGCTGGAGACTTTGGCGGTGCCTGTATTGGGCCGGAGCGAACATGCAACGAAGGTGTTTGCGGACCCTTAGTGCTTTGTGTGTCCTGCGGGTTGGCGGGCCAACCGGTCTGCATCGGCTCGAACGGCCGCCCCTATTGTACCTTTCCGACCTACGGCTATCGCCCGATGGAAATTGGTGGGCGCCTTCAGTATTGTCTGACCGTCGATACCGAAGATTGCGGCCAGATTGGCCTGCCCGCCTGCGACAACGGTGATGCGCCATTTTGCCGCCAGGGTGTCCCGATGCAAGTGATGGGGCGCGGCACCTTTTGTCAGGCTTGTGGCGATTTTGGGCAAGCCTGTTGCCCGGACACAGCCTACCCCTGTGATTATGGGACCTGCCAGAACAACATCTGTCTGCCGGACACCAATGGCCGAGGGCAAGTCGGCGCGCTTTCACCCACATCGCGAGGCAGTCAACCAAGTCCGGCTGAGATTCGTTCGGCGTTGGACGACTGCCGACTGGCCGATGCGCGTGCCTTGCTGGCCGCTTTGCCAAACGAATCCCCCGAATTTGACGATCTGGCCGCTAGCGTCTCCCGCGCCATTCGACGTGAAAACGATGTACGCATTCTTTATGACGATGCTCAAGCCAAGGTGTCTGAGGCCCGTGTACACCTTCAGGCTGACCGCATCGAAGAGGCCGCCTTGGCCTTTGCATTGACGGAAAACCTTCTGAAAGAAGCGCAGCGTACGTCCACTTGCCCGCTGACCATCGCGACGATAGAGGAGGCAATTGCGATTAACAGCCGCAATGGGGCCAAAACCTTTGCTGCGATTGATTTGCGGCTCGCCGCCGACCACATCAGCTTTTGCAACTTCGATCAGGCTGGAGACCTGCTTGAGGCCTTGCCAACAAATGAACCAGGCAAGGCCGCCTTGCAGGCACAGTTAGACGCAGCACTGGACCGCGAAAGCCGTGTGATCGAGATGTATCGTGCTGCGCAAAATCTAAATTCTCTTGGAAAGACACGCATGACCGACAATGATTTTGCGGGCGCTGCCGACCTCTTTGCCGAGGCCCGCGAAGGGTTTCTCAAGGCGCGGCAACTGACCGAATGCCTCGAACACCGTGAAGTCATAACCGAAGCAATCGCCGTCACAGGGCGCAATCTGGACAGAGCGCAGACCAGATCGAATTCGACAGATTTTAGTCTTCCTGATCGCTACACGCCAGCGACAGATGTACCCAAATCTCGTGCCGATCCGACGCTCGTCGACAACCACCCCTGCCTAGATCCGTCAGCTAAGCGTGACGCTTATGTGAAGGGCTATTCTGGAATGGGCGGCGGTGGAAGCTCCTTTGATCTTAAGGGGCGATTCATCTGCGGCTTCAATGGCAGTTTCACGATGCTATCGGACGGTATGTTGATCGGCTATGTCTGCACGAGAGACGGACAGAGGTACAGCAGTTGCGAGGTGGATTGGGCCGAAACTATCAGCTCGGAGGGGGCCGTACATGACGGATACGTCTACCGCTACCGCGATAATTCAAGCTGGATCGTGGTGCATGCGGATGACTAAGGCTTTAGCGCTGGCGGCGTTTCTGATAGCAGCTGCGCCCGTTGCACGGGCGGAAATCTGCGCCTATCTTGGAGCCACCGAAAATTTCAACCAGATTGATTATTGCGTCAGTTCGATGCTCACGTCTCAGGGCAGTAGTACATATGGGCCGGACAATCTGTTCGACTTCAGCGACGCGAGCGCGTGGTGCGAAGGCGTACGCGGCCCGGGTATCGGAGAATTGGTTTCGCTGCGCATCGACAATGGCGGTCCGTTCCGGCGGTTCCTGATAGAAAACGGCTACGGGAAGTCCAGCGATACGTTTACGCGCAACGCCCGCCCCCGAACTATCGAGATTCGCACAAATACTGGGGTGCGATTCCGGCATGTACTTGAAGACACGAGCTTCGAACAAATGGTGTTTCTTCCCCGGCCCGATACCTACGAAACGCTGCAAATCCGTGTCATCGATGCTTATCCTGGCACCCTCTACCAAGATTTGTGCATCAGTACGATCCTCGTAGATTTCGACTATGAAAAATACTTGGAATACAAGGAAGATACGGTCCCGTCCGCCGCGGCCCCTCCAACCGTTGATCACAACTCTTCGCCCGATCCGACCCTACCCGCGCCGGCAATTGAAGATCTACCGGCCCTGCCATCGCTGTGATCTTGGCTGTCAACTAAGCGTTTGATGACAACCTATTAAACGGTGACGTCCTGTGTCCCGTCTGGTTGGATGAACTAACGGCTGGTTTGGTGAGGCTCCGCCGCAGCACCAAGACATCTGACGGAGGTCAGCAATGGGCCGCGAGCGACGCCAAAGCCCAGGGTGCGCGCGAGGATGCCGCTGCACCGCCGCATGTCGGCTTCGAGCCCATTATGCCAAATTCTGAACCAATCATGCCTAACCACACAAGGCGGCTTTTGCCAAGTAACATACCTCCGAGCCACGAGACCTAACCACTCGCTGACGATGACAAGGCATTTAGCACAATCACTCCAGCAAGGATCAGACCAATCCCGAGATAGGCAAACCCATCAAGCGTCTGGCCGAATGCAATAGCACCCAAAAGCGTAACGCCTGCAATTCCACCCCCGGCCCAGACCGAATAAGCAATCCCAACCGGCATGGATCGAACCACAAGTGACATAACGTAGAAGGCCACTCCAAAGCAGATGAGCGTTAAGCCCGAATAGCTTAGCTTGGTGAACCCGTCCGAAAGCTTGAGCGTCGCAGTTGCGAGAATTTCAACTGCGATTCCAAATGATAACAGTATCCAGTGCATGGGCATTCCTCCTAAAGGCGCACGACACTGACCTCTTGCGACCAGATATGTCATAGGTCGCGAGCACATTTGATCCATGTCAGTTATTCGACGTGTTGATTGACCGCGGTCGCGTAAAGCCGTGTTTTCGAGTGCTGATCTAAACCTCTGTTTATCGGATAGCAGGTGCGCAGTTTCCAAACATTGAGTTGTATCAAGAACCCGTCGGGTCCTTTCACAGGTCAGGTGCATCTGGCTGTGAAAACCGTCACCAAACTAGCAAAGTTACCGTCCATTGGCGTCATGGCAGGCGTGTCGTTTATCCCTGTTTCGCTGGTGATTCACAAAGTGCTGAAGCGGCGGCAGAAATGCCATTTCATTGATCTCCCTCATAGTGAGAGAAAGCCGCGACGATGTACAATTCGTTGGATTTTTCAAGAAAGGAATAAGTTATGCAACGAACTGACGCATACGCGGCGGCCAAAAGGCGCGCCGAAGCCAAATACGGATTTTTCGTTCACATCGCGGTTTACGCAGTTGTCATGCTTCTGCTTCTGGTCATCAACCTTCTGACGGCACCAAACACCCTCTGGTTCATTTGGCCGCTGATCGGTTGGGGGCTGGCCGTGGCCCTGCACGGGTTGCGGGTTTTCGCGCTGTCCGACAGGAACGCGATCATCGAAGCCATGACCGAACGTGAATTGCGCGATCACAAACCAAGCGACGCCTGAGTTTCGATCACGGTTTCAAACCCGTTGGTTGACGGCTCTTGCGAAGGCAACGCCGCCTCGTGATGGAACACGCGAACAAGGATTGGAGGAATACCATGTCTGGAACCCCAAATGCCCTGAGTGAAATGAAGAACCTCGACCATGTCGTGGTTACGAAAGACGAACGCCCGAACCCATCCTTCAAGCAAAGCGCCCTACCCGGCTTCAAGAAAACGGTGCAGGGACGGCGCGCCATCCGGATCTTTGACGGCGAGCCGCTTCCCGAGGAGGTGATGCGCGATTGCCTGCGCGACGCAACGCTCGCCCCCAGTTCTTCGAACCTGCAATGTTACGAGCTCTACTGGGTGCGCGACGACGAGAAGAAAAAGCAGATGGCGGCGCTCTGCCTTGGTCAGCCGGGGGCCGAAACCGCGGGGGACATCGTCGTTGTCGTCTCGCGCGTGGACGACTGGAAATCGCACCATGCGAAACTGACCAGGATCATGACCGATGACGGCAAGAAGCCGATGAAAGGTCCGGTTCTGGACTACTATGAAAACGTGGTCCCGATGCTGATGAAAACGGATCGCTGGGGCTTCAACAACCTCAAACGCCGGTTGATGTTCTGGTACCGGCGCAGAACCGAGCCAACACCGAACGGGCCGGTACGGCGCGCCGACCACCGCGTCTATGGCACGCTGCAGGCCAGCTTGGCGGCGGAAAACCTGATGCTGTCGATTGCGGCCCATGGCTATGAATCCTGTCCGATGGGCGGGATCGACAAACGCGGCATTGGCGCGCTTCTGGGCCTTCCCGAAACCGCCGAAGTCGTCATGGTGATTGGCGTGGGCACCGGCAAGCCCGAGGGCCTGTTCAGTGCGCGCGTTCGCCTGCCATTCCACGATCTGGTCAAGGAAGTGTAAGGCACGTTTCCATTGGGGGCACTCCGACCTTCAAACGGAACGCCCCACGTTTGCAATCGCGCCCGGCGAGGTGATTCTGGCATAGATTTGTCTTGCGCTCCACCGTGATCGGTCACGTAACGCTCGAAACAGGAGAATGGCAGTATGCCTCGGATATTCTGGTTCATCTTCACTGCAATGCTGGCATCCTGGCTGGCCATGAACCTCTGGACGGTGCCACAGATCGAGGCGCTGTCCGGCGGATTGCGCCTGCTCGACATGCGGTTTACAGGCTATTCGTTTGATGAGGCGCAAACCTTCCTGGCCGCGATCGGTGACAAGGGTGCGGGCTTGTATCTTGGCACGCAGTTTTGGCTGGACATGATCTTCCCGCCGCTCCTGGGCGCGGTTCTCTTCCTCTCCTACCGTTGGCTGTTCCCCGGCTGGCCCGGGTTGATCATCGGCTCCGTGTCGCTGATTTATGTCGCGGTCGATTACCTTGAGAATTTCGCGATTGCCGTGATGTTGCGCACCGGTGCCGAAAACCTGACGGTCGAAATGGTGGCCGCGGCCAACCAATGGACCATACTCAAGTGGAGCTTTGCACTGGTCGGGCTCGTGATCCTAATTGTTGGACTTCTCCTAGTCGTGCGTCGGCGCAGGTTCTCGGACTGATTTGGCGATCCAGAAGGTGACAGAATTTTGAGAATGTTTAGTGAAACAAGCGGTGCTACAAATTGCGACATGAAGATAGGCTTCTTTGAACTGATCTGCACCATACGAGCCAGGCGCCAAAAAGTCGGTTTTGTCCTGCATTGCCGACCGCGGACAACGGGTCGATATCGCAGGTGCAGCGAATGGCCGGTTCGGTGAAGCTGCACTGCGGCGTGACCCGACACGATGAATGGCTCGTAAGGGCCGGAAGCGCCAATTGAGCGTCGATGGTCGAGCGGCAGATTTGTCCCGCTTAGCTGACGTTAGTGATGTGTGCGGCTAACGGCTGCTATGCAGGACATTTCTGCCGTTCGCTAAACATAGGCAATGCGTGCTCCCGCAGGGGTGATATCGACAAGATCGCCGATTAGTCGAGACTGCGGCAAATTACCAAACGGAACTGGTTCGAGCGAAAATGCAAAGACACAGCCTAGTTTTGCCTGATTGGCGCATCACTTGTTGCCTCAACTACCTGTGCCTGCCAACAGCGATAGGATTTCATTTGTGACCGCTCGTGTTCCCATGTCACCGCAAAATTCCATCGGGCGCAGGCGGTTGGCCGCAAAGCCTTCCTCGACACCGCGGTCCAGAATTGTGGCCGCGTCGTCATAGCGTCCATCCCCCGATATCTCGGCTAGATATTCCAGCATCAACACACCCGAGAGGATGGCGGCCAGAGGATTGGCCTTATCGCGTCCCATGATGTCCGGTGCGCTGCCGTGTGCGGGTTGGAACAGCCCGGTGGCATCACCGATTTCCGCGCAGGCGGCCATGCCCATGCCGCCAACCAGCCCTCCGGCCAGATCAGAGAGGATGTCGCCAAACATATTTTCCATGACCATGACATCAAAGTCCCATGGGTTTCGGATCAGGTTCAACGCCTGCGCATCAACATAATTGTAACCTGTTTCCACTTCTGGGTATTCCGGCGCGACCTCATCATAGATTTTGCGGAAGAACGCCATCGACTGGAACACATTGGCTTTGTCGACACAGGTCAGCCGCCCGGGCTTGCCGTGTGCCTTTCGCTTTTCGGCCAGCCGGAACCCGAAGTGCATCAGCTTTTCCGTCGTTGTGCGGGTGATGCGCAACGTGTCGCGCACCTCGTCGTCGCCTATGATCTGGCTGCGTCCGTGGACGGCGGCGGAATAGAATAGCCCCTCGGTCGATTCCCGCAGGATTATCATGTCGATATTGGCCGCGCGCGGATCGGCTAGCCGTTGCGGTGCGTTGGGGTAGGCTTTGACCGGGCGAACCCCTGCGTACAGCCCGTAAATGTCGCGCAACCTCAGATGCGGACTTATCTCGGTGCCATCGGCGTGGCGCACGGCGGGCAGCCCAATGGCACCGAGAAAGATCGCATCGGCTTTGCCTGCCCGATCTTCACCGCCGGGTTCGATATCACTCCCGGTTTCCTTGAAGTAACCGGCACCCGCCGGGATATCGTCATAGGTCAGCTCAGGCGCACCGGCAGCTTTGACGGCCACGTTAACAACGGCAACCGTTGCATCCGCCACTTCGACGCCGATCCCGTCGCCCTTTATCAGCGCTATTTTCATTGGTTCGGGCCCAATCCTCTATAAGTCGATCCAACTGCCGGTCTCAGCCGAGGAATAGATCGCGTTTTCCTGTTCGATCACCGGAAGATAGTCCCCGGCGAGGTTTTCCAATGCGCTCCCATCTAGCAGGGCACGCGCAACGTGGTTCTGCAATTCGTAGACGCAATCACCGCCGAACCCTGCATGCGTGCTGGGTGCCAGAATTTCTCGTTTTTCCCGCTCGCCAAAGAACCGCAGATGCACCGAACCGTCGCCCCTGAGATCAATCGTGCCCTTGGTGCCTTCGATCAACGCCTCGCCCATCGTGCAGCGCGCGTTCTCGGCCGCGTGATCCAGCAAGCGGTTGCCATCAAACAAGGCGCGGGCGCCGTTTTTGTAAGAAAACAATATGAATCCGGCATCCTCGCCCTTGATGGTGGGATTAATCCTGCGCAGATCGGCAAAGACCGCCTGAGGTTCTCCGATCAGGAAGCGGAAGGTGTCAACCCAATGCACCGCAGTCTCGTGAATGAGGAATTTCTCCATTTGCTGAAAATAGGGTTGGCGGTCCAGATAGGCACGGTCGCCCTGGCCGTCACCCGGGCGCAGGCGGAAGCTGAGTTGCAGAACGTCGCCGATGGCACCCGCCTCAAGCTGGGCCTTGATCACCCGATACCATGGCTGGAACCGGAAGTTTTCGTGCACCACGACGGGAATTCCGGCCTCATGCGACAGTTGCTCTGCCTCGCGTGCTTCCTCGATACCGAGGCAAAAGGGTTTCTGACATATGACCAGCATTGGGCCAGCGGCAAGCGCCTGACGGATAAGTGCTAAGTGGGTCGGCGGCGGGGTGATGATGTCGACGATATCGGGCATCACCTCGGCCAGCATCCTGCCCGGATCGTCATAGGCGGCCAGACCCGTGGCGCGGGCTGCTGCAATATCCCGGTCGACCGAAGCCGCCAGGACTACGCCATCGACCCGAGACCAGGCGTCATAGTGAAAGCGGCTGAAATACCCGGCCCCGATGCAACCGACTTTCAATAGCTCGGTCACGTTGGCACCTTGAAGTTTTCGATCCGCGAAGACGCAAGCCAATCCCAGTGATAGGGCCGGAGACCCGGGATGTCGGATCGGAATGTGGCGATTTCCCTGCCCAGCAGACATCCCAAGTATACGGTTTTCAGGTCGTCGCCACCAAAAGCAGCACTGGAGATATTCTTGAGCTTTGAGCCGAAGGTCTTGGCCAGGTGCGGACGTCCCATCTCGCCCGCGTGATAGGCTGTCTCGACACGCTCGAGCGCATCCGGCGCGGCATCCTGCAGTATGATCTGTTGCTGGCCGTCGCGACCGACGCGAATGACCCGGTTGCTGACGATGGAGGTGATCCAGATGCCTCCGTCCGCATCGAAAGTCAGCCCGTCCGGATAGGTCCCATGCCCGAATTCGGCCACCACTGTTTTGTTCGTCGACGATCCCTTCTTACCGAGATCAAAACGCGTCAGTCGCCGGGCAAAGGTTTCGTTCACGTACAGCTGCCCGGTTTCCGGGTGGATCAGGCATTCGTTGGTGTAGCCAAGCCCGTCCGCCACGATACGTGCGTCTAATCCGTCTATTAGTACAACGAACCCATCGTCGCAATCGGCGCGGTACCCAAGAGCGCGTGGTTTTCGCCGTGTGCTGACCGTGACCCAGATGCGCCCGTCTCCATCGACATGCACGTAGTTGGTTGGCGGCAGCGGCAATCCACCGACGTCACGCAGAACCGGTGTCAGGGTTCCATCCGGATCGAGCCGGTAAACGCCGCCATCATCCTCACCAAGATGCGCAAGCAACCAACCGCCATCAGGCAGAATGGCAATCCCGTTGGGTTTGGGTTTGAACGTCCCGGCCGCCAGCACGCTATGCTGTCTCCCATCCGGAAAGATCAGTGTCACGCCCCCGCGCCAATCTGCGACATGTAGAACCTGGTCAGAGGTGCATAGCACACATTCAGGGCGATGCAGGTCGGTTCCAACGAAATCGATTTGATCGAATGTGATCATGCGCCTGCAGCCGTTGAGGTCAGTGATTGCGCCACTTTGCTTTGGCTCACGATCTGCGACAAGCCCAAATTTTATCACCTCAAGCTAGGGTTTGGAGCGGCCATTCGCTGCGCTTGCCATTGATGGCGGCCAAGCGGACGTCGCTGCCATCTGTAGACAATTGATCAACTGTGGCTTCCGGTCCAAAGTAGAATTTAGCGGAATCAGAATTGAACGGCCTCTTTATACATCTTGGAAACGCGATCTGTACTGGGAACCCTAATCTGTATTTCTGATCAATGAGAGATACGCTTTCCAGTTTTCCACTGGTCCGAAACTGGCAAACACGACCCTCCCATCGCCATTGAGAACAAATGTCGTCGGGAAAACCCGCGCCATAGCGCGGTCCTCTATTTCGCTGCCATCGGCTAGACGGAAAACGGTGTCGTCAGGATCTTGATGCCCGGAGTCGTGCAGCGGTAAAGTGAGATTCTGCTGCGTCAACCACCGTTTAGAACGGCTCAGTGGTTCGCGGGTTTGCAAAAGTATGAAGAGGACATTCTTTTCATCCGCAAGGCTCTTGCTAAGAGCGGCGATACCGGGAAGTTCCGCTTTGCAGGGCGGGCACCAGCTCCCCCAAAAATGCAAGAACACGGTTTTGCCCCGGAGGTCGGAAAGCTTGATTTGCCGCCCCTCGGCCGAGTGAAACACGATATCGGGAAACACAGAGCCGCGATGAACGCCGGTGTCGGGCGCGGTTTCCTCTGGGTCAGCCGCAAGCCGCCACGAGGTGTTCCACGCTTCCAGATCAAGAACGACCCTGTCATTGACCGCGTAGATGTGGCAGGGCTGTTCGGTATGCTGGCGACACAAGCTTATGGCGTGCTTTTCGGCGAACTCCATCGTTGGGCTGTCGGACGCCCAACCCCAGGCACCTCCGGGCGCAATTGCAAAGGCACGGTCGGGAACGGCCTGCTGATACTCGGCGAAGGCGTTCTGCGCTGCTGAGGGAAGAACCTTGTCCGATGCCGGATCCGCCACGGCTTGTAGACCGGTGATCAGCGTTAGACCGATCATCGCCGCCAGCCGGTATGGCAAAGACGCAGAACTCATAGGCTGTAGCATTTCAGCACCAGTCATCTGAGACATCGCCTGCTTTGTCATATATCAAATCCCGAATATTTTGAATCATTAATATACAGCGAGAGAACAAAGCCGCAATGCTGCAATACAGGCGGCGCGACGGGTGCGGCGAGCATCCGTTCCTTTGATGGAGAGTGAAATGCTGAAGATCATTACTGGATTTGTTGCCGGTCTGGTGCTTTTTGCCGGTCTTGGTTGGCAATATGGCGGAAGCCTTATGGTCAAAGAATATCCGAGCCCGTATGGGCTGGAAGAGACCGTCGCACGCATCCAGCACAATATTGAGGCGACAGGGAAAGGTTGGACCTTGTCCGGTCTCCGTAGCCCCTCAAACGCCATCCGCAAGCTAGGGGCGACAGTGCCCAATGTCTTGTTGGTTGAGGCTTGCAGCACCGACTATTCGAAACCGATTATCAAGGCGCGTGAGACGCGTATTCTTTCAATCCTGATGCCATGTACCATCACCGTGTACGAGGATGATGAAGGCGAGGTTTTCATCGGCATGCTGAACACCGCGTTAATGGGGCGGCTGTTCGGCGCCGAGGTGACGGCGATAATGAAGAATGTCGCCGCCGACCAAGCGCAGTTTATCAACTTCGATCCGAATAAACCGACACCGAAAATCATTCCGCCGGCGAATTCGGGGGCCCCAAAATCGGGGGCAGGTATTCAGGAACTTGGCGGCTGCTGACATCGACGCCGCGCGGCCCGACCCGAACGGAGAGGGCGAAGAGGACAGAAACATGAAACGTAACATTGCAATTTCTAGGCTCTGCGCATTCGCGGCCTGGCTTCTGGCCGCTACAGCGCTGATTGGAGCTGCGGCAGGTGTCACGGCCCAAGAGGTGACACAGAGTAAGATTTCGACGGCTGATCACTCAAAATTTGCGGAGCTGGAAGGCCCGTTCGCCACCGGCCCCGACGTCACCAAGATTTGTCTTAGTTGCCACACCGAGGCGGCCTCGCAAATTCACCAAACCAAGCACTGGAACTGGGACGTTGTGAACCCGGCATCGGGTGAGCGTCTGGGTAAGCGCAATGTCATCAACAATTTTTGCGGATCGATCGTCTCGAACGAGCCGCGCTGCACCAGTTGCCACATCGGTTACGGCTGGAAGGATGACACTTTCGACTTTGCAGCACAGGAGAACGTCGATTGCCTGGTCTGCCACGACCAGACCGGCAAGTACCGAAAATTCCCCGCAGGCGCCGGGCATCCGGTCTATGAGCCGAAGGAATGGCCCGGTGGTAGTGGACGCTTTATCGAACCGGTCAGCCTTGCCGAAGTGGCTAAGAACGTCGGCCCCACCTCGCGGCGGACCTGTGGCACCTGCCACTTCCTTGGTGGCGGTGGCAATGCCGTCAAACACGGCGACCTGGATATGTCCTTGCTAGAACCGGGGAAATATCTCGACGTGCACATGAGCCCGGACAGGCTCGATTTTACCTGTTCAAAGTGCCACGGCGGCGACAATCACCTTGTGCAGGGCAGCCGCTATACAACGAATGCCAAAGACTTGTCCGGCATCGACATTCCAGGCCGAACCGATGGTAGCCGGGCGACCTGTGAATCCTGCCACGGTCTGACACCGCATTCGGCGTCGGCCAATGCCAAGCTCAACGACCACACTGACGTTCTGGCCTGTCAGACCTGCCATATTCCGGCTTTTGCCAGAGGTGGTTATCCCACCAAGATGTGGTGGGACTGGTCGACTGCTGGTGAAACCACGCCAGAAGGCAAGCCAGTCAAGCGTCACGACGAAGACGGGCTCGAAATCTACAGCGGCATGAAGGGTGATTTTGCCTGGGGTGACCATGTTGTACCGGAATACCGTTGGTTCGACGGCACGGTCGACTACACCCTGTTCGGTGATCAAGTGACCGGGGATGAGCTTGTCGAGATCAATGACTATGGCGGGAAGCCGGGTGATGACAAATCGCGCATCTGGCCGTTCAAGGTCATGCGCGGCAAACAGGCCTATGATGTGGGCAACCAGACTCTTGCTGTTGTGCATACTTTCGGCAAAGACGACACCGCGTTCTGGACCAACTACGACTGGGACAAGGCGGTTGAAGCTGGCATGAAAGCCGCCGGAGCGGAGTACAGCGGCGAGTTGGGTTTTGTTGAAACGGAAATGGCCTGGCCCATCAGCCATATGACAGCGCCGAAAGAAGATGCTCTTGAATGCGAGGCCTGTCACAGCGCCAAGAGCCGTCTGGCCAGCGTGCCGGGCCTCTATATTCCGGGCTTTAGCCGGTTCGGCATGCTCGACACGATTGCCTGGATCGTGGCGGCCCTGACGCTGGCCGGTGTACTTGGACATGGCGCGCTGCGCTACTGGATGAGCCGCAAGGAGGGCTGATCAATGCAACGGATTTATATCTTCAAACGCTTCGAGCGCTTCTGGCATTGGTCGCAGGCGGCTCTGATAACTACCATGGGTGTAACCGGGTTCGAGGTGCACGGTACCTACCGTTGGCTTGGCTATGAAACCGCGCAGGAGGTGCACACCACCGCTGCCTGGGCGCTGATCACACTATGGGTATTTGCCATCTTCTGGCATTTCACCACTGGTGAATGGAAGCAGTATGTTCCGACGACAGACAAGCTGGCGGCAATGCTGCGCTATTACCTGACCGGCATCTTCAGCCACGCGCCGCACCCGTTCCGACAGACCCAGCTGCAAAAGCACAATCCGCTACAGCGGCTGGCGTATCTCTTCGTCAAGTTGCTAATCAATCCGCTGATTTGGATCTCGGGGTTGTTCTATCTCTACTATCCGCAGTGGGGGGCTTGGGGACTTGACTGGATACCGCTGGCCTCGGTGGCCTTTGTCCATCTTGTGACAGCTTTCCTGATGGTTATCTTCTTCATCGTGCATGTCTACTTCGCCACTACCGGCCATACTCCTGTAGCTCATATCAAGGCGATGATTACCGGATATGAAGAGGTTGAAGAATAGTCCAGAAAGGTAAGGTGGGACTTAGATTCGTTCTCTGGAGGAAATCTTTGCCGGAACCACATTGTGTTGCCACGGAAAACGTCATTGCCCGTAGCAACTCGCTGACCCGCCAGTTCGCCAATCTGGCCATATGTTTAGCCCGTTGCGAATGACCATTCACCGCCCTTCGCAACGGATGCTACGCAGCAGAAATCGACTGGTTTGGGCTCGTTCCGGCCGTTCGCTGCGTTTGAGGTGAAGGTCTGGGTCACCGAAGGAACCAGCCATTTGATCAATTGGTAGAATGCGTCGGTTGACGCGGTGTCGATGCCTGGAGCGGGAGGGACGGATGGTGGACGATCGATGTCCAAAATTCAACTTCCTGCCCTCAAACCAAAACGTCCGGCCTGGAACAAAGGCCGACTGATCGGCCAGAAACGCCCGCTTCTTGCCAAACAGGTCTGGGCCATCCGCGCCCGGCTGGAACTTGTGGGCAATCTCAGGGACCTGGCGCTCTTTAATCTTGCGATCGATAGCAAGCTGCGAGGTTGTGACCTCGTTCGTCTCAAAGTCACTGATCTCGTTGTCGGTGACCGAGTTCGCGAACGCGTGACTGTTGTCCAAAGCAAGACGCAAAGGCCGGTTCAATTCGAAGTGTCGGAGAACACCCGCGACTCCATCCGGAATTGGATGTGTCGCCCCGAGATGCTTGGATGTTTCTTCCTGTTCCCAAGCCGGTTCCACCAACGACCACACATCTCAACCCGGCAGTATGCGCGTCTGGTCCGGGACTGGGTGGCCACGATTGGTCTGGATCCAAGCGGCTACGGGACGCATTCTCTGAGGCGCACCAAGGCGGCGCTGATCTACCGCAAGACGGGCAATCTGCGCGCTGTTCAGCTCTTGCTTGGCCATACCAAGGTGGACAGTACGGTGCGATACCTAGGCGTTGAGTTGGAAGACGCACTGAGCATTGCGGAACGGATCGATATTTGAGGATCAGGCGGGCGGCAGCCGCCGCCCACCATTCCTCGCGTTTGATTGTCGGTTGGTTGTCGGTCTTCTGCTGGACTTCCGGGCAAGGGTGAGCGTCACTGACGTCGTTGAACGAATTGAGTCTCCCGCCCGGAATGCCGGGCATTGGTCAGTACGGGGCGCGAGAATGCCCCGCGACCAGAAGGAGATCTAGATGACCGATCAACCCACAGAGAACCTTACTTCCGATCCCGCTAAGCACAGATCGGCGAGGTCAGCTCCCAAGCCCAAGACCGAAATGCTGCGCAAACTCTTGGCGCGCCGCACCGGGGCAACAGTTGTGCAGATCCAAAAGCAGTTGGGCTGGCAGCCGCATACGATACGCGCGGCGATCTCGCGACTGCGGTCGTCAGGCGTACCTGTCGAGCTTGACCGGTCGGGCAGGGTGGCCCGCTACCGTATTATGCCCGGGGAAGGCCAATGACGTCGACCGTGACCGCCCCCGACATCTGCCGACTAGCAGAAGCCGACGCCGCAACGCTGCGCCAGATCTGGCAGGAGACCAAGGGCACCGCGCCGCCCAAAACCTTTACCGCGCGACTGATGCGGCTGGCGCTGGCTTGGGATGCGCAGGCTGCCCTTTCGGGTGGTGAACCGGCCGGAACGCGTCGCGCGTGGAGCCGGGTCATCCGGGCCCGGATTGACTCGCGTTCCCCGAAAAGCCGCGGGGGTGCCGTGCCAGCAACGGTTGGTGATGGCACCCGCATCTTGAAGGACTGGGGCGGGAAGATGCATGAAGTGGTGATCACAGCGGATTGCGGTGCTACTTGGAACGGCCAGAGTTACTCCTCGCTGTCGGCGGTGGCGAGGGCGATGACCGGGACCAACCGCAACGGGCCCAAGTTCTTTGGTTTGCGCGAGGTCGCAATGCAATGATCCGCCAACGCTGCGCCATCTACACCCGCAAGTCGACCGAGGAGGGGCTGGAGCAGGACTTCAACTCGCTGCATGCGCAGCGGGAAGCCTGTCGGCCTATATCCTCAGCCAAAAGCATGAGGGCTGGGCAGAGCTCTCTGATCGCTATGACGATGGCGGGTTCTCCGGCGGATCCATGGACCGACCCGGACTCACACAATTGCTCAACGATGTGGAGGCGGGCCGTGTCGACGTCATCGTTGTCTACAAGGTGGACCGCCTGACCCGGTCGCTGACGGATTTTGCCAAGATGGTCGATCTCTTCGACGGGGCAGGGGTGTCGTTCGTGTCGGTCACCCAAGCCTTCAATACGACATCGTCTATGGGTCGCCTGACCTTAAACGTCCTATTGTCATTCGCCCAGTTCGAGCGCGAGGTGACGGCTGAGCGTATCCGGGACAAGGTTGCATCTTCCAAACGTAAGGGGATGTGGATGGGGGGTGCGGTGCCAATGGGGTACGACGTCAACGACAAAGCCTTGATTGCTAGCCCGGTTGAGGCCGAAGCGATCCGCACCATATTTGCCGAGTATCTGGCGGTCGGATCGGTACGCGAACTGTCCGACAGGCTCGACGCGCTCGGTATCGTCAGCAAACGCCGAACCGACCGGTACGGGCGCAGGACGGGTGGTACGTCCTTCTCGCGCGGTGCGCTCTACAACATCCTGCGTAACCCCATCTACATCGGGAAGACCCGTCATAAGGATGAGCTCTATGATGGGTTACATGAGGCCATCATCGACGATGCTACCTGGCAGCAGGTGCAGGAACTGCTTGCAAACCACGGTGGCAAGAAGATCGCAACGTCCCGACGGTCGGCTCGGCGCCTGCTGGATGGGCTGCTCTTTGATTCCGTAGGCCGTCCAATGCGCACGACCTACGCCATCAAGTCGACGCGCTCGGGCGGAACAGCCCAATCGCAGCGGTACTGGTATTACACGTCAAAGCCATCCGGCTCAGACGACCAAGACAGTATCGATCGACTTCCCGCCGGAGAAGTTGAGCGGCTGGTTCTGCGTGGGCTCAAGAACCACCTGGACGATCAGTCATGGCTGACCCGGCAGATCAGATTGGCAGCCGATTTGGATCCGTCTTCGATTACCAAGATCCTCCGGGCGGCGGATTCTCTGAGAAACCAGATTGCAGATGAGGGTGAACACCCAGATGAACAGCATCTCTCCGGCTTGGTTGATCGCATTGATTTATCAAAGGGACAGTTTTGTGTTCGGTTGGATCTAGGTGCGTTACTGCCAACTGAGAAAGCGAAGCTACCGATCCATGCCGCCTTCGAGGTCCAGTTCCAGAAGCGCCAGACCGGACGGGCGAGGCCGATCATCATTGCGCCGCCCGATGCACCTCAGCCGGATCAGGGCCTTATCAACCTTGTAGCTGATGCGAGACGGTGGTCGGCCGACCTTCTTGACGGAACGTCCAGCACCATCCGCCAGATCGAAGACTGCGAAGGGCTCCGAAGTGGATCGGTCAGTCGCATCCTGCCACTTGCCTGGCTAGCACCGGATATCTCAACGGCCATTCTCGAAGGCCGTCAGCCACAACATCTTACAGCAAAGAAGTTGCGTAGCCTTCGAGAACTACCGCCGGACTGGCATGAACAGCGCAAGATTCTGGGCTTTCCGCATCAATAGAGCATCCAGGCCTGCCCCAAGACCTCACGCGCGAATGCCCCGCTGAGACTTCTCTCAATATCGCGGAGAAATGGCCTTGAACAGAGACGAAATGTGAGGTCTCTGCTGCCGCTACCCCTCGTAACTCACGGAAAGTTAAACACTATCCAGAGAAGGTGTGTCCGGTATGGTTTTGTGGAGACTGAGTGGTGGGCGACCCTGGAATCGAACCAGGCGTGCGTCTCCGCGAGGGAGTTACAGTCCCCTGCCACACCTTGCGGCCTGTCGCCCACTGAGGGGGGTGATTACTGTGGGTTCCCGGGGTCGTCAACAGGAAAATCTCGTGATATTGGCGCTAGATCAAAAGGGGCGCGGGATGGCCATGAAGAAACCAAGCTGGGTGATCGACAAGGAAAAGGCGCGGCGCAAGGCAGCGGATGAAACCGTGTGGCTGTTCGGGTTGCATGCGGTGCGCGATGCGTTGATGAACCCGGCCCGGAAAAAGCTGCGCCTGGTGGTGACCAAGAACGCTGCCGACAAGCTGGCGGATGCGATTGCTGTTGGCGGGATCAAACCGGAAATGTCCGATCCGCGCAGGTTTGCCGCGCCGCTTGACCCGCAATCGGTGCACCAGGGGGCGGCGCTGGAAGTGAAACCGCTGGATTGGGGGCGGATGAGCGATGTCTGCGCCGGCGTGCCGGGGCGGGTGCCGCTGGTGGTGATGCTGGACCGTGTCACTGATCCGCATAATGTCGGCGCGATCCTGCGCTCGGCCGAGGTGTTCGGAGCGCTGGCAGTGATTGCGCCAAGGCACCATTCGGCGCCGGAAACCGGGGCGCTGGCCAAGACCGCCAGCGGAGCGCTGGAGCGCCAGCCGTATTTCCGGGTGCGCAATCTGGCTCAGGCGATCGAGGAATTGCAGGCGATGGGTTACCTGGTGCTAGGGCTGGATGGCGAGGTTGACGAGAGCATCGAAGCGGCGCTTGAGGGGCAGCAGGAACAGCCGGTGGCGCTGGTCCTTGGGGCCGAGGGACCGGGGCTGCGGCAGAAAACCCGAGAGACTTGCGACAAGTTGGTGAAAATCCGCTTTGCCGGCGAATTCGGCTCGCTCAATGTATCGAATGCTGCGGCGATCGCGCTTTATGCGGCGGGACGGCGGGGCTGAAACAAAAGCGCACGGGCCTTCACAAACGCGTGGAAGAGGTTTTCTCGGCGCAAAGCCGCCGCCATTCTTTGGGCACAACCCAAGGAGAGGTGCCCATGCTGACACGACGTTCCCTGATTTTCACAACCGCCGCCGCGGTGACATTACCAATTGCCGGATTGGCCCTGCGCCCGGCCCGCGCGGGCACCGCGTCAGTGTTTAACACCGACGGTATCGCCATCAACGGTTTCGATCCGGTGGCATATTTCACGGAACGCACCCATGTGTCCGGGAACGAGACCGTTATTCAAGACTGGATGGGGGCCGTCTGGCGATTTTCCAGCGAGGAAAATCGCGATCTGTTTGCCGCTGATCCCGCGGCCTATGCGCCGCAATACGGCGGTTATTGCGCTTATGCGATGGCGAACGGCTACATTGCCAAGACCGACCCCGACGCATGGACGATCCACAGCGGCAAGCTTTACCTGAACTATGACCTGCGGGTGCGCGAGCTTTGGAGCCAGGACATCGAAGGGTTCGTCGCACGGGCCGATAAGAACTGGCCCGGCATTCTGAATGGCTGAAAGCCGCTGTTCACAAGTTCTTTACAACCCCTTCATATCGTCAAAATCAGCTCTACATAGAGTAGCGAAGGGCAGACACGGAACTCCTGCCCTTCCATTCACTGTCCCTCGTTCCGTGACTGGCGCCCGGGTTTTGCTCCGGGCGCTTTTTTTTGTGCAGTGGGACGGGTAAGGGTGGGGTATGAGCGAATCTTATACTGACAAGCATCTGCGCGATGTGCTGTCGCGGACCAGGACCATTGCAGTGGTCGGCGTGTCCATGAACGAAGTGCGGCCAAGCTATTACGTGGCGCGGTATTTGGGGCTGAAAGGCTACAAGGTGGTTCCCATAAATCCGGGCCATGCCGGCAAGATTCTGTTTGGCGAAACCGTGCGCGCCAGCTTGAGTGAGGTGGAGGGTAAGGTCGACATGGTCGATATCTTCCGCCGATCCGAGGCGGTGCCCCCGATTGTCGACGAGGCGCTGGAGGCGTTTCCAGAGTTGCAGACGATATGGATGCAGATTGGGGTGGAACATGCGGAGGCCGCCGAGGTGGCGCGGGCGCGGGGGGTGGACGTGATCATGAACCGCTGCCCCAAGATCGAATATCAGCGGCTTTTTGGTGAGCTACGCATGGGTGGCTTCAACACGGGCGTGATTTCCTCGAAATTGTGAAACCGATCAGAAAATGCTATCAGTGGGGGGAAGTCTCGAACCAATCTGCAAAAGCTGGGGAGGAAAGAATGCGGATTACCAAGTTTGTTCTGGCATGGGTTTTCGCGGCGGTTTCAATGGTCGCCGCCGGTTGTGCGCAGCAGGAAGAACCGGTGCCGTACGCCTACGACGGCTCGGATTGATCTGAGCTATTTTTGACGTCTGGCCTTTTCGGCAAGGCCGGATTGGTGTTGACGACGGGCGAGTTCACTCATCACGTCGCTGAGGGGTACGCCGCGCGATTTAAGCATCACGAGCAGGTGGAAGAGCACGTCTGCGGCTTCGGAGGTGAGGCCGGCTCGGTCGCTCTTGACCGCTTCGATGATGGCCTCGATGGCCTCTTCTCCAAACTTTTCGGCCACTTTTTCGGGACCTTTCGCCAGCAATTTGGCGGTCCAGCTTTCATCGGGCGAGGCGGCAGCGCGGGAGGCAACGATCTGTTCAAGTTCTTCGAGGGTCATCATTCGATCCTCATTGGTATGCCCGCGGCGGCCATGTGTTCCTTGGCCTCGCGGATGGTGTAATCGCCGAAATGGAAGATCGAGGCGGCCAGCACAGCCGAGGCGCCGCCTTTGGTGACGCCGTCAACCAGGTGGTCAAGCGTGCCGACCCCGCCCGAGGCGATCACCGGTACGTTCACCGCGTTGGAAATGGTGCGGGTCAGAGGCAAATTGAACCCGGCACGGGTGCCGTCTCGGTCCATCGAAGTGAGCAGGATTTCCCCGGCGCCTTTTTCGACCACCGTCTTGGCAAATTCGACCGCGTCGATGCCGGTAGGTTTGCGGCCGCCATGGGTAAAGATTTCCCAGCGGATGCCATTGCCGTCAGCATCGGTTTCCACGGTCTTGGCGTCGATGGCGACGACGATGCATTGGCTGCCGAACTGGTCGGCGGCCTCGGCCACGACGTCTGGGTTGGCGACGGCGGCAGAGTTGAAACTGACCTTGTCGGCGCCTGCGAGCAGGAGAGCACGGACATCCGCGGGTGTGCGCACGCCACCACCAACGGTGAGCGGGATGTAGCATTGCTCGGCGGTGCGCTGAACCACGTCGAACATGGTGGCGCGGTTTTCATGGGTTGCGGTGATATCGAGAAAGCAAAGCTCATCGGCACCTGCGGCATCATAGGCGCGGGCGGATTCGACAGGATCTCCGGCATCGACGAGATCGACGAAATTCACGCCCTTGACCACGCGGCCGTCGGCGACGTCGAGACAGGGGATGATACGGGTTTTCAACATATGAGCGCCCCAAGCGGTTGGTTGGCGCCTCTATGCCAAGAAACCGGTTGTTGGGCAATGACCAGAGTGGCGCGTTCACGCGGCGCGGCGGTTCTGCGTGCTTTCGATCAGGTAGGCGAGGATCGCAAGTGGGATGCCGGCGAGGATGTAAAGCTTGGCGGCAAGGGTGCTGATCGGGTTGAGGTTGTTGAAAAACGCAGCCATGCCGGTGCCGCCGATGCAGGCTTTGTGCGCCTTCATCAGGTGGCCGTCGCAGCCCAGCATCGGGATGATCACCAGCGCCACGCAGATCACCGCCACCCAGCCACCCCAAAAAAGCATCGCGCGGGGCAGGAGGTTTTTCAGGTCACGGGCGATGACGACGGCAACGATGGCGGGCATGCCGAAAAAGAAAGACAATAGCAGATCGCTGAGCATCGGGCTGCCTTGGGCTTGAAAAGGACTGCCCGCATTATGGCGCATAGGCGAGGGCCGTCAATCGTCGGGGCGTGCTAGGTCTTGTGACGCTCGCGGCGGATGATGACGGAGATGCCCGAGAGGATCAGCATCGCCGGGGTGATCGCCATGATGGCCAGAAGGTTGTAGAAATAGACTGAGACCAACCCGTTCGACATCGCCCCGAGAGCGGGGATCGAACACTGGGTCCACGGGGTATCACCGCCGCCCTCGCAGGTGAGGTCAGTGAGCGTCAGGCCCAGATTGATCACAAACATCACCAGCGGAAGGATTACCAACCAGCGCAGGGCGCCCTTGGCTGTACGGTTCACGGCCCAGGCGGCCGCCAGCGGCAGGGCCAGGAGCAGGATCATGATGGAGGTTTCGTTCATCCTGGCCTCGTTCAATCAGTTACGCAGCGCATTTAGCGCCTCTTGCAGGTCAAGCGCCCCGTCGTAGAGCGCGCGCCCCGAGATGGCACCGTTGAGGGGCGCATCGCAGTCGCGCAGGGCGATGATGTCATACAGCGAACTGACACCGCCCGAGGCGATGACCGGGATCGAGACGGCATTGGCAAGCGCGGCGGTGGCGTCGACATTCGGGCCCTGCATGGCGCCATCACGCATGATGTCGGTATAGATGATCGCGGCAACGCCTGCGTCCTCGAAGCTGCGGGCGAGGTCGGTGGCATCGACGTCGGTTTCCTCGGCCCAGCCCTTGGTAGCAACTTTCCCGTGACGCGCATCGATGCCGACGGCGACTTTGCCGGGGAATTCGCGCGCAGCTTCGCGCACGAGGTCGGGGTTTTCGACAGCCACGGTGCCGAGGATAACACGGGCTAACCCCTTGTCGATCCAGCGCTCGATGGTGGCCATGTCGCGAATGCCGCCACCAAGCTGGGCAGGGACCTTGGTTTGTTCAAGGATCGCTTCGACCGGGGCGGCATTGACCGGCTCACCCGCAAAGGCGCCGTTCAGGTCGACAAGGTGCAACCATTCGCAGCCCGCATTGACAAACTCCAGCGCCTGGGCGGCAGGGTTTTCGTTGAACACGGTTTCGCGCTCCATTTCACCATGCACAAGGCGCACGGCACGGCCATCCTTGAGGTCGATCGCGGGGTAGAGGATCATGGGGTAAGCCCTTCGGTCAATGTTGCGCGCCCTTTGGCACGGGTTCGCCCGGAATGCAATGTGACCTCAAGTCAGGCTTGATCGAAAACTGAGGTTAGGTGAGGATCGTTGGGACAATCAGGGAGGACTAGTGAGATGAAAAAGGTTCTGGCTCTTGGAGCGGCGCTTTGCATGAGCGCAGGTGTGGCTATGGCCGACCCTGCGGTGGGCACCTGGAAAACTGAGGTCGATGATGGGTCCTATGCTCATATCAACATGACCAAATGCGGCTCGAATGTTTGCGGGACCATCGCGCGAACATTCAATTCGGGTGGCGAATACAATTCGCCTAACAAGGGCAAGCAGTTGGTGCGCTCAATGAAGCCCAATGGCGATGGCAGCTACAACGGCAAGGTGTGGCGCCCGTCGAATGACAAGATTTACATCGGCAAAATGACGGTCAGCGGCAACAAGCTGAAGCTGAAGGGCTGTGTCGCGGGCGGGCTGCTGTGTTCCAGTCAGACCTGGAAGCGGGTCAACTGAGCCACCGGCAACTGTTCGCCGAGCCTGTCGAGATGCAGGCCCGCGAGTTGAAACACGCGTAGGATGCCTTACATTTAAGTGTGTCCGGGCATAAGGCCCAGGCGCGCGCTTCCCGTTTAGGGAGCAACGAGCGGAGGGTGTCGAAAATGCGGCTTCTGCTGGTATTTCTTTTAACGGTGTTCGCGGTTCCTGCCGTTGCAGACAAAGCAACGGGTGTGTGGCTGACCGGGCCGGACGGCAAGGGTCAGGTGGGGCATGTCCGTCTTGCCCCCTGCGGTCAAGCTTTATGCGGCAAGGTTCTGAGCGCCTATGACCGAAACGGAAAAGCGGTGCGCACCCGCAATGTCGGCAAACGCGTGATCTGGGGGCTGCAGCCCGTCGGTGGCGGCGAATACTCCGGATTGATGTATGTCAGCGCGGTGGGCAAAAACGTCAAAGGCACATTTCGTGTGTCCGGCCGATCAATGACCGTGCGCGGCTGTCTGGGCGTGATCTGTCAAAGCCAAGTCTGGACAAAACTCGATTAATCAGGGCCGCCAGTTCAGGAAGTTGGCGATCATCCGCAATCCGGTGGCTGCGCTTTTTTCCGGGTGGAACTGGGTTCCGACCATGTTGTCGCGTCCGACGATGGCAGTGATTGCCCCACCGTAGTCCGCATGCGCCAAGAGGTGCGCCGAGTCCGCGACGCGGAAATGGTAGGAATGTACGAAATAGGCGTGGTTGCCCGTCTCGATCCCGTCAAAGACCGGGTGGGCGTGGTCGAGGACCAGATCGTTCCAACCCATATGTGGGACTTTCAGCGATGCGTCCGACGGGGTGATATGCACCACCTCGCCACCAATCCAATCAAAACCGGGGGTTTCGGTATATTCCAACCCACGGGTCGCCATCATCTGCATGCCGATGCAGATGCCCATGAAGGGTTTTGCCTGTTTGATCACGGACTCTTCTATCGCCTCGAACACGCCGCGATGATCAAACAAGGCCGCACGACAGGCCGGGAAGGCACCATCGCCGGGCAGGACGACACGCTCGGCGGCGCGGATCACGTCAGGGTCAGATGTAACGATAACGTCGCCCGCGCCGGTTTCACGCGCCATGCGCTGGAATGCCTTTTCGGCCGAGTGCAGGTTGCCGCTCTCGTAATCTACAATTGCCGTGACCATGGGCGTTACAGCGCCCCCTTGGTCGAGGGGATCGAATCGGCCTTGCGCGGATCGGTTTCCAGCGCGTCGCGCAGGGCGCGGGCGACGGCCTTGAAGGCTGCCTCAGCGATGTGGTGCGAGTTGAAACCGTGCAGTTGGTCGACATGCAGCGTGATGCCGCCATGAGTGCTGAACGCCTGGAAGAATTCGCGCACCAGTTCGGTGTCGAACGTGCCGATTTTTGGCGTGGGGAGATCCACGTTCCAGATCAGGTAGGGGCGGCCCGACAGGTCGAGCGCGGCGCGCACCTGGGCGTCATCCATCGGCAGGTGGCAAGAGCCGTAGCGCACGATGCCTTTCTTGTCGCCCATTGCCTGGGTCAGGGCCTGGCCGATGGCGATGCCCACATCCTCGACCGTGTGGTGATCGTCGATATGCAGGTCGCCCAAGCAGCGCACCGTCATGTCGATCAGAGAATGGCGCGCCAGCTGGTCCAGCATGTGATCGAAAAACCCGACACCGGTTTCATTGTCATAGGCTCCGGTTCCGTCGAGATTGATCTCGACGCTGATGTCGGTTTCCGCGGTCCTGCGGGTCACTTTTGCGCTGCGCATGGGGCACCTCTTTGGCCGTGTTGCGCGCACCTTATAGGGCGGGTGTGTCGAGGTTCCAAGCGGGCAGGGCAGGGTGGGGCGAAATGCGCCCGTCAGCGTGACATTTTGAATTGCCGCGATTCGGGCGTAGGCTGTGCGAATTACACTTTTTTGGGGAATTTCGAACATGGGTTTGAGGGTGACGCATTTGGGTGGATTGGGCGTTGTTTTGTTGACGCTGATAGGGTGCACGAAGCCGGAAGGGCCGTTCCGCAAAGCGTTCATGAGCGAGGAGATTTGCGCCAAGCCACACGATCTGGGTGCAAGCAACCGTGAGATCACGAAGCCCGA
Organism: Aliisedimentitalea sp. MJ-SS2; assembly: GCF_032586155.1. Taxonomy (NCBI): domain Bacteria; kingdom Pseudomonadati; phylum Pseudomonadota; class Alphaproteobacteria; order Rhodobacterales; family Roseobacteraceae; genus Aliisedimentitalea; species Aliisedimentitalea sp. MJ-SS2. The sequence continues at coordinate 580,908 of NZ_JAWHTC010000001.1, forward strand.
ACACCATCACCGCTGCCCGTTGCAGAATCACCTGCTGCCGGGTGCAAGTGAGGCCCGCAAGTCGCGTGCGGAGTTTGAGCGAGCCACCGCCGAGGCGCTGGCCGAGGCCGAGGTCACGGGAGAGGCGTCCAAGGTGGTTTCGGTCAAAATGGCGATGCCGGACGAAAACTGGCCCGCCCTGGCCGAGGTTAACGGTGCAGACCTGAAGCGCGGCGATGAATACGACCTGGCCTTTGTCGAGTTGAACGACGAGGGCGTACAGTACCTAGACCGGCAGATGGACGCGCTGGTGGCGCATCTGCGGCGGCAGGACCGGGCGGGGGTGCAGAATTACGTGGTGGCCTTCGTCCATGGCTGGCGCCACAACGCGCAGCTGCGCGACGGGGACGTGGTCAAGTTCCGCAGATTGCTGGCCTATTCACGCGCCGCGCTGAACACACGCTGCATCGTCGAAGGGACATACTGCAACGCCGCCGTGACCGGAGTGTTCATCGGCTGGAACGGTCAGTTGGTGAAGGAAGGCGATAGTGATCTCAAACCTGATCAGGGCGCGCCGACGGGGATCGCAGGTCTGTTGCCGGCGCTGACCTTCTGGAACCGTTGGGATGTGAGCTGCCGACTTGGGGATGGGCGCCGAAGCTGCCAGGTGCCGCCCGCCGGTGATGTGGCTTCGCCGCTCAGGGGCGTTCTAGACAAGATCAAGACACCGCTGCGGTTACGTCAGGGGGATACGAAGGCTGACAAGCTCCTGATTTTCGGCCATTCCATGGGTGGCAACATGTTGGCCACCATGTTGAAAGAAGAGGCCATCCAACGGGTCAGAAATCATCCGCGCGGGGGGCGTTTGAAGCCGCTGGTTGGGGATTTGGTGGTGCTGCTCAATCCGGCGGCTGAGGCCACCAATTGGGTTGAGATTCAACAGGCCGAGCGCGCCCGAGTAGGGTTCAAAGAAAATGAAAATCGCCTGACCTGCTGGAACCCTGAAACTCAAACTTCTGACTGCAGCCCGGAGGAACACAGAAAGCTGGCCGAATGGTACCGGCTATACCCGGTCGATCAGCGTCCGGTGATGGTGTCACTGACCTCGGCGGCAAACTGGGGGACTTTGCGGGTCAAGAACCGGGCGGTGGAACATGACACGGCGACGGGGCGGATCTTTCCCTTTGCCCGCAAGGTCGAAGGCCAGAGCAAACGCGAAGTGGTGACAGCGATCGGGCATCTGACACCCAACTATGCCTCTCGCACGGCGCTTTTCCCCGATGCAATTGCCGCGGGAACCTCGCATGAAGTCGCCGTTCTGGAGGGCGCTGTCGGATCAAGGGCACGCTACCGCTCACGTTATCCCAATGCAGCAATTCCCGAGGCCTCGTGGTGCGCGCCTGCTCATGGCTGGTTGCGCGGCACCCGCGAGGATTGGGACAATGGCGGCACGGTGGCGAACTGGGACACGGGCTATCGTGCGGATGGGTCGCGAATCAGGAACGCGCCCAATATCGGCGGGCCGGCCAACAAGGCGCGTATTCAGTGGCGTCAATCGATGAATCTGCGCGGTAACGTAGGGGCGCTCAGCGTTTCACCGGGCACCAGCCCGTTCTGGAATGTGCGGGCGCTGGATACAGCGATCCGCAACCATGCGGCCTGGGCCAATTACCCGGTCTGGTGCGCGCTCAACCAGATGGTTTTGGATGATGTGACGGCCAAGGTCGCAGCGCCTGTTGAGAACCCTGCGTCCGAGCAGGAGTAGGCGGCATGGTATCTTGTGCCCGGCGCATTGACATGCAAGTTTGCAGTCACGTTCAAGAAGGGACTCTGACATGACCACTTGTGTCTTCGTGCAACTGCGCTGCAAACCCGGCACCACTTACAAGGTGGCCGAGGACATCGTGCTGCGCGAGATCCATTCCGAGCTGTTTTCGACCAGCGGCGAATACGACCTTCTGATGAAGCTTTACATTCCGAAGGATGCGGATGTGGGCAAGTTCATCAATGAAAAGCTGCTGACGATTGACGGGATCGAACGGTCACTGACAACGCTGACGTTCAACGCATTTTGATAGCGGCACGATTTGAGGCTGCCGTGCGACAATAGAACCAACTTGCTGATCGAAAACGCAACCCGGCGCGTGCCGCCTTATCACCGGACTTACAGTCTTACCCGCGGTTTTTGAGCTGGGGTGCCGGGCCAAGATCGGTCTGGCCCGCAGGCTTCGCGGCCACAGGTTGGGGAACGGGTTGTGCCGGCAGAGCCTCGCCCGGCGCCGGAGCCGGTGTAACCCGCGCCTGACCCATGTTGTGAGGTTGGTCGCGGTTAGGCAGCACCGCTTTACGGCCCTCGTCAGTCAGCAGGAACACCTGGCCATCCTCGATCACCACGGTACTGAGGTCATGGCCGAAGGCGGAACCAGTGTCGATGTCGACCCGGTTACCGTAGTGGCTGACCGAGTAGACCGGGGTGTGGCCGTGAATGATCAGGGCGCCGTGGTCCAGGTGTGATTGGTGGAACTCGTCTCGAATCCAGATCAGATCATCCTCGACCTGCTCTTGAAGCGGTACTCCGGGTTTCACGCCTGCGTGGCAAAAAAAGAGCCCTTCCATCCGATAGAAGGGCAGGAGGTCTTCCAGGTATTCGACATGTTCCTGTGGGACGGCGGTCCGGGCGGCGCGGTGCATGGCATCGGCTGGCAGAGTGGTGTCGACGCCGTAACTTTCCAATGCAGTTAAACCGCCGATGCGCGGGTGCAGCCATTCCAGATCGGTGCGCAGGCGATGGTCGCGCGCGGACGGGGTCTGCAGGTAGAGGGCCATCATCCGGTCATGGTTGCCCTTGAGCACGATCCAGGGCTGGCCTTCGGCCTGTCCCTGCATCAGGAGCTCGATCACCTTGCGGCTGTTGGCGCCACGATCGACCAGGTCGCCAAGGTGGATCACTAGGGCTGCGTCATCGCCGGTCTCGACACGGTCCTGCTCGATCAGCATATGGGCGTGCTGCAGCTTGCGAAGCTGGCCGTGAATGTCGCCGATGGCATAGGCGCGCATGGAGTGGGATCCTTGGCGTTGGGCGGGTCGTTAACAGGTAAATAGTTGCAGCAGTAACTTAGCCGCTGGAGGCGGAAATGAAAAGTGTTGTGCGCGCATGGCGGCCATGTGAAGAGCTGGAAAAGAGAAAGGCCACCCGAAGGTGGCCATCTCTACCGAGTTGGTAATTGGAGCGGGCGAGGCGATTCGAACGCCCGACCCTAACCTTGGCAAGGTTATGCTCTACCCCTGAGCTACGCCCGCTTCCTTGGGTAGCGCGGAGATATGAAATCTGGCCGGGGGCTGCAAGAGGAAAAATGCACCCTTGGCCAAATTTATTTTTCGTCAGCGCGTATTTCCTTGATCTGGCTTGGCAATCGACGATCAGATCATGGCGTGCGCGATGTTGGCCAGTGCCGCGACGATCAGCATCAAAAACGTCAGCACCATGCCCAATTGCCGGATCGATACGATCTGGGGTGAACGGCCAAAGCCATAGGCATGCATCAGACGCCCGATCAGCAGAGCGCTGCCGAGCAAATGAATGGTCCAGCCTGGCGCACCCTGTAATTCCGCGAGAGCCAGAAGGATCACCCCCATGGGCGCGTACTCGGCGCAGTTGGCCTGCGCCCTCATTGCCTTGATCACGCCTTTGTCACCGCCATCTCCGACGGAAACTTTAGCCTCCAGCCGGGCTCGGATCACTCTCCAACTGAGCGCGACCAGGAGAAGAGCCAGAAGCCCGGCATAGAGCGGGGTGACGGTGAGAGACATCGGGGATCCTCCTGAAATGAAACACCCGGCCAGCTTGGCGGCGGACCGGGTGTTTGAAAAGCGCGACGTTGCGGGTGGCGTTATTCCAATTCCACCAACAAGTCTTTTGCGTCGATTTGGCCGCCGGCGTGGACGTGGACGGCTTTGACGGTTGCGTTGCGTTCGGCGTGGATGCCGGTTTCCATTTTCATCGCTTCGATGGTGAGCAGGAGGTCGCCCTCGTGGACCTGTTGGCCGGCGGTGACGGCAACGGAGGCGACAACGCCGGGCATCGGTGCGCCGATATGGTTGGCGTTGCCATCCTCGGCCTTGGGCCGCTGGGCGGTTTGCGACTTGACCAGGCGGTTGGGCACGCGGATCACGCGGGGCTGGCCGTTGAGTTCGAAGAAGACTTTGACCTCGCCATCCTCGTTGGTTTCACCGATCGCCTGCAGGCGGATTTCAAGGGTTTTGCCCGGATCGATCTCGGCGCTGATCTCTTCGCCGGGCTCCATCCCATAGAAGAAGCTGCGGGTCGGCAGGGTGCGGACCGGGCCATAGAGCCGATGGCGGCCCATGTAATCAAGGAAGACCTTGGGATACATCAAATAGCCGTTGAGGTCCTCGTCATCGACCTTGAAGCCTTCCAGCTCGGCGCTGAGCTTGGTGCGCTCCGCTTCCAGGTCGACCGGCTCAAGGTGTTTGCCCGGGCGTTCGGTGTTGGGTTTCTCGTCCTTCAGGACTTTCGAAACAATGGTTTCGGGGAAACCGCCCGGGGGCTGACCGAGATTGCCGCGCATCATGTCGACGACCGAGTCGGGGAAGGCGACCTCGGTTTCGGGGTCTTCGACATCATCGCGGGTCAGGTTCTGGGAGACCATCATCAACGCCATGTCGCCCACCACCTTGGAGGATGGCGTCACTTTGACGATGTCCCCGAACATCCGGTTCACGTCGGCATAGGTCTGGGCGACCTCGTGCCAGCGTTCTTCCAGGCCAAGGCTGCGCGCCTGCGCCTTGAGGTTGGTAAACTGTCCGCCAGGCATTTCGTGCAGGTAAACCTCAGAGGCGGGGGCCTGAAGGCCGGATTCGAACGCCGCATACTGGGCGCGCACCCCTTCCCAATAGTTCGACAGCTCGCGGATTGCTGTGATGTCGAGCCCTGTGTCCCGTTCGGTATTGGCCAGACCCTCGACGATTGAGCCGAGGCAGGCCTGTGATGTGCCGCCCGAGAAGGCGTCCATGGCGGCATCGGCGGCATCGACACCGGCATCGGCGGCGGCGAGAATGGTGGCCCCGGCAATGCCGGACGTGTCATGGGTGTGGAAGTGAATCGGCAGTCCGACCTCTTCCTTCAGCGCCTTGATCAGCACCCGCGCGGCGGCGGGTTTCAGAAGGCCCGCCATGTCTTTCAGCCCCAGAACATGGGCGCCGGCGGCCTCAAGCTCCTTGGCCATGCCAACATAGTATTTCAGGTCGTACTTGGCCCTGTCGGGGTTGAGGATATCACCGGTGTAACAGATCGCCGCTTCGCAGATCTTGCCATTCTCGACAACAGAATCCATGGCGACGCGCATGTTCTCGACCCAGTTGAGGCTGTCGAAGACCCGGAACACGTCGATGCCGGTCACGGCGGCTTGGCGGACGAACTCCTGCACCACGTTGTCGGGATAGTTGGTGTAGCCCACACCGTTGCTGGCACGCAGCAGCATCTGGGTCAGCAGGTTTGGCACCCGTTCGCGCAGGTCGCGCAGGCGCTGCCACGGGCATTCCTGCAGGAAGCGATAGGCCACGTCGAAGGTGGCGCCGCCCCAGCATTCAACAGAGAACAGTTGCGGCAGGTTGGCGGCATAGGTCGGCGCGACCTTGATCATGTCATGGGACCGCATCCGGGTGGCCAGCAGAGACTGATGCCCGTCGCGCATGGTGGTGTCGGTCATCAGCAGTTGTTTTTGCGCCTTCATCCACTCGGCAACGGCCTGCGGGCCCTGTTCGTCGAGGATCTGCTTGGTGCCGGGTGCGGGATCGGCCCGGTTTGCGGGCGGCTTGGGCGCCTTGAGGTCGGCGGGTGGCGTCGGGCGATCCTGGGTCTCGGGGTGCCCGTTGACGCTGATATCGGCGATATAGGTCAAAACCTTGGTGCCCCGGTCGCGACGCTTCTTGAAGCGGAACAGTTCGGGCGTCTCATCAATGAAGGTGGTGGTGTATTCATTGCCCAGGAATGTGGGGTGCTTCAGCAGGTTCTCGACAAAGGCGATGTTGGTGCTGACGCCCCGGATGCGGAACTCGCGCAGGGCGCGGTCCATGCGGGAAATAGCAGTCTCAGGGGTCTGCGCCCAGGCCGTGATCTTGGTCAGTAGGCTGTCGTAATAGCGCGTGATCACCCCGCCGGAATAGGCGGTGCCGCCGTCAAGGCGGATGCCCATGCCGGTGGCGCTGCGATACGCCGTGATGCGGCCGTAATCGGGGATGAAGTTGTTTTGCGGATCTTCGGTGGTGACCCGGCATTGCAAAGCGTGACCGTTGAGGCGCACATGATCCTGATCGGATTTGCCAGTAGCCTCGGCGATGGTTTTGCCTTCTGCGATCAGGATTTGCGCCCGGACGATGTCGATGCCAGTGACTTCTTCGGTGACGGTATGTTCAACCTGCACGCGCGGGTTCACTTCGATGAAGTAGAACTGGCCCGATTCCATATCCATCAGAAACTCGACCGTGCCGGCGCATTCATAGTTTGCGTGTTTGCAGATCTTGTAGCCAAGCTCGCAGATCTCCTTGCGCTGCAACTCGCTGAGATACGGGGCGGGCGCGCGTTCCACGACCTTTTGGTTGCGGCGCTGAACCGAGCAGTCGCGCTCGTAAAGGTGATACATGCCGCCATGCTTGTCACCGAGGATCTGAACCTCGACATGGCGGGCGCGGGTGATCATTTTCTCAAGATAGCCCTCGCCGTTGCCAAAGGCGGCCTCGGCCTCGCGGCGGCCTTCCAGGACCTTTTCCTCGACCTCGTCTTCGCCATGGATCGGGCGCATGCCGCGCCCGCCGCCGCCCCAGGAGGCCTTGAGCATAAGCGGATAGCCAATCTCAGCCGCTTCCTGGCGGATCGCATCCATGTCATCGCCCAGCACCTCTGTCGCCGGGATCACCGGGACGCCGGCCTCGATGGCGACACGCCGGGCGCTGGCCTTATCACCGAGCGCCCGCATGGTCTCGGCCTTCGGCCCGATGAAGGTGATGCCGTTGGCCGCACAGGCATCGACGAAATCGGGGTTTTCCGACAAAAGGCCATAGCCCGGATGGATCGCATCTGCGCCGCATTCGCGGGCGACGCGGATGATCTCGTCAATGCTCAGATAAGCCGCCACCGGCCCTAGACCTTCGCCGATGCGATAGGCTTCGTCAGCCTTGAACCGGTGCAGGCTCAGCTTGTCCTCCTCGGCAAAGACCGCCACCGTGCGCTTGCCCATCTCGTTGGCAGCGCGCATCACGCGGATCGCGATCTCGCCTCGGTTGGCAATAAGGATTTTCTGAAACTCTGGCATTGGCAATGGCCCTCCGGGTCTGTCAGCTCAGGCATGGATATGCGGTGTGCTAACGTGCGGAATGGAGGGCTTGCAAGGGATGCAATCGCTACCATGCAATATTTCTGTAACATTTCGTTCGCGGTTGGGTCCGCCCGACATTTTGTTGCGCAGGGAGGGGTGGGGACGAAAAAATGCTTTGCCGTGGATGATTGTCAGGCGGTGATCGCTCGGGTCGTGCGGTTCGAGAATCGTTTTGGCGGTCTGGTTGTCAGGTGGTGAAATGGTCCGGCAGAGGCAGCAGGCGCGGGGGCAAGTCACGCAAATGCTCGATCCCGATCTGGCCCAGGTTGGCTTGGAGGTCCTTTTCGAAAATGTCAGCCAGGTGGTCGGGGCCGGCGTCCCCAAGCGCGCCAAGGGCATAATGCCAGGCGCGGCCCATCATCACGAAATCGGCGCCCAAGGACAGCGCCCGCAGGATGTCGAGCCCGCCCTCGATACCGCTGTCAAAGATGATCGGCAGCGGCGTGGCCTTGCGCATGGCGGGCAGCATCTCGATTGTCGATGGCGCGGCATCGAATTGACGTCCGGCGTGGTTGGAAATCCAGAGGCCGTCGATGCCTTCGTTCTCCAGCCCATTGGCCTGTTCGGGGTCGAGAACGCCTTTGAGGACCAGCGGGCCATCCCACAGATCGCGCACCCGCCGGACATAGTCGAGATCGGGCGCGGTACGCAGCAGATAACCTATATGTTCAGTCGAGGGCAGGGATTTGCGGTTCTTGGCATAGGTTTCGATCATCCGCAGGCGCGGGCGGCCATTCCGGGCCGTGGCCAGCGCCCAGGCCGGGCATTGTGCGACTTGCCACAGGATACGCGGTGTTAGGCTGGGCGGCTGTGTCAGGCCGGAGCGGGTTTGGCGTTCGCGGCGTGAAGCCACGGGGATGTCGACCGTCATGGCAAGACCGTAAAACCCTGCATTTTTTGCGCGCATCAGCATATCACGCAGGATTTCCGGGTCTTTGGGCGCGTAGAGCTGAAACCAGGCACTGTCATCCAACGCGGGCGCAACATGTTCAGGCGTCTGGGCCGCGACTGTGGACAATGTATAGGGAATGCCCACCCTTGTCGCGGTTTCCGCCAGTTTGCGTTCCGCATCCGGCCACATCAGGCCAGACATGCCCACAGGTGCGATTCCAAACGGTAGCTTGTAATCCCTGTCGAAAAGCTTAACGCCCAGATCGGGCATCATCGGGCCGCGCAGAACCGAAGGCATGAAGCGCACCTGATCCAGCATCTCGCGGTTGCGTCTGAGCGTGGCTTCACCCCCGGTACCGCTATCGAGGTATTCGAAGACGAAATGCGGAATGCGGCGGCGGGCGCGGGCCCTGAGATCGCTGAGGCCGGGGTATCTGGTGTGCAGGTCCATGCATCGTATTGATGGCGCAGGCGGGCGTTTTGTCCACAGGATTTAGCGGAACAAGGCGCGAACATCTCTTTATCTTGAGAGGATCAGGCGCTAGTTTGGTGCCCATGAGCAGTTTTGACGAATCCGAAGCCTTTGAAGGGGCCTCTCTTGCCGCGCGCGCGATGGCAGCGCGGGGGCATCCGTATTTGAACGAATTGAACCCTGCACAACGCGACGCAGTCGAGGCGTTGGACGGGCCAGTTTTGATGCTCGCCGGGGCGGGCACGGGCAAGACCAAGGCGCTGACCACGCGGATCGTGCATTTGCTGAACACCGGTAAGGCGCGGCCGAACGAAATCCTGGCGGTGACCTTCACCAACAAGGCCGCGCGCGAGATGAAGGAACGCGTGGGCCGAATGCTGGGGCAGGCGATCGAAGGCATGCCGTGGCTGGGCACATTCCATGCGATTTGTGTGAAACTGCTGCGCCGTCACGCCGAGCTGGTCGGGCTGAAATCGAACTTCACCATTCTGGATACGGACGATCAGCTTCGCCTGCTAAAGCAGCTGATTGCATTGGAAAATATCGACGACAAACGCTGGCCCGCGCGGATGCTGGCGGGGATCATCGACAATTGGAAAAACCGCGCGTGGACGCCGGAGAAGGTTCCGGCCAGTGAGGCGAGTGCCTATAACCAGCGTGGGGTCGAGATTTATGCACAGTACCAGGCGCGGTTGAAAGAGCTGAACGCTGTGGATTTTGGCGACCTGTTGTTGCATGTGGTTGAAATTTTCCGGGCACATCAAGATGTTCTGGAGCAATATCAGCGTTGGTTCCGCTATATCCTTGTCGACGAATACCAAGATACCAACGTCGCCCAATACCTGTGGCTGCGGCTGCTGGCCGGGGCGCATAAGAACATCTGCTGCGTCGGTGACGATGACCAGTCAATCTATGGCTGGCGCGGGGCCGAAGTGGGCAACATCCTGCGATTCGAAAAGGATTTCCCCGGCGCCAAGGTGGTGCGGCTGGAGCAGAATTACCGCTCGACTCCGCATATCCTGGGTGCGGCGGGGGGCGTGATCCGGGGCAATGAAAGCCGTCTGGGCAAGGAGCTGTGGACCGAGAAGGATGGCGGCGAGAAGGTCCGGCTGATCGGCCATTGGGATGGCGAGGAAGAGGCGCGTTGGATCGGCGATGAGTTGGAATCACTCCAGCGTGGAACGCGAGGGTTGGAGCCGAAGTCTCTGGAAGACATGGCAATTCTGGTGCGGGCTTCACACCAGATGCGGGCGTTTGAGGACAGGTTCCTGACCATTGGGTTGCCCTATCGGGTGATCGGCGGGCCGCGGTTTTACGAGCGGATGGAGATTCGTGATGCCATGGCCTATTTCCGGCTGGTGGTCTCGCCAGATGATGATCTGGCGTTCGAACGCATCGTCAATACGCCCAAGCGCGGGTTGGGTGATGTGGCGCAAAAGAAGATCCAATATGCTGCACGTAGCAACGGTGTGTCGCTTGTGGATGGGGCGAGAATCCTGCTCGATTCCAAGGGTTTGGGCGGTAAAGGTGCTGTTGAACTTGGCCGCTTGATCGAGGGGCTGGAGCGCTGGCGACGGATGGTGGGCAGCCCGGATAGGAGTCATGTGGAACTGGCCGAGATCATCCTTGATGAATCGGGCTACACCACCATGTGGCAGAACGACAAGACGCCGGAGGCGCCGGGGCGGCTGGAGAATCTCAAGGAACTGGTCAAGGCGCTGGAGGCGTTTGAAAACCTGCAGGGATTCCTCGAACATATCAGCCTGGTGATGGACAATGACCAGGCTGATGGGGATGAAAAGGTCTCGATCATGACCCTGCACGCGGCCAAGGGGCTGGAGTTTCCCGCCGTGTTTTTACCGGGTTGGGAAGATGGTTTGTTCCCCTCGCAGAGATCGATGGATGAAAGTGGAATCAAAGGCTTAGAAGAGGAACGTCGCCTGGCCTACGTGGGGATTACGCGGGCCGAGGAGCTGTGTACGATCAGCTTTGCGGGCAATCGGCGGCTCTATGGGCAGTGGCAGAGCGCGATGCCGTCACGCTTCATTGATGAATTGCCCGAGCAGCATGTTGAAGTGCTGACCCCGCCGGGGCTGTATGGCGGGGGGTATGGCGCGGCGAATCCGGTGGGCGGCGGGCTTGAGGCCCGTGTGGCCGAGGCCAATGTCTATAACTCCCCGGGCTGGAAGCGGATGCAGGACCGGATCAAGGACCGCCCCGTAAGCCAGCCAAAAGAAAGCAGAAATCAGGTCATCGATCTGGATGCGGTGTCCTCGCACGTGATGGGCGAACGGGTGTTCCACCAGAAGTTCGGCTATGGCGAAATCATCGGCATCGAGGGTGACAAGCTGGAGATCGCTTTCGACAAAGCCGGCACCAAGAAGGTGATCTCCAAGTTCGTCAGCGGCGCCGACGACATCCCGTTCTGAGCATTGGTTAACGGCACCGTACGGTCGGTGCCAAGGGGGCTGGACTCCGTCTGCTATCTGTCGGGTATCTGTCGGGCGTTTTTGCCTTCACCTGTTAACGACACCAAAGCTTAACGCGGCGCGCGTTGATCTCGGGTTTCCCAAAAAATGGGCGCTGGTGCTGTTGTGGGTCGGAAAAGAGAAAACGGCGGCGCCAGGGAGGAGGGCACCGCCGTTTCTTTTTTTGCACCGGAAACAGGGAGGAGGAAGTCCCGATGCAATTCAAATTTTGTGGCGGCGGAGCCTAGGGAGGAGGAACGGCTCCACCGCCAGAACACAGGACCCTCAAAGGGAGGAGGGAGGGACCTGATCCTTAATCTTATCCCCGCGAACCGTAGACCGACTCGTAGGCTGCGGCTTGCGCGCTTTGACCCGAGAAGCCCAGATCTGTGCGTTCGCGGTCGCTGAGGTTGGACAGTTCCGCAAGGGTGCGGCGGTACAACCGGTAACGGGCAAAACGCTCGGTCAGGGATTCGATGGCAGAGACAATCCCGGTTGCACCAACGGAGATGCGTTCCGCGACTGCCTGGTTTGTGCTCACATATGCCATGATGGCCATCCTTTTGCGTTTCGCTTCATTCGATGGGAGGAAGATAGGGTTATGCTGCAGGTGCGAAAACCCCCGTTTTGGAATTGCTGCTATGCAGCATTTGCATACGTAACCTTGCGGAAAGTTGATGGGAAACAAGCGTTTGAGGATTAACATGCGGCAAAGATGTGCAATTCGCGTGAAAGATGTGCAATTCACTTGAAATCCCCGGAAAAACCGACAGGTTCTGTCAGACTTTGAAAAAAGGGAATCCGACCGATGGGCACCACGCGCGAGACAATTCTTGAAGAGCTGAACCGAATCCAACTGCCTGAGGGCGGCACGCTGGTGTCCAAGGACATGATCAAGGCGCTGAATGTCGATGGCGACCAGGTGAGATTCGTCATCGAGGCCGCAACACCCGAGGATGCCAGCAAGATGGAAGCGATCCGCGAGGCGGCAGTCAAGATTGTTGGCGCGCTGGACGGGGTGTCCGGTGTCTCAGCGGTCCTGACGGCGCATGGACCGTCGCAGCAGCAGCAGGCCGCACCGCCGCCGAACCTGAAGGTTGGGCAGCACCCGCAGCCGCAGGAAGGGAAGATCCTGCCGCCGGGAGTGAAGAAGATCATCGCCGTGGGCTCTGGCAAAGGCGGGGTGGGCAAATCCACCGTGTCGGCCAACATTGCGGTGGCGCTGGCCAAGGCTGGCAAGAAGGTCGGGTTGTTGGACGCGGATATATATGGACCGAGCCAGCCGCGAATGATGGGCATTCATCAGCGCCCGCAGGGCGACCCGGAAGGCAAGCTACTGCCGCCTGAGGCCTATGGCATCAAGGTGATGTCGATCGGGCTTTTGCTGGAAGAGGGCCAGGCGGTTGTGTGGCGCGGGCCGATGCTGATCGGGACGTTGCAGCAGTTTCTGACGGATGTGAACTGGGGTGAGCTGGATGTTCTGGTGGTCGACCTGCCGCCGGGGACGGGGGATGTGCTGTTGACCCTGGGCCAGAAAAGCGAGCTTTCCGGCGTGGTGATGGTGAGCACGCCGCAGGATGTGGCGTTGATCGACGCGCGCAAGGGCATCGATATGCTCAACAAGATGGATATCCCGGTCATCGGGATGGTGGAGAACATGAGCGTCTATCATTGCCCCAAATGCGGCCATGAAGAGCATGTGTTTGGTCATGGCGGCGTGAAGGCCGAGGCCGAGAAGATCGGCGCACCCCTGCTGGCGCAACTGCCGATTGACCTGGAAACCCGCGTGGGCGGTGACGAGGGTCGCCCGGTGGCTGCGGGCGAGGGTGTGATGGCCGGGGCCTATGCGGCGTTGGCTGGCAAGTTGATCGCGGGCGGGGTCGTCTGAGATCAAGCCGGGGCCCGCGTCAGGGCTCCCACCCATTGAGCTGTTGATCAAGGCGGTGCTGTGGTGGTTGCCCACCCCGCCCGGACGCGGGGGCGACAATTGCAGCCGTCAATCCCACCGGAAGAACCAGTAGCGACTGTTTTGCAGACCGGAGGTGTGCACAGTGCTGGAGCCCGTGCCCTGATCGACGATGTCGTTACAGTATTCGTACTAATCGATCGCCAGGGCGATGGCTGAGTCGCGGGTGATCGGAGGGGTTTTGTCGTGAAACTCAACCGCGTCATGCGTGAATACCATGGGCACGGCGCCGAACCGGCCACGCCATGTGGGGAAAGCGGCCACGTGATGGGCGGCCGGATTGATCAGTTGCTGGCGATCAGCATGAACAGGGCAATCAGAAAACGCATGAGCAATAGGCCGGTTTGGGCGGGGGTTTATAGGAGGGGCCGACATGGGCGGGCAATGGGCAGCGCGTGGGAACGCATGGGACGTGGCATGGGAAATCGTGGGATCGATCCGGGATTTGGGTCAAAAACTCGAATCAAACCGGCTTGAATGGCCGCGATTCGCGCGGAAAAGTGGCTGGAATCGGTCGGATTTGCTGGATATATGAGGCGTGTCGCGGAAAAAATGGGAAATCGTGGGAAGTTTTTTGACGTTCACTCTGGTTACTAGATGTAGTGGGTGGTTGCCGCGAGTTCCGCTAGGTTCGGTGCCATTTTGGTCAAATTAACCCCTATATCTTGTTCTGGAGGGGGTCCTGAAACAAGATGATGTGCCGTAATCCCGTAAAAAACAGTTGATACCCATGAATTCCCACGCTATCCCTGTATTCAAGATGAGGACGGGAATTAAGGGGCACCAAACGACCCCGAAACAAAAAACTCCCTAAGTCAGGTTTCATACAGGCACCCGCTTCATCCGAAACGAAGAGATCCGGCGCGCGGGCGAGCAGACATCCCCCCAGGTGGCGCGCGCAGCTGGACACCCCGCATAGCGGGACGAGGGCGGCGGATCGATCAGTGGCAGCAGATCGATCCGCCGTTTCCGTTTTCAAGCCCCGGATGTTCCGGGCGCAAGAGGTAAAGAGGACCAAGGGACAGTGGGCCGCAGGTTCAGAGGTGAAAGCCACCACAAGGTGGATGCGAAAGGCAGGGTGTCTATCCCGGCCTCGTTTCGCCGTGTGCTTGAGGCTGGAGATCCCGATTGGACCGAGGGGCTGAACCCGAACCTGGTGATCGTTTACGGAGATCACCGCCGCAATTACCTTGAATGTTACACGATGGAAGCCATCGACGAGGTCGATGACAAGATCGCAGCGCTGCCGCGCGGCTCGATGGAGCGGCGGATGTTGCAGCGGATGTTCCATGGGCAGAGCTTTCCGACAAACGTGGACGAGACCGGGCGGCTGGTGCTGCCGGCGAAGCTGCGCGAGAAGATCGAGCTGGACAAAGAGGCGTTCTTTATAGCGGCGGGCGACACGTTCCAGATCTGGAAGCCCGAGACCTATGAAGAAGAGGAACTGTCGCGGACCGAGGCCTGGCTGGACGAATTGCCGGATGATTTCGATCCATTGATCTATCTGGATCAGGCCAAGGATCAGGCCGGCGGCGGAGACGGCGCATGATGGCGGAGGAGGTCGAGACCATGGCCGACGCTCCGCATATCCCTGTCTTGTTGCGCCCGCTGATGCGGGCGATTGCACCTGTAAAGGGGACTTGGCTGGATGGCACCTTTGGTGCGGGCGGTTATTCACGGGCGTTGCTGGAGGCCGGGGCCGAAAAGGTAATCGGTGTCGATCGCGATCCGCTGGCCTTTGAGATGGCGGCGGGCTGGATCGGCGAGTATGGCGACCGGCTAGAGCTGGTGCAGGGGACGTTTTCCAAGCTGGATGAATATGGCAGCGATCTCGACGGGGTTGTGCTGGATCTGGGGGTGAGCTCGATGCAGCTCGATCAGGCCGAGCGCGGGTTTTCCTTCATGGCGGATGGGCCGCTGGACATGCGGATGAGCCAGGAGGGCACAAGCGCCGAGGATATTGTCAACGCGGCCGAAGAAGGCGCATTGGCGGATATACTCTATCACTACGGCGAGGAGCGGGCGAGCCGCCGGATTGCCCGAAATATCGTCCGGGCGCGGGCAGAAGAACGGATCATATCCACGCTGCAACTGGTCGAGATCATTGAGAAATCCTTGCCCAGGCCGAAACCTGGTCAGAGCCATCCCGCAACGCGGTCTTTCCAGGCGCTGCGGATCGCGGTGAACGATGAATACGGCGAGTTGGTTGCCGGGCTGGAAGCGGCCGAGCGGGCGTTGAAACCGGGTGGGCAACTGGCGGTGGTGACGTTTCATTCGATCGAGGATCGAATGGTGAAGAGGTTTTTCCAGGCCAAGGCGAGCACGGGAGGCGGCAGCCGATACGCACCGGAGATTACCCGCGAGCCGCAATTCACGGTCAAGAACCGCAAGGCCATCGGGCCAGATGAGCAGGAATTGGAGGAAAACCCGCGCAGTCGCAGCGCCAAGCTGCGGGTTGGCGTGCGCACCGAGGCCGCGGCGGGGCCGGTGGACAGAAAGGCAATTGGTATGCCGCATTTGGGGAGAACGCGCATATGAAAAGCCTGCTTTACGTGATCACGTCGCTGTTGGTGATCGGGCTGGCCTTTTGGGCTTATCACGAGAATTACAAAACCCAGGAAGCCCTGGGTGAAACCGACGATCTGCGCCGCGATATTGGCGAGCAGCGCGCCCGGCTGGGGATGTTGCGTGCCGAATGGGCCTATCTGAACCGGCCCGACCGGCTGCGCGAGTTGGCCGAGATCAATTTCGAGCGCCTGGGCCTGTTGCCGCTGGCCCCGGATCAGTTTGGTCGCGTCGATCAGGTGAGCTACCCGGCGCAGAAGACGCTGCTGAATCTTGAAAACGCCGTAGATGTCTCGAGCGACGGAGGTGAGGAATGATCCGCACACCGCTGCGCCCGTTGGCCCGTATTCTCGAAGCCCGTGCCAAGGGTGAAAACCCCGACGCGATCGAACGCGAAAACACCCGTCAGCGCCATGAGGAAATGCACGAAGGGTCCCGCGCCCGCGCCGAGGGGCGCCTGCTGGTTCTGGGGGTGGTGTTTTTCTGCGCCTATGGTGTGATCGGCACACGCATGGGGATGATGGCCAATTCCGAACCGGTCGAGCCGCGTGCAGCGGCCAGCGCGGCACAGATCATTGCCCAGCGGGCCGACATCGTCGACCGTCACGGGCGGGTGCTGGCGACGAATTTCGAAACCCACAGCCTTTATGCCCATCCCCAGAACATGATCGAGCCCAAGCGTGTGGCCGGGGAACTGGCGGCAATCTTCCCGGATCTCAAGCGGGAGCGGCTGATGAAGGACTTCACCGGCAAGCGCAAGTTCGTCTGGGTGAAGAAGAAGATCAGCCCCGAGCAGAAACAGGCGGTGCATGATATCGGCGACCCCGGATTGCTGTTTGGCCCGCGCGAGATGCGGCTTTACCCCAATGGCAAGCTGGCGGCCCACGTGATGGGCGGAGCCAGTTTCGGCAAGGAAGGGGTGGACGCGGCCGAAGTGATCGGCGTGGCCGGCGTGGAAAAGATCAAGGACGGGTTCCTGCGCGATCCGGCCGAGGCGGGCAAGCCGCTGCAATTGTCGCTCGACCTGACGGTGCAGGCGGCATCCGAGCGGGTGCTCTACGGTGGCATGAAGCTGATGAATGCCAAGGGCGCGGCTGCTGTGTTGATGGATGTGCACACCGGCGAGGTGATCAGCATGGTTAGCCTGCCGGATTTCGACCCCAATGACCGGCCGCAGGTGCTGACCGAGGGCGATGCCTCGGACTCTCCGCTGTTCAATCGGGCGGTGCAGGGGGTTTACGAGTTGGGTTCGACCTTCAAGATTTTCACGGTGGCGCAGGCGATGGAACTGGGTCTCGTAAACCCGTCGACCCCGATCAACACCCGCGGGCCACTCAAGTGGGGTAAGCACAAGATCCGGGATTTTCGTAATTATGGCAACGAGTTGAGCACCACCAAGGTGATCGTCAAAAGCTCGAATATCGGCACCGCAAGGATTGCCCAGATGATCGGCGCCAAGCGACAGAAAGAGTTTCTGGGGGCGCTGGGCCTGTTGGAACGCTCGCCGCTGGAGATCGTCGAGGCCAAGGGCTCGACCCCGCTGGCGCCGCCGAAATGGTCGGAGATTTCGACCATGACAATCTCTTATGGCCACGGGCTGTCGGTCAGCCCGATGCATCTGGCCGCGGGTTATGCGGCGATTGCCAATGGCGGGACACGCATCGTGCCGACGATCCTGAAACGCGACGGTCCGCAATATGGCGAGCGGGTGATGAGCGAGCAGGTGGCCGCGGCGAGCCGTGATATGCTGCGCAAGGTGGTGACAGAAGGCACCGCCAGTTTCGGAGACGTGCCCGGCTATGCCGTAGGCGGCAAGACCGGCACCGCCGACAAACCGAAACCGCGCGGCGGCTATTACAAGGACAAGGTAATTGCCACCTTCGCCAGCATGTTCCCGGCGCATGACCCGAAATACGTGCTGATCGTGACGCTGGATGAACCCGAAACCCATGTGATGGGCGAGACGCGGCGCACGGCGGGTTGGACTGCGGTGCCGGTGGCGGCGGAAATGATCAACCGGGTGGCCCCGCTGCTGGGGCTGAGGCCACAGGTTGAGCCCGGGCAATTGGCTGGTATAACGCTGACATCGAATTAAGCCAAAACGCAGGGCAGGTGGGCAGATGGGCGATCGGGCGAAAACGCTGAGCGAATTGGGCCTGACCGCCTTCGCTGGCCGGGACGCGATAGTAACCGGGCTGGCGGTGGATAGCCGCGAGGTCAAGGACGGCTATCTCTTTGCCGCTTTGCCCGGCACGCGGGTACATGGTGGCGAGTTCATCCAATACGCGCTGCGCATGGGGGCGGGGGCGATTCTGACCGATGCGACAGGTGCGCAGATTGCCGAGAAAGAGTTGGCCGCGAGTGACGCGGCGCTGGTCGTGAGCGAAGATCCGCGTCAGGTGCTGGCCTATACCGCCGCATTGTGGTTCGGGGCGCAGCCCAGGACGATGATCGCGGTGACGGGGACCAACGGCAAGACATCTGTTGCCAGTTTTGCCCGGATGATCTGGGCCGAGCTGGAACATGAGGCGATCAATCTTGGAACCACGGGGGTTGAGGGGGCGTGGAGCGCGCCGCTGGCCCATACCACACCCGAACCGATCACGCTGCATCGGGTTCTGGCCGAAGCGGTGGAAAACGGCGTGACCCATGCGGCGATGGAGGCGTCTTCGCATGGGCTCGCACAAAGGCGGCTCGATGGGGTGCACCTCATGGCCGCCGGGTTCACCAACTTCACCCAGGATCATCTGGATTATCACGACAGTTTTGACGAGTATTTCGACGCCAAGGCGGGGCTTTTTCGTCGGGTGCTGCCCGATGAGGGCGTGGCGGTTATCAATATCGATGATCCGCGTGGCCCGGACATGGCGGCAATTGCCGGGGGTCGGGGCCAGCAGGTTATGGCCGTGGGGCGGACCGAGGGCTCGGATATTCATCTGACCGCGCAAAGATTCGATGCGACCGGGCAGGAAGTGTTTTTCTCGTGGAAACAGAAGGGGTTCCGCGCCTATCTTCCGCTCATAGGCGGGTTCCAGGCCGAGAACGTGCTGCTGGCTGCCGGGCTGGTGATTGCCTGCGGAGAAGAGCCCGAGCGGGTGTTCGAGACGCTGGAACACATGGGTGGCGTGCGCGGGCGGATGGAACTGGCAGCGCAGCGCGGTAACGGTGCGGCGGTTTTCGTGGATTACGCCCATACGCCGGACGCGGTGGAGACGGCGTTGAAGGCGATGCGTCCCCACGTGCCGGGGCGGATCATTGCCATTGTCGGTGCCGGCGGCGACAGGGATGCCGGGAAGCGGCCCTTGATGGGGCGTGCGGCGGCCGAGAACGCCGACGTGGTGATCGTGACGGATGACAATCCGAGGGGCGAGGACCCAGGCCTGATCCGGGCGGCTGTGATGGAAGGCTGCCCCGAGGCCAACGAGGTGGGAGACCGGGCCGAGGCCATCCTGCGCGGGGTTGATTTGCTGCAACCCGGCGATGCGCTGTTGATTGCGGGCAAGGGTCACGAGACCGGGCAGATCGTGGGCGACGATGTGCTGCCGTTTGATGACGTGGAACAGGCCAGCGTGGCGGTGGCGGCGCTGGAAGGGGGGCTGGCATGAGCTTGTGGACCAGCGCCGAGGCCGCGGAGGCCACAGGTGGACGTGCGGTGGGTGAATGGGTTGTGGATGGCGTGTCGATTGATACCCGCACGATCAAGGCCGGCGACCTCTTCGTGGCGTTGAAGGCGGCGCGCGATGGCCATGATTTCGTTGCGCAGGCGTTGGACAAGGGGGCAGCGGCGGCTTTGGTGTCCCGAGTGCCCGAGGGCGTGGCCGAGGATGCGCCGCTGTTGATCGTGGATGATGTGTTGGCGGCGCTGGAGGCAATGGGCCGCGCGGCACGGGCACGGACGGATGCACGGGTTGTTGCCGTGACCGGGTCGGTCGGGAAGACCTCGACCAAGGAGATGCTGCGCGAGGTATTGAAGCGGCAGGGCCGATGCCATGCGGCGGAGGCCTCATACAATAACCAATGGGGTGTGCCGCTGACATTGGCGCGGATGCCGGTGGATACGGAGTATGCCGTGATTGAGATCGGCATGAACCACCCCGGCGAGATTGCCCCTTTGGCAAGGATGGCGCGGCCGCATGTGGCGATGATCACCACCGTGGCGCCGGCCCATATGGAAGCCTTTGAAAGCATTGAAGGGATTGCCCATGAGAAGGCGGCAATTCTGGACGGGCTGGAGCCCGGTGGGACTGCGGTTCTGAACGCGGATCTGGGGACGACGCCGATCCTGACCAGCAAAGCGGATGCGGTGGGTGCGGTGAAAGTGATGTTTGGCGAGGCCGCCGAGGACTACCGGCTGGAGCGGGTATCGTTGGTCGATGAGACCACGATTTGCGAGGCACAGGTGGGGGATATGTCGATCCTCTACAAGATTTCCACCGCCGGGCGGCATTTCGCGATGAACGGGTTGGGGGTGCTGGCCGTGGCCGAGGCACTGGGCGCGGATCGCGACATTGCGGCCACCGATCTGGCCCATTGGCAGCCGCCTGCGGGGCGGGGTGCACGCGAGCGGATCGTGCTGGATGATGCAGTAAGAGCAGAGCTGCAGCTGGTGGATGATGCCTATAATGCAAACCCGACTTCGATGGCGGCTTCTCTTGAGGTTCTGGCCGCCGCGACACCGCAAGACCCGAAAACTGGCCGACGCGTGGCGATTCTGGGTGATATGCTGGAGTTAGGACCGACCGAGGCGGAAGACCACGCAGGAATGGCCACTTTAGCCTGGATGGCATCCATTGATGCGGTGCATTGTGTTGGACCGCGCATGCGGCACCTGTTCGATGCGCTTGATCCAGTAAGACGTGGCGAGTGGGTCGAGACTGCCGACGAGATGGTGAGGCGTGTTCAACAGCTTGTTCGTGCTGGCGACATTGTCTTGGTCAAAGGTTCGCTCGGGTCAAAAGTCAGCCTTGTCGTTGACGCGATCCGAAAAATGGGCCATCCGGCCCGGAACAATGATGGGGACGCGTAACGCATGTTGTATTGGTTGACGGCACTCAGCGATGGCGGGGATTTCTTTAACCTCTTCCGCTATATCACCTTCCGGGCCGGGGGGGCGTTCCTGACGGCGCTGCTCTTTGGGTTTCTGTTCGGGCCGCCGCTGATCAACGTGTTGCGCAAGCGCCAGGGCAAGGGACAACCGATTCGCGACGATGGCCCCGAGGGACATTTCGAGAAGGCGGGCACGCCGACCATGGGCGGGCTGCTGATCGTTGGCGCGCTTCTGACCTCGACGCTTCTCTGGGCGCGGCTGGATAATCCGTTTGTCTGGTTGGTGCTGTTTGTGACCATGTCTTTTGCCGCCATCGGGTTCGCCGATGACTATGCCAAGGTGAGCAAGCAGACCACCGCAGGCGTGTCCGGTAAGATACGGCTATTACTGGGATTTCTGATCTCGGGCATCGCCGCCTACTGGGCCACGATGTACCACCCGGAGGCGTTGCAATACAAAGTGGCGCTGCCGGTGTTCAAGGACACGCTGATCAATTTCGGGTACCTGTTCATCCCCTTCGGGATCATTGTCATCGTCGGGGCCGCCAATGCGGTGAACCTGACCGATGGTCTGGACGGGCTGGCGATCATGCCGGTGATGATTGCCGCCGGGACGCTGGGTGTGATTGCCTATGCGGTGGGCCGGGTCGACTTTACCGAATATCTGGACGTGCATTACGTGCCGGGCACCGGTGAGATCCTGATCTTTACCGCTGGTATCTTTGGCGGCGGCCTTGGCTTTTTGTGGTACAACGCGCCGCCGGCGGCAGTGTTCATGGGTGACACCGGGTCGCTGGCGCTGGGTGGCGCACTGGGCGCGATTGCGGTGGCGACCAAGCACGAGATCGTTCTGGCCATTGTCGGTGGGCTTTTCGTGGTTGAGGCGCTGAGCGTGATCATCCAGGTGCTGTATTTCAAACGTACCGGCAAGCGGGTGTTCCTGATGGCGCCGATCCATCACCATTACGAGAAAAAGGGCTGGGCCGAGCCGCAGATCGTGATCCGGTTCTGGATCATCTCGCTGATCCTCGCCATGATCGGGCTGGCGACGCTGAAGGTTCGGTAGTCGCGCTTCCGCCTTTACGGGCGGTCTCGCTGGGGGAACTCACTGGGGGAACTCACATGGCACGCAGGGCGTTGGTGACAGGCGGAAATCGAGGCATCGGCAGGGCCGTTGCGGCTGGGCTGGTGCGACGTGGCCATGACGTGGTGATCGGTGCGCGCGATGGCGCCAAGGGGGCCAAAGTGGCCGCCGATATCGGGGCGACCCATGTTGTGCTTGACCTCGACCGTCCCGAGACCATCGCGGCAGGGCTGGAGGGGATCACCGGCTTTGACATCCTGATCAACAATGCCGGGGTGCTGTTTGAGCGACCGATGCTGTCCAACCCGGGTGATTTTGCCTCGTCCATGGCGGTGATGGTGCAGGCGCCCTACGAGTTGATCCGGCTTTTAAGCCCGCGCATGGCACAGTTGCGATATGGGCGGATCGTCAATGTCTCGTCTGACTGGGGCAGTTTTTCCGAAGGGCTGGGCGGGCCGGGCGCCTATGGCGTGGCCAAGGCGGCGTTGAATGCGCTGACGGTGACGGTGGCCCGCGAATTGCCCAGCTGTGTCAAGGTCAACGCCATGTGCCCGGGCTGGGTCCGCACCCGGATGGGCGGCACCGGGGCCAGCCGCAGTCCCGAGGAGGGCGCGGAAACCGCGTTGTGGCTTGCAGCCCTGCCCGAGGACGGGCCGACGGGCGGTTTCTTCCGCGATCAAACGCCATTGGACTGGTGAGGTGCGGCGATTTGCGCTAGCCCTTTGGGTCAAGCAAAGGAGTTGCGCATGATCCCTGTGAGAGGTGTTGAAGGGGCAAGGCTGGTCGTGTTGGGCCTTGGCCGGTCGGGATTGTCGGCGGCGCGGGCCTTGCGCGCGGGCGGGGCCGACGTGGCGTGCTGGGACGACAATGTCCAGGCGCGCGAGGCGGCGGAAGGTGAAGGGTTTCAATGTGTTGACCTGATGAAGCCGGGGGCGTGCGAGGGGGTGTCGTCACTGATCGTCAGCCCCGGAATTCCGCATCTTTACCCTGAGCCCAACCGGGTGATTGCCGCGGCCTGGGCGGCGGGTGTGCCGGTGGACAATGACATCGGGTTGTTCTTCCGGTCTCTCGGAGGCCGCGAATGGGACCATTTCGACGTGATGCCCCGGGTGGTGGCGGTGACCGGGTCGAACGGGAAATCGACCACCTCGGCGCTGATCCACCACGTGTTGGAAGAGGCCGGGCGTGACAGCCAATTGGCCGGGAATATTGGCCGTGGCGTGCTTGATATCGACCCGCCGGGCGATGGCGGGGTCGTGGTTCTTGAACTGTCGTCCTACCAGACCGACCTGGCGCGCAGTCTGACGCCGGACGTCGCTGTATTCACCAATCTTTCGCCCGATCACCTGGACCGACACGGCGGCATGGGCGGGTATTTCGCCGCCAAGCGCCGGCTGTTCGCCGAGGGTGGACCGGATCGCGCCGTGATCGGCGTGGACGAGATCGAGGGGCAGTATCTGGCAAACCAGTTAGCGGAAGGTAAATCCGACGACCGGGTGATCGACGTATCGGTGGAACGCAAGCTGTCGGGGCCGGGATGGCATGTGTTTGCCAAGAAAGGGTTTCTGTCGGAGTACCGCAAGGGGCGGCAGGTGGGCTCGATTGACCTGCGCTCTGTGGCGGGCTTGCCGGGGTCGCACAACCACCAGAATGCCTGCTGCGCCTACGCGGTGTGCCGCTCACTGGGGCTGGCGCCGCGCGAGATTGAGCAGGGATTCCAGAGCTTTGGCGGGCTGCCGCATCGCTCGCAGCTGGTGGGTGAGAAGGACGGTGTGCGGTTCGTGAATGATTCCAAGGCCACCAATGTCGAGGCGGCGGTGAAGGCCTTGCAGGCGTTTGACAAGGTGCGTTGGATCTGTGGCGGGCTGGAGAAGGAAGGCGGGGTTTCCGGGCTTCTTGAGGCCGCTGGATCGGTTGAGAAAGCCTATGTCATCGGCCGCGAGGCGGCCGGGTTTGCCCTGCAATTGCAAGGGGTTGAGGCCGAGGTCTGCGGGGATATGGCGACGGCCGTGGCCCGGGCATCCGAGGAGGCGCAGGCAGGGGAGGTTGTGCTCTTGGCCCCGGCGGCGGCGTCGTTCGACCAGTATGACAGCTTTGAAAAACGCGGTGAACATTTCATGGAGGAAGTGCACAAGCTGTTGTGAGCGGTGGTGGGATGAAATCCCACCCTACGGCTACTGGCAAATGCCCTTGGTCTGGGCGCCATCCCAAGGGATGGTGATGTCCTTGGGGATGCGCAGCTTGCCCAGCGGGAAGGCCGATTTCAACAGGGATTCCAGTCGCTTGGTGCGGGGCGCCTGCGGGTCGAGCGCGGTGCAGCAGACATATTCCTCGACGATGCTGGCCTGCTGTTCATAGGCATAGTCGAGGAACTTGGTTTTCGTATTGATATCATAGAGATAGGGGTCTTCGCCCCATTCGTGCTCATTGGCGGATTTGATCGGGGTATATCCGGTGATCTCGCGGTTCTGCCATTGCCAGACATGGGTCAGTTCGTGGGCGAACAGCATGGCGGCGAAGAGGTACATACTCTCCGGGTAGCCATGCAAATAATCCTTTGAAAAATAGGGTTTAGCGTAGAAAACCTTGTTGTGAATCGCCACTGCGGCGGGGCCGACGGTGATGGTTTCACTCGTGGGTTCGGGCCAGATCCGCTCGCGACAGGCGAGGCGCGGGCGTTTTTGGCGTTTATAGGTGACCTTGCCGATGATCGCGCCGTCGTTGAAACGGATGCGGTCGGTGGTGATGGTCTCGCTAAAGAGCTGATGCGCAAAGGATTTTTCGCCCGGGGTGAGCGGGCGG
Source organism: Aliisedimentitalea sp. MJ-SS2 (assembly GCF_032586155.1). Lineage (NCBI taxonomy): Bacteria > Pseudomonadati > Pseudomonadota > Alphaproteobacteria > Rhodobacterales > Roseobacteraceae > Aliisedimentitalea > Aliisedimentitalea sp. MJ-SS2. The sequence continues at coordinate 605,575 of NZ_JAWHTC010000001.1, forward strand.
GCGCAGGCGGAGAGCAGCAGAAGGGTGAGGAAGAGGGTGACTCGCATGGGTGGGAGTTTATGGGGAGTTGCGGCATCGTGCGAGGGGGTTAATGGGGGGATTTAACCGAAAATTAACAGGCTGGTATCCGTCTGCTTCCTGTCGGCTATCTGTCGGGCGTTCGGTGGGGCAGGGTTTGGGTAGGGAATGGGTTAAGGGGGTGTGCGGTGGTGCCGGGCTGAACCCCGGCCTACGTGGCGGGCAACAGAGGGTCGCGCCCGGCCACGAGGGTGGGCGTGGGTCTGTTTGGCGCTGGGGGGTGTCTGGTTGATCGGGTGTCGGATGGGGCGACGCTCCCGGCATTTCGCGCCCGCCCTGGGGGGCGGGGTCGGGCGCGAACCGGTTCGCAAGCGATCCGGGTGTGCTAGTTATTCAGCTGAGAATAGGATGGGGCTGACAAGCTAGGCGGTCCTTTTACCATGTTAAGTATGGTATCAACGGGTCCCAGATGGTGAGCTGTAGAACCCGCAAAAGCAAATCTATACTAGGTATTAATAGAAGCAAGTAGCCAACTGTCGCAAATGTTAGGCAGATGACGAGTAATGGTCGGCGCTTTCGGCTCTCCCTGAAATAGGTTTCGCGTAAGATTGAAAGGAGTACATTTTCGTGCCTTTTTTTGGCTTCACTAAAATTCACACGATCGTACCCTACAAGTTTTTGATTTCTATCTTCCTTAATTAGTTCGTTTTTCCCGCTGCCTGCCCAAGAAGCTTCTTGCCAAAACAAGTCCCAATCATCCGTGTAATACTTCCCGTCTATGGTCAGCGGATCAAATTTGGAATGGTGGATTTCCTGATGTAGGCGAAGGAAAGTTCCAGCCGTCCCGTATTTCAAGAAATAGTCTGCGTAGCCTTGGCTAGTTTCGGAAACTTTGATCGCGTACGGTCTAAATATCCGATAGAAAGTGTTTGCCGCGGCAAGGAGTAAAAAGCCGAAGAAAATGAACCGGACTCGGCTTTCAGAATCGAGGAAAAAGGTAGTTTTTACTTCGTTTGTGAGGTTTTCAAACTCCAAATGATCGGTAACGTAGTCGTTAAAGAGAACGGCGTACCCAATTATTGGCACCAGAAACGAAGCTTTAGCGGCGTACCCGTTTAGGAACTCTGAATAGTCATCCCATGTGAAATTGTACGAGAACACCGACCATCTGAGCTTTATCCACTCAAACATCCAACTCCTCCACGAACCGGGCGTTCTCCTGAATGTACTGGAACCGCAGCTCGGGTTTCTTGCCCATCAGGCGTTCCACAAGGTCGCCGGTTTCGCCGGGTTCGTCCTCGTCTATGGTGACGCGGATCAGGGTGCGGGTGGCGGGGTCCATGGTGGTTTCCTTGAGGTCCTTGGCGTCCATCTCGCCCAGACCTTTGAAGCGTTGCACGTCGATCTTGCCCTTGCCGCCAAGGCCCTTTGCCATGACCTCGTCCTTTTCCGCGTCCGAGGTGACGTAGACGCGTTTTGCGCCCTGGGTCAGGCGGTAGAGGGGCGGGCAGGCGAGGTAGAGGTGGCCGTGGTCGATCAGCGGGCGCATCTGGGTGAAGAAGAAGGTCATCAACAGGGCGGCGATATGGGCGCCGTCGACATCCGCATCGGTCATGATGATGATCTTTTCATAGCGCAGATCATCGAGGTTGAACTTGGTGCCCATGCCGCAGCCGAGGCTTTCGCAGAGGTCGGAGATTTCGGCGTTGGAGCCTAGTTTTGAGCTGGCCGCGCCCAGCACGTTGAGGATCTTGCCCTTGAGCGGCAGCAGCGCCTGGGTTTTGCGGTTGCGCGCGCCCTTGCCGGAGCCACCGGCGCTATCACCCTCGACGATGAACAATTCGGTACCGGCGCGGTCGGAGTTGGAGCAATCGGTGAGCTTGCCGGGCAGGCGCAGGCGTTTGGTCGCCGATTTACGGGCGGTTTCCTTTTCCTGGCGGCGGCGCAGGCGTTCCTCGGCGCGCAGCACGAGGAAATCGAGGATCGCGCCGGCGGATCTGGTGTTGGACGCCAGCCAGTGGTCGAAATGGTCGCGCACCGAGTTTTCGACCAGGCGTTGGGCCTCGACGGTGGCGAGGCGGTCCTTGGTCTGGCCGACAAATTCGGGTTCGGAGATGAAGCAGGACACGAGGGCGCAGCCGCCGGAGGTGAGGTCATCGCGGGTGATCTGGGCGGCCTTGCGGTTCGAGGCAAGCTCGCCGTAAGCCTTGATGCCCTTGAGGATCGCGGCCCAGAACCCGGCGACATGGGTGCCGCCCTCGGGGGTGGGGACGGTGTTACAGTAGGACTGGATGAAGCCATCCCTTGAAGGCGTCCAGTTGATCGCCCATTCGACCTTGCCCGGGGTGCCGAATTTTTCCTTGAAGTCGACGGCGCCGGCGAAGGGGGCTTCGGCGTAGGTGGAGGCGGCGCCGAGGGTTTCGCGCAGGTAATCCGACAGGCCGCCGGGGAAGTGGAAGGTGGCCTCGGTTGGCGTCTCGCCGTCGTCGATGGCGGATTTCCAGCGGATTTCGACGCCGGAGAAGAGGTAGGCCTTGGAGCGTATGGATTTGAACAGGCGGGCGGGTTTGAACCGGTGCTTGCCGAAGATTTGGTCGTCGGCATGGAAGGTGACGGTGGTGCCGCGCCGGTTGGGGGCGGTGCCGACTTTCTCGACCGGGCCAAGGGGCAGGCCGCGCGAGAAGCGTTGCTCGTAGACTTCCTTGTTGCGGGCGACCTGGACGACCATCGAGTCGCTGAGGGCGTTGACCACCGAGGCGCCGACGCCATGCAGACCGCCAGAGGTCTGATAGGCCTTGCCGGAGAACTTGCCGCCCGCATGCAGGGTGCAGAGGATGACTTCCAAAGCGGACTTGTCGGGGAATTTCGGGTGCGGGTCTACGGGGATGCCACGACCGTTGTCGCGGATGGTGATCGAATAATCCTCGTGCAGCTCGACCTCGATCCGGTTGGCGAAACCGGCGACGGCCTCGTCCATGGAGTTGTCGAGCACTTCGGCGACGAGGTGATGCAGCGCGCGCTCGTCGGTGCCACCGATATACATGCCGGGGCGTTTGCGGACAGGTTCGAGGCCTTCGAGGACTTCGATGCTGTCGGCGTTGTAGTCACCGCCGTGGGCGGGGGAGAGAAGATCGTCGGCCATATGCTGCTCTTTTTGTCTTGGTTGGCGTCATTATGGCAGAGGGGGGCGGGTGGGGGAAGATGCCTGTTGGTCTGTTTCGGGGCGGCAAGAGGCTGTGGAACCTCCAGAGCACTGATTTCCTCTGGAGGCTGACCGTGCTTAGCCCGGCATTTTCTCGAAGGCCGGAATTCCGTCTTCGAGGACGGTCGCTTTCATCTTGCTCGACGTGTAGACATTTACCTTCGGGGCGAACTCTTCGTGTTCGTTGATGACACCGGCGCGTATGCCGAGCATGCCTTCGCGGGAAGAATTCTGCGTGAACAGCGGTGTTCCACAATTGCTGCAGAAATGCTTGGTCATTGTGCTGCCGGCATCCGAGCTGTGCTGGAAGGTTTTTGGCGTGCCGGTGATCTTCACATCGTCCTGTTTCATGAACATCAGTGTGGCATAGGCGCTCCCCGTGGAATGTCGGCACGCGGTACAGTGGCAGTTCGCCATGACTGGCACATCACCATCGGCTTCGAATGAGATGTCGCCACAGAGGCATTGTCCGGTAAGCTTTGTCATTGGGTTCCTTTCGCGTTTCGCAACATTGCCATGACGACACTAGGGCAATGGCGATAATCATCAAGGTCAGAGCAAAGGATTGAACGACTGGGTTCCAGCATTGAAGCTGACGCCAACCTTCGTTGGTGCGCTCACTGCTGTTGATAACCACAACTTGAACGGGGAACCGCGTGCTCCCTCCCGATACCGTGCAACCAACACGGGGTAGAATGACTGCTGAGCGGGAGTAGCCGAAGCAGGCGACAGACCACTCGCAAGAGGTGGGAGTGGTTCTGAGTCACATCTGACGCAAGGAAACATGTGACCCCGGCACCCGATCATGGGTAACTGCCCTGAAGCGACGAAAGGGCAGAATTATGGAAGTATCACAGGCGATGCTGGAGCGGCGCAGCATCCGGGGCTTTACCGACAAGCCGGTGCCAAAAGAGCTTTTGGAAGAGATCATTGCGCTGGCCAACCGGGCGCCGTCGTCGATGAACACCCAGCCGTGGCATTTTCACGTCCTGACCGGCGAGGTGCTGGAGAAGGTGCGGCAGGGCAATTGCGAGCGGATGCTGGGAGGGATCCCGCCGCAACGCGAGATCAAGGATCATGGGGCCTATGACGGGGTGCATCGCGAGCGCCAGATCGAGATCGCGGTGCAGTTGTTCGAGGCGATGGGGATCGAGCGCCATGACAAGGAAAAGCGGCAGGATTGGGTGATGCGCGGGTTTCGCCAGTTCGATGCGCCGGTGTCGGTGGTGGTGACGTTCGACCGGTCGTTGGAAGACAATGGAACGATTGCGCATTTCGACCTGGGTGCAGTGACCTATGGCTTGGTTCTGGCGGCGTGGGATCGCGGCCTGGGCGCGGTGATCAACGGGCAGGGGATCATGCAGTCGCCGGTGGTGCGCGAACATGCAGGGATACCCGAGGATGAAGTGATCCTGACCTGCGTGGCGCTGGGCTGGCCGGATGAGAGTTTTGCGGCCAATAGCGTGAAGTCACGGCGCAGGCCGGTTGAGAACACGGCGCGTTTCGTTGGGTTTGGAGAGGCGGCGGACTCGCAGGGTTAGGCAGTTAAAGTGGTTTTTGTCCGCTATTGGCCTGGAGCTGACTTTCGAATTGCTTACGCAATCCGACCGGCTGGGGGGCCAGCCCCCCAGACCCCCCGGGATATTTCTGGCAAGAGGAAGAGGTGGACCGGGGTGTTGGAATGACCGCTTGAGGCCAAGTCCGGCCTTCGTAAAAGCATCGTTTGCTCCCCGCAAAAGTCTTGCCACCGGACTTTCCAATGGCATCACGGCGGGCAGAAACCGCATGACCCCGGCACTTGGACGTGACAGGCTGTGCCCTGAACAGCAAGGAAAGGGATGGCCCATGAGCTGGATCGACGTGGTGCCCTATGCGGCCGCCAAGGGCAAGCTGAAGAAGCTGTATGACCGGGTGAAAGGTCCGGATGACAACGTGGACAACATCATGATGGCACATTCGTTGCGGCCACATTCGATGGAAGGCCACATGGCGATCTACAAATACGTGCTGCATCACAGCGGCAACACGCTGCCCAAGTGGTTTCTGGAATGCCTCGGCGTCTGGGTCAGTTCGCTGAATGATTGCGCCTATTGTGTCGAGCATCATTTTGCCGGGATGAAACGGTTGTTGGCCGACGATACACGTGCCGAGGCGCTGCGCGCAGCGATCGAGAAACGGGATATGGCACAGGCTCCGTTGGACGCGCGCGAGGTTGCGGCGATGGCATATGCCCGCGTGCTGACCGACGCCCCGGCAAGATTGGGCGTGGGCGACATCGCGGCGCTGCGCGAGGCCGGGTTTGACGATGGCGAGATTTTGGAGATCAACCAGGTCAGCGCCTATTTCTCTTACGCCAATCGCACGGTTCTGGGCTTGGGGGTGAATACCCAAGGTGACATCATCGGGTTGAGCCCGAACAATTCGGATGATCCGGATGATTGGTCACATCGTTAGCAGGTTGCGCGACGACCGGGGCCGCCGCGCGTGATTTGCGCCGCTATTTCTGGATCGACTCGATATAGTCGGCAAGCACCATGACACGTCCACGGACAAAGAGTTCTTTGCCATAGGTCCCGTACTGATCGCCGGCTTCGGTCATGAAGCGGTCGCCCCAGACCGGCATGCCACCGGCCCAATCGGGCATGGCGCTGCCATGTGCGCCGACGCCGGTCCGTCCGTCAATCACCCGAACGACGTGAAGCATCGGGAACGAGCCGTCGGCGTTCACGGTCAGTTGGGTCAGGTCGGGCGCGGCTGTTTTCATCACGCTGGACAGCGGGCCGTTTCCGGTTCCGTCAAGGCCGTGGCAGACGGCGCAGGAATTGCGGAACTCGGCTTCCCCTGCGGTTTCGGCAATTGCGGCCGATCCGAGCAGGCAGAGCGAGATTGCGGCAAGCGGTGTGATCATTTTCGAAAACATTTTTCCTCCTCCAAACAAACTGCTTTGCAAAACCCTGTGATCACTGGTTAACCACGGTGTCATTATCGCGGTTTTCGGGGAAAAATGCCTTGATGCCCGTCAAAACCTACTTGGTACAGCGAAGAAGCCAGGCATTAAGTAACAAGCTCGCCTGCACTGTGATCGTGGCATTGAAATAGCCTTTGCGCTTGATCGTTTGGCTTGGATTCAATGGAATGACTAACGTATCGGCTGTGGTGAGCCCATAGCCAATTGCCACCGTATCAATAGCTGTTTCCGCCGTGATCGCGTAGCTGTTTCGGTAATCGTTGGAACCTTTGATTGTTACGAAGGTTGTGACTTCGGTTTCACCGATCACCAGAGTGAATTCTTTTTGCCGGTTTATTCACTTGAAGCTCTCGTCGTCACTAAATCCAATGACATCTTCAACAACGCAATTGAACGGTTCCGCAGATGACGCTCCGATTGGGGCGAATATAAGGGGCAGGGCGGAAAGATAAGACAAGAGGGTTTTCATGCTTGGGATATGCATTTTCATTTCTCGTGGTCACGTTTGCCAAACCAGGCAAGGATCGCCTGGGCCACCGCCCCCGGTTTCTGGTGACAGACCCAGTGGTCCGCTTCGGCGATGGTGACGCGGGTGAGCTGCGGGGTATACGCCTCGAGCCCATGGGTGGTTTCGGGCAAAAGCGCGGTGTCTCCATCGGCCCAGATCAGCAGGTGAGGTTGTGGCACAGTGAAGCGCGAGGGCGGGAATTCCAACGGTGGATCAATAGGTTCTCCCGGTCGCGCCACAGCCAGCGGCGAGGCGCGATACCAGTTAATCATGCCCCGCAGGCGCCCGGGGCGGGACCATTCGTGCAGATAGGCGGCGCGGATGTCCGGGGTCATCCAGTCAAGGCTCATCTTGGCGGAGAACAGCGACATCAACCGCTCGAAACCATTGGCCGAGAGGATGTCTTCGGCGTCCGGGCGGCGCAGGAACTCGATATATTGCGACGCTTCTGACTGTGCGCTGCCAGCAGCCAGTTCCCGTTGGAACGGGGCGGGGTGGACGCCGTTGACGATGATCAGGCGCGACACCAGATCGGGTTGTGTCATGGCCAGGCCATAGGCCACCGCCGCGCCCCAGTCATGACCCAGCACGCAGCAGGGGCCAAGATCCAGGGCGGCCATCAGGGCGGCCATGTCGCCGATCAGCTTGCCCGCAGTGTAATCAACCACTTCGGGCGGCGCCCAGCTTTGGCCATAGCCGCGCTGATCCGGGGCGATGACGTGGAAGTGATCCGACAGCAGGGGGGCGAGATCGGCAAATGCTGCAGAATACTCGGGGAAGCCATGCAGCATCAGGAGCGGCGGCAACGAAGGATCGCCCCAAGTCAGATAGTGAAACCGCTGTCCCGCAAGGGTGATGAAATGGCTTTGCATGGGGTCAGGGTAGGAGGGTGGGACACATCCCGGCAAGGGGCCAGTTCATGTCGTGACGTCAGGTCGGAATTTGCGCCAAAATGCCGCTCATACTGCGAAGACTGAAGTTTTTGTTGATGCGGATCAAAGCGAAAATTCCCGGGCCGTGCTAGGCGGGCGAGTGACTATTATCAGGAGACGCACATGACAACAGCCCGTAGCACGAAACAGACCAATTCCGCAGCCAAGCCGGCAGGGAAACCGGCCACCGCCGCCGAGAATCCGGAGGCCGCCGCAGCCCCAGCCGAGATCGAAACGGCCCCCCTCAAGGCCGTGACCCCGGACGAGGCGCGCCGTGCGTTTGAGACCGGTGAATACCCCTACAAGGACAAGATGGGGAGAGGCGAATACGAACGCCAGAAAGCGGCGCTTCAGGCCGAGCTGTTGAAAGTGCAGCTCTGGACCCAGGACACCGGCCAGAAATTTGTCATGCTGTTCGAGGGCCGTGACGCAGCCGGCAAGGGTGGTACGATCAAGCGATTTACCGAACACCTGAACCCACGTTCGGCGCGCGTCGTGGCGTTGAACAAGCCAACCGACGAGGAAAAGGGCCAGTGGTATTTCCAGCGTTACATCAACCATCTGCCGACCGAGGGCGAGATCGTTCTTTATGACCGCTCGTGGTACAACCGCGCCGGCGTGGAACGGGTGATGAGCTTCTGCGAGCCGCATGAATACCTTGAGTTCATGCGCCAGACGCCCGATTTCGAACGGATGCTGACGCGCTCGGGGATCCGGCTATACAAGTACTGGTTCTCGGTCACCCGGGACGAACAACGCCGCCGCTTTGCCAGCCGCGAGACGGACCCGTTGAAACAGTGGAAGCTGAGCCCGATCGACAAGGCGTCGCTGGACAAATGGGACGATTATACCGAGGCCAAGGAGGCGATGTTCTTTTACACCGATACGGCAGATGCGCCGTGGACGGTGGTCAAGTCCAACGACAAGAAGCGCGCGCGCCTGGCCTGCATGCGGCATTTCCTGGCGAGCGTGGATTATCCGGGTAAGGACTTTGATGTGGTCGGGCGGCCTGATCCGCTGCTCGTGTCGTCGGCCAATCATGTGATTCACCGGTCAGATCACATCCTTGGCACAGCGTTGCACCCGGATCAGCGGAGGAGCTAAGGGGGCTGATCCGACGTGAGCAACGTGAACGCGCCACGCGCAGGGCAACCTGTGCGTGGCGTTTTTTTATGTGATGCGCGCTTGGTTTGCCGCATTTCAAGAAAGCGACCGAAAATTCCCCAATTTCTGCCCTTTTTTTGCGTCCCTTAGAGGGGCACGGAAAAAGCAGGTGAACCAAATGCCAAAGCGCAAGGGAAAGTTCCGTAACAAGTATATGCAGGTAAAAACAGTTGAAACCGGACAGGATGAGACCTGTCTCATTGCCCGCGAGGCAAAGGGTGGCCAGGCGGTGCCACGAGCGATGGAGCTTGTGTTCACGTTTGCCGGTGTGCTGGCGATATTCGACGGGTTGGTCATTGCCTATTTTGCGATCAGTCCGGGGAGCGCGCAGTTGATGGGCGGGTCGATCATGCCCGCCGCGGGTTTAGTGGCGCTGGGGCTTGCCTTCTATGCCTTTGGTTCACGCGGATTTTGCCGACAGGTCAAGGTTGACCTGAAAGAAAACAAGATCGCTTTTGGCCGGGTCAACAGCAACAACGTCGGCCGGATCAAGACCGAGTTTTCACTGGATGAGATCGAGAGCCTCTATGTTAAACGCTCTGAAGACGAGGCGGGCAAGGCGGGATTGATGCTGCGCAAAAGCGGGCGTCATGCACCCTATGTCCTTCTGGAGGGCGCGGCAGCCGAGCTTGCCCCCCTGCATGAGGGGATTTGCGACATGATCGGCAGGTCCGCCAAGGTGCAGGTGAAACGTCCGGTACGTCATCGCACGTCCAGCAGGACGCCGCTTCCGGTCTGAGGTTCGGGACCTGTTTTCAGGTGCCGAGCGCGGAGGAAAGCGCCTGCTGCAGCGGCCAAAGCCGGGTGAAGTCCTGTTCCAACCGTCCCGGCAGGCCGAGGGGCGGAGTTTCATAGTCAAACCACACCGCAAGCGATTTGCGCCGGGCGAGATCGGCCAGCGGATCATCGGGCGTGATCGGCGCGGCAGGTCGTTTCAACTCGGGATCAGACAGGCGGGCGCCTTGGGTTAGCAGAGCCGTGACTGCGGACAGAAGTGCCGCGCCCTGGCCGGGCAGGTTGGCGCGGTATGCGGCCAGCGCCTTTTTATCGAACCCCATGCGACCGGCGCCTGCGGTGACATAGTCGGGTGAGATGCCGAAGAACCACTGCCCGCCATCCGCCGAGGTCCAGAGCAGGTGCAGATGGGTGTGATAGGGTGTCTTGTCCTTGGAAAACCGCACATCGCGATGTGGGCGGAAGAGTTTGGTGATTGTGCGCTGTCCGGTGAGACGGGTCAGGCGGGCGGCCATGTCTTCGAGAAGAAGCAGGGCCGGGGCCTTGAGCTGGCTGTCATAAGTGGTTTTGTTGGCGTTGAACCAATCGCGGGTGTTGTTGCCGGACAACGCGCGCAGGAAATCAAGCGTATCGGGGATCAGGCGGTCGAAACTCATATGCACTCTCCAGTCTTTCGCGAAGTATAGCGCAAATCCGCGCAGCCCGCGCGCCCCGGATGGTGCCACCCAGGCAGAGGCGGTATCCAGTGGATATGAAACGATTCCTGCAAACCTGTGCCACGCTGGCCTGCGTCGCCCTGCCTTCGGTGGCGACCGCGCATCCGCATATCTTTATCGAAACCGGGCTGAAGCCGGTTCTGGACGACACGGGCCGGTTGATCGGGATCGAGGTGAGCTGGCGCTATGACGAGCTTTATTCGCTGCTGGTGCTGGAGGACAAAGGGCTTGATCACGATTATGACGGCAAACTGACCGAAGACGAGATGAGCCGTCTCAAAGGGTTCGACCAGAACTGGGTCGACGGGTATGCCGGGGACCTTTTCATCCATCAGGGCGAAGCCGAGCTGACCCTTGGCCCGCCCGAGGGGCGCGGCACCAGTTTCGAGGATGGCAAGATCACCAGTATTCATTACCGTCGGATCGAGGGGGCGGCACCCGGTCACCCCTGGCTGTTGCAGGCCTATGACCCGACCTATTACACCGCCTATGACCTTGGCCTAGGGGTGGATGCACCCGAGGGCTGCGAGGTGAAAGTGACCCAGGCCGATCTGGATCGGGCCTATACCCTGGTGGAAGAGGCGCTTTATGCCACACCGGCCGATCCCGAGGGCAATTTTCCCGAAGTGGGTGAAGCCTTTGCCGACAAGGTGGAGTTGTCATGCGTCAGCGGATGACGCGCGGCCTGATGCTGCTGCCGCTGGTTCTGGGGTTGGGACTGGCAATCTGGCTGTGGGGCTTTGGTGGGTTTGCCACGCTCGAGATCTGGGCCGCCGAGGGCCAGCGCGAGGTGCAGAACGCCATGGCGCGGATGTTGCGGCGGTTGCGCGGCGGCGATGCGGCGGCGCTGGCCGGGTTGATGTGGCTGTGCTTTGCCTACGGGTTCTTTCACGCGGCCGCGCCGGGGCATGGCAAGCTGCTCATTGGTGGTTACGGGCTGGGCCGGCGGGTGCCGATGCTGCGGCTGAGTTCGTTGGCGCTGGTGTCGTCGCTGGCCCAGGCTGCCACGGCGGTCGTGCTGGTTTATGCCGGGGTATTCGTCTTCAACTGGACACGGCAAAGGATGGTGGACACGGCAGATCGGTTGCTCGAGCCGGTGTCCTACGGTGCGATTGCCGTGGTCGGGCTGTGGCTGGTGATCCGTGGTGCAAGGCGGCTTTGGGCGGCCTGGCGCGAGGCGCAGGCGCATTCCGGGCCGGGGCACCATACGCATGAGGATGGCAGCTGTTCCTGTGGCCATAAGCACGGGATCACTTTGGACGAGGCGACGCATGTGCATTCCTTGCGCGACGCGGCGGTCCTGATTGGCTCGGTGGCGATCCGGCCCTGCACCGGAGCGGTGTTTCTGCTGATCCTGACCTGGCGGATGGGGATCGACCTGGCCGGGATTGCGGGGGCCTTTGTCATGGGGCTGGGCACGGCGAGCGTGACCGTGACGGTGGCGGTGTTGTCGGTCACGATGCGCGAAGGGGCGCTGGGCCAGGTAATGGGCGGGCCGGGGGCGGCGCGGGTTGCCGCGGGGATCGAGCTATTGGCCGGGCTGCTGGTGGCAGTGGTGGCAACGCAATTGGCGCTGTCGGCGCTGTCGCTGCTGTGAGCCTTTGGCGGCGGTGAGCGTGGCGCGGTTGGATTTGAGTATTTGCGCAAAGAAAGAGGGGCGGGGTTAACTCCGCATTAAGGTTAATCGTTCATGCTGATTGTGCGGTACAGGCTGGAGAGCCGATGACCGCCAAAGGAAGAGCCCACGGGCTTGGTGGCTTCGTTCTGGGCAAGGCCTGGAACGGGGCTGTCACCTGGTGGCAACTGTGTCTCTTTCTTTGTCCAAATACTCATTTCCACTGGTGCGGTTGAAACTGCGGCGGGAATGGTGCCGCTACGCTGACACTTGCTCCGGGGACAGGGCGGGCGTAAGGCTGGCCCATGAGCGAAGTGATGTCATATCGCGGCCATTTCAGGGCCATCCTGCTGTTGGGGCTGCCCTTGATTGGCGGCAACCTGGCGCAGTTTGCGATCACCTTCACCGATACACTGATGCTCGGCTGGTATGATGTCGAGGTGCTCGCCGGGCAGGTCCTGGCCGGCATGCTGCTTTTCGAGCTGTTCCTGTTTGGCAGTGGCGCCGCGATCGCGGTGATGCCGCTGGTGGCCGAGGCCGAGGCATCGGGCGACGACGTGCAGGTGCGCCGGGTTACCCGCATGGGGCTGTGGGTGTCGCTGGTATTTGCTCTGCTGTTCCTGCCGGTTTTCCTTTGGTCGGGGCCGATTTTCCTGTGGCTGGGGCAGGAGCCAAAAGTGGTTGAGGTGGCGGTCGATTACCTGTGGATTGCCGGCTATGGTGTGATCTTTGCGCTGTTGGGGATGGTGTTGAAAAGCTATCTCTCGGCGCTGGAGCGGACCGGTGTGGTGCTGTGGGGCACGGTGGCCTCGGCAGTGGTCAATGCGTTGGCGAATTACGCGTTGATCTTCGGCCATTGGGGGGCGCCCGAGATGGGAATCAAGGGGGCGGCGGTGGCGTCTCTGGTGTCGCAGGCGGCGCTTTTCTTTGCGCTGCTTGGCTACGTGATCTGGGGGTTGGGGCAGCGCAGCCTGTTTGCGCGGATTTGGCGCGCCGACTGGGGGGCAATGTGGCTGGTGATACGGCTGGGCCTGCCGATCGGGTTTACCAACCTGGCCGAGGTCAGTCTGTTTGCCGCCAGTGGCGTGATGATGGGCTGGCTGGGGGCGATCCCGCTGGCGGCCCACGGCATCGTGTTGCAGATCGCCTCGGCCACCTTCATGGTGCACTTGGCCCTGTCGAGTGCCGCGACGGTGAGGGCGGGTCGTGCGGTAGGGCGTGGCGATCCGGTTGGTTTGCGCCGCGGTGGTGTGATGGTTGTCAGCCTGTCGATGGTGCTGGCGCTGATGGCGGTGGTGCTGTTCGTGGTCTGGCCCGAAGCATTGATCGGGGTGTTCCTGGATCCGCATGACCCGCGCCGGGGCGAGGTTCTGGCCGTCGGCGTCGTGCTGATGGTGATGGCGGCCCTGTTCCAGCTTGTGGACGCAGCCCAGGTTATGGCGCTGGGGCTGCTCAGGGGCGTGAAGGACACCAAGGTGCCGATGCTCATGGCGGTGGTGGCCTATTGGGTGATCGGTGTGCCGGCCAGCTATGTGCTTGGGTTTGTGCTTGGATATGAAGGCGTTGGTGTCTGGCTGGGCCTGGTGATCGGGCTTGCGGTGGCCGCGACGCTGTTGATGTGGCGGTTCTGGATGCGGGCAATGCCTGCGGCTCTGCCAGAAAGCGTGGCGAGGGGTGAGATTGATGTCCCTACAGCGCGCGAAGATGTGGCCCCTATCGGTTCAAATCTGACCGGCCGCTTGTGACCGGGTCAACCCGGGGAGGGGGCCATCATCTCCCTCGAATTGGGTTTGCAGCCGTTTTCACCTGTCTGTGCATCAGCGAGGGGCCGGCAGCGGCGAGGTGTGTCGCCGCTTCGCCGCGCGTCAGCGCAGCGCTACCAGAAGCTAAACGGAGGCCGGGAGAAGCGAACCCCTTTGCGGCGACGCTGTCAGGCGGCGCAACCTCTGCGCCTGCACTCAATAAATATAGCGGATCTGATCGGTCCAATAACGTTCGACCCGGCGCAGGGCGGTGGTGATGTCATCCAGCCCCTCAGGGTTGAGCACGCCGCGCGAGACCAGGCCTTCGGCGTGGCGACCGAAGCGTGTGCCGACGATGTCGCGGATGTTGCGGCCCTTTTCGGTCAGCCGCACCCGGACCGAGCGGCGGTCGATCTCGCAACGCTGGTGATGCATGAAGCCCATGTCGACCAGTTTCTTGAGATTGTAGCTGACATTGCTGCCCTGATAGTAGCCGCGCGATTTCAGCTCGCCTGCCGTGACCTCGTTGTCGCCGATATTGAACAGAAGCAGCGCCTGTACCGCGTTGATCTCAAGGATGCCGACCCGTTCGAATTCGTCCTTGATCACATCAAGGAGCAGGCGGTGCAGCCGTTCGACCAGCGACAGCGCCTCGAGATAACCTGTGATGAAACCTGCTTCGGTGCCGTCGCTCAGCGACGGCGGCGTGTTGGGGTTTTTGCTCATTGGGGTATGAATGCTCATTCATGTCTCCGTCGAAACTGCTCGGATTGGAAACTGGAGCAAAAAGCCGAAAAATCCGTTAAATCCTGAACGGTGTTCGCTAAAAAGCGAGGTAATTGCGGACCGGCAAGCGTCGGTTTGGCCGGGCAGGGTGAGTACGGTCGCGCATGTCAGGCTGACACGGGCCGTGATCTCAGGTTGGGGCCTGCCCAGAGGGCACCGGTTCCTGCGGCGGTTCAGGTTTCCCACTCGACGCCCGGATCAGGCCCAGGTCCTGCAGGACAGCCAGCGCCGCCGGGGTGACGAACAGCGCCAGGAGCGTCGCCGCGGTCAGGCCGAAGGCAAGGCTGGCAACGATCGGACGGAGGAACTGCGCCTGTGTGCTTTGTTCGAACAGCAGCGGCCCGAGTCCGACAACGGTTGTCAGCGAGGTCAGGAAAATCGCCCGGAACCGGTCGCGCACCGCCTTCTGTCCGGCGGCAATCATGTCTTCGCCTGCCGCCAGCCGGTCCTTCATGAACCCGGCCAGCAGGATCGAGTCGTTGACCACCACGCCTGCCAATGTCGCCAGCCCGACCAGGCTGGGCAGCGAGATCTGAAGCCCGAGTGCCATATGCCCCCACATCACGCCGACAAGGCTGAGCGGGATGGCCACCACCACGACAGCGGGCTGGATGAAACTGCGGAACTGGAAGGCCAGGATCAGGTAGACCCCGATCAGCCCGATCAGCATGTTTCGAGTCAGCGATGACCCGGTGGTCGCGGTATCTTCGGCCTCGCCCATGATGGTGACGGCGATCGCGGGGCGTTTTTCGGCAAGCTTGGGGAGGTAGTCCGCCTTCAGCGCCATCATCAATTCGCGGGCATTGGCCACCGAGGGGTTGATCGAGCCCTGCACCGCCACAGTGCGTTGCCCGTCCACCCGGTTGATCACGGCAAACCCGCGCCCCTGCCTGACATCGGCCACCGCCGTCAATGGGATCAGCGCGCCATCGGGCCCGGGAATGCGCAGCCCGAGGATGTCCTGCAGGGTGGTGCGGTTTTTTTCGGACAACCGTGCCACCACGTCGAGCGGGCCCAGCCCGTCGCGCACTTCCAGCGGGGTGTCGCCGCGAAACCCGGCGCGCAATTCGGTGGCAACGGCCTGGGCCGATACGCCAAGCGCCGAGGCGGCAGAGGGCCGCATGGTGACGATGAATTCGGACTTGCCCGGCTGCAGGTCGAAGCTCACGTCGCGAACCCCTTCGAAGTCGCGAAAGAACTTGCGCATTTCCTTGGCGGTGGTGCGAAGATCATCGAGGTTTTCACCCTGCAGCCGGATGTCGATCGGTTTGCCGCCCGCGCCGCGCTCTTTGTCGGTGATGCGAAAGGCGGCCATGTCGGGCATCGGGCCGACCAGCTTTTTCCAGCGGTCGATGATCGCGGTTACCTCGGTGTTGCGGGTGCCCGCGGGCAACAGTTTGGCGCTGATCGTCGCCATATGTGCGCCGACCTCGGGCGTGTCGGCATTGGCGCTGTAGGTCACGGTGTAGCTCTGGACCAGCGGCTGGCTCTCGGGCTGTTTCGGGGTCAGCTCGGTATTCATCTTGTCCAGCGCCTTGACCACCTTGGCAACCCGCTGTTCGGTCCGTTCCAGCGGTGAGCCCTGCACCAGGAGCAGGCGCGCTTCGACGGTGTCGCTTTCGAGTTGCGGGAAGCTCTGATACTTGATGAAGCCGCCGGTATAGGGGGCCAGCGAGAACAGCACCAGGAACCCCGCCAGCCCGAGCGTGAAGTAGCGATACCGCAAGCTGAGCCCCGAGAGCGGCACAACCACCCGATCGCGCAGCGCGGTGAAACCCGCATTGACGGCGCGCGACAGGCGATTGGGGCGCAGATTGCCCGACAACGAATGCCGCATGTGGTGTGGCAGGATCAGGAAGGCTTCGATCAGGCTGACGATCAGCGTCATCACCAGAACGATGGGGATGTATTTCAGCACCGCGCCGATCCGCCCGTCCATAAAGGCCAGCGGGCCGACGATCATCACCGTCGTGAGGAACGAGGCGACCACGCCCGGTGCCACCTGGCGCGCGCCGTTCACCGCCGCCTCGATTGCGGTTTCGCCGGCTTGGCGGCGGCGCACGATGTTTTCGGAAATCACGATGGCATCGTCCATCAGCAGCCCGATGGCCACCAGCAGCGCCACCATGGTCATCATGTTGATGGTAAAGCCGAACAGCTGCATCACGAAGATTGTACCGAGGAAGGACACCGGCAAACCCATCGCCACCCAGAACGAGAAGCGGAAACCGAAGAACAGCCACATCACCGCAAACACCAGGATCAGGCCCTGAACGCCGTTTTCGGCGATTATGCGCAACCGATCGCGGATGTTCATCGTCGAATCCTGCGAGATCGCCAATTCGATATTGCCCGGCGCCACGGCTTGTTCATGCTCGAGGATCCTGTTCAGCGCCGCCTTGACCCGCAGAGCGTCCTGCGCCGCGGTCTTGCTGACCTGGATGATCGCGGCGCGTTTGCCATTGTAATAGGCCGCCTGCGCCGGGTCGGCGAAGACCTCGGTGATCGTGGCGACCTCGCCCAGGGTGATGGATGCGCCGCTGGGGGATGCGGTTAGAACGATGGCGGAAAAATCACCGATGCTGCGTTTTTCGCCGAGAAACCGGATCGACGCCTCGCCCTGGCGACCGGCCAGCGACCCGGCCGGCATATCAAGGCTGTTGCGGGTCAGGATGGGAGAGATGTCGGCGATGCTGACCCCGTGGCGCTCGAGCGCGGCGGCATCGAAGCTGATGGCAATCTCGCGATCCGAGAACCCGGCGATGCTGACCTGTGAAATTGCCGGATCAGCCCGCAGGCGTTCTGCCAGGGTGTCGGCATAGGACAGCAGGACCTTCGGGTCTTGGGGGCCGGTCACCGCGACCGAGGCGACCGAGGCCACACGCTCTACCACGCGGGTGATCGGATCGTCGGCGCGGTCGGGAAAGGTGCCGATCCCGTCAATCGCCGCCTTCAGATCGTTGTGAAACCGCGTCATGTCGCGGCCTTCGATGATCTCGGCGGTGATCACCGCCATGTTGTCGCGCGACAGGCAGGACAATTCATTCAAGTTGTCGATGGCACGCAGCGGGTCCTCGGCCACCTGGCAGATTCCGGTTTCCACTTCGGCCGGCGAGGCCCCGGGATAGCCGACACGGAACTCGACCACGGAGGGCGGGGTCAGCGGGAAGGTGTCACGCTGTAACGTGGGCAATGCGGCAAGGCCCAGAATCAACAGCGCCAGCATCAGGATATTGGCCGCTGTCGGGTGAACGGCGAACAGGCGGATCATCACTTGGTCCCCTTGCTCTTGTCCCTGGCTTGCCCGGAGGCAGTGGCGGTGATCTGGGACAGGAGCTTCTTGTCCTCGACCGGTTTCACCTTCATGCCGGGCACTGCAACCGAGGGATCGCTGACGACCAGCTTGTCGCCTTCGGCCAACCCGTCGCTCACCACCGCGATACCGCCGACCGTATAGCCGATCTTGACCGCACGTTTCTCCAGCGTGCCCTCCGTGGATACAACAAGCGCCTTGCCGCCGCGCACCGCGTCGACCGGAGCTACCAGCGCCGGTCGTTTTGGCGCCATCAGGATGACCTCGACAAAGGTGTTGCGCCGCAGCGGCGGTCGTTTGCCCACTTCGGCCTGTCCATAAGGATCATCGATCCGCACAACGATGGCGGTGCTTTGGGTGCGTGGATCAATCGCTTCGCCGACCCGATCGACCCGGGCCTTCCAGATCACCGAATGGCCCGGAGCTGTCAGCCGCACCCGGGCCTTGAGATCGAGCACTGTCGAGCCGTCCTGCGCCGCCCGCAGCAGCGGGCCGATCCGCCCGATTGAAAACTGCGCCGCGACCTCGGCGGCCTCGATCCCTTCGGCCATCACCAGGGTTTGGCCGCGCGTCACAAATTGCCCCAGTTCCGCCGACACCTCGCCGATGCGGATGTCATAGGGCGCCCGGATCTCGGCAAATTCGAGCGACCGTTCAACCGCGGAGCGCTGGGCCGCGAGAACATCCCGCTCGGCTGCGTTCAGAGCCAGCAGGTTCTCGACCTCGACCACCTTGGCCCGGGCCGCCAGCTCCGCGCGCCGCGCGGTGTCTAGCCTCGTTTGCGTTGCCACGCCTTCACTGGCGAGCTTTTCCTGGCGTGCGAGTTCGGCCCGGCTCAGTTCGAGATCCGCGGCGACGATGTCCTGGGTCGCGGCAAGTGTCTTGTCCTTGATGGCAAGGGCCGCGATCTGGGCGTCGATCTGGGTCAGGGACAGTTGCAGATCGGTATCGTCGAGCCTCAGAAGAACGGACCCCGACGTTGCCACCTCGCCATTTGCCAGGTTAGGGGCGGTTTCGATGACTTCGCCTTCAACGCGCGCCACGGCACGCCATTCCCGTGCTGGGGTGACGGTTCCGAACCCGCTGACCCGGGGCAACAGCTCGACCGGAGCCATAGTGATGACGCGCACCGCGGTCGGTGGCCGTTTCTTTTCCTTCGCCGCGGGCGGTTGCTTGAGGTTTTCCGAAAAGGCTACCGTCAAGGCACCAAGTAGCACGGGGATGGTAAATGCCAGCAATCGCAGGATAATTCTGATCGCACCGGACATGTGGCCATTTCCTTTCGTTGCGGCGGTCTAAGCCGTTCTACCTGTGGCACATATAGCTGACCACAAAGTCGCCTGGCCCGCAAAGGCAACATCGCGAAAGCAGCGCGCAAATTGCCGCGCATCCTGTATGCAACGTGCCAATCGGCATAGGTTGGTCAGGGCAGGCGCGGTTGGGCGCCATTCAGGCATTGTACGGCAATACGTTGGAACGGCCGCGAAAGCGCGGTCAGCTGTCGTTGCCAATCACCGCGCGGATGCCGCTGACAAGCGGGGCATGCGCCGCCGGTGGCGCAGTCTGGCCCGAGACCCATTGATAGAGGTCCTGGTCGTTCTCGGTCAGCAGCGCATCATAGGCGTTGAGCGCGGCTTCATCCATGTCTTCGAGACGCGCGGCGGCGAAACGCATCAGGATCAGGTCCATTTCCTTGGTGCCGCGGCGCATCGAGCGCATGTGCAGGCGTTTGATCCGCGAGGCGCGGGTTTCGTTCTCGGGGCGCGATTCCGGCTGGGGCATCAGGGCGGGATCAGACAAGGCCGTTCTCCTTGGCCACGCTTGCCAGGCGTTTTTCCAGTGCACCGAGCCGATTGGCGGTTTTGTTGGCGCGGGCCTTGAGCTCGCGGATCTCGGTGAGGATGTCACGGATATCGCCGCTGGTGGCGGTCGCGTCATTGGCATCGGGGGCCTCGACCCCGTCGCCGATCCCCTCGAGAAGCCACGTGAGGGAGACATTCAGAACACCGGCCAGCATCTGCAGCTTATTGGCGCGCGGCTCACTCATGTCGTTTTCCCAGCCCTGCAGCGTGCTGAGCTTGATGCCAAGCCGCTTGGCCAGGGTTTTCTGGGTCATACCAGTAGCCTCGCGGGCACCGGTCACACGGTCGCCGAACGTGCTGGAATCGGCGTCGAACCAGCCGTCTTGAAGAACATCGCTCATTCAGGGCTCCTTTCACCCGTTCATGCTTGATCGGGCTTCGGGCGCAACTTATGACACGAGGTGAGAAATTACAAACAAGGGGCCGACATCATGGGATTTCTTTCCGACACGCTTGCACGTGTGAAGCCGTCGCCGACGATTGCGGTCTCGAACCTGGCGGCCGAGCTGAAAGCGGCGGGTCAGGATGTGATCGGCCTTGGGGCAGGAGAGCCCGATTTCGACACGCCCGAACATATCAAGGCAGCGGGAATCCGGGCCATCGAAGAGGGCAAGACCAAGTATACGGCGGTGGATGGCATTCCCGAGCTGAAAGCGGCGATCTGCGCCAAGTTCAAGCGTGACAACGGGCTGGATTATGAGCCCGCGCAGGTCAGCGTCGGGACCGGGGGCAAGCAGATTCTCTACAATGCGCTGATGGCGACCCTGAACCCAGGTGATGAGGTTGTGATTCCGGCGCCCTATTGGGTGAGCTACCCAGACATGGTGCTGCTGGCGGGCGGGACACCGGTTTCGGTTGAGGCGACGCTGGAAAACAATTTCAAGCTCAGTCCTGAGCAGTTGGAGGCGGCGATCACGCCGAAAACCAAGTGGCTCATCTTCAACTCGCCGTCGAATCCGACCGGGGCGGGGTATACAAGCGACGAATTGAAGGGGTTGACCGATGTGCTGATGCGGCACCCGCATGTCTGGGTGATGACCGATGACATGTACGAGCACCTGGCCTATGACGATTTCGTTTTCTGCAC
Organism: Aliisedimentitalea sp. MJ-SS2; assembly: GCF_032586155.1. NCBI lineage: Bacteria > Pseudomonadati > Pseudomonadota > Alphaproteobacteria > Rhodobacterales > Roseobacteraceae > Aliisedimentitalea > Aliisedimentitalea sp. MJ-SS2. The sequence continues at coordinate 626,223 of NZ_JAWHTC010000001.1, forward strand.
CCCGGCAGAGGTGGAGCCGGGGCTTTATGAACGCACGTTGACCTGTAACGGGGTCAGCAAGGCCTATGCGATGACCGGCTGGCGGATCGGCTATGCGGCTGGGCCGAAAGAGCTGATCGCGGCGATGCGCAAGATCCAGTCGCAGAGCACATCGAACCCCTGTTCTGTGTCGCAATGGGCTGCGGTCGAGGCATTGAACGGGAGCCATGATTTCATTGCCGAGAACAACGCGGTGTTTGTCCGCCGGCGCGATCTGGTTGTGCGGATGCTGAGCGAGATTGACGGCATCACCTGCCCAGTGCCGGAGGGGGCGTTCTATGTCTATCCGTCGATCGCCGGGTTGATTGGAAAAACCAGCGCCAAAGGCACGGTGATTGAGAATGACGAGGTGTTTGCCAAGGCGCTTCTTGAAGAAAGTGGCGTGGCGGTGGTGTTCGGAGCGGCCTTTGGGCTGTCGCCGAATTTCCGGGTGAGCTATGCGACCTCGGATGCGGCGCTGGAAGAGGCCTGCTCGCGCATTCAGAGTTTCTGTGCCGGATTAACCTGAGCCTTGGGAACGCGGTGAGTCGCGGGCAGGGAATTTCCCCCTTGCGTTGCATGAGGGGGCTGCGGCACTGTTCCGACAGGTATAAATGGGTGGTCACTGCTTTAGGTGCATGGTGAAATACGACGGAAAAACAACGATCTGGCCCCAGGGAGGGCGAACCGGATGAGTGGCGATCTGCCCGAGTATTACTTCCGTGTCCGTGAAAACGGCGCCTTCGTTTTTCGTGTCGACACGGAAAACCGCCAGCGCCGGATCGAGATGGATCAGATCGCCGTGGTCAACACCCGCAATGGCGAGATCCGCCCGCAAGGCGCGCGCCAGCTGTCCGATGAGGACATGACGGCCATCAGGGGCTGGATGGAAGAGCGTCAGGCGGTTCTGGCCGAGCGCGACATCGACGATATCCTGCGGGCGGTGGATTACCTGAACCTGACAACCCATTGGGCCCAGTCTCGGGCCAGCGATGAACAGCTCGAAGAGGTGACCGATGCGCTTCTGCTGGCGATGCATGACCTGCGCTCGGTTCTGGTGCGCAAGAAAGCGGATCGGTTGCTGAAGGATTAAGGGTAGAGGAGCCGCCCGAGAGCGCCGCCCACCCACCCGCCCCGACGCTCCCGGGCGGCGTTGCGCCCGGTTTGAGACCTGCCGGGTGAGGTGATGCCGGAGCCTCCGGCGGGAGTATTTTTCACAAAGAAAGAGCAGCCGGCTTGGTCAGCGCATCGAGATCGCCTGCTGGGTCAGTTCGCGCAGTAATTTGCGGGTCATGGCGGCCTTGTAGTTGGAGAAGTCGCGGGCGGTTTCGGTGAAGGCGCCGGGACCGGTGATGACATTGGCGCGGAAATATGCGGTGAGGCGGGTGGTCTCGGACGGGTCGGGGTGGCCGATGACGAGGGCGTTAATCGTGATGTCATTGGTCTGCGCGACGGCGCGGAGCGGGCCGGGGCGAGGGCCGGTGTTGGAGCGACCATCGCCGGAGATATCGAGGGTGCGTTGCCAGCAGCGGCGGGAGGCCAGGCTTCGGATACCATGGCGCATGGCGTCCCCGAGGGCGGTGGCCGGGGGCATTGCCGCGCGCGGGGCGGTTTCGATCCGGGTGGTGGCGCTTTCCAGCGCATTGGCCGAGGTCATGGCCTGCCAGGGCAGGATCGTGCGGGTGCTGCCCTGGTCGCTCCATTCATAGACCATCAGGTCTACCGGCGTTTCGGGCCGGGCGAGGATCGCCTGCACAACCCGCGGATCGCGCAGGGCACCGGCGAGGCCATTTCTTTGCAGCGCATAGTCGCGGCTGTCGACCGAGCCTGAGACATCGAGCGCCAGGGCAATGGCGAGGCGGCATTCGGCCTGGGCTGTGCCAGGCGCCGACAGCAAAACGACAATGAGAAGGGTGCGGATCACCAGTGACCGGTGTTTTCCATGCTGGCCCAGGGTTCGGCTGGCGCGAGCGGCTCACCCTCTTGCAGAAGTTCGACCGAGATATTGTCGGGGCTGCGGATGAAGGCCATACGGCCATCACGGGGCGGGCGGTTGATGGTGACGCCATTGTCCATCAGGTGCTGGCACATCTCGTAGATATTGCCGACCTCGTATGCGAGGTGGCCGAAATGGCGGCTGTCCGACGGCAGCCCGTCATCGCCATCCCAGTTATAGGTTAGCTCGACCGGGCATTCGGGCTGATCCGGCGGCGCCATGAAGATCAGCGAGAACCGGCCCTGTTCGTAATCGGAGTGGCGGGTCTTCACCAGGCCAAGCAGCTCGAAAAAGGCGATAGTGGCGTCGAGGTCTTTGACCCGGACCATGGTGTGGAGATATTTCAGATGCATGACGCGGCCCCTGGCTTAGAAGTTTGATTTGAAGCCAATAGACAATGTCAGTTCGTCGGTGTCAAAGCGCCCGACATTTGATTGCGTCTCGCGGGCGTGCAGGGTGAGCGTGGGGGAAAATCCGCCGAAGTCGTAATCTTCGAAATGAGCAGAAACCATGCCGTGGAGTGTGGTGTCCTTGCGGCCGCCAGGCACAAGGAAAAAGCCGACGCGGTAGTCATAATAGTGCGAAAAGGATGCGCCAAGGATGAAGCTGATGCGTGCGGGTCCGAGGTTTTTCGCGGGCTCATAGGCGACATAGCCCGATGCCAGCTCCTGGCGCAGGTTAATCGCCGTGGCGGCAGTGGCTGCAAGGCTGATTCCGTAGCTGAGGCGGTCAGCGTTGGCCAGTTGATGGCTCATTTCCACCTGGATCGCGGCGGTATCAGAGCTTGAGCCGGTGCGATAATCGCGGTGTTCGAGACGAAATTTGAGTTTGATCGCGTGAGAGTCGGACAGGCTGAGAAGCCGCGCAACACTGGCCTTTGCCGTGTGATAATAGAGATTGCCGGCAAAGTGGCTTTGGCCATAGGTCAGGGCCAGTTGGGTTTGGCCATTGCCGCGGGGCCGATCGGGGCGAACGCCATTGCGCATCGTATGAACGATGCCAAGCGAAAAGAAACTGCTGGAGAAATCGCGACCGGTCAGCGGCGGAACCGTCGCCGGTCCAGTCGCCAGAAGCCTTTTGGCCGCTGATGACAGGGTCACTTGCTTGGCAAAGGCCCGGAAGGCGAGTTGGGTTTCAGAGTTCTTGGTCCGCGCCAGCCGGTAGCTTGCGTTGATCTTGCCGGTCGAGATGGCGCCGGAAAGCGCCATGGCCGAAGGTGAGAGGATGCCAGCAGGCAGATCGGTGCCGTCGATTTCGTTTTCCGGATCGCCGGCGCCGGAGTTGACGTTGTTTGTCGGCGCTACCGAAAACTGCAGCCGGATCTGCCAGGGATTGTCCGCCCGCAGGTGTTTGAAATCGGCAATCGCGAGTTGGTGCAGTTTTTCGTTCGGGACGTGGTCGATCGAACGGCGCAGCCAGTATTGCGCCAGGGTATAGCGCTTTTGCTGGAGGGCGAATTTGGCGGCAAGTTGCGCGGTGGTGTAGCGATCCTGGGGGTGTTCGGAATAGCGAAACGCATAACCGGCGGCCTTGCGCCCCAATCTGTTGTCGCCGAGCTGCTGATAGGCAAGGGCGATGATGTAATAGGCTTGGGCATCCTTGGGATTGGCCTGCAACAAACCGCGGGCCAGTTGGACCGCCAGGTCAAATTCACCCTTTGCCAGGGCATCACGCGCGGCGGCCCGGGTTTGCGGAATGGTAAGCGTAACGCTGTCTGCCTGTACGCTGGGAGCCGCGGCACAACCAAAACAAAAGGCGAGTGCCGCGGCCCTGAGCAGAGCCTCGATGCGCGGGTGCATCAGGGTCTTACTGCGCCGCAAATTGTCGCGCTTGCGCCCGGTGTGCCACATTGGTCGAGCACGTAGACGCCGTATTCCTCTTCATTATCGTAGCCGAGCGGGTTACCGGGGCCATCCCATTCGTCCAGGCGAATGCCACCCGCCACGCTTTCGGCGTTCGGCCCTCCGAAGAGGCCCGCGTACGTCCCGATGGATTGCCCGACGACCCCGGAATACTCAATTGAGCCCGTGAACGAGCCGTCATCGGCAATATCGGTGGCAATCAGAGCCAGATCGGGCAAAGCGATCGCGTAATCGGCAAGGGTCCGGTTATAGATGCCACCGTTGACCGAGTTGTCGGCAAAGTTGGCATTGATAAAGATTTCACCGGTGACAACCGCCGCCTGGCTGGGCAGGAGCGAGGGATCGGTACCACCGGGCACTGGCAGCAGGTCGGCCCCCGGGGCGTCGACATTGGTTAGCCCGACATAGCTACCGGCATAAGAGACCTGGCCGGTCGCGGGAGTGTAGGCGCCATCGCGCTCATAGTACGCGCCGCCGAAATACCGGTTGAACTGACCGCCCGACACAACGAGAGCGCCGCGCACCGAGCCGGAATTCCCGGATTCCATCACGAAGGCCGTGACATGCCGGTCAAGCGGGTCGTGCTGAACGGTGTAGGCCTGATAGCCGGGAACATCGAGCGCGGGGTTACGGGTGTAGACGGCAGAAAATGGAATATTGTCCAGATTGATGCCTTCGACGGTGATGGTCCCGCTTCCGGGGGTATAGGCCACGTTGGTGACGTTGCCAGCAACGTCGGCCGGTATCGTGTCGCTTCCTGTGCCGGTCCCTGTGCCGGTTCCTGTTCCCGTGCCGCTTGTAAACGGATTCGTACTGCCACACCCTGTTGCAAACAGTGCGCCTGCAAGTAGGAAAACCAATCGCATGCCTTGCATGATTTCTGCCTCGGTTGTTTTGTTTTCGCCAGAATCGTGCTGGTGGTGTTGAAAGTCAATTCACGGCTGCGGTTCGGGGCTGATTTTGTGGCACCTGTGGGCAGAATGTCCCGGTTTCTTGTGGTTTCGGCGGGGGATGTCTCAAGATATAGTGAAATCGAACCGATTCCGTGACAAAGGATGCCAAGAATGAGTGTGACCCCCGAGCAGCAGGCCGAAATCGACGAGCTGCGCAACCAGCCAAATCAGACCCTGCGCGCGGTGAGCGAGGGCATGGAGGCGCATCTCTACAAGGCGATCCCGGTTCTGGACCATGGGTTCGTGCGGGTGATCGATTATATGGGCGACGATGCGGCGATCTGTCAGGCCGCAAGGGTCAGCTACGGCAAGGGCACCAAGAGCGTGCAGAATGACGAGGGGCTGATCCGTTACCTGATGCGGCACTGGCATTCGACCCCGTTCGAGATGTGCGAAATCAAGCTGCATGTGAAACTGCCGGTGTTCGTGGCGCGGCAATGGATCCGGCACCGGACGGCGAATGTGAACGAATACTCGGCGCGCTACTCGATCCTGGATCGCGAGTTCTACATGCCCGCGCCTGAGCACATCAATGCGCAGTCGGTGGTGAACAACCAGGGGCGGGGCGAATTGTTGTCGCCGGAAGATACCGCCCGTGTGCTGGAGATGCTGAAGGGTGACGCGGCGCGGTGCTATGACAACTACCAGACGTTGATCGACGAGGACGGGATCGGGCTTGCCCGCGAACTCGCCCGGATGAACCTGCCGGCGAATATCTATACCCAGTGGTACTGGAAGGTGGACCTGCACAACCTCTTGCACTTCCTGCGGCTGCGGGCGGATGCCCATGCGCAGTATGAAATCCGGGTCTATGCCGATGCGATCTGTAACGTGGTCGCCGACTGGGTGCCGTTCGCGTTCAAGGCGTTCGAGGATTACCGGATGGGCGCGGTGACGATGTCGGCCCAGATGATGGAGTGTTTGCGGCGGATGCTGAAGGGCGAAGCGGTGACCAAGGAGAACTCTGGCATGTCCGTGCGGGAATGGCGGGAGTTTGAGGGGGTTTTGGAGGGGTGAAAAGTTTAGAGCTATTGGACGACCGAGAACAAGTTTTGACTGATCTTGGAGAGATAATAAGCAAAGCTGACGATTTGAACAGGTCCGACTACCACGCATTGAAACAATGGAGAGATGAGGTGGTAGACTTATTGCAGTCTAGTTTTGTTGAATCAGAGGTGGAGGCTGATTTTCTAAAGCAAAATGTTATTAGAATCACAGCGGTCAAGATGGGTGGTGGCACAGTCCGAACCGTCGGGCGCTGATAGTGAGGAAACAAAACGCGAGAGGAGAGAACCAACGGACAATAAGAAAGTGTTCATCGTGCATGGTCACGATGATGCTTTGAAGCAATCAGTCGCACGGACAATTGAAAAGCTTGGGCTAGAACCGGTCATTCTTAGTGAGAAGCCCAATAGCGGCAGAACAGTTATAGAGAAGTTTGAGCACAATGCCGATGTGGGATTCGCCATTGTCCTAATGACGGCAGATGATTGTGCGCGAAATAAGAAGGCGGACAATGGTCAAGAAGAGTTAAGGGCGCGTCAGAATGTAGTTCTAGAATTGGGCTATTTTTTTGGATCACTTGGTCGCGACCGCGTTTTCGTCCTCAAGGAGAAAGATGTCAGCGAACCAAGCGATATTCTTGGGATAGTTTACGAACCAGTAGATCCGTCCGGGAATTGGAAGCTTTCGTTGGCCAAAGAACTCAAGAACGCAAATTATGTGATTGACGCAAACAGCTTACTAAGTTGATTTTTGGAAGACGTGTTCCGAAAATATTGAATGCGCAGCTTTGCTGCGCACGCGCCCGACCCGCCCCATGGGCGGGCGCGTTCCGCACCCACCCCGGGCGGGGCGCGTGGGGGCAGGTTGAGAGCGGGGTTTTGTGTCTGTAGGGTGGAATGGTGGGTTGAAAACCCACCCTACGCTGGCCTTGGAAGGCAGGGGATACAAAAGCGATGCACTTATCCGACGAGACGTTGGAGGTTCTGGCCGGGCTGATCACCGGAGAGAGCGGGATCACGCCGGGCAAGGACGGGCCGGAGCTGGCGAACTTCTTTGACAACCGCGCCGAATGGGAGCCGTTCGGGGCCGGGTTTCCGCCCAAGGGCGAGTATGTGCGCGAGCGGCTTGGCGTCTTCAACGGCTCGCCGCGGTTGAAGAAATTCGTCGAGCGGGCGTTTGAGGCCGAAGAAGACGGCGTGCTCTGGCCGGACAACGCGGCGGTGCATTTCGCGCCGGTGCTGGCGCGCGATGGCTATGGGCTGCGCAAGGTGCGGCGCGCGCCGATCCCCTATGGCGCTACGGTGATCCCGGCCAAGGATGTCTACGAGGTGGTGCGGCTGGAGACACCGCCGCCACGGCGCGTTCCGCACAGTTCATGACGCAGGCACCCGCTGTCCCGGGGCAGAGGGAGACGCGACAGAAAACCGAACCATCTGCCCGTGGGCATGAAAGGCTGCGTGGCGCTGGAAAAGCTTTTGGTCGGGCGTCAGGGTCGCCCCTGGCGGTTCAGAGAAGCTTGAGATCGCCCGCCATCTGGCGGCCGTCGCGACCGTCGACCAGTTCGTAGCTGACCTTCTGATTGTCCGCGAGCCCGGTCAGGCCCGAGCGTTCGACCGCAGAGATATGCACGAACACGTCCGAGCCGCCTTCTTCGGGTTCGATAAAGCCGAACCCTTTTTGAGTGTTGAACCATTTCACGGTGCCGTTGGGCATGGCTCCCGTCTCCTTCAATTTAAGTTGCCGGTCCGGGAATTGCGGGCCGGTCCATGCGGGTCGTCCTGCCGGATACCGGGTTCATTTTGACTGCGGGATCGTCACGTGGCAGGGCAACCTGAGGTGGATGATTGCACTCTTGCGGCAAAAAGCAAGGAAAAGAGGGGTGATCGCCGGTTTTTGAACGGGTAAGCAGGGGGCAAGAGGCCACGTGTGATGAAAGGATGAGCGGTGGAGCTTTACGGGTTGAAGAATTGTGATACGTGCCGCAAGGCTTTGAAAGCGTTGCAGAATGCGGGCAATGAAGTGGTGTTGCGCGACGTCCGGGCGGAAGGGATGGCCGATACGCTGCGTGATCGGGCGCTGGCGGAATTCGGCGACAAACTGCTCAATACGCGCTCGACCACCTGGCGGGGGTTGAGCGAGGAAGAGCGTGCAAAAGCCCCGGAGGTGCTTTTGGCCGAACACCCGGCCTTGATGAAGCGGCCCTTGATTGTGGTGGGGGACAATCTCTATCTGGGATGGGACAAGACGGTGCAAGGGGCACTGTTGCAGGAGGACTGAGAATATGCGCAACGCGGCATTGATGCTTGGGGTCATCGGCGGATTGCTCGCCATGGTGGTGGGGTTTTTCGGCTATGGCTACACCGAAGCGATTGCCACCCATGGCGAGATCCGCGGGATTGCCGAGCAGGTGGAAAATCCGCAGCTGATCCGGGTCACCAGTTTCCTGGCACCGCTGTTGGCGATTGCCGGCGGCGCGATGGCCAAAATCCGGGCGCTGTGGGGTGGGGCGCTGATGTTGATTGCAGGGGGGCTGATGTATTTCGGCTTCGGCTTTGGCGTCTTCACCATGTTCCCGATCGGGTTCTGCATCATCGGCGGCTTGCTGGCATTGGCGGCCGGGAAGCCGGATGAGCCGAAGGCGCATTTTTGAGAGGTGAGGAGCGGAGTTCCCCCCGCACCCCCGAGGTATTTCTGGTCAAATGAAGGGCGGGTTAGTTGTCCGTATCCGGTTTGGGTGCCAATAGGCGGTCGAGCGACAGGGGGCCTGCGCCCTTGATGACGAGGATGACCAGCAGGAAGACCCAGAGGCTGCGTTGATCCATCAGCAGGCTGGAGGCGCCGTTGTCGAACCAGGCGCCGATGGTTTTCGCCTCGCCAATGACGCCGTGGCCGTAGAGGTCGGTGAGCGTCTGCACGGCGACGAAGCCGATCATGCCGAGCGCAGCCAGGCGGGTGAGCAGGCCCAGGACAATGAGGGCTGGCAGGATGAACTCGGCCCAGGTGCCGGCAAGGGCCACGGCCCAGTGAAAAATGCCCAGTTGCGAGCTGTCATAGCCCACCTGCTCGAATGCTTTGGGGAATATCTGGCCATAGGCGCCAGCGGATGGGGAAAACAGGCCGAGGATGCCGTCCCCCAGTTTGGTCAGGGCGGATTTCCAGAAATACATCAGCAGGATGGCGGCAAAGAGAAAGCGCGCCAGCGTCGGGATCAGCCAGTCGGCGCGGTCAAGACGGGTGGCGAGGGCGTTGTGGAGCGAGATCAGGGAATTCATGCCGTATCTTTCAGTTGGGCGCTGGCGAGCGCGTTGTCTTGCAGGAGAAGCGAAAGCAGAGTCGAGAGGTCGAACTCGGCTGCTTCGACGCTGGCGGCCTCGACTGCGGCGCCGAGGGGATCGCCCTTGGCGATATGAGTGACGAAGGCCGCGCCGCCTTCGGGCAGGAGACGCGGTTGCGGGTCATACTCGGGGCGGGTGATCAGCACGTCCTGCGCCCGGTGCGGTGGCTGTGGCGCGTCGTCTTCTGTGTTGAAAAGCCAGATGCCGTGGATCGGCCAGGGCGAGCGGATCAACCGTATTGCCGGGGCAAGGGCCAGCGACAGGCGCGGCAGGTCCTCGGGTGGGGTGGTCGAGAAGACACCAGGGTCAAGCGGGGCGTGGTCGGCAGAATTGTAGCTATCGACAAGCGCGCGTTCGAGACGGGCAGTGTCGGGCAGGTAGCCCAGGTGCGCCAGCGGTTCGAATTTTTCGAGGAAGGCGGGGAAATCCGCACCGTAGTTGGACAGGATCGGTGAGGTTGGCGGATGAGCGCGGTAGTAATGACCGGCGAGGCCGGTGAAATTCTCTGTGCCGATCAGCTTGCGGATCACCGGGAAGGTCTGCTCCAGCGCCTCGATCAGCGAGACGAAGACGTTGTTGCGATAGACCGAGAAGCGCCGACCGGCGGGTGCGCCGCGGCCATCAAGCAAGTTCGGCGGAGCGGGCTGCGTCGGATCAAGGATGGCATCGTGGAACTGGGTCTGGCGCGAGGCGGTCATGCGGGCACCTTTTGCAAGGCATCTGCAGCGCGGGTGGCCTCGGCGGCCAGTATGGGCCAGTCAGGAACGTCGTTGTCCCATTCGATCAGGGCAGGCAGGGGGCCGGATTTGGAAAGAGTGTAGTCGAGAAGCGCCCAAACCGGTTCGTCGACTTCCCGGCCATGGCTGTCGATCAGAAGCGGGCGGCCGTGATCGTCCTCTTCGGTGTCATGTCCGGCGAGGTGCAGCTCGCCAACGCGGTGCAACGGAAAGGCGTCGATGTATTCCTGCGGTGAAAAGCCCAGGTTGGTGGCCGAGATGAAGACGTTGTTCACGTCCAGAAGCAGGCCGCATCCGGTGCGTTTGGCGATTTCATTGAGGAAATCGGGCTCCGACCAGGTGCTTTCTGCAAAGGCCAGGTAGGAGGACGGGTTTTCCAGAAGCATGGGGCGGCCAATAGTGTTTTGAAGCTCGTCGATATGGTCGGCGACGCGAGTCAGCGTGGCATCGGTATAGGGCACGGGCAGCAGGTCGTTCAGAAAGGCGCTTTCATGGGTCGACCAGGCAAGATGTTCGGAAAAGCTGGCCGGGTTGAGCCAGTCGCAGAGATGTTTCAGGCGCGCCAAGTGATCCGGGTCGAGCCGGTCTTCGCCGCCGATCGACAGGCCAACGCCGTGAACGGAAATCGGGAAGCGGTCTGACAGGTGGCGGATCTGGGCGATGGGGCGGCCACCGGCGCCCATGTAATTCTCGGCATGCACTTCGAGCCAGCCCACTGGCGCCGGATTGGACATGATGTCCGCGTAGTGCTGTGGCTTGTAGCCAACACCCGGGGTTGCGGGCAGCGTGTTGATGCGGGTCTGGTCAAGCATGCGTGTCGCCGTCAGTGTTATTGTGGCCGGGGCGGCCAAATGGGGATGAGATGCCGCTCCCGGCCTGTCGGTTTAAGTGGTGCCGCGTTTTGCATGGGGGCAGACGGCGCCGGATACTCATACCGCACAACTGGATCCCCGCCCGCTTAGCAGCGCAGGCGAGCGGGGCGAGGGGTTGGTTTAGGACGGCAGGTCGCGGCTCAGCTCTTCGAGCGAGCCCATGCGCGCGGTGCCGTCTGCCATGGCCGGCAGTTCCATCGCGGTGCAGCTACCTGCATCGACAAGTTTAAAGGCGTTGCCTTGGTAGTCGACGGTCGAGCTGCCTGCGCAGGTTGTGCCTGCACCGGCTTTGCAGTCATTCTGACCGGCCAGCGAAACGCCGTAACATTTCTCTTTTTCAGCCGCGGTCGCGGTGGTGGCGTGGCTGGCCAGAGCGGTGGCAACGGCGCCTGCAATGGCAACGGTCTTGAAGGTATTCGACATGGGGTTTTCCTTTCGTGTCGCTAAATCTGATCGCGCTTTGTTGCGATGAGAGAAACGTAGCTGTGGGGATGCGTCACGGGCCACTCACGAGGGCGTGTATCACGGATGCGTCAGAATGGCGCGGCCCTGTGTGAGGAAATGAAACAGAAGGGAACGATTAACTCTTTGAAAAGGCAGGGTTTCGCTGTTTGACTTGGTGGCTTGGGCGAGGCTTACAGGGCTGGAATGTTACAAATCTCCCAACAGATGATCTGTCCCCGGATGAAGGTGCATGCGGTTGCGTGAACCCGGGTGAGGCCCGCCTTTTGGTTACGGCACCCGCCCGGAAGGAAATCCGATGGCGAAAAAACAGAGGAATGGCGCGGGGCGGCCAGAGTTGGTCTTGAGTATCTAGATCAAGAACGAAAACAGGCGCCGAGCCGGAGCCAGACGCCTGTTTGGTTTCGGATTTAAATCCGCTCAGTGCAGGTCGGGCGGTGTGGCTTCGCTGCCCAGGATGGCAAGAACCTCGTTCAGTGACTGAACCTTGGTTTGCTTTTCACCCAGGCGGCGGACCGTCACGGTCTTCTCTTCGACCTCGCGGTGGCCGATGGCGAGGATGACCGGAACCTTGGCCAGCGAATGTTCTCGGACCTTGTAATTGATCTTCTCGTTCCGAAGGTCGGCCTCGGCGCGGACACCCGCGGCCTTGAGCTGTTCGACCACTTCGAGCGCGTAATCGTCGGCCTCGGACACGATGGTGGAAACCACCACCTGACGCGGGGCGAGCCACATCGGCAGCTTGCCGGCGTGTTCCTCGATCAGGATACCGATGAAGCGTTCGAAACTGCCCAGTGTTGCCCGGTGCAGCATGTAGGGGCGGTGTTTGTCACCGTCCGCGCCGATGAAGCTTGCGCCAAGCCGTTCCGGCAGGTTCGGGTCAACTTGGAAGGTGCCGCATTGCCAGACCCGGCCGATGGCGTCGGTCAGGTAGAAGTCGAGCTTGGGTCCATAGAAGGCGCCGTCGCCGGGTTCGAGTGTGTAGTCGCGGCCGACGGCCTTGATGGCGTTTTCAAGCGCGCCTTCAACATAGTCCCAGCTTTCGTCGGTACCGACCCGTTTTTCCGGACGGGTGGCGAACTTGATCTCGAACTCGGGGAAGCCCAATTCGCGATAGATATCGGCGAGGAAGTCGATGAAGCGGGCGCATTCCTCTTGAATCTGGTCCTCGGTGCAGAAGATGTGGGCGTCGTCCTGGGTAAAGCCGCGCACGCGCATGATGCCATGCAATGCGCCCGAGGGTTCGAACCGGGCGCAGGAGCCGAACTCGGCCAGCCGCAGCGGCAGGTCGCGATAGCTCTTGAGGCCCTGGTTGAACACCTGAACGTGGCAGGGGCAGTTCATCGGTTTCAACGCGTTGATCCGGGTCTGGTCCTTGTTCTTGGTACTGGCATCGTCGTTTTCGCCGTCGCGGCTTTCATCCACTTCGACGATAAACATGTGATGCTGGTACTTGTCCCAGTGGCCCGAGGCCTCCCACAGTTTGCGGTCGACCACTTGGGGCGTGTTGATTTCCTGATAGCCACCGCCGCGCTGTTTGCGGCGCATGTAATCCTGCAGCTCGGTGTAAACGGTCCAGCCGTTGGGGTGCCAGAACACCTGGCCGGGGGCTTCTTCCTGCATGTGGAACAGGTCCATTTCCTTGGCCAGCTTGCGGTGATCGCGCTTGGCGGCCTCTTCCAGCATGTTGAGATATTTGCGCAGGTCTTCCTTGTTCTTGAAACCCACGCCATAGATGCGTTGCAGCATCGCCTTGGAGCTGTCACCGCGCCAATAGGCACCGGCGACGCTCATCAGTTTGAAGGCGTCGGCGGGCAGTTGCCCGGTATGTTGCAGGTGCGGGCCGCGGCAGAGATCCTGCCAGTCGCCGTGCCAGTACATGCGTAGCGGCTCGTCACCGGGAATGGCGTCGATCAGCTCGATCTTGTAGGGCTCATGGGTGCCGCGATAGTGCTCGATCGCGCGCGGACGTTCCCAGACCTCGGTACGGACGGGGTCGCGAAGATTGATGATGGCTTTCATCTTCTTCTCGATCTCGCCCAGGTCTTCGGGGGTGAAAGGTTCTTCCCGGTCGAAATCGTAATACCAGCCGTTTTCGATCACCGGGCCGATGGTGACCTTGACGTCCGGCCAAAGTTCCTGGACCGCGCGCGCCATCACGTGGGCAAAGTCGTGGCGGATCAGCTCGAGCGCCTGTTCGTCATCCTTCAGCGTGTGGATGGCGATGGAGGCGTCGGCGTCGATCGGCCATTGCAGATCGTAATGCGCGCCGTTGACGGTGGCGGAAATGGCTTTCTTGCCAAGGCTGTTCGAAATGCTGGCGGCCACTTCGGCAGGGGTTATGCCTGCGTCGTAATCGCGCGAATTGCCATCGGGGAAGGTCAGGGAAATCTGGCTCATTGGCCGTCTCCTCGTCAGTTTGGCGCCCACGAAACGCCCGGTTGCGGGAAATATGTGAAGTGTGGTGGCCCTCATATGGCCGTTGTCCCTATAGTGGTCAAGTGGAGTTGTGACGCCCAGGGGACGCAGGGAGGGAATGATGCATAGATATGACGAGATCTTAGCCATGGCGGCTGAGCGCAAAGGCGGGTTTGGTGCGGTTCTCGAGGATATTCCGATACCAAAGACGGCAGCGGAGATCGCAGACATTCCGGATGCGCAGTGGTTGGCGTCGATGGCCGAGGGGATATTCCAAACCGGGTTGGCCTGGACCGTGGTGCGAAACAAGTGGCCGGGGATCGTGGAGGCGTTTCACGGTTTCGATGTGGCTAAACTCGCGATGATGTCTGACGAGTGGTACGACGAATTGCTGGCGGATACGCGGATCATCCGCTCGGCGCCCAAGGTGCGCGCCATTCAGCAGAACGCGGTGTTCATTCAGGAGGTCACGGCAGAGGTGGGCGGATTTGGCCGTAAAGTTGCTAATTGGCCGAAAGAGGATTTTGCCGGTCTGGTGCAATGGCTGAAAAAGAGCGGTTCACGGCTGGGCGGGCAGGTTGGTGCCTATTCCATGCGGCGGATGGGGGTGGACAGTTTCATCATGTCCGGCAGCGTTGTGGCCCGGTTGGTGGCCGAAGGGGTAGTGAGCAAATCGCCCACGTCACAGAAGGATTGGGCCGCGGTGCAGGCGGCGTTCAACACATGGGTCGAGCAATCCGGCGAGAGCCTGACCACGATCAGCCGGGTCTTGGCGAAGAGTATCGATGTCTAGAGGTGCTTGAAGCGGGTTAAATACGCATGCGCGGTACATCATGCGGGTCGAGATGCAGCTCGATCAGGGCCGGGCCGGAGGTGTGGCCGCGCAGCGTGTCGATTGCGGCCTCCAGATCGGAGTCGGAACGGACCTCGACGCCAATGCCGCCCAGCGCGGTCGCGGTGGCCGCGAAGGAAGGCCATTCGAAAACGGACAGCGCCGGGTCCATCTTGCGGTCGAGGAACTGGATATGTTCGGCGCCATAGGCGGCATCATTGGCGACGATCACGGTGAGGTTCAGCCCCATGCGCACCGCCGTATTGAATTCGTTGATGCCGCCCATCATGAAGCCGCCGTCACCGGTAAAGAGCACGGTGGGGCGATCAGGCTGGGCCACGGCAGCGCCGATGGCTTCTTGCAGGCCCAGGCCGATGGAGCCGAAATTGACGGTGGGCACAAAGCTGTGCGGGTCGGGGGCGGAGATGCGGCACCAGACTTCGGTCATGAAGCGGCCACCATCGGTGACGAGGATGCGGTCCTTTGGGAACAGTGCTTCCAGGCGTTCCAGGGCGTGAACAAAGTTGATGTAGCCGTCGCCGGTCTTGTTGGGGCCGGCGGGGTGGGCGGTGAGTTCTTCGATATCCAGATCACGGGTAAAGCCACTGGAGGGGATTTCGGCCTCGTCCAGCCAATAGACGATGGTTTCGGCGGTCAGCCCGGCATCGGCGATCAGCGCGGCATCAGGGTGGAGGCCGCCGCCGATTGCAGTCGGGTTGACGTCGACCTGGACGATCCGCTTTCCTTTCATCAGCTTGCCCTGATCGGTGGTGAAGTCATGCAGGCTGGCGCCGAAGCAGATGATACAATCGGACTGGGCGATCAGGTCATAGGCGGCGGGCGTTGAGAGCGTACCGAACATGTCGATATTGTAGGGGTGCTCGTTGAAGAGGCCCTTGGCCTTGAGCGTGGTGGCGAGTGGGGCCTCGAGCCGGTCGGCCAGTTTGACCAACTGGTCACGGGCAGCAACGGCACCGGCCCCGGCAAGGATCAGGGGGCGACGGGCCGAGGCGATCATGCCGATGGCGTTGTCGAGCGTGTCTCCTTCGGCGACGCCGCCGGGATTGGTGAAGACATCGAGAACATGCTTTTCGTGGGTTGTTTTCTCCCACATGAAATCAGCGGGCATGTTCAGGACAATGGGACGGCGCTCGACCTGGGCACGGTAGACGGCGCGGGCGACGTCCTTTGACGCGGTGGCGGGGCTGCGGAGTTGTTCGAAGCCAGCACCCGAAGCCTTGGCCAGCTCACGCTGGTCGATGCCTTGCAGGTGGCGGGGATTGTCGACCGGGGTGTCGCCTGCCAGGAGCACCATGGGGACATGTCCGCGGGCACCTTCGGTGAGAGCCGTGACGCAGTTGGTCAATGCCGGGCCATGGGTCACGGTTGCGACACCCAGTTTGCCGCAAACATGTGTGTAGGCCAGCGCCATCAGGACCGAGCTGCCTTCATTCGCGGCGGGCACGAACCGGCCGTCATGGTCCCGCACATAGCTGTCGACCATGAAGAGGTTGGCGTCGCCCATCAGACCGAAGAGCGTATCGACCCCGTGATCGGCAAGGGCCTTGGCGATGGATTGGTGGACGTGGATATCGGCAGTCATCGTGGCTGTCTCCTGTTGCGCTGAGGTGTTGATAACGCAAGGAGGGTGCGGGGATTGTCTGTTCTTTGATGTTTTTCAGAAAGTTTTGCGAGATATTTGCGAAATCGGCGAATTTTATGCGTGAACTGCGCGTGGCAATCCTTTGGGATGAAATCCCCGCATTGATGCCGGGATACGCAGCCGCGTCGGGTCGCGCCGTGTGGCGGGGCAGTCCTGCGACGGCGCGCTTGTCAGGGTTCGGGCACCCCGGCATGATGCGCGAAATGGATCGGCGGGACCGGTCAGGGCCAAAAGGGGAGAGGGCAAATGAGCGAAGTGATGTGGGAACGGCTGAAAGCGCATGAGTTGCGCGCACTGGCCGAGCAGGACGCGGTGGTTATCCTGCCGGTGGCCTCGATCGAACAGCACGGGCCGCATCTGCCCACGATGGTGGATACACGGCTGGGTCTGGAGATAGCCCGGCGAGCTGCGATATTGGCCAGCGACACGCGCCCGGTTGTTGTGGCGCCGGTGATGTGGGCCGGGCTGAGCGAGCATCACATGCCCTTTGGTGGCACGCTGACCCTGAGCCATGCGACGTTCCGGGCGGTGCTGCGCGATCTGGTCATGGCGCTGGCGCGCCACGGCTTCCGTGACATCGTGATTTCCAACAGCCATGGCGGCAATATCATCGCCTGCCAGCAGTTCATCGATGAGGTGGCACCGGAAATGCCGGAGGTGACACTTGTTTTCACCTGCTACCCGATGGAGGCGCAGGAGGAATACAAGGCGATCCTTGAGGATCAGGAAAGCATGGCCCATGCCTGCGAGGCCGAAACCTCGATGATGATGGCGCTGGAGCCGGACCTGGTGGATGACAGCGCGCTGGACGAAATTGCCCAGGTGGCGGACGGGCCGCGGTTCCTCAAGACAGGCAAGGCCGGGTATCGCTGGCGGCCCTTTGCCCATATGACCGCCAACGGGCTGGCGGGTGATCCGACCCGCGCCAATGCCGAGAAAGGGGTAAGGCTGATCGAGGTGGGAGCCGAGGCGGTGGCCAACTTGATCCGCGATCCTGAAACTTTTTCCCCGGCGCGCGACCTGCGCGGCGCGGGCACCGCAGGGGTGGCGTTTCGGCGTGACGAGTGAAATGGTGGCCGCGAAGACGCGTATTGCGCGAGGCATCACAGGAGCAAGCAACAAGTGAGTGACACTCTCGACACCCCGCAGGGGCGGCAATTGGCCTATCACAAGACCGAGGGACAGGGGCCGTGCGTGATCTTCTGTGGCGGACTGAAATCGGACATGGAAGGCACCAAGGCGGTGTATCTGGAGAACTGGGCCAGGGCGCGGGGGCAGGCCTATTTGCGGTTCGACTATTCCGGGCATGGCGAAAGCTCGGAACAGTTCACCGATGGCTGCATTGGCGATTGGCACGAGGATACGCTGGCGGCGGTGGATGCGCTGACCCAGGGTCCGATCGTGGTGGTGGGATCCTCCATGGGCGGTTGGCAGGCGCTTCTTTTGGCGCGTGAACGACCCGAGCGGATTGCGGGCATGGTGGGGATCGCGGCGGCCCCGGATTTCACCGAGGATGGCTATTGGGCGGAGTTCAGCGACGAGCAGAAACGCGCACTGCAAGAGGTCGGCCATGTGGAGCTGCCCAGCGATTACATGGAGCCTTACATTATCACCAAGCGGATGATCGAGGACGGGCGCAAGCAGTTGGTTTTGCGCGATAAACTGGAACTTCCATTCCCGGTGCGCCTGTTGCAGGGCACCGATGACACGGCGGTACCGGTGGCGACCGCGGTTCGGCTGCTCGAGCATGCCGAAGGGCCGGATATGCGGCTCACGGTGGTGAAAGATGCCGATCACAGTTTCTCGGACAAGCGTTGTCTGGGGCTGATCGAGGCGGCGATCGAAAACATATTGAAAAATGGCGGATAGAAATGCGGGTATTTGGTAAGTGGTTGGGGCGGTTCCTGCTCCTAATCGCGGTGATTGGTGCGGGGGCCTGGACCTTTGGACCTTATGTGCCGGTGGAGGTGAATGTGCAGTTCGATGAGCGCAAGTTCGGCGAAGGGGTGCAGGTCTATTTCGAAAGCGTGGAATCGCAGTTAGACGACATCACCGAGGGCGTGGAAAAGCGGGTGGTCTGGGCCGGGGGCACCGAGGTGAAGACCGATATCGCGGTGCTGTATGTGCACGGGTTTTCCGCCACGAGCCAGGAATTGCGCCCGGTGCCGGACCGGGTGGCCGAGGAATTTGGCGCCAACTTGGTCTTCACCCGGCTGCGCGGGCACGGGCGGCCCGGCGATGCGCTGGGCGAGGCCCGGGTGGAGGACTGGATGGCGGATGTGGCCGAGGCGCTGGCCGCCGCGCGCACGGTGGGCCGCGAGGTGATCGTGATTGCCACCTCGACCGGCTGCACGCTGGTCTCGGAGGCGTTGCTGCAGCCGGGAATGGCCGAGGGCGTGAAGGCGGTGGCCTATGTCTCGCCGAATTTCGCCATCAATGACGACAAGGCCTGGATCCTGACATTGCCGGGCGCGCGCTATTGGGTGCCTTTGCTGGCGGGCAGGGAGCGTGCGTGGGAGCCATCGAGCGATCTGGTGGCGAAATACTGGACCTCGCGCTATCCAATGCAGGCGGCGATCACGCTGGCCGCACTGGTCAAACATGCCGCCGCACAGGATTATTCAGCGGTCAGTGTACCGGGGTTGTTCTATTTCTCGGACGGCGACACGGTGGTGCGGGCCGGGGAAACCCATCGCGTGGCGGGCCAGTGGGGGGCCGATCATGGCGGGCTGGCGACGGTGGAGATGCTGCCGGATGACGCGCAGGTGGTGGACAATCGCCACGTGATCGCCGGTTACATCGCCTCGCCGGACAACACCGAGGCGACAATTCAAGTGATCCTGAGCTGGCTGGAGGGTCTGTGAGATGGAGCAGAGGATCTCGCTGATCACGCTGGGCGTGGACGACACGGAGCGTTCGACGGCGTTCTACACGGCGCTGGGTTGGACCCGGGTCGAGGCGCAGGACGGGGTCGTGGCGTTTGATCTGATCGGACAGACACTGGGTCTATATCCGCGTGCCAAGCTGGCCGAGGATATGGGGCTGCCGGAAGAAGCGTTGGGACACGGGGCGATGACCCTGTCATACAATGTACCCGAGAAAGGCGAGGTGGCACTGGTTCTGGCGGCAGCGCGCGACGCTGGCGCTAAGGTGTTGAAAGAAGCGGCCGACGTGTTCTGGGGCGGGCATCACGGCTATTTTGCCGACCCCGACGGGCATGTCTGGGAAGTGGCATTCAACCCGTTTTCGCAACTACGCGAGGATGGGGCGTTTCGCTGGAACGGCTTTTGAACGCCGTCATCATCCCGATTTGATCGCGAGCAATCAGACGCATTCAGGGGGCCGCTTCTAAACCCGTCAGGATTTGTGCTACACTCAACACACGGAAACAAGCGGAGGCTGTCGCAATGGGGTTCAAACATGCTTTTGAACCGGCCGCAAAGCTGGTCGCTGTCGGGATCCTTGGGCTGGTGTTTGTTTTTAGTGGTGTGGACGATCTTGCAGCGGATGGCGGTGGGTCGGAAAATACAGAGAAATCAACAACTAAGGCACCAGTAAAAAAGAAGACGTCGAAAACGAAAACACCCGCGAACGCGCAGGAAACACGGACGCTGATCAGGGAAACCGATAAAGAGATCAAGAAACTTCACGTCGACATCAGAACCCGAAATGTCATGTGCATCGATGGCAGCGCGAAAGCATCGAAGAGGAACCAAACCGAAATCGACAAGATCAACAAGCAGCGCGCGGGTTGGCAAAAAGAGATCAAGAAAAAGAAAAACAAGCTGACAAGGATGAAAAGCCGGCTGAGATCGGGGCGAAATACCGATGGCTCAAAAATGACAAAGAGCCAGAAGCGCAACCTCGAAAGAGAGACCCAGGATTTGGGAGATGAAATTCACCGGCTGGAGTTGCGTGACAAGGATGGTCGCAAGGAGATAAAGAAACTGCGAACGAGGATGCGTGAACGCGACAACAAAGTATACAAGTGTCATATCGAAAACCGCAAAACAGATGCCAAGATCGACAAGCTTGAGAAAAAGAAAAAGGCCCTCAAGGCGAAGCTGAATTAGGTATAGATAACCCCTTTGGCCGCTCCGGAGCCGTGATGCGCAGACCCAAAAGCATGTGGAGCCTCGAGACGCTGGGGCGGGTGCGGCTGAGCAAGTATTTCTACATGCGTGAGTTTCTTTATTCCGAGATTGGGAATTTCCACGAGTTGCAGAACATTCCCGATGATCCGGACCTGGCGATTGAGAACGGTCGGGCGTTCTGCACTGCACTGCTGGACCCGATGGAAGAGACGTTCGGTCGGGTGGCGGTTCGGTCGGGGTATCGCTCGAGGGCGCTGAACCGGTTTGGAAATGAGAACGATCTGAACTGCGCGCGCAATGACAACCCGCTGGAATGCCATATCTGGGACTGGGCCAGTGGCAGTGCGGCAGTGGCCGGGGCCAGCATCGTTATCCCGTGGTTTGCTGATCAATACGAGGCCGGGCGGGACTGGCGCGACCTGGCGTGGTGGATGCATGACCATCTGCCCTATTCCGAGATCTGGTTCTTTCCCAAGCTCTGTGCCTTCAACCTTGTGTGGCGACCGGAGCCTTGGCGGACGATTTCGAGCTATGTCGCGCCGCGGGGCATGCTACTCAGGCGCGGTGAGGAGCCGGAAGAGCGCGCGGATGCGCGGCGCGCACGTTATGAGGATTTTCCGGCGTTTCGAGGGCTTGTACTGTGAAATCGCTGCACGCAGTCTATCAAGAACACGCCGTACAGTTTGATCGCGACCGAGACAAGCGCTTGTTCGAGAAAGGGTGGTTGCACCGGTTCGCTGCAATCTTGCCGGATGGTGGGCGGGTGTTGGATCTTGGATGCGGAAGCGGGCGACCGATGGCGGACCACCTGCTTGGGCTGGGTTTTGATCTGACCGGCGTGGATTTTGCCGGGAGGATGATCGATTTGGCGCGCGAAAGGTTTCCCGATGCGCGCTGGATCGAAGCCGACATGCGCGAGTTTGACCTGGAGGAGCGGTTCGATGGGGTGTTGGGGTGGAATTCGTTCTTTCACCTGACCGCCACGGAGCAGCGGCAAGTGCTTCCCAGGATGGCGGCGCATCTCGTGGATGGAGGGGCATTGCTGTTGAGCGTTGGACCAAGCGCCGGGGAGGCTTGGGGGCAAGTTGCGGGGCAACCGGTTTACCATGCCAGCTTGTCGATCGAGGAGTATGAGGCGATCCTGAACCGTTTCGGCATGCAATCGGTTGACTTCGTGCCCGAGGATCCGGAATGCAACGGGCATTCGGTACTGTTGGCGCAAAAGGGATGATCCTTGCGTCACTGGCGGGATTGGCGGTTGACGCCGCCGGGCCACATGCCAAGTTGGGCCAAGGTTACGAGGCGGGAATCCCCATGAGCGAACCAATGGTTCTGGTGCCTGGCATGATGTGCGATGCGCGGCTTTACGGCCCGCAGATCGAGACGTTGAGCCGCGAGATGAACGTTACCGTGGCCTGCACCACGCGGGGCGAGCGGATCGAGGAGATCGCCAGCAATATCCTGGGCGGGTTGCCGCAGAAGTTCGCTCTGGCTGGGCTGAGCATGGGCGGGATCATTGCCATGGAGATTCTGCGCCGGGCGCCGGATCGGGTCACAAGGTTGTGCCTGATGGATACCAACCCGCTGGCCGAGACACCGCGGAGTGCCGCCGCGTATGAACCGATGATCGTTGGCGTCAAGGCGGGCAAGCTTGACGAGGTGATGCGCGGCTTTCTGCGCCCCGAAGCTCTGGCACCGGGGCCGGGGCGGGTGGCGGTTCTGAACCTGATGAGCGAAATGGCGCGTGATCTGGGGCCCGAGGTATTTCTGCGTCAGGTCCGGGCGTTGCAGCGGCGGCGCGATCAGCAGGGCACGTTGCGCAAGTGCAAGGTGCCCACATTGGTGATGTGCGGGGCGCATGATGCGCTGACCCCACCCAAGCGCCATACGTTCATGGCCGAGCTGATCCCTTATGCAAAGCTGGAGATCATCGACGAGGCCGGCCATGTGCCGACGCTGGAGACACCGGAGATCGTGACCGGGTTGCTGCGCGAATGGATGGGGCAGCCTTTCGTTCTGAAATGAAACGGCGTGGCTGGGATGCGGTTTGGGTGCGTGTCCGGGCGGTGCGGATGTGGGCTCGGCGGCGCCTGCCTCCGGGGGTGCGGCTTGCCGTCGGGCTGGCGCTGATCGTGGGTGGTGCGTTCGGGTTTTTGCCTGTTCTCGGGTTCTGGATGATTCCGCTGGGCCTGGCGGTGGCGGCGGCAGATGTGTTGCCGATCTGGCGGTGGTTTCGCGGGCGGTGAATGGTGGGGTGAAACCCCACCCTACGATGGGGTTGCGGCCTTGCGTTCTTCCTTGGTCAGGATCATCGGCGCGGTGACGGTGGTGCCGTCGTCGTTGAAAAGCGGCGTTTTGCGCCAGCGGCCCGTGAGGTTGGCGGCAAGCATCTTGGACAGGATGCGCCACATGATGCGGGGGGCGCCCTCGTGGCCGGATTTGCCGTTTTCACCGGGGACATGGACGCGGCCGATGAGCGGGCCGAGCGCGGTGGTGTTCGACAGGCGGTTGGCCATTATGCCGACAAAGGCGGTGCGCGGTGGGCGCGGCGAGTTGAAAAGCGGCACCCCGCAGCAGGACGCGTACCAGCGGTAGAGGCCCTTGCCCGAGAGCTGCATCAGGGCGAGGTGTTCGGCGCCTTGGGTGATTGTCAGGTGATCGACCGTGGTTTGCCACAGCGCGACCCCGTCACCGGGATCGGGCTGGCCCAGGTGGATGGCGGCGGCGCGGCAATCGGCGCAGTGGCAGGTGATATGATTTCCGGCGCGCGGCGAGGGAACGTCGAGCCGGCCCTGCAGCTTACCACAGGCGCAGGAGAGCCCGATTTTCGGCATGAGATCAGACCTTTACGCGGCGGCGTTCTTGTTCGCCGGTTTCTTGGTTTTGGCCTTCTTTGCCGCCGGTTTGCCGGGGGTGGCACGGGCGGGCGCGTCGGAATTGGCATCGATAAATTCGATCACCAGCGGGCGGATGTTGTTGCGCCAGCTGGAGCCGGCGAAAATACCGTAGTGACCAGCGCCGGGTTCGACATGGCTGGCCTTTTTCTCGTCCGGCAGGCCGGTGCAGAGATCGAGCGCGGCGATGCACTGACCGGGGGCCGAGATGTCATCCTTCTCGCCCTCGACCGTCTTCACGGCAACTGTGGTGATCGCGCCGATATCGATCTTGTGACCGTCGACGACAAATTCGTTCTTGGCGATCTCGCGGTTCTTGAAGACCCGTTCGACGGTGGAGAGGTAGAATTCGGCCGTCATGTCCATCACTGCGAGGTATTCGTCGTAGAACCGGTTGTGCGGGTCGTGATCACCCGCCTCGCCGCGCATGACGCGCATGATCTGGTCCTGGAAGGCCTTGGAGTGACGATCTGAGTTCATTGACATGAACGAGGCCAGCTGCAGCAGGCCCGGGTAGACCATGCGGCCGACGCCCTTGTATTTGAAGCCGACGCGTTGGATCGCGGTTTCGGCCAGCTGGCCCATGGTGACGCGGTCGCCGAAATCGGTGACATCTGTGGCTGCTGCGTCGGGGTCGATCGGCCCGCCGATGAGGGTGAGTGAACGCGGCTGCGCCTCGGGGTCCTGTTCGGCCAAGTAGGCCGTGGCGGCGAGCGTCAGCGGAGCGGGCTGGCAGACGGCGATGACATGGGTGTCAGGGCCGAGTTCCTTCATGAAGTCGACGAGGTAGAGGGTGTAATCCTCGACGTCGAACTTGCCTTCGGACACCGGGATGTCGCGGGCATTGTGCCAGTCTGTAATGTAAACTTCACAATCGACCAGTAGAGATTTCACAGTCGAGCGCAGAAGGGTGGCATAGTGACCGGACATCGGCGCAACCAGAAGAACCTTGCGCGGGTTGGGTTTGCGGCCCACGACGTTGAAATGGATCAGATCGCCAAAGGGGCGTTCAACCACATGTTCGATATTGACCAGGTGGTCCTTGCCATCGGGGCAGACGAAGGTGCGGATGCCCCAGTCTGGTTTGACGACCATGCGCTGGAACGTGCGTTCGGTAACCTCGCCCCAGGCGGCCATCCATTGCAACCCAGGGTTGGGAATCATCGAAAACATCGGGTAAGAGGAGAGCGAAAGCGCCGTCGCGCCAAACCACTGATTCGCGTTGCGGAGGGATTCCATCAGGTCGTAGGTGGCCATATAGCGCATGCGCGTTTCCTTCTTCTTTTGTAATAGGGCTTTGCTGGAAGGCTGCCCAACGTCCGTCCGTGGCCCCTCCAACCGCAGACGAATTGATTTTGTGGTGCAGCATAGTATGCTGCATGGCAGCGAGGATAGGAAAGATTTATTAAGATGACAACAAAAGACGATGTCGCACCCGACATGGTGGGCAATTTGTCCGCGGATAAGATGACCCAGAACCTCGCCCGTGTTGAGGAGCTCTCGCAGCGGTTGATTGCGGCGCTTTCGAGCCGCAAGCCGCCAAATTCGGCGTTGAATGGCCCGGACCAGGAGCTGTTTGCCCGTGCCGCCGGGTCGTATTGGCAGGAAATGCTGTCCGATCCGGCCAAGATGTTCGAGAAACAGGTCGAATACTGGGGCAAGACGGTCACCCATTTCATGGAGGCGCACAGCCATTTCCTGACCGGGGCGGACGGGGATGACGCGGTGGACGGCCAGCCGAAGGACCGGCGGTTTTCCAACCCGCTGTGGCACAGCAACCCGTATTTCCAGCTGGTTAAAAAACAATACGAGACCAATGCCGAGGCGATCCGTGATGCGGTGGCCGAGGTTGACGACCTGAGCGAGACCGACCGCAAGCGGCTGAACTATTTCTCGAATCAGATCGTCGACATGATGTGCCCGACCAATTTCCTCGGCACAAACCCGGATGCGCTGGAGCGCGCGGTCGAGACCGAAGGTGAATCCCTGGTGCAGGGGTTGGAAAACCTGGTCGCTGACCTTGAGCGCAACAATGGCGAGATGCTGGTGCGGCTGGCCGATGAAAGCGCGTTTGAGCTGGGCCGCAATGTGGCCACGGCGGAAGGCGAGGTGGTGTTCCGCAACCACATGATGGAGCTGATCCAGTATTCGCCCACGACCGACAAGGTGCATGCCACGCCTGTCGTCCTGTTCCCGCCGTGGATCAACAAGTTCTACATCCTCGACCTGAAGGAACAGAACAGCCTTATCCGCTGGATCGTGGATCAGGGCTATACGCTGTTTGTGGTCAGCTGGTTCAACCCGGGCTCAGAGGACCGCGACATTGGCATGGATGACTACGTCGAGACCGGGTTTCTTGAGGCGGTACGGGTGGCCAAGGAGATCACCGGCCAGAAACAGGTTAACGCCATCGGTTATTGCATCGCCGGGACGACGCTGAACCTGACGCTGGCGCTGATGAAAAAGCGCAAGGACAAGTCAATCAAGTCGGCCACCTTCTTTACCGCGCTGACGGACTTTTCCGACCAGGGTGAGTTTGTTCCGTTCCTGCAGGATGACTTCATCGACGGGATCGAGGCGGAAGTGAACGAGATCGGCGTGCTGCGCTCGTTCATCATGAGTCGCACCATGTCCTATCTGCGCTCGAACGACCTGATCTATCAGCCGGCGATCAAGAGCTACATGATGGGCGAGACACCGCCGGCGTTCGACCTTTTGTTCTGGAATGGCGACAGCACCAACCTGCCGGCGCGGATGACGGTGGAGTATCTGCGCAAGCTGTGTCAGCGCAACGAGTTCGTTACCACCGGCATGGAACTGTTGGGCGAGACCCTGCATATCAAGGACGTGGATGTGCCGTTCTGCGCCATCACCTGCGAGACCGATCACATTGCGGCAGCCAAGGATTGTTACCGGGGTGTGCAGCAGGCGGGGTCGAAGAACAAGACCTTCATCCTGAGTCAGTCAGGCCATATCGCGGGCATCGTCAACCCGCCCTCCAAGAAGAAATACGGGCACTATACCAACGAGGATCTGAGCCTGGAATTTGGCGACTGGAAGGAGAGCGCCGATTTCCACGAAGGGTCGTGGTGGCCGCGCTGGGAAAGCTGGCTGCGCAAGCGTTCGGGCAAGAAGGTTGAGGCGCGGAATCCGGGTGATTCTGGCTATGATGTTATCGCTCCGGCACCAGGATCCTATGTGACTAAGGTGCCAAAGGTCTGAATTTAAAGGGAATCGTAGATTTTTTCTGCGGCGCAGCAAAATAAACTTGAAATGCTGCGCTGCAGAATGCATATTGTTTGCAGAAGACGAAACGCGCTCCTCCCCGCGCATTGAACTGCAAGGAATATTGAAATGGCAAAAGCACAAGATCTGAACACCCTGATGAAAGACATGATGGGTGCCTTCCCGGTGGACACAGCCGCCTTTGAAAAATCGTTCAAAACCCAAGCCGACCTGAGCGAAAAGCTGTCGGGTGTTGCTCTGGAAGCTGCCGAGAAATCGACCGAGATTTCCAGCAAGTGGACCAAAGACACCCTGGCCAAGCTGGCCGACATGTCGAAAGCCAAAACCGATCCGGCCGACTATGCCAAGGCCATGACCGATTTCGCATCGGCCACCGCCGAGGTTGCTGCCGAGAACATGGCTGCCTTCGCTGAAGTTGCGAAAAAAGTCCAAAGCGAAACTGTTGAGCTGCTGATGGCGGCTGGCAAAGACGCTGGCGAAGAAGCTTCGGCTGCTGTGAAAAAAGCCACCGCAGACGTGACTGCAGCGGCCAAGAAAGCCACTGCAAAGTAAGTCGCCCTCCCGGCGAACAGCATCTCGCGCTCCATCTCTCCCTCTCCTCCCTTAATGGGGCGCCGAGCATGTGAAGGGCAGGTCGTAAAGACCTGCCCTTTCTTTTTTTTCTGCAACAGCGTAAGCTTTGCTGCAGTGCTGCATTCAGGCGGGATTCCAGGGGAGGATTTTTCGTGGCCGATAATGATAAGCCATTGTTGATTAAGCGTTATGCAAGCCGTCGCTTGTACAATACCGAGACCTCGGATTACGTGACTCTGGAGGATATTGCCGGGTTCATCCGCGATGGGCGCGAGGTTCAGATCGTCGATTTGAAGTCGGGTGACGATCTGACGCGGCAATACCTTCTGCAGATCATCGCCGAGCATGAAAGCCGCGGTGAAAATGTTCTGCCGGTCAGTGTGCTGAATGATCTGGTGCGCAGTTATACCAACCAGGCGACCAGTGTGGTGCCGCAGTTCCTGCAGGCCAGTTTCGAGATGCTTCGCGACGGCCAATCCAAGATGATGGAAAATATCGGCACAATGAACCCGATGGCCAAGATGCCAGGGTTCGAGGCGATGCAGGCACAGCAGGAGGCCTTTATGAAGGCGATGACCGGGGCCTGGGCCGGAGGGACTGCGCCGACGTCGGACAATGAACCCAAGGCCGAAGAAGATGGTGACCAGCCGCTTGACGAGATCAAGCAGCAGTTGGCCGATCTTCAGGCGAAACTGTCGAAACTGAGCAAATAGCGCGCGACATGGCAACGCTGGGCCCCGGCAAGATCACGCTTTGGGGAATCGAGGTGTTCGTCGCCACCGCTGAGGAACGCTCGATCTCGGCGGCTGCACGGCGGCTGGGGGCGTCCCCTTCGGCGGTGTCGCAGCAATTGACCAACCTGGAAAACGCCATGGGCGTCGAGCTGATGGTGCGCAATGCGCGGCCGATGCGGCTGACACCGGCGGGCGAGATGTTCCGCCACCGGGCGCAGAGCATCCTGAATGAGGCAGCGCAGGCGCGGGCCGAGTTGACCCAGAAGGACATGAGCGCGCTGACGCGGTTCCGGCTGGGTATGATCGAGGATTTCGAGGCAGATGTGACACCAGCCTTGCTGGCGCAGCTGGGGGGTGAGTTGCAGAACTGTCAGTTCCTGCTGGAAACCGGGGCGAGCCATGTCCTCTATGACCAGCTGGACACGCGGGCGCTGGACATGATCGTGGCCGCCGAGATGGGGGCCCCGGCGGATTGGATGGAGGTGCATCCGATTCTGGAGGATGGGTTTGTGGTGGCCGCGCCCAAGGGGGCGGTGGATGCCGGCGGCAACGTGCGACAGCAGCTGCAGAACCTGCCCTTCGTGCAATACACCACGCGGCATCTGATGGGGCGCCTGATTGGCGATCACCTGGCGCGACAGCGGCTGCGGGTGGAGCATCGCTTTGAGCTCGACAGTTATCATGCGATCCTGGCGCTGGTTGGGCAGGGAGCGGGCTGGACCATCCTGACGCCGCTGGCCCTGATGCGGGCGCGGCGGTTTGCCGATCAGCTCGATGTGCTGGAACTGCCCTTTGCACCGCTGAGCCGCACGATCAGCCTGACTGCGCGGCAAGGGATTCTGCAGGACATGCCGGGGCAGGTGGCAGATGCATTGCGGCCGATTTTGCAGGCCGCGGTGATTGATCCGGCGGTTGAGGCTTATCCATTTATTGCGGATGTGCTGCGGCTGCGGTGAGGGGCAAGGATTTTCGAAAATCCTTGGGAAGCGCCTTCGAAGGCGCTTTTTACCGGTGAGTCAGTAGGTGATCGGTTGGCTCAGATCGCCGCGTTCGAGCAAAGCAAAATAATCTGCGCGTAGGGATCTGGCCACCGGGCCGGGGGAATCGTTGGAAAAGACCCGGTCATCCACCCGTGTCACCGGGATGGCGCCGCCACCGGATGAGGACATGAAGACCTCGTCCGCCTCCATCAGCTCGGCCAGTGGCAGGGGGCGGGTTTCGACGGCCAGGCCACGGGCCTCACAGAGTTCAATCATGGTGCGCCGCGTGATGCCGTGTAGCACGCCGTGATCGGATGTGACGATCGTATTCCCCTTGAGGGCAAAGATGTTGAAGCCCGGGCCTTCTGTGACGTTGCCATCGTGATCGAGAAGCGCGGTGTTGTCGAAGCCGGCCTGTTTGGCCTCGAGAAGGCCGGTAGTGAAATCGCCCCAATGGTAGTTCTTGGCGCGGGGATTGACGCTGTCCTCGGGGATGCGGCGAGAGGATTTGGAGATCCACAGGTGGACGCCGCGCTCAGCCAGTTCGGGCTTTGCGATATGCACGTAAGGCACGCACCAGGCGTAGAAATGGTTGGCGCAGTCGCGCGGGTCGCGGGAACCGGCGACCATTGGAACGCCGCGCGAGGCAACCATGGAGACATAGGATTGACGCAGGCCAGAGCGGGCGACCATGCGGTGCAGGATGGTCGTGATCTCTTCGGGTGTCTGGGGAATGGTCAGCTGGAGCGCGGCGAGGGATTGGCGGAAGCGGGCCAAGTAGTCGGGCAGGCGGAAGAAACTGCCGTTCCAAACGGGGACCACGTCATAGGTGATGTCGGAATGGGTCAGGCCCCAGTCGAGGACCGAGATTTTCGCGTCGGCCACGGGGATGATCTGGCCGTCCATCCAGGCGGCACCCTTGGTGAAATCCGGCATCGAAGCCTCGCGGTTTGTTGGGCGCGAGCGTGGCAGATGTCTGGGGGGCTGGCAAGCGGAGGTGCGTGAAATCACGCACCCTACATTAGGTGCCGTAGGCCCGGCTGTTGGCCATGACATCGCCCGCTGCGTTGGTCAGGGCCTCGGCGAGCCATGAACAATCTTCGAGCGTCAGGCGGGCAGGCAGGCGGACGTCGCAGGCGCGCATCAGCATTTTGCGGGTCTGGGGCAGTTCGGGGGCGCCGCCGGGGATGAATTGCCAGTTCCAGAAGGCGCGGGCGTTGTCAGTGGAAAGCCCAAAGACCTGGACCTTGACGCCGCGGGCCTGTGCGGCGGACGCGAAGGCGCGGGTTTGGTCATCGGTCAGCCCCATGAGGTTGAATTGAATCGAATCCGGGGCGCGGTCCTCGGGGGACAGTTTATCCGGGACCGAAAGCCAGGGCGAGGCGTTCAGCAGAGCCGCCACGTGGTCATGATTGCGGCGGCCATCGCGGACGCGGCGGGGAACCTCGGCCAGCTGCGGGCGCAGAACGGCGGCCGAGAGGTTGCCGAGGCGCAGGTTGTAGAGCGGCAGTTTGTTTTGCCAGCGGGCAAAGGCCTGTACCAGCTCGGCCGAGTTGTCGCCGGGGGGCATGTGCTTTTGCCAGTTGTGCTCATAGGCGCCGGACATGATCACGGCACGAGCGACAAGGTCGGCGTCGTCGGTGATCAGGATGCCGCCTTCGCCGGAATTCAGCAGTTTGTAGGACTGGAACGAGAAACAGCCGACGCGCCCAATGGTGCCGATTTTGCGACCGTGCCATTCTGTGCCAAGCGAATGGGCGGCGTCTTCGACCACGGGAATGTTGCGATCGTTGCAGAGGGCCATGATCGCGTCCATGTCCGAGGTATGGCCGCGCATGTGGCTGACGATGACGGCAGAGATGTCTTCGTCGAGCCGGACGGCAAAATCTTCGATGTCGATGCGATAGTTCTCGCCCACCTCGCAGAGCACGGGGACGCAGTCGGCATGGACGACCGAAGACGGTACAGCGGCAAAGGTGAAACCGGGGATCAGCACACGAGCGTCGCGAGGCAGGTCGAGCGCCTTGAGCGACAGGAAAAGGGCCGCCGAGCAGGACGAGACGGCAAGCGCGTACTTCACGCCCATCATCGCCGCAAATTCGCGTTCCAGGAGGGCCACGGGGGCGTCTTCGGGGGCGGTGTAGCGGAAGAGGTCCCCGGAGGAGAGCAGGCGTTCGATCTCGGCCCGGGCCGAAGCCGGGATGGGTTCGGCGTCATAGACATTGGGGGCGGGGGATTGCGCTTGGATGTTCATGGCTTTTCGGTTTTTCTGAATAAGGCTTTCAGGAAATCTAAATCAAAGAGGTGGACGGGGGAAGGATTATTTTTGTGTCAGATTGCCCCAAGTGGCCGGTGGGCAAGCGCTTTGTGCAGGGGGAGGGGACGCCTTGCGACGTGCATCTTCGCAAGGATGAAGGAAGTACTTCGGGGCCTGAGAACCGTTGGGGGTGCAAGGCAATTAAATTGCGGGGAGGCGATTTCGCTGCTTGGCTGGCAGGTGCCGACCAGGCAGAGTGATCCCGAGATGAAGCCCGCATCCCAATCGGCGTTGATCGATGAACTGGACGGCGATTTGCCCGCGGGTGTGCGCGCCGCGGCGCGCCCGTCGAAGCCAGGCTCAGGTGCCGGGCAGGGCGGCAAGGGCTGCGCGGGTAGCGGCGCTTTTTGAAGCGGCGTAGTTTGGCCGAGACATGGCTTAACCCAAACGCTCGGTCCAGCGGTTGCGAAGTGCGCGCGCGGCTTTGGCGAAGAGGACGACGTCGATGCCTACGGCGATCACCTGTGCACCCCAATCGAGGTAGGTTTGCGCGGTGTCGTCGTTGAGCGCCAGAATGCAAGGCGCCTTCCCCGCGGCAGCGGTTCGTTTCAGGATGTCTTGGATAGCTGCTTCCACGTCAGGGTGCCCGGCATTGCCGGGATGGCCCATGTCCGCCGACAAATCCGCCGGGCCGATGAATACGCCATCGACACCATCCACAGCGAGAATGTCATCGAGGTTTTCCATCCCTTTCACGGTTTCGACCTGCACCAGCAGGCAGACCTGATCATTGGCGGTGGTGACGTAATCGGGGATTGCGGAATAGCCGGTGGCCCGGGCACCGGCGCCGCCCATACCGCGGAAGCCATCCGGGGGGTAGCGCATCGCACGGGCGAGATAATCGGTCTGTTCGGCAGTCTCGACCATTGGGACCAGGATTGTCTGGCACCCGGCATCGAGAACCTGTTTTATGATCCAGTCGCTGCCGATGGGGATGCGGACGATGGCCTCGGACTGGCTGTTCTGGATCGCGTGAATCTGCTGCGACATCGAACTGATGTCATAGGGGGAGTGCTCGCCATCGATGGTCAGCCAGTCGAATCCGGCAGTGGCGAGAATTTCGGTGGCATAAGCATCGCCGAACGACGCCCAGCATCCGATCTGGGTTTTGCCCTCCTTTAGGGCCTGTTTGAAGCGGTTCACAGGGGCGGGCATGGGCTTAGTCCTTCGATGTGGTGGCGGCGATCTCGAGGATCACGTCATGGGCGGTCTGGATGTCATCGCGAGTGCAGTCAAACTGACCCGCCGTAAAGCGGATGACAAGGTCGCCATTTGTGCGGGTTTGCGTGAGGTAGATACGGCCATCGTCGTTTATGGCATTGATCAGGCGCTGGTTCAGGTCATCGAGGTTCGATGCGCCGGCGGGCGCGAAGCGGAAGGTGAAGAGCGCCAGGACCGGGTCGGTCGTGATCTCGAAATCGGGTTTGGCGCGGAGTTGCTCGGCCAATTCCTGGGTCCAGGAGACATGATTTCTGAGCATCTGGCGCAGCCCGTCGAGACCATAGGCGCGGATCAGGAACCAGAGTTTCAGGGCGCGGAAGCGACGGCCAAGGGGCACGGACCATTCGGAATAGTTGATGATGCCGTTTTGCCCATGGGTTTTGAGGTATTCCGGCTGGATCGCCAGCGTGCGGGTGAGATCCTCGGGCGAGCGAATGAAATGGGCCGAGAGGTCGAACTGGGTGCCGAGCCATTTATGCGGGTTGAGCACCACGCTATCGGCGCGCTCGACCCCTTGCCACAGGGAGCGAAACTCGGGGCAGATCATCGCCGAGCCGGCCCAGGCGGCATCGACATGGGTGTAGAGGTTGAACTCCTCGGCCACGTCCATGACGGCGGCGATGTCGTCGCAGGCACCGGTGCCGGTGCCGCCGGTGCAGGCGATGATCCCGGCGGGCAGGTACCCGTCGGAGATGTCCTGTTCGATGGCGGTGCTTAGGGCGTTGGGGTCCATGGATCGTAGAGGGCCTTGTGTGGGAATGCGCACAAGGTTGGCCTCGCCGATGCCGGAGATCCAGATGGCGCGGTCGATGGAGGTGTGGACTTCGGAAGAGGCATAGACGCGCAGGGTCTTCTGGCCGGGCAGGCCGGAGGCGTTACCATCCCAATTCAGGGCGCGTTCGCGCATGGTGAGCACGGCGGCCAGCGTGGCTGAGCTGGCGCTGTCCTGGATGACACCGTGAAACCCGGTGGGCAGGCCGAGGCCCTGGCGCAGCCAGTCCATCATCCGGGTTTCCATCTCGGTCGCCGCTGGCGAGGTCTGCCACAGCATGCATTGCGCTGCGGTGGCCGCGATCAGGTTGTCGGCCAGTACTGCCGCGGGGGAGGCGTTCGAGGGAAAATAGGCGAAGAAACGCGGGTGCTGCCAATGGGTCATGCCGGGCATGACGATGGTTTCGAAATCCGAAAGGATGTCTTCGATGGGCTGCGGCGCATCGGGCGGGGCAGTCGGCAGTTGCGCGGCAATCTCACCCGGTTTGGTCTGGGCTCGCACGGGGCGCTCGCGAAGGGTGGCGTGGTAGTTCGCCGCCCAGTCGGCCGCCCATTTGCCCCATTTCGGAAAATCGCTCCAGCGCATGATGTTCTCCATTTAGTTAACATGTAAACTACAGGACTCGCGACGTGCTGGCAAGAGTGGCTTGAAGCCGGGGCGGGATCAAGGCGGTGAAGGCGTAATCGTGTTAGAATCGAACCTGTTACCAATGATGGAGGATTGACGAACGAAGGAGGAGGAGAAGTTATGAGAACGTTGATCTTGATCGCAATGCTGGGATTTGCCCAGGTCGCGCAGGCCGACGGCTTGCGGATTGGGACCGAGGGCGCTCAGCCGCCCTACAATTTCGTCGAAAACGGCGAGGTGCGGGGCTTTGAGCGTGAAATGGGAGACATGGTTTGTGCGCGGATGAAGCTGGACTGTACGTGGCAGGTCGTTGCGCCGGATGCTCTGTTACCGGGACTGGCCGAGGCGCGTTATGACGTCGTGATCTCGGCGGTTCCGACCGACGCCGCGCTGGGTGAAAGCCTCGCGCAGACGCAGCCTTATGTGATGCCCGATATTGTTGCGAGCATTCACCTTGCTGGAAAGAAATTCGAAATGGGCAGCGGTCGCATGGTTGCGATCCCGGGGTTCGACGTGGAGACGTGGTCGAAACTCTCGGGACGGAACGCCGAAATGTTCGAGTCGTCCGATGCGGCATTGCAGGCGCTGCGCGATGGTGAGGTGGATCTGGTCGTCGGGCCACGTGCGGTGTTGGCCCCGGTCGTAGCCGAGGCCGATGGAATGTTCGACTACATGTACGAAGCCCAAAGCTATGCGCCGGGATATGCAGCGGTATTCCGCGAAGATGATGTCGACCGGCGCTTTGCCTTCGAGGATATGCTGTTCGACATGAGTAAGGACGGCAGCCTCCGCGAGCTGGTTTTCAAATGGTTCGGGCATGGTGCCAATCCCGGCTAGGCTGGTCGCCGAATGAGGGCTCTCCGGATGCCGTTCAGCCGGTGTCCGGAGAGTCCCGATCGGTTTTCTGATTCAACCGCCGTCGGCGTTGGTCGACGGCAAGGGCGGTAAGTCGTCCGTGTCCTTGCCTTCAAGGATTGCCACGATACGCGCGTTGAGAGCCGGTTCCAGGACATCGCGCAGGGCGCGGATGGTATCGATATAGGGCTGGTTCTCATGCGCCGGAATCGCCGGGTCGTAGGCGTCGGCGACGGCCAGCATGGTCCGGCGGTCGACCGCGTTGAACTCGTCTATCACGGTTTCGGCGACCTCACGCGGGATGCTCAGGGCTTCGAGGGTCGAGCGGCTCATCCTGAGGGTGCTGTCATAGGTTTCGCGGATGATGTCGCGGCAGCCCGCGTGCCACAGGTCATAGACATGGTTGCGGTCCATAGCGCGGGCGATGACATGCACGCCTGGATAGTTCGCGGTGACGTATCGGGTCAGTTCGGTGATCTGATCCTTGCCGTCGATGGCGATGACAAAGATCTTGGCCTCATCGATCCCGGCGGCGTGCAAGAGGTCGGGACGGGTAGCGTCGCCATAGTAGTGTTTGACCCCGAAACGGGCGAGGATGTCGAGCTGGGCCGAACTGAAATCGATCACCGTGGTATGAAAACCCGCGGCCTCGAGCACGCGGTTGACGAGGCCGCCGACCCGACCCGCACCTGCGATCAGGATGTGGCTATCGCCAGGCATTTCATCGGCCTCGCGGTCGTCTCCACCAGCGTAGCGCGGGGCAATGACGCGGTCGTAAAGGATAAAGAGCGCTGGGGTGAGCAGCATCGACAGCGCCACCACAAGGAGGAGCTGATCGGCGATGGGGGCGGGGATCACCTTGTTGGCGACGGTGAAGGAAAGCAGGACAAAACCGAATTCGCCCGCCTGGGCGAGGCCGAGGCCGAAAAGCCATTTGTCGGACCCCCGTAGGGAAAAGATGCGGGCCAGGATCAACAGGATCAGCGATTTCAACGCCATCAGGCCGAGGGTAAGGGCGAATATGGTGCCGATGTTCTCATAGAGCAGGGCAAAGTTGATACCTGCCCCGACGGTCATGAAGAACAGGCCCAGAAGCAGGCCCTTGAACGGGTCGATGTCGCTTTCCAGCTCGTGGCGGTATTCGGAATTGGCCAGCACCACGCCGGCGAGGAACGTGCCGAGGGCAGGCGACAGACCGACGAGGCTCATCAGCAGGGCAATGCCAATCACCATCATCAGGGCGGCGGCGGTGAAAAGTTCGCGCAGGTTGGCGGCCGAGATGAAGCGAAAGATCGGTGAGGTAAGATAAGAGCCGCCGACGATCACCGCGCCGATGGCACCGAGCGTGACAAGCGCGGTTTGCCAGCCGTTGAGCCCGTCGACCAGGGAGAGGCCGGAGCCGTGGTCGCCGTCGCTGTGATCGTCGCCGCCATGGCTGTCCACGGGAGCGGCGTGAGGGTCGCCAACCGGGGCCGTGACATGGGTTGCCGGCGCGGCATGGTCGGTCACATGGGCACCCGCCGCGTCCATCAGCTCGGGCATGGCCAGCAGCGGAATAAAGGCCAGCATGGGGATGACGGCGATGTCCTGGGTCAGCAAGACCGAGAAGCTGGACTGGCCGCCGTCAGATTTCATCAAACCCTTTTCATTCAAGGTTTGCAGGACGATGGCGGTTGAAGAGAGGGCAAAGACAAGACCGATGGCAAGGGCGATGGTCCAGGGTTGCCCGAGGAGCATTGCCACGCCCATGACCGCCAGCGTGGTCAAGCTGACCTGCCCGCCGCCAAGGCCCAACAGCCGATGGCGCATCTGCCAGAGCAGCTTCGGCTCCAGCTCGAGGCCGACGAGGAAGAGCATCATCACCACGCCAAATTCGGCGAAATGCTGTAGCGAAATCACGTCGACATTCAGCAACGCCAAGGCCGGGGAGATAACGATCCCGGCGATGAGATAGCCAAGAACCGAGCCAAGCCCCAGCCGCGAAGCGATGGGCACGGCGACGACACCGGCAATAAGAAAGATGAAGGCGAGGAGGAGAAAATCGGTCATCGGTCACTTGTCCTGTTTGCGCGCTGAACAAGTGAACCCCGCGGCTGGAACTTCCGCAAGGGTCGTTCACTCGCAATTGGTGCCAAATCGACGATCGCGGTCGGACGAAAAAGGCCGCGCCAGGAAATGGCACGGCCTTTGGATTTTGCTGATGTCGCGGACTGCGTAAGGTACGTGGGTTACGCTTTTTGCCTGGCGGCCTCGATGGCGGCCGACAGCACCTCGCGGTCGCCGATATGGTTGGCGAGCATCAGGATCAGCCGGGCATTGAGCGCGTCGCTTTCTTCTTTCGAGAGCGGCTCATGCGCGGCCAGAAGTTCGGCGTAGAAATCATCGGCACCGGTGATATTCGGGGTCAGGTTGAGATCGGTCATGGGTCTTACTCCTTGCCGGTGGTGCGGCGCAGGGCGGCGCGGAAGAGGTTTTCGTTCCAGACATCGCGGCGCGCGGCCACGTGTTGGTCCGGGCGGATCAGGTAGACACCGCTGTCGGCATCGCCGAGGTAGCGCTGTTTCAGGGCCAAGGTCTTGTCGTCCTTGACCGAGAGTGCGAGCCGGGTGACCGTGATGCCGTCCTCTTCGAACTCATCGGGCGCCTCGGCGTCGATGGTCAGAAGGGTGAAGCGGTCCGCCAGTTGTGGCAGCAGGAAGTCATCACCCAACGGCACGTCGGGGCAGGGTGAGCCGGGACGGGTGCGTGCCGGGCCGCCTTCGAGCGCGTCGGCCGAATTGAGCGGCGAGCCGTCATAGGTGCAGGGCACCGACAGGCGGCCCGAGTTCACCAGTGGGCGGGCGAACTCGTAATGCTCGGACAGGTCCAGCACCGCATCGCGCAGGATTCGCGACATGTCCGACTTGGGCGTGATGAAGTCGGTCGAGCGGGTGGAGTTGAGAATATTCTCGTCGGCGCCGTGAACCCGCTCGTAGTCATAGCTGTCGAGCAGGCTTTCGGGGGCCTTGCCGTCCATGATCAGTTTGAGCTTCCACACCAGGTTGTCGGTGTCTTGCAGCCCCGAGTTGGCCCCGCGGGCGCCAAAGGGTGAGACCTGGTGAGCAGCGTCACCGGCAAAGATCACCCGGCCGTGGTGGAAGCTTTCCATCCGGCGGCATTGGAAGGTGTAGATCGACGACCATTCCAGCTCGTATTGCAGATCCTCACCGAGCATGGCGCGCAGGCGCTTGTCGATGTTCTCGGGCTTGAGCTCTTCGTCCTTGTCGATGTCCCAGCCGAGCTGGAAGTCGATGCGCCAAACATTGTCGGGCTGTTTATGCAGCAGCGCCGACTGGCCCTTGTTGAAGGGCGGGTCGAACCAGAACCAGCGCTCGGTCGGGAACTCGGCATCCATGATCACGTCGGCGATCAGGAAGTTGTCCTCGAAGATGCGGCCGATGAAGTCGAGCCCCATCATCTTGCGGGTGGCCGAATTGGCGCCGTCACAGGCGATTAGCCACTCGGCCTCGACCATGTAGGGGCCGTCGGGGGTGTCGACTTCCATGCGGACAAAGTCGTCATGGGTACCGATGGCCTCGACCCGGTTCTTGCCGCGAATTTCGATCGGTGCGCCCTGGCCCTGAAGCTCGCGGATGCGGTTCACCATGTATTCTTCGAAATAGTATTGCTGGAGGTTGATAAATGCCGGGAATTCATGGCCGTCTTCGGGCAGGAGATCGAAGGCATAGACCTGACGTTCGTCAAAGAAGACCTTGCCGAGATTCCATTCAACGCCTTTCTCGACCATTTCCTTGCCACAGCCGAGCCGGTCGAGGATTTCCAGCGGGCGCTTGGCATAGCAGACTGCGCGCGAGCCGAATGAGACCTTGTCATTGTCATCGAGGATGACCACAGGCACGCCATTCTGGGCCAGGTCGATGGCCGCGCCGAGCCCGATGGGCCCCGCACCGATGATGATCACCGGGTGGCGGACGGGGGTTTCGGTGTCTTGGTCCGATGACCGCTCATATGGGTAGAGCGGGATTTCGAAAATCTTGTTCTGTTCGGTCATGGTCTCTCCTCCGGGCATCTTCTGGGGCAACTCTTGGGGGGATCATGCCACCCAAGAGTTTCGGTTTACTTGATCTGCGTCAGGCAGGGCGCGGATACGATTTTTCGCGAAAAATCGGGTTAGCCCTGTAGTGCTGCCCACATGTCGAGATCGCGCTGGGCGGTCCAGATGCGGGGCGTGTCGATGCCGCGGGCCTCGTCATAGGCGCGCGCGACGTTGAAGGGCAGGCAGTGTTCGTAGATCGCGTAGTCGGCGAATTTCGGGTCGCACTCGGCGCGCACGGCGTCCCAGGCTTCCTTGAGCGAGCCACCGCGAGCGGCAACCTTGGCCGCGGGGCGGTAGGTACTTTCGACGAAATCGCGGGTGTTTTCGATGGCGGCGTTCACCATCTCCTTGCCGACCAAAGCGTCGCCACGGCCGGGGGCGATGGCGTCGACGTCGAAGGAGGCAATGTTATCAAGTGTCTGGCCCCATTCGTTAAAGTGGCCGTCGCCGCAATAGCAGGCCGAGTGGTATTCGACGATGTCACCGGTGAACATGACGTTTTCATCCGGCACGTGGATGACGATGTCGCCTGCCGTGTGGGCGCGGCCCAGGTGCATCAGGTCGATGCGACGGTTGCCGAGATAAACGGTCATGTCTTCGCTGAAGGTCGTCGTCGGGTAGGTCAGGCCGGGGATGCTTTCGTGGCCTTCGAACAGGCGCGGGAAACGTTGGAATTCGCTGTCCCAGTCTTCCTGACCACGTTCCACCACCATGGCGCGGGCGGCGTCGCCCATGATGATCTGATCAGCGCCATAGGCGCTGGCACCCAGCACGCGCACGGCGTGATAGTGGGTGAGAACAACGTGTGAGATCGGTTTGTCGGTCACTTCGCGGACCTTCTCGATCACCTTGTTGGCCAGACGGGGCGTGGCCTGGGCCTCGACAATCATGACACTGTCGTCGCCGATGATGACTCCGGAGTTGGGGTCGCCCTCGGCGGTGAAGGCCCACAGGTCCTTGCCCACCTCTTCGAAGGTGATGTTCTTTTCGGTCATGTCGCCTTGGGATGCGAATGCTTTTGCCATTGTGTTCAGTCCTTGTTCGCGTAGTCGATTTGAAGCATGCCGCCGCCGTGTTCCCGGCTGGAGACATATGTGAGGTTGTGTTGTCGGCCCGGCGAGAAAAGCGGGCGTCCGCCGCCGAGGATGGTCGGCATGACGAAGACCCGAAGTTCGTCAAACATGCCCGCATCCAGCGCGGCGCGTTGGGTTTTACCGCCGCCCATCACCCAGACTTTTTTGTGCCCGGCCTGTGCGATGGCGTCTTTCAAGGTGTCGATGTCACCGGCGGCGGTGACATGGTCGTTCGTGTAGCCCGGTTGGCGCGTCAGCACATAGTTGGCGCGATCACCATAAGGCCAGCCCCAGCCCAACACCTGTTCATGGGTGGTGCGCCCGGTGATGAGCGCGTCGATACCGGCGATGAAGTCGCCATAGCCACCATCGCCCCCGTCAGTGGCGACCGCTTCGTTGAACGGATCGAGCCATTCGACGCTGCCGTCCGGTGTCGCGATGAACCCGTCAAGGCTCATCGCGATGTAACCGACATATGTTGGGCGTTTGGTCAATGGATCACCGTTTGAATGGGTCTTCGAGGGCCGGGATCACGGTGCCGGTGCAGTCTCCGAAGCCGATGGTGTAACCGTCGCCCTTGACCGCCCCGCGTAGGGTGAGGGTGTCACCGTCTTCGAGGAAGGTGCGGGTCTCGCCGGTATCCAGTGTCAGGGGTTCCTTACCGCCCCAACTGAGTTCCAGAAGCGAGCCGCGTTCGGGTTTGGTCGGACCCGAGATGGTGCCCGAGCCCAGAAGATCGCCGGGGTTCATCGGGGTGCCTGCGCTGGTGTGGTGTGCCAGCTGTTGCGCTGCCGAGTAATACATCTGATTGTAGTTGGTTTCTGCGATGGTGGTGGCGTCCTTGCCTTCGGGGGCCAGGGTGACGGACAGGTCGATGTCATAGAGCATCGGACCGGTGTCCTTGAGGTGATCCAGCAGCTCGAACTCACGTTCGGGAGCGTCGCAGCGGAAGGGTTCCAAGGCGTCTTTGCTCACGATCCAAGGCGAGATCGAGGTGGCAGTGGCCTTGGCCTGGAACGGGCCGAGGGGTTGGTACTCCCAGGCCTGTATGTCGCGTGCGGACCAGTCGTTCAGCAGCACGTAGCCGAAGATGTTGGCGTCGGCCTCGTCCACGGTGATCGGTCCGTCGGAGGCGGTGCCGACAATCGCGCCCATTTCCAGTTCGAGATCAAAGCGGCGACAGGGCAAGAAGGCGGGCATCTCGTGATCGGGCGATTTCAACTGACCCCAGGGGCGGCGGATGTCGGTACCCGAGACGACAACCGAGCTGGCGCGGCCATTATAGCCGATGGGAATGTGCAGCCAGTTGGGCGGCAGGGCGTTTTCGGCGCCCCGGAACATGGTGCCGACATTGGTGGCGTGGTGGCGACCGGCGTAGAAGTCGGTGTATTCGCTGACCAGGAAGGGCAGGTGCAGTTCGGCGTCCGATTGCGGCACCAGAAGGTCGGCGGCGCGGTCCTGATCGGGGGAGCCGTCAGCTAGGATCTGGGTCAGGCGCTGACGCAGGATGGACCAGAGTTCCGGGCCTTCCTCCATCACTTCGTTCCAGAACGGCACATCGAACAGCGGATCCTCAGAAAGGGAGATCAGGCCGACTTCTTCGGCGCGTTGGCAATCGAGGATCATGTCGCCGATGGCGACGCCGCAGCGCGGGTCGAGATCGGCGGTCGAGAAGACGCCGTAGGGCAGGTTGTTGAGCGGGAACGGGTGGGCGGCGTCATTGGCCGAAGTTACCCAGGATTTTTGAAGGGTCATGTTTTGTCCTTGTCGTGGAAGGTGCGTGCAAGACCACACCCTACTTTGTTTTTTTCGCTGGCGTCTCGCGAATGAAGCCGGTTTGCCCGCGTTCCATGCCACGAAGGTCGTGGCCGGGGCCTTTGCCATAGCGGTCAGGGCGGTTGCGCACAAACTTTTGCCACCAAGCATAGAGAACCGCGCCTATGAAGAGCGCATTTAACGCGAGAAAGAGATACCCCAGATACTCCATCACTTCTTGCCCGGGGTGCCGTCGAATTTCTTCTCCAGATCGCTCCAGCAGTCGATGTAATCATCCTGCATCGGTGCCTCGGAGCCAGCAAAGGCGGTGAGGTGTTGCGGGAAGCGGGTTTCGAACATGAAAGACATCGTGTTTTCAAGCTTGTCCGGCCCGAGGTTCGAGTTCGAGGCGCCTTCGAAAGCGTTCTTGTCGGGGCCGTGGGGGATCATCATGTTGTGCAGGCTCATGCCGCCGGGGATGAAGCCCTGCGGCTTGGCATCATACTGGCCATAAATGTTGCCCATCAACTCGGACATGATGTTCTTGTGATACCACGGCGGGCGGAACGTGTCTTCGGCCACCATCCAGCGTTCGCGGAATAGCACGAAGTCGATATTGGCGGTGCCGGGCACGCCGGAGGGCGCGGTGAGCACGGTAAAGATCGATGGATCGGGGTGATCGAACAGGATCGCGCCAACCGGACAATATGTCCGCAAATCATACTTGTAGGGGGCGTAGTTGCCGTGCCACGCCACCACGTCGAGCGGCGATTGGTCGATATGTGTGATGTGGAACTGGCCGCACCATTTGATCGTGACGGTGGACGGGGTCTCGCGATCCTCAAAGCAGGCCACCGGGGCCTTGAAGTCGCGCGGGTTAGCCAGTGCATTGGCACCGATTGGACCGCGGCCCGGAAGCTCGAATTTCTCGCCGTAGTTTTCGCAGACAAAGCCGCGCGCAGGACCTTCGAGCACTTCGACGCGGTAGAGGAGGCCACGCGGCAGAATGGCGATTTCCTTGGGTTCAATGTCGATGATGCCGAGTTCCGTGGCAAAGCGCAGGCGGCCTTCTTGCGGCACGACCAGCAACTCGGAATCGGCCGAGAAGAAGTATTCATCCTTCATCGACTCGGTCACGAGATAGGTGTGGGTGGCCATGCCGACCTGGGTATTCACGTCGCCGGCGGTGGTCATGGTGCGCATGCCAGTGAGCCAGGTGAGCGGCGCGTCGACCATCGGGATCGGGTCCCAGCGGTATTGACCCAATGAGGCCACGTCCGGGTCGACATTCGGGGCCGACTTCCAATAAGGCAAGTCGATCTTGGTGTAGCGGTGCGAGTGTTTCACCGAAGGCCGAATCCGATAGGTCCAGGTGCGTTCCGGAGGATGTGCCGTGAAGGCAGTGCCCGAAAGCTGCTCGCCGTAGAGCCCATAGTTGCATTTCTGCGGGCTGTTCATGCCCTGGGGCAGAGCGCCGGGCAGGGCTTCAGTCTCGAAATCATTGGCGAAACCGGGCATATAGCCTTCGTGTGGCCCGGGCACGGATGGCGCCTGGGTCATGTGATGTGGGAAAGTCTGTTTGTTCATCGCGCGTCTCCAGTAGAGTCGTTGCGCAGTTAACAGTTGTGTATGTAACTAACAACGACCAAAATGACTGAAAGCAGCATAAAGCGTTTTTCGATTCTCTGGCGGGGCGATTTGCGTAAGATGCGCGAAGAGGTTGGCCGGAGGGTGAGATTTGTCGAAGATCAGCATCAGCGAATTGGGTGAGGCCGGGACCGCGGACGAGTTCGATCTGCAAAATTTCTTGCCTTATCTGCTCAACCAGGCGGCCGAGGTCAGTTCACTGGCGTTCCAGAAGATTTACAAGGATCGTTACGGCATGTTGCGCACCGAGTGGCGGGTGTTGTTTCACCTGGGCATCTATGGGCGGATGACCGCCAAGGAGATCGGTGACCGGTCGAAAATGCACAAGACCAAGATCAGCAGGGCAGTGGCGAAACTGGCCGAACGTCGCTTTCTTACCCGCGAGCGGGACGAAGCAGATCGAAGGTTGGAATTCTTGGAACTGACGGCAGCGGGGCGGAAGGCCTATCGCGACCTGCGGGAAGTGGCGCTCGAGTATGATCTGGAGCTGGCGTCGCAGTTTTCGCCCGAGGAGGCTGAGACGTTGCGGCGACTGTTGCACAAGCTGGCGGGCAACATGGATGGTTGACCCGGCCATGCCTGATGCATGTCCCACCGCAGGAACTGGGCATGACCTGCGGAGCGCTGAGCGTTGAGCGATCAGGTAAAGGGATTGCTGATCACGCTGGTGGCGGTGCTGTTCGTGGTGCCGGATTCGCTGTTCGTGCGGTTGATCGGGGCTGAGCCGCTGGTGATTTCCTTTTGGCGGGGTGGGATTTCAGGGGCGCTGATCCTGGCCTGGATCGTGGTGACGCAAGGGGTGCGGCCGATTCGCGAGGTGATGGGGACCGGGTGGTACGGGGTTTTGTTCGCCTTTGCGACCGGCGTGTCGGGGGTTTTCTTTGTCTTGGCCGTCAGCATGACCAGCGTGGCCAACGTGGTGCTGATCATTGCGGCGATGCCGGTTTTTGCCGCCGTTTACAGTCGGATTTTCCTGGCAGAGCCGATCCGGGCACGGATGCTGATTACCATTGCTGTGGTGGCGATGGGGCTGGCGGTGATCGCTTATGGGTCGGGCGAGACGGAACACGCCCATTGGAAGGGCGATCTGATGGCGCTTTTGGTGACGGCGCTGTTCCCGGCGGGGCTGACGGCGGCGCGCAAGGTGCGGCATGTGTCGATGGTCCCGGCGGTGGCGCTGGGCTATTTGGTGGTTTCGGCTGGATTGGCGCTGTTCGTGTCGCCCTGGGCGGTGCCGGAGGGGAAATGGCTGCTGGTCGGGCTGCACGGGGCGTTCATCACGGTGAGCGCCGTGGGCTTGGCGTTGGGGCCACGCTATATCCCGAGTGCAGAGGTGGGCCTGCTGATCCTGCTGGAGTCGGTTTTGGCGCCGCTTCTGGTCTGGGCGGTGATCGATGAGCATCCGGGGCGCTATGCCCTGATCGGAGGGGCGATTGTGGTGGGGGCGCTGGCCATGTCGAACGTCGTTGCCCTGCGGCGCGGTC
This sequence comes from Aliisedimentitalea sp. MJ-SS2, assembly GCF_032586155.1. Classification (NCBI taxonomy): domain Bacteria; kingdom Pseudomonadati; phylum Pseudomonadota; class Alphaproteobacteria; order Rhodobacterales; family Roseobacteraceae; genus Aliisedimentitalea; species Aliisedimentitalea sp. MJ-SS2. The sequence continues at coordinate 670,744 of NZ_JAWHTC010000001.1, forward strand.
AGCAATGAGTATTTGGACAAAGAAAGAGGGGCGGGTTTACTCAATTGTTTAGGGTGTTGGCTCTCGCTGGACGGTTTCAGTTCCAAAATGCTTGCGGAAGATGTCTTCGACCGCCCGAAAATGGCGATCTAGCGTGAAATCTTGCGTCTCAATTGTCGGAACCAGATTAGCCGGGTTCACGCATTCAGGGCCTTCGAAATCAATTAACATCTGGTCGGTGGCGTACATGATTTTCGCGAAAGTAGAAGCGTCAATCACGGGGAAGACGACAAGGAACGCCGACGTTGGAACAAAGCCACCGATGCCGGGAATTACGATGGTGTCGTAAGCGGCGCATTCCAGCAACTCGAGTGATGTTTTGGTCAATTGAGTCGTTTAATGTCAGAAATCCACGCTGACCCCGGGCAGGTTCAGCGCCTTCATCAGGTCGCGTAGCTCCTGTCGAGCGGCGACGTTGGAGATGTTGAGTTGCTTGACGCCGATATCCTTGAGATCGAGCAGGGTCAGACCTCGGGGAAAAAGCTCGCGGAAGATCACGCGTTCGTTGAACCCCGGTGCGGTGCGGAAGCCAATGCGCTTGGAGAGTTTCTCCAGGGCGCGCTGCATCTTTTCCTTGTTGACCATGCGCTGGGCGCCCAGCCGGTTGCGGACCACGATCCAGTCGATCGGCTTGAGGCCGGCCTGGGCGCGCAATTGGCGCGCCGACCAGACCATCTCGGAATAGACAGACGGGCCGAGGATGGTTTCACCGTCGCTGTCGATACGGGCCAGCAGGTCGAAATCGACAAAGCTGTCATTCAAGGGCGTAATTAGGGTGTCGGCCAGCGAATGCGCCACCTGGCTCAGACGTGTATGCGAACCGGGACAGTCGATCAGGATAAAATCATTGTCGGGGTCGAGCGTCGCCACGGCGGCCGAAAGCCTGTGGTCATAGATGTTCTCGCCGGGTTTCAGCGCCGATTTGTCGATCTCGGGCAGGTCGTGATAATCAGCACTGGGCAGCTCGAGCCCGGTTTTGGCCAGGAACTTGTTGCGGTTCTCGGCGTAGCGGCCGAAAGTCTTTTGACGAAGGTCCAGATCGAGCGCCGAAATCGAGTGCCCCATCCGCGCCAGTGCAGTGGCGACGTGCATTGAAACGGTGGATTTGCCCGCACCGCCTTTTTCGTTCCCGACAACGATGATATGCGCCATTGTCCCGCTTGCCCCTTTTGTGCCGCGCCTTTGGTCCCCGCGCGGTTTGTCTTTGGCGGGCAGTATATGCCGCGGAGCATGACTTGGAAAGCGCGCGTTAAGGGGAAATTCCGGTGCAGGTGGGCGGTGTGGAGTTGCCGGTTTGGCTGGCACCTGGCCGTCATGATTGACCGCTAAAGGGGTTCACGCATAGCATCACGCATTGGTTGAAAAAACAAAAAGGGGGGTATCCGCGATGCGGAGCAAAGCGATTTTGACGGGTGTTGCGCTGGGTGCCATGCTGGCGACAGGGGCCCTGGCCGACGCACCGACCCTGGTGCGGGTGGCGACCATGCCGGAAGGTGCCGAGGTCACGGGATTGGCCAGCAACGCCGAGGGCGAGCTGTTTTTGAATGCACAGCATCCCGGCGGCAAGAATACGCTGAAGGGCGATGCCCCGACGGCGACGCTGGGCTATGTGGCGGGGTATGACCCGAGCACGGCCAGCATGGAATTGCCGCCCGAAGATGCGCGCGGGATGGTGCAGGTCGCAAGCGGTGAATACGTGACATTCGGCAAGGCAGGCGACACGCTGGGTTCAGGCCAGGTGCTGGGCGGGGTCTATGACGTATCGGGCCAATTGATGTACGTATCGAACGCACCGGACTTCAACGGGTTCGTGCCGACGGGTGATGACAGTGCCTGGCTTTATACCGGCTGGGAGGGCGCAGGCCGCGAGGGCGCCAGCGCTGTCAGCAAGATCAAGCTGATGCGCCAGGGCGGTAAGTGGCAGGCTGATCTGAAACAGTCGAACATGATGGATCTGTCGCCGGTTGATGGCTTGTCGGTTCTGTGCTCCGGCACGGTGACGCCCTGGGGCACGCCGCTGATGGCGGAGGAGTATTTCTTCTACAACACGGCCGTGTGGAACCATCCGCGCAATCATGACGAGGATGAAAAGGCCAGTTTCCGTGGCGGCAACGATATCACCTATATCAAGCCCAAGAACATGGCACGCTACCTGGGCAAGATGGGAAACCCTTATCGTTACGGCTACCTCGTTGAGGTGTTGGAACCTGAGGGCGAGGGTACCCTGGTCAAGCGTTACGCCACCGGACGGTTGAGCCATGAAACGGCGGCGATCATGCCGGATAACCGTACGCTTTACATGAGTGATGATGACAGCGCGGCCTATGCCCACAAGGAGTACAATACCGCCTCGGGTGGGGTGCTGTTCAAATTCGTTGCCGACAAGCCGGGCGATCTGAGTTCCGGGGCGCTTTATGCCGCGAAGATGACTCAGGACGGCACGGACGATCCGCAGGTGGCGGGATTCGACGTCGAGTGGATCGAACTGGGTCATGCCAGCGAGGCTGAGATCGCGGCATGGATTGCCGAGTATGATGGGATCGAGGTGAGAGATTATGTCGAAGGGCAGAGCAACTACGTCTCGGATGCGGAAATCCGGGCGTATGCGTTGGGCACGGCAAAAGACGCGCGCGCGGCCTTCTTGGAATCACGGCGGACGGCGGCAGCGATGGGCGCCACCAATGAATGGGATAAGCTGGAAGGGGTGACCAATCGCGGCAACGTGGTCTATGTTGCGGCTTCGGCGCTGAAATACACTATGGACAAGGGCTGGGGTCACAAGGATTGGTCCACAGGCGCGATGGACGAAGGCGATCAGGGCGCTATTGCGCTGGTGGCTGAGGGTTGCGGTGGCACCTATCGCGCGGTGACGGGCGAGGATTACAATATCACCCGGCTGGAACCTTACGTGATTGGCATGACCAATGACGACGGGTCCTGCGATGCGGATCGGCCGGCCAACCCGGACAATATACTGGCGATGGCGGACGGCACGCTGCTTATTGGCGAGGACGCCGGCAAGAAGCGGCATGAGCTCGACATGTTGTGGTTGGTGAAGTGAGGGACGGGATTTGATCCGGGTTTCGTAAGACGTGTGGAGGCCTATGGCTTGAGGTGAAAGCCGGCGAAAAAAGAACCCGCACGGCGTCCTCTCTATGTCGGCTCAAAGCCAGCATCGGCGCCTATGACATATCGAAGGCGAAGCCACGCGAAGCCTGAGACAACAACCAGTCCACAACGACCTTCGTCGCCGGAGGGGATGTTCGTTTATCCGGCCACAGAACGTGAAAACCCGTGCTAGGGTCGGTGGGTAACTGCCACAGCTCGGTTAGCGTGCCCGCTGCGAGGGCGTCCTGCGCCAGAAGCCGCGGTGCAAGCGCGATGCCTTGGTTTTGGGTGGCGGCATCCAGCGCCAGGGTGGTCTGGTTGAAGCTCAGCACCGGCGCGGGGGCGGTCAGTTTTGCCCGCGAAAAAGCAAGGTCCCAATGGGCGTGACCGTCCTCAATTAGAGGTAAAGTGCTGAATTCCTTGATGGTTTTGGGTTGGGGTAGGGTGGCGACCAGTGTCGGAGAGGCCACGGCGACAAGATCAAGCGGGGCGAGTTGGTGATGATTGAAGCTGTTGCCCTCCGGCGCCTTGCCCTGGCGGATCGCGACATTCACCGCGTCACGGGCGAAATCGGTCAACCCTTCCGAGGCGACGGTGCGCAGCTCGATCCCCGGGTGTGCGGCATGGAACGCCGCTAGCCGGGGCACCAACCATTTCGAGGCCAGCGAGGGCGGCACCGAGAGCGTGATCCGATCGCGTTTCGGGGCCAGCCGGGCAGTGGCGGCGTCGATGATGGCCAGCCCCTCGGAAACCGAGGCATGATAGCGTCGCCCGGTATCGGTCAGCGCAAGGCCACGCGGCAGGCGAGTGAATAGGCGATGGCCTAGATCGGCTTCGAGCCGGCGGACCTGTTGCGCTACCGCGCCCTGGGTGAGATTCAGCTCTTCGGCGGCGGCGCGAAAGGTCAGGTGGCGAGCGGCAGCGTCGAACATGCGAAGAGCGTTGAGGTTGGGATTGCGCATACGGTGCTTTGTTGAGGGTGTAGAGATTCTACTGTCTTGGGCGATGAGAGATGATTGGTCAAGCAGGGATTCCGGACCAATACTGGGACAAACTGGATCGAAAGGAATACGGATATGACTAAGGTGGCACTGATCACGGCAGGTGGTAGCGGCATGGGTGCGGACGCAGCGCGGCGCCTGCATGAAGACGGTTTCGAAATCGCGATCCTGTCATCAAGTGGCAAGGGTGAGGCGCTGGCCAAGGAGCTGGGCGGGGTTGGCGTGACCGGCTCGAACCTGGTGACCGAAGACCTTCAGTCACTGGTCGACAAGGCGGTGAAGACATGGGGCCGGATCGACGTTGTGGTGAACTCGGCCGGCCACGGACCCAAGGGTGATATCCTCGATATGACCGACGAGGAATACCACAAAGGAATGGACGTCTATCTGATGAACGTGATCCGGCCCGCGCGCATGGTGGCGCCGATCATGGCCAAACAAGGTGGCGGCACGATCATCAATATCTCGACCTTTGCCGTTTTCGAACCGGATCCGCTGTTTCCCACCAGCGGCATCTTTCGCGCCGGGTTGGCGAGTTTTACCAAGCTGTTCTCGGACAAGATGGCGGCCGATAACGTGCGGATGAACAACGTGTTGCCGGGCTTCATCGACAGTCTGCCGGAAACCGAGGACCGCAAGGCACGTATCCCAATGGGGCGTTACGGACATGCGCAAGAAGTGTCTGGACTGATCTCCTACCTGGCAAGCAACGACGCGGCTTACGTCACCGGGCAGAATATCCGCATCGATGGCGGGCTGACTCGCGCGGTTTGAACCTCGCACCGTAGCGGCCGTTTGGTGCGTCATTTGCCAGACAGATACGCCTCTGGCGCGGAGGACTTGAGTATCTGGCCAAGAAAGCGAAGTCAGCAGATGGTCTCTTTCTTGGCCCAAACATTCATTGTCATGAAAGGGTCGATCGGTGCTTGCTGTTCAACCGAAATGCGGGTGGTGCAGACCGCCGAGCGTGAGCTCGGCGCAGCCTTAACCAGCCGATGCTGTCAGGCCGCACAATACCCGCTGCAGCAATTTGTCAGTCGAAGCTTTGCACCCCCCCCGGAGTATAGAACCGCAATCCGTGTGGCGAGAAGGCAATGGTGGTGCCTTTCATGATCTCGTCGGCAAAATAGCGTGCGATGGCGAGGCGGGCGGTCATCAGCCCGCGGCGGACCAGGGTTTTGCGCATCGGCAGCGGCGCGTTGTTCTCGGCGGCCATGGCGGCCTGGGCCCAAACCAGTGGGTGCAGCTCATAGAGATATTCCGCCAGGATCCAGTCAAGGGCTTCATGGATGCGGGATCGGGTTTTGCGCAGGATGTCAGGGGCATCGTCAGGTGCACGCGAGGGGGCCATGGAAATCGCCGCAAAGGCCGCCAGCAGGTTAGCGAAATGCTGGCCTGGGTGATGCGCTAGGATATCGCGCATGCCGTCGAGAAAGAAGTCGATATCGACGATGCGGGCGGTGCCGGGGTCAATCCGGAGAGCGTCCATGAAGACCCAAGCATAGGCTCCGTTGCCCCATGTCTCGGTCGTGAGGGCGGTGATGCGGCGGGCCTCGAGTTCCAGCTGGTCGTAAGAGCCATGCCATCGCGGCAGCAGGTGATTGCCGAGCGCCCGCATCGGGCGCGGGTTCCCCGGATCGAGGGTGATCAGCGCCTCGTATTGATCGGCGATCTTGACCGCAGGCAGAGGGCGGGCTGCAAGAAGGGCGCAGCGCGCTGCCGCCAGCAATGGAGCGTCGGGGGTTACCACGTCATAATCCGCCAGGATTTCGGACGCGCGGTCGAAATGGGCCTCGAACAGCGAGAGGTTCTTCTCCGGGATCTCGTGCGGCCAGTCGCCGCCGCGCCAGGCCCAGCCGATATCGGCGTGGGCCAGGGCCACGATTACCGCCAGGGGATATTCGCCGGGTTCTTCCTCGAGCACCTCTTCCAGCGCTTCGATTCCGTCGAGTACCGGGTTGGCGCCGTCCATGATGGCGTCTTCCATATAATGCACCACGTCTGAACGGGCCCCGTAGCACAATAATTCGGCGTGGCTCATAGCGCAGGGGGTGGCCTCGCGCCGGATGTCGACTTCCTTGATCAGCTTGGAGAGCTCGTCCCAACGGTCCTGGCGGGCGAGGAACTGGCCGTAATCCTGAACGGCGGCGCGCGAAGTTTCCTCGTCGCTTTCCGAGGCCACGGGCAGGATCAGTTGCCGTTCCAGGCGTTCCGCAAGTTCCTTGTCGAGCAGTTGATTGGCGGTGAGCGCATCGGCCAGCTTGCGGCTGGGTGTGGGCGACCGTCCCGGCAGGGTTGCGCGGACCTTTTTCTGCACCCGGGACGGCATGGTTCTAAGTGCACGGGTCAGGCCGCTGGGCAGAGGCAGGTTGGCGGGAAATTTCATACACCACTCCGGGAACGATTTATCGCAGTTTTATGACCGGGCTTTCGGGCCAAAAAACGGCAGGTCGTGGGGGATTTCCGGGAATTGCTGGAACAGGTTTGCGGCAACGGATGTTTGCCGCGGGGGGTAGATTTGCAAATTCAGGTAAAATCGGGCTTGATGACAGGGTTTGAACGAGATGCGCCATGTCTGGGGGGACAGGATGCGGATTGCTGTTGTTTTGTTGGCGCTCGCGCTGGGTTGTCCTCCGGGTGCGGGCCTGTCGGAAGAGGTGAGCAAGCTGGCCGTTGCGGCGACGCAAGCGGCGGGCGATGTGCCCGCGCGGTTGCGCCCCCGTGCGCGGCTGGGGGTCTTGCCGAATGCGCGCTGGGCGCATCGGCCCGGTGCCGACCTGTGGACGCGCGCGGCGATGGTGGCGATGCAGGGCCATGGCGCGCCACTGATCAAGATGGTGCCGGGGGACATTCGCAATTGGTGCCCCGCCTATCCGCAAGCGGGCCCGGACCAGCGCGGCGCCTTCTGGGTCGGGTTTATGTCGGCACTGGCCAAGCATGAGAGCACCTATCGTGCGGATGCGGTGGGCGGCGGGGGCCTGTGGTACGGGCTGCTCCAGATTCTGCCAGCCACGGCACGGGGCTACAGATGCAGGGCGCGTTCGGGCGAGGCGTTGAAGGACGGGGCGGCGAACCTGAGCTGTGCGATCCGGATTATGGCGGTGACGGTGCCGCGCGACGGGGTGGTGCATGGCTATACCAAGGCGAAGAAGCGTCGCTGGCGCGGGGTGTCTGCGGATTGGGGGCCAATGCGCTCGTCCAAAAAGCGCGCGGATATGGCCGGTTGGTTAAGGAAGCAGAGTTATTGCAAGTCGACGCGGACGATCCGGCCGGTTTTGCGACCCGAAGGGTTGGCGATGCAAAAGGGATGAACGGAATGGCGCTCAGTCAATGCGCGCCCTACGTCTCCAACTGGACAATGCGCGCGCTTCGTGGGAAAGGGCGGGCCGACAGTTATAGGAGGCCTTGATGGTCACGACACGTTTTGCCCCGTCGCCCACCGGATATATCCATGTGGGTAACCTGCGCACTGCGCTGATGAACTACCTGATCGCGCGCAAGGCCGGTGGTGAGTTCATCCTGCGGATCGATGACACTGATCCCGAGCGCTCGAAGGAAGAATATGTCGATGCGATCAAGCAGGACCTGGAATGGCTGGGTCTGACCTGGGACCGGGTTGAGCGTCAGTCGGAGCGATTGGACCGCTATGCCGAGGCCGCCGACAGGCTACGCGAGATGGGCCGGTTCTATGAATGTTTCGAAAGTCCGACCGAGCTGGATCTGAAGCGCAAAAAGCAACTGAACATGGGCAAGCCGCCTGTGTATGACCGGGCCGCGCTTGACCTTTCTGAAGATGACAAGGCGAAGCTGCGTGAAGAGCGCGGTGGCTATTGGCGTTTCAAGCTCGATCAGGAGCGGATCGAGTGGAAAGACGGCATTGTAGGGGACATCTCGATTGACGCGGCATCGGTCAGTGACCCGGTGCTGATCCGGGCCGATGGGCAGGTGCTCTACACGCTGGCCTCGGTGGTGGACGATACCGAGATGGGCGTGACCCACGTGGTGCGCGGCGCTGATCACGTGACCAACACGGCGACACAGATCCAGATCATCGCGGCGCTGGGCGGCAACGTGCCCGAGTTTGCCCACCATTCACTGCTGACCGGGCCGCAGGGCGAGGCGCTGTCGAAGCGTCTGGGTACACTTTCGTTGCGCGATCTGCGGGCACAGGGGATCGAGCCGATGGCCCTGCTGAGCCTGATGGCGCGGCTGGGGTCGAGTGATCCCATTGAGTTGCAGATGGAGATGTCGACGTTGATCGACGGGTTCGAGATTGGTCATTTCGGCACGGCGTCGACCAAGTTCGACGAAGCCGACCTGAGGCCGCTCACCGCCAAGGTGCTGCATGGTACGGCGCTGGAGGATGCGGCGGCGGACCTGATGGCGGCGGGTGTGCCGGACGATCTGGCCGCGCCGTTCTGGGCGGTGGTCCGCGAGAATATCGAAACCCGCGCCGATATCGCCAAATGGTGGGCGATCTGTCGTGACGGGGCCGAGCCGGTGATCGAGGACGACGATGCCGAGTTCGTCGTCGAGGCCATGTCCATGCTGCCCGACGGGCCGTTTGATGGCGACAGCTGGGGCAACTGGACCAGGGCCGTGAAAGACGCCACCGGGCGCAAGGGGCGCGGATTGTTCATGCCGCTCAGGAAGGCGCTGACGGGGATGAGCCACGGACCCGACATGGGCGCACTGTTGCCGCTGTTGCAGGTGATCCGGGCAAAAGGATAACCGGCCACGCAATACGCAGCCAGTAGTGTTTTTCGGTTTGAGCGCGCGGGGGATTCCCGCGCGCTGTTTGTTTTACGGCTTGAAGACCTTGCGCACATAGACCGGGATGTCGAGCACGGCGACAACCTTGGCGGTGCCCAGAAGATCAGCCGCGTCGGCGATGCTGTTGGTCAATTCAATCGTTCCGGCCATGGGCTTGCCCAGCCCGTCGCTCTGCTGCACGTCGACCATTTGCTGATAGTCGAAGATGCGGATGACCGTCGGGTCGGCGGTCGAATAGAGCTTGGCCTTGGACGGCGACCAACCGCGCCGCCCGGTGGTGAAGCCGAGCTTCAGTTCGAGCTTACCGTCAGCCATCATGGCGACCCAGTGGTCGGTGCGGGCTTGCTTGCCGTCGGCGCCATCGTCGCGTGTGGTGGCGCGGGTGATGTCGGCGGCCATGGCGTTGCCATAGGGCAGAAGGTCCGGCGCGGTCGAGTAGACGCGCATGACATAAAGCCGGATGCCCTTGCCATCAGTTTCCTTGGCGAGCGCCAGCAGCGCCACGCCTTTGGACACTGACGGTGTCAGCGGTTTGCCTTCTGCATCAAGGGCCACGGCCCGGTCCTCGAACCCGATCAGCATATTCGCGCCCTTCATCGGCCCTTTTGGAAAGGCGATGGCGGTCCAGCCGTCGGGCATGCGGGCCTGAAGGGCCTCGGCATCCGTGCTGAGGCCAAGCAGAACCCGGCTATCGACATTGGAGCCGACAAGGGTCTGTGCTTCCAGCGCCGATGCCAGCGGTGCAAGCACAAGAGCAAGCACGGCTACGGTGGATTTCACGTTGAAAAACAGGCGTTTTATTGAATCTCCTCCTTTGGATTGGAAATGCCACTTTGTCCCCACCGGGTTCTGACTCAGTGATATTTGAAAGCTCCCAGACGCCCGATGGCGACACCGGCATTGTACCGCTCGTGGTGCATTTTGACGTTGATGCCGGTCAAGCGCGGGGTTGCCATCGGTGGGCAAAGCTGCGTTCCATGAGCGGGCGCGAAGGGCAACTCATGGCAAATGATCGGGCGAAATTTCTTCAAGGCTCGCTGATGCGGCATATCGCGGTGATGTCGCTGACCTCGTCCGTGGGGTTAATGGCGGTGTTTCTGGTCGATCTGGTGGACATGGTCTTCATCTCGATGCTGGGCCGGGACGAATTGGCGGCAGCGGTGGGGTATTCCGGCGCTGTATTGTTTTTCACCACCTCTTTCGGCATCGGAATGGCAATTGCGGCAGGCGCCCTGGTGGCTCGCGCGCTGGGATCGGGGGATGCCGCTCTGGCGCGTCAGCGGGCGACGACGTCATTAATATATGCTATTGTATTTGGGGCGATTTTTGCAGGCATCGTGTGGTGGAACATTCCCGCATTGGCGGCGTTGATGGGCGCGACGGGGGCAACTCTGGAATTGGCGACCGGGTATCTGCAGATCATCATTCCGAGCTTGCCGCTTTTGATGCTGGGCATGGTGGGTGGCGCGATCCTTAGAGCGCATGGCGATGCGCGCCGCTCAATGATGGCGACGCTTTATGGCGGTGGTGTCAACGCGGTGCTGGATCCGATCCTGATCTTTGCGCTGTCGCTGGATCTGACCGGGGCGGCGCTGGCCACGGTGGCGGCGCGGGTGACGATTGCTCTGGCGTCGCTCGTTCCGCTGATCCGTCATCACGGCGGTTTGGAACGGCCCGGAGCACGGGCCTTTGCGGTGGATTTCCCGGGATTGGCCGCGATTGCTGCGCCAGCGATCCTGACACAGTTGGCGACACCAGTGGGGCAGGCCTATGTCACACGCGCCATGGCGCAGTTCGGTGAGGACGCTGTGGCGGGCATGGCGATTATTGGCCGGGTGATGCCGGTGGCCTTTGCGGTGATCTTTGCCCTGTCGGGCGCAATTGGCCCGGTCTTGGGACAGAATTTCGGAGCCGGGCGGCTGAAGCGGGTGCTGGTCGGATTTCGTGAGGGAATCGTGTTTACCGGTGCCGTTGTTCTGTTGGTGTCCGGGGTTTTGTTTCTGGTGCGCGCACCGCTCGCGGACCTGTTTGGAGCCGCAGGGCTGGCGCGGGAGCTGGTTTACCTGTTCTGCGGACCGCTGGCGCTGCTTTTCTTTTTCAACGGCATCCTGTTCGTGGCCAACGCGGCGTTCAACAACCTGGGCCATCCGTTCTATTCGACCTGGTTGAACTGGGGCCGACATACATTGGGGACCATCCCTTTTGTTATCGTGGGGGCGGCGCTTTGGGGTGCAAAAGGGGTGCTGATCGGGCAGGCGGTCGGGGGTGTTGTTTTCGGGGTTTTGGCGGTGGTGCTGGCCTTGCGGGTGATCCTGCGGGGCGGGCGGACGCATCGCCACGAGCCTTATGCACGGCAGGCGCGGCTTTTCGCGATGTTCACGTTGAAACGGTGAAGGTCGGTTTCTGGCCCCAAACGGTCATTCCAACAACCCGGTCCACCTCTTCCTCTTGCCAGAAATATCCCGGGGGGTCTGGGGGGCTGGCCCCCCAGCCGGTCGGATTGCGCAAGCAATTCGAAAGCCAACACCAGGCCAAAGCCGGACCGACCTGTCAGGGTCAATAGTGCATTCAGTCTGATTTGATCCGCACGGCATCTGGTAAGTCGGGCGAATGCCGCCTATCTACAAACTCTTGGTATTTCGAAGGACGGTGGGATGCGGCGCGCGCGGAGCTATACGGATGCAAATCTGAAGAACGAGCGGATTTCGGGCTGGCGCACGATCCGCCGGGTGGCACCGTACCTGTGGCCCCGAGAGCATCCCTGGGTGAAGCAGCGGGTGGTGCTGGCGATGCTGGCGCTCTTGCTGTCCAAGGTGGTCGCGGTCTTTACCCCGGTGCTTTACAAATGGGCGGTGGATGCCTTGGCCGAAACCGGGGCCAGCGAGCTGATGCTGGGCGCGGTCGGGTTGACGTTGGCCTATGGTCTGGCGCGGTTGATGGCGAACGGGTTTCAGCAGCTGCGCGATGCGATTTTCGCCGCCGTGGGGCAGCGGGCGCTGCGGCAACTGGCGCTGGAGACTTTCCAGCATATTCACCAGCTTTCGATGCGCTATCACATCACCCGCAAGACCGGCGGGCTGAGCCGGATCATCGAGCGGGGCGTGAAGGGAGTCGAGTTTCTTTTGCGCTTCCTGCTGTTTTCCATCGGGCCGCTGGTGCTGGAACTGCTGATGATCGCGGGGATCTTGTTCTTCCTTTTTGACGCCTGGTACCTGGCGGCGGTGGCGGTGACGATTGCGCTTTATGTCTGGTTCACCTTCAAGGTAACGGAATGGCGGGTGCAACTGCGCCGCGAGATGAATGACCAGGATACGGATGCCAATCAGAAAGCGATCGACAGCCTGCTGAACTTTGAAACGGTCAAGTATTTCGGCGCCGAAGAGCGCGAGGCGAAACGCTATGACAGTTCGATGGCGAAATATGCCCAAGCGGCGTTGAAAACGGCGTATTCGCTGGCATTTCTGAACTTTGGTCAGGCCTTTCTGATCACCGGTGGGCTGGTGATCGTGATGGTTATGGCCGCCATTGGCGTGGAACAGGGGCATCTGACCGTAGGCGATTTCGTCATGGTCAACGCCTACATGATCCAGATCACCATGCCGCTCAATTTCCTTGGAACGGTTTATCGCGAAATCCGGCAGGCGCTTGTGGATATGGGCGAGATGTTCGACCTGTTGGAGCAACCGGCCGAGGTGGCGGACAAGCCGGGCGCCAAGCCGTTGGATGTCAATGGCGGGAAGGTTGCATTGAATGACGTGCAGTTTGCCTATGAGCCTGACCGGCCGATCCTGAAGGGCGTGAGCCTGGATGTGCCGGCGGGGCAGACCGTTGCCATCGTGGGATCGTCCGGGTCAGGCAAATCGACCATCGGACGGCTGCTGTTCCGGTTTTATGACGTGTCGGGCGGGGCCTTGGAGATCGACGGGCAGGATGTACGCGATGTGACCCAGAAAAGCCTGCATGACGCGATTGGCGTGGTGCCGCAGGACACGGTGCTGTTCAACGATACGATCCGCTACAACATCGGCTATGGCCGTGACGGCGCCACGGATGACGAGATCGTCGAAGCGGCAAAGGCGGCGCAGATCCACGAGTTCATCCAGGGCCTGCCGGATGGCTATGACACCACGGTGGGTGAACGCGGTTTGAAATTGTCGGGTGGTGAGAAACAGCGGGTGGGGATTGCCCGGACGCTGTTGAAAAACCCGCCGATCCTTCTGTTGGACGAGGCGACAAGTGCGCTGGATACCGAGACCGAGCAGGAGATTCAGGGCGCACTGAAACGGGCCGGACAGGGGCGTACGGTGATCACCATTGCCCACCGTCTGAGCACGATTGCGGATGCTGATCGGATCATCGTGCTGGAAAACGGCGAGATCGTCGAAGAGGGCGCGCATGCCGATCTATTGGGTCGTGACGGGCGCTATGCTTCGCTTTGGGCGCGGCAGGCGGCGGAACGTGAGGATGTTCCCCTCGGGCCGCGCGCGGTGCCCGGTCCTGACCCGGAAGAGGCTGGCGAAAGTGGCGCGACCGGGAACCTTCCGGCGGATGGCAAGTGGCGCTGGGTGCCTAACGGGTAGCCAGCCATTCTCCGGTTTAGGTCCTAAAGTCCCTGGTTTTACGTGTTGCTACCCTGTGGCTGTGCCCGTGCTCATTCGGCCGCGCGGACGTTGTCGTCGTCTTTTGGCTCGTTGTCGGGATCGTCGGAACTGGGTTGGCTTGCTGCGGCCTTTTCCCGGTCTTGCGTCTCCGCTGTTGCCTGTGGCGTTTCGGTTTCGTTGTCCACGGGCGCCTCTTGTGACGCTGGTGTCACCAGTTTGCCGGCACGTGCCAGAACACCCTGCACGTCGGTGAACGCGACCGCCTGGTCGTCTTCTTCTTCGGGTTGGAAGGCGCGGGTTTCGTCTTCCCAGTTCTCGGGCCAGATCAGTTCTGGTGCCTGAATGCGTTTCGCGGCGCGGCGCAAGGCCCAATCCTGGGCGGCACGCGAGGCGCGGCCCATCGAGAGCATCTTGAGCAGACGGGCAAGCCAGCCGGCATAGGTCGAAAGCCAGACGCGCAGCGCCAGCATCGAAGGGGTGAAAACCAGCGTCAGGACCGTGGCAATGCCGAGGCCAAAAACAACGGCGGTGGCCAGTTGTTTCCACCAAAGGGAAGTCGGGCTGTCGATGGTGTAGCCGCCAAAGAAGAAATCAAGGCTGAGGCCGAACATCATCGGGGCGAGGCCGGCCATGGTGGTGATGGTGGTCAGCAGCACGGGGCGGATGCGGTCCTCGGCGGTGCGGATGATCGCCTCGATCCGGGGCATGTAACCGGAATACTCCTGGTAGGTGTCGATCAGAACGATGTTGTTGTTCACGACAATTCCGGCAAGCGCGACGATGCCGGTGCCGGTCATGATGATCGAGAAGGTTTGATCCATCACCAGCATGCCGATCAGAACGCCTGTGGTCGAGAGGACCACTGCGAGAAGCACCAACACCGAATTGTAGAAACTGTTGAACTGCGCCAGGAGGATGATGAACATCAGCCCCAGGGCCCCCGCGAATGCCGAGGTCAGGAAGGCCTGGCTCTCGGCCTGGTCGTCCTGATCTCCAGTCCATTCCCAGCCGATATTGGCCGGGAAGGGCGAGGTCTCAAGCCATCTTGTCAGGGTTTCGATGCGTTCGTTGGCGTTGACGGGCGACATCTGCAATTCATCGTTTCGCAATCCGTCGGCGAGCTCGACAACGTTTAGGTCCGCGCTGGGCTCGAGGCGCAACCATTCGTTCCTGTCGAATGGTGACTGGATGATGCTGTCGAGCCCATGTGCCGTTTCGGGCCACTCGGTCGCCAGCCCAAGGATGTTGCCGTCTGAGTCAGTGATACGGAACATACCGTTTCCGACACCGGCCTTGACGTCGAAATAGCGTTGCTGGTCGGTGCGGTTGATTTCGGCAAGTTTGGCGACGGGTTTGCGGCTGATGAAATTCGAGAGCGGCACAAGACCTTCGGTGGTGCGCAGTTTGAGACTGTCGAGGGTCGAGAGCACGCGGTCTTCGTCCGGGAGGCGCATGCGGATTTCGATTTCCTCGTCCGAACTGTCGACGCGCATGGTGTCGAGCAGCAGGCCACGGGTGACCAGCTGAACCATGCCGCCGACGGTGGCGACATCGGCACCGTAGCGCCCGGCCTTTTCGACATCGACGTCGATCTGCCAGTCGATGCCGGGCAGAGGCAGGGTGTCTTCGACCAGTTGCAGGCCAGCGGTTTCATCGAACCGGGTGCGGGCGATCTGGGTGGCCTCGATCAGGTCATCCCAGTTGTCACCCTTGACGCGAAGGTGCACAGGTTTTGCCGATGCGGGGCCGCGGGACTGGGCGAGGATCTCGATCTTGATGCCGGGGATCTGTTCCAGCGCGGCGGTCAGTTCGTCAATGATCAGATCGCCATCGTAATCGGCGGCCTTGATGTTGCGCATCACCGTGAAGTCGATCAGCGGAATGGTGAACCACGGCTCCTTGGCATCGGGGCGGTCGCCCCAGGCGATGGTTTCAAGCTGGACCTGGCCGATCGTGTCGTTGGGCGGCTGGGCTCCGCCGGTGTTGTTGTTCAGGCCGCCATCGCCAGAGAAGGCAAAGGCGTTCTCGATACCGGGATGGGCGAGGACGATCTTTTCGACCTCGTTGACCAGCGCGTCCTTCTGGGCAATCGACAAGTTGCCGCGGGCGCGAACATAGACGATGGCCTGTTCCGGTTCGGATTCGACGAAGAATTCGACGCCCTTGTTGTTGGCACCGTAGTAAGCGAACACCTGCATCACCACGAAGATCACGGCAACGATGGTGACAAGCGGCATGATCGGGTTGCCGGCGATGATCTTGATCATCCAGCCGAAGGGAGTGCGTTTGCGCCCGTCCCGGGGCGGTTTGCGGCGTGTGTATTTGGCGGCCCCAACGGTGATCGAGCTGAGCACGGAGCCCAGCAGGAAAATGGCAATGCCGGGCAAAAAGGCGGTGAAACCGGAGAGTGGCGTGGACCCGTCAAACAAGTGGTCGGGGTTCAGGGTGGCGCGCGCGCCAAGGTAGATCAGGAACAGCGAGGGCGGTACTAGCAGGACCCGGATGGTCCAGTGCACATGACCGCGTAGCCAGTTCGAACTGTTGGAGAACTTGCGCGTCATGCGACCGGTTACACCGCCCATGACCGGCAGGTAGATCAGCGCCACCACCAGCGAGGCCGACAGCACGAAGATCAGCGTGACCGGCAGCATGCCCATGAACTGGCCAGGAACGCCGGGCCAGAACAGCATCGGCAGGAAGGCACACAGCGTGGTGGCGGTGGAGCTGACCACCGGCCAAAACATACGCTTGGCGGCCTCGACATAGGCGTGCATCGGGCCGACCCCGGCCGAGATGCGTTTGTCGGCAAATTCGACGACAACGATGGCTCCGTCGACCAGCATACCCACGGCAAGGATCAGGCCGAACATGACGATGTTGGATACCGAAATGCCCATCAAGGCCAGGAGGGCAAAGCAGAGAAGGAAGGATGTGGGAATGGCAAACCCGACGAGCAGGGCAGGGCGGATGCCAAGAGCGGCCAGGACCACGATCATTACCAGCGCGATGGCGGTCAGGACCGAGCCTTCGAGCTGATCAATCATCGAACCGACAACACGGGATTGGTCATTCGACGTACCAAGCTGCACGGCGGCGCGCAGTTCAGTCGGCCAGGTCTTGTCGGCGGAATGGACCACCTCTTTGACCTCGTCGGCCATATCGAGGAGGTTGAAGCCTTTGCGTTTGACCACTTGAAGAGCGACGGTGGTTTCGCCGTTGAAACGGGCGGTGGAGGTGCGATCCTCAAACGTCAGCCGAATTTCGGCCAGATCACCAAGGGTGACAACGCGGTCACCGTTGGTTTTCACGGGCAAGGAGTAGACATCCTGCGGTTCGTCGAAACTGGAAGGGATCTTCACCGCGAAGGTGCCGGTGGCGGTGTCGACTTCTCCTGCCGGGATTAGCTGGTTGTTGTTGCGCACGACGTTGATCAATTCGCCCGCGGTGACGTTGTAGCTTTCGAGCTTCAGCGGGTCGATCACGACCTCGAGCATTTCGTCGCGGTTGCCCACGATCCCGGCCTCGAGCACGGCGTCGAGCGATTCGAGCCGGTCCTGAAGGTCCTTGGCAATGCGGTTCATCGTACGTTCAGGCACGGCGCCGGTGAGGTTGACGATCAGGACCGGGAATTCAGAGAAATTGATCTCGTTGATGGAGTATTTCTCGAACCCGTCGGGGAATTTTCCCTCGGCGGTGTTCATTGCCTCACGCACTTCGGCCATGGTGGCCTGCTTGTCCCAGCCGAACTCGAACTCGATGAAGATACCGGCATAGTTCTCGGCGGCGGTGGCCGACATCTGTTTCAGCCCGTCGATATCCGCGAGCTCGGTTTCCATCACCTTGACCAGCAGGGTTTCGCTGTCAGCGGCAGAAATGCCGGGGAAGGGGACCGAGACGAAGAGGCCCGGGATCTGGATGTCGGGTTCGCCTTCCTTGGGCAGGTTGGCATAGGCAAAACCGCCAACCAGCAGCGACAGAGCGATGAACGCAAGGATCATCCGCGCCCGCGAGGCTGCCCAGTCGACGATGCCGGTCATTGGCCGGGCTCCTGATAGGAGGCTCGCACTGGTACGCCGTCAACAACGTATTCCTGACCGATCACGATCACGTCCGCCTTGTCGGGTAGGCCGGTGATCCAGACACCTTGGGCGGTGTCGCGCAGCAGGGTGACGGGCTGGAACAGGGCGTGTTTGGCCGAGTCGACGATGCGCACGCCAAGATCGCCGTTGTCATCGAGCGTCAGGGCGCTCTGCGGCACAAGGTGGGCCGGGGCGCCATCCGAGGCGATAGCAAGCTCGACAGTCTGGCCGTCGCGGATGGCCAATGCGCGGTTGGGGACCTCGATCTCGACCCGGAAGGTGCGAGTCAAGGGATCGGCCGAGCGCGACAGGAAGGTGACGCGGCCGGTCAGTTCCTCGCCGGTGGTCAGGTGGGCCCCGGCGCGCGAGCCGACAGCGACGCGGGTGATTTCGGTTTCGGGAACGAAACCCACCAGTTTGATCGGGTCGAGCTGGATCACCGTGGCGCAGACGGCACCGGGTTGGAGCAGCGCACCCAGCTCGGCAGTGTCAGTTTCAAGCAGGCCTTCGAACGGGGCGACAATATCGAGCCGCGAAATCTCTTTTTCGGCAGCGGCGACACCGGCCTCGGCGGACTGCACCCCGGCCTGGCTGTTGAGGATGCCCGATTGAGCGGTTTTTACCCCGGCTTGCGCCGATTTCACCGAGGCTTCGGCCTGGGTGATGTTGGCCTCGGCACCGGCGATGCCAACCCGAGCCTGGGTGATGCCTGCCTTGGCCTGGGTGACGCTTGCGCCGGCCTGGGTGACGCCGGCAGCCGCCTGGGTGACACCGGCCTTGGCCTGGGTCACACCGGCATGGGCCTGGGTCACGCCGCCCTCGGCAGCGCGCATCGCGGCCTCGGCAGAAGCGACGCGCGTGTCGGAGGCATAGCCGTCCTCGCGCAGCTTAACCGCCGCATTATAGTTGATCTCGGCCTCGACAAGGCGGGCTTTGGCGGTGGTCAGTTGGGCGGCGGCGGTTTCCAACTGGGCCTCGGCCGAAGCGCGTTGCGCCTTGGCGTTTTCCAACTGGGCGATACTGCTTTCTAGCTGGGCCCGGTTGCTTTCCAGCTGGGCATGGCTGCCTTCGAGCTGCGCACGGGCGCTTTCTAGCTGGGCACGGGCGGTGTCGAGCTGTGCTTCGGCCCGGGGCAGTTGCGCCTCGGCTTCCGGGATACGGGCCTGGGCCTCGGCGCGACGGGCGCGGGCCTCGGCCAGAGATGCGGCGCGGGTGCCGGGATCGAGGCGACAGAGAAGTTCACCCTCTTCGACAAACGCACCCTTGCGCAGCGGATCGGAGATCACGAGGCCCGAGGTTTCGGCACGCACCGAAACCTGGCGCGCGGCCTCGGTCTGACCGCGCAGGATGACGGCGCTATTGATGATCCGGGCCTGGGAATGGATGGCGACCACGCCTACCGGTGCTTCCGCAGTGACGTCGCCGCCTTGACCCTGGGCGGGAGCCGCATCGGTTACAGGAACGGTAGAGGAGGCATCCGTTGGGGATTCGCCGCGTGCCAGCGCCAAAAGCGTTTCCCGATCAATGATCAGGAAATAGAGAAAGGCCGAGACCAGCAAAGCGGTAAGGAGCGGCAATATTCGCATCAAATTTCCCTGTAAACGCGCGTTTGAAACTGTCGAGTCTGAATTAGGGCAAACCGGCTGACTTGCAAGGACAAAGGCCTGCAATGGCCCGAGTGGGTAGTGTTTTCAGTCGAGACGACGCTTGGATATCGTGTTTTCTCCGGTGTTGCAGGCATATGCCGCCCAAAACTGAACTCGTCAGTTCAGTTTAAGCGCGGTGCGGCTGCGTGACAAGCGGTGCCGGTTTGCAAAAAGCGGGATGTGACACGGTTGTCGCGACAAGTCGCGCCCGTGTTTTCACCGGCTGGTTGCTGCCAACCGGCGAGGGTGGGGGGATCGGCATCGGGATGCGGTGCGGCAGCCCTTGGCAGGGCCGGGAGGCTGGGGTAAGAGGGGCGAAACACATCAAGGGGGCGCGCGGGTGAGCGAGACCGACAGTTTCATTGAAGAAGTGACCGAGGAAGTGCGGCGCGACCGATTGTTCGGGTTGATGCGGCGCTATGGCTGGATTGCGGTTCTGGCGGTTCTGCTGCTGGTGGGCGGTGCCGCCTATAACGAGTGGAGCAAAGCCAAGACGCGGGCCCAGGCCGAGGCCACCGGGGACGCGATGATCGCGGCGCTGCGCGACAACGATCCGTTGAAACGTGCGGTGGCTTTGGGCGAGTTGGACTCCGAAAGCCCTGGCGCGCGCGCCGTGGCGGTGATGTTAGCTGCAGGAGAGCAGGTTACGACCGGTGATTTTGACCTGGCCGCCAAGGCGCTGCAGACCCTGGTCGATGATGGCGAGCTACCACTCGTCTATCGGCAAGTTGCCGGGTTCAAGCGGTTGATGATCCTGGGCAGTGATCTGAGCGTTGAAGACCGGCGCAAGGGTTACGAGGCGCTGATCGGACCGGGCTCGCAGCTAAGGTTGCTCGCAGAAGAGCAACTTGCGCTGATCGACATCGAAACCGGAGAGACCAAGGCAGCTGCAGAGCGGTTGCAGGCGATCATCAGTGATGCGGAAGCGACGCCGGGCTTGCGTCAGCGCGCATCTCAGTTGATGGTGGCAATGGGCGTTGAGCCCGAGCTGATCCCGGGAACGCAGGGTGAGGCGGATCAATAACGGCCGCGAAGGCCGATAAGGACGAGGGTGAGGCCATGACACGGGCATTCATGACAGGATCAGGCAAAAACGCAGAACAAGCACGGCCGCGCGGTTGGTTGTCCGGCAGCGTGGCGGTCGGGCTTGGCCTGACAATCATGTTGTCGGCGTGCGAAAAGCGCGAGGAAATCCTGCCCGGCAAACGCGAGCATCTGCGCGCGATCATGGAAGACGATGCCGGCGCAGCCAATGATGTGGTGCCCGAGAACCGAACCCTGCCGGTGAAGCTTGGCAAAACCACCACCAACAAGGCCTGGACGCAGCGCCATGGCACGCCCGAGACACGTACGGACCACCCGGCCTTTTCCGGTGCGATGCAAATGCTTTGGAGCGCCAGGATCGGGGCCGGCGAAAACCGCCGCCACCGGATCGTGGCCGATCCGGTCGTCGCCGGCAGCCGGGTCTTCACATTGGATTCCGAGGCCACCGTGGCGGCAACGGCCACAGATGGCACCGCGGTCTGGAGTGTCGACCTGCGCCCGGAAGGTGAGGGCAGCAAGGATGCCACAGGCGGAGGGTTGGCCTATGCCAAGGGGTCGCTCTTTGTCACGTCGGGGTTTGGTCGATTGACCGCGTTGGACGTGAAGACCGGCGAGGTGCAATGGACCCAGCGGCTGGGCGAGACGGCCACGGGCGCGCCTACCGTCAAGAACGGCGTCGTTTTCCTGACCGCGGGCGACAACACCGCCTGGGCCGTGAACGCGGAAAGCGGCCGGATCGAGTGGCAGCTTGATGCCACACCGAGCCGCAACAACGTGCTGGGGGCTCCGGCACCTGCGGTGAACGACCAGGTGGCGATTTTCGCCTTTGGCTCGGGCGAGGTGCAAGCGGCATTCCGTGGTGGCGGGTTGCGCGTCTGGGACGCAGTGATTTCGGGACAGCGCCCGGCGCTGGCGCGCACACGGGTTTCTGACATAACCGGCGACCCGGTGATCGCGGGCCAGAACGTCTATGTCGGTAGCCATTCCGGCCGCCTGGTGGCGATGAAAGCCTCGACCGGCGAGCGGCTGTGGACCGCAAATGAAGGCGCGATGAACCCGGTCTGGGTGGCCGGTAGATCGGTCTTCCTGGTGACAGACCGCAACGAGCTGGTGCGGCTGGATGCCGAGGACGGCAGCCGGATCTGGGGCACGGAGTTGCCCTTGTTCGTCAAGGATCGTCCGCGTCGCCAGAAAGAGATCTTCGCCCATTACGGCCCGGTCATGGCCGGTGGCAAGCTGATCGTGGCCAGCAATGATGGCGTGATTCGGAAATATGAACCGTCTTCGGGCGAGCTGGTTGGGACGGCGGAAATCCCTGGCGGGGCCACCACAAACCCGGTTTTTGCCGGTGGCGTGATGTATGTGGTGTCGACCAAGGGCGAGCTTTACGCTTTCCGTTGAGCCAAAGCTGGTATATCGGGGCGGCTTGATCGCCTTGGAGCATGAAAGATGAGCTTTACCCTGGCCATCGTGGGACGCCCGAACGTGGGCAAGTCCACGCTGTTCAACCGCCTTGTTGGCAAACGCCTGGCGCTGGTCGATGACCAGCCCGGGGTGACGCGTGACCTGCGCGAAGGTGCCGCCAAGCTGGGTGATCTGAAATTCACGGTGATCGACACGGCCGGGCTGGAAGAGGCCACCGACGACAGCCTGCAGGGGCGGATGCGACGGTTGACCGAACGCGCAGTGGACATGGCCGATATCTGCCTGTTCATGATTGATGCACGCGCCGGGGTGACGCCGTCTGACGAGGTGTTTGCCGATATTCTGCGCAAACGGAGCGCCCATGTGATCCTGGCTGCCAACAAGGCCGAGGGATCGGCGGCGGATGCAGGGGTCTACGAGGCTTTCGGGCTTGGGCTGGGCGAGCCGATCCGGCTGTCGGCGGAGCATGGCGAGGGTCTCAATGAGCTTTACTCGGTGTTGATGCCGCTGGCCGATGAATATGCCGAGCGTGAAGACGAACAGACACCGGAAACAGAAGTCGACATCTCAGAAGACGACGACGAAGCGGGTTTCGTCATGCCGACTGCTTCCAAGCCGTTGCAGATTGCGGTGGTGGGGCGGCCCAATGCCGGGAAATCGACCCTGATCAACAAGATACTGGGCGAAGATCGTCTGTTGACGGGCCCGGAAGCGGGGATCACGCGAGACGCGATTTCGCTGAAGCTCGACTGGGACGGGTTGCCGGTACGGGTGTTCGATACCGCCGGGATGCGCAAGAAAGCCAAGGTGCAGGACAAGCTCGAAAAGCTGTCCGTCTCGGACGGGTTGCGGGCGGTGAAGTTTGCCGAAGTGGTGGTCGTGCTGCTGGATGCGGCGATTCCGTTCGAGCAGCAGGATTTGCGGATTGCCGACCTGGCCGAACGGGAAGGCCGCGCGGTGGTCGTTGCCGTCAACAAGTGGGATGTGGAAGACGAAAAGCAGCAGAAGCTGCGTGACTTGAAGGAAGCATTCGAACGGTTGTTGCCGCAGCTGAAGGGCGCGCCGCTGATCACCGTGTCGGCCAAAACCGGCCGCGGGCTGGACCGGCTCAAGGGCGCGGTCCTGCGCGCCTATGAGGTGTGGAACCGGCGGGTGCCAACGGCGCAGCTCAATCGCTGGCTCACCGGCATGGTCGAGGCCCATCCACCGCCCGCG
This sequence comes from Aliisedimentitalea sp. MJ-SS2, assembly GCF_032586155.1. Lineage (NCBI taxonomy): Bacteria > Pseudomonadati > Pseudomonadota > Alphaproteobacteria > Rhodobacterales > Roseobacteraceae > Aliisedimentitalea > Aliisedimentitalea sp. MJ-SS2. The sequence goes on from NZ_JAWHTC010000001.1 coordinate 693,675, forward strand.
CCCCAGGGCAAACGGATCAAGCTGCGTTACATGACCCAGGCCAAGACACGACCGCCGGGCTTTGTGGTGATGTGCAGTCACCCCGACAAGATGCCAGCGAGTTACACACGCTACCTGGTCAACGGGCTGCGGGTGGATTTCGATATGCCGGGTACGCCGATCCGTCTGACCATGCGGTCACAATCGGACAAGAACCCCTATAAGGGCCGCAAGAAGGCGGGGCCTTCGAAGCTGCGCAAGCACAAGCAAGGGCGGCGCGACTAGGGCACGCGGTGCGAACTGCAACCAAAGGGCTGGTTTTGATGGCTTTTTTTTCCGTGGTTCTCCCGTTAACGTTGTCCTTGCAGACGCTTTGTCTGTCAGTCTGATTTCCACGACTGGTCTGGGGGGATGATGGAAGAAATGAATATTCGCGAGTTTTCAAGACGTTACACGAAAAAAGACAATGCAATCGCCTGGCGCGAGACTGTGGTGACCGTGCTGGCCTACGCGGTGTTCATCGCATTGGCGGTGGCCTATGTGCATGTCTGGTGGGTGGTGGTGCCCGCGACGGTTCTGGCCGGGTTGATGGGGGTGCGGATATATATGATCCAGCACGACTGTATGCACGGAGCGTTTTTCACGTCGAAACGGCTAAATGACGTGTTGGGCGAGGTGTTGTCTCCGGTCTCGCTGAGCCCTTATGTGGCGACGAAATACAATCACAACCTGCACCATGCCTTTGTCGGCAATCTGGATCATCGCGAGGCGTTTGAGATCGACATCATGACGGTGGACGAGTACCGAAACGCGCCGATACTGCGAAAGCTGTGGTACCGGTTCTATCGCAGCAGGTTCACGCTTTTGGTGGTAGGCCCCTTCGTGCTCTACCTGATCCTGCGACGGTTCCCGCGCAACGGGATCAAGACCGGGGTGAAATGGGTGGTCCTGCATGACGCGATGGTGCTGGGCTACTTCGCCTTCATGTACTGGATGGCCGGTTGGGCCGGGGTTCTGGTCCTCTTGGGGTCAATCTATGTGGGTTCGACCTTTGGCGCAGTCATCCCTTACGTGGTGCATAATTTCGAGCAGGTCTATTGGGGGCGAAAACCCGAATATACCTATCAGAAAGGCGCGCTGGAGGGTTCGTCCGTGCTGCGCTTTGGCGACTGGTTCGACCGGTTGACGTTGAACATCGCCTATCACGACCTACATCACCTGAACGCCAATATCCCGGCCTACCGATTGAAGCATTGTTACGAAGAATCGGGCGATCTGCTGCACAGCTACGAGATCGGGTTTTTCGAGGCGATGAGTTGTTACGGCTGGAAGCTCTATGACGAGGAGGCGCACAAGATGGTGCGGTTCTCGGCGGCAAGGCTGCCGGGGGCAGCGGGGACACCGGCCGAATAAAAAAAGCGGCCCCGCGTATGGGGCCGCTCGTCACGACTTGGCGCGGCGCCTCTCGTATTACACCAACTCGCCCAAAGCGGTCAGGCGGGTCTTGCCGCGCAGATACATTTGCAGAGCCTCGGGCAGGTCGACCGAGCCGTCTTCCTGCTGGCCGTTTTCCAGCACCGCGATCAGGCAGCGGCCGACGGCGAGGCCGGAGCCGTTCAGGGTATGAACGAATTGCGGTTTGCCGCCCTCGGCGGGTTTGAACCGGGCGTTCATCCGACGGGCCTGAAAATCACCGCAGACCGAGACCGAGCTGATCTCGCGATAGGTGTTCTGACCGGGCAGCCAGACCTCGATGTCGTGGGTTCGTTGTGCGCCAAAGCCCATGTCACCGGTACAGAGAACGATGGTGCGATAGGGCAGGCCCAGCTTTTCCAAGATGCCTTCGGCGCATTTGGTCATGCGGTCAAGCTCGTCGCGGCTGTTATCCGGGTGGGTGATCGAGACCATTTCGACCTTTTCGAACTGGTGCTGGCGCAGCATGCCCGACGTGTCGCGCCCGGCGCTGCCGGCTTCCGAGCGGAAACATTGCGAATGGGCGCAGTAGCGCTGGGGCAGGGTGGCTTCGTCGACGGTTTCACCGTTGACGATGTTGGTCAGCGTCACCTCGGACGTGGGGATCAACCAAAGCTCCTCGCTTGTAGGCGCCCGTTCGTAGATCTCTTCGACGACATCTTCGAGTTTCGCGCCGCCATTGCAGAGTTTGTCTATGTCGGATGGAGCTTTGTACTCAGTCAAAGCTTCTTTTCCAAGTTTCGTTCGTCCACCTAGTGTCGCGCCAAAGTAGGAATCTTCCGCAAACTTTGGTAGCTGCCCAGTTCCGTACATCATGTCATTGCGCACCAGCACCGGAGCCCAGGTCTCGGTCAACCCGTTTTCCTCGATATGGGTGTCGATCATGAACTGTGCCAGGGCGCGATGGATTCGGGCGATGGCGCCTTGCAGGACGACGAAGCGGCTACCGCTGAGTTTGGCGGCCAGTTCGAAATTCATGCCGGGTTTTACCCCATCGAGCTCATAGTGTTCCTTGGCAGTGAACCCCATCTCGCGGGGTGTACCCCATCGATGGATTTCGACGTTGTCGTCTTCGTCTGCGCCAATCGGCACGTCCTCGAACGCGAGGTTGGGGATGGTTTCAAGGACGGCGGTCAGTTGCCGGTCGAGGTCCTTGGCCTCGGTCTGCATTGCGGCGACCTCGGCTTTCTTGGCGGCGACCTCTTCGCGCAGGCGGTTGAACTCGTCGTCATTGCCGGCGGCCTTTGCGGCACCAATGGCCTTTGCTGCTTTGTTCTGATCTGCCTGGGCAGTTTCGGCAGCGAGGATCTTGGCGCGCCGCGCCTCGTCCAGTTCAAGGATCGACGACGACATCGGCGCATCCCCGCGGCGGGCGATTGCCGCGTCAAAGGCGGCGGGGTTTTCGCGGATGGCACGGATGTCATGCATCGGTCTTGTCCTTTTGAATCGGGTTATCAGTGCGGGCCTTATGGCCGATTTTGGGGGGGATGGTAAACGGGGGATTGAAATGGGGCCAAATGGTGGGTTGAAAACCCACCCTACGCAGGGAAAACCGGGGTCGCGGGGATTGCAAAGGCCTATGCTAGAGCATAGGTTCCGCCAAACCCGCGCGGGGGGTGCCGCGCCAGACACATTCGGAAAGGATTTCCCATGGAAGGCGCTGCCTCTCTTCTCCCGCTTATTCTGATTTTCGGGATCATGTATTTCCTGCTGATCCGCCCACAGCAGAAGAAGATGAAAGAACACCAGACCATGGTCGAAGCGCTACGCCGGGGTGACCAGGTTATCACCCAGGGTGGGATCGTCGGCAAGGTGACCAAGGTCAAGGACGATGGCGAGGTCATGGTCGAAATCGCCGACGGGGTGCAGATCCGCGTGATCAAGCACACCATTGCCCAGGTTCTGAACAAGACCGAACCGGCAGCCAACGCCTAAGGGGGCAGGTGTGTTTCGCGTCCTTGCAACTGTATCGTCGGTTCTGTTTGCGGCCTTTGCGGCGCAGGCGGATGAGTGCGATGGCGCGTTTACGCTGTTGGCGTGGACCGGGCAGGGCAGCGATTACACCGAAGCCGAGATAAGCGATGCGGGGAATTTTGCAGGGCCTGCATTGGCGACGGCGACGGATGTTGCCGCTGCCGAACTGGTCACGGACTATGCCGGGTCCCCCGCCGTCAAGGTGGTCCTGACGGAGGATGCGGCAGAGCGGTTTGCGCAAGCCACGGCCGGGATGATTGGCAAGCCAATGGCGATCGTGGCCCGGGGACGGGTTCTGAGTGCGCCAATTGTACAGGACCGGATCGCTGGAGGTCAGATGATCGTGACCGGCGGGTTCGACCGAAACGAGGCAAGGGCCTTGATGGCGACGTTTGACGCCTGTGGCGCCGAGCAGGAGAAACAATAGATGCTTCAGATTGATAGCTGGAAGCGCGTGCTGATCTGGCTCACCGTCGTGGTGGGTATGGTGCTGGCGCTACCTAACGGGTTCTACACGCGGGTCGAAACCCACAACGATGCGGTCAAGGCGCTGGAAGATGGCGGCGCCGCGCCGGGACTGGAAGACCAGGTGGCGCTTTGGCCAAGCTGGCTGCCCTCCGGGCTGGTCAATCTGGGGCTCGATCTGCGGGGCGGGGCGCACCTGTTGGCCGAGGTCAAGGTCGAGGATGTCTACAAGGCGCGGATCAAGAGCATGTGGCCGGAAATCCGCGACATGCTGCGCGAAGAGCGGGCCACGATTGGCACGATCCGGCTGCAGCCAAGCGCCGAAGATATGCTGAAGATCAAGATTTCCAAGGCCGAGCAGGTGCAGGAGGCCGCAGGCCTGGTGCGCGGGCTGTCACGCCCGGTGGTTAGCCTGACCGGGGCCGGGGCGTCGGATATAGAAGTGAGCGTCGACGGCGACCAGGTGGTGGTGCAGTTGAGCGAAGCCGAGAAGGTGGCCACCGATGACCGCACCGTGCGCCAGGCGCTGGAGATCATCCGCAACCGGATCGACGAGGTCGGCACCCGTGAGCCGACGATCCAGCGCCAAGGTGCCAAGCGTATCCTGATCCAGGTGCCGGGCATTGGCAGCGCCGGGGAGTTGAAACGCATCATCGGAACCACGGCGCAGCTGACCTTTCAGCCAGTTGTCACCCGGACGACGGATGAAACCACACGTGTTGGTGCAGGAGAAGAACTGCTTCCCGATCGCAATGACAAAGATGTCTTCTACGTGCTGGAATCGGCGCCGGTTGTAACCGGTGAAGACCTGGTCGATGCCCAGCCAAGCTTTGATCAGAACGGATTGCCGGCGGTGACGTTTCGGTTCGATCCCTCTGGCGCGCGTCGATTTGGTGACTATACGGCAGAGAACATCGGCAATCCCTTCGCCATCGTGCTGGATGGCAAGGTGGTAAGCGCGCCGACGATCCAGAGCCACATTCCGGGCGGATCGGGGATAATCACCGGGCGGTTCACGCTGGAGGAAAGCACCGAACTGGCGGTTCTGCTGCGGGCAGGTGCCTTGCCAGCGGGCCTGACCTTCGAGGAAGAGCGGACCATCGGGCCGGAACTGGGTGCCGACAGTATCGAGGCGGGCAAGATCGCCTGTATCGTGGCGTTTGTCGGGGTGCTGATCTTCATGTTCCTGAGCTATGGCACCTTTGGCCTGTTTGCCAATATCGCGCTGATCGTCAACGTGGGGCTGATCTTTGGTCTGCTGAGCCTGATCGGGGCGACACTGACCCTGCCGGGGATTGCCGGGATCGTATTGACCATCGGGATGGCGGTGGACGCCAACGTTCTGGTGTTCGAACGGATCCGCGAGGAGTTGAAGACCGCCAAAGGGCCGGCGCGGGCGATTGACCTGGGCTATGAAAAGGCCCTGAGCGCGATTATTGACGCCAACATCACCACCTTCATCACCGCCGTGATCCTTTACGCGGTGGGATCGGGGCCTGTGAGGGGCTTCTCGATCACGCTGGGGATCGGCATCCTGACCTCGGTCTTCACGGCCATTTTCGTAACCCGCCTGATCGTGGTGATGTGGTTTGAACGCCGCCGCCCGAAAACGCTGGAGGTATAAGCCATGCGTCTGAGACTTGTACCCAAGAACACCAAATGGGACTTTTTCGACTGGTCCGGCGTTACGCTTGGGGCGTCGGTTCTCGCGGTGATAGCATCGGTGGTGCTGGCTGTGTTGGTGGGGCTCAACTTCGGCATCGATTTTCGCGGCGGGACGATGATCCGCACCGAAAGCGCGCAGCCGATCGATATTGGAGACTACCGTGATGCGATTGCGCCGCTTGATCTGGGTGACGTGACCATCACTGAAGTATTCGATCCCAATTTCGATGCAGATCAGAACGTGGCCTTGATCCGGATTCAGGCCCAGGAGGGCGGCGAGAGTGTATCAGCCGAACTAACCGAGGCGGTCGAAGCCGGCTTGAAGACCGTGGCGCCGGACATCCGTTTTGTCGGGGTCGAATCGGTGAGCCCGAAAGTATCGGGAGAATTGATCATGACCGCGGTTTACGCGGTGCTGATGGCGATTGCTGCCGTGCTGGTCTATATCTGGCTGCGCTTTGAGTGGCAGTTCGCGGTGGGCGCCGTAGCGGCGCTTGTGCATGACGTGGTAATCACCATCGGGGTGTTCTCGATCCTGCAGATTCGGTTCGACCTGGCGATCATCGCGGCGCTTCTGACCATTGTTGGTTACTCTCTCAACGATACCGTGGTCGTTTTCGACCGGGTGCGCGAGAACCTGCGTAAATACAAGAAGATGGACCTCAAGGAGGTTCTGAACCTGTCGATCAACGAGACCCTGAGCCGAACGGTGATGACCTCGGTCACCACGCTTTTGGCGCTGGGTTCACTCTATGTGCTGGGCGGCGACGTGATCCGCGGTTTCGTCTTCGCGATGATCATGGGTGTAGTGATCGGGACCTATTCGTCGGTCTTCGTGGCCTCGGTCATCCTGCTGCGGCTTGGAGTCAAGCGGGACTGGTCCAAGACAGATGGCGGCGCGGGCACGCAATTTGCCAACATCGATGCCTGATGGCTGAGGCGCTGACCCAGGCGCTGGCCATTCCCGGCATCGCCTGGGTCTTTGTCGCCGCCTTTGTATCAGGGATCGTGCGCGGTTTTGCCGGTTTTGGCACCGCGATGATCTTCCTGCCGGTGGCAGCGCAGGTGCTGGAGCCGATCTGGGCCGTGACCGTATTGGCGGTGATGGACATGATCGGGCCGCTTCCCGCCATTCCACGGGCTTTGAAAGACGGGCATCCGCGGGACCTGTTGCGATTGGCGGTCGGTGCCATGTTGGCCTTGCCCTTGGGATTGGCCGTACTGTTCGCGGTCGACCCATCGGTGTTCAAGGTGGCGGTGTCGCTGTTAAGTCTGGGTCTTCTGGCGGCGCTGATCTCGGGGCTGCGCTATCGCGGCGAACTGACCAAACCCATGGTCTATGGCACCGGGGCAATGGCGGGGTTCCTGGGCGGCGCTGTGGCTATTCCAGGGCCGCCGGTGATCCTTTTGTACATGGCAAGCCCGCATCCGGCGCAGGTGGTGCGGGCCAACAACACCGTGTTCCTGTTCAGCTATGACATTCTGATGCTGATCGGGTTGGCGATTGGTGGCAAGCTTCTGGTCGGGTCGGTTGTGCTTGGCCTGATCACCGCCTTGCCCTATCTGGCAGGCAACCTGACCGGCGGCTGGCTGTTCCGGCCGGGGTTGGAACGGGTCTATCGCTGGGTCGCCTATGCAATCATTGCCACCTCGGCCCTGTCGGGGTTGTGGTCGGTTATCGGAGGATAAAGCGGATGCAGATCAACGAGATCGAAATGGGTGGGTTGAAACCCATTGAAGGCTATGGGCCGGGGTTTTTCCGCGTTGGCGGCGAAGTGCTGCAAGGCCCGGTTCTGGTCACTCCCGAAGGGCCCGGGGGCTGGAATGGCCTGGAAGATCGGGAGACCGTTTTGGCGCTCGCCGGAGAGATCGATGTGATCCTGTTTGGCATGGGCGAAGAGATTGCGCTCTTGCCCGGTGATTTACGCGAGGCCATTGAAAGGGCCGGCATGGGGGCGGAAGTCATGAGTACATCTGCGGCCTGCCGGACCTGGAATATCCTGGCCGCCGAGGGACGGCGTGTGGCGCTGGCGGCGGTGCCGATCTGACCTGACGTGGGTCAAGGCGCGGCAAGAAGATGGGTTTAGTCTGGGCGAAGCTTGGGATAAGGCGGACGCATGGTACTTGAGGTCACGGATCTGGCGGTTGCGCGGGGCGGCATTCCCGTTCTGGAGGGGCTGAGTTTTCGGCTCGAACCGGGGCGGGCGTTGATTTTGCGCGGGCCCAATGGGATTGGCAAGACGACCCTGCTCAGGACTATTGCCGGGTTGCAGCCTGCCTTGAAGGGCACGATCGGGCTGGACCGCGAGGCGATGGCCTATGCCGCCCACGCGGACGGGATCAAATCAACCCTGAGCGTCGAGGAAAACCTGGCGTTTTGGGCCAGTGTGTTTGGCACCGGGAGCATTTCCGGTGCATTGAACGGATTTGCCTTGAACGAGTTGAAGCGGCGTCCTGCGGGCGCGTTGTCTGCCGGGCAGAAGCGCCGGCTTGGCCTGGCGCGTTTGCTTGTGACCGGGCGGCCGGTCTGGGTGCTGGACGAACCGACGGTGTCTCTTGACGTGGAGGCGGTGGCGATGTTCGGTGCCGCCATCCGGGCGCATCTCGCGGATGGTGGCATGGCGCTAATTGCGACCCATATCGACCTCGGTCTGGATGAGGCCGAGGTTTTCGACGTGGGGCCGTTCAAGGCCAAGGCCCCGGCGCCGGAGAATTTCGACGAGGTATTCCTGTGATCGCGCTTCTGATTCGCGACTTGCGGCTGGCCATTCGTGCCGGCGGGGGCTTTGGCCTTGGCCTTGCGTTCTTTCTGATCGTGGTGGTGCTGGTGCCGTTTGGTGTCGGGCCGGAAACCGGACTGTTGGCGCGGATTGCGCCGGGGATTTTGTGGTTGGGTGCTCTCTTGGCCTGCCTGTTGTCGCTGGATCGAATCTTTGCGCTCGATTGGGAAGATGGCTCACTGGATCTGGTGGCGACCTCGCCCTTGCCGCTGGAGGGGATCGTTTCGATCAAAGCGTTGGCGCATTGGCTGACCACCGGCCTGCCGCTGGTGGTGGCGACTCCGTTGTTCGGATTGCTGTTGAGTCTGCCGGTGGCGGGCTATGTGCCGATGGTGTTGTCGCTGCTTATTGGCACGCCCGCGCTGAGTGTGATTGGAACCTTTGGCGCGGCGCTGACCGTGGGGTTGAAGCGCGGTGGGCTATTGTTGAGCCTGTTGGTATTGCCGCTCTACGTCCCGACACTGATTTTCGGCGCCGAGATGGCGCGGCGTGGAGCCGAGGGGCTGGAGACGACCACGCCCATGATGATGCTGGCGGGGATCAGTTTTGGGGTGATGGCGTTGCTGCCCTTTGCTTCTGCTGCGGTGTTGCGGGTGAACCTGCGCTGAAGCGTTTGGTTTGACGACATGAGCAAGGGTCCAGCCGATGGCCCTTACGCACCAAATGTGCACCGCGCCCCCCGGTAAATCCTCAGTCAGATGAAGGGGCGAGCGGTTTTGCAATTTGGCGTGGCGTACCTAGATTGAGGGGAGGAGACAGCCCCATGAGCAATGTTGCACGATATTGGCGGATGGATGAGGACGGGCGGATCGTCTGTGAGCTTTGCCCGAGATTCTGTGCGCTGCGCGAAGGACAGCGAGGCATGTGTTTCGTGCGGATGCGCAAAGACGACCAGTTGATCCTGGATACCTACGGACGCTCATCCGGGTTCTGCATTGATCCGATCGAAAAGAAGCCGCTAAGCCATTTTCTACCGGGGACACCAGTGCTGAGTTTCGGCACGGCTGGCTGCAATCTGGCCTGCAAATTCTGCCAGAACCACGAGATGTCGACGAGCCGCGACACGGACATGCTGAGCCAGGAGGCGAGCGCCGAGTTGATTGCGTCCTATGCTGCGAATGCCGGGTGTCGGTCAGTCGCGTACACTTACAATGATCCGGTGATTTTCCTGGAATACGCGGTGGACATTGCCGAGGCTTGCCGGGTGCGCGGGGTAAAAAACGTGGCAGTGACGGCCGGTTACATAAGCGAGGCGGCGCGGCCCGAGTTTTTCCATGCGATGGATGCAGCCAATATCGATCTGAAAGGCTTTACCGAGCGGTTCTACAGGAAGCTGACCGGGGCGGAGATGGCGCCGGTGCTTGATAGTATCGCCTATGCGGTGAACGAGACTGGCTGCTGGGTCGAACTGACCGTGTTGCTGATTCCAGGTGAGAATGACAGCCCTGGCGAAATTGCCGGGATGTGCCGCTGGGTGGTGGAGAATTGCGGGTCGGACGTGCCGGTACATTTCACCGCCTTCACGCCGCAACACAGGTTGATGGACCGGGACAAGACGCCGGTGGACAGCCTGCTCAGGGCGCGGGCAATTGCCAAAGACATCGGGGTGAACCACGCCTATATCGGCAATGTGCATCACGTGGAGGCGCAGTCGAGCTATTGCACGGGCTGTGGCAAAAGGGTGATAGAGCGTGACTGGCATTTGCTGTCGGATTGGCAGTTGGACGGGCAAGGGCGCTGCAAAGCTTGTGGCATGCAGATGCCCGGTGTGTTTGATGGCCCGCCGGGCGATTGGGGGCGCAAGAGGCGGCCAGTGCGATTGGTGGACAACGACGCTGTTGCCCGGTGATGGGATTGTGATCCGATCAGGGCTGGAAAACCGCGCCGATTTAAGGCAGATCAAGGCGGTGCTTGTCCGGCACGATAAACCGGACGGCAACATGATCAAAAATGTCAGGAATGGCGCATGAATCTCAACGCGCTTTGGGAATACGCGAACCCGCTGAAATTTATCCGGACGACGGAACGGGCCTTACCCTATTTCGCCGCCTTGGCGTTTGTCTGCCTTGTTGGCGGGCTGGTCTGGGGGTTCTTCTTTACCCCGGATGATTACCGCCAGGGGTCGACCGTCAAGATCTTCTACATCCACGTGCCAAGCGCGATGATGGCGATCAATGTCTGGGCGATGATGCTGGTGACGTCACTGGTCTGGCTAGTGAGGCGTCACCATGTCAGCGCGCTGGCGGCGCGTGCCGCCGCCCCGATCGGGGCGACGATGACGGTGATTGCGCTGGCCACAGGGGCCATCTGGGGCCAACCGATGTGGGGCACCTGGTGGGCGTGGGATCCGCGGCTGACCTCGTTTCTGATCCTGTTCCTGTTCTATCTTGGTTACATGGCGCTGTGGTCGGCGATTGAGAATGACGATACGGCGGCGGACTTGACCAGCGTGCTGTGTCTGGTGGGGTCGGTCTTTGCAATCCTCAGCCGTTATGCGGTGAATTTCTGGAACCAGGGACTGCATCAGGGGGCGTCGCTGAGCCTCGACAACGAAGAAAACGTGGCGGATGTGTTCTGGTATCCGGCACTGGTAACGATTGCCGGGTTCGTGTTTCTGTTCATCGTTCTGGTAATCATTCGCACCAATACGGAAATTCGCGCCCGCCGGATGCGCGCGCTATTGGCACGGGAGCGCTTGGGATGATGCCGGATCTGGGAAAATACGCCGAGGCGGTTTTGACCTCGTATGCAGTGTCGCTGGGGCTGATCGCGGTGTTGATCTTCGCGTCGGTCATGCGGTCGCTCAAGGTCAAGGCCGAGCTTGAAGACGTTGAGACGCGGAGGTCGAACGATGGCTAAGGTAAGTCCTTTGATGGTGGCGCCGCCGCTGGTTTTTGCAGCCCTTGCAGGGTTGTTTTTCTGGGGGATGGCACGCGAAGATGCCGATGTGTTGCCGTCGCAGTTGATCGGCAAGCCAGTGCCTCCGGTGGAACTGTCGCAGCTGGGGCCGACGCCCTTGCTGACCAATGAGGTGCTGGCCGAGCCTGGGGTGAAGCTGGTGAATTTCTGGGGCACCTGGTGTGTGGCTTGCCGGGCCGAGCACCCGACGCTGCTGTGGATGAGGGACAATCTGGATGTGCCGCTGCATGGGATCAATTTTGACGATACCACGGCGCGGGCGCTGGCCTATCTGGAAGAGGATGGCAACCCGTTTGCGGCCCTGGGTGAGGCCAAGACGGCACGGACAAAGATTGACTGGGGCGTCTACGGCGCGCCCGAAACCTTCATCATCGATGCCAATGGGATTGTGGTGTTGCGATGGGCCGGACCAATCACCAAACGGGTGCTGGAAAGCGATATCCTGCCGGCGATCGAAAAAGCCAAGGCGGCTGGCAGCGGAAGCTGACCACGAGTTTTCACGGCAATGCGAGACCCGGCTGCGCAGTCAGCGTATCAGGTTGGGGCGGATGCGCAGCTTGCGGCGTTTTTCCTGCGGCAGGTGCCGATTGAGCCTGGCGTTGATCAATCCGAAAATCCCGATGATGCAGAGCGTCAGCAGGATGAAATACCCTGCCAGTATCGGGTAGGGGATGAACGGGTTGAAAGTTTTGTCGGCGAAATAGTTGGCATAGTAGAGCGCATCGCCGCGTTGCTGCCAGGCCGGGAAGCCGGAGAAGAATACCAGCGTCGTGGCATGGAACAGGAAGATCGCCTCGTTTGTATAGGCGGGCCAGGCCAGCCGCATGGCGGTGGGCCAGATGATGCGGCGAAAGCGGGGATAGCCGGTGAAGCCATAGGCATCTGCCGCCTCGACATCGCCTTTGGGGACCGAGCGCAGGGCGCCGTAGAAGATCTCACCCGAATAGGCGGCGGTGTTGAAGAACAGCACCACCAGCGCGCCCAGCCACGCAGCAGTGAAGGGGGTGAAGATCGGTGCGACCGACTTCAGGCTGAGAAACAGGAAATAGCCGAAGAAGAACTGCACGAAGAGTGGTGAGCCGCGGAAGATGAAGATGAACCATTCCGCCGGTTTGCGCAGCAGCGGGTTGTGTGTGCTTTTGGCAAGGGCCAGAGCGTTGGCGAGGAAGAACCCGGCGGCGAGGGCCAAAACTCCGAAGTAGATGTTCCACAACAGCCCCGAGCCGATCAGGGTGAACTGTTGGCACAGGGTGAAATCGTCCTTGGGCAGCAGGCGTTCGCCATGGCCCAGACTGCGAAGACCGTAGTCCTGGATCGTTTGCCAGCAGCTCATGCGCCCGCCTTTCTCAGCGCTTCGCCGCCGGTGGTGGCCTGGCCGCGCGAGAGTTTCTGGGTGAGCCGCTCCAACGCGATTTCAGAGATGCGGGTAAAGATCAGGTAGAAGACCAGAAGCGCGAGGAAATACCACATGCGCCAGTCGCCATGGGCATAATCGCTGTAGCGTGCAAGCTTGGCGCCGCCCAACTCGCGGGCCCAGTAAACGATGTCTTCGACGCCCAGAAGGAACAGCAGCGGGGTGGCTTTGATCAAAACCATCCAGAGATTGGAGAGGCCCGGTAGGGCGTAGATCCACATCTGCGGCACGAGGATGCGCCAGAAGGCCTGGTGGTGGGTCATGCCATAGGCTTCGGCGGTTTCGATCTGGGCTCGTGGTACAGAGCGCATGGCGCCAAAAAGAACGTTGGCCGCGAAGGCGCCGAAGACGATAGCGAAGGTCAGGACCGCGAGCGAAAAGCCGTAGGTTTCATGCACCCATTGGGGCGAACTGCCCAGGGGGAGTTTCGCTGCATCACAGACGACGAAATCATTGCCCTGTCGGATTGGCTCGGTCCAGTCAGGGCATTTGACCTTGTGGCGGGTCCATTCGAACATCTGGTCCAGCGCGATAACGAAGAAGAGGAAGAAGGCGATGTCAGGCACGCCGCGCACGATGGCTATATAGGTCTTGCCGATCCAAGACAGAGGGGCAAAGCGGGCGCGGGCGGACATGGCGCCGAGAAAGCCAAAGAGAAGCGCCGTGGGCGCCGTGATGGCAAGAAGCAGTAACACGGTGCCAAGCGACCAATAAAGCGACATGTGCTTGCCCGTGGTCAGGTAGCACGACAGCCATTTCAGGCCTTCTAGGGTTGTCGGATCGGCGCAGTAGGAAAACATGTGTGCTTTCGTGGATTAGGGTGCACATGACTGCGCACCCTATGGTTTCTTTCAGGATCGGATTAGAAGCCCGGGCCGATTTCCCATTTGGCCAGCAGAGCGTTCAGCGTTCCGTCATCCTTCATCGACTGGATCGCCGCGTCGAACTTGGCTTTCATCTCGCCATCGCTTTCGCGCACGCCCATGCCGACGCCGCCGCCGATCAGCTCTTCCTGCTCCATCAGCATCAGGTCGGCGTTTTCCTGCGCGATGGGCGAGAGATAGGCCTTGTCGGCGAGAACCGCGTCGGCCTCGCCATTGCGAACTGCGGCGATGGTTTCGTCTGGTGTGGCGAACTCGACCAGGGTGGCGCCCGACGACGCGATGAAGGCGGCCTGGATCGTGTTGGTTTGCGCGGCTATGACGCCGCCCGCGATATCCGCGTCCATCGACAGGGCCATGTAGGCCGAGGGATCGGGCTGGGTGTAGTTCTGGGTGAAGTCGATCACCTCGTCACGCTCGGCGGTGATCGACATGCCGGCGATGATGGTGTCGTAGTTGCCCGATACGAGGTTGGGAATGATGCTGTCCCATTCGTTGGTGACCCATTCACAGGTCAGTTCGGCGCGTTTGCACAGCTCGTCGCCCAACTCGCGCTCGAAGCCGTCAACTTCGCCCGCGTCATTGATGAAGTTATACGGAGGGTAGGCGCCCTCGGTGCCCATGCGGACGGTATCGGCCATGGCCATTCCGGCGGTAAGCGCCAGGGCGGCGGTGGTCAGGATCAGTTTTTTCATGTGATTGCTCCCTTGGTTTGATTGATTGGTAGTTAGTCAGATGTCACGGTTGTCGGCGAACCATTTGGCGTTGAGCCGCTTGAGCGTACCGTCGGACCGAAGCTGGGCCAGACCGGTGTTGAATTGGTTGCGCAAGGTGGTGTCCTGCTTGCGGAACCCCGCCGCCGCGCCTCCGGCCTCGATCACTTCGGTGCCTAGTATGGCGAGCGTGCGGCTGGTGCGATAGACCAGCGGTTCGAGATAGTCGGGACTGCCGAAGGTGATGTCGGCGGCCCCATCAAGCACCGCATCGAGCGCCTTGCGGGCGGTGGCATAGGTTTCGACCCGTAATCCGAGGGTCCGTAGGTGGTCCTCGTGTATGGTGTTTTCCTGCACCGCGATCAGGCTGCCGTGTGGTGACTGGAAGGTGTGGGCACCGACATACATGCCGGTGGCGCCATCGTCGGAGGGGAAATACTCGGTGCCGAAGGCGATCTGACGCGCCCGTGACGGAGTGATGGCCATACCGGCCATGATCACGTCGAAATCACCGGCCAGAAGATCGGGGATCATGGTGGCCCAGTCGGTGATGACCCAGATGACAGATAGACCCCGGGCGGCGCAGATGGCTTTGCCGAGGTCGACCTCGAATCCTTGCAGGTTGCCGTTTTTGTCGAGCGAATTGTAGGGCGGGAAGGCACCTTCGGTGGCGATGCGGATCGTCGGCATCGGTGGCTCTTCCACGGTGGTTGCCAGTGACGGGCTGGCGAGCGACGCGCCAAGAAGCGTCAAGGCATGGCGGCGGGTCAGGCTCATGCATGCACCGTCGAACTGAGAAAGCCCTTGAGCCGTTCGGATTTCGGGCTGCCGAAGAGCGTGTTGGGCGCGCCCTGTTCTTCGACAAGGCCCTCGTGCAGAAAGATAACCTGATCCGAGACATCGGAGGCCAGTTTCATGTCGTGGGTGACGATCATCATGGTCCGGCCCTCGATGGCCAGATCCTTGATAACCTTGACAACTTCCTGTTCAAGCTCGGGGTCAAGCGCCGAGGTCGGTTCGTCAAACAAAAGCGCCTGAGGCTCCATCGCCAACGCCCGGGCTATGGCGGCGCGCTGTTGCTGGCCACCCGAAAGCTGTGCGGGAAAGGCATCGCATTTGTCCCCGATGCCGACCTTATCGAGATAGCGGCGCGCAGAGGCTTCGGCCTCGGCTTTGTCGCGGCCAAGCACTGTGACCGGGGCCTCCATCACGTTTTGCAGAATTGTCAGGTGGGCCCAGAGATTGAACTGTTGAAACACCATCGACAGGTTGGTGCGGATGCGCAGAACCTGTTTGGGATCGGCAGGACGGCGGTGATGGCCGGTGCCTTTCCATTTGACCGGTTCGCCATTGAACAGGATCTCACCCTGTTGGCTGTCTTCAAGCAGGTTGGCACAGCGCAAAATGGTCGATTTACCCGAGCCCGACGAACCGATGAGCGAGACAACGTCTCCTTTGTGGGCGGTGATGTCGACGCCCTTAATCACCTCGAGCGCGCCGTAAGCCTTGTGCAGGTTTCGGATTTCGATGACGGGCGGCGTGGTGGCGTCGGGTTGGGGCACGGGTGGGTTTGGAACTCTTGTTGCAGCAGCTTCCGACAGAGTAGGGCGGAAAAATCCATGTTTTGCAACGAAGAATCGCTGTGACTGCCCTAGGGGAAGGCAGGTTTGCAAAAGGTGGAAGCAGTCGGCGGCGCCTCAGAGATTTGGTGCAGGCGCCAAAGGCTGTTCGAGATAGTGGCTCGCGGGGATGTGGGAGAGGCCCTTGAGATGGAGCGTGGAACGGATTTCGGCGGGAAGATCAATGATCGCTTGGGATACGGCATCGAAGATTGGCGCGGGGTCGCGGCTAACCGCAGTGATCAGGGGCAGGCCAGGGGTGGGTGTGGTCGCCGCAATGACCTGAAGGGAGGTTGCGAAAGGGTCATGTCGTTGGATGAATTGCCATGTAACGGCATCGACCGCGGCGAAATCAGCCTGACCCTCGGCCACAGCGAGGGCCGAGGCGCGGTGCGCCCCGGATTGCTGGAGCGGACCGAAGTGAAGTCCCAGTTCGGCCATGTGCGCGTAAGGAGCGGCCCAGCCGGATTGGGACAACGGTTCGTTGTAGGCGAAGCGTTTGCCGGCGTAGTCCGCGAGAGAGCTGGGGCCGTTGGAACGGGCGATGAAGAGCGAGCGATAGTAGCCGGGCCGGCAACCAGCGAGGCCATAATCCGGCGTGCCAACCAAGGTGACATTGGGGTGCAGGCGGGCACGGTAGGGCAGGCCGCAAGTCTGGGCCAGAAGCAGGTCGGGGGATTGCCAGACCTGCCAGAGCTCCGAGGAGCGGGTCAGGGTTTGTGGGCCGTATTCCAGACGTGCTCGAATAGCGGCCCACAGCGCATCGTTGGCAGCGGCGGTCTCGGCCCGGTCATACATGGGCAGGCTGGCGATCACGCGCTTCGACCTTCGGCAGCGTGTCGTGCGCGGGCGCTTTCGCGGTCATTGATGCCAAGAAGGTTGGCGATGACCCGCATTGAGCTGTCTTCGTGATCGTCGCGGGTGCCATCTGCCAGCACCACGGCCCACATGGACTGAAGCACGCCAACGCGCTCCTCATGCGGCACGGCGTCCTTGATGGCCCGGGTGAAACGGACGGTGTCGGGGGCCTCGGATTCGAGCGTTTCAGCCTTGGCGCGCAGGTCCGCCACCTCGAAGGGGGAAAGACCAAAACGGTCAGAAAGGATTGTGTCGATCTGCCGGATCTCGATCTCGGCATAATCGCCATCCGACCGGGCCAGGCGCACCAGCAGTGCGGCCAAGGCCAGACGGGCGTCATCATCGGCCAACGGGGCGGGAGAGGGCGTGGTCAGTCGGCGCAGGAATTCGGCGAACATTGAATCAGTCCTTGGGGACGGAGGCAGCGGCGCGGGCGGCGGCGTTGTCATCCTCGCTGAGGCCGAGCGCAGCGCAGGTGGCGTTGATGACGCTAAGCTCTTCGGGGCGTTCAAGCCCGTCGGCCTGAAGCACTTGCCACAGGGCGCGCAAAGTATCGAGTCGGCCTTCATGCGAAACGGTTTCGCGGATCAGTGCGGCGAAGCTTTTAGTGTCGGGAGCCAGTGCTTCGAGTCGTTCGCAGGTGGCGCGCATCTTTGCGGCCTCGATCGGGCCGATGCCATTGGCACGTGCCAGCGTGCGGTCAATGCGTTGGATTTCTTCGACCCGGTAACTGTCGTCGGATTTGGCAACCCGAACCATGAGGGCGCCAAGCGCCAGTTTGGCGTCGGGTTCGGGCAAGGGTTCCGGTTTTGGAGCAGAAAACGCGGACAAGATACGTTGTACGATGGGCATGAGTGTTGGTTATCCGTCGTAGCCTTCGATGATGACGATATCGCCGGTCGAGACCGCCTCGCGGATCGCCTTGGCGGCTTGGTATCCGGCAGACTCATAGCAGTCCAGCGCCGCCTGGTAGGACGGAAATTCGATCACCACGTTGCGCGAACGTGAACTGCCTTCGGGATTGGTGAACTGCCCGCCGCGTACCAGGAACCGAGCGCCATACTCGGCGAAAGGTGCAGCATTTGCCGCGACATAGTCTTTGTAGGTTTCGAGGTCGTCAACATCGACCCGCCCGATCCAGTAGCCCTTTGCCATATGCGGCCTCCCTTTGGTTCTTACGCCGGATGCTGCGCCGGTCGCGGCGCAGGGTCAAGCGCCTAACCGGTCAACTGCCCTTTGTCGAAGGCCAGATTGTCGATCGAGATGCCTTGCGGGTCATCGTTGAGGATTAGGATGCCTGCAATATCAGGGACATTGCCGCGTCGGACGAACCCGAAGCTTTCTTCTGACAGTGCGCCGATTCGCAGGCGGGTAATTTCCGTACCGTCCCGGCGGAGGAAAGAGATATCCAGCGTTCCGTCCTCACCGCCGCGCAAGTCAAAGGCAATCGCCGCCTGATCATTGTCGAACTCTATGGCAATGGCGCCTTCACCGACAGCTTCGGTGCGGGGGAAAGCGCCCGGGCCGTGGCCCTGAATTACTGTGGTCGGCCCGATCTTCATTGCCCCAAGGGTCGCCCCGGGCGCACCTGGAATGGCGGTTAACGGGGAAAGGGCAGGTCCGGTGACCCGGTCGTAGTCGCCGGAATATGACAGGGACTGACCGGCAAACCGTTCGCCAAATCGGGCACCGGGGCGAACCAGAAGATCGTCGATCGGATGTCCGATTCCAAGCGAACTGCGCACGTCCTCGAAGGTAATCACGTGGGCCAGGGCAAGCTGGTCACGAGATACCAAACAGACCGGATCGTCGCACGGAGGCGGGTTGGTTTGAGCCCCCGCTGTTGGCGGTAGAACGGCGGCAATACCCAATGAAAAACAAACAATGCTTTGTCGGATCATGCCAAACAGAATAGCACATTTTGCAACAAACCGTTGGGGGTGCTGGCTGAGATCGGTCACGATTCCGCAGTCCGGCCACAATTGCTCCGCTTTTTCGGCGTTTTACCTCGCTAGATTTCCCGCTGACCATACCTTCTTGGATGCGCAGTCGGGGGCTGCATCGAAGCAAGGCAGAAAACAACGCAGGAAATGGACTGCATGTCACAAGAAGAATTCAGCGGCCTGAACCGTGAAGAACAGCTCAAACACGTACAAAGCGCGTCGGTGGACGAGCGCAACGAGATCATGCGCGCCTATGATTGGGAACAATACCCCGAGGCCGTTCTGGGCTGGATTTCCGCGCAAAAGGGAATAACGCTGAATACCGCTTTGCTCGCGTTCTTCAAGGGAGATCCGTGGCGGTTCAATTACCTGCCCAAGCGGGATGTCGGCGCGGAATTCCGTAGCACCGCGAGCCTGCTTGATTCGATCTGTCAGCGGATCAATGCCGGGTTTTACCTTCCCGGCGCGGATCAACCCTGTGAGATTGGTTTGCGGAAGCTCGATAAGTGGGTCGAGAACCAAAGGCGCGACCAACGCACCCATCGTCGCGGCCGTTGGGTGATCGAGGCAGAGGTTCTGGACCCGATACTGACCTGCAAGCGCAGGGCGATGGAGAATGAACTGCGCCGCGAGGCGGAGGCCGAGGTAGCAGAGGCCACCCCTGCGGCACCGATAGAGAGTCGCAGCAGGGGGTTTTCGCTGAAAAAACTGGCCGGCGCGTTGACCGGGTAACCGTTAGACCAGGCGCGATGTTTCCACAGCGGCGCGCACGAAATCAGCAAAGAGCGGGTGCGGTGCGAAGGGCTTGGATTTGAGCTCGGGGTGAAACTGCACCCCGATGAACCACGGGTGATCCTGCCATTCGACGATCTCGGGCAGGCGGCCATCGGGTGACATGCCCGAGAAGGTCAGGCCGCATTTCTCCAGCTTGTCCCGATACTTGATGTCCACTTCGTACCGGTGGCGGTGACGCTCCTCGATGGCGGTACTGCCATAGACCTCGGCCACTTTCGAGCCTTCGGTGAGGGCCGCGTCATAGGCACCCAGACGCATCGTACCGCCCTTGTCATCGTTGGCCTTGCGCTTGACCGTGTAGTTGCCCTGCACCCATTCCTTGAGGTGGTAGACTACCGGGGTGAAGCGTTTTTTACCCGCCTCGTGGTCGAATTCTTCCGAGCCTGCATCCTTGATCCCGGCCTTGTTGCGCGCGGCCTCGATCACCGCCATCTGCATCCCGAGGCAGATGCCCAGGTAAGGCACATTGCGTTCGCGGGCGAATTGCGCGGCCTTGATCTTGCCCTCGGTGCCGCGCTCGCCAAAGCCACCGGGCACGAGAATGGCGTGGTAGCCTTCGAGATAGGGGGCGGCGTCCTCGGCATCAAATACCTCGGCATCGACCCAGTCGACGTTGACCTTGACCCGGTTGGCCATACCGCCATGGGTCAGGGCCTCTTTGATCGACTTATAGGCATCTTCAAGCTGGGTGTATTTGCCGACAATGGCGATGTTGACTTCGCCATCGACGTTGTGCAGTCGGTCCGCGACGTCTTCCCAGATCGTGAGGTCAGGTTTAGGGGCTGGCGAGATCTGAAACGCGTCCAGTACCGCCTGGTCGAGGCCGACATTGTGATAGGCCAGCGGGGCTTCGTAGATCGACTTGAGGTCATAGGCGGGGATCACCGCCTCGGGACGGACATTACAGAACAGCGCGATCTTTGCGCGTTCCTTTTCCGGGATCGGTTGTTCCGAGCGACAGACCAAAACGTCCGGCTGGAGGCCGATGGAGCGCAGTTCTTTAACGCTGTGCTGGGTCGGTTTGGTTTTCAACTCGCCCGAGGCCGCGAGGTAAGGCAGCAGGGTGAGGTGCATGAAGATGCACTGACCTGGAGCTTTGTCCTGGCTGAACTGACGGATGGCTTCGAAAAATGGCAAGCCCTCGATATCGCCGACCGTACCGCCGATCTCGCAGAGCATGAAATCGACTTCGTCATCGCCGATTTCTATGAATTCCTTGATCTCGTTGGTGACGTGGGGGATGACCTGAATGGTCTTGCCGAGGTAATCGCCACGCCGCTCTTTCTCAAGAACGTCGGTATAGATACGGCCAGAAGAGACCGAGTCGGTCTTGCGGGCGGGCACGCCGGTAAAACGTTCGTAGTGGCCGAGGTCGAGATCGGTTTCGGCTCCATCATCGGTGACGAAAACCTCGCCATGTTCAAACGGCGACATGGTTCCGGGATCGACGTTGAGATAAGGGTCGAGCTTGCGCAGGCGGACCGAGAAGCCGCGGGCCTGAAGCAAAGCGCCAAGCGCCGCCGAAGCGAGGCCTTTCCCAAGTGAAGAAACAACCCCGCCGGTGATGAATACGTAGCGCGCCATGTGGTCGGTGATCCCCCGTGAACGGCCTTTGCTGGCCGAAATATTGCCTGCCCGACGGGTCCGAATGACCCCTCGCTCACGGGGTTTAAGATATACAGGATTCGCTTGTCCTTGGCAACCGGACCGCAAGATGATGTTGTTGGTTTTTCAACTTCATCAACAGGTTGTGGTTGTGCGAGGGGGCGAAAACCTGTCTGCAAAAGCCCCGTGCGTCTTTTGCAGCGGCCCGAAGGCCAGTTTCAGATGGTGCCGCGCGACTGGTGTCAGTCGGCGCGCGGGACAAGCGGTGCGTTGTCGCCATTGCCCGGCGGCAGTAAGCTGTCGCCTTCGAGCGTGGGTGTTGCCGGGGCAGATTCCTCGGCGGCCGGACGATCACCGAGCCGATCCATGACCGAGGTGCCTGCGGAGTTCTTTGCCGCGATCAGCGTCAGCGAGATCGAGGTGATGATAAACCCGATCGCCAGGATCCAGGTTACCCGGCCAAGGGCCGTTGCCGCGCCACGCGCCGAAACCGCGCCACCGCCGCCGCCCATGCCGAGGCCGCCCCCTTCAGAGCGTTGCATCAGCACCACGCCGATCAGGGCGAGGGCTAGAAGAAGGTGGATGATGAGAACGACGTTTTCCATGTGCGGACCGGCCTTACAAAGCTATCTCGCGGCTATGTAGGGTAAAGGTCCGGGTGGTGCAAGTCATGAGACGGTATTCATTCGTCCACATCGTCCATGTCGGCCTGACCCGAGAGGGCGCGACGGACATGGCTCCAGCTGAGGCCGATTCCCAGCACCGCGGACAGGGCCAGGATGCCGATCCAGGTGTTCTGGGTGGTGTTTTCCAGCGTCAGCCAGCCCCAGTCGTAAAGCACCCAGAGAAGCGCACCGACGACGGCGAGGACCAGGAGCATGCCAAACGTGCCGATCGAGCGCAGGGTGGCGCGGAGATAGATGATGTAGCCGACCAGCAGGAGCAGGCCGAAGAGCAGGGTCAGCGGCATCTGTTCCGCATAATTGGCCTGCGCCCAGTGGACAAAGTTCCATTCGGTCGGATTGAACGTGGCGGCCAGAAGAAAAAACGCAAAGAGCCAGCGAAGCAGGAAGCCCATGTTGCACCTCGGAGGAGTTATTTGGACCTATAGAGGCAGGGAGTTTCGCGCTTGTCCAGCCGATGCGGCGAATTTGCGGTTTCGCCCGGGGCAGGGCCGCTATATACCGGCGCGGGTTTTCAAAGAAAGACGCAAAGGATCGTCATGGCCAACGTAGTCGTCGTCGGCGCCCAATGGGGCGATGAAGGTAAAGGCAAGATCGTGGACTGGCTGAGCGAGCGGGCGGATGTGATCTGTCGCTTCCAGGGCGGGCACAATGCCGGCCACACGCTGGTGATCGACGGCGAGGTCTACAAGCTTCATGCGTTGCCCTCGGGCGTGGTACGTGGCGGCAAGCTGAGCGTCATCGGCAATGGCGTGGTGCTGGATCCGTGGAACCTGCTGGGCGAGATTGAGACGATCACCGCGCAGGGTGTCGAGATTTCGCCCGAGACGCTGATGATTGCAGAGAACACGCCGCTGATTCTGCCGTTCCATGGCGAGCTGGACCGGGCGCGGGAAGAGGCTGCCAGCAAGGGCACCAAGATCGGCACCACCGGGCGCGGCATCGGCCCGTGTTACGAGGACAAGGTGGGGCGCCGGGCGATCCGGGTGGCGGATCTGGCGGATGATGCGACGCTGGAGGCGCGGGTTGATCGGGCGCTGCAGCACCATGATCCGCTGCGCAAGGGGCTTGGGGTTGCGCCGATTGATCGCGATGATTTGCTGGTGCAACTGCGTGAGATTGCTCCGAAAATCATGAAATACGCAGCACCCGTGTGGAAGGTGCTGAACGAGAAGCGCAAGACCGGTAAGCGGATCCTGTTCGAAGGCGCCCAAGGCGCGCTTTTGGACATCGATTTCGGCACATATCCGTTTGTGACCTCGTCGAACGTGATCGCTGGCCAAGCGGCGACCGGAGTTGGCGTGGGGCCAGGTGCGGTCGACTACGTGCTGGGGATCGTCAAGGCTTATACCACCCGCGTGGGTGAGGGGCCGTTCCCGACCGAGCTGTTTGACGCGGATGGCCAACGTCTGGGCGAGCGGGGTCACGAGTTCGGCACCACCACCGGGCGTCAGCGGCGCTGCGGCTGGTTTGATGCCTGTCTGTTGCGGCAGACCTGCGCCACCAGCGGCGTCAGCGGTATCGCCCTGACCAAGCTTGATGTGCTTGACGGGTTCGAGACGCTGAAAATCTGCATCGGGTACGAACTCGATGGAAAACGATTGGACTACCTGCCGACGGCCGCCGATCAACAGACCCGTTGCACGCCGATCTACGAGGAACTGCCAGGGTGGAGCGAATCGACCGAAGGGGCGCGCAGCTGGGCCGATCTGCCGGCCAATGCGGTGAAATACGTGCGCCGTGTGGAGGAACTGATCGACTGTCCTGTGGCGCTTGTATCGACCAGCCCGGAACGTGAGGACACGATCCTGGTAACCGATCCGTTCGCCGATTGAGCGGGACAGGTTTTTTCGCGAAAATCGGAGTGCGTCCGGTTTCAGACGGAGGACTGAATGTTCGAGAAACTGTCCTATAAGGCGCGCAGACGGTGGGCGTTGATTGTTCTGGTCGTTGGTATGCCGCTTTACATCGTGGCTTGTGTCAGCGTGTTGGGCGCGCTGAACCGTCCGCCGTTCTGGCTGGAATTGTTGGTTTACGTCGGGTTGGGGTTGGCGTGGATTTTGCCCTTCAAGGGGCTGTTCAAGGGGATCGGGCAGTCTGACCCGGATGCACCGGTCGATGATGAGTGATGCTTGCGGCAGTAATTTCGGGCTGTTAAGCATCGCTCGATACCCGATTGTTTTCATCGGAAACCCATGAGGCGCCATGAGCATCCCTGTTCCAAGGCTTGAAATCCGCCATATACGCCGCGCCTTCGATGGCCGCGCGGTGGTGGATGACGTGTCGCTCAGGGTGATGCCGGGGCGGGTGACCTGCCTGCTGGGCCCCTCGGGTTGCGGCAAGTCGACCACGCTGCGGATGATCGCCGGGGTCGAGATGCAGGATTCGGGCGAGATCTATGTCGACGGCAAGCTGATCTGCGACACGGTGTTTCGCATCCCGCCCGAGCGGCGCCATATTGGGTTGATGTTCCAGGATTTTGCCCTGTTCCCACATCTGAGCGTGGCCGACAACGTAGCCTTCGGCTTGAAGGGTGGGCGCGACGAAAAACGTGGGCGGGTCGAGGAACTGCTGGGTGAAGTTGGGCTGTCGCGTTTCATCGACGCCTTTCCGCATGAGTTGTCCGGAGGAGAACAGCAGCGGGTGGCGCTGGCGCGCGCGCTGGCGCCGAGGCCTGGGATCATGTTGATGGACGAGCCGTTTTCCGGGCTCGACAACCGGCTCAGAGATGACATTCGCGATCTGACTTTGGATGTTTTGAAACAGGAAGATGCTGCCGTTCTTCTGGTCACGCATGAGCCGGAAGAGGCGATGCGGATGGCCGACGAGATCGCGCTGATGCGCGACGGGAGAATCGTGCAGCAAGGTGCGCCCTATAACATCTACAACGCGCCGATCGACAAGTCCGCAGTGGCTTTTTTCAGTGATATCAACGTGATCCGGGGAAAAGTTCAGGGCGCGTTGACGGATACGCCCTTTGGCCAGTTTCTGGCGCCCGGGGTGCCGGACGGGCAGGAGGTGGAGATTGTCATCCGCCCGCAGCACCTGAAAATCGACTTTGATCGGGGCGGGCGCGGACCCGATCCGACGCCGCAGGATGGGGTGCCGGCGCGGGGTGTGGTGGAACGGGCGCGCTTCATGGGCAGCGAGAGCCTTGTGGAGTTTCGCATGGATCATGACGGGTCGGTGCTGAAGGCGACCGTGCCGAATGTGTTCCTGCCCAGCCCCGGCAAGGCGCTGTGGCTGACGATCCGGCGGGATCGGTGTTTCGTGTTCCCGGTGCGCTAGCATTCCTGGAAAGCGCAGGAGTGGGGCGTTGCCCCACATCCCGAGGTATTTGTTGGTCAAATGAAGGGGCTGGATGCGTTTTGCTGGCGTGTGTCGTGCGGGGAGCTATAGTCCGATCTCATGAGTGATGACGGGAAAACCTTGCGGCGGGGCTGGACCACCGGGGCCTGCGCGACGGCGGCAACCAAGGCAGCGTTGATGGCGCTGTGGGGCGAAGGGTTTCCTGAGAGAGTGCGGATCACCTTGCCCAGGGGAGAGCGGCCGGAATTCGAGATTGCGTATGCCGAGGCGAGCGAAGGTTGGGCTGAAGCCGGGGTAATCAAGGATGCAGGTGATGATCCGGATGTGACCCATGGGGCGATGATCCGGGCGCGGGTTGAGGCGTCTCCCGACGGGGTTTGTTTCGAGGCCGGGGAGGGTGTTGGCACCGTGACCAAGCCGGGGTTGCCGGTGGCGGTGGGGGAGCCTGCAATCAACCCGGTGCCACGGCAGATGATGCAGGGTATTGTGGAGGAGATGGCGGCGCGGCTAGGACAGAGCCCGGATGTTAAGATCACAGTCTCGGTGCCGGAGGGGAAGGCGCTGGCGCAGAAGACCTGGAATCCAAGGCTTGGGATCAGCGGAGGGCTGTCGATCCTGGGTACAACCGGGATTGTACGGCCGTTTTCCTGTGCGGCCTGGATCGCTTCGATCCATCGCGGGGTGGATGTGGCACGGGCGACGGGGGTGCGCCACGTAGCCGGATGCACGGGTGCGACCAGTGAACGGGTTGTTCAGGGGCTCTATGGGTTGGACGATAGCGCGATGATCGACATGGGCGACTTCGCTGGGGGAATGCTGAAATACCTGGCCAAGCATCCGGTTGAGCGGGTGACCATCGGCGGCGGGATTGGCAAGATCACCAAACTGGCGCAGGGGGCATGGGATTTGCATTCGAAACGCAGCCAGGTGGATTTCGATGCTTTGGCCGGGATGGTCGGGGTGGATGGTGTGGCGCGGGCCAATACGGCGCTGGAGGCTTTTGAGATTGTCGGGGCGCCGCTGGCTGCGAAGGTTGCCGAGGCGGCGCTGACACAGGTTCAGGCGCGGTTCGGGGGCGAGATGCGCTTCGACATCGTGGTGATCGACCGGGATGGTAAAATCATTGCGAGGGCGGGTGCGTGACGCTTTTGTTGCTGGCCGGGACAGCGGAGGCGCGGGAGATTGCATCGCGCATTGCCGAAGAGGGTGTGCAGGCGGTGGCGTCCTTTGCCGGGGCGACCAAGGCACCGGCGGTATTGGACCTGCCCATGCGTTCCGGTGGGTTTGGCGGTAAAGACGGATTTCGCAAATACTTGCGCGAAGAGAGGATCAGCGCGGTGCTGGATGCAACCCATCCGTTTGCAGCGCGGATTTCAGAACGGACAGCGCGGGTCTGCGGCGAGCTTGGCTTGCCATTATGCCTGGTGTTGCGTCCGGCGTGGGAGCCGACGGCGAAGGATGATTGGGTATCCTTGAAGGATGAAACGGATGCCATGAACCATGTTCCGGAAGGGGCGGTGGTATTTCTGGCGACCGGGCGGCAGCGGTTGGAGAAGTTTGCCGGACTGGTGGGACGCCGGGTGATCTGTCGTGTGGTTGATCCGCAGCAGGATGCGTTTCCGTTCGAAAATGGCGAATACCTGGTGGGGCGGCCTTCCGAGGATGTGGCCGAGGAGGAGGCATTGTTTCAACGCCACGACGTGGAGTGGCTGATCGCGCGCAATGCCGGGGGGCAGGCGGCGCGGGCCAAGCTGGAGGCGGCACGAAATCTGGGGATTCGGGTGGGGTTGATCGAGAGGCCTGCGCCGCCGCAGGGCATCAGCGTTCAGACGGTCGATGCGGCACTGGATTGGGTGAGAGGTCTACCATGAGCGTTGGGCGGGTGATCCGAGGGTCGGATTGCGTGGCCGAGGGAGCGAAATGGCTCGAGGCGCGCGACGAGGGGATGGCCCGGGCGCTGCTGGCGATTGACGAGGTGCCGCTCAGGCTTCGGCCGGACGGGTTCGCTCAGTTGCTGAGCGCGATTGTCAGCCAGCAGGTCAGTGTCGCCAGCGCCAATGCAATCTGGGCACGGGTGCAGGCGGCCGGGTTGAATGATCCCGCGCGGGTGGCCGGGGCAGACGATGAGGCGCTGCGGGCGGTGGGCTTGAGTCGGCCAAAGGTGCGCTATGCGCGGGCGTTGGCGATGGCCGGGATCGACTATCCGGCGTTGCGGGAAATGCCGAGTGACGAAGTGATCAAGACGCTTGTTGCGGTGCCCGGGATCGGGCTGTGGACGGCGGAGATCTATGCAATGTTCAGCCTGGGCCGGGCGGACGTGTTCGCGCCGGGAGATCTGGCGCTGCAGGAAGCGGCGAAGGTGCTCTATGGTTTGAAGGAACGGCCCAAGGAAAAGGCGTTCCGCGAGATGGCCTTGAGATGGTCGCCCTGGCGGTCGGTTGCAGCCCGGGTGCTGTGGGCCTATTACCGTGTGGCAAAAGACAGGGAAGGGATCCGATGACACGAGTATTGCAGGCCGGGCGCAAAGCGCCGGTATCGGGGATGACGCGCTCGGTTGTGGTGTTTCTGCATGGCTATGGTGCCAACGGGGCCGACCTGTTGGGACTGGCCGATCCGCTGGGTGAACATCTGCCTGATACGCTTTTTGTGGCGCCGGACGCGCCAGAGAACTGCCCGGGCGTGCCCTTTGGCTATCAATGGTTCCCAATCCCCTGGATCGACGGGTCTTCGGAAGAAGAGGCCGAGCGGGGTATGCAGGCGGCTGTCGAGGATCTGGATGCATTCCTGGATGCGTTGTTGGTGGATGAGGATCTGCTGCCTGAGCAGATGGTCCTGTTCGGCTTCAGCCAGGGCACGATGATGAGTCTGCATGTGGCGCCGCGTCGCGAGGACGAGATTGCCGGGATCGTTGCCTTTTCGGGGCGGATCATGTCGCCGGAACTGCTGGCGGATGCGGCGGTGTCGAAGCCGCCGGTGTTGCTGGTGCATGGGGACATGGATGACGTGGTGCCACCCGCATCGCTGCCGCAGGCGGCAGAGGCGCTGCAAGGCGCCGGGTTCACGGAAGTGTATGCTCATGTGATGAAGGGCACTGGTCATGGGATTGCGCCCGATGGGCTGTCGGTGGCGCTGGCCTTCATGCGAGACAAGCTGGGGCTTTGAGGTCAAAGGTTAATCCTTGATCCGGGCACCGGGCGGTTCATGTGGGGAGGGATTTGACCCACCGCGCGGTCCGGCCTAGAGTCCATGACATGCTGGAAGAAATGGGCAACGGCCCCGGGGAAACCCGGCGGCCGTTTTTCATTTTGCATGCGGGCGGAGGAGAGACCCACATGAGGCAATAGACCTATATGGCAATCGACCAGATGATCCCGGACGAAAGACGACGCCTGTCCCGGGCCATCGCGACGCTGGAACACCAGCTAAGCGACCTGGGGCAGGCTTTGATGACATTGAAACGCGATATCGAGGCCGGCCAGATCACGCGGCTGGGAGGCGCCGACCCCCTGGTGGCGGAGATTCGGCAATGGCTGGAGATTGCGTTGGAACTGGAGATGCAGCTTGGAAAATTCAGCAAGACCGAACGGCGGGACGGCGGTGTTCCCGCGCTCAATCTCAACGAGGCCCGATCTCGGATTGGGTGCCGCCTGGATCGCCTCAGAAGGGCGCGATGTCCAGGACGACTTCCTGAATGAGTTGAGCGAGGCAGAGCCAATAGCTCTGCCTTTTTTGTTCGAATTCTGGGCGATGGAGCATCAATTGCCGCCTGAGGGCGATTGGCGAACATGGGTAATCATGGGTGGACGCGGGGCGGGCAAGACCCGGGCCGGGGCGGAATGGGTGCGCGCGCAAGTGGAAGGCGCGCGACCGCAGGACAAGGGGGTGTGTCATCGGCTGGCATTGATCGGCGAGACGGTGGATCAGGTTCGTGAGGTGATGGTGTTTGGTGAAAGCGGCATCCTGGCCTGTTCGCCGCCCGACCGGCGCCCCGAGTGGCAGGCCGGGCGTAAACGTCTGATTTGGCCCAACGGGGCGGTGGCGCATGTGTTTTCCGCGCATGATCCGGAAGGGTTGCGCGGACCACAGTTTGACGGGGCCTGGGTTGATGAGCTGGCCAAGTGGAAGAAGGCGCGCGAGATCTGGGACATGCTGCAATTTGGCTTGCGGTTGGGGGATAATCCACGGGTTTGCGTCACGACAACGCCGCGCAACGTCAGGGTTTTGAAGGACATTTTGAAGATGCCGTCGACGGCAATCACGTCAGCGCCGACCGAGGCCAATGCCGCCAACCTGGCGGCCGGGTTCCTCGATGAGGTCAAGGCACGTTACGCGGGCACGCGGCTGGGGCGGCAGGAATTGGAAGGGGTCTTGCTGGAAGATGTGGAAGGGGCGCTGTGGACGGCCCCGGCATTGGAGTCGGCGCGGGTGGAGGCACCGCCCGAGTTGGACCGGATCGTGGTGGCGGTGGACCCGCCAGTGACGGGCCACGCGGGTAGCGACGAATGTGGGATCGTGGTGGTGGGCGCGGTGACGCGCGGGCCAGTGCAGAACTGGAAGGCCTATGTGCTGGATGATGCCAGCGTCAGCGCGGCGACCCCTGCGACCTGGGCCAAGGCAGCAATTGCGGCAATGGAACAATTCGGCGCCGAGCGTCTGGTGGCCGAGGTGAACCAGGGCGGTGATCTGGTAGAGAGCGTGATCCGGCAGGTTGACCCGCTGGTGCCGCTCAAGAAGGTGCATGCCGCGAGGGGCAAGTCGGCGCGGGCCGAACCGGTGGCGGCACTTTATGAACAGGGACGGGTGCATCACATGCGCGGGCTTGGCGAACTGGAGGACCAGATGTGTGCCATGACGGTGCAGGGATACGAAGGCAAGGGCAGCCCCGACCGGGTGGATGCGCTGGTCTGGGCCTTGACCGATCTGATGATCGAACGAGCTGCAAAATGGCGCCATCCGCAGGTGCGCGCGGTCTAGTTCATTTTTCTTAAAGATTTAAAGCAATGATGCCTCTCGATCCGGACATGATCCCGGAAACGAGATGAGGGCCCGTGTGTAACACATTGGTCAGGCAAGACAAATCGAGGAGAGGCGGATGGCGGTTTTTGATTTCTTCAAGGCGCGTGAGCAACAGGTGCCCGAGCAGAAAGCCAGCGCAACGGGGCGTGTCATGGCTTATCACGGGGCGGGCCGCGTGGCCTGGAGCCCGCGTGATGTGGTGTCGCTGACCCGGACCGGGTTCAACGGTAATCCTGTGGGATTCCGTGCGGTCAAAATGATCGCCGAGGCGGCTGAGGGGATCGGGCTGCGGCCATTGAGCCCATGCCATGTCCGCGTGGAGGCAGAAAGCGACGGAGCGTTGTCAGTCAGCTGGATCAGACGGACACGGATTGGCGGCGATACCTGGGAGGGGATCGAGGTGCCTTTGGGCGAAGAGAGCGAATCCTATGTTGTCCGGGTCGTGAAGGGTGATGCGGTTTTGCGTGAGGTGCTGCTTGGAATGCCGAACTGGTCATATTCCGTCGCAGCGCAGGCCGAGGACGCCATTGCCGGGGGCTACGAAATCCAAGTGGCGCAGGTGTCGGCGCTGTATGGCCCGGGGGCGATTGCAGCGCTTAGTATGAGCGCCTGAGGTCTAGCCCGAGGCACAGGAGATACAACGCGTCACGGCTGGATCGAATGCAAGCCTGCCGGGCGCGATTTCTTCACCGCAATCCTCACAATAGCCGAATTCGTCTTCGTCCATCCGTGTGAGTGCAGCCCGCAGGCATGAGTCTTCGGCATCGCGTCGCGCCTGTGTTGCCCGGGCCATGGCTTGGTTCTGAAGCGCGTCCATCCGTGACAACCGCCCGACGGACTGTTGATCCAGTTCGACCGTTTTCTGACCGTCCTGACCCAAGGTGTTTTCGTTCCTCAACTCGGCCAGGCGGGTCTCGATCAATTGGCGGAAGCGTGAGAGTTCGGCATTATTCAAATCGCTTATCCCCGTGTTCACGGCTTTGCATTTGGTCTAAAGCCCCTATCTAGGGTAGAGTGACCGCCAAAGAGGGTGAATGCAAATGGCTGAAACGCGCAAAAATCTGGCCGAGCTTGATCCGGTCTGGGCCCAACTGGTCGAAGAGGCCGAGAAGGCCGTCAAGGACGAGCCGCTTCTGGGCGGGCTGATTCATTCCAGTGTGCTCTATCATGGCTCGCTTAAACGCGCCTTGTCCTATCGGATTTCGATGAAACTGGCCTCGGGGGACATGCCCGAGCAGTTGATCCGGGAAATCTGTGACGAGGCGCATGATTCCGATCCTTCGCTGGAACTGGCGGCGCGCGCGGATATCGCCGCGGTGTTTGATCGTGATCCTGCGTGCCATCGCTTCCTGCAACCGCTTTTGTTTTTCAAAGGCTTCCAAGCGGTGCAAGCCTATCGCGTGGCGCATTGGCTGTGGAACACAGGGCGCAAGGACCTGGCGTATTTCCTCCAAATGCGTGTGTCCGAGGTATTTAGCATCGACATTCACCCCGCCGCCAAGATCGGCAAGGGGCTGATGATCGACCATGCCCATTCCATTGTGATCGGCGAAACGGCGGTGGTGGGGGACAATGTCTCGCTATTGCATTCGGTTACTTTGGGCGGGACCGGTAAGGAAGACGAAGACCGGCATCCCAAAATTGGGAATGGCGTTCTGATCGGCGCCGGAGCCAAGGTTCTGGGCAATATCAAGGTGGGCAATTGCTCGCGCATTGCAGCTGGTTCGGTAGTGCTGACCGAGGTGCCCGCTCAGAAGACCGTGGCCGGGGTGCCGGCACGGATCGTGGGCGAGGCCGGCTGCGATCAGCCGGCGATCACCATGGACCAAGTTTTGAAGAGTGGCCCTTAAGCCACTGGGATAAAGTGAAGAAGGGCGTTCTTTTGAGCGCCTTTTACGTCGTGAGCGCGTCAAGGATGCGCGCCCAGCTACGCATGCCC
Source organism: Aliisedimentitalea sp. MJ-SS2 (assembly GCF_032586155.1). Taxonomy (NCBI): domain Bacteria; kingdom Pseudomonadati; phylum Pseudomonadota; class Alphaproteobacteria; order Rhodobacterales; family Roseobacteraceae; genus Aliisedimentitalea; species Aliisedimentitalea sp. MJ-SS2. The sequence continues at coordinate 725,705 of NZ_JAWHTC010000001.1, forward strand.
TTGTGGAAGCTTTCCATGTTGTATTTCTCGTTCGGTGAATGAATCTGGTCATCGTCGCGGCCAAAGCCGATTAGCATCGAATCCATCCCTAGAAGTTCCTTGAAATATCCGGCAATCGGGATCGATCCGCCGCAGCCGATATAGGCCGCCTTGTCAGGCCATTCGTCTGAGAGAGCGTTCAGAGCTTTTTCAAATGCCGGGTTTTCCACAGACATTTGCGACGCGGCGGATCCCTTTTCGGTACGATAATCCACCGTGAATCCATCCGGCAGCTTGCTTTCAAGGTAGGTGCGGAAGGATTTGCGGATCGCATCCGGGTCCTGCGTGCCGACCAGCCGGAAGCTGAGCTTGGCACTGGCCTCGCTGGGCAGAACGGTCTTGAAACCATCGCCAGTATAGCCGCCCCAAATCCCGTTCACATCACAGGTTGGGCGCGACCAGATCTGTTCCAGCGGTGTGCGGTCCTGCTCGCCCGCCGGTTCTTTCAATCCGACATCGCCGAGAAATGTCTCGTGATCGAAATTCAGACCTTGCCATTGGGCCCTGATCGCGTCGGACAGTTCCGGCACACCATCGTAGAAGCCAGGCAGGGTGATCCGCCCGGTGTCATCCTGAAGCCCGGCCAGGATGTTTGACAAAACTCGAATGGGGTTCATCGCCAGACCGCCATACATGCCCGAATGGAGATCCCGAGACGGGCCGGTGATGGTGAAATCTTCACCCAGAAGCCCGCGTAGCATGGTGGTGATCGCCGGCACCTTGCTCTCAAACAGGCCTGTGTCGCAGATTAAGGCGATGTCAGCGGTCAATTCTTCGGCGTTTTCCTCGAGGAATGGCACAAGGGAAGGGGACCCGGATTCCTCCTCGCCTTCGAAGAGGAAGGTGATGCGGCACGGCAGGCTGCCATGCTCGGCTGTCCACGCCCGGCAGGCCTCGACAAAGGTCATCAACTGCCCCTTGTCATCTGAACTGCCGCGTCCACGGATCACTGTGCCCTGATCGGTCTCTTCCAGCGCGGGGTCAAACGGATCACGGTCCCACAGGTCCAGCGGGTCCACCGGCTGCACATCGTAATGGCCGTAAAACAGCAGGTGCGGCCCGTCGCCTTCGACATGGCCCACCACCATTGGGTGTCCGGCGGTCGGGCGTTTCGAGGCATCTACCCCGAGACTCTGCAGATCCGCCACAAGCCAATCGGCGGCGGCATCGCAATCGGCCTTGTAGGCCGGGTCGGTCGAAACAGATGGGATGCGAAGAAGATCAAAAAGTCGGTTCGTGGCGGCCGACAGATCGGAATCGAGGCGGGAAAGAACGGGGTCAAGTGTCATGGAGGGCTCCGGTTCGGTGTCAGCCGGACTGTATCAGTGGGAATATCGGTGTCCAGCAGACCGTCGCGGAACGGAAAAAGCCGTGAGAATGAAAAAACCTTGATATCGGTCAATTATCCAGGTCGCGGCAAATTGTAACCTGTTCTCAAGGAATCGGCTGGGATATACCAGTCGGAATATGCGAACAGGGCGTGAGGCCCTTTTTTGGTGGGGCCTGACAAACCGCTTGCTAAAAAACATGACTTGAAGGGGATGTCGCGTGGACTATACGGCTCAGTTGGACAAAGCGATCAATCAATTGCACGAAGAAGGTCGTTATCGGACTTTCATTGATATTGAACGCGAAAAAGGCAACTTCCCGCATGCCATGTGGCGGCGTCCGGACGGCAGTGAGCAGCCGATCACCGTTTGGTGCGGCAACGATTACCTTGGCATGGGGCAGCACCCGACGGTGATTGCCGCGATGCACGAAGCCATCGATGCCACTGGCGCCGGTTCGGGCGGGACTCGCAACATTTCCGGCACTACCGTCTATCACAAGCGGCTCGAGGCCGAACTGGCCGATCTGCACGGCAAAGAGGCGGCGTTGATCTTTACCTCTGCCTATATCGCCAATGATGCGACGCTTTCGACCCTGCCCAAACTGTTCCCCGGCCTGATTATCTATTCGGATGCGTTGAACCATGCCTCGATGATCGAAGGGGTGCGCCGCAACGGCGGCAACAAGCGTATCTTCCGTCACAACGATGTTGAACATCTGCGCGAGTTGCTCGAGGCCGACGATCCCGCGGCACCCAAGCTGATAGCCTTTGAATCGGTTTATTCTATGGACGGTGATTTCGGCCCTATCGAGGAAATCTGCGATCTGGCGGATGAGTTCAATGCACTGACCTATATCGACGAAGTTCACGCGGTGGGCATGTATGGCCCGCGCGGGGCAGGAATTGCCGAACGTGACCGCCTGATGCACCGTCTCGACATCATCAATGGCACCCTGGCCAAGGCCTATGGCGTCATGGGCGGCTATATCGCCGCTTCGGCCAAGATGGTGGATGCAATCCGCTCCTATGCTCCTGGCTTCATCTTCTCGACCTCGCTTGCTCCGGCTATTGCGGCGGGTGCTACAGCCAGCGTGAAACACTTGAAATCGGATCAGGCCCTGCGTGAAAAGCACCAGGAGCAGGCAAAGATCCTCAAAACTCGCCTCAAGGGTCTGGGCTTGCCGATCATCGACCACGGTTCGCATATCGTGCCGGTGATTGTGGGCGATCCAGTGCATACCAAGAAGCTCAGCGACATGCTGCTTGAGAACTATGGTATTTATGTTCAACCGATCAATTTCCCGACCGTGCCGCGCGGCACCGAGCGTCTTCGCTTTACCCCATCTCCAGTGCACGGACCCGACGAGATGGACAAGCTGGTCAGGGCCATGGACGAGCTGTGGTCGCATTGTGCGCTGAATCGTGCCGAAATGACCGCCTGATCGGGTGGAGATATCCACAGGCACTTGCTTTATGCTATGGATATGCCATGAGAAATCACGAGTCGCCCTAGGGATGAGGTGCGATTCGGTTTTGAATGGGGCAGGGTGATGATCGGGCGCAAATGCAAGCGCGAAGCGACGACCGAAACCGTTGAACCGAAATGGTTCGACGATTTCGACCTGCGCCTTGGCGATGTGATGCGCGGCGAACGTGCCACGTTGGGCAAATCGCTACTTGATGTTCAGCGTGATCTGCGGATCAAAGCCGCTTATATCGCCGCCATCGAAAACGCCGACCCCTCCGCCTTTGATACACCGGGCTTCATTGCCGGTTATGTACGCTCTTATGCGCGTTATCTGGGCATGGACCCGGATAAGGCCTTTGCTGCTTTCTGTGCAGAAAGCGGGTTCTCGACGGCCCACGGCATGTCAGCCGCTGCTTCGACAATCCGCAAGCCCGAGGATGATATCCGTGGCAGCGGCCTTGGCCGGGCCGAGCAAGACCCGCTGATAAGTGGCGGACTGGGATATGTATCGGCCGCTGATGGTATCCTGTCGCGGATTGATCCGCGCGCCGTCGGCTCGCTGATTGTGCTCTGTGCCCTAATCGGCGCGCTGGGCTTTGGTGGTTGGACAGTCCTGAATGAGGTGCAGCGTGTCCAGGTCGCCCCGGTTGAACATACACCGACCGTTCTGGCCGAACTAGATCCGCTGGCATCCGTTGCCCCTGCACAGCCGGATTCTTCTGCCGCAAGCACAGCTATGGGTGTGTTTTCACCTCCCGCTGATGCGCTGGATCGGCTCTATCGCCCGCAAGCTCTGGACGAGCCGGTGCTGGTGGCGCGTGATGCGCCGATCTCGACGCTCGACCCGTCCTCGATCGGGACCTTTGCACGCGAAGAAGCCACGCCTGCGCCGCAGATGGCCGCAGCGGACTCGGCTCCGGCAACTCCGCAAGTAATTGCCGATCGTCCGCAAGGGGTGACTTTGTTCGCCGTGCGCCCGGCCTGGATAAAGGTTAGTGCTGCGGACGGTACAGTTCTATTCGAGAAAACTCTGGATGCAGGAGAGGAATACGAGGTTCCTGCAGGAGCGCAATCACCGGTTCTGCGCGCTGGAATGTCAGGGTCGATTTATTTCGAGGTGGACGGCGATCTTTACGGTCCGGCCGGGCAGGGCACAAAAACAGTGCGTAACTTGTCTATGGCGCGGGCTGATCTTGTCGAAAACTACCAGCTTGCCGATTTCTCCCAGGATCCAGAGTTGTCGCGGGTTGTTGAGGCATTGGGTCTGCAAACACCGCAAGAGTGACCGGCTGACATTGCAGCGCCTACAAAGGCGGTCTATCTACATCCCGACAACGTGATCAGCCGGAAAGAACCGTCCATGACGCATAACCCCGTCCGCCCGTGGCGCGATATCGAACGTCGTAAAAGCCGCCAGATTTACGTGGGCAACGTTCCGGTTGGGGGCGATGCGCCGATTGCCGTGCAGACTATGACCAACACACCGACTACGGACGTGGCTGCCACCGTGGCGCAGATCCAGGCCGCTGCTGAGGCAGGTGCCGACCTGGTGCGAGTCTCGGTCCCCGACGAGGCCTCGTCCAAGGCGCTGAAGGAGATCGTGGCGGAAAGCCCGGTGCCGATCATTGCTGATATACACTTTCACTATCGCCGCGGCATCGAAGCCGCGGAAGCCGGAGCCGCCTGCCTGCGGATCAACCCCGGCAATATCGGCAGCGAGGACCGGGTGCGTGAGGTGATCGCGGCTGCACGGGACCACAAGTGCTCGATCCGGATCGGGGTCAATGCCGGTAGCCTGGAAAAGCATCTGCTTGATAAATATGGCGAACCTTGCCCGGCGGCGATGGTTGAGAGTGGACTCGACCATATCCGTATCCTGCAGGACCATGATTTCCACGAGTTCAAGATTTCGCTCAAGGCGTCAGATGTTTTCATGACCGCCGCCGCCTATCAGCAACTGGCCGACGCCACCGATGCGCCGCTCCACATCGGTGTGACCGAAGCAGGCGGCTTCGTGTCGGGCACGATCAAGAGCGCCATTGGCCTGGGCAATCTACTATGGTCCGGGATCGGTGACACGCTTCGCGTGTCGTTGTCCGCGGACCCGGTGGAGGAGGTTAAGGTCGGGTTTGAAATCCTCAAATCCCTTGGTCTGCGTCATCGCGGGGTGAACATCATTTCCTGCCCGTCCTGCGCCCGTCAGGGGTTCGATGTGATCAAGACGGTGGAGACACTGGAAAACCGGTTGGCGCATATCCACACGCCAATGAGCCTGTCGATCATCGGCTGCGTGGTGAATGGTCCGGGTGAGGCATTGATGACCGATGTCGGGTTCACCGGCGGCGGGGCTGGCGCAGGCATGGTCTATCTGGCAGGCAAGCAGGATCATAAGCTCGACAACGAAAAGATGGTCGATCACATTGTGGAACTGGTCGAGAACCGGGCCGCCGAAATCGATGCCGCTGGGAAGGCCGGGAGCGAGGCTTGATCACTGGCCGGTGCGGTTCGCGAGATAGCGCTCCAGAACCGACTTCGGCATATGGCCGCGCAGCATCATCTTTGGAAAGACGTAGAAGGGAAGAGTGTCCGCCCCCATGATGCGGGCTAGCTCAGCATGGGTGTCTGTGTCCAGAAAACCAACGCGGAAATTGTACTGCGAAGACAAAGCTTCAAGCTCTCGCTTGGCGCGATTACAGTGGGCGCAACCGGGGCCAATGAATAGCGCGATGCGTTGCTCTGCGTTCTCAGGGCCGATACCCGGCAGGGTAGCGTCGAACAGGGTGCCTGACCATCTTCGGATCAGCTCCAGATCGCTGGCAATGTCGTCTTCATAGAGCGAGGGCGTCGGTTCGTGACGCTCCAGCAGTTCCGGAACAGAGGACAGTACCGCGCGAATCTCGGCGTGGAAAATTGCCCGCTCCACGTCTGTCAGTTTGGTGAAATCGGTATCTGCCCCGGCCGCCTTGGCATGGATCGCGCCACAAATAGCCAAGGCTGCAAGTGTTGCGCTTGGCCTCACTGGTTCCGAACGTCGGCAACTAGACCCTGCATGCTTGCCAGCGGCAAGTAGCCACGCAACAGCTGGTCTCCGATCACGAATGTCGGGGTGCCGTTGATCTGCATCTGCTGACCTAGGGAACGGTTGGCGGTGATGACCATGTTGACTTCGTCCGAATCCATCCGCGCGATCACCTCGTCGGCGTCCAGGCCGAGCGTGTTGGCGAGGCGGTGCAGCACAGGTGTCTCGGGCTTGCCCTTGAGTTTGATCAACGCCTCGGAGGCGGACTTGTAGGCGTCGTCCCCGGCAATTTGGCGCACGGCGATGGCGAATTGCGACGATCGGACGCTGTCTTCGCCCAGAATCGGGAATTCCTTGACGATGATGCGGATATTGCCGTCCTGGGAAATCAGCGCGGCGACCTCGTCATGGGCCTTGCGGCAATAGCCACAGCGGTAATCGACAAACTCGACCATGGTGATGTCGCCATTTAGGTTGCCCCCGGCCCAACTGTCCGGGTCATTGAAAAGGGCCTGACCGTGGGCGGCCACAAGCGTCTTGTCGTCAATCGCCTGCTGGGCGGCATCGCGCTGCTCCAATACGGCAACCGCTTCCATGATGACTTCGGGGTTATCGAGCAGATAGGCTCGAATCTCGGCGCGGAACGCCGCCCGTTCGGCATCTGTCATATCATTGAGGTCAAAGCTCTGTGCCGGACCGGCAAAAGCCAGTCCCAAGGCAAGAGCGGCGGCAAAATGGCGTTTCATTTCAAGCGTCTCCATTCATTTCTTTTGCGCGGCTTCTGAGGCTAAGAGCACATCCTGGGCCCTTTGCCAACCGGTGGAACCGCGCGGCAAAATGCCCGCGGCGCGTTTGGCGTGAATGCCCGCATCCTTCATCCTACCCTGAAGTGCGTAGCGCTCGGCAGTGACAAGCGATGCCATACCGGGGTTCTTCAGCTTGGCATAGGATTGCGCCAAGTCGCGCAAGACCCGGGCGTCACGACCGTCACGGGCGCGCGACTTTTCCAGCATAGGCAGAGCAGCCTTGGCGTTTCCGCTGACCAAAAGTGCGTGACCATAGCTGCCCAGAATAAGAGCGTCCTTGGGGGCAAGAGATATGGCTGTTTTGTAAGCCTTCAGCGCTCGGCCCACGTTGCGACTTTCAAGCAAAATCTGGCCATGAAGCTCATGGTAGAACGGATCACGCGGCCTGAGCGACAGAAGCTGTTGCATTGTCTTGAGCGCCTTGGCGGTATTGCTGTCGCGGTGATATGAGACGGCAAGGCGCATCAGTCGGATATCCTGGCCCGCGCTTTCGGCCGCGCGCTTGCGGGTCCATTTCGGAGCGCGTTGAAATGCGGAAAGTTTGCCTTGTGCGCGCGAAAACCAATAGTCCATGTTCGGGTTCGCTTTGGTTCTGCCTTCGTAGGCTTCGGCAATCGCCTTGATGTGACGCAAGCGGTCACGTGATAACGGGTGGGTTCGGGCATAGGGATCTTGCCGTGCCGCCGAAACCAGTTCCTGACCCGAGAATATCTGCATCAGGCGCACGGCGCCCTGAGGGTCGACACCACCTCGTACCATGAACCGAAGCGCGGATTGGTCTGCCGAGCTTTCTTCGGCCCGGGTGTGCCCCATGAAGGCGCGGCTTGCTGAACTGGCGATACCGATGCCGAGCGCGCCTGCGGCGCTGGAGTCGGCGCCTCCGGCGATCGCGGCGGCTGCCAGGGCCATGCCGATTCCAGCAACGGTCTTGGCACTGCGAGCATTCACCATGCGACGCGCAATGTGACCATTGGCGATATGAGCCGCCTCATGGGCGATAACAGCCTGCAATTCGGCGGCGGTCTTGACCTTGGTCACCAGGCCCGAGTGCAGGAATATGTGACGGCTGTCGATGACGAAGGCATTCAAGGTACGATCATCGATTATCAGTATCTTGACCCTTGACGGTGACAGACCGGCGGCAGTCAGCACCGGTTTCGCCAGTTGTTTTAGCGCATGTTCGATATCAGGGTCGCGCAGCAATGTGACGGCCTGCGCGGGCAGGGTGGTAACCGTGAAAAAAGCCACGGTGACGAGAAGGCTGAGAACACGCTGCATTGACGGCAGGCTCCGATCCCTGTGTAAAGCCTTAGAAACAGGCCAGTGGGCATTGATAGGAACAAATTCATGCGGAACTCAAGGCGCGGCGCGGTTGATCCCTTTATTGTGATGGATGTCATGGAAGCTGCCCGCAAAGCCGAAGAGGCCGGGCACCACGTCATCCACATGGAGGTGGGCCAGCCCAGTACACCGGCCCCAGAGGGCGCACGTTCAGCATTGTCGCGAGCAATGGAGGCGGAATCTCTTGGTTATTCCGTGGCGCTGGGCCTGCCAGAATTGCGGTCGCGGATCGCCAAGTCCTATGGAGAACGGCACAATGTTGATCTGAACCCCGAGCGGGTCATCGTCACGCCGGGCTCGTCCGGGGCCTTCATCCTGGCCTTTACCGCGCTGTTTGATGCCGGGGACCGGGTGGGCATAGGTGAGCCGGGATACCCGTCCTATCGGCAGATTCTCCGGGCGCTTGATATCGAACCGGTCGGTATTGCGACCCGGGCGGAAAACCGCCTGCAACCGGTACCGAAGGATATCGAGGGGCTCGATCTGCAGGGGCTGATGGTGGCCTCACCTGCGAATCCATCCGGTACGATGCTGGATCGCGCGGCCATGACGGGCCTGATCGAGGCCTGTCACGCGAAAGGCGCGGCCTTCATCAGTGACGAGATTTACCACGGTATCGAATACGAAAAAAAGGCCGTGACCGCGCTGGAAATCACTGACGAGACCTATGTGATCAACTCATTCTCGAAGTATTACTCGATGACAGGCTGGCGCGTGGGCTGGATGGTGGTGCCCGAGGATCACGTCAGGTTGATCGAGCGGCTGGCCCAGAACATGTTCATCTGTGCGCCGCACGCCTCGCAGGTGGCGGCACTTGCGGCGATGGACTGTGACGAGGAACTTCAGCGGAACCTTGATGTCTATCGCGAAAATCGTGCCTTGATGTTAGAAGGCCTGCCCAAGGCCGGGTTTGACAAGATCGCGCCACCAGATGGGGCGTTCTATGTCTATGCAGATGTGTCAGACATCACCGACGACAGTTTAGGATTTGCCGCCGAAATTCTGGAAAAAGCCGGGGTCGCGGTCACACCAGGACTGGATTTCGACCCGGAACGTGGCGGCGGTACGTTGCGGTTTTCTTATGCCCGCGCAACCGAGGATATCCGCGAAGGGCTGAGAAGGTTGAAGGGCTTCATGGCGTTACGCGGATGATTTCCGCTGGTTGGCACGGGGTTGATTTTCAATCCAGTGTTGATCGGATAAAGTGGTGCAAACAGCCTGTATGGCGAGGATATGAGCGGATTAATCAGGATCGTTTCGGCACTTGCCCTGTGCCTGTGGGCTACCTTTGTGGGGGCGCAAGGGTTTTCGGGATTGGCCAAGGTCGACCCGACACACAGTCGGATCGAGGATCAGCGTGGTGGGGCCGTGTTGCGCCTGGGGCTAAGTCAGGGCGTGCCGCACCGGGTGTTCACCCTTGGTGAGCCGGATCGGCTGATCCTTGATTTCGCCGAAGTGGACTGGACCGGTCTGGATGCCGAGGCATTGGCTGCGGCCGAAGGGGTTGTCGAGGTGCGTTTTGGCGGATTCCGCCCGGGTTGGTCACGAATGGTGATCGACCTTGCCCGCCCAATGGTCATCGATACGGTAGACCTGCGGGTTGACGATGAAACGGGCAAAGCCAAATTCGAGCTGTTCCTCGCCCGCGCCACGGCCGACGAGTTCAAGGCGGCCTCGTCGCCACCGTTGATGCCCGATTGGGCCGGGCCGCCAACGGTGACCTATGTCCCGCGCGAGGATGACGACCGTCTGCGGGTTCTGATCGACCCGGGTCATGGGGGGATCGATCCCGGCGCAGAACGGAACGGTGAGCAAGAAAAGAACCTGATGCTGCTTTTTGCCTTCGATCTGCGCGACGCCCTTCTCCGGGTTGACGGTATCGATGTGATGTTGACCCGCGAGGATGATAGCTTTGTCTCGCTTGAAAGGCGGGTTGCGATTGCCCATCAGGCAGGCGCTGACATCTTCCTGTCTCTGCACGCCGACACTCTGAGCGAGGGGCGTGCCCACGGCGCAGCCATCTACACGCTCGACAAGGAGGCCAGCGATGAGGCCAGTGCGTTGCTGGCCGAGCGCCACAACCGGGCCGACATGCTGGCCGGGGTCGATCTCACCGGCAGTGATGACGTTATTGCCGATATCCTGTTTGACCTGGCGCGGCTTGAGACGCGCCCCAGAACCTTGGCGCTTGCCAAAGCGATGGTGGAAGGTCTGGATGCTGCGGAAGTTCCACTCAACCGCCGACCGCATCGCACCGCAGCGTTTTCGGTGTTGAAGGCGGCTGACATCCCGTCGGTTTTGCTCGAGATCGGGTTCATTTCCAGTGATCGCGATCTCAAGAATTTGACCGACCCGCTGTGGCGGAGGCGCGCGGCCGAGGCACTGCGTGATGCGATTCAGGCCTGGATCATATCAGATCAGGCCGCCCGCGATCTGGTGCGACAGTGAAAAGAAGCTGTGGATGGCGGAATCCAGCCAATACTGCGCGGGTTTGTGTTTTGACGGCAGGGGTTACGATACCTATATAAGCGACAGAAGCGGCAGGGGACGCGCGTGATCCGATTCATCCTTTCATCCTTGGGCGGTCTTTTCAGCATGGTGACGCTGGGGTTGATGATGATTGCCCTGGCGATTGGCGCAGTGTTCTGGGTCTATGGTCGCGATCTGCCCAGCCACGAGAGCCTTGCGCAGTACACCCCGCCGACGATCAGCCGGATTTACTCCGGCGAGGGTCGGATCATCGATGAATTTGCCCGTGAGCGACGTCTGTTCGTACCGGCCGAGGATATTCCCGACCTGGTCAAACAGGCCTTCATCAGCGCCGAAGACAAGAATTTCTACAGCCATGGCGGCTATGACATGCGCGGCATCCTCTCGGCCATACTCGAGGCGGTGCGTTCGCGCGGGGGCAACGTGCGCGGGGCCTCGACAATCACCCAGCAGGTGATGAAGAACTTCCTTCTTTCCGGTGACCGCCGGATCGAGCGCAAGATCAAGGAAATCATCCTGGCCACACGGCTTGAGGAAACCCTGAGCAAGGACCAGATTCTTGAGCTTTACATGAACGAGATTTTCCTCGGTCAGAATTCCTATGGCGTGGCCGCTGCGGCGCAGACCTATTTCAACAAGACCCTCTCGGAACTGGCCCCGCACGAGGCGGCAACGCTGGCCTCGCTGCCCAAGGCGCCGTCGCAATTCCATCCGGTTCGCAAGAAAGAACGCCTGATGTCACGGCGTAATTTCGTACTGAAGGAGATGATGGAGAACGGGTATATCACCCAGACGGTTTATCAGGCCGAGCGTGAATTGCCGCTGAAGACGGTGCAGAACGGTGATTATGAGAGCTTCAAAACGGCCCTGCCGCCGCGCGATTATTTCACCGATGAAATCCGCCGTCAGCTGAGCCGGAATTTCGGTGAGGAAGAGTTCTTTTCCGGCGGGATGAGCGTGCGCGCCACCATCGATCCCGAGATGCAGAAACTCGCGGCGGCTTCGTTGCAGCGTCAACTGGAGCAATACGACCGTGGCACGGGCCTCTGGCTTGGCACTGGTAAGACCATTCCGAGTGATCAATTGGACAATTGGCGAGAGGCGCTGGCCGAGGTTAAGGTGTCGCGCGACATTGCGCTGGAATCGCAGTGGTTCCCTGCAGTCGTGCTGTCGGTCGGGGATCAACAGCTTGGTCTTGGTATCGAAGGCTGGCAGGAGGGCGAGCCAGAGCCGGTGGTGCCGCGCAAGGACATCGCCTGGATGAAGGGTAGTTTCCACGACAACTTCAAACCAGGTGACGTGGTCCATGTACGCCACATGACGTCGGGTAAAAACGGTGAGGGTGACTTCATCCGCTGGACCCTGCGGCAGGTGCCCGAGGTACAAGGCGGCTTTGTGGCCATGGACGTCAATTCGGGCCGCGTGATCGCGATGCAGGGTGGGTTTTCGTATCAGAACTCGGTCTTCAACCGAGCGACCCAGGCGCGGCGGCAACCCGGTTCGTCCTTCAAACCCTTCGTCTATGCCTCAGCGCTGGACAGCGGCTATACACCCGCGACGATCGTCGTGGACGCCCCGATCGAGATCAACACACCGCAAGGGGTCTGGCGTCCTAAAAACGCTTCGCACCAATTCTATGGCCCGACCCCTTTGCGCACGGGGATCGAGAAGTCGCGGAACCTGATGACCATCCGTTTGGCGGAAGAGGTTGGCATGGATGTTGTCGCCGATTACGCCGAACGCTTTGGCGTTTACGAACGTATGGGACAGTTCCTGGCCAACGCGTTGGGTTCGGAGGAAACCACGCTCTTCAAGATGGTTGCGGCCTATGCTATGTTTGCCAATGGTGGCCAACGGGTAGAACCCACTTTGGTCGACCGGGTGCAAAACCGCTATGGCAAGACAGTATACCGCCATGACAACCGGGAATGCCCGAATTGTGACAACCCGACGATCCCGCGCGATAGGAGCCCGGACATCACCTCGGACCGAGAGCGGGTCATGAACGCGGTCACGGCGTACCAGCTGACCTCGATGATGCAGGGCGTTGTCGACCGTGGCACAGCGGCGAAATCGGTCAATCTGCCGGTGCCTGTGGCGGGCAAAACCGGCACCACCAACGACGCCAAGGACGTGTGGTTCATCGGCTTTACTTCGAACATCGTAGCAGGTTGCTATATCGGCTATGACACGCCGAAATCGATGGGGCGGGGAGCTTCGGGCGGCGGTATGTGCGGCCCGGTGTTTCAACGCTTCATGTCAAAGGCGACCAAGAAATACGGCGGTGGCAAATTCCGCGTGCCCGAAGAGTGCATGTTCTTGAAGATCGACCGTTTCAGCGGTGCGCGGCTTGGTGATGATGCCGGTGGTGCAAACGTTGTTTCGGAGTGTTTCCGCGAAGGCGAAGAGCCGATTTTTGGTATCACCTTTGACGGCGGCTTTGCCATGGGCTCGAACCTTCCGCTGTTCCAGGAGGCAACCGATGGTGGTAAACAGGTTACCACTTCGACCGGTAAGAAGGCCGTGGTCGGTCCCAAGGCAAGTTTCGGCACGCTGAGTTCCGGCGGGCTCTACTGATCAGGTTCGAGAAGGTGGGTTGGAGCCCACCCTACGGCTTGCCGCTGCGGCGTGGCTGGTTTATCACCCGGGTTCAACCCGAAAAGCCGGAAAGACGACCATGCGCGCCGAAACCCAAAACTCTGTTGACGAGATCGAGAAATCCCTGGGCCTTCTGCAACAGCGGATGGATTGGGAAACCGTTGAACATCGGTTGGAGGAATTCAACGCTCGTGTTGAGGACCCAACCCTGTGGGACGATCCGAAAAACGCGCAAAAGTTGATGCGCGAGCGGCAGATGCTGGTCGACGCGCTTGAGACCTATAAATCTATTCGCCGGGATCTTGATGACAATGTTGAGCTCATTGAACTGGGTGAGATGGAAGAGGACGAAGAGGTCGTGGCTGAAGCCGTGGCAGCGATCAAGGCGCTGGCGATCAGGGCTGCCGAGAAGGAGCTCGAAGCGCTTCTGGACGGTGAGGCTGACGCCAACGACACGTTCCTTGAAATCAACTCGGGTGCGGGTGGCACGGAAAGCTGCGACTGGGCTTCGATGCTGGCAAGGATGTATGTCCGCTGGGCCGAGAAGAAGGGTTACAAGGTCGAGTTGCAATCGACATCGCCCGGAGAGGAGGCGGGCATAAAGTCCGCGACGTACAAGATCTCCGGTCACAATGCTTATGGGTGGCTGAAATCGGAAAGCGGCGTGCACCGGCTGGTGCGGATTTCACCCTTTGACAGTGCCGCCAAGCGTCATACCAGCTTTACGTCGGTCAAGGTTTATCCGGTGGTAGACGACAATATCGAGATCGAGGTCAATCCGGCCGATATCCGCATCGACACCTACCGGTCGTCCGGCGCTGGCGGGCAACACGTCAACACCACCGACTCGGCGGTGCGCATCACTCACCACCCCACGGGTATCGTGGTGACCAGTTCGGAAAAGTCCCAGCACCAGAACCGCGACATAGCCATGAAAGCGCTGAAATCGCGGCTCTATCAGATGGAATTAGACAAGCGTTCGGCGTTGGTGAACGACATCCATGAAAGCGCAGGCGATGCCGGCTGGGGCAATCAGATCCGCTCATATGTTCTGCAGCCCTACCAGATGGTCAAGGACCTGCGTACCAACCACGAAACCTCGGACACCAAGGGGGTTCTCGACGGTGATCTGGACGGGTTCATGGCGGCGACGTTGGCCTTGAACGTGAGCGGCAAGAGCCGGGCCGAAGCACAGGGCGACGAATGATCAAATCTATCTTGCATTGGGTGTTGGGGAGAATAGCCTGAGCGAGACGTGCGGGGAGGGAGCAATGAGCGATTTTCTAGAAAAAGAGGCGTTGGACCAAAGCGCGGCGTTGGAAGCGGGCGAGATCAGCGTCGAAGAGCTGATGAAGCTGACGCTGGATCGGATCGAGGCGGTAAACGGGGACGTCAACGCCGTCGTCGCTCTGCGCGACCGAGACGAGCTGTTGGCCGAGGCTCGCGCCGCCGATGCCGCCCCCCGTAAAGGTTGGATGCATGGCCTGCCCATCGCAGTCAAGGACCTGGCCAATGTCAAAGGCCTTCCAACGACGCTGGGCGTGCCCGCGCTGGCAAATGCGATTGCGGAAGAAGATGAGATCATGGTGGCACGGATGCGCGCCGCCGGTGCGATCTTCATCGGCAAGACCAACGTGCCGCAACTGGGCCTTGGGTCGCATTCCTTCAATGAACTTTATGGCACCACCCGCAACCCCTATGATTTGTCGGTTTCCGCAGGTGGGTCTTCGGGGGGCGCAGCTGCGGCACTGGCTGCGCGTATGGTCTCTATCGCCGACGGATCCGACATGATGGGCAGCCTGCGCAATCCGGCGGCCTGGAACAACGTCTACGGCCTCCGCCCCTCTTGGGCGCGCGTGCCAAGCGAACCTAAGGGCGAAATGTTCCTGCATCAATTGGCAACCCTTGGCCCGATGGCGCGTAGTCCGCGGGATGTAGCTGCGCTTTTGGACGTGCAATCGGGTCCTGACAAACGCCAGCCGCATGGTTGTAGCTATGATGCCGTGTCGCCGCTGATCGGTGCACCCGTCAATGGCATGCGGGTCGGTTGGCTGCGGGATTGGGGCGGGGCCTATCCAATGGAGGAAGATCTCCTCGACACCAGCGAGGCGGCGCTGAATATCTTTGACGATCTTGGCATTGAAGTCGAACTTGTCGATCCTCCGTTTGATGCGGCGCTCATCTGGGATTCCTGGATCAAGCTGCGCTCGTGGGCGGTCTCGGGCAGCGCGGATGTGCTTTATGCTTCGCCTGCGATGCGGGACGAGCTCAAACCGGAATCGATCTGGGAAATCGAGCGCGGCTTGAGCCTGTCGGCCAAGGACGTACATCAGGCCAGCCTGATCCGCTCGCAGTGGTTCACCCGCGTGAATGAGCTTTTTGCTACCTACGACGCGCTTTTGCTGCCTACAACGCAGGTCTGGCCTTTTGCCCAGGAGAAGCGCTTCCCGGAAGAGGTCGCAGGCCGCAAGATGGACACGTATCACCGCTGGATGGAAGTCGTGATTCCGGTCAGCCTGCTTGGGTTGCCGTGTCTTAGCGTGCCCGCCGGGTTTGGCCCCAATGGCCTGCCTGCCGGGCTTCAGGTTTTCGGCCCGCGCGGTAGCGACAGCAAGATGCTGCAGATCGGCCAGGCTTGGCACGAAGCCACCGATTTCGCTGCAAGGCGACCATCGATCCTTCACGACGCTTGAATTGTTAGCGAAAACACTGTCTCATTCCTAAAAAACAGTATTCTAGGGAGGAGACATGGAGGAAACGCTCGAACATGGTGTGCCCGAACTCCGGGCCATCAGGTTTCCCATGCTGGTCGAAGCGTTGAAACGGGGATGGGCCGACATGGTTCGATCACCCCTTTACAGTTTTATGTTTGCCAGTGCCTATGTCGCAATCGGCCTTGTATTGGCCTATGTCACCTGGCTCACAGGTCAGACCTATTGGCTGATCTTTGCCGCCGTGGGTTTTCCTCTGGTAGGTCCCTTTGCTGCCTGCGGATTCTACGAAGTGTCGCGGTGTCTGGAAAAGGGCGAAAAGCTTGACCCGGCCTTTGTCTGTGGGGTTGTGATCCGGCAAGGCAAACGTCAGTTGCCGTCGCTATGTGCCATCATTATCATGGTGTTCCTTTTCTGGTTCTTCATCGCGCACATGATCTTTGCCCTGTTCCTAGGGCTGTCGACGATGACCAACGTGTCCAGTTCATACGAAATCTACACGACGACGGATGGTCTGATGATGCTGGCGGTGGGCACGATCGTGGGCGCGGCATTTGCCATGCTTCTGTTCATGATCACGGTGATATCCATGCCGCTTTTGCATGATCGTGAAGTGGATTTCGTGACCGCAATGATCACTAGTTTCCAGACGGTTATGAAGAACCCGGTGCCGATGATCTTCTGGGCGCTGATCATCTCGCTGTTGACCTTCATTGCCATGATCCCCGCCTTTTTGGGACTGTACCTTGCGTTGCCGCTCTTGGGCCATGCCAGTTGGCATCTATACGATCAGATCGCCATCCGCGAATAACGCCTCCTACCTGAACGGCACGTCCAAGTTTAACAGCTTCGCGTGGAAGGGGTGAAGGTCTTCCCGGTGTACCATGCCGCCATGACGGGCAGTCTGGCGTACAGCGGACAGACTATTGTGGATGTGCTCGTAAACCATGCGTGCCGCGCGTCGCCCGTTCAAGCTTTCACGGACGGTTCGGGTGGCGTAGCCTTCCCAGAAGTTGTTGTCATAGGATGACACTCGGGACAGGAAGTTGAATGAGCAGGTTAACGCCCTATGGCGCGCTACCAGTGCGGCAACTCCTTGTTCCTGGCGCAGAACCACACCGCGGAACTCGCGGCTGCGTGCATCGGTTTTCAGGCCCTGCTGGCGCATCGCCTCTTTCGGTTCATAGCCACGAATGAAACAGAAACCATCCCGCCGAAAAACATAAACCAATCCAACGACGAACATCTGGTCATTGACAAAGCTGGGGCGGCTAAATCGATAGAACCCCGAAGGGAACTCTTCCTCAGTTACCTCGATCGACCCATGACCCAGGAATTCGGAGACCGCAGGATGGCTTAGCAAATCGGTTTGCCGGAGTTCGATGGCCTCAACCGGCTCGAGTAGAATGCGCGCGTCCACGTCGAAGAATAGACAAATTCTGTGCAGCACATCTGGCCGTGGAAAACTTTCACCGGACAAGTAGCGGTTGTATTGAGTTCGATTGATTCCAAGCTTGCGGCATAATCCGGCGATCGACGGGTATTGCCCCGACAACTGACGCAGATTGGCGCCGAAAATGCTCCGAAGTTCGGCTGGATCCATTTGGGTCGGCGTGTTCATCCCAGACACTGTGACTCCCTGTATTTTTTCGGCTATTTGGTTTTTCTTTTGGCCGATTCTCCCCTCATCCTAACAGAGAATATCAAAAAGGTGACGCATTTGTGCGTCGATGGTGACGCTGAATAACGTCATTTTTCTGTCGATGTGTCACATTATTGAGCAGGCGCGACACTTTATTAGTGGTTTGCAACCTATAGTAATTTAAGAAAAATCACGTGCACGGAAGGATTAATAACTGCGGGGCGCGGAATGTTTGGAGTTGTACTTTGGAGTAGCAAGGATGATCACAAGGCCGTGATCTGGTGCGAGGATCACGGCGATCTGGCGTTTTATAGTGGCGCGGGCGAGAACGTGTTTGACGGCGGTGGTTTGGACGCCGGAGACTTGGTCCGATTCAAACTTTCGGAGGGGCGAGATATGCGTGTGGTGACCAATCCGCAATTGGTGGCCGAACAACATTATCCAGGACTTGCCGAAAGCCTGGCGTCGAAACGCACCCCGGGTACGCCGCAAACTGCTGTGACGGAGATTTCACGCCGGGAGGCGCGCGGCAACGGCAACGTTGTGCAATTTGACCCACACTTCGGAACCAAGCGTAAAGCCTCCTGACTGTTCGGCGTTGCGCCGGACGAGGGGGCACCACTTTGGCGATGTAGTATTGTTGGGTTCCGGCGCTTCGCCCGAGCCTGGTTAACAGACAGGGCGAAACGCGTTGTTTTTTTAACTCAAACGCCGCGCGACAGGGCCGCAACGCCGGTGCGCGCCACTTCAATAAGACCCAATGGGCGCATCAATTCCGCAAAGGCATCGATTTTTTCGGGCGCTCCAGTGATCTCGAAGACAAAGCTTTCCAACGTGCTGTCAACCACATTAGCACGGAAAATGTCCGCTAGGCGCAGCGCTTCGACCCGTTTGTCACCTTCGCCCTGGACCTTGATCAGGGCCAGTTCGCGCTCGACTGCGGCACCTTCAACCGTCAGATCATGAACCTCGTGCACCGGCACGATGCGCCCGAGCTGGGCTTTGATCTGCTCAATCACCTGCGGGGTGCCATTGGTGACGATGGTGATCCGGCTGGTGTGGCCGGTGTGATCCACCTCTGCCACGGTCAGGCTTTCAATATTGTAGCCACGCCCGGAAAACAGCCCGATCACGCGGGCGAGAACACCAGGTTCGTTGTCAACCACAACGGCGATAGTGTGGCTTTCGCTCACATCGCTGAACGAGGGGCGTAGGTTGTAGGCCGAGTGTTTTGTCGAGCCTTTTTTGATTTTTAGTGCTGACATATGAACAATTCCTTATTCACGCGTTCCTGTATCAAAGCTCAGACCAGAACGGCCCCGGAAGACCCGATGGCGTCCTGTGTGCTGGCGTCGCCCAGGAGCATCTTGTTGTGCGGCTCGCCCGACGGGATCATCGGGAAGCAGTTTTCATGCTTCTCGACCATCACGTCCATGATGACCGGCCCGTCATAAGCGATCATTTCCTTGATCGCCTCGTCCAGATCGGCAGGGTTGTCGACCTTGATCCCCTTGGCGCCAAAGGCCTCGGCCAGCTTGACGAAATCGGGCAAGGCCTCGGACCAGCTGTGCGAATAGCGCTCGCCGTGCAGCAGTTCCTGCCATTGCCGCACCATGCCAAGGCGTTCATTGTTCAGGATGAACTGCTTGACCGGCAGGCGGAACTGTACTGCGGTGCCCATTTCCTGCATGTTCATCAACCAGCTGGCCTCGCCGGCGACGTTGATGACAAGGCTTTCCGGGTGAGCCATTTGCACGCCCACGGAGGCTGGCAGGCCATAGCCCATTGTACCCAGGCCGCCTGAGGTCATCCAGCGGTTGGGATCCTCGAACCCCAGGAACTGGGCCGCCCACATCTGGTGTTGACCCACCTCGGTGCAGACATAGCGGTCCATGTCCTTGGTCAGGGCTTCGAGCCGTTGCAGCGCGTATTGCGGTTTGATCAACCTGTCGGAGTTCGAGAAATTCAGACAGTCGACTGTCTTCCAGTCATTGATCTGCGACCACCATTTCTGAAGCGAGTCCTTGTTGGTTTTGCGGCCGCGCGCTTTCCAGACTTTCAGAATGTCTTCAAGCACATGGCCGACATCGCCGACGATCGGGATATCCGCCTTGATGATCTTGTTGATCGAACTTGGGTCGATGTCGATATGGGCCTTGATCGAGTTCGGGCTGAAGGCATCGACCAGACCAGTGATCCGGTCGTCGAACCGTGCCCCGATGTTGATCATCAGGTCGCATCCATGCATCGCCATATTGGCCTCGTAGAGACCGTGCATACCCAGCATGCCGAGCCAGTTCTTTCCACTGGCAGGGTAAGCGCCCAGACCCATCAGGGTCGAGGTGATCGGAAAGCCGGTGGCATCGACCAATTCGCGCAACAGCTGGCTTGCCGCTGTCCCTGAATTGATCACGCCGCCGCCGGTGTAGAAGATCGGTTTCTTCGCTTTTTCAAGCGCTTCGACCAGTTCGGTGATCGCCTCCATGTCGCCTTTGACCTGCGGTTGGTAATGGCCCAAGTCCGCCTTCTGCGGCGGGGTATAGGTGCCCGAGGCGAACTGCACGTCCTTCGGGATGTCGATCAACACCGGACCGGGGCGGCCCGAGGTGGCGACGTGGAAGGCCTCGTGAATGGTGCTCGACAGCTCGCCGGTTTCCTTGACCAGCCAGTTGTGTTTGGTGCAGGCGCGGGTGATGCCGACGGTGTCGGCCTCCTGGAAAGCGTCGTTGCCGATCATGAAAGTCGGAACCTGGCCCGAGAAAACCACCAACGGGATCGAATCCATCAGGGCATCCGTAATGCCGGTGACGGCATTTGTTGCGCCAGGGCCAGAGGTTACCAGCGCGACGCCGGGTTTACCGGTCGATCTGGCATAACCTTCGGCGGCGTGGATGGCGCCTTGTTCGTGGCGCACGAGCACGTGACGGATGTCGTTCTGCTGAAAGATTTCGTCATAAATCGGTAGCACAGCCCCGCCGGGATAGCCGAATACGACTTCCACGCCCTGATCCTTGAGGGCTTGGACCAGCATTTTTGCTCCGGACATTTGACGTGTCATTTTTCTAAGGCTCCGTCTAACACATTGCTTTGGCGCATAAAAAAGCCCCCGATCTGGCGGGGGCGCATGGGTGGGAACATCGGTTCCGGTTAACGGCCCATGCGCGGTTTTCCTACAAGTACGACCACATTGGCCATGTTGAACACTCCTTCATGCGTGGGCGGACATTAGGGGGGTGATCCGGGGGCGTCAACCGCAAAGGATGTGAAAATCATGTCGCGAGAGGGAAATTCTGCGACATATTGTTGCGCCAAACGGGGCGCGGTGCGAATGAAATGGAAAATCAAGCAGCAAAACCCGCGAAAATGAGGGGCGAGTCGATGTGTCCAGCCATGCGACGGGAAATTTAGCGAGCGTTCCATCAGGAAGTGTGAAGTTAATGGCGTGATTTATCACAGATCCTTGGGGCTGGAATCGGTCTGCTATCTGTCGGGCATTTTTGCCGGGCCACGTTAACCGGAAATTAGGTTAATCGAGCGCGCGGCGGGGGTGCGTGTTGAAAATCCACCCTGAAAATCGGATCAGCGGCGCATGTCCGGCAGCGAGATATTGGCGACCTGCTCGGCGATGGGATCGGTCGAGAGCGGGTGCTGCGCCGCGGAAAACACCTCGGGGTCGTCCAGCACTTGCCATTCGCCGTTCTGGTAGACCTCGAGTCCCGAGAATTTGGCCTTGTAGCCCATTTTCGGAGACCCCGGAACCCAGTAACCGAGATAGACATAAGGCAGGTTGGCTTCGCGGGCGATCTCGACGTGGTCGAGAATGATATGGGTGCCAAGTGAATTGCGCGCCAGGTCGGGATCGAAGAAGGAATAGACGAGGGACAGGCCATCTTCGAGCACGTCTGTCAGGCAGACGGCAGAAAGGGCGCTGGTGTCGCGGTCGGCATATTCGATGACGCGGCTGCGGATCGGGGTTTCCTCGATCATCGCGGCAAATTCGAACACGTCCATGTCGGCCATGCCGCCATCGGCGTGGCGGCTGTCGAGGTAGCGGCGGAAGAGGGCGTATTGATCCTCGGTCGCCCAGGGCGAGGTGGCGCGGCGCTCAAGTTGCGCGTTGCGTTTGGCGACGCGTTTCTGGCTGCGCGAGGGTTCAAAACGGTCGACACGAATACGCGCGGACAGGCAGGCGGCGCATTCGGCGCAGGACGGGCGGTAGAGCACGTTCTGCGAGCGGCGGAAGCCCTGTTTCGAGAGGGTGTCATTGAGTTTCTGCGCGCTTTCACCTTGCAGCGCGGTAAACAGTTTCCGCTCCATCCGGCCCTCGAGATAGGGGCACGGCTGGGGGGCGGTCACATAGAATTGCGGTGCAAGTGGAAGTGTATGGCGCATCGGTTCGGAGGTTCAAAAAAGTCCAAGGAACGATAGCAAGTGTGGATATGATGTCAAAGCATTGATTAAAATTGGCGTTAAGGGTGGCTTGCGGTCATTCGCGTCTCTTGCGGCGAATGGCGGCTTTGAACCCTCATTGCTCAATGCTGCGCCAAGCGTGAACTGGTGCGAAGCGCGTATTGCTGCCATTGCTGGCTGAGCAAACGACTCCAAGCTGACAGCCCCTCAGATACCCTTCAATGTCACTGTGGAGGATACCAAAAGAATGCAAAAGTCACGCTCGGCTAACTCGCACACAGATCGACAGGAGCTTCGTTCGACCGTATTAGCCTTTCGCGTACCAGCCGTTGTCAACGTAAGTGGCATTGCCATTCACGAAACTGGCTTCGTCAGATGACAAGAACACCACGGCTGCCGCGACTTCTTCGGGATAGCAAATGCGGCCCTGCGTTGCGGCCATACCGGAATCTTCCCATTCTTGGCCTGCAGCGTCCAGTTCGGCAATTTCCTTAAGACCATGGGCAGTCTCGACAAAGCCGGGGCAAACGGCATTACAGCGGATGCCGGCGTCGCGGTACTCGGTCGATATGGTGCGGGCCAGTTGCAAAACCGCCCCTTTGGACATGCAATAAACGGATTCCAGCGCATAGCCCAGTTCAGCGGCAATCGACGAGGTGATGACGATGGAGCCACCGCCCGAGGCGCTCATATCCTTGACCGCACGACGGCAGGTCAGGAAGGCGGATTTTACATTCACATCCATCAGCCAGTCATATTCGTCTTCGGTGGTTTCGTGCAGCGGTTTCACGATGATGGTGCCCGCGTGGTTGAACAAGACATTGTAAGGGCCAAAGGTTTCTATCGCGGCGTCAAAGGCGGCGTTGATCTTGGCATCCTTGGTCACATCGGCATGAAAGAACGCGGCCTCGCCGCCTGCTTCGCGGATCATCTCGACAGTTTTCTGCGCCTCTTCATCCTGAATATCAAAGATGCTGACCTTGGCGCCCTCTTCGGCAAAGGCCAGCGCAGTGGCCCGGCCCATGCCTGTGGCACCGCCAGTGATGACCGCGATTTTGCCTGCCAGACGGCCGTTCGGGGATTTTGTACTTTGGGTCATGGGGTGATCTCCAAGCGGAATTTTAGATGCATTCGCCACCATCAATGACCAGCGCATGCCCGGTCATGAAGGTAGACATGTCAGAGGCCAGAAACAGGATTGAATCGGCGATTTCACTGGTTGTGCCCCAGCGGCCCATCGGAATGGTGCGGGAGACATAGTCTTCGAGCTTTTCGCGCCCGCCCATCTGGGTTTCGAACCCCGCATTAAACGGCGTATCGATGAAACCGGGGCACAGAGCGTTGAACCGGATGTTTTCCTTGGCATAGTCGGCGGCCATTTGTCGGGTCATTGCCACAACCGCGTGTTTGGTGGTGGCATAGGCGATCATTTCGCGGTCGTATTGCACGCCCGAATTTGACGAGGTGATGATGATGCTGCCGCCCCTTTGCGCCCGCATATGCCCGATGGTCGCGCGGGCCGCGATGAAATGCGATCTGACGTTCAGTTGCCAGGACCGATCCATGCCCTCAATAGGAACCTGTTCCAGATTGCCCTCGATCTGATAGCCCGCGTGCGAGTGCAGCACATCGATGCGACCGAAATCTTGCACGATTTGGTCAATCTGGTCAGCAACCGCAGCATCGTCGGTCACATCAAGCCCGGCTGCAACGGCGTCGATCCCTTCGGCCTGTAACGCATCGAAAACCTGCGCCGCCTTGCCGCCATCCAGGTCGGTCACAACCACCCGCGCGCCGTGCCGGGCCATTGCCATCGCCCCTGCACGTCCGATGCCTGACCCGGCGCCGGTGACCAGGGCGACCTTGCCCTCCAGCAGAGGAAAGGCGGTGGGGGCATTGGTTGCTTGTGCCAGGCTCATTTCGATTTCCTGCCCCCGCGTTGTAGCAACAATTGCGCCGTGATCAGCATCAACAGGGACACGCCCAGAACCATCGTGCCGATGGCGTTGATTTCCGGCGTGACGCCACGACGGATCGACGAGAATACATAGATTGGCAAGGTGGTTTCGGACCCGGCGACGAAGAAGGCGATGATGAAGTCATCAAAGCTGAACGTGAAGCTGAGCAGGAACCCGGCCAGGATTGCCGGAAAGATCATCGGCAATGTCACCTGCCGAAACGTGCCCATTGGCGTGGCGTAGAGGTCCGAGGAGGCCTCGGTCAATGCGCGGTCCATGCCGGCAAGGCGGGCACGCACGATGATAACCACAAGCGCCATCAGAAACATCGTGTGTGCCGCAATCAGCGACCCCATGCCCATGCGCAGCTTGGGCGGTTTGAACCCATCGGGCCAGATTGCGGCGATCAGCGGGTTCAGCTGATCGAATACCGTGACCAGCCCGATCAGGGTGGCAATCCCGATCACGATGCCGGGGATCATGACGGCGATGTAGATCAGCATGTCAAACGCGGTGCGCAGTGGACCTTTGATCCCTTGTAGGGCGACGGCGGCCATGGTGCCAAAGACGCTGGCACATAGCGCCGAAGTAAAGGCGACGATCAGGCTGGTTTCCAGTGCATCCATGACAAACGGGTTGGACAGAGCCTTGCCGTACCATTTGGTTGAAAAGCCCTGTAGCTGGCTTGCGTGGCGTCCGGCGTTGAAACTGAACAGCGCGATCACGCCGATGGGGATGTAAAGGAACAGGTAAACGAAAACGGCATAGAGTCTCATCGGGTTCCCTCACATGATCGACACGTCTTCGCGGCTTGCGCCGAGACGAGAGATAAGCCGCATGTAGACCGTGACCGTGATCAGCATGACCACCACAAGTGTCACCGCCACCGCCGAGCCATAGGCCCAGTTGCGGGATTGCAGGAAGAGATCGACCAAGGCATTGCCGACAAAAAAGACCTTGCCGCCGCCCAGAAGTGCCGGGATCAGGTATTCCCCCATCAACAGGATGAACACCAGCATGCAACCGGTCGCGATACCTGGAATTGACAATGGCAGCGTGATTTGCAGGAAGGTGCGCCAGGGTTTGGCACCCAGATCTGATGAGGCCTCAAGCAGGCCCTTGTCGAGCTTGTCGAGGCTGACAAAAATCGGGAACACCATCAGCGGCAGATAGCCATAGATGATGCCTATCAGAACGGCAAAAGGCGTGTTGATCAGACGAACGCCCTCAATCCCCACCCATTCCAATAGCGCAGGGATACCGCGCCCGCCCAGCAGGAAGATCCAGGCGTAGCTTCGGATGAGGATTGAGGTCCAAAAGGGAACGATGACCAGCACAAGCAGGATCGTTTTCCATTTCGGGTTCGCCTTTACAGCCAAAAAATAGGCCAGCGGATAGGCAATCAACAATGCAGACAACGTGCCAATCGGGGCCAGAGTCATCGTATTCTTGAACGCCGCCCAGCGGGCCGGGAGATTAGCATATTGTTCAAAGGAGAAAGCGAGCACGACGCCACCAGACGGTGCTCGCTCTCCGAAGCTGAAGATGAAAACAACAGTCAGCGGTATGATCAGCATCACCAGAAACCAGGTTCCGGCGGGTGCCAACAATAGCCAATTGCGGGTACGCCGCGTCATGTTGTTTTCATCCCGATCCTGATCAGGCCGACTTGAAACGCGCCATCAATTCGGCACGGTTCGGATCGGTCAGGGTTACGGCGGCACCGAATTCGAGCGGATCAAGCAGCTCTTGCGCCGGGAACAGGATCGGGTCGTTCTTCAACGCATCCGGCAACAGATCATAGGTGCGTGAATCGGCGGTCGGATACCCATGGGCCAGCACCTCCTTGGCGTTGACCTGTGGATCCAGCAGGAAGTTGATCAGGGCATAGCCCGCCGCCTTGCGTTCCGAACTTTTCGGGATCGCATAATAGTCGCTCCAGATCTCACCACCTTCGGCGCCCAGAACATAGTGAATTTCGGGCATGTCGGTGTTGAGTTGCTTGCCATCGCCCGACCAGCAAATCGTTAGCCAGGCATCGCCATTGCGCATCGACGGCTGATAATCGGACGTGATCGCGAACAAATGTGGCTTCACTGCAATCAGCAGTTTTTCGGCATCTGCCAGCTCTTTTTCGTCGACCGAATTGAACGAATAGCCATGATAGTTCAGCGCGCTGCCAATCGTGGTCAGCTGATAGTCATGCACAATTGTGCGACCCGAGAACTTGTCCATCGTGATATCGAAGAACTCTTTCCACGATGAAATCGGCTTGCCGCCATTGTGCTTGGTGTTGACCGCCATGCCGGTCGAGCCCCAGTTCTTGGGCACGGCATAAAGCCTTCCATCGACCGATCCGGCCTCGGCATAACGCGGATCAAAGGCCGAAGCGTCGTAGTTGGGCAGCATGCTGGTATCCAGCGGCTCAATCAGGCCCTCCTTGACGTAGTCTTCGATCGTGTAGTTGGTCGGCACGTAGACATCCCAACCGGTCGCGCCGGCCTGCAGCTTGGCCAGCATTTCTTCGTTCGAGCCGAATACATTGACCTGCACATGCGCGCCGGTGGCCTCGGTAAAGGCATCAAAGTTTGCGGCGTCGTGGTAGTTCGGCCAAGTGGCGACGACAACACGGTCGCCGATGTCACCTGCAAAAGCCGGGGTTGGACGCAAACCGGGAACCGTTGCGCCCAGGACAGCCGTCGCAGCGCCCAGCCCTGTCACATTCAGAAAATGGCGACGTGTGATCGAGCCTTTCCTGTAGCTTTCCAGCTTTTCCATGAATTCCTTCTTGGAGATGTGGTCGATGTCTTTTGTCATTGAATTTACTCCCTTTAGTTGCGGTCTTTGCTAGTTTCGGTCGAGGATAAGCGCCGCGCTCGCCTCCCAGGACACAGTCGCCTTGTCGCCTACATCAAAGGCACCTTCGGCCAATTCTGACTGCCTTGGTGACAGCACCAGAAAATCGCCAAGGGTTTCGTGGTTCACCAGGTATTCAGTGTGTTCTCCCAGAAAAATCCGGTTGTGCAATTCGACGGGAATCCCATCACCCTGATGATGCAGCTTCATCTGCTCGGGACGCACGCTGATGGAAACATCTTGCCCCCTGGTCAGGTCTCCCCCGGGGGTTCCCTGCATGCTCATTCCGTTATCCAACTCAACCGTCGCCAGTTCACCGCTCAGATCAGATACTGTTCCATCAAAAAAATTCGAGGTTCCGACGAAATCGGCGACATAGCGTGAATTGGGTCGGTCATAGAGCTCTTGCGGGCTGCCAATCTGAACAATTCGACCCTCTCGCATGATGCAAATGCGGTCACTCATCGAAAGAGCTTCTTCCTGATCGTGGGTAACCAGAACAAAGGTGATGCCGAGCTGGCGTTGCAAATCCTGCAACTCGATCTGCATTTCCTTGCGCAGTTTTCGGTCCAGCGCCGCCATGGGTTCGTCCAGCAGTAAAAGCTTTGGCTCATTGATGATAGCGCGGGCCAATGCAACGCGTTGTTGCTGCCCACCCGACATTTCCCAGGTCCTGCGATCTTCAAACCCGCCAAGTTGCACGACATCCAGCGCCTTGCTGACCTTTTCGGCAATCTGCGTTTTGGGAAGACGCGGACGGCGTTGACGCAAGCCATATCCGATGTTTTGTGCAACCGTCATATGCGGGAACAAGGCGTACTGTTGGAAAACCATGTTCACGGGCCGGTGGTGTGCATCCAGCGCATTCACCACTTCGCCATCCAGCAAAACATCACCCTCTGTAGGGGCTTCAAACCCGGCCAGCATGCGAAGCGCCGTAGTTTTTCCGCACCCGGATGGGCCGAGGAAAGACAGGAATTCACCCTCGCCAATCGACAGGTTCAAGTCGCTGGCTGCCAGCACATCGCCAAAGCGTTTGGAAACGCCTTTCAGTTCGGCAATCGCCTTTTTGTCCGTCGGCTGCGAAACCCCGACGTATCCCCCATCTTCCATTTATCTCTATCTTTTTCCGATTTGTTGAATACTATCGATATTGAGAAAACTGTAAGAAAAAGTGATTTAGCTGTATATACCACAAATTTAGTATACCAAACAGAGTGGCGGGAAATGGTGCATGAAGACCTTGATCAAGGCGACAGGAACGCTCATCGATGCAATCGGAACCGAGAGTTTCGCACAAGCCTTATCCGATGCTCTGACAGGGATCGCTTCGGTCGACTATACTGTCGTCTTCGGATACCTTGGGGCCGCCCGCCCGATGGATCTGTTCGACGACTTTCCAAGAGGAAAACGCAAGGTTTTCGTCGAGGATTATCAGGAAGGTCCTTACCTTCTTGATCCTTTCTATCTGGCCTGTGGCAACCAGGTTGTTCCCGGTCTTTACAGGATCAAAGACCTGGCACCCGATCGTTTCTTTCAGGGCGAGTATTTTCGAAGCTACTATGCGCGCACAGGCCTGGCCGAAGAGATCGGCTATTTCATTGAAATGCCCGACAACGCGATTGTTGTGGTCTCCCTTATGCGGGCCCAAAAAGCGTTTTCCGCGAAAGAGTTTCGTCAACTCGGCGAGTTCTGGCCGGTGGTGCAGGCAGCTTGCCAACGTCATTGGGGCGACCTTGCCATTCAATTCGGCGTAGACGCAGATAACTCTTCAGATGAAAGCTTGCACCAAAGCGTGGAGCTTGCTTTCACCAGTTTTGGAGAGGGGGTTCTTACCCCCAGGGAGCGACAGGTGGTCGAATACACCCTCAAAGGGCATTCTGCCGACGCTGTGGGGCGCATCCTTGAGATTTCTCCTGGAACCGTGCGCATCCACCGACGAAACGTGTACTCCAAACTCCAGATCAGGTCTCAAGGCGAACTGTTCTCCAAATTCATCGACACCTTGGTGACAGGAGGCAGTTCTTGAGGAACCGGGACAAACGCAGAAGTCAAATCTCACACTTGTTCTGACGTCAGCGAAGCGCAACAAGCGGCCATTGGAGCAGTCGCAGCGAAAGTTCACTAAGTCCCGCAGAGCCGCAATTGAAACCAACCGCAGCTAAAGCCCGCTCAAAGGCTGAAAGCTGCCGTTCTTTATCGGCCCGCCCGGCGATTTATGGCGACTGTGCCCAGGATGTTGTCGGTCAGTCCCTGCGCCCGCGGCGATGTGGCCATAAGAACCATCGAAAGCACCTGCACCGGGAAGAATGTGAAGGACAACATGAACCCCAATGTATGGGCAAACGCATCGCCCAGGGAAAACCGGGTGCCGTCGGCGTTGCGGAACTCGATCGCGAGGAAGCGCATCGCCGGGGTGGCGGACCAGTTGGCGAGCGAAATGGCGCGGTAGGCAAAGTTCAGCAGCCACCATGTGGGAATGATCAGTAGCGCCGCCAATCCAAGCGTCAGAACTACCAGGATTACGCTGATCACAAGCAGTAGAGCGGTATCCATCAGGAAGGCGAGAAACCGCTTGAGCGGAACGTCCCTATAGAATTCCGGTTGGAAATGCGGGTCGGGAAGGCGCCAGTCGGGTGTCATGGGAGGGTGTTTATCAGTAAGGCCGGGTAAGGGGCACGTGAAAATGCCCGGCCCGGGGGAGGGCCGGGCCGGGAGGGGAGTACGCGTGGGACTTACGCGTCTTCCTTCTTGGGTTCGTCTTGTTCGACCGGTTCGTTATCCGAGACAGCGGCCTCGGCGGCGCGCTCTTCCATGAAGGCGTCGAACTCGGTCTTGTCCTTGGCGTCACGCAGACGTTGCAGGAAGGCCTCGAACTGGCCCTGTTCGTCTTCGAGACGACGCAGGGTTTCCTGTTTGTAGGCGTCGAACGCCGAGTTGCCCGAACTGCGCGTGGCGTGGAAGTGGGCGTGGCGGCGATGATGGCGGCGGCTGCAGGAACCATTGAACATGCGTTTGCTCCAGATCATGTAGAAGAGAAGGGCGAGGCCGACAGGCCAGATGAAGATGAACCCGAGGATCATGGCGACGATCCAGGCGCCTTTGCCCTTGTCGTCAAGCCAGGCCTCGGCGCGGCGGAACCAACCCATCGGTTGAGAGGTTTCGGCGGCGGGGGCGGCGGTGGTCATGTGTGTCTCCTATGTCTAATCGTTTCCGGTGAAGGCGGGAATGTGAATGCCTTTCACATTGCCAAGATTGGCATGGGGAGGGGGTTTGGCAAGGGTCAATGTGAATGTTTTTTACATTTTATTTGAAAATGGATTGTTATCAACGGGTTGTGCGTTTGGTTTTCGCGAAACCCCGGGCTGCTCAGGTGGTGAAGTTGGTTATGGTGGCCCCGGAGAGACGCTCGAGGTCAGCAGGAGAGACCGAAAACACGTGGCGCGGTGTGCCTGCGGCGGCCCAGACCAGGGTGAAATCGGTCAGCCGGGGATCGAGGAAGGCGCGGATCGGATTGAGATGACCGACGGGGGCGACACCACCGATAGCAAAACCGGTCTGCGCGCGGATCAGCGCGGCATCGGCCTTGCCCAGAGCTTCGCCTGCCAGTGCGGTGGCCTTGGCGGGATCGACCTGATTGCCGCCGGCGGTGATGAACAGGATGGCCTCGCCACTGTCTTCTCCGCGAAAGATGATCGACTTGGCAATCTGGTCGACCTCGACGCCCAACTCGTCGGCGGCCATCTGGGCGGTGCGGGCCTCGCCGGTTTCCAGGACAATGGCCGAGATGCCTTCGAGGGCGGATTGCACCCGTTTGAGCGATTTCGACATGAGGCGGGCCTTTCGTTGACTTGCCGGGCTGAGGCGGCAATGGTTTGCCGATGCAGGATAATTCAGAAATCGCACCCCCGACAATTGCAGAAATGCTGGCGCTGGAAGAGGTGGTGTGGCGGGCCCTGGTCACGGGGGATCGTAATGCGGATCACGACATGCTGTTGCCCGAATTCCTGGGCGTTTACCCGGATGGGTTTGCCGGACGTGACGATCATTCCGGTCAGTTGGAGGCCGGGCCGAGCGTTGCCAGCTACGATCTGAGCAAGGCGCGGCTGCTGCCGGTAGGGCAGGATCACGTGATGCTGTGCTACCTGGCGCGTTTCCGACGGGTTGGAGTGCGCGAGAATGAAGCGATGTATGTCAGCTCGCTGTGGCAGCGCGGGCCGGAGGGGTGGCGCAACCTGTTTAGCCAGGACACGCCGGTCGGGCCGGGGGTTCCCTGATACGCGCCGCGCCTTTGCGTTAAGTCATTGACCTTGCGAGAGTGGGCCGCCAAATGTCGGCCATGGATTTTGTATCGCGTATCACCCGCCTGCCGCATGCGTTCGAGCCCGAAAGAGGCCGCGACGCATTGGAACATGTGCCCGACCTGTCGGACGATCTGGCCGCGTTGATCAAAGGGGCGGGGGGATGCTCGCCCTATCTGAGCGGGTTGATGGCCAAGGAAGGCGCCTGGCTGACACCGGCGTTCGAGAACCCCGAGGCGGCGCTGGAGGCGGAATTTGACCGGTTACGGGCAATTTCGATCGGTGAGGCCGGGGGTGACCTGGGCGACGAGATGCGCCGGGCCAAGCGGCGGGTGGCGCTGATGATTGCCCTGGCGGACCTGGGCGGGGTCTGGCCGTTGGAGCAGGTGACGGGACGATTAACGGATTTTGCCGACCTGGTGGTCGGGTTGGCGTTTCGCGAGGCGTTGAAGCCCGAGATCCGGCGCGGAAAGCTGCCGGGCGCGACGATGGAGGAGCTGGACCAATCAGGGGGCTGGGTGGCGCTGGCGATGGGCAAGATGGGGGCCGGGGAGTTGAACTACTCGTCCGATGTCGACCTGATCTGCCTGTTCGACGAAACCCGGTTTCAGCCGGATGATTTCCACGATGCGCGCTCTTCTCTGGTGCGGGCGACGCGAAAGATGTCGGGGCTTCTCAATGATTTGACCGGCGAAGGTTATGTATTTCGCACCGATCTGCGGCTGCGTCCCGACCCCGCGGTCACCCCGGTCTGCATGGCGATGGAGGCGGCCGAGCGCTATTACGAGAGTCTGGGGCGGACCTGGGAACGCGCGGCTTACATCAAGGCGCGGCCCTGTGCCGGCGACGTGGAAGCAGGCGCGCGGTTCCTGCATGCGCTAAAACCCTTCATCTGGCGCAAGCATCTGGATTTTGCCGCCATTCGCGATGCCCATGATATGCGGCTCAGGATTCGCGAACACAAAGGGCTGGGCGGGGCGATCACCCTACCGGGGCATGACATGAAGCTGGGCCGCGGCGGCATTCGTGAGATCGAGTTCTTCACCCAGACCCGACAGATCATTGCCGGTGGGCGTGATCCCGACCTGCGGGTGCGCGGCACGGTCGAGGGGTTGTCCCTGCTGGCGCAGAAGGGCTGGGTCGAACAGGCCCATGCTGACACGCTGACCGATCATTACAGGGCCCATCGCGAGGTCGAGCACCGCATCCAGATGGTCAACGACGCCCAGACCCACCGTCTGCCCAAGACGGAAGAGGGAATTGCCCGGATCGCGGCGATGATGGGGGTGGAGCAAGCCGTGTTCGAGCAGCGGCTGCACGAGCGGCTGGAAGAGGTGCACGAGCTGACCGAGGGGTTCTTTGCCCCTGATGCGGGCGCGGCGCGAGCGGAGACGGAAGAAGATGGGCATGACCGCGAAATCCTGGCGCGCTGGCCGTCCTACCCGGCGCTGCGCTCGGCGCGGGCGGTGGAGATTTTTGACCGGTTGCGTCCGGAAATCCTGCGCCGGTTGAAGGACAGCGCCCATCCGGAAGAGGCGTTGATCGCCTTTGACGGGTTTCTCAAGGGGTTGCCTGCTGGGGTGCAGTTGTTTTCACTGTTCGAGGCCAACCCGCCGCTGGTGGACCTGCTGGTGGATATCGTCGGCACCGCGCCTGCGCTGGCGCGTTACCTGGCGCGGCATTCAGGGGTGTTCGATGCGGTAATCGGCGGCGATTTCTTCGCCCCTTGGCCGGGCGGTGCGACCCTGACCGAGGAACTGACCGGCAAGCTGGCCAATGAGAACGATTACGAGGACCGGCTGGACCGGGTGCGGCGCTGGGCCAAGGAATGGCGGTTTCGGGTGGGCGTGCACCACTTGCGCGGATTGATCGACGCCGAAGAGGCAGGACGGCAATATGCTGACGTCGCAGATGCCTCGCTCAGGGCGCTGTGGCCGGTGGTGGTGGAACAGTTCGCCGCCAAGCATGGCGATCCGCCGGGGCGCGGGGCCTGCGTGTTGGGCATGGGCAGCCTGGGGGCGCAAAGGTTGAATGCGGAATCCGATCTGGACCTGATCGTGATTTACGACCCGGGCGAGGCCGAGATGTCCGACGGTCGCCGTCCGCTGGCTGTGCGTCCGTATTATGCCCGGCTGACCCAGGCGATGATCACGGCGATGACCGCGCCGATGGCCGAGGGCAAACTTTACGAGGTTGATATGCGGTTGCGCCCGTCCGGCAACCAGGGGCCGGTGGCGACAAGCTGGGCTTCGTTCCGGGCTTACCAGAGCGATGAGGCCTGGGCCTGGGAACACCTGGCGATGACGCGGGCACGGGTGGTGACCGGCGATGAAAGCCTGGGGGCCGATATCGAATCGTTTCGGGTTGCGCTGCTCAGGGAGAAGGGGCGCGACCGCGATGCGGTATTGCGTGGGCTGGGTGACATGCGCAACCGGATAGCGGCGGCGAAGGGGGCTAGCGGGCGATGGGCTGCCAAGTTGGGTCCGGGGCGGTTGCAGGATGTGGAACTGTGTGCACAGGCCGGGGCGTTGATCGGCGGCGTGGCCGAACGCGATATCGGCGCGGCACTGGATGGCGGTGTCGCAATCGGATGGCTAACGGACGCGGACAGAGCGGCATTGGGTGCGGCATACGGGCTTTGCTGGAAGGTGCAGGGGGTCTCAAAGCTGTTGACCGAGAAACCCGTGGCTGAGGACGAGATCGGAACAGGGGGCGCGGCAATGCTGTTGCGTGAAACGGGATGCGAAAGCATGGACGCGCTGGCCGCGCAATTGGACGAGCGGTGCGGCGCCGCGGCAGAGGTGATCGACACCGCCATCGCGCGTGGCCTCGAGGCGGCGTCATGAAAGGCGACGCGCTGGACCCCAAGGCGCTGATCCGCGAGGCCTATCGCATGGAGGTGGGGCCGCCGGAATGCCGGGTGATCTTCCTGGATTGGGCACTGAGCCTGCCTGAAGGGACCGACCCGAAGGCGGCGATCGTGCAGCTGCTGCAACGCTATGGGGCGGATGAGACACATCCGATGACGCAGGTGCTGCACGAGGGGTTGGCCAAGGCCGAACGCACCGGGCGGCGCGGCGGACGGCGCGGTCGTTTGCGGTGACCGGGCAGCTTTTGGCCTGGGGCTGGCTTTCGAATTGCTTGCGCAATCCGACCGGCTGGGGGGCCAGCCCCCCAGACCCCCTGGGATATTTCTGGCAAGAGGAAGAGGTGGACCGGGGTGTTGGAATGACCGCTTCAGGCCAAGGGCCGCTGCAATGCCAAGCATTGCCGGTCGCCCTCAGCCGTTTGACAGGGCCGCGGCGTCGCGTGCCAGAGCCTCGATGGCGTCCCAATCGCCGTCCGCAATCAGCGATTTTGGGGCAACCCAGCTGCCACCCACGCAGGCGACGTTTTTCAGCGACAGGTAATCGGCCACGTTCTTTGGCGACACGCCGCCGGTGGGGCAGAAGGTGATCTGGGGCAGGGGCGCGCCGATGGCCTTGAGCGCAGGGGCGCCGCCCGAGGCTTCGGCCGGGAAGAATTTCTGCACGCTGTAGCCGCGTTCCAGAAGGCGCATGGCTTCGGTCGCGGTGGCGGCCCCGGGCAGGAGCGGCAGGTCGGCCTCTTCACAGGCGCCGAGCAGACGGTCGGTGGCGCCGGGGGAGACGGCAAACTGTGCACCCGCGTCTTTGGCGGCCTGAACATCCGAAGGGGTCAGCACGGTACCTGCGCCGGGAATGCCGCCGGGGATTGCCGCCATTTCGCGGATACAGTCGAGCGCTGCGGCGGTGCGCAGGGTGACCTCGAGCACAGGCAGGCCGCCCGAGACGAGGGCCTGGGCCAGGGGGGCCGCGTCTTTGGCGTCATCGAGCACGATGACCGGGATCACGGGGGCGGTGCGGCAGAGTTTCAGGGCGGCTTGGCTCATGTCCTGCGGAGTCATGTTTCACCTTTGAAAAGAGGGCTGGCACCCTGAGTGGCCGGGGTTGCGTTGTCGCGAAACAGCGAAAACAGCTCGCGGCCGGTGCCAGTGTGGCTGGTGGCCAGGTCGGCGGTGTCGGGTGTTCGGTTTTCAAAATCCGGGGCGAGGTTGTCGAGACTGCCATGTTCCGCGTCGAGCCGGATTGGGTCACCGTCGCGGACACGGGCAAGTGGACCCTGCGCCATGGTCTCGGGTGAGAGGTGGATGGCGGCGGGGATGCGGCCCGAGGCACCGGACATGCGACCATCGGTGACAAGGGCGATCTTATAGCCGCGGTCCTGCAGAACGCTGAGTGTGGGGGTGAGGCCGTGGACTTCGGGCATACCGTTGGCCTGGGGGCCGTGGAATCGCAGCACGATTGCGGCGTCGCCGTCGAGCGTGCCGGCCTTGAAGGCGTCGATCACGGCGTCCTGGGTTTCGAATACCCGGGCGGGGGCCTCGATCAGGCGGTGTTCGGGTTTGACCGCCGAGAGCTTGATGATGCTTTGTCCGAGGTTGCCAGTCAGGTGTTTGAGACCGCCGGTCGGTTGGAACGGGTCGGACTGAGGGCGCAGGATCTTGTCATTCAGGCTGCTGGTAGATCCCGGAACCCATGCAAGAGGCTTATTCAAGGGCAATTGCGGATCCTGCGTGTAGCGGCCAAGGCCGGGGCCGGCGACGGTTTGCACGTCCTCATGAACCAGCCCGGCATCGAGCAGTTGGGCAATCAGAAAGCCAAGGCCTCCAGCGGCGTGGAAATGGTTCACGTCAGCCAGACCATTGGGATAGACCCGCGCAAGCAGGGGCGCTGCCTCGGACAGGTCGGCAAAATCCTGCAGCGTCAGGATGATGCCGAAGGCGCGCGCCATGGCAGGCAAATGCAGCACGAGGTTGGTCGAGCCGCCGGTGGCCATCAACCCGACAATGCCGTTGACGAAGGCGCGCTCGTCCATGATCTCGTAAAGCGGGCGGTAGCTGTCGCCAAGGGCGGTTTGGGTCAGAATTGTTTCGGTGCCCGCATCGGTCAGGGCGTGGCGCAGCGGAGTGTCGGGGGAAACGAAGGAGGCGCCGGGCAGGTGCAGGCCCATGATTTCCATCAGCATCTGGTTGGAATTGGCGGTGCCATAGAAAGTGCAGGTGCCCGGCCCGTGATAGGCGGCCATCTCGGCCTGCATCAGGGCGGCGCGGTCGGTTTCACCGGCAGCGAAGGCTTTGCGCACCTTGGCCTTCTCGTCATTGGGCAGTCCCGAGGTCATCGGACCTGAGGGCAGGAAGATCATTGGCAGGTGGGCGAATGCCCCGGCGGCCATCACCAGCCCCGGCACGATCTTGTCACAGGTGCCAAGCATGGCCACTGCGTCGAAGGTGTTGTGGGACAGGGCCACGGATGCGGCCAGCGCGATCACATCGCGGGAAAACAACGACAGTTCCATGCCGTCCTGTCCCTGGGTGACGCCGTCGCACATCGCCGGAACCCCACCGGCAACCTGGGCCGTGGCACCCATGCGACGGGCAATATCCTTGATCCGGGCAGGGTAGCTTTCGAACGGGGCGTGGGCCGAAAGCATGTCGTTATAGGCGGTGATGATGCCGAGGTTGGGGGCACGGGTGGTCGCCAGCCGGTCCTGATCGCCGCCCATTGCCGCGTAGGCGTGGGCCTGGTTCGAGCAGGTCAGGTGGGCGCGGGCGGGGCCATCCTCGGCTGCGCGGCGCATGGCGGCGAGGTAGGTTTCGCGGCCCGGGCGCGAGCGTGCGACGATGCGGTCGGTGACCTCGAGAACGGTTTTGTTCACTGCCATATCTGCGTTTCCTGACCCCGATGTCGTTTAATGTGCCTCGCTTTAGCAGAGCGCGTTGGCGCTAACAATCAGGCAATCTGCCCCTGTGTTCTGTTGCAGGAAAGACTCAAGACGCTTTGAAACAAGGAAAGAACACCGCATTTC
This sequence comes from Aliisedimentitalea sp. MJ-SS2, assembly GCF_032586155.1. Taxonomy (NCBI): domain Bacteria; kingdom Pseudomonadati; phylum Pseudomonadota; class Alphaproteobacteria; order Rhodobacterales; family Roseobacteraceae; genus Aliisedimentitalea; species Aliisedimentitalea sp. MJ-SS2. Next base: position 762,560 of record NZ_JAWHTC010000001.1, read on the forward strand.
CCCGGATTGACCGCGGCAATGTCAAAAATTTGTCTCAATTCGAACCGATCCTCGCAGGCGCATCTCAGAACAGGGCAAAAGCCCGAGGAGGAAGAGCATGAAATATGTTCGTATGGTTGCATTGATTGGCATGGGACTGGCCGTTTCGGGTTGTGCCACAGTGGATACCGCATCGCGGAACGCGCCGTTCGAGGCCCCGAGCGCGGCTGCGATAACCCCGTCGATGAAGGTTGAATCCTACCAGATCCGGGTTCCCAACAGTCTGAAAGTCTCCGAAGCCAACCTGTATTACCCGTCAGGTGACATCGTTTGGCGCGGCGAGCCGCTGGGCAATCGCCACAGCCAAGTACAGAAGATCTTTGAAGACAGCTTGGCACGCGGTGCCGCCGGTTCGAACGGCAAGGTGCCGGTCCTGGTGGATATCGAAGTGACCCGGTTCCACGCGCTGACCGAAAAGGCGCGCTATACCGTGGGTGGCCGTCACGAAATTCACTTCACGATGAATTTTCTCAATCCCGAAACCCGCCAGCCAGTGGCCGAACCGCGCAAGGTCGACGCGACCTTCAAAGCCTTTGGCGGCGCACGGGCCGTGGCCGCCGAACAGAACGGCGTGACCCAGAAGAGCCGGATCAGCAATCACCTGGCCGGTCTGTTCCAGAAGGAACTTGGGATTGGTGCCGCGGCTCGGAACACCGCACCGCCACAACCGATCGCGATGCAGGACACCGCCGTGACGCGCAACGCGACGCCGCTTCTCAGCGGGAATAACACAAGCAGCCTCTACTAAGACCTCTTTCACCGGGACAGTGAATCGACTAAGGGGACGGCTATGCAGCCGTCCCCTTATCCTTTTGTCCGCCTGAAACCGAAGATCGACACGCGCAAGATCCGCTTTGGCAGCCCTTGGGTGTTCGCCAGCGAGGTTGTCAGCGACCGTCGCACCAAGAAGCTGCCGCTGGGCAGCCTGGCGGTGTTGCAGGATGCCGAACGCCGTGACCTTGGGGTTGTGGCGGTCAATTCGGGGTCCAAGATATTTTGCCGGATGCTGGATCGTGATCCAGGCGCGGTGATTGACGGTGCGTGGCTTGAAGCACGGCTGGCGCGGGCGCTGGACTTGCGCGCGCGTCTGTATGATGCGCCGTTCTATCGGTTGGTGCATGCCGAGGCGGACGGTTTGCCCGGGGTGGTGATCGACCGGTTTGGCGATGTTGCGGTGGTGCAGCCCAACGCGGCCTGGGCGGAAGCGCTGTTGCCGGAACTGGGCGAGGCGTTGAAACGCGTCACGGGCGTCACTTGCGTGATCAAGAATGCCAGCGGTCGCGCCAGGACGCTGGAAGGGCTGGATAACGGGCACGAGGTGCTGTTTGGGTCTGCGCCTGTTGCGCCGGTGCCGGTGGAGATGAATGGCGCGACCTATATGGCCGACCTGATGGGCGGGCAGAAGACCGGACTGTTTTTTGATCAGCGCGACAACCACAGGTTCGCAGCGAAGCTCAGCAAGGGAGCACGGGTTTTGGACGTGTTTTCCCATGTGGGCGGGTTTGGCCTGGCCGCTCTGGCCGGGGGCGCAGAGAGTGCGTTGGCCGTGGACGGATCAGAAGCTGCGTTGACACTGGCGGCGCAGGGGGCCGAGAAGATGGGCGCGACGGATCGGTTTGCCACCCGCAAGGGCGATGCGTTCGAAGTCTTGACGGCGTTGGCTGACGAGGGAGCGCAGTTCGACGTTGTAATCTGTGATCCGCCGGCCTTTGCACCGAGCAAACAGGCGCTGGACAAGGGGCTGCGCGCTTATGAACGGGTGGCACGGCTGGCGGCGCCGCTGGTGGCTGACGGCGGCTATCTGGGCCTGTGTTCCTGTTCCCATGCGGCGGACCTGTCGAAGTTCCGCGGCGCATGCACGCGCGGCATCGGCCGGGCCGGGCGCCCCGGACAAACGGCGCAGATCATCCACACCGGGTTTGCCGGGCCAGATCATCCGCTGATGCCGCAACTGGCGGAGTCGGGGTATCTGAAGGCCCTGTTCTATCGGCTGTGAGGGCGGTTCTCGACACTTGCGTGATCTATCCCACGGTCATGCGCGAAATGCTGCTTGGCGTGGCGGCGACCGGGGCGTTTGAGCCGTTGTGGTCGGAACGTATCCTCGAAGAATGGGCGTTGGCCGCCAGGAAGCTGGGGCCGGGTGGCGAGGTCCAGGCGCGCGGCGAGGCGGCGTTGGTGGGTGCCCGGTGGCCGAAAGCGATTGTAACGTGGAAACCGTCTCTGGAAGATCGGCTGTGGCTGCCGGATGCGGCGGATGTGCATGTGCTGGCGGCAGCGATTGCCGGGTCGGCGGATGTGATCGTGACGCTGAACGCCAAAGACTTCCCGCGCGGGGTTCTGGCCGAGGAAGGGGTGAGCCGATCCGATCCGGATCACTTCCTGCTGGGCTATTGGCAGGCGGATCAGGACGGGATCAATGCTGTGGCCGGGAATGTACTGGCCGAGGCGCGGCGATTATCCGGCGAACCTTGGAGCGCGCGGGCCCTGTTGAAAAAGGCACGGTTGCCGCGGCTGGCGAAGGCAGTGAGTGCGGCGCTGGATTGAGAGCCGCCCCCACGGCGCAACGCCCACCCGCCCCGTTGCGCCGTGGGGGCGGGGATTGTTTTGCAAAGGACAGTGTTTTGCGGTTGGGGACGGAGCGAGGGGCCAGCCCCTCGCGCTCCTCAGGATATTTCCGGTGAGATGAAGAGGCGGATCAGGACCACTTCTGATCGAGCGCGTTAATGGCCTTGATGCGCTCGGGGGTCTTGGGATGGCTGAGGAGCCAGGCGGGGGCGGCCCCGGCGTTGGATTGGGTGAGCTTTTCCAGCTTTTCGAACAGCGATTTCTGTGGGGCAGTGCCGATGCCGGCCTTGGTCAGCAGGGCGGCGGCGTATTCGTCAGCCTCGTATTCATCCGAGCGCGACAGGCGGGCGGCAAGCAGCGTGGTGATGAAGTTGGCGAGATAGCCGCCGACACCGGGGATGAAGCGCGACAACACCATGGCGAGGGCGGTCCGCAGCGCGTTCTGACCGGAAAAGTCGATCATCCGGCGGCGTGAATGGCCCAGGGCCACATGGCCCAGTTCATGGGCGATGACCGAGGCCAGTTCTTCGCCGGTGACTTCGCCGAGGCGGTATTTGTCGTAAAACCCCCGGGTCAGGAAGATACGCCCGTCCGGCGCGGCAAGGCCGTTGACCGGCTGGATCTCGTAGAGATGCACCCGGATGCGGGGCAGATCAAGGGCGCGCGCCATCTGGTCGAAAAGCGGTTTCAGCGACGGATCGGCCAGCTCGGTCGATTGCGCGTCAAGCTGGCGCGCCATGCGCCAGGCCGAGAAGCGCCACATGAACAGCCCATAAAGAACGGCGAGCAGGATCGGGGTGAAACGGATCATGGGTCAGATATGGGGCAGGCGACGCCGGGGGGCAAGTCAGAGGTTGGCAGTCTCTTTGCGGTGATGCTCGCGGACGACATGGCGCAGCCACAACCCCGTGACCAGCATCAGGGCAAGACCGGCCAGCAACCCGCTGATGTCACCGGCAAATTGCGCGACGGCAGCAATGTTGTGGCTGAACCCGTAGCCGAGGCCGACATAAAGAGACACCCAGACCAACTCACCGGCCGCGCCCCAAACGGTGAAGCGGAGCCAGTTCAGCCCGGCAGCCCCGGCGGCGAAATTTACGTACGGACCCAGCGGGCTGAACAGCCAACGGCTGAGAAAGACACCGATGCCGCCGCCGCGCTGCAACAGATCGCGAGCCCTGGTCAGGATGGCGGCCCGCCTGGGGTAGCGGTCGATCAGGCGATAGAGCGCGGATTGACCACCACGGCCGAGGAAAAACCCGATCTGGTCACCAAAGATAGCCCCGGCAAGGGCGGCGGCGGATACCAGAGGCAGGTCAAGATCGCCGCTGGCTGCAAACCCGCCGGCGGTCAGCATCACCAGGGATGCCGGAACCGGCAAGGCCAGGCAACTGGCAAGCGTGATCAGCCCCAAGAGCGGCGCGCCGTATTGGCCCAGAAGGTTTAGCGCCCAGCTGGTCATTTGCTATCCTGGAGAATGCCGGAAAGCTCTTCGATGATCTGAGACACGGGCACGTTGCGACTTCGGGCAATCTCGGCCAGGGTGGGGCGGTCTCCGGGAGGTATGTCGAGAAAGTCTGCAATCTCGTGCGGCGGCAGGCCCCAGGAATGGGCAACATAGCCCGGGGTCATCCAGGGTTCGGGTGTCAGGTTGCGATGCGCCGGATCAGACCAGTAGATCGTGAACATTGCCAGGCGGATCACGAAGAACAGCGTCACCGCGCTTGCCGCCAGGAAGATGACAAAAACGATACGGTGTTTGTGCCAGAGAAGGCGGATGGCGGACATGGGCGGGCTCCTTGTGGGTGAGAGTGCCCATGATTGCCGTTGGGCTGCAAGGGCGATTGACTGGTCCCGGTTTCCTGTCAGAGTGCCGATGACATTCGGGGGCGGGTACATGACGCTGACATATTCACTTGATCGGGGCTATGGCGGGCAGGGGCGGTTGGGGTTGATTGTGTTGTCAACCGACGAGACGCTGGAAAACGAGGCGCGCCAGATCCTGGCCGGGCAGCCGGTGAGCCTGTTGCATGCACGTATCCCGGCGCAGGCCGAGGTGACACCAGAGGCGTTGAAAACCATGGAAGATCATATGGTTGGGACAGCGTCCTTGTTGCCCCAGGGTATGGACGTGGTGGGTTATGGCTGCACCTCAGGGGCGACGGTGATTGGGCCGGATCGGGTGGCTGATTTGATCTGCCAGGTGCAGGGCGAGGCGGCGGTGACCAATCCGCTGAGCGCAGTGATTGCCAGTTTGCAGGCCTTGCGGTCCCGGCGGATTGCTTTGCTCACGCCATATGTTGAAAGCGTGAATGCTCCGCTGGTGACAGCATTGAGGGCGGAAGGGATTGAGGTGCTGACCCAGGCGAGTTTCAACCAGAGCGATGATTGGAGCGTGGCACGGATTGCCGAGGCCGATACGCTGGCGGCGATTGAAACCCTGGGCAAGACGGAAGGCTGCGACGCCGTGTTCGCCAGTTGCACCAACCTGCGGGTGCTGGGCGTGCTGGAACAGGCCGAGGCGGCGACCGGCCTGCCGGTGATCTCGTCCAACCTGGCATTGATCTGGCACATGCTGCGACTTGGCGGGATTGACGCTAAGGGATGGGCGCCGGGGCGGTTGTTTGGGGTTTGACAGCGGGTGAAGCCATTCACCTCGCCCAATACCGTTGCCTGCAATTGCTGACAAAGCTGCCGCCGAACCTTTTCGGAGGCTTCTTCGCTTCGTATGAGTCCTCGTTGGCATGTTGATCCACGTCAAGGGGGCACAATTGCCTTCTTTCTAGCATCAAAACAAGATTACTAGGGAGTGGACCATGGGATATCTAAGACAAGCGTTGCTGATCGCGTTGATGCTAGTCACCTCAGTCGCAAACGCAGAGACACGCACGAAACTCTATTCGAAAGGAAGCTGGTCTCTTTACAAGGTTGATGGATTTGTCGTCCGCGAAAAACGCGGAATCTCTAAGCACAACAACGCGTGTGTGGCGGAAGTGAAGGCTGCAAAAGGCCTTTTGAGAATAGCAGCCTCGCGATCCGGGTGGATTGTAGTTCAAGTCAGTTCGCAAAATTGGAAATTCAGAGCCCGCAAAAGCAGTTTTCAGTTAAAGTCCGGAGGCGCCACTTCGGTTTTGAGCGGTTCGACGTATTCTGGAAGTATGATACAGCACATCGGAGGGCACACTGGGAACATGATTACACAGCTTTTCTTGATCAAATTACTTGGTTCAGGAACCATAAACATAATCGACAACAAGAGAAGAACGATCGCAAAGTTCCCCCTTTCCGGTTACGTTGCCGTCATGGAAAGAACTCTATCATGTGCGGGTATGAAAATGCCGTAGTCCGTCACGGCCCTACACGATTGGTAGGCAGCATTTTGGGGGCTCGAAGAGGTAGGTTTCGCCAGCGCAGGTCAACTGATGGCTGTTATGGGCTCTCGCAGGACATTGATAGTTACTCCAAAGAACGACAGCAAAGCGTAAACCGGATTTGGCCCCATGAGGCGAGCGGTACTCAGCGTGTCAGCTCGCGCATGCCTTCTTCGATACCCTTGAGGGTCATCGGCACCATTCGGTCCTCGAAAATCTCTTTCACCATGCCGATGGAATGGGTGTAGCCCCAGTGCTTTTCCGGCACCGGGTTGATCCACATATGGCTGGGCCATTGCTCGCGGGCGCGTTGCAGCCAAAGCTGGCCGGGCTCGGCATTCCAGTGTTCATTGGCGCCGCCGGGATAGGCGATCTCGTACGGCGACATCGACGCGTCGCCGACGAAAATGCATTTGTAATCAGGGCCATAGGTGTGCAGCACGTCCCAGGTTGGGATTTGTTCGTCCCAGCGGCGGCGGTTGTCGCGCCAGACGCCTTCATACAGGCAATTGTGGAAGTAATAGTATTCCAGGTGCTTGAATTCGGACTTCGCCGCCGAAAAGAGTTCCTCAACCAGCTTGATATGGGGGTCCATTGAGCCACCAATATCCAGAAACAGGACCACCTTGACCGCGTTGCGCCGCTCGGGCCGGGTTTTGACGTCAAGATAGCCATGTTCGGCGGTGGCGCGGATGGTACCGTCGAGGTCCAACTCGTCATGGGCCCCGTCACGGGCCCAGCGGCGCAGGCGTTTCAGGGCCACCTTGATGTTGCGGGTGCCCAGTTCGACGTCGCCGTCGAGGTTCTTGAATTCGCGCTTGTCCCAGACCTTGACCGCGCGTTGGTGGCGGCTTTCCTTCTGGCCGATGCGCACCCCTTCGGGGTTGTAGCCATAGGCACCGAACGGCGATGTGCCTGCGGTGCCGATCCACTTGTTGCCGCCTTGGTGGCGGCCTTCCTGTTCCTTCAGGCGCTCCTTGAGCGTCTCCATCAGCTTGTCAAAACCGCCAAGCGCCTCGATCTCGGCCATTTCCTCGGGGCTGAGGTGCTTTTCGGCAAGTTTTTCGAGCCAGTCGCCGGGGATGTTCACGGCCTCCAGAACGTCTGAAATCGAGATGTTCTCGATCCCCTTGAAGGCGGCGGCGAAGGCGCGGTCGAACTTGTCGAGGTTGCGTTCGTCCTTCACCATGGCCGAGCGGGCGAGGTAGTAGAACCCGTCGACATCATAGGTCACCATGCCGGTCGACATCGCCTCGAGAAAGGTCAGGTATTCGCGCAAGCTGACCGGGATGCCTTCCTTGCGCAGGGAGTCAAAGAAAGGCAGGAACATCCGCCTCAGCCCCCCTGACGCAGGATCAAGATATTGATGATCAAGGCGATGATGGCGAAAACGATGCCGTAGACGGCACCGTATTGGGCCATGTCGAGCCCTTTGCCTTCGCGTTTCTTGGCTTGGTAGATGCCAAATAGCACCCCCAAAGCGGCCGCAATCCAGACCATGTGTATTTACCCGCGTTTTCCCTTCAGCGGGTTGAGCGCGCCGATTTCGCGCATTTTTGCACGCACGGCCCAATCCGCGCCAAATCCGTAACGTGCCCAGCCGAGACTGTCCAGTCGAACGGTCGCAGCCTCCGAGGCGCGACCGGTGAGTTCAAGCGCCTCGGCCCGCATCAGCATCAGCGTCGACAGCAGTGCGGCATTCTCGTGGCGTGATGCGATTGGAATGGCGCGGTTGACATAAGCCAACGCGCTGCGGCCATCGCCCTGGGTCAGGGCATGGGCGGCCAGCTGGCTGGCGACATAGGCGCGATGAAGCGTGGTGTGGGGCGAGGCGGCGTAGAACCGGTCCGCAGTCTGGAAGTGACCCAGGGCGGCCTCGGTATCCGTGGCGACGGACAAACGCCCGACGGCATAATGGGCGAATGCGCGGCGATGATCCTGCCAGCCCAGCGATTGGGCGATACCCAGTGCCTGACGCGCGGCGTTGCGACGTTGTTTGTGATTGGCACCGGGGCCAAGCGCGGTCTGGATCGCCCTGATCCAGCTGCGTGGGGTGGGGGCCGGGCGTTGTGTCGGCATGGCTTCGCCGCCGGGGTTGAGCCGGGCCAGGATGGCGGGCAGCCGCGCGGCGACCTGGCGGCGGGTCATACCGTTATACAATTCCGGCGCGTAATAGGCGCGCAGGATCAGCATGTCGAATCCGGTCAAGACCGTATGAACATTGTCATCATTGAAGACCGAATCCGGCAGGCGGTAGAGATCGTTGAGCGGACCGATGGCCTGGGCCAGTTCCTCGTGCAGGCAATCGCGCACCTCTTGCGGGCTGGCATCCGACGGTACAAACACTGCCATCTGCTCGCGCGACCGCAGAAGGCCCCAGTTGGCCCGCGCACTGCGCCGGGCGGCGCGGTATTGCGAAATATCGGTGATGTTGGGCACCACGAAACAGGCGGCATGGGGCAGATTCTTGCGGATCTGCGCCCGGGTCACGGCCTGGATGGTGATATTGGCGTGCTCGGACCGGGTCATCGAAACGCGCAACCCGGCCTCGGTATTGAGGCGATAGATCAGCCGGGCCAGATCCGGCATCAGCGTGGCGGGGGCAGCCCCGGTCACGCGGATCGAGATGGGTTGTTCGAACCTGGTGAAGACCGGCAATTCACGGCCCGATTCCAAACGGAAGGCCAGTTCAAGGAAATCGCGGCTTATATCGGCATTCGAGCGGCGTGGTTGAACCGGAGTCGGGGTCGAGAAGGTCTTGACCGGGGGCAGGGCGCTCATCGCGGCTGGTTGCGCCGCGCGCGAGGCCTGATCTGGTATCGCGCCGGGCATACAGCCGACAAGCAACAGGCAAAAAGGAAGCAGATGATTGCGCATGAGCTACCCTTTGCCCAGCCAGGAAATCAATGAGATCTGCTTCTGTGGCCCGGATAGAGTCATGATGAGTGTCAGGCGTCGGGACGTGCCCACTTTGGTCGGTTCGGCCGACAGCGGAGCCAGCGGGGCAAGTTCAGTGCGCCCGTCATCGTTACACATATCCCGATCCGCGCACAAACGACGCACAAGGGTATCGGGCACCAAGTCATTGGCTTCCACGTTTCTCGATCCTGCCTATTCTTTTCTTTGGAAGAACTTGTGCCTTCCTTTCCTGACGTCCTTAAGGAGCAAATAAGGCGAAAAAGTGGCGACGCATCCAAGGTGCGGGTCCGGTCAGTGAAGGCAATATTTTATCGCATAAAGTCAAATGCTTGGCGTGCGTCTTTGATGCAACACACTTGTCCGGACATAAATGGTGCCTTGGATCAGTCGGGCTTGATGACGGTTTCGCGATACCAGACATAGATACCCGCCCCGGCGATGATCAGTCCGCCCAGGATGGTCAGAGTGTCGGGGAAATCTCCGAATATGGTGGCGCCGTAGAAGGTGGAAAACACCAGTCCAAAATAGGCAAACGGCGCCAGCATACCGGCTTCGCCCGCCATCAATGCCCGTATCAGGGCCAGTTGCCCGGCGGTGCCGCAGAGCGCGATGGCGAGCATGACGATGAGGTCTCCCGGCGCCACGGGCTGCCAGAAGAACGGCACGGCGGCCGAAAGGGCGATCGCGCCGAACAGGGCGGTGTAGAACAGCGAGGTCCAGGCGTCCTCGTCTCGGCCGACAAAGCGGGTGGTGAGCGCATAGGCCGAGTAGCAGATCGCCGCGCCCAGCGGCAAGAGCGAGTAGAGGGTGAAGACATCGGCCCCGGGGCGGATCACCAGAAAGGCGCCAATGCAGGCGGCGAGAATGGCGAAGGCCCGGCGCAGACCGAATGTTTCGCCCAGAAACACGGCGGCGCCCAGGGTGATGAACAGCGGGTTGGTGGACATGATCGCTGCCGCCTCGGCCAGGCCGATATTAGAGATGCCGAAGAAGAACAACACAGTGGCACACATCAGATAGACCGAGCGGGCCAGCTGTAGTTTCGGGTAACGGGTGCGCAGCACGCTGCGCAGACGCGGCAGGACCAGGATGAACACCACCAGGGTCTGGCCCAGGTAGCGGGCCCAGAGGGTCGGCATCGTGCCGATCCGACCGGCCAGAAGCTTGGCCAGCGCGTCCATCGACGAGAACATGAAGATGGCGGCGATCATCAACAGGATCGCAGTGGCCTTGGGCGAGAGGCTGCGCATCGTGGGCTTCCGGTGTGGTGGCGCGCGCCAACCGGATGGCTGGGGCGCATTTCCGGCGACCCTATGCCGGGCAAGGCGGGCTGTCCAGCACCTGCGCCGCTTGGCGTGACCACGATTTTTCTTCCGAAAATCGGGCCGCGGCGGGTGCTATTCCTCCTCCTCTTCTTCGGGGTCGAGAAAGGTGATTTCGCCATTTGCCTGCAAATCGCGGATGGTGCTCACAACCGAATTCATCGCTGCTTCGCCATCCTTGGGTTTTATCTTGCCGCGTTCCCCGGCTTCTTCGCGCATGTTCTCGGCCATGCGTTTGGAAATGTTGTCGAAAATGAATTCGACCGCGTGTTTCATCGCGGGGTCTTCAGTGGCCATGGCATAAGCAAGTGCGATAAAAAGGGCATCGGGATCGGCGTCGCGGGTGATCTTGGGGGCGTCCAGCGGCGCAACCCTTTTGGGGATGTCCGGGAAGGTGAAGATCGCCTTGCGAACCTTCTGACTGAACTCGGCGGCGTCTTCGTCGAGCGCGGTCAGCACCTCGTCGCGTTTGCCGGCCTCGGTTATGTTGAGGATCGAGCCGAGCCGCGCTTCGGGGTCTTCGTCAAATGCGCGGAGCGGCTGCATTTCGAATTGGGCCGCCAGCGACAGACCAATTCGGTCGACGGCTTCGGGGGTGACAGCTCCGGTCAGCGACACCGCATAGGTTATACGCCGGGCACGGCCACCCGGGATTTTGCCCAGTAGCTCGGCTGCCTTCTGGACCGGTAGTTTCGACAGCAGCACGGCCGACACTTCGGTGCTTTCACGCTCGATCACCTCTACCAGCCTTTCAGTTTCCAGTTCGCGGATGAAACCCCAGGGATCGCCGGTCTGGCGCACCCCGGCCTCCTTGCGCAGACGGGCGGCGGTCTGCGGTGATATGCGGCCATCCAAGGCGGTGAGCGCCCCAGCCAAGCCACGGGGGAAGGTCAGGCCCATGCGCTCAAGCTCATCGGCAAATTCACCCACCACCTGTTCCAGCGTGGGGCGGTCGATATAGCGCATCGCGCCCATCTGCTGGGTCAGGGCGGTCTGCAAGTCGTCGGGCAGTTCGGCCAGCGGTACTTCGGCTCCTTCCTGCATCAGGAACCGCACGATGATCGCGGCCTTCTGGCGGCGGTCGAGCATGGCGGGCAGGGAAGAGGCGGGCGCGGCGAGTTGTGCAAGCGGTTGCAAGGCGGCGTGTCCATGGCAGTTGAAGCTATGCCAAAAACCTAGTGCGCGAGGGTAAAGAAGTTCTGAAAAATCGGTTCAAGAAGACAAAGACCCGGAGGGGTCCGAGCCTTGCCTGCATGAATTGGAAACTGGGAGTGTCAGCTTGAGACTTGTGGCACGCAGGTACCGGTTGCCATGTCCATCACCATGCCTTCGGCACAGGACATTGCGTGTTGCTCATGGGCCGGGCAGGCCAATGCCAGCGAGGGGGCCAGGATCAGGGCGATAACGGCCAGGGTCGTTTTCATCATGTGTCCTTTCGCGGTTGAGATGCCGTAAAGGTAGCATGCAAAGGGGGGCGAGGCGATCACGAAAACGTGAGGCCATCGTCAGGCAAGCCAGAACTCCCGCTTGAAATAGCTGTTCAGGTCGACCAGCCAGCTTGTCGGGGGAAGATCAAGAATGGCGGTTGCAATCAACAGGACGACGATGCCGAGCACCAGCACCATCTCGGTCCGGTTGCCATAGGGGTGAACGCGGGTGCCGCCAAGAAGGTTGCGATAGATCGGTATGTGCAGCACCAGATGCCAGACTGCAGCCAGCGAAAACCAAAGCGCTGCGCCCAAGTGGATAGCTTCCCAAGTGCCGCGATCAAGGCCGATGAACTGCCAGGATGTTTCACGCGCAATTCTGCCGGATGGGCCAATTGTCAGGACAACGCCGCTGACCAGCATGGTCAGAAACCCCAACGTCACGCCGAAAGCCGCCAAGGCGCGTTTGGAAAACGGGGCGCGTTTCGGTTGATCGGACATGTGAAAACTCCGCGCAATCGGAAAGACTGCGCGGAGTATCGTGGCTTTGCTTCCGGGTGTCGTTGACCGCGGTCAATTCCGGTGTGATCAGCGGCTTAATCTTTGAAGACGCGGGCGAAGATCGTGTCGACGTGCTTGGTGTGGTAGCCCATGTCAAATTTTTCGTTGATGCCATCAACGCCCAGGGCGGCGACAACATCAGCGTCGGCCAGAAGCTGTTCCTGGAAATCGACCCGCTCTTCCCAGACCTTGAGTGCGTTGCGCTGGACCATGGAATAGGCGTCTTCGCGGCTGACACCGGCCTGGGTAAGGGCCAGCAGCACACGTTGCGACATCACCAGACCCGGGAACTTGTTCATGTTGTCGAGCATGTTCTCGGGGAAGATCAGCATCTTTTCGACCACGCCGGCAAGACGGTGCAGGGCGAAATCAAGCGTGATGGTGGCGTCCGGGCCGATGCCGCGTTCAACCGAGCTGTGGCTGATGTCACGTTCATGCCATAGGGCGACGTTTTCCATCGCCGGGATCACGGTCATGCGAACAAGACGGGCGAGGCCGGTCAGGTTCTCGGTCAGGACCGGGTTTTTCTTGTGTGGCATCGCCGAGGAGCCCTTTTGGCCCATCGAGAAGAATTCGGCCCCTTCCAGCACTTCGGTGCGCTGCATGTGGCGGATTTCCACGGCGATGTTCTCGATCGACGAGGCAATGACGCCGAGGGTGGCGAAGAACATGGCGTGGCGGTCTCGCGGAATGACTTGGGTGCTGATCGGTTCCGGGCGCAGGCCGAGCTGTTCGCAGACATGGTCTTCGACCGCTGGGTCGATATTTGCGAATGTTCCAACTGCGCCGGAAATCGCGCCGGTGGCGACCTCCCAGCGGGCCTTTTCCAGGCGGTTCTTGTTACGGTCCATTTCGGCATAGAAACGGGCAAAGGTCAGGCCCATGGTGGTGGGTTCGGCGTGGATGCCGTGGCTGCGGCCGACGCGGACGGTGTCCTTGTGTTCATACGCGCGGGTTTTCAGGGCGGCGAGCACGCGGTCCATGCCTGTCAGAAGGATATCGGCGGCGCGCACGAGCTGCACGTTGAGTGTGGTATCGAGCACGTCCGAGCTTGTCATACCCTGGTGCACGAAGCGGGCCTCTTCGCTGCCCACGTGTTCGGCCAGGTGGGTCAGGAAGGCGATGACGTCGTGTTTGGTGACGGCCTCGATTTCGTCGATGCGGGCGACATCGAATTCCACATCCTTGGCTTTCCACACGGCCTCGGCATTTTCGCGCGGGATCACGCCCAGATCGGCCATGGCATCGCAGGCATGGGCCTCGATCTCGTACCAGATGCGGAACTTGGTGGCGGGTTCCCAGATGGCAACCATATCGGGACGGGCATAGCGGGGGATCATGTTGACGCCTTCGTGATTATGAGCAGGGTTCGGCGCGGTCATAAACTGCGGGGGCGTAGACCTCAAGGGAAGCGAAGCAGGTGAGACGGGTTGCTATGGTTCTGGTCGCTGCATTTATCGGTCAGGGCGTTGCCGCGGACGCTTGGCGCGCCATGAGCGGTCAGCAGATTCTTGAAGAGCTGACCGACCGCGAGCTGGTTTATGACGGGGGCGCATGGCAGCGGTTTAATGCCTCGGGCCGAACGCTTTACAACGCGGGGACCGACAGTTGGGGATATTGGAGCGTGCGCGGCGACCAGTATTGCAGCCAATGGCCGCCCGATGCCTTTTGGGCCTGTTATGACATGGCAATGGATGGCGAGCGATTTCGTTTTGTCGATGCGTTTGGAAACGTGAGCGCAGGCACCCGAAAACCCGTCAAGGGGGAATAATCGGCAAAAGTTGACCTTACGTCATGCTGCGGTGCAGCTTTCGACTTGCATGCGGTTGTGTGCTGTTGCAGAAAACGCTGCGAACAGATGACATCCAACGGAGGAAAGTAAGTTGGCAACATCCATGACGAACAAGGTCCTTGTCGAGACCTTCGGCGCAGAACAGGGTGCCGCCCTGCGCGCCAAGCAGGCCATTCTGGTGCTGGCGGGCATCGCGATTCTGGCGATTGCCGCCAAGATCAAGGTGCCGATGTGGCCGGTACCGATCACCATGGGGACCTTTGCGGTTCTGGGGCTGGGCGCCGCCTATGGCCCGCGTTTGGGTCTGGTGACGATCCTGGGCTACATGATCGTCGGCGCGCTGGGCTTTGACGTGTTTGCCAACTCGTCGGCCGAGAAATTCGGCCTGACCTACATGATGGGCGGAACCGGTGGCTATCTGGTGGGATACGTGCTTGCCACCCTGGCGCTGGGCGCGCTCGCGCAGCGTGGCTGGGACCGCTCGGTTCTGTGGATGGCGCTGGCCATGCTGATCGGCAACGCGCTGATTTACCTGCCGGGTCTGGCGTGGCTGGGTCAACTGTATGGCTGGGACAAGCCGATACTGGCCTGGGGCCTGACACCGTTCCTGGTGGGTGACGCGATCAAACTAATTCTGGCAGCGATGATCCTGCCGGCAGCGTGGAAGCTCGTGGGCAAAGCTCGCGGCTGATCCGAGCTCGAGAATTGCGAACGCCCGGGCCGCATCGCAGCCCGGGCGTTTTTTTTGGCGGTGCGTGCAAGCACACACCCTACAGTTTGACCATCTCGCATTCCCAGCCGTCATAGCGGCCTACTGCGCCATCGAGCGCGCCGACGATCATGTCGGTGACAAGGTCGATGCCATGCGGCGCGTCCTCGCGCCAGAACCGGAGCTGGGTGGCGCCGTCCTGTTCTTTGATACTGTCGAGCAGGAAGCCCTCGGCGCTGGCGGCCTCGGCAAATTGGCCGGCGGTGGGTGCGTCGGGGAAGGTGGCGTAATGGTCGATGCGGCGGCGTTGATCCAGGCGGTCACCGGCGGCTTGAAGCTGCATCAGCTGGGCGCGGTTGCGGATCTGCTGGAAGGCGGAAGGCGCGGGGTAGAGGTAGCCGCGATAGACCTCCCATTCGAGATCAGTGCGGGCACCGATCTCCATTGCATAGTTGGAATGGGCCTGCTGAAAATCCAAGAGCGCCGTCTTGGCCGCACCGCCATCGCGGAAATAGGCGAAGAAGTCGCGCATGCCGTCATGGGTGACGCGGCCGGCAAAGATGCCGCTCTGGGCATCGATCACTTTCGACAGGTCATCCTCGAGGGCGGCGAGGGGATCGAACTCTTCCTGGCTGGAGAGGCCGCTGGGTTTGGGCGATTTCATCTTGACCGAAACATAGACGCAGTCGGTATGGCCCTGCACCGGGGCGCGTTCGCCCAGGGAGAGGTTGACGAAGCAGGAGGACGGTTTGCCGTCGACCCGGCCGAAGTAGAAATCCCAATAATCTTGTGCGTTTTCCATGGGGTGTGTTTAGGGCATTTGTTGCGGGGAAGGGAATGTCCTAGTTGCCGCAGGGGCCGAGGGGAGAGGTGCGCTATGAAAGCGCACCTTACGCTGGTGCCATCACCGTGACGATTTCGGAGGAACGTTCCAGTGTGCGGTGCACCGGGCATTTGTCGGCGATTTCCATCAGGCGGGCGCGTTGGTCGTCACTCAGATCGCCCACCAGGGTGATTTCGCGGCGGAACTCGTCGATCTTGTCGCGCGAGCCGGCGGTGGCGTCCTGAGCGTGGACCTTGGCGTGATGCACATCGACGCTGACGTGATCGAGCGGCCAGCCCTTGCGCCGGGCATACATGCGGATCGTCATCGATGTGCATGCACCAAGCCCGGCCGAGACGAAACCATAGGGCGACATGCCTTTGTTGGTACCGCCGTAGGCCAGCGGTTCGTCGGCCAGCGCATGGTGCATCGGGCCAGAGGCAATGTCCTGCAGGAAACCGTTCGGATCCGCCTCGGTCACACGGGTTATGCCTTCCGGTGCGCCGGGGGGCGGGGCGGGGGGTGTCAGGTCAAGGTAATGGGCGGCCCAGGCGGCGATCACGCCTGCGGCGTATTCGGCATCATGCATGTCCGAGATCAGGTGATCGGCCTTGTCGAGGGTGACGAAGCTTTTGGGATGTTTGGCGGTCATGAATATGTCCGCGGCATTCTCGATGGCGACGATACTGTCGCGCGGCGCGTGCAGCACCAGAAGTGCCTTTTTCAGATGGGCCACGGCCTGTTCCAAGTCATGTTTCGAAATGTCTTCGATAAACTGGCGCTTGATGGTGAAGGGGCGGCCGCCAAGATCGACCTGGGCTTCACCCTCGCGGCAAATGGTTTCGATACTGTCCGAGAAATTCTCGGTTACATGGGCCGGATCGAAGGGGGCGCCGATCGTGACGACGGCGCGGGACGACGGGATGTCCCTGGCAGCGCGCAGAACAGCGGCGCCCCCCAGAGAGTGGCCGATCAGCATGTCAGGGGCGAGGTTTTGCCCCTCAAGCCAGCCAGCGGCTGCGCGCAGGTCTTCGAGATTGGTGGCGAAGGAGGTGTTGGCGAACTCGCCTTCGCTGTGTCCAAGCCCGGTGAAATCGAAGCGCAGCACGGCGATACCTGCCGCCGCAAGGCGCTGGGCTATTCGGCGGGCGGCAGGGATGTCCTTGGAGCAGGTGAAACAGTGGGCGAAAAGTGCCGTGGCCAAATGCGGGCCGGAGGGCCGATCGAGACGGGCGGCCAGTTCCAGGCCGTCGTGGCCGGTGAAGGTGATCTTTTCGGTGGGCATTTGAGTCATCCTCTCGCGGTGTTGGCGAGAGGGTGGGGCGGACGGGCGTGAAGTTCAAGTGTGGTTACAGGGGGATGACAGGGGTGTGAGGGAAGGTGCGTGAAATCACGCACCCTACGGGGTCAGGCTTCGCCCATCAGCACCGGGTCAAATGGGTACGTCGTCAGATTCTCGTACCCGATCTCGGTGATCAGCACCTGATCTTCGATCTTGATCGAGAAGTCACCACCGTCGGCGGCCACCAGCGCCTCGACGCAGAGCACCATGCCAGGCTCGAGCGCATAATCGTAGCTGCCTTTGACGTACTGATCCTCGTAGGCCACCAGCGGCCATTCATCGCATAGCCCGACACCGTGCATCTTGCAGCCGTATTTCCACTTGTCGAATTGTGCATCCAGCTTGTGCCCGTTCTTGACCAAATCCTCAATTGTGACTCCGGGCTTCAACAAGGCCATGTTGGTCATGATATGCTCGTGAGCGTGGCGCATGGCGTAAATCATCGCGTTGCTGGGCTTTTCATCACCAATCCAGAAGGTGCGCGAGATGTCGGTGCAGATACCGTAGGGGCCAATGAGGTCGGTGTCATAGGCGATGATTTCATTGTTCTGCACGATGCGGGGGCCGCATTCCTGAAACCACGGGTTGGTGCGCGGACCCGAGGTCAGAAGCCGGGTTTCGATCCATTCGCCGCCGCGCTTGATGTTCTCGGCATGCAGTACGGACCAGATGTCATCTTCAGATGTGTTGCCAAGTGGGACGTTTTCGTAGGCAAACTTTTCCATCGCTGCCATTGAGCGTTCACAAGAAACGACCGAGCAGCGCATGGCAAGGATCTCATCTTCCCCTTTGACCGAGCGGGCCTTTTCCGTGGCTTCCTCGCCTTCCATGATCTCGAAACCCTGGGCTTCCAGCGCGCGCAACCCGTGCAGCATGATCTTGTCCACGCCCAGCCGCTTGTTGCCGCCCGAGTGTTCCTCGATCAGGGTGCGGACCTCGTTCGAGAATTTGTCGGCGGCGATGTCGATCTTGTCACCGCGGTCGAAGTAAAACAGGTCGGCACCCGAGCGAACCTCGCGCACCAGCGGGTTGAACTCGGTCAGGAAGGGCGAGTTCTTGTAATCCCAGATCACCATGTAGCCATCGGCGCAAAGCAGTACGGCGCGGAACGGATTGTGGGTGTTCCAGAGCTGCATGTTGGTGGTGTCGGTGGCGTAGCGGATGTTCAGGGGGTCGAACATCAGAAGGCCGCCATAGCCGCGGTCAACAACGTGCTGGGTCAGGCGTTTCCAGCGGTATTTGCGCATCCGTTCGAGATTGGGCAGCGCCAACCCGACCGCTTCCCATTCGCGAAACGCCAGTTGGGTCGGGCCGATCTCGATCCGGTTGTTGTCATTGGGGGTGCCATCGCCCAGGCGGTCGCCGCGGTTCGGGTCGATTTTGCGGATGTCGCGGTAATGGTCGGTCATGGTGTTGATCTCGGTGAAGGCTGAATTGAACTGCCATGGATGCTGGGCCGGGAATGACGCGACTGCATGTAGAAAACCGACCTGATTGGGTGTCGTTTTCGCCATGTTTTGCGGCAATGGAATCCGGTCTTTTCATCGCGGGATTGCGGGTCTAGGGTCGCGCCATGATCCTTCAACGCTCCATTCCTTATGACCCGCTGACACCGATGCCTTTGCCCGGGATATCCCCACTCGACAAGGCGGATTGGATCACGGTGGACGATGCCTATAACGGGCAGATGGAAGAGCGCGGGCGGCTGATCCGCGAGGCGCGGGACGCGGTGATCGCGCTGGAAGAAAGCGCGCGGCCGGCAGCAGAGGAACTTTTGGATGAGGTGATCCGCGCGGCATTGGAAAAGCCCGGGTTTGCCTACAAGAACAAAGTTATGATGCG
Source organism: Aliisedimentitalea sp. MJ-SS2 (assembly GCF_032586155.1). Classification (NCBI taxonomy): domain Bacteria; kingdom Pseudomonadati; phylum Pseudomonadota; class Alphaproteobacteria; order Rhodobacterales; family Roseobacteraceae; genus Aliisedimentitalea; species Aliisedimentitalea sp. MJ-SS2. The sequence goes on from NZ_JAWHTC010000001.1 coordinate 781,272, forward strand.
CCCCGATGGTGGGGCAGTGAAGGTAGACCGCGCAGACCCGCTGGGCACCCTTGGCCAGTTGGTTCAGGAAGATTTCTGCATTCTTGAAAAGCAAGGTGACGAGCATGTGCTGACCGGCGCGGTGCTGTGCTTTCCGGCCAGTTGGAGCCTTGATGAGAAATTCATGAAACCACTGATCGGGATCCATGTGCCGGTGGCGAGTTATGACGACAATATCGCCCGCCGGGTGCAGCGCCTGTTTGACGGGGTGCGGGTGGAGCGCCCGATGTGGCGGTTCAACGTGCTTTGGTATGCGGATGCGACCCTTCACCAGCCGCGTCGCGAGGCAAATCGGCGCGCGGAACGGGGCGCGCACGAAGCGCAGTTCCTGCGTTCGGAAAAACAGACCATCCGGCGGTTGCCCGAGACCGAGGCGGTTGTCTTTGGGATCCACACGTATGTCTTGCGTGAAGAGGATGTGGCGAAGCGGGGGTGAGGCCCGCTTCGACCGTGCTTAAACGCCTAGGCCGCGAAAAGCGACAGGTGCGGGGTGCCGTCCGAGGTCTTGTCGACGGTCACGCCCTGGGCGTTCACCGTGCAACTGACCTGTTTGCGCCAGTTCGAGAAATGGCGCGAGGTGACAACATCGACCGGTGCGTCAAACGCGAGGGTCAAGCGCCAGAAGCCGCCGGTGCCCTCAGAGGCAGATTTGATCCGACCGGTGAAGGGGTGTGACAGGTAGCGCCCGCGCACGTGCTGGCCGATCTGCCAGCGAGCCGGGTTGTCCCAGGCCGCGGCGGCACGTGCTGTGTTCCAGTCGCGGTGGCCATGCTGGCGTGCCACGGTTTCAAGTGCCGTGGCATGGGCCATGGGCGCGCCGGATTCCTGCATAGTTGCGCGCAAGCGGCGGGCCTGAGCCTTGAGCTCGGCAATGGTGGGTGTTCCTTGTGTCATCTTTCTGTTCCCGTGGTCATCTGTGACAGGCGGGGTCCGCATTGCCGCCGCTCGTGACCGATGGGTCAGAGTGACTTGAATACGCAGGACTTCACCAATGCCGATTGGCCGCGGACGGCTGGGGCCTGCACCCGCGCCACGAGATAGGGACGCAAGTGTGGTCTGTCAATGCTAAGGGACCAGGGGTCAGTCCAGCAGGCTGCCGTAAAGTTCGTATTCCGCTTTGTCGAAGCGGTTAAGGTAACGCGCCATCGGTGCGCGGGTCCGAATGCGCTTCAGCCGCTCGTAGGGGTCCGCCTCAGGGGTGGCCGAGACCTGGCGGACGAATTCGGCGCCCTGCGTCACGGTTTCGATCATCGTGTTGGCGCTGGCCATCATTGCCTGCCAAATCACGCTGGTCTGGGCCTGATCGTTGCGCACGGCGTTCCGGTAGGCCTCTCGCAGGCGATGGAAGCCGGCGTCGATCCGCGGGGCGGCGGCCACCTCGGCCACGGCGTCGGGGATCAACGTGTTATCGCCGGACAGATCGGTGAGAGCCGCGCTGGGTGATTCATCTGTGGCGGTTTGGTAGCCGTTGGTTTCAACCGGCATTTCGAAAGAGATCAACTCCTGCAACCCGCCTGCAATCTGGTCGAGGAACTCCGTGTCGAGCGCATTGGGGAAGGCTGCCCGGAAAACCGTGTCATAGGGCATCTCATCATAGGTGCGGGCCAGGATCTGTTCGCTGAGCTGTGCGCAGAAAACCGCGGCTTCTTCGCCTTCGGGGTGATCGGGATCGATACCGGTGGCAATCACCAGGCTGTAGGGTGCATTCTCGGATTCGGGTTCATCGGGGACCGTTTCCGGCGCAACCCAGGCCAGGCCGATGCGCAGAGATTCGATCTCTACGATCACGAGGTCATCGTGGTCGAAAGTCACAGAGCGGCGGCCGGTGCTTTTGGTGCGCAGCGACTGTTCGAATTCGTCGACGATGTCTCCGAACTTCAACGCAGGTTTTTGCGTGTAGATGGCTGCTACGATATTCGTCTCAACGGACATTGGGCCCTCTGGCGGGGTTGCTGTGTTATTACTCCCCCATAAGGCGAGATGAATCCGTCGAAATTTGGGCAAATTTGTCGTAAATCTGTGGAAGATGGCCCGGAAAACTGGGCTAGTGACGGGTGCGTTCTGTCCAAGTTCGCACCCGTCTGGAGGCGGATCAGCCGTCGATCTTGGCGCCCATGATGGCGAGCGATTGCTGGTAAACCGAGGCGGCGTTCCATTCCTTGAGCACACGGTAATTGTGGCTGCCCTTCTGGTAACCTTGGCCCGGTTTCCAGCCTTTCTTGCGCAGGTAGTTCGCGGTAGAGGCGAGCGCGTCGGCTTGGTTGTAGAAATCGACCCGGCCGTCACCGTTGCCGTCAACACCGTATTTCAGGGCGTTGCCTGGCAGGAATTGGGTGTGGCCCAGCTCGCCATGTTTGGCACCCTTGGTGCCGGGCGAAATCGAGCCTCGATCAATCAGTTTCAGCGCGCCGATGGCATGAGGGCGGAAGAAATCCGAGCGGCGGCAGTCATAGGTTAGGGTAACGATGGCCGAGACCACATTGGAGTTGCCCATGAACCCGCCAAACGCTGTTTCCATGCCATGGATAGCGATCAGCACGCCGGCAGGCACGCCGAAACTCTTTTCCAGGCTGGCGTAGAACGCCGGGTTCCGGGCTTTGCGCTTCCGCCCTTGGGCGATGATCGTATTGGTGCCGCGCACTTTCATGAATTTGTCGAGGCTGTACTTGAAGCTTTTCTGGTTGCGGTCGGCGACGATGGTCGCCTTGGCATAGCTGGTGCCAGCCAGTGCCTGAAGGCCACGCTTCTTGACTCCGGCCTTCTTGGCCTCCTTGGCGAAATCGGCCTTCCAGGCGTTGAAGCCCGAAGAGTTGTTGCCGCAATTGGCGGCGAGTGCCGGCGTAGCCAGCAAGGCGGTAAGTGCAAGGCCTGCAAGAGAAAGACGGGAAAAGGAAATCATGATGGTTCTCCGAAAACTGGTTCTCGGAGAGATGTTAAAGCGCGCCGCGTGGGGGGCAAGCGATTTCGCACGGTGTGCGCTGATGATGTTCGCGCTTTAGAACAGCAACCTGAACAGAACGTCGGTGCCGCCATTGGCATGCAGGATGGCCAGACCGCCAACTGCGGCCAGAACCCGAGCCGTGGTGGCAAAATCACCGCCACGGTTGAGGTTGAAGGCAAACATGATCCACGCCAGCGGAACCGAGAAGATTGCGACCAAGGCCGTCATGATCCATGTTGTAATCCGCAGAGGTAGTGACGCAGGGTTCTGGCTGACTTCGGATTCGGCCTCCTCCTCCCCATTCGGATTCAAGAGTTTGCGAGACTCTTCGCGGTCAAAGTTCCAGTTGTCAAAGTCAGAAAACGTAACTTCGTTGGGAATGACCAAGGGGGATTCCTGCGGCAGCAGTCGTACGCGCTCGATCTGATCGTATGTAGGTCCGGTTCTGACGCGGCGCGGAATAACGGGAAAAACGGCCAAGATGAATTGACGTGCGGGTACAGGAAGCTCCTTGCCCAGCCAGGTTACGGAGTCTGCTTTCAAGTCTCGCGCCAGCACCGCCAAAACAACTGCAAGGATCGACTTCGCAGACGAATGCGCCGGGTTTTCAGGGTCGTTTGCATTCAGTATGGGTTTGACCGTGACCCGCAGTTTGGTGGTCTCGGAGTCGCCATTTCCGATCTTGAGCCACAAAACAAGATTGTCACAAACGATCTCGAGGTTCGAAGGGTCGGGGTTTGTGACCGACACAACCGTTTGGTTGTTGTCAGCGAGGTAGTATCTAAGACTGGATTCAACGAACGGGTCATCAATCCGCGGGGGCTCCGCAAATAACAATCCGCCGGTGAATACGGAAAGCTCGATGGACATGGCTTCCTCTGATGAGAGTTTTGTTCACCCGAGGATCGCCCGCTTGCGTGAAGAAATCGGGGCGCAATTCGAACCAAATTGTGGTTAAATGCTGAGCGGTTCGAAACAGTCTGTTTCCAGATTGGATTAGATTTCGGCGTTCGGACAGACATGAAGGCGACCAAGAAGAACAGCCAGGAGGCTGCGGTAATCGCGTTCGAATGTGTCGGACCCTCTGGAATTTGGGTAGTGCAAGGTCCAGACTGGCGCGTTTGGGATGGCCGAGATGCGTCGTTTCCTAGTAGGTTGAAACAAATCCACTGCGTGAAAGGACGCCAATGCCCCATATCGGACCGGACGTGATCCTTGATAAACCCGCTCTGGTCCATGACAGCGCCCAGCTATATGGCAAGGTCTATGTCGGGCCCGGCGCCTCGATCTGGCCCAACGTTGTGACCCGGGCTGAGATGTACGAGATTCGCATCGGGGCGCGCAGCAACATCCAGGATTTCGTAATGATCCATGTGGGATCGTTCACCCCGACCATCGTCGGTGAGGATTGTTCGATCACCCATCACGTAACGCTGCATGGTTGTGAGATCGGCGACCGTTGTCTGATCGGGATCAACGCGACAATCATGGATGGCGCCAAGATCGGGGCGAATTCTATCGTCGCCGGGCATTCGATTGTCACCGAAAATGCCGAGTTTCCCGAAAACTCGGTGATTGCCGGGGTGCCCGCGAAGCTTGTGGCGACACGCGATTGCGGGGAGAAAAACCTGGGCAACGCTCGGTTTTACGAGATGAATGCGCGCAATTATGCGGAAGGGCGGGACCGGTTGAGTGATGAGCAGGTGGCGCAATTGACGGCGTTGTTTGGCGGATGACTGGTGGTGGCTTTTTGAGAGGGTGAGGCAGTCATGCCGCTTTTGATTTTTCTCGGGTTTGTGGTGCTTATTGCCGGATACCTTGGCTATCGGGCCTTGACGCGACGGCGGAAACGCCAGTCTTTGCTGGCCACGCCGCTGAGTGATCATCAACGGCGCATCATTGACGAACAGGTGCCGATCCTGCGCCGGCTGCCGTCCGAACTGCATCGCAATCTGGAGGGCAGGGTCAACGTCTTCCTGAACCAGGTGCGGTTTCACGGGTGCGACGGGTTAGAATTGACCGAAGAGATGGAGTTGTCCATTGCCGTGCAGGCCTGCCTTCTCGTGGTGAACAGTGACACGTGGTATGACGGCCTGACGACGATCCTGGTCTACCCTTTTGCGTTCAAGTCAAAGCAGGCCAAGCAGGACGGCTATGTCGTGTTCGAGGAGGAGAGCGTGCGGTTGGGTGAAAGCTGGCGGCACGGGCCGGTGATACTGTCCTGGGCGCACAGCGAACAAGGGGCGATTAACGATGTCGATGGGCAAAACCTGGTTTTGCATGAATTTGCCCACAAGCTTGACGAGCTGACCGGCGAGGCAAATGGCATTCCGCTTCTCGGGAAGGGGCACAGTTTCACCGAGTGGGAAAATGTGTTCGTCAAAGCCTACAAAACCCATGTGGCAAATGTCGAGAAGGGGCGCAAAACCGTGATCGACGCCTATGGGGCAACAAACTATGAAGAGTTCTTTGCCGTTTCGATCGAGGTTTTCTTTGAAAGGCCGCTGGCCCTGTTTCGGGAGGAACCCGAGGTTTATGCGCAACTGTCGAAATTGCTGCGACTGGATCCGAAGGTCTGGGGGTAAGGGCGCCGGCCACGAGCCGCAAAAGCAAAAGGGCACCTCGAAAGGCGCCCTTTCGTTCATTCTATCCGGATCGGATTAGCAGCTGTAGTACATGCCGAATTCGACGGGGTGCGGTGTGTGCTCGAAAAGCTCAACCTCTTCCATCTTCAGCGTGATGTAACCGTCGATCTGGTCTTTGGTGAACACGTCGCCAGCCAGCAGGAAGTCATGATCAGCAGCCAGGCTGTCCAGGGCTTCGCGAAGCGAACCACAGACGGTCGGGATGTCGGCAAGCTCTTCGGCAGGCAGATCGTACAGGTTCTTATCCATCGCCTCACCCGGATCGATCTTGTTCTTGATACCGTCAAGACCGGCCATCAGGAGTGCAGCAAAGCACAGGTAGGGGTTTGCCGCGGGATCGGGGAAGCGAGCCTCGACGCGCTTGGCTTTGGGCGACTCGGTCCATGGGATCCGCACACAACCCGAACGGTTACGGGCCGAATAGGCGCGCAGCACGGGAGCTTCAAAGCCCGGGATCAGGCGTTTGTAGCTGTTGGTCGACGGGTTGGTGAAGGCGTTCAGCGTCTTGGCGTGCTTCAGGATGCCACCGATGAAATAGAGCGCTTCCTGGCTCAGGTCGGCGTATTTGTCACCGGCAAAGAGCGGCTTGCCGTCTTTCCAGATCGACATGTTGACGTGCATGCCGGTGCCGTTGTCGCCATAGATCGGCTTCGGCATGAAGGTGGCCGATTTGCCGTAGGCGGCGGCCACGTTGTGGATCACGTATTTGTACTTCTGCAGCTCGTCGGCCTGTTTGGTCAGCGAATCGAAGATCAGGCCCAGCTCGTGCTGGCACGAGGCCACTTCGTGGTGGTGCTTGTCGACCTTCATGCCCAGGCGCTTCATCGTTGACAGCATTTCCGAGCGGATGTCCTGCGCGTCGTCGATCGGGTTCACGGGGAAGTAGCCGCCCTTCATGCCCGGACGGTGGCCCGAGTTGCCCATTTCATATTCGGTGTCGGTGTTCCACGAGCCGTCGATTGCATCAACTTCGTAGGAGACCTTGTTGATCTTGTTCTCGAAACGGACGTCGTCGAACAGGAAGAATTCAGCTTCCGGGCCCATGTAGGCCGCGTCACCGATGCCAGACGACTTGAGGTAGGCCTCGGCCTTCTGGGCGGTGCCGCGCGGGTCGCGGTTGTAGTGTTCGCCGGTATCGGGCTCGACGATCGAGCAGTGCACGCAGAGCGTTTTCTCGGCATAGAACGGGTCGATATAGGCGCTGGCCGGATCGACGATCAGTTTCATGTCCGAGTTTTCGATGGATTTCCAGCCGGCGATCGAGGAGCCGTCGAACATGAAGCCCTCTTCGAGGAAGTCTTCGTCGACCAGGTCCACGTCCACGGTCACGTGCTGCAGCTTGCCGCGCACATCGGTGAAGCGGATATCGACGTAAGCGACATCTTCGTCTTTCATCAGCTTGAGAACGTCGTTGATGTTCATTCCCTATTCCCTTTCGTTCCTTGGGGTATGTCTTTGAATGTCTGTCTTGGTGGCTTAGAGTGCTTCCGGGCCGCTCTCGCCGGTGCGGATGCGGATCGCCTGTTCGACCGGGCTGACAAAGATCTTGCCGTCGCCGATCTTGTCGGTCTTGGCCGCATCAATGATCGCCTCGATGGCGGCGTCGACCTGATCGGCTTCGAGCACGACTTCAAGTTTCACCTTGGGCAGGAAGTCGACCACGTATTCGGCGCCGCGGTAAAGCTCGGTGTGACCCTTCTGGCGGCCGAAGCCCTTGACCTCGATCACCGAGAGCCCCTGGACGCCGACGTCCTGCAACGCTTCCTTGACCTCGTCGAGCTTGAACGGCTTGATGATGGCTTCGATCTTTTTCATGGGGCTCCCTCCGGCATATCCTTGGGCCGGGTTGGACCACTTCCCTTCGGGGGACACAATTGGATAGGGTTGGGGCAGGCGATGCTGCAGGCGCGAAATGTAGAGTTTGCCTAAATTTTAGGCATATTGCCCGCTGGGTGGGCAGAATTGAATCGACGAGGTGACATCATGACCGAATTGCTGACCGCGGCGCAGATGCGGGCGATTGAAATGGCGGCCATCGAGTCGGGTGAGGTGACCGGGCTTGAGCTGATGGAACGCGCCGGGCAGGGCGTCGTAGAGGCGGTGTTCGAGGAATGGCCAGAACTGGCGAAGACCTCGCACCGGGCGGTGGTCCTGTGCGGACCGGGCAACAATGGTGGCGACGGGTTTGTCGTGGCGCGGTTGTTGAAAGAATGGGGCTGGGAGGTTGAGGTGTTTCTCTATGGGGATGCTTCGAGGCTGCCTCGGGACGCGCGAGTGAATTGTGAGCGGTGGTTGGAGATGGGGGAGGTGCGGCCAATTCGGGAAATGCTTGATGCTGCCGAAATAATGGATGTTTTCATCGACGCAGGGTTCGGGACTGGGTTGACCCGTCGCCTCCCTATCGAATTTGAGAAAGTCTTCTCTACACAGCTGTCGCAGTTGGCAAAGCGTCTCTTTTCACGGTCTGTTTCAGTTGACATGCCGTCTGGTGTCTGTTCGGACAGCGGTAAGGCAATAAACGATCTGTCATTGATGACAGACTTGCTTGTGACATTTCATCGTGCGAAATGCGGAACTTATTTGGGCATGCCTTATTCACCCAAAAAAATCTGTGCCGTAGACATCGGTTTAGAACCCTTTGCAGTGGATCCAGAAACTTCAGAGGAGGAAGGGGCCTTCTTTGCCGCAGAACTGGTGTCTCCTAAGTTGGGAACTGTGAGCGACTACCCTGTGAAGCTGCTAACAAGAGAAAACGCGGAATCACCGGAAGACCTCCCAAAATTCTATGCCGATCATAAATTTGATTACGGTCATGCGCTGATCCTGTCGGGTAGCTGCGGAAAAACCGGCGCGGCACGTTTGGCGGCACGGGGTGCGCTCAGGATCGGGGCAGGGCTGGTGACGCTGGGGGTGCCGGGATCGGCGCAGATGGAGGTCGCGTCGCACGTCACATCGATCATGCTGAGGCGGGCCGGAACGCCCGACGAACTGACCGGGGTGCTGCAGGATGGGCGGCTCAATGCGGTCTGTATCGGGCCGGGGTTGGGGGTGGACAGGGCGCGCGCGTTGGTCGAGGTGACGGTGCGTGCAGGGCACACACCCTACGTGGTGTTGGATGCCGACGCGCTGACGGCGTTTGAAGGCGAGCCGGAAGTATTGTTTTCGCTGTTGCACGAGGGCTGTGTGCTGACCCCGCATGGGGGCGAGTTCAGGCGCCTGTTTCCCGATATTGCCGAAAAGCTGGCTGCGCCAGCTACCAAGGGCCCGGCCTATTCCAAGGTGGATGCGACCCGCGAGGCGGCGGCGCGGGCAGGCTGCGTGGTGCTCTACAAGGGTCCGGATACAGTGATTGCGAGCCCTGATGGGCAATGCAGCATCAATTCTGCGCATTACGAGCGCGCGGTACCATGGTTGGCGACGGCAGGGTCGGGCGATGTGCTGGCCGGTTTCATCACCGGGCTCTTGGCGCGGGGGTTCTCACCCATGCAGGCGGCGGAGACGGCAGCGTGGCTGCACGTGGAATGCGCGCTGAGTTTCGGCCCCGGGCTGATTGCCGAAGATATCCCCGAGGAACTGCCCAAGGTGTTTCGGGCGTTGGGGGTGTGAAGCAGGTGGCGGGCTGAAGCCCGCCCCAGGGATTACGCGGCGTTTCGCAGAGGTTCCCGGGCCTCACAGGCCAGCTCCATGCCGTCGACATAGAGAATATGCAGCGCATCGAAATGCAGCTGGATCAAGGTCAGCGTTTGTCGCCCCGTTGAGCGGATGAATTCACCATCGGCCAGTTGGCCAATCGTCGTCAGCGCCTGATCACGCCCGAACATGGTTTGCGCACGGCAGTCGCGCACCAGCACCTGTTGATGCACGGGCAGAACCACGTCGCAATCCGGGCGGTCCGGACCCAGAGCGCCGGCCTCCACCGTCACGGTGTCGCAAACGATCTCGACGACCTTGATCCCTTGCAGGACGACCAGGCCGCTGTCGCGGCTGATGATCCGGTCGCCGGGCGAAAGGAATTCGGCCGGAAGGGCACCATCAAGGGTCAGGATCATGCTGCCGCGCGGATACCCCGGCACCATGTCCGCCACACAAGGCGGGGTCCGCGCATGCCCCGAAGGAACTGGTTTCATTGGGCGTCCTGCTCTGGTTGCCTTGGATGGTCTTTTTGGAAACGATAGCCAAACATTTCGTGAATGTCGTGAGCTTTTTCCACTCGCCATGGCGGGCGGGCTTTGCTATCACGCGCCTCGGAACGCGGATGTGGCGGAATTGGTAGACGCACCAGATTTAGGTTCTGGCGCCGCGAGGCGTGGGGGTTCGAGTCCCTTCATCCGCACCACTTCCCAGCAGTTTATTCAGCTTTCACTCTAGCCGAGGGCACGGCGCCGTTAACCGTTTTGTTAAAAAGCAAGACAAATTCGCTTCAACATTGTGTATGTTTCTAGTGGGAAGGGGCGCCCACCAGCCGAGTGAGAGTTTGTCATGAAAATCAACGCCGTCATCGTTTCCGCCGCTACCCTTTTCGGTCTGGTAGGGTCCGCTGCCGCAAAGACCACCATCAACGTCAGCTGCTATCGCGGCCCGTTGGAGGCGGTGATCTGGGATCGGGCAAACCCTAAATTCGTCGACTCACTGGTGTCGCAAGGCTACAGCAGCGCCACCGCCAGCGTATTGGCCGATAGCATTTGCCGGAATCCCGGGCTGGTGGCCAACCCGGACCGGATCGGGCCGGCCATACGTGCCATGATCGCAGCAACCCCGAAAGACGGTTGATCACGGGGCAAGCCGGCGTTGCTCGCAGAGTTGTTGAAGTCCCGATTGCCTGCCGGTCTCAGCCGCAAAGTTTGTGGCGCGAGATCAGGCGGAATTTGCCGTCCGGGGCCTCGCCAAACAGGCAAAGCTCGTGGATTATCAACGGCGCGGGGAGAAGCGGGCTGAGCTGAGAGCGCAGCGCAGCCATCACCAGGTCGGCCTGGGCCCGGGGCAGGCGGCCGGTGAGGGTTAAGTGAAAGCGGAAGTCTTCGAGAACGTAAGGGTAACCCCACCGTATCAAGTTGCCTTCCTGCGACGGCCTGAGGCCTTTGCCGCGGCGGCGCGAAAGCTCGGCCTCAGACGGCTGAGCACGATGGTGGTCGAGACCACGCAGGATCGCGGCCGCCAGATCGGAAAGCGCAGATGTGTCCCCCACGGGGGTCAGCGCCAGAAAGCCACCCAGGCGGGCCAGACCAAGACCAGCCAGTGTTACCGGTGCCAGTTCGCGACAAAGCGACTCGAGGTCGGATGCAAGTGTTTCCCTGTCCGACCCGGGGGACAGGGTAAAGGGTGGCCGGATCGTGGCGTGAAAGCCATATTTGCGCGGCGCGCGGGTAATCTCTTCGATGGGCAGGTCGGCCACATCGGGATGATCGCAGCGCTTTCCTGAAACGGCGTCCCAGCCTAGCCAGCGTGCCCCGAAATCGGCCAGCGCCCCGGGTTCGGGGGTGTAATAGACAGCGTAGCGCGTGAAATCCATCATTGAAGTGCTCTGCTGCCTTGTCCTGTCCGCCCTAGTCGTCGTGGAACAAGTCGCGGGTAAAGATCTTGTCGGTGACGTCGGAAATACCGTCGTCGATGCGATTGGCCACGATCAGATCTGCGTCGCGTTTAAAAGCATCGAGATCGCGATAAACCTTCGAGTTGAAAAAATGCTCTTCGGTCATCACCGGCTCATAAACGATTACCTCGATTCCCTTGGCCTTGATCCGCTTCATGATGCCCTGGATCGAGCTGTGCCGAAAATTGTCCGATCCGGTCTTCATCACCAGCCGGTAGATGCCGACAACCTTAGGGGCGGTGTTGACGATGCGCTCAGCGAGGAAATCCTTGCGCGTATTGTTGGCATTGACGATGGCGCCGATCAGGTTCTGCGGCACCTCGGAATAATTCGCCAGAAGCTGCTTGGTATCCTTGGGCAGGCAGTAGCCGCCGTAACCGAAAGAGGGATTGTTGTAGTGGCTGCCGATGCGCGGGTCGAGCCCGACCCCTTCGATGATCTGTCTGCTGTCCATGCCATAGCGCATGGCGTAGCTGTCGAGTTCGTTGAAATAGGCCACGCGCATGGCAAGGTAGGTATTCGAGAAAAGCTTGATCGCCTCGGCCTCGGAACTGTCGGTCAGCAGAACCGGGACGTCCTTGTCGGCTGCGCCTTCGACCAGCAGGTCGGCAAATTGCTGGCCGCGCGGGCCCTGATCGCCGACGACGATGCGGCTTGGGTGCAGGTTGTCGTAAAGTGCATGGCCTTCGCGCAGGAATTCCGGCGAGAAGATGATCCGGTCAGTGGCGTATTCGTCGCGCAGACCAGCGACGTAACCGACGGGAACGGTGGATTTGATCACCACGGTGCAATCGGGGTTGTTGATCAGCACCTTGCCCAGCACCGCCTCGATGCTGGACGTGTCGAAGAAGTTGGTCTTGGGATCATAGTTGGTGGGGGTTGCGATGATGACGATGTCGCTGCCGCGATAGGCGTCGGTTCCGCGAACGGTGGCAGTGAAGTTCAGATCGGGAAGGGCCAGGAACTGAGATAGTTCGGTGTCTTCCAGCGGGCATGCGCGGCGGTTGAGCATATCGACCCGCGATTGGACCAGATCCACGCCGGTAACGTCGTGGTTCTGCGCCAGCAAGACGGCATTAGCGAGGCCGACATAGCCCAGCCCGGCAACTGCGATTTTCATGGCGTCGTTCCTGTAGTTCTTTGTCTGTGCCCGTTTTTCTTTTGTTTGTTTTACCGGAGAATGGGGCGGAAAATAAGAGCAAGCTAAGGCGATTTCGGGAAATCGTGCTATTTGGCCGCTTCAGGTGGGGATCTGCTCAATCAGACGCTGCAAAAGACCGTGATAACCCGCGCCAAAGAGGCGCACGTGCACGATGGCCGGCCAGAGCTGATAAATTGCCCGGCGCGTGACCCAGTCGCCGGTGGGTGTACCGTAATGCTCAAAGAAGGCCTGGCTGGGCCGACCGAAGAGAGACAACATCGCGAGGTCAACTTCGCCATGGCCAAAGTAGCAGGCCGGGTCGATCAGGGCCGAGATGCGGGGGCCATCCACCATGACATTTCCGGACCAGAGATCACCGTGCAGCAGACTGGCCGGCGGGTTGGAGGGTAGGTGATGGGGCAGGACGCGGGCGATGCGCTCAAGGTCGGGGCGGAACGCCGAGGGCAGTTGAGGAAGGTTTGCCAACAACCTGTTTTCGGACCAGAATTTCGGCCAGGTGTCGTGCTGTGTGTTGAGGATGGGTACAGGGCCGAAGGCGTAGTCCCGGTGCCAGCCATAGCGGGGCCCGGTGGTGGCATGCAGTATTGCGAGATGGGCGCCGAGATCGCCCCATGCGGGGGCGTTCAACCCGCCGGATTCAGGCAAATCTTCAAGGATGAGGGCGCTGTCGCTATGGGCAAGAACCTGTGGGGCCGGGGTGCCGCTGGCACGAATGGCGCGCAACATGGCGGCCTCGCTCGACGGGGCGGGACCGGATTTGACCACGACGGTGGTGTTGTCGGCGAGGTGCAGGCGCAGGACTTCGCTAAGGTCGCCGCCATGCAGCGGCGTGATCCGTGTAACAGGTTGGCCCAGAAGGGTTTTGGCCTCTTGTGCCAGCTTGTGCATGTTAGCCCAGCAGGCTGCCCATCCGGCGCATGGCGAGCGCGTAACCCTCGACGCCGAATCCGGCAATCACCCCGTCGGCGCGGTGGCTGACATAGGAGTGGTGGCGGAAGGCTTCTCGCTTGTGAACCTGGCTGATATGGACCTCAAGCACGGGGCCGTCAAAGGTATTGAGTGCATCCAGAACGGCGACCGAGGTGTGGGTCAGCGCAGCCGGGTTGATGATGATCCCGGCCGCGTTTTCACGCGCCTCGTGGACCCAGTCGACGATCTGACCCTCGTGGTTGGACTGCTTGAGATCAACCGTCAGACCGAACTCTTTACCAACGCGGGCACAGGATTTCTCAACATCTTCAAGGGTTTCATGGCCGTATATCTCCGGCTCGCGCTTGCCCAGAAGGTTGAGATTGGGACCGTTCAGAATGGTGATCAGCTTGCTCATAACGCCTGTCCTTTTTTGGCTTTATGCGGGCAAGGCGGGGGGGCTGGCAAGGTGGGCGCAAAAAGCAGGGGCCGGGCTGTGGCGCAAACGCCCGCCCGGCCCCTGTTCGTGGTCCGCGGAGTGGTTGACTGTGGTTCAGCCGTTGGTCGAGAGGCCCGCGAAGGTGCGGTGCAGCATCTCGGCCTTGTTTAGACCGGAGCGGCGGAGCTGCGCGTCGGTCATGTCGCCGATGGCGACGTCGTTGAAATTGCGGGTGCCCGGCAAGAACCGGGCGGCGAATGCGCGAAAGCTGGTCATGATGCACGTTCCTTGGGCATGTGTTTGTTCTGTGGTTCACATAAGGCCGGTTCGTGCGCCTGAGAACCACCAAAGGCGGAAACCCCGTTATGCACGTGCAGCATGACGCACGGTTAGGCTTTGAACGCGTCGTCCACTGGAACCTGCAGCGCGTTGACCAGCGCGTTGGTCTGGTTGGCCATGCCGATCACGTCGAGAAGTTCGTTGTACATGGCGTCATCCATGCCTTTGGCACGGGCGGAGGCCGTGTGGGAATGGCAGCAGTACTCGCAGGCATTGCTGGCCGAGACGGCGATATAGATCATCTCCTTGACCAGCGGATCGAGCGCACCGGGGCCCATGATGCCCTTGAGATCGTTCCACACGGTTTCCAGCCGGTCAGGGTTATGGGCCAGAGCGCGCCAGAAATTGTTGACGTAATCGGTGCCGCGGGTGGCGCGGATGTCGGCGAAAACCTCTTCCGCCTTGGGCGAGAGCTCTTCGTCGGTCAGAAGGGGGACGGTGGCCATTGGGGGTTCCTTATTGTTGAATGTTTTTGAACTCTGGATTCCATCAAAGATAGTAGCGATAGTCCTCCAGATGATTATGAGGCCGAACGACATTGACCCCTAAAGAAAAACTTTTTTATCTGCTAGACCGCCAATCGACCTGCACTGTGTCATTTTGGCTCTTCCTGAACGACTATGAGGAGACCATTGATCTATTCTATTTTGGGTTACAATTGGCTCACCACACCGACCGGTCAGCGCTAGCAGCCAGCAAGGCGCTTCTCCTAGTTGAGACAGATGAAAAAAAGCGCGCAAAGTTGGAAGCGACGATTGAAAATCCCGATAGATCGGTGAAGCGATACTCTGAGTTCGCAAGACTAAACTCAAAGAACATGACCACGAACATTGTTGATGGGTTTCTATGGTATGTTTCTCAAATCATTCAAGAATGCATGCGGCGACGGCCTGAGATCGTGAAATCTGGTGAAACTCTTCGAGTTGAGGAAGTTTTTGATTTTGCTAGTCGCAAGGAGATTGTCGATTACCTAATCGACCGAAAGATCAATAAGCTATCTTACGGAGGTTTGAAACAAGTAGAGAAGTTCATCTTTGACGCCTTGGGTATCGAGATGTTTGAAAATGAAGAAGACCGTAGGCTGCTGAAAATCTTCACTGAGATGAGGAATATTCATGCTCATAACCGTGGTCGTATTAATAAGATCTTTCTAGATCGTGTAGGGCAATGCGAAGACCTCGGTTTCAAATTTGTTGAAGGAAAACAAACAGGATTCGACTATGACGACTTGGTTCGTTTATCGACAGCGTGCCTGAAAACCGCGCATTCGCTGGACAACAAAGCCGCAAAGAAGTTTCGAATTGCAAAAAAACGCGTTTCAACCTGGCAGAAATCTAGCGATACTTAGTCTATAACACCTAGCCTTCTTTCAAGTGTCCGCATGTCATTAGGCCGCAGACCGGTCGGTTTGTCAAAGCGACAAAAGAAAACCGCCGCCCGGGTGGGCGACGGTTCAGCATGGTCCAACAATGGTTTTGGCTTAGAAACCAAGACCTTCGTACTTTTTCTTGAACTTCGACACGCGGCCGCCGGCGTCGAGCAGGCGGGTACCGCCACCGGTCCAGGCCGGGTGCACGGTGGGGTCGATATCAAGCGCCAGGGTGTCGCCTTCGGCGCCCCAGGTCGATTTCATCTTGATGATGGTGCCATCGGTCATCTTGACGTCGATGATGTGATAGTCGGGATGAATATCTTTTTTCATGGATCGACTCCTCAGGCTTTCTTGGGCTTGTAATGGGTGTCTTCCGCGATACGGGCCGATTTGCCGCGACGCGAACGCAGGTAGTAGAGCTTGGCGCGGCGGACACGGCCGCGGCGGACAACCTCGATACTGTCGATGTTGGTCGAGTGCAGCGGGAAAACCCGCTCAACGCCTTCACCGAAGGAAATCTTGCGAACGGTGAACGAACCGGCAATGCCCGAGCCGTTGTTACGGCTGATGCAGACGCCTTCGTAGTTCTGCACGCGCGAGCGCGAGCCTTCGGTCACCTTGAAGCCGACGCGAATGGTATCGCCAGCCTTGAAATCGGGGATGTTTTTCCCCAGCGAGGCGATTTGTTCGGCCTCGAGTTCTGCGATCAGGTCCATTGACCTAACTCCTTGATCTGCTTGCGGTTTATTCCGCAAAGGTTGCTGCCGTCCAAGAGCTCCGCGTCTTCGTCGGGTCCGTAGATACGCCCGCGGGAGTTAAGCCGTCGTTTCTTTTCCGGATCTGCCGGTGGATTGCTGCACGGAAGGACGCGCCCACAAGCAAGACCGCCCGCGCGCCGAATCCGGCACCGGACGCGCGGGGTATAGGGGTATTAGCCCAATGGATCAAGCACTATCGGCCGGTTTCTACGGCTCAAGGCCTTTGAAACCGGGCACCAGGGCCTGCAGTCCCTGAATCAAGCCTTGCCTTGCATGCGCAGGTACCTTGTCTTCGATCTCGGAGAGCATCAGTCCGCCATAAACCTCCCACATGCGCAGCCGCAGGTCGCGGCCCGCGTCTGTGATGGTCAGGATGCGGCCGCGGCGGTCTTCGGGGGCGGGGCATTGGGTGACAAGCCCGTCATCGACCATGCGCTTGAGCGTGCGCGACAGGTTGGCCTGATCGAACAGGCTTCCGCGTTCAAGCTGGTTCTGGCGCATGCCTTGCGGGTTGCGCTCCAGCCCCCAAAGCACGTCGTACCACGCGGCCGGGGGCAGGCCTGCGCGGCGCAGTTCGGTTTCGAACCGCTGGGTCACTGTTTTGTGGGCAATGTTCAGCAGAACCCAGATCAGTGTGGTTTCGGAATTCGGTTTCTTGTCCATTTCACGTTTTCGTTATGGCTCGGGATTGGGGTTTGCGAAAGGTTGTAAATTAGATACATGCACATGTATCTAATTTAGGCGCCCGAATGCGGGCATGCAATCGAAAAGGAAAACATCATGAAACATCTGCTGACGGGCACCGTTCTGGGCCTTGCGATGACAACGGCGGCTTCGGCCGAGATTTACAAGTTCGATCCCGGCCACACCGAGATTCGCTTCTACTATAACCACGCCGGCCTGTCCGAGCAGTCGGGGCAGTGGAAGGTGATCGGCGGCGAGGTCGATTTCGATCCGGCAAATGTCGAAGCCACCAGAGTGACCGTCACCGTAGACCCGGCCAGCGTTGATACCGGTGTGACCGCGCTGGACGATCACCTGAAGTCGGCGGATTTCTTTGATGTGGAGAAATTCCCGGAAATCACCTTCACCTCGACCAGTGTCACCCAGACCGATGAACAAACCATTACCCTGGTGGGCGATCTGACGATCAAGGACAATTCCAAGCCGATGACTATGTCGTTCACGCTGAACCACAATGGTGTGCACCCGCTGGGCGAGTTCTTTGACTACTACAAAGGTCAGTGGATCGGCGTGCAGGGCACGGGCGACATGCTGCGCTCGGACTACGGGGTGGGCATGTTCGCGCCGGTGACCTCGGATGAAGTGCGGCTCGAGATTTCGGCCGAGATGCGTGCCGGGGGCTGGGAGTGAACCTGAAGATAAAAAACAGCGCCGGAAGCTGGGGGCTTCCGGCGCGTCTGCTGCACTGGGCCGTGGCGGGCATAATCCTTTTCCTACTGGGGCTTGGCACGTGGATGACCTATGCGGTCGAGGATGTGCTGGAGCAGCTGAAACTGGTTCAGATACACAAGAGCTGGGGCTTTGTGGTGTTCATTCTGGCGCTGCTCAGGATCGTCTGGCGGTTGATGAACCGGCAGACACCAGCCTTGCCCGATAGCATGTCGCCGCTGGAGCGGCTGGCCGCCCATGGCGGGCATCTGGGGCTTTATGGTCTGATGATCGTGATGCCGGTGTCAGGCTGGCTTATGGCTTCGGCGTCACCCTTGCAGGACCGGTTCGGCGTTAAAAACAAGGTGTTCGACTGGTTCGAGATGTATGATCCGTTCGTGCCCGGCAGTGAGGCGCTGAGTGAGGCGTTTGCACAGGTGCATTTCTGGGCGGCGATTGCGCTGGGTCTGCTGTTGCTGGGCCATGCGGGCGCGGCGTTGTGGCATCATTTCGTGCGGCGCGACGACGTGCTGCGGCGGATGACCTTCGGGCGCTAGCTATCGCCTTTGTTTTCAAGGGCCTTCCACAGGTCGGGGCGGCGTGTGCGGGTGATCTCTTCTGACTGCGCGCGCCGCCACTTGGCGATCTCGCCATGGTGGCCGGACGTCAGAACATCGGGGATTGTGCGGCCCTGCCACTCGGCGGGGCGGGTGTATTGAGGATGTTCCAGCAAGCCATTGGAAAAGCTTTCTTCTTCGGCTGACTCAGCATTGCCCAGCACGCCGGGCAGGAGCCGCACGGTGGCGTCCAGCATGGCCTGCGCGGCGATCTCGCCACCGGTGAGGACAAAATCACCAAGGCTGATTTCCTGGATGGCATAGTGGTCGAGCACCCGCTGGTCGACGCCTTCAAACCGGCCACAGAGGAAGGTGACACCGGGGCCACGCGCCAGTTGCCGCGCCATGGCCTGATCAAACGGGCGGCCGCGCGGGGAAAGATAGAATAGTGGCAAGGGGTTACGGGTCAGCTTGCGGGTGTGTTCGATGGCGTTGCCGAGCACGTCAGCGCGCAGCACCATGCCAGCGCCGCCGCCGGCGGGGGTGTCATCGACATTGCGATGCTTGCCAATCCCGAAGGGACGCAGGTCGACCGTATCGAGCTGCCAGATTCCGTCACGCAGCGCCTTGCCGGTCAAGCTCTCCCCAAGAACGCCGGGAAAAGCGTTTGGAAACAGGGTGATAACCTGTGCGGTCCAGGCATGGGCCAAGCGCTCATCCTGCATCAGAGCGCGTGGTTTCAGGCTCGCGGTGATGGATTTGCGGCCGTGGGATTTGCTGGGTTTGGATGCGTCGCTCATGGGGCTGTCATAGGCCAAGGTTGGTGAGGGGTAAAGCCATCGTTCCACTGGGTTAACACCGCGAATTAACAGAAAATTAAGGGGCTGGCATCCGTCTGCACCCTGTCGGGTATCTGTCTGGCGTTCGGTGGGGCAGGGTTTGGTTAGGAAATGGGTAAATGGAGCGTGCGGTTGCGTAGGGAAAAAGCAAGCCCCGATCGAGGTGACCGGGGCTTGCTGGTTTTGTCAGGGCAAGGTGCGCGAAATGCGCCCCTACGGGTTAGCTTTTGGCGAGGTTGCGCAGCACGTAGTGCAGCACGCCGCCATGTTCGATGTATTCGATCTCGATTGCGGTATCGATCCGGCACTTGAGGGTGATCTCTTTCACCGAGCCGTCCGCCATGGTGATGGTGCAGGGCACTTCCTGTAGCGGCTGGATGGTGTCGAGACCGGAGATCGAAACCGTTTCCTCGCCGGTCAGGCCCAGCGATTTGCGGCTGTCGCCACCGGTGAATTCGAACGGGATCACGCCCATACCAACCAGGTTGGAGCGGTGGATACGTTCAAACGACTCGGCGATGACGGCCTTGACGCCCAGAAGTGCGGTGCCCTTTGCGGCCCAGTCACGCGACGAGCCTGCGCCGTATTGTTCGCCGCCGAAGACGACCAGAGGCGTGCCCGCGGCCTGATGCGCCATGGCGGCGTCGTAGATCGAGGTCTGCGCGCCATCGGGGCCCTTGGTGTAGCCGCCTTCGACCCCGTCAAGCATCTCGTTCTTGATGCGGATGTTGGCGAAGGTGCCGCGCATCATCACCTCGTGGTTGCCACGGCGCGAGCCATAGGAGTTGAATTCGCGAACGGGCACCTGACGGTCGATCAGGTACTGACCGGCGGGGGTGCTGTCGGCAAAGCCACCGGCAGGCGAGATGTGGTCGGTGGTGACCATGTCGCCCAGAACCGCGAGAACGCGGGCGTTTTCAAGGTTGCTGATCGTGCCCGGCTCGGAGCCCATGTTCTGGAAGTAGGGCGGATTCTGGATGTAGGTCGATGCCGAGGGCCAGTCATAGGTTTCGGCGTCGGTGGTTTCCACGCCCTGCCATTTCTCGTCGCCCTTGAAGACGTCGGCATACTTCGACTGGAATGCTTCGCGGGTGACGGTTTCGGCCACGAGGTCGGCGACCTCTTGCGTGGTCGGCCAGATGTCTTTGAGGTAGACGTCTTTTCCATCCGGGGTCTGGGCGATCACATCCGTTGCCAGGTTGATGTCCATGGTGCCAGCCAGCGCGTAGGCCACCACGAGGGGCGGCGAGGCGAGGTAGTTGGCACGGACGTCCGGCGAGATGCGGCCTTCGAAGTTGCGGTTGCCCGAGAGTACCGAAGTGGCAACGAGGTCGCCTTCGGCGATGGCTTCGCTGAGTTCCTTCTGGATCGGGCCAGAGTTGCCGATACAGGTGGTGCAGCCATAACCAACCAGGTTGAAGCCAACCGCGTCGAGGTCTTTTTGCAGGTCCGCCGCTTCGAGATAGGCGCTCACGACTTGGCTCCCGGGGGCCAGCGAGGTCTTGACCCAGGGTTTGCGGTTGAGGCCGAGGGCCGCCGCCTTGCGTGCCACGAGGCCCGCGCCGATCATCACGTAGGGGTTCGAGGTGTTGGTGCAGGACGTGATCGAGGCGATCACCACGTCGCCCGACGACAGGGTGTAGTCTTCGCCGGCAACCGCGACTTCCTTGTCCATCGGGCGCTTGAAAGTCTCTTCCATTTCCTTGGCAAAGGCCGATTTGGCGTTTGTCAGGGCGACGTAATCCTGCGGGCGCTTGGGGCCCGAGATGGCGGGCACGATGGTGCCCATGTCGAGTTCCAGCGTGTCGGTGTAGATCGGGCTGTAATCGGCATCACGCCAGAAGCCGTTTTCCTTGGCGTAAGCTTCGACCAGGGCGATACGGTCTTCGTCGCGGCCGGTGGTGCGCAGGTAGCGCAGGGTTTCGCCGTCGATCGGGAAGAAGCCACAGGTGGCGCCGTATTCGGGGGCCATGTTGGCGATGGTGGCACGGTCGGCCAGCGGCAGCACGTCGAGGCCGGGGCCATAGAATTCGACGAATTTGCTGACCACGCCTTTTTCGCGCAGCATTTCCACGACCTTGAGCACGAGGTCGGTACCAGTGGTGCCTTCCATCATTTCGCCGGTCAGTTTGAAGCCGACAACCTCGGGGATCAGCATCGAGATCGGCTGACCCAGCATCGCGGCCTCGGCCTCGATCCCGCCAACGCCCCAGCCCAGAACGGCCATGCCGTTGACCATGGTGGTGTGGCTGTCGGTGCCGACAAGCGTGTCGGGGTAGGCGACTTGGGCGCCGTTCTGGTCCGCATCGGTCCAGACGGTCTGCGCCAGGTATTCCAGGTTCACCTGGTGGCAGATCCCGGTGCCGGGCGGCACAACGCGGAAGTTGTTGAAGGCGGTCTGACCCCATTTGAGGAAGGTGTACCGCTCCATGTTGCGTTCGTATTCGCGGTCCACGTTCATCTGGAAGGCGCGCGGGTTGCCGAATTCGTCAATCATGACCGAGTGGTCGATCACCAGGTCGACGGGAACCAGCGGGTTGATCTTGGCTGCCGAGCCTTTGAGCCCGACGATACCGTCACGCATGGCAGCGAGGTCGACCACGGCGGGAACGCCGGTGAAGTCCTGCATCAGAACGCGGGCCGGGCGATAGGCGATCTCACGCGGGTTTTTACCGCCCTTGGCGCCCCATTCGGCGAAGGCCTTGATGTCATCGACGCTGACGGTCTTGCCATCCTCGAAGCGCAGCATGTTTTCCAGCACGACCTTCAGAGCGGCGGGCAGGTTGGAAAAGTCGCCCAGTCCGGCCTCTTGGGCCGCGGGGATCGAGTAGTAATCAATGGATTGCGACCCGACGCTCAGCGTCTTGCGGGTTTTGGCGGTATCCTGTCCAACGGTGATGGGCATTGAGGCCTCCGGCTTGAAAAATGGGAATTCGTCGGGGCTGCTTTTGAACCATCGGGGGCGGGGGATCAAGGGGAGGGCTGAATTTTTTGTATACTATTGCACACAAAATGCCGGTTTGTTGACATTGCCCGGTCGGCAGCCTTTGCTGAACCAAGGCGTTCGGGGGTGGATATGAGCGGCAGTTTGATCTCGTCAGAAGTGGATTTCGACAACACGGGCAAGCATGTGGGATTCCTGCGGCTGCCGCATTCGGTGCATCACAGCGCCTATGGGTTCATCCCGGTGCCGGTGGTGTCGGTGCGGGGCGCAGAGGGGCCGGTGGTGTTGCTGGTGGCCGGGAACCACGGCGATGAATACGAGGGGCAGGTCGCACTGTCGCGCCTGGCGCAGGAGTTGCGGCCCGAGGATGTAACCGGCCAGGTGATCATCCTGACGATGGCGAATTTCCCGGCGGCGCAGGCCGGGAAACGGGTGTCGCCGGTGGATGAGGGAAATCTGAACAGATCCTTTCCCGGCGCGCCCCATGGCAGCCCGACCGAGATGATGGCGCATTACATCGAAGAGGTGCTGTTGCCGCGTTGCGATTACGCGGTGGACCTGCATTCGGGTGGCTCGTCGCTGTTCTATCCGGCGACGTTGTTGCGCGGGCAGGGCTGGGACAAGGACGAGGCCAAGGCCATTAAGCGAATGCAGGAGGCGTTTGATCTGCCTTACGCTTGGGTGTTTCAGGGCGGCGGCGGGCCGAGTTCGACCGCGCGGACCCTGATGGGTGGGGCCAATCGCAAGGGTGTGGTCGCGGTTATGACCGAGCTGGGCGGCGGTGGGGCGGTGACGCCCGATATCCTTGCTGATACCGAGCGGGGCCTGCGGCGCTGGCTGCACGGGATGGGATGTTTGCCAGGATATCAGCCGGACGGCGCGCGCGGGACGCGGGAGCTGAAATCCGTGGGGCTGGTCTATGCCTATGATGCAGGCGTGTTCGAGCCGTTGAAAGAGATCGGAGAGGATGTGTGCGAGGGGGACGTGATCGGGTTTGTTCACACGCCCGAGACACCCTGGGCCGAGGCGGTCGAGATCAAGGCACAGGCGGCGGGCGTGGTGATGGCGCTGCGGGTCATGGGGCGGTGCGCGCGTGGGGATGCGCTGTTCCAGGTTGGGGTGGACCTGGCATGAACTTCGACGAAGAGATCGACCGGCGCGCAGTTCCGGCGTTGAAATGGCATGGCATGGTACTGGGCGAGGGCAATGAGCACATTTTCCCGGCAGGGGTGGCGGATATGGACTTCCGCGCGCCGGACTCTGTACGGGCCGCGATGCAGGCGCGGCTGGATCATGGCGTGTTTGGCTATGAGACGGTGCAGCCGGACCTGATGCCGGCGCTTTGCGATTGGATGGAGGGCCGACATGGCTGGGACATCGATCCGGGCCATATCCTGCGGGCACCCAATATCCTCAATGCGCTGGCGATTGCGGCCTCGATCTTTACCGAACCGGGCGACGCGGTGATCGTGCAGCCGCCGGTGTTTTTCGATTTCTTCGATATTCTGAACGAGAACCATCGCGAGATCGTCGAGAACCCGCTGGTGCTGCGCGATGGGCGCTATGTGATGGATTTCGACGATCTGGAGGCCAAGACGGCGCGTAGAGACGTGAAGATGATCTATCTCTGCAATCCGCATAACCCGATGGGGCGGGTGTGGACGCGCGAGGAATTGACCCGGTTGGGGGACATCTGTGCCGAAAACGGGGTGATCGTGGTCAGCGACGAGATGCATGGCGACCTGGTGTTGCCCGGGAGGGAGGCCTATGTGCCGTTCGCCGCGCTGGGCGAGGCCTATGCGCAGAATTCCATTACCTGCCTTTCTCCTGCGAAAACCTTCAATATTGCGTCCTGTTCCAGCGCTTTCACGGTTGTGCCGGATGCGGCGTGGCGCAAGGCGTTCCAAGTGGAAAACTCGCGCCTGACGGTGAACAAGAACAATGGTTTCGCCAATGTCGCCATGGTGGCCGCGTGGCGCGAAGGCGGCGAATGGCTGGACGCGGTGCTGGTCTATTTAGATCAGAACCTTGCGCTGATGCGGGAGCGGATCAGCGAAATGAATGGGGTCGGGATGATCGAACCCGAAGCGGGGTTCCTGGCCTGGGTGGATTTTCGTGAATTGGGATTGGCCCCCAAGGCGCTGACGGCACTTCTAAAGGGCAAAGCCGGTTGGGCACCGACGCGGGGCGAGGCGTTCGGGCCGGGCGGAGAGGGTTTTGCCCGGGTAAACTTTGCCTGCCGACGCAAGACGCTGGCGGCGGCGCTGGATCGGTTGGAGGCGGCATTGGCCGCAGCTCACCTGTCACTCGCAAAACCTTGATTGGTTATTTCAACTTTTGCCCCGTAAGACATTGAATGTGATGAACGGCTGGGGGATCGGAGCGATCATGATGCGATGGATGGTAGGATTGGCGGCGCTGTGGCTGGGATTGGCCGGGGCAGCGATGGCCGAGGGCAAAAAGCCGGTGATCCTGGTGGAACTGTTCACCAGCCAGGGCTGCTCCAGCTGTCCGCCAGCGGATGCCTTCCTGCATGAACTAGCCAAGCGCTCCGATGTGGTCGCACTGTCTCTGCATGTGGATTACTGGGACTATATCGGCTGGAAGGATGTCTTTGCCGACAAGAAGTTTACCTTGCGCCAGCATGGCTATGCTCAGGCCGGTAAGCGGCGCTCGGTCTATACGCCACAGATGATCATTCACGGGCAGGATCACGTGGTGGGCAATCACCCGATGGATGTGACCGATTTGATCAAAGCCTATCAGAAACGGGCACAGCCGGTTGCGCTGAAGGTGGTGCGTCAGGGAGGACAGGTGATGATCCGGGCTGACGGTAAGGGCAAGGGGCCGATGGTCGTACAGCTGGTGCGGTTCGAGCCGCGCGTCACAGTCGATATTCGCCGGGGCGAGAATGCCGGGCGCAGGATCAGCTATGCCAACGTGGTGCGTCAGTGGGACGTGATCGGCGAATGGGACGGGCGGGCGCCTTTGGAGATGAAAGTGCTGGCCGAGGGCAAGCTGCCGGTGGCGGTTGTGGTTCAGAAAAAGGGCTTTGGTCCGGTTGTGGCGGCAGCGCGGGTGGAATAGCAGTCTTTGCCAATTCGACAGGGCGCAAAATGCACCGCGCCTGGTCGCCGTTTTTTGGCTGGGGGACGCTGTCCCCCCAGACCCCCTCCAGACCCCCAGAAGAATTTTTGGTCAAATGAAGCGTGAAAACGTTGTCGGACTTTGTGGTCGAAGTTGACCTGCATCAGTTGCCCATCAGGATTTCCGTTTCAACCGCGTCGCGTAGCCGGAACCATGGCGCAAAGCGCGTTGTCATCGGCGCGGTAGCGGCGCTGACGGCGGTGGTTGTACCGAGCAGGAAAGTACCGGTCTGGCCCAGACCGTCGGTGCCCACCCAGAGAAGCGGTGCACCGGAATCGCCGGGCATGGCCGAGCAGGCGGCCAGCAACTGGCCGGAGACCGGTAAAGGATGATCACAATCGTGCGCCACGCGCAGCACGTGTGGGGACAGGCTGGCATAGCCGGGCATCAGCGCTGTGCCTTGCGTACTTGCCCGCAACCGGCCGCCGAACAGCCGGATCGTGCCGAAACGGTTGCCCAGCGGCTCTGACAGGATCAGCAGGGCCCAGTCATGGCTGGGGGTGATACGGAGCCGGGGGGCAGCGGTGTCGATCTGGGGTGCAAGGATGATGCTGTCCACCCCGGACGTGGCAAGGCCCTGACCGCGCTGATAGCCGGGTACGAACTGCAAGCTTTCGGCCGGGATCCAGCGTTTGCGGGTGGCATTCCACAGGCAATGGGCGGCGGTCAGGACGGTGCGGTTTGAGACCAGTGTGCCGGTGCAGTGGCTGCGCAGATCGCCGCTGGCATAGTTCACCCGGCCAATGGCGGACCATTGCGGATCGCTGGCATCGACGATCTCGCGGGCACGGATGGCATCACAGCCGATCGCGCGGGTGTTGCCGAGGCTGCAGATGCCGTCGAGTGCTGGCGAGAAAGCGGCCTCTTGCGCCATCGCGGTGACGCCCATGGCAAGCCATGTCAACAGAATGTGCAGGAGGTGGGCGCGCATATTCAGCCTTCCGGTCAGCGTTATCCGCAATTAGCGGTGTTTCGCGCCGCGAAGGCAAGGGCCGGGCAAAGGAACGCCCGGCGCCACGAGTTTTACCGTTGCGAGCGGGCCATGAAGGCAAGGCGCTCGAACAGATGCACGTCCTGTTCGTTCTTTAACAGGGCGCCGTGCAGTTTGGGCAGGGCGGCCTTGCCATCGCGTTTGATGTCCTCGGGGCCGAGGTCTTCGGCCAGCAGAAGCTTGAGCCAATCGAGCACTTCCGAGGTTGAGGGTTTCTTCTTCAGGCCCGGGGTTTCGCGGACCTCGTAAAACTGGGTCAGGGCGGTGGTCAGCAGGTGTTCCTTCACGCCCGGATGGTGCACCTCGACGATGGCGCGCATCGTGTCGTGATCGGGGAATCGGATGTAGTGGAAGAAACAGCGGCGCAGGAACGCGTCGGGAAGTTCCTTTTCGTTGTTCGAGGTGATGATCACGATCGGGCGGACCTTGGCCTTGATCGTCTCGCCGGTCTCGTAGACGTGGAACTCCATCTTGTCGAGTTCCTGAAGCAGGTCGTTGGGGAATTCGATATCGGCCTTGTCGATTTCATCGATCAGCAGGACGACTTTTTCTTCGGCCTCGAAGGCCTCCCAGAGTTTGCCGCGCTTGATGTAGTTGGCCACGTCGTTGACCTTTTCATCACCGAGTTGGCTGTCGCGCAGGCGCGAGACGGCATCGTATTCATAGAGGCCCTGTTGCGCCTTGGTGGTGGATTTGATGTTCCATTCGATCATCTTGAGGCCAAGCGCCTCGGAGACCTGGCGGGCCAGTTCGGTCTTGCCGGTGCCGGGCTCGCCCTTGACCAGAAGCGGGCGTTCAAGGGTCACGGCGGCGTTGACCGCTACCTTCAAGTCGTCCGTGGCGACATATGCATCGGTGCCTTCGAATCTCATTTTTCAGCGCGTCCTAAACGATGATCAGTTCGGCGCACCCTAACGGAGCCACAAAGTCACCGCAATGTGATGTTATCCGGCCGGTGAAAATGGCATGTAACGGGTTGAGCTTACTATGATGTTCACTTCCGATGAGATTCAGGTTTTCGGGTAGTGACAATCATCGTGGAGGCGAGTATGAGGCAGCGCAGAGAGGGGTGCCAATGACTGAACTTGGCGAAAAACTGGGAGCCGACATGAAAGCAGAAACTTTTCTGCCCGATGATTACCGTCCCGCTGAGGACGAACCTTTTATGAACGAGCGTCAGCTCGAATATTTCCGCCGCAAATTGGTGACTTGGCGCGAGGAACTGCTGGATGGCAGTCGCGACACGATCGAAGGTCTGCAGGAGCAAACTCGCAATATTCCCGACGTGGCCGACCGTGCCAGCGAAGAGACCGACCGGGCGCTGGAACTGCGCACCCGTGACCGTCAGCGCAAGCTGGTTGCCAAGATCGACGGCGCGCTGCGCCGCATCGACGAAGGTGAATACGGCTATTGTGAAGTGACCGGCGAGCCGATTTCGCTGAAACGGCTGGATGCACGACCGATTGCGACCATGAGCCTTGAGGCCCAGGAACAGCATGAGCGGCGAGAAAAGGTACATCGGGACGATTGATGCGCGCCTTTAGCGTGACGATAAACCTCATCCCGAAAGGGTGAATTGATAGACGCCGGGGCTTCCGCTCCGGCGTTTTTCGTATGACACTGGAAAAATGGGTATGTTGGCAGGAATGCGGGCCACGGTGATCGGGGCCGGAATTGGTGGGTTGGTGGCCGCGCGGGCGCTGGCGCTCAGGGGCGCGCATGTGAAGGTGCTGGAACAGGCGCCGGAAATTTCCGAAGTGGGGGCGGGGTTGCAACTGAGTCCGAACGCGGTGGCGGTGCTGCGTGGCATCGGGCTGGAAGACCGGCTGTTGAATGCGGGCGCGGTGCAGGCGCAGGAGGTGCGGCTGGTCGACTACAAGGGCGGCGATGTGGTGCGGCTCGACCTGTCGCGGCTCAAGGATCAGAGCTATTACTTCATGCACCGGGCCGACCTTATTGCCATGTTGGAGAAAGGCGCGCGCGATGCCGGGGTCGAGATCGAACTCAACGCCCGGGTCGAGCGGATCGAGGACAGGCCGGACGGTGCTACGGCCTTCATGGAAGACGGTAGCGAGCGCCATGCCGACCTGATCGTCGGCGCGGATGGCTTGCATTCGAAACTGCGCGAGGTGTTGAACGGGAAGGAAGAGCCGTTCTTTACCGGCCAGGTGGCCTGGCGGGCGACCATTCCCAACACGATGGGGCGCGGCCCCGAGGCGATGGTGCATATGGGGCCGGGGCGGCACTTGGTGTGCTATCCGTTGCGCGGGGGCGAATTGGTCAATCTGGTTGCCGTGCAGGAGCGGCGCGGCTGGGTCGAGGAGGGCTGGAACCGGCGCGATGACCCGGCCAACCTGCGCGCGGCGTTCGCGGATTTTGCCCCGCGGGTGCAGGCGATGCTTGAGAAGATCGACGATGTCTACCTGTGGGGGCTGTTCCGCCACGAGGTCGCCAAGCGCTGGCATGGCCAGCATGTGGCGATCCTGGGCGACGCGGCACACCCGACCCTGCCATTCATGGCGCAGGGTGCGGCGATGGCGATGGAGGATGCCTGGGTCATGGCCGCCTCGCTGTCCGGCGCCGAGAGCATTCCGGTGGGACTGGCGCTTTACCAGGAGCGGCGGATCAAGCGGGCCACAAGGGTGATCAACACCGCCACGGACAATGCCTGGAAATATCACCTGAGTTTCCCGCCGCTGCGCTTTGCCGCCCATACGGTGATGCGGATCGGGGGCACGCTGTTTCCGGAAAAGATGCTGCGCCAGTTCGACTGGCTTTACACGTTCGACGTGACCAAGGGGGCGTCGGGCGGGTTTTAATCCTTTGGCTCGCAGCCGATCCCGTTGCCGTCGGCATCCAGCCCATAGATGTCCTCGCCGACAACCTTGACCGGTCCTTCTACATAGGCCGGGCCGTTTCCGTTTCCGCCGGCACAATCGACGTCCGAAGCGATGGGCACGCAGGCGCCGGAGTAGTTCGGGTCGCAGCCCGTCGCAAAGGCGGTGCCGGGAAGGGTGATGACCATGAAAAGGGTAAGGCGCAGCATCGGGTTTGGTTCAACGTGGTTAACTAACCCTTAATAGATGAGCTGGTGCGTTCATCTTTTCAAGCTGAGCAGTCAGACTGTTCGGCTTTCGTTGGCGGCCATGATGCCCAGCGGTACGATGTTCGGATCGCTACAGCGTGATGGGCGCGCGGGGCCGAAATAGGTCTGATTTCGCAGGCTGCCACGGGTTTCGATCAGGCAGATGCGGTCACCCACCTGCACATGAGTGGTGAATTGGCGCAATGTGACCGGGACGATGCGGTCCTCGGCAATCCGGGCAGTGATGCGGACACGCGCGTTCGTGCGGCTGGAGACCGAGGTGACACTGTGCACCGTGGCCGTGTGATAGCCGACGCGTTCGACTGGATCGAAGAAGCGGAAACCGCCGATCAGCACGCAGCCTATGCCGACAATGGCGATATTGCGGATTTCCTTCCCGTGAATGGCCCACCAGGTGGTCAGGCGCCCCTTAGGATTGTGTGACTTCATGATCCAAATATGGGGGGTCATGAAACCGTGAATAAGTGCCGATTTGGAAACAATCTGTTTCAGGTGATGTCAAAGCCGGGCTCGGCCAGGATGAAGTGTTCGAACTGGAAGCCGGGGCTGACGGTGCAGCCGACGAGGGTGTAAGCCCCTGTTGTTTCGGCCTTTTGCCAGTGATGCGGTGGAACGATCAACTGCGGTTCCTGGCCCGAGAGCACGTTTGGGCCAAGGGTCAGGTCTCGGCGCGGTCCGTCCATTGTTTCCGATATGGAAAGAATGAGCGGCGCGCCGGCGTAGAAATGCCAGATCTCGGCGGCGTCGACCTTGTGCCAGTGGCTGTGCTCGCCTTCGCGCAGCAGGAAGTAGATGCAGGTGCCCGCAGCGCGGCCGTCACCGCTGGCCACCCAGGTCTGGCGATAATGGCCACCTTCGGGGTGGGGCTGCAGC
This sequence comes from Aliisedimentitalea sp. MJ-SS2, assembly GCF_032586155.1. Classification (NCBI taxonomy): domain Bacteria; kingdom Pseudomonadati; phylum Pseudomonadota; class Alphaproteobacteria; order Rhodobacterales; family Roseobacteraceae; genus Aliisedimentitalea; species Aliisedimentitalea sp. MJ-SS2. Next base: position 811,315 of record NZ_JAWHTC010000001.1, read on the forward strand.
TTCAGGTGTCTGATAATGCGATCGGCCTCGGTCATGGGGCGAGCCTAGGCAAGGCGGTGCAGGCGGGCAAGGGGTAGCGGGGTGATCCCCGCCCTACGCAAGCTGCGCAGCCAGGTCGTTGAAATCGCGGGCGGTGATGTCCCAATCGGACTCGGCCACGAGGTCGGCGGTCTGATCGGGGCCGTGCTCGGTGAGGCGGGGGATGAAGGCGGTTTTCAGACCCGCGGCGCGGGCGGCGTGCAGGTCGTTATTGTGGGCGGCGACCATCATGACCTCTGAGGGCGGCAGGCGCAGAGCGCTACAGGAGGCGAGGTAGACCGCCGGTTTGGGTTTGTAGTCGCGGGCCAGTTCCGCGCCGAGGATGCAATCCCATGGCAATTGGGCATAGCGCGCCAGCCGGGTCATCAGAGCGATGGAGCCGTTGGAGCAGGGGGCGATGATGTGGGACTGTTTCAATTGTGCCAGGCCGGGCACCACGTCAATCCAGGGGTCGAGCCGCTCCCATGCGGTATTGAGACTGTCCGGGGCCGTAACGTTGTGGCGGGCGGCGACACGATGGAGGTTTTCGAGGTGCAGATCGTCAAGCGGGACATAGCCGCGCCCGCCGTCGCGAATGCGCGTCATCGCCGGGTCGTATTCGGCGCGCCACTCGGTGGCGAATTGCAGGGCGTCAACCTGCGGCAGCGTGGCGGCCACGTCGCGGGCGACGGAGTTGCGCCAATCCACGCAGGTGCCGAAAACGTCGAAGATGAGGGCGCGCATCGCGGTTTGCCTTCAGAGTTCACTGCATCTGGACTTCGTATTCCGGGTGGCAGGTTTCGGCCTCGGGTGTATGCAGGCAGGCCGTCATCGCGTCGGCCACGACGCCCGGGGCCGGGTAGCCAGCAAATTGCGGATGGGCGCGGGCGGCTTCGATACGGGCCTTGGCGTCGTCGGGGCGATGGGCATGAATAAGCGCCAGCGCGGTCATCAGGTTGATGAAGATCGGCATGTCATCGTTTGAGGCGGCAATGGCGGCATCGGCGATGGGCAGGAGAACCGACAGGTATTGTTCGTCGCCCCAGCTTTTGTCGAGATCATATTGGTAGCCGCCATACATCAGCAGGAAACGCTGCACCGGGTTGAGCAGTTCCAGCCGCATTTCCAACAAATGGGCCCGCAGGTAACGGGATTTGCCCTCGAGCGCCTTCCACGCGTCGGAGGCGACGATCTCTTCCAGCGTGGCGGGATCGATGCCGTCAAAGCCCCAGTAGAGCGGGATGCCGGATTTCGGGCACACCGGCAGGCGGGTGATGAAGTCACATGAGGTAATGGAACGCAAAGACAGGGTGCCGCGACCGGTCGACGAACAGGACGGCGATTCGATCGCCGGGGCGGTTTCATCCCAGATCGGGCAGGCCAGGTCGACGTTGATCGGCGAGCCTGCGGTGGCGGGCTGCACCATGAGCGTAAAAAGAAAAGCGGTGATGAGTTTGCGCATCGTCGGATCCCCAGAGTGTCAGAGGGCAGGATAAGCGCATAACGGCAACCGAAGGAAGCCCGGAAATCCCGCCCCGGATGGGGAAGGTGAAATGATTGTCCTGAGCGTATCCGGCAAGGTCAGGACACCGAGCGCAGGACCGTCAACGGCCCCGCGCCCGGCGTGGGTGTGATTATTTCAGGATCGAGCGGCCTGCGTATTCGGCGACCTCGCCCAGGGCTTCCTCGATGCGGATCAGCTGATTGTATTTGGCCAGCCGGTCCGAGCGGGCGAGCGAACCGGTCTTGATCTGTCCGCAATTGGTGGCGACGGCGAGGTCGGCGATGGTGGCGTCTTCGGTTTCGCCCGAACGGTGCGACATGACGTTGGTCATGCCGGCGCGATGCGCCATGTCGACGGCTTTGAGGGTTTCTGTGAGCGAGCCGATCTGGTTGACCTTGACCAGCATCGAGTTGGCGCAGCCGCGCTCAATGCCCATGGCGAGACGTTCGGGGTTGGTGACGAAAAGGTCGTCGCCCACGAGCTGGACCTTGCCGCCCAAAGTGTCGGTCAAGGCCTTCCAGCCGTCCCAGTCATCCTCGGAACAGCCATCTTCGATGGAAATGATCGGGTAGTCGGCGCACAGCGCTTCGAGGTAGGCGACGTTTTCGTCAGAAGTGAGGATTTTTCCTTCACCGGCAAAGACATATTTGCCGTCCTTGAAGTATTCGGTGGCGGCACAGTCGAGCGCGAGGTGGATGTCGTCGCCGGGTTTGTAGCCAGCTTTCTCGATGCTCTTCAGCACAAAATCCAGCGCATCGCGAGTCGAGGCGATGTTGGGCGCAAAGCCGCCTTCGTCGCCGATTCCGGTGGAAAGCCCTGCGGCGGAGAGCTCTTTCTTGAGGGTGTGGAAGACCTCGGCGCCCATGCGGGCGGCATCACGAATATTGGTAGCCGACACCGGCATGATCATGAATTCCTGGATGTCGATCGGGTTGTCGGCGTGCTCGCCGCCATTGATGATGTTCATCATCGGAACCGGCAGGATGCGGGCCGAAGTGCCGCCGACATAGCGGAACAGCGGTTGGGTGGTGTAATCGGCGGCGGCCTTGGCCGCGGCGAGGCTTACGCCAAGGATAGCGTTGGCGCCAAGGCGGCCCTTGTTGGCAGTGCCGTCAAGCTCGATCATTGCCTCGTCCAGCAGGACCTGTTCGGTGGCATCCATGCCGACGAGTTCTTCGGCAATTTCGCCATTCACGGCGGCGCAGGCTTCGAGCACACCCTTGCCCATGTAGCGGGACTTGTCTCCGTCACGTTTTTCAACGGCCTCGTAGGCACCGGTCGAAGCGCCCGAGGGCACGGCGGCGCGGCCCATGGTGCCATCTTCGAGGATCACGTCGACCTCGACCGTGGGGTTGCCCCGGCTGTCGAGGATTTCGCGGGCGTGGATGTCGATGATGGTGCTCATGTGGGTGGTGTCCCTTGGGTGTGTAAATGCCAGTGTTGAGGCGGGTTTTAGAGGGGTTTCCCGGTGAGGGAAAGGGTTGGGGATGCGTCAAGTTAGCGCTAACAGCAAGAGTTAGCGCTAATTGTCTGGAACGTTAGCGCTAATTCTTTTTCATCCCGGGCGTGACGGCGGAAAACAGGACAGCTAGGCTGCGGTGAAACGGGAGTGCGGGATGGAACTGATCACAGAACCCTATTGGTGGCAGGACGGGGCAGAGCTGCCGCCGGTTTGCCACGATGTACCTGCCAAGGCGGATATGGTGGTTGTCGGCGCCGGGTTCACCGGGCTGGGCGCAGCGCTGGCGGCGGCGGAAAAGGGTGCCGAAGTGGTCGTGTTTGACGCAGGTCAGCCGGGACAGGGGGCGAGTACGCGCAACGGCGGGATGATCGGTGCGCCGCATCGGCCAGAGTTTGTGCAGGAATTGAAGACCTATGGCCGCGATCTGGCGGTGCGGATCGTGCGCGAGGGGGCCGAGGGCTATGCCCATACGCGCGCGCTGCACGAGGCTTCGGGGGTGTTTCAGCATACCGGGCGTGTGCAGATGGCCTTTACCCGGGCGCATTTCGAGGCGATGGCCGAACGGGTGCGATTGATCCATGAACTCGCACCGCAGGAGACGCGGCTGTTGAACCGGGAGGAGTTGCAGGACCATATCCGATCGGATCTTTATTTCGGCGGGCTCTATTACCCCGATCACGGGGCGGTGCAGCCACGGCTGGCGCATGACGGGTTGATGAAACGCGCCCGCGACGCCGGGGTAACGATCTGCGCCGAATGTGCGGTGACGGCGATGAAGCCCGAAGGGGACGGGTTTCGCCTGACCACCGAGGCCGGGGAGATCAGGGCGCGGCGGCTGGTCTGGGCGACGAATGGCTATACCGGGTTGCAGAGCCGATGGCTGGCGCGGCGGATATTCCGGGTGCCGAGTTTCATCATCGCTACCGAGGAATTGCCAGAGGGGGTGATTGACCGTCTGGCGCCGGGGCGACGGATGATGGTGGAAAGCCGGGCGCGACATTCCTATTTCCGGCCCTCGCCAGATGGGAAAAGGATCATCTTTGGCGGGCGAGCGGCGCTGGTGTCGATTGACGAGCGCGAGGCCGCACGTCGGCTGCAACGGACCATGGCCGAGATATGGCCGGAGGCGGCGGAGTGGAAATTGAGCCATAGCTGGCAGGGCTGGTTGGGCTTTACCTTTGCGCGCAACCCGTATGTGGGCAGCCACGAGGGGGTGCATTTCGCCTATGGCTACAGCGGCAATGGCGTGGCCCTGTCGCCCTGGCTGGGGCGCAAGGCGGCGCTCCGGGCCATGGGCGATCCGGAAGGGACGACGGCCTTTGCCGAGACACGGCTGGAAAGCCGACCCTACCATATCGGCGGAACGCCGTGGTTCATGGCATTGGCCTCGCCGTGGTGGCGGTTCGTGGTCGACGCGCGCGAGACAGCGCGGGCACGGCGGGATCGGGAGATGCGGCGGTAGGTTTGGGCTTGCTGCGGACACTGAGGTGAAGCCGTGCGCTGGCCGACCCGCGGGGTGGCGACCCAACATTTCAGCATGGCGCTTTACCCCGGCCTCATCCAAAGAGCCTCACTGTTTCGCATGACCTCACCCGATCGCCTTCCCTCGGGGGCGGGTTGGCGATCGCACGGCGGCGCGGGCGCCTTGATTCCGTGCAGGTTTCTCGTGGCCAATGTCCGTTCAAGGCCAAAATCACCGCTTGCTCAGAGCAACAGCTCTCCCTGCATCATCGGACAGGCGGCACCCGAGATGGTGACCGCCGTACCGTCGGTGGCAACCCCGATCCGTGACGGGCGGCCCATGTCCTCGCCTTGCCACAGGGTAAAGCTTTGATCTGTGCCATGGATCCGCGCCAGCAACGCGCCAAGCGTGGCGCTGGCCGAGCCGGTGGCGGGGTCCTCGGGGATATTGTCGAGCGGCGCGAACATGCGGGCATGGATGGCGTCTGGTCCGCGCCAGTAGCAGAACTGGGCAAAATCGAGCGCACCGGGGTATTTCGCGTTGCCCACACGGAAGGCAGCGATGTCGGGGGTGGCTGCGGAAAGCGCCGCACGGCTGGTCAGTTCGGTGAACGTGAAGGGCAGACCGAGCGTGGCCATGACCGGGGCGTGACTTGTGGTTTCGATCTGTTCGGTCGGCAGTGTCAACGCGGCGCCGACTTCGTCCACCGTGGGGTGGGCGAGGGTCTCCAAAGGGGCCGAGGTGGTGAAGCGGGCCGCATCGGGTGTCGCATGGGTGTGGATCGGGCCGATGCCGAGTTCCAGCACCATATCGGGGCCGTGCCCCATGCGCGCCAATGCCACGGCGGTGCCGATGGTGGGGTGGCCGGCAAAGGGCACCTCCATCGTCGGGGTGAAGATGCGGACGCGGGCGGTGTGGGCCGGATCGGCGGGCGGGTAGATGAAGGTGGTTTCCGAGTAGTTGAACTCGGCTGCGATCTTCTGCAACGCGTCCTCGGGCAAGGTGGTCGCATCTGGGACAACGGCCAAGGGGTTGCCACCGAAAGGGGTGTCGGTGAAGACATCAAACGTCTGGTAGCGGGTCATGGTTTTGTCCTTCAAAGCAGCAATTGGCCGGTGCGGATCCGGCAGGCGTTGCCCGAAACGGTAACGCCGCTGGGGTCGGTGGCAAGGGTGATGCGCGAGGGGCGGCCCATCTCGACGCCCTGCGTCAGGGTGAAGTTTTGCGGGTCGCCGGTTGAATGGGCAAGCAGAGCGGCCAGCGTAGCGGCGGCGGAGCCGGTGGCGGCGTCCTCGGGGTTGCCTGAGAGGGGGGCGAACATGCGGGCATAGGTGCGGTCATCTTCCATGCACCACGTGTACTGGGCGAAATCCATGGCGTTGGGGAGGGCTGCGCGACCTTCGGCCATGGCGTTTGTGTTTACTTCGATACGTGACAGCGCCGCGCGGTCGCGGAGCCGGGTCAGCACCACGGGGCGACCCAGAGAGGCGATGGTTGGCGGATGGGGAGAGGTCTCCAGCATGTCTTGCGGAAGGTTAAGGATACGCGCGATCAGGGCCGGGGTGGGATGGCCGAGAATGTCGAGCGGGGTGTTGGTGGTGAAGCTGGCTGACTTGGCGTCGGCGCGGACGGACACCGGGCCGATGCCCAGTTCCAGCACCATGTCGGAGCCATGGCCCATGCCCGCCAGGGCGACGGCGGTGCCGATCACGGGATGCCCGGCGAAGGGAAGTTCTTGCGTGGTTTTGAAAATGCGCACGCGGGCAGTGTGGGTCGGATCATCGGGCGGGAAGACGAAGGTGGTTTCCGAGTAGTTGAATTCGGCTGCGATCTTCTGCAACGCGTCCTCGGACAGGGCGGTTGCATCGGGGATCACCGCGAGCGGGTTGCCAGCGAAGGGCGTGTCAGTGAAGACATCGTAAGTAAGGTAGCGCGTCATGGCCCGTCCGGTCGCGGCTTGGATCCTGCCAAGCATAGACGCGCGACAAGGCCGTGCGCCATGGCGTTTTCGTGATGGTCAGGATTTCGAGACGTGATGGGGTGTTACACCAGGTCCGGCTCGCGTCCGACGCGATTGGCCACGCGGGTAATGGTCAGGCCCTGCACCACGATCGAGAAGATCACGATCACGTAGGTGATGGTCAGGATCATCGGCTTCCACTCGTTATCGGGCAGCGACAACGCCAGCGCGACCGAGATACCGCCCTTGAGGCCACCCCAGGTCATGATCGGGATGACTCCGCGGGAAAACTCGCGGAAGGGTTTCAACGCCAGCACCGGTACGGCGACGGCGGCAAGACGTGCGACCAGCGCCAGAGCGATGCAGAGCACAGCGGTGACAAGGTAATCCATCTCAAAGGCCACGGCAAAGACCTCGAAACCGATGAGCAGGAAGAGCACGGCGTTGAGAATCTCGTCGATCAGTTTCCAGAAGGCATCGACATAATGGCGGGTTTCCTCGCTCATCCCGTGCTTGGCGCCGATATCGCCAATGAGCAAGCCAGCGCAGACCGCCATGATCGGGGCCGAGAAATGCAAGTAGACCGAAAGCTGGTAGCCGCCAAAGGCCAGCGCCAGGGTGAGCAGCACCTCGAGCGAGTAATCATCGATCAGCCGCATGATGCGGAAGGTGAGCCAGCCCAGGATGAGGCCGAGTACGGCACCGCCCACGGCTTCTTGCAGGAACAGCTTTACCGCGCCCATCAGCGCGCTGTCATGGGCGCCGTGATCACCGCCCATGGCCGGGAAGGCCAATCCGACCAGCACCAGGAAGACGACATAGCCGACACCATCGTTGAACAGCGATTCTCCGGCGATCTTGGTTTCGAGCGACTTGCGCAAGTTGGCCTCGCGCAGCACACCCAGCACGGCGACCGGGTCGGTGGGGGAAATCAGCGCGCCAAAGACCAGCGCGATCAGGATCGGTGCGCCGGTCAGCGCAGAAAAGCCCAAGCCAACGATCAAGGTCGACAGACCCACGCCGATGGTGGCCATCAGGAAAACCAGCCGCCACTGTTCGCGCAGGTCGGAGATCTTCACATGCAGCGCCCCGGCAAACAGGAGCAGCCCCAGCATGCCTTCCAAAAGCGCATCCGAGAAATCGATCCCGGTGATGATGGCGCGTGAGGTCTCGGCGATGGTCAGCACGGGCCAGATCAGATCGGTGATCAGCACCCCGAAACTGGCAAACAGCGCCACGACAAGGATGCCGATGGCGCCCGGTAGTTTCAGAACCAGGTGGTTGATCGCGCCGAATATCGCGGCCAGCACGATAAGAAGCGAGGTAATCTGTAAAAGATCCATGGGGTTACCCTGTACGCTGCGGTGTCCGGGATGGCCCTAGCACGGGCGCGCCGGTTTTCAAAGCGAGAGGGTGTCGCATTTGGCTTTTCGCGCCGTGATGGCGGCGGTGCGGGGCTGGCCAGGCTGGAATTGAGTATTTACGCCAAGAAAGAGAGCCGGTCCCTGGTCTCTTTCTTGATCCAAATACTCAAATCCCGAAATCAGATCCCAGCGCAACCGCTGCGCATGGATTGATAGGATCGTTGCCGCGCCGCCCGAGCAGCGCAACCTTTCACTTGCGGGCAAGGTCCGCCCAGATCGGCAGGTGATCCGAGGCGACGCGGGCCGGCCGGGCAGTATGGCTGCCGTGATCCAGTGCCCGCAGCTCGGAGGACAGGGCGAACCGGTCCAGCGCTGCGACCGGGCGCGGCGAGGGGAAGCTGGGACGTTCCGGCAGGATGGTCAGGCCGGGCGTAGCCTGATCCAGCGCCCGCGCGGGGCCCCATTCGTTGAAATCGCCGGCCAGCACCGTGGGCATCGGCTCCAATTTTTGCAGGTGGCGCATGACCGCTGCCAGCTGCAACAGCCGGTAGCGGCGAATCAGCCCCAGATGCAGCCCCAGCACCCGGAGCGGGCCGATCGGGGTCATCAGGTCGGCGCGGATGGCGCCGCGCGGCTCCAGCCCCGGCAGTTCGATATGCGCCGTGTTCAATGTGGTTACACCGGAACGGAGCAGCATCGCATTTCCATGCCAGCCGAGCGACCCGCCCGGTTCGCCGAAATGCGCCACCCGCCAGCCATCGGCTTCGGCCATTTCGTGCGGCAGGGCGGCAGGGCGCGGCGGCAGACGTTTGTCGGCCTCCTGCAGAACAACCACCGCGGCCTTCAGGTTGCCGATCACCGAAAGCGTGCGGTCGGGGCGTCTGCGCAGGTCGATGCCGACGCATTTCTGCAGGTTGTAGCTTGCAATTCTGATCTGCTCTGCCTTCATCTGGTCTATATGCAAGGCAAAAGCGGGGATGTCACGAGGGTGCTACGCGATCAGTCCTATCTGACCTGGGCAATCTGGGCGGTTCTGTTGATCATGGCGGCCGACGCGCTGATTGCAGGACGGTTCTCGGTGGCCTTTGTGGCGCTGGCCACGCTAGCCTTGTCGCTGGTGCCGGTCATCTACGCGCGCTGGGCCGAGATCCACGTCCCCTCGTCCTTCATGCTGCTGGTGGTGGCCTTTGTCGGCGGCACGCTGTTTCTTGGCGAGGTCTATGATTTTTACGAGCGGTTCTGGTGGTGGGATATCGCCATGCACGGCGCCAGCGCGCTGGGATTCGGCCTGATCGGGTTCGTGCTGGTGTTCATGATGTTTCAGGGTAATCGCTTTGCCGCGCCGCACGGGGCAGTGGCGTTTTTCGGGTTCTGTTTCGGAATGGCGATCGGCGTGGGCTGGGAGATTTTCGAGTTCGGTATGGATCAGCTGTTTGGGTTGAACATGCAGAAATCGGGACTGAACGACACGATGGGTGACCTGATCGTCGATTTCTTCGGCGCAGGTATCGGGGCGATGGCCGGTTGGGCCTATCTGCGTGGACGGCATGCGGCGGGGCTACAGCGGCTGATTGGCGAGTTCATCGAGAAGAATCCGCGCCTGTTCCAGCATCAGCATCAGAATCGGCCCGGCGCACAGGGCAAGGACACACGGCAAACCGAATTGGAACGCAACGACGCGGATTGACCTTTCACCGCCTTTGCCCCCTTGTTGACGCGAAAGGGAGGCAATCATGGAACGCAAAGACCACGTGGATGCGGCCGGTGCCGCCGCGATGATCCTGTTCGCCTTTCTGCTTGGGTTCAACCAGGTGGTGATCAAGGTCTCGACCGGCGGGTTCCAGCCGGTGTTCCTGGCCGGGTTGCGTTCGGTTGGCGCGGTGGTGGCGATCTGGGCCTGGATGCGCTGGCGAGGCATCGCGATTCGCATCCCGCATGAGGCGCGGGTCGGCGCGCTCCTGCTCGGGCTGCTCTTTACCGCCGAGTTCATATTTCTCTACCTGTCGCTCGATCGCACCAGCGTCGGGCGGGCCTCGATCATTTTCTATTCGATGCCGGTTTTCGTGGCGATCGGGGCGCATCTGATGATCGCAGGCGAACGGTTGAACACTGTACGTGCCTTGGGGCTGTTGCTGGCGATGGGCGGCGTAGTCTGGGTGATGAGCGACCAAGGTGCTGGTCAGGGCGATATCCTGGGGGACGTGATGGCGCTCCTGGCAGCGATGTCCTGGGCCGGGATTGCCTTGGTGGTGCGGGTGACGCCGCTGGAGCGGGTGGCCCCGGAGGTGCAGCTGTTCTCGCAACTCATCATTTCGGCGGTGCTGCTGATGATCGCGGCGCTGTTCTTTGGCCCTTTCATCCGTGATCTGCAGCCGATCCACTGGGCGGGATATGCCTTTCAGACTCTTGCGATCGCCAGTTTCGGCTATCTCTTCTGGTTCTTCCTGATGAAACGCTACCCGGCCTCGGGCGTGGCGTCGTTTTCCTTCCTGTCTCCGGTCTTCGGCGTCGGCCTTGGCTGGCTCTTCCTGAACGAGGCGGTGGGCCCCGAGATCATCGGTGGCTTGATGCTGGTGGCGGTGGGGATCACCCTGATCAACCGCCGCTGACAAGGGCTGTTCAGCAAGGAGCATTCCGGGCAAGAGGAACCCAAACGACGCTGCTCTTTCTTGGTTCAAATACTCATTCCCACCCAGCCAACCCGCCACAACGGTTCAATCAAAGCGGCCGCCGGGCGCCAGCCCGGCGCCAGCAGGTACCATGCAGGGCCGAGCGTAGCGAGGCCCCCGGCGACGCCGTCAGGTGGCGCAAATCCTTGGAAACTCAGGTGCCGCAGAAGGTCTGGCGCACGCGTTCGCTGTCCGTCGGGGGGCGGGTCAGGTCCAACGCGTCCGGTTGATCGTCATAGGGGCGGGCCAGCACCGCCGTCAGGCGGTGGAACGGGGCGAAATCGCCCGCCACGGCGGATTGGATCATTTCCTCGACACGGTGATTGCGCGGGATGAAGGCAGGGTTGACGCGCGCCATCAGAGCACGCGGGTCAGGCTCAGAGGCAATGCGGGCCTGCCAGCGGGTCTCCCAGGCATCGAACGTATTTCGATCCGAGAACTGGTCGCGGGCCGACGATGTGGCGATAGCCCTGAACGCGTTGGTGAAATCGGCTCCGTCTGTCGCCATCAGGGTCAGAAGATCCTCGATCAGAGCGCGATCCTCGGGGTCGGGGTTAGAAAGCCCCAGCTTGGCGCCAAACCGGGTCAGCCAGGCGTGCTCGATCCGGGTGGGCATCGAATGGACGAGGGTGGTGAAATCCTCGACCGCTTTGTCCTGGTCCGGGCAGAGCGGGATCAGGGTGTTGGCCAGTTGCGCCATGTTCCAGACGATGACGCGGGCCTGGTTGGAATAGGCATAGCGGCCATGACGGTCGATCGAGGAAAACACCGTGTCGGGGTGGTAGTCGTCGATGAAGGCGCAGGGCCCATAGTCGATGGTTTCGCCCGACAGCGTGGTGTTGTCGGTGTTCATTACCCCGTGGATGAAACCCACCGACATCCAAGCCGCCACCAGCGCCGCCTGCCTGTCGATCACGGCAGAGAGCAGGTCATTCGGGGTTTCGACATCGGGGTAGTGGCGGGTGCGGGTGTAGTCGAAAAGCGCCTGCAGGGCCTTGGTGTCGCCACGGGCAGCGAAGAACTGAAAGGTGCCAACGCGGATATGTGACGCTGCCACCCGGGTCAGCACTGCGCCGGGCAGGGCGGTTTCACGCTGTACGGTCTCGCCGGTTGTCACCGCGGCGAGGGCGCGGGTGGTGGGGATGGTGAGCGCATGCATCGCCTCGGAGACCACGTATTCGCGCAAGACGGGCCCGAGCCACGCCCTGCCATCGCCGCCGCGCGAATAGGGGGTGCGGCCGGAGCCCTTGAGTTGAATGTCGAAACGGGTGCCGGTCTTGTCGGTGACCTCGCCCAGAAGCAGGGCGCGACCGTCGCCGAGCTGGGGCACGAAATTGCCGAACTGGTGACCGGCATAGGCCTGCGCCAGCGGATCGGCCCCTTGGGGCGTCTCGTTTCCGGCGAAGACGCGGGCCATGTCCTCGGGCGGGCCGGGGGCGATGCCCAGGCTTTCGGCGAGGGTGTCATTGAAGGCGATCAACTGCGGCGCCGCCACCGGCGCGGCCGGCTGGCGGCTGTGGAAATGCGGTGGCAGGCTGGCGTAGCTGTTGGAAAAGGGGATCGAGAGCGTCATGGGATGAATATAACTCTAACGCGCATGTTTTCCAGCCAGGAGTGAGGACCGGCCTCGTCGTCCATTGGTCGCTCGGACCAACGGCGCAACCAAGGACGACCCTCCGAGGCATTTGTGGTCAAATGAAGCGTTGCACCGGGTCAGGCGGTGCGAGTCATCAGGTGGTATTTGTCGCGCGGTTTGAAACCCGCGCGCTGGTAGAGCCGTTGGGCCGCTTCGTCATCGCGGTCGACCTCGAGGTGCAACGCCTTGATCCCGTGGCTCTCCAGCGCGGGCAGAAGCGAGAGCAGCACCTCGCTGCCCATGCCACGGCCGCGGACACGCTCGCGGATGAAGAACTCGTCGATGAAGCCGTCCATGCCGCCCATTTCGACCGAGTAGCCAAAGGAGATGATGATATAGCCGACGGGGGCCACGCGCGGGCCGATCAGGTAGGCGACACCGTGAGGGATGCCTTCGAGAAGCGGCATCAGGGCGGCGTTGCGCCCATCTTGCGTGGTCTCGATGCCGCTAAATACATGGTAGGCGGCAACAAGGGCTTCGAGTTTGGGCAGGTCGTCGGGGCGGGCGAGTTGAAGGGTGCTCATGAGATCGGGCTTTCCATAAGAAGGGCGCGGGCCTCGAGCGTGTCGATCAGCGCGGATTTGCAGGCGCCATATGCGGCGTGGTCGTTGGGGTGTTCGCCAAGGCAGCGGGCCTTGGTGGCGCCGTAGGCAGCCCGGACATGGCTGTCGCGGCGCAGGAGGTCGCGGAAGGCAAGATGCCTTTTAATCTCGGCTGAGCCCTGTTCGTAGCAATGGGCCTGGACCTGGCGTGTTCCGCAAGCATGGTCGCGGTGCAGGTAGGTGCGGCCCGGCAGCCCGAAATTGCCCATCCATTCAAAGCCGGCCGATTCGAGGGCAGGACGTTTTGCATCAAGCGCGGCGTGGGAGGTAACGACCGGCAGGAGGTCGATCACCGGTTTCGCCGTCAACCCGCGCACCGAGGTCGAGCCGATATGGTGGATCTCGATGCAGGCGGAACCGAGGAGGTCTGTCAGTTCCTTGATCAGTACCTCGGCTTGTTTCGGCCAAAGCGGATTGTAGGGCGTGAGCGGCGGCATCATAGGCGGGCGAGCCGCTCGGTCAGAAGGGCAAAGAAACCGTCGGCGTCGATGTCCCCCATGAAGGTGGCGTTGGGAGCGCGATCGGTAACGCCCCACCAGTCGGCGACGGTCATGCCCATGGTCAGCTCGGAATGGGTTTCGATCTCGACGTTGATATGGCGGCCCGAAAAGAGGCCCGGTTGCAGCAGGTAAGCGGTGACGCAGGGATCATGCAGCGGGGCACCGGCGGAGCCGTATTTTTCCTTGTCGAACCGTTCGAAGAAATCGGTCATCTGGGCGACGGCGATGCCTACGGGGGTGCCAAGGGCGCGGAACGCGTCGTTGCGCGGTTTCGTGACCAGTGCCTTGTGGGTTACATCGAGCGGCATTACGGTGATAGGAACGCCAGATTTAAAAACGATATGAGCGGCTTGCGGGTCGACGTAAATGTTGAACTCGGCGGCCGGAGTGATGTTGCCGACCTCGAAATAGGCACCACCCATGAGGACGATTTCAGCCACCCGTTCCATGATGTCCGGTGCCTTTTCAAACGCCATGGCGATGTTGGTGAGCGGGCCCAGCGGACAGAGGGTGACCATGCCGGGATCATGGGCACGCAGCGTGTCGATGATGAAGTCGACGGCGTGCTGGTCCTGCAGGGACATTTCCGGGTCCGGTAGATCGGGGCCGTCAAGGCCGGTTTTACCATGAACATGCTCGGCCGTGACCAGATCGCGGCCCAGGGGACGGTCGCATCCGGCAAAGACCATTACATCAGGTTTGCCTGCCAACTCACAGACAATACGCGCATTTTTAGACGTTAGGGGCAGGGGAACATTGCCTGCGACACATGTGATGCCCAGCACGTCAATCTCGTCCGGACTGGCCAGAGCCAGAAGGATGGCGACGGCATCGTCCTGGCCCGGATCGGTGTCGATGATAATCTTGCGCATGTGGCGTGGTTCCCTGCTGCCCTCGGGGGGACCATGACCAAGGGCGCCGGGATTGTCCACCATGGGAGGTGGCGGGTTTCCGCCCTGTCGGTGTGATTGGTTGGTGGCCCGGATCGGGAGGCCGGACTTGCCACACCGCGCGAACCGTGTTGCACTGGGCAAGGTTGCCCGTTGCGGGCGAGATCGCCGATTGTTTGAACAGATTTGAATCAGGGAAGGTAGTGCAGAATGTCGGATCGGACAGCCCGAAACGGGATCATTGCGGTGATGGTTTTCGCCATCGGAACAATGGGGGGCATGTGGGGTTCCCCGGCAACGGCGGGTAGCAAAAAAATCCTGATATCGGAGGGAGGCACGCCGGGGGCGACCTTGCATTTGGCGGGCAGCCTGAAAGGGGTGGGCAAGAAAAAGAAACAGCGTCTGTCGGTGAAAAAGCGGAGTGGGCCAGGGGTGGCCTCGGCCGGCGGCGGCACTGTGAAGGGGTTCAAAGGCAGCGATGAAGAGTTGCAGGCGGTGAAGACACGCAGGAGGCTGGGTGTATCAACTACCGCGGGGGGCACCCCGGAGGGTTTCAAAGGCAGCGATGAGGAGTTGCAGGTGAAGGGGCGGAACTGAAACCTGCCGAAGCGGAAAAGGGGATCAGCCGTCGGAGAGTTTGGGGAAGTGACCTGCGGCGGCCATTTCGCCCAGGGTCTTCTTGACCTTGGTGCTGGAAATCGACGGCGTACGCGGCAGGTAATGCACAGTACAATGCTCTGAGAGCGCATCGAATTTACCGGTCCAATCGTCGCCCATGACGAAGGTATCGACCTCGTATTTGTGGATATCTCCGGGTTTCTGCTCCCAGTCATTTTCCGGGAAAACGTCATCAACATAACGGCAAGCAAGCAGGATTTCGGCCCGGTGCTCGTAGGGGATGACGGTTTTCTTGCCCTTGATGGCGTTGAATTCGTCCGACGAGCAACCGACGATCAACCGGTCGCCCATCGCGGCCATGCGCTGCAAGAGACGGACATGGCCGACATGAAACAGGTCGAACGTGCCGTAGGTCAGAATGGTTTTGGGATGCGGGGCGCTCATGCGGCCTGCTCCGCGTGATCGAGCGCGTTTTTGAACACGGCGAAGCGGCGGTTGGCATGGGCCCAGTTGAAGGCAAAGCCCGGGTCGGGATGTTTCCAGCCGTCACCATAATTGACCGCAAGCATCGCTTCGGGATCTTTCGGGATCGGCAGGCCGGTGGTTTCGCAGGGTTTCAGCGGAAAGACCTGATCTTCGGTCAGGTCGCCGCAGGTGTGCGGATAGACATAGACCTGCCCTTCATCCACCCAGGCTGGGAAAAGGTCGACATTGTAGCCGCCAGAGGCCTTGAGCTTCATCGTGCCGGGGTTGGTGGGCTGGCGTTCGGACAGAAAGCCCGCGTTTTGCAGCAATTCTCGGGTCTTTTTCCATTGCTCGACGGCTTCGACGGTCGAGGAGGCATCAAGCCGGATGGCGAGGTCGACATCGTCGTCATGGGCAATCAGCGCCTTGTCGCGTACCGCGCCCAGGAGGGTGCCGGAGTTGAGGAACACCTCGGAGCCGACGGCCTTGAGATTTGACATGACCTGTTCGATATCAGCCCAGACCTCGGCCTGGTTCATCGTGCCGAAGGCGGAATGGAAGTGCAGCCCTTCAAGCTCTTTCCGATCACGCACGGAATACGTCAGAACCTGTTGGAATTGCTGATACTTCTCGATCTTGCCGTCTTCGAGCCGGGCGCGAAACAGGCGGTAGAGCGGTTTTTGGGCGCGCCGCGGGCGGCCGCCGCGGGCGATGATCGCCAGAATGGTGGCTTCGAGGAACTCGGGCGAGGTGTGATCCTTGGCGGCATCAGCCATTTCGCCCAGTTCGATGACAATTGCGCGGGCCTTGTAGCCGTCGCGTGGCGCGATGATCTGGGACAAGGCGCGGCGGCGCAATTGCTCGATCCGGGCGGCAAACGGGCCGTCCACAGGTGCTTTGTTCATCGAGGTTACCTGTTACGTTTTTGTTTTATCACTGCTTTGCGCGGAATCTACAGCGCAAAGGTGAAAATAGATACAGGCAAATTCGATTGGATAGCCGTCCGTGGCCGGAATGAAACGGCCAAAAAAAGACCGGGCCGCAAGTCTGGGAGGCATCTTGCGGCCCGGGGACGGGGTTGCGTGAAAGCAACGACGTTCTTGGTCAGGGGATCAGCCGTCGAAATCGACTTCTTCAACCAGCTTGAGGGCGTCGGGGCGCATGCGGGCGATGTCCATCAGGTCGGCCTCGTCCGGGGCAAAGCTGCCCCAACTGGCAACCAGGTCCGACGGTGGTGTGCCGGGCGCAATCGGGTATTCGTAATTCGTTTCGGCATAGATCTGCTGTGCCTTGGGTGAGGCCAGGAACTCCATGAATTTGATCGCATTTTCCTTGTTCGGAGCTGCCCCGGTCATGGCGACGCCCGAGATGTTCACATGTGCGCCGCCGTTTTCAAAGGTGGGAAACAGCAGGCGCACCGAGTCGGCCCAGGCCTGTTGCTCTTCGTTTTTCAGCATCGCGCCCATGTAATAGGTGTTGCCGATCGAAATGTCGCATTCGCCGGCCCAGATCGCCTTGATCTGAGCGCGATCATTGCCCTGCGGCTTGCGGGCGAGGTTGGCCTTGAGGCCCTTGAGCCATTCGCGGGTGGCCTCGGCGCCGTGGTGGTGAAGGTAGGCGGCGGTCAGCGCCACGTTATAGGGGTGGGTGCCCGAGCGGGTGCAGATGCGGCCCTTCCACTTGGGATCGACAAGGTCTTCGTAGGTGGTGATGTCGGCATCCGCGACGCGGTCCTTGGAGGCATAGACCACGCGGGCGCGGGTGGTCAGGGTCCACCAGTGACCGTCCGGGTCGTGGAAGGCGGGGGGGACATTGGCGCTGAGCGTGGCGCTGGTAACCGGCTGGGTCAGACCAGCCTCGACCATCGCGGCCATGCGCGCGGCATCGACGGTGAAGATCAGGTCGGCAGGCGAGCGTTTGCCCTCGGCCGTGAGACGTTCGACCATACCTTTCTTCATATAGGCGACGTTGACGTTAATGCCGGTTTCGGCCTCGAAGGCGTCCGTGAGCGGGGCAAGCAGTTCGGGCTGGCGGTAGGAATAGACATTGACGTCGTCGGCGAGGGCCGGTGCGGCCGCAAGGGTGGCGGCCAAGGTGAGGCGGGTGAACATGCGCGGTCTCCGTATTGAGGTGTTCGTTGCGGATTTTAAACCTGAGTAAATTACTTGGGTCAATACCTGAGTTGAAAGCTTAGGTATTTGACTTGGATCAAGAGAGTGAGGGGCCAACCCCTCGCGCTCCCCGAGGCATTTGCAGTCAAATGAAGAAATAGTTTCAGAAGGTTATGAGACGTTCTTCTCGTCCATCTTGGCCTGATTCCAGAGCGCGTCCATCTCTTGGAGGTCGCTGTCGGAGGGGGTTTTACCCTGTTCGGACAGAAGGGATTCGATGCGTTCGAAGCGGCGCGTGAACTTGGCATTGGCGGCGCGCAGCGCTGATTCGGGGTCAATGTCGAGGTGGCGGGCGAGGTTGGCGATGACGAAGAGCAGGTCACCGAACTCTTCGAAGGTCTCCTCTGCTGTGAGGGTGGCGCGGGCCTCGTGCAGTTCGTTGGCTTCTTCGACGATCTTGTCGATCACCTGATCCGTGGAGGGCCAGTCAAAGCCAACACGGGCGGCGCGTTTCTGCAGTTTGACGGCACGCAGCAGGGCTGGCAAACCCACGGCAACGCCATCGAGTGTGCCTTTTTGCGCCTTGGAAGCGCGTTCAGCGGCCTTGATGGTTTCCCAATCGACGGTTTGCTGCTCGGCAGATTTGTCCCGGCTTTCGTTACCAAAGACATGCGGGTGACGCGCCACCATCTTGTCCGACATGGTGTCGGCGACCTGATCAAAGGTGAAATGGCCCGCTTCTTCGGCCATCTGGGCGTGGAACACGGATTGGAACAGCAGATCGCCCAGCTCGCCCTTCAGTTCTTGCCAGGCCTCGCGTTCAATCGCGTCTGCGACCTCGTAGGCCTCTTCGATCGTGTAGGGAGCGATGGTGGCAAAACTCTGTTCGATGTCCCACGGGCAGCCATGATCGGGGTCGCGCAGGGCCCGCATGATTTCCAGCAGGCGCGGCATGCCGCCATGTGGGTCGTGGATCAGGTCGTTATCGGGCATTGCGGTGGGGTCCTTTCTGGGGTTCTAGTTGTGGCCGGAGAGCGAAAGGGAGTCCAGTCATGGCCGTAATCAATCGTATTGCAGGGTTTGCCGAGGAGATGGCCGGGTGGCGGCGGCATTTGCACATGAACCCCGAGTTGGGGCTGGACTGTCATCAGACGGCGGCCTTTGTTGTGGAGCGGTTGCGAGAGTTCGGCGTCGACGAGATTCACGAGGGCATCGCGCGCAGCGGTGTCGTTGCAGTGATCAACGGTACGGGCGAGGGGCCGGTGACGGGATTGCGCGCGGACATGGACGCGCTGCCGATGCAGGAGGAAACCGGCGCCGAGTGGGCCTCGCAAGTTGAGGGACGGATGCATGCCTGCGGTCATGACGGGCATACGGCGATGCTGCTGGGCGCGGCGAAATACCTGTCCGAGACACGCAATTTCGGCGGCAAGGCAGTGCTGATCTTCCAGCCGGCGGAAGAGACCATCGGCGGTGGGCGGATCATGGTGGAAGAGGGCATGATGGACCGGTTCGACGTGGGCGAGGTCTATGCGCTTCATACCGATCCGTTTGGTGGTGCTGGAGAGTTCCGCACGAGAACCGGGCCTTTGCTGGCGGCGGTGGATGATTTTGAGATTTTCCTGACTGGCAAGGGCGGGCATGCAGCCTACCCGGACGCCTGTATTGATCCGCTTCCGGCAGCGGCGGCGATTTTGCAGGCGATGCAGACGGTGGTGAGCCGCAACGTGAAGCCGCTGGACGAATTGGTGGTTTCGGTGACGCAGATTCACGGCGGCAGCGCGATGAACATCATCCCCGAAAGCGCCTATCTGGCAGGCACCGTGCGCAGTTTCAGCCCCGCGGTGCGCGACATGGCCGAGAAGCGGATTGGCGAGATTGTGACGGCGCAGGCCAGCGTGTACGGGGTTGAGGCGCGGCTGGACTATCAACGCAACTACCCGGCGACGGTGAACCACGGCGCGCAGACCGAAAAAGGCGCAGAGATTGCTCGCGAGGTGGCAGGTGAGGACAACGTGCTGACCGCGCTGCCACCTGAGATGGGAGCCGAGGATTTTTCCTATATGCTTGAGGCGCGGCCGGGGGCGTTTTTCTTCCTGGGGCAGGGGGTCGGGCCGTCAGTGCATCACCCCGAGTTCGATTTCAACGATGAGGTGGCGCCTGTGGGGGCGAGCTTCTTTGCCCGCTTGATCGAGCGGCATCATCCCGTGGGGTAAGACTTGCCCGCCCGACGCATTTGGGCTTGAGTTGGCGGCGGAGCATTGGAGGGACCTATCATGGCTGTGATCAACAGAATTGCCGGGCTGGCGGACGAGATGACCGCATGGCGGCGTCACATTCACGAGAATCCCGAGTTGGGACGCGACTGTCACCAAACGGCGGCTTTCGTAGTGGAGCGGTTGAAGGAGTTCGGGATCACCGATATTACCACCGGCTGGGCCGAAAGCGGCGTGGTCGCGGTGATCGAGGGGCAGGGCGACGGTCCGACGATCGGGCTGCGCGCGGATATGGATGCGCTGCCGATTCTAGAGGAAACCGGCCTTGATTATGCATCGAAAGTGCCCGGCAAGATGCATGCCTGTGGCCATGACGGGCATACGGCGATGCTGCTGGGGGCAGCGAAATACCTGTCGGAGACGCGCAATTTCGCGGGCCGTGCAGTGTTGCTGTTTCAGCCCGACGAGGAAGGTGGCGGCGGCGGCGAGGTCATGGTGCAGGAAGGTGTCATGGACAAATACGCCATCGACGAGGTTTACGGCATTCACAACGGGCCGGGCCTGCCCACGGGCATGATCGGCACCGCGCCGGGGCCGTTGATGGCAGCGGCGGATTCCTTCTACATCGACATTCAAGGCAGCGGCGGCCATGGGGCCGAACCGCACGAAACGGTGGACCCGGTGGTGGCGGCCGTGAGCATCGTGCAGGCGTTCCAGACCATCGTTAGTCGGAACAATGATGCGCAGAAGCGGCTGGTGATTTCGGTCACGCAGATCAACACCGGCACGGCCAGCAACATCATCCCGGATACCGCGCGAATTTGCGGTACGGTGCGCTGTTTCGATGCAGAGGTGCGTGACATGGTCGAGCGCCGGATGGGCGAGATCGTGGCAGGGCAGGCGGCGAGCTTCGGTGTCGAGGCGGTGCTGGACTATGACCGTGGTTATCCGCCGACGGTAAATGATGTCGACAAGGCGCGGTTTGCGGCAGAGGTTGCGCGCGATGTTGTCGGAGCCGATCAGGTGGAGGGCAACGCGCGCCCGATCATGGCGGCCGAGGATTTTTCCTACATGCTGGAGGCGCGGCCCGGAGCCTATGCCTTTGTCGGCAACGGGGTCGAGGGCGCGACGGTGCATCACCCGAAATACGATTTCAACGACGAGATCGCGCCGGTGGGGGCGTCGTTCCTGGCGCGGCTGGTCGAGAAGGCGGCGCCTCTGTAAGCTGAGAGACCACGCCCGCGAGGGGCAATGCCCATCCCGTCGACGGAAGGTATGCGAAGCGATCACCGAGAGTGCCCGCCCCGTGGCCCCGCGCGGGTGGGGTTGACCTTTGGTGGGCTTCCGGCACAATTTGATCAAATTTTTGGAGGGCGACATGGCGCTGGAAGATTCGAAGAACTATGTGGACGAAGCCTTTACCCGGACCAACGACCGGGGGGTGAGTTTCGAGAACACCTTTGGCGGGGCGACGTCGTTTCTGCGGCGGCGTTACACCAAGGACTTGTCAGGGGTGGATATTGCCGTGACCGGCGTGCCGTTCGACCAGGCGGTGACAAACCGCCCCGGCACACGGCTGGGCCCGCGGGCGATCCGCGAGGCGAGTGCCTTGCAGAGCCCGGATGCGCCTTATGGCTGGGGGTATAATCCGTTGGAGGAACTGAGCATCGTCGATTACGGCGATGTGGCGTTTGACTATGCCAATATCCCGGCGTTTCCCGATGCGTTGACGGCGCATATTCGCGGCATACTTGAGGCAGGCGCGGCGAGCGTGACGCTGGGCGGGGATCACTATATTTCGTTTCCGATTCTAAAGGCTTATGCCGAGAAGTTTGGGCCCATTTCGCTGATCCAGGTGGATGCGCACACGGATACCTGGGCCGACGATGACATGTCCCGGGTGGATCATGGGACGATGTTTTACAAGGCGGTGAAAAGCGGGATCGTGGACCCGAAGACATCGGTGCAGATCGGAATCCGGACGCATAACGACGACACACTGGGCGTGAATATCATCGACGCCCGCGAGGTGCACGAGAAGGGCCCGGCAGCGGCGGCGGAGAAGGCGCGCGCGATTGTTGCGGATCGGCCGGTTTACCTGAGCTTTGACATTGATGGGCTGGACCCGGGGGTTGCGCCGGGAACGGGCACTCCGGTTTGGGGTGGCCTGAGTTCTGGTCAGGCGGCGATCCTGCTGCGCGACCTGGCCGGGATCAACCTGGTTGGCGGCGACATCGTCGAGGTATCACCACCGTTTGATCCCAGCGGAGCAACGGCCATCGCCGGTGCCCATGTGGCGATGGAGATCATCTGTCTTTGGGGCTGGACGCGGCGTCAGGCTTGATGTGGTATCGAATGCCGGTCAGGTCGGGGTGAGTATTTGTGCAAAGAAAGAGAGCGGGATTGGGAATGGTCATTGTCTGGGTCTTTCTGGCGGTTGTCGTGCTGTTTGGGGCCTATGTGCGCCTGGCGCCCAGTGATGTGGGCCGGTGGCATGTGCCGCCGAAAGGCGAGTTGCGCGACAAGGATTTCCAGAACGGAGCGATCCGGGTGGTGCAGGCCGGACCGGATGGGCTGGCGCGGATGGGCGAGATTGCCGGAGGCTGGCCGCGCACGAAACTTCTGGCCGGGTCTGTCGCTGAGGGCATGGTGACCTATGTCACGCGGACTGCTTTCTGGGGATTTCCGGATTACACCACGGTGCAGATCGGTGAGGGGCAGTTGGTGCTCTATGCCCGCTCACGATTTGGACGGCGTGATATGGGCGTCAACCGGGACCGACTGGAGGCGTGGCTCAAGCAGTTGTGAGGTGGTGCAGCCGTCCTCGACCTTGCGCCACATCGGCACGTTCAGCGACATCTGGCATTGGGCGGTGAACATCTTGCCGTCGACATGGAGGCAGATCTTCTCGCCAAGATCGACGCGACCACCTGTTGAATCGGTGCAATAGCAATCGATCGTCTTGCCATTATTTTGAATGTCAGCCAGCGCCGGGAATGCGGCGAGCCCGAGTGCGAGAGGGATCAGAAGCCGTTTCATAGTATAAGTATAGCATGATGAATCCGTGCGGGGAATGTCGCCAAAAAGCGCAGGCGGCTTGACGCTGGCACCGGGATGGGAGAGAGACGGGCCATGGTTCCATTGGACAGATTAGAGCAGATCACCGGCCGGTTTGAGTACCTCGAGGCGCAGATGGCCGAGGGCGGCGGGGATATTGCAAAACTCGCCAAGGAGTATTCCGATCTGCGGCCCGTGGTGGAGCAGATTGCCGACTATCGCCTGCTTCTGGATGATATTGCCGAGGCCGAGGCGATGTTGGCCGACCCCGAGATGAAGGAATTGGCCGAGGAGGAATTGCCGGAGTTGCGGGCGCGCCTGCCAGAGGCCGAGGACGCCTTGCAACTGGCGCTGTTGCCGAAGGATGCGGCAGACGCGCGGCCTGCGTTGGTCGAGATCAGGCCGGGGACCGGGGGCGACGAGGCGGCGTTGTTTGCCGGCGACCTGCTGCGGATGTATCAGCGCTATGCCGAGGGCAGGGGCTGGAAGTTCGAAATCCTTGAGCAAAGCCTGAGCGAATTGGGTGGGATCAAGGAGGTGGTCGCGCGGGTGTCGGGCGAAAACGTCTTTGCCCGGCTGAAGTTCGAGAGCGGCGTGCACCGGGTGCAGAGGGTGCCCGAAACCGAAAGCGGTGGGCGTATTCATACCAGTGCGGCAACGGTGGCGGTGCTGCCCGAGGCCGAGGATGTGGATATCGCGATTGATGCGGGTGACATCCGGATCGACACGATGCGGGCCTCGGGGTCCGGGGGGCAGCACGTGAACACCACCGATTCCGCCGTCAGGATCACCCATATTCCGTCGGGCATCATGGTGACCTCTTCCGAGAAATCGCAGCACCGGAACCGGGAGATCGCAATGCAGGTGCTGAAAACCCGGCTTTTCGACATGGAACGGCAGCGCGCCGCAGACGAACGGGCGGCGGATCGCAAGGCGCAGGTGGGCTCCGGCGACCGGTCGGAACGCATTCGGACGTATAATTTCCCGCAAGGACGGATGACCGATCATCGGATCAACCTGACGCTTTACAAGCTGGATGCGGTGATGGGCGGTGATCTCGACGAGATCGTCGATGCGCTGACCGCAGATCATCAGGCGTGCCTTCTGGCGGAGATGGAAGGGTGATCGGACGTGACGGCGCGGTCGCGCTGACAGTGCGCGACGGGTTGGCAGGGCTGACCCGGTATTTCAGGGATGGTGGGATCGAGACGCCGGGTACGGATGCGCGGCTGTTGCTGGCGCATGTTTTACAAGTCGAGCCAGGCCGGTTGATCATCATGGCAGACGATCCGCTGAAGGAGGCGGCGCTGGAGAGGGCCTATGTGCTTGGGGCACGGCGGCGGGATCGGGAGCCGATGTCGCATATCCTGGGTGGGCGCGAGTTCTATGGGCGCTGGCTCGAGGTAACTGGCGATGTGCTGGACCCCCGGCCCGAGACCGAGACGCTGATTGAAGCAGCGTTGCGGAAGCCGTTCAACGAGGTTCTGGACCTTGGCACCGGATCGGGCGCGATATTGGTGAGCTTGCTGGCCGAGAAAGGCGAAGCGACAGGGATTGGAACCGATTTGTCGGGGCGGGCGCTGGCGGTCGCGGAGAAGAACGCTGAGGCCCTTGGCGTTGGAGAACGCGCAGGATTTCTGGAGAGTGATTGGTACGCTGGTGTGGCCGGTCAGTTCGACCTGATTGTGTCGAACCCGCCATATATCGCGGCGGATGAAATGCCGGGGCTGGCGCCGGAACTTGCCCATGAACCGCGCATGGCGCTGACCGACGAAGCGGACGGTTTTAGCGCCTACCGGATCATTGCCCAGGAAGCGCCAGAGCACCTGCTGCCCAATGGCCGGTTGATGGTAGAGATCGGGCCGACACAGGGGGCGGTGGTGGCGGCGATGTTCCGTGAGGCCGGGTTTGACAGTGTAGAGATTCTGCCCGATCTGGATGGGCGGGATCGGGTCGTGGCGGGGGTAAAGCCGCGCGAATAGGACCGAAAAGCCACGCCAGGCGGCGAAAACACGCGGATTTGTACCCTATTGGCACAGTTAGCCCTTGTTAATCCCTCTCTGGCATGGTTACTCAGGGGCATCAAGACGGTGGATGGCCCTTGGCCGGTCCCGCTCGATACCAAGCCAGACAGTTTGCACCCGGCAAGAATGCGCAAAGCGCGTGTCGGAGCGGCAAAGCCCGTTCAACTCCTTGAACACGCTTAGAGAACCCGTAGGGAACCCAGAGAAGACATGAGATCATCCAAGAACCGCTCGCGGTCGAACAAAAACCGCAACCGTTCCGGCGGCAATATCGGCAACATCATGAACCGGGTGTTTGACAGCTCGGGGCCGGAAGGCAAGGTGCGCGGCACGCCGCAGCAGATCATTGACAAATACAACCAATTGGCGCGCGACGCGCAGCTGTCGGGTGACCGCGTGGCGCTGGAAAACTTCCAGCAGCACGCCGAGCATTACCAGCGCATGCTGAGTGCGGCGCAACGCGAGCTTGAAGCGCGGCGCGAGCAGCAGGAACAGCAGAACCGCGAGCGCCAGGCCGAACGCGATCGTGAGCGTGCCGCCCGCCAGGAGCGCGAGTCAAATGGCGGTCAGCCGGCCGACAAGGTTCAGGGCAAGGATCAGGCCAAGGATCCGGGCGCAACCCCGCAGCCCGACGTGATCGAGCCGGTCGACAGCGATGGCGACAGCGGATTGGTGGAAACACCGGAAGCAGCAGCGTCCAAGCCGGAGGCTGAGAAAAAGCCGAAACCCCGGACGCGGCGCAAACCTAAAAAGGTTGAAAGCGGCGAAGGCAATGAGGGCAACGAGGCGGCCGAGTAAGGTTCAGCCTTCCGCCACGATGCGGGCCAGCGCACAGAATTGCTCCAGGGACACGGTCTCTGCACGCGCCGTCGGGTCAATCCCGGCGGCGCGTAGCTTTTCTTCGACATCTCCCCCCAGGCCCTTGAGGCTGGCCCGCAGCATCTTGCGGCGCTGATTGAACCCCATGGCGACCACGCGTTCCAGGACCTTGGGATCGGCAGGGAAGCGCGGTTCGGGCAGGGCGGTGAGGTGGACCACGGCGGACGAGACCTTGGGCGGCGGGGTGAAGGCCTGAGGTGGCAGGCTCATCACGATGCGGGCGTCGCAGCGCCATTGCGCCAGGATGGCGAGACGACCATAGGTCTTGCCGCCGGGCTGGGCGACGATACGTTCGGCCACCTCGCGTTGGAACATCAGGGTGAGCGACTGCCAGAAAGGTGGCCACCGGGGCGGGGTGAGCCAGCGCACCAGCAGTTCGGTGCCCACGTTATAGGGCAAGTTGGCTGCAATGCGGATGGGCGGGGTCAGGTGGGTCAGCGGGTCGACTTCGAGTGCGTCACCGTTGATGATCTCGAGCTGGCCGGGATAGGCGGCGGCGATCTCTTCCAGGGCGGGGAGGCAGCGGGCATCCTTTTCGATGGCAAGGACACGACGGGCACCCTCGGCCAGAAGACCTCGGGTCAGGCCGCCGGGGCCAGGGCCGATTTCAAGAACGTCGCAGTCGGATAGTTCCCCAGCCGAACGGGCGATCTTGGCGGTGAGGTTGAGATCAAGCAGGAAGTTCTGGCCCAGCGATTTACGGGCGGAAAGGCCGTGGTTGGCGATCACCTCGCGCAGGGGGGGGAGCGGGTCAATCGGCATTATTGACTCCCTGGCCGGGAAGCCGTTTCGAAACGGCTTCAACAAGCGGCTTCGAAGCCGCTTTGAACGCGATTTTGAAATCGCGCGGGCAAGGATTTTCGAAAATCCTTGCGGTGTTCATGTCGAGGCTCCAGCCATGCGCCAGGCCACTTTCAGGGCCTCGATGGTGGAAGAGGGATTGGCCACACCGGTGCCGGCGATATCGAAGGCGGTGCCATGATCGGGCGAGGTGCGAATGAAGGGCAGGCCGAGGGTGACATTCACCCCGCGGTCGAAATCCAGCGTCTTGATCGGGATCAGTGCCTGATCGTGATAGGCGCAGACTGCCGCATCGTAACGCGCCCTTGCGGCGGCGTGAAACATCGTGTCGGCGGGCAGGGGGCCGAGCAGGTCGAAACCTTCGCTGCGCATCTGGTCCAGCAGAGGCCCCATCCAGCGCAGCTCATCATCGCCCATGGCGCCGCCTTCGCCGGCATGGGGGTTGAGACCGGCCACGGCAATGCGTGGGGTGGCGATGCCGAATTGCGTGATCAACCCGTTGCGGGTGATCTCGATGGTCTCGCGCAGCAGCTCCGGGGTGAGCGCCGCGGGCACGTCGCGCAGAGCGATATGGATGGTGGCGGGGACGACGCGCAACTGCTCGGAGGCCAACATCATCACCACCCGCGCGCAACCGCCGAGATGGGCCAGGTATTCGGTATGGCCGGGAAAGGCGAACCCGGCGCCGTCCTTCAACGCCTTTTTGTGAATCGGCAGGGTACAGACGGCCGAGGCGGCGCCGGATTTGGCCAGGTCAACCGCGCGGGCGATGACGTCAATCACCCCTTGGGCGTTCTCTGCCGAGGGCTGTCCCGGTGTGGCCGGGGCGGCAAAGCTGTGACGCAGGACCGGCAACCCGTGGCTCATGGCGGCGCGCGCTTCGGCCGGGTCCGCGATTTCGATGATTGCCGACCCGGCAGGCAGGTGGGTGGGATCGCCGATCCAGAACAATTCAAGCGTGCCGTTCAGCACATCGCAGGCCTTAATGGCCAGTTCCGGCCCGATCCCGGCGGGTTCGCCGCATGTCAGAGCGATCGGGGCCGGGCGTGCACCGGGGCTCATTTCTCGATGATGCGCGCCTCGGAGCGCAGCTGTTCGAGATACCCGTCAGCAAAGCTTTGCAGGCGGCGGTTCTGCAGGGATAGCTCGATTTGGCCGGGCTCGAGTTCCTCGGCGATCTTGGGCGTGCGGCCGCAAAGCATCAGGAAGACAAGGGTCTGCCCACCCGCGCGGGTCAGGTTGGTCGAGACCTCGTGCTTGTCGAGCTTGGCCAGTTCCAGCGCGATATCCTGGGGAATTTCGCCGGGTTTCTTGGCGCCGCGCTCGAGCACCTCTTCGGGCTGGCCCTTGGCGATGCCGTAGAGATCATCGCAGGTGTCGATCCGGTCGCGGGTTTTCTTGGCGGTGGCCAGGGCCTGCGGAGTGCGGCCGCCGTCGATGTAATAGGCGGCATATTCGATGGCCGAATACTCCGGCGCGGGGGCCTTGCCCTCTTCGATGGCGCGCAGCTGGAACAGCGCGATGGCACCGGAGATCGGGATCGGTTTGGTTACCTGGCCGGGGGCAAGGCCGAGGATCTGGCCCTGGATCGCCGGCGGCAGCTTATTGATCGGCATCCAGTTGACTTTGCCGCCGCGGCCGCGGGTTGGTGCGGCCGAGTAATTGCGCGCAGCCCGGGCAAAGGCCGAGATCGTGGTGATCTGCGAAATCTCGTTGGCGCGGGCCTCGGCGCGGTCTTCCTGGCCGGGTTTCACGGGGATGTAAATCTCGGAGATCAGCACCCGCACACCGCTGGCGGCGTTCGATGCCAGGGCGCGCTCGACGTCGGCCTTGCCGACCTGTATTCGCGGCCCGAACTTTGCCCGCACCAGGTGGCGCCATGCCACGCCGGAGTGAATAAAGTCACGGTAGGTTTCCCGCGCAACGCCCGCACTTTCGAGTGCCTTGACGAACTGATCGTTGGTCATGTTGGCTCGACCGGCGAATTCTTCCATGCCGGCCTCCAGATCCTCGGCGCCGACTTCCAGACCGTGCGCCTCGGCGGCGTCGAGCTTGAGCCGTTCTTCGATCAGCTGTTTGCGGGCCTCTTCATTGGCATTGCCGGGGGCGCGGAACAGTTGCAGCATACGCGCACGTTGTTGCAGCTCGTAATGGGTAATGACCTTGTCATTGACCTTTACCGCCGGAGCAAAAAGGTTTTGCGCTGTGGCCATATCCGGGGTCAGACCGGCCAGCGTAAGCGTGGCGGCGGTCATCAGTGAGAAGAAAAATCTGGCGATCCGGGTCATCCTGCCTGTCCTGTCGTGCTTTGCCGTTTCCGGCCCTCAATTAACGTTACCTGTCGTCCCTGCGCCCTAGAAGCCGCATTTGCGGGTATAGCTTTTGTCGCGTGTCTTCGCGCTGAACCCCTTGAGCCCGACGGTAACGCTGAAATCCGTCGATGGGGTCAGAATAACGGAGGAAGTGAAGCGACGCGAGACCGAAAGATCAATCTCGACACATTCATTGCGATATTGCAGGCCCATGCCCGCTTCGGCAGCTGTTTTGGAGACCACATCATAGCGAACATTGGCGCTTCCGGTCCAGTGACGCGACAGCCGGTAGAGCCCGTCAACGGACCATTCCGATACCGTTGAGGCGCGGTCTTCGGCAGGGTCGGCGCCAAGCCAGACATAGCTGGCGCCGACCGCCAGTTTGGGGCTTTGCCAACCGGCGCGGGCTTCGCCCTTGGCGAGATCGAACTGGGCGTCGAAAAGCGCCCGCGCGGTCAGCGACAACCCGTTCTGCGAATGCATCTGACCGGCAACCAGCAAATCCGATGTCGTTCCGCGCAAGCCGGAGGTGGCGGTGAAATTGTTGTCGGCGGTTGTGCGGGTGACCTGGCCGAATGTCAGGCTGGATTGCAGGCCCTTGGGACCGTAGCGGGTCCAACTGACGCCATAGGCCGTAACCAGACCGCGTTCGCGGCGGTCGGTGGCGGGAAATCGTGACAGCGACATCAGGTTGCCTTCGTCAAACTCGACCCGGGTGCTTTCGTCATTGGCGACGTTGGAATTGCTGCCGCCGGACCAGGCCAGTTGTACCATCGGCTCGACGATGTGGGTAGCACCGCCAGGGGTGATGCGGGACCAGGGCCAGCGCAGCGATATGGCGGCCATTGGTGTGACCTGGGTGGCGCTGGCGGGGCGGGTGATGTCGTCACCGGTGTAGAAGCTGTCGATGGCAACCCCGGCCTGAAACCCGAGACGTAAACCCGGCCCGACAGTCCAGGTGTTGAGCCACAGGGCCTGGGCTTCGAGCTGGGTGACATCGCGCCCATCGACCACTGCGCCCGAGATCGGATCGACATCTGGGCCGTCGACCCCGAGGCTGGAGGAGCGGAAATGCGAATGTGCGCCGGCGGAAACCCGGAATTCGCCTCCGAAGCGCGGGAAAAAGCGTCGTTCATAGGTGAAATCACCGATGACCGACGGCATGGTTGATTGGCTCTCGTTCACCCGCAAGGTGTGGTAATGGGTCAGCGCCGCTCGGATATATTCATCGCGGCGCACGCGGGTGACGGCGATTTCGCTGTCGAGCCGGTCCTTATCGGAAAAGTCGTAGGCCAGCAGGTAGGATTTGTCGGTGGCCAGCTCGAGATCGAAGCTGAGCTTGAATCCACGTTTGAGATCGAACAGACCCCAGCCGAAAATGTAGCCGCGATACTCGTCAGTGGTCAGGTCATCGTCGCTGATCGCGCCTTCAAAGGTGATCCGGCCAGTACGGAAGGCCTGGCGATAGCGCAGCTCCAGGGTTTTGGTGTTGGGCGACAGGTAAGGCGTGATGGTCAGGTCGCGGTGATCGCCCAAGCGGATGAAATACGGAATCTTGATGCCGGTACCGAGATCGGAATTGCCGCGCAGCTTGGGGATCAGGAAACCGGTGGCGCGATCCAGCGTGGGGTCGGGCAGGCGCAGGCGCGGCAGGTAGAAGATGGGCACGTCCAGAACGCGAAGCTGAGCATCCTCGAAATAAAGCTGGCGCTCGACCTGGTCATGGATCACCTTGCGCGCGCGGATCTGCCAGAGCGGCGGGCGATTGTCGTTGCAAACCCGGCAGGCGGTGACCGAGGCCTTGTACATCTGGGTGTAGCGCCCGTTCACCCGGTTGAGCTGATGGGCGGCAAGCTGCACCTGCTGGTTCAGCACCATGCGCGCACCGGTCAACAGCGCGTTGTGAAACTGTGGGTCCATCTGGGCCTGGTTGGCGAGCACAAGCACATCCTGGCCCTGCTGGATGGTGATCGGGCCTTCGATCACAAGCTGGTCGGCGGTGCGGTCATAGGTAATGCGGCGGGCCTTGATACGGGTGTCGCCATGCAGCGCCTCGACATTGCCGGTGGCGACAAGCGTTGTCTTGCCCTGCAAGAAGACCTGGTCGGCCACGAGCACGGCCGCGCCCGAAGGCGGCGGGGTCGGCGTTTGGGTCTGTGCCGCCCCGGGTGATGCAAGCAGCAGCACGCAGATCAGGGCCACGGTGATGGTCCAAAACGGCACGACGAGGGCGAGGAAAACGCGGGTCATCCGTCCTCCGTGTGCAATAAGAGCCCCATGCCCAGCATGGCGGCGGCCATGGGAGGCGCCCAGGCGGCCAGAAAAACCGGTATCTGGCCGTTTTCCCCCAGAATCTGGGCAAAGTTACGGATATAGTAGAGGCCAAAGCCCAGCAGCAGAGAGACAAGCACTGCGACCCCGATCCCGCCGGCGCGTACATGGCGCATGGTGAAGGCGGCACCGATCAGCACCATCGCCACCAGGAAAAGCGGCCGGGCCAGCTCCATCTGCAACCAGACAAGGTGGCGGCGCGCCGAGAAGCCGGCCTGTTCCAGCTGCGAGATGAACCGCGGCAGATCCCACACCGAGATTGCGTTGGGCTTGCCGAAACTGTCGCGGATACGGTCCTGGGTCAGCGTCGAAGGAAGCTCCATACGGTCATGAATTTGTGCCGCCGCTTCGGGGTTGGCGCCGCCCGCCAGCGGCCAGGTTTTGGCGTCGCGCAACAGCCAGGCGCCATCGGTCAGTTCGGCTTCTTCCGCTTCGATCCGGGTAACCGGGCCACCGCCCGGTGCATAGCTGAGGAAGGTCACGTCATAGAGCACTGTAGCGTGCGGGTTGGCCGAGGTGGCACGGATCACGGTCTGGCCCTCGGGACCGCCCTGGCGCAGCCACAAGCCTTCGGACGAGATCGACAGCACGTCGTCGCTGCCGGTTTTGTACCCTTGGAACAGCTCGTGATAGCGTTTCGAAGTGGCGGCGACGATCGGGTTCATCATGGTGACGGCCAGCCCGCCGATGATCAGCGCCACCATCACCGGTGCCAAGAGTGCCCTGAGCCCCGACCGGCCGACGGCGCGCACCACCACAAGTTCGGAACTGCGCGCGAGGCTGACGAACAACGCGACGGTGGACAGGATCATCACCAGCGGCAGGATTTGGTTGATGCTTTCCGGTGTGCCCAGAAGCGTCAGGCCGATGATATCGGCCATGCTGGCCTCGGTTCCGTCAAGACGGCGGACCTGTTCGATCAGATCGATCAGCGCCTGCAGCAGGAAGAAGACGGTGAGCAGGCCAAGGAAGATCCAGAGGAACCGGCGGGCGAAATAGAGATGCAGTTTCATGTCACACCTCCGGCCATCTGGGGCGAGCGGCGTGGGCCTTTGCTCTGACGCGACCGCCCGGACCAGGCCAGAAGCGTGCTTGCGACACCAAGGCCGAGCAATGCTGGCAGGTAGATCATTGGCCACAGGTCGGGGTTTGCGCGCACCGGCTCTGTAACCATGCCTTCGATAAGCTTGAGCAGAACCAGAACGATGACGGCGGCGACGATCTGCCGCCAGACGCCGAACCGGCTGAACCCGCCCACCAGAAGCATGGCAAAGCCGATCAGCGCGGCGGCGATGCTGAACAGGGGCTGGCTGAACCTTTGATGCAGGATTTCGGCAATGGCGCCCGGAGCGGTGGCTTTCGCCCGCACGGCGATCCCTTGGGGATCGTTGATTAACTCGCGGGTAAAGGCGTGGGTTTCGTGATAGACGCTTGCCGCACCCGGGTCGATCAGGGAGCTGATGTCATAGGAGAAATCCGAGAAATGCGTGGTGAAAAGCCGGCCGGATTTGCGAACGAAGGTCTGTGACAACCCATCGACCATCACCAGTTTCGAGGTTTCGCCATCGCGCACAACATAGGCCGTGGTGGCGGTATGGATCTGGCTTTCACCCGGGTCGCGCCGGTCCGAGAGGAACACGTCTTCGAGCGCACCTTCCGGCGTGATTTCGCGAATGTAAAAGGTCACGCCCTCGGACGGGTGCAGAAAGGTGCCCTCGGTCAGAAGCTTGGCGGTGATGTTGCGCGACACTTCGATCCGGCGCTCGGCGAATTGCGACAGGGATGCGGGGACCAGGTAATGCGCCAGGACCGACAGCATCAGCGCTACGATCAGCCCGAATACCAGGACCGGCCGCGCCAGCCGCCAGGGGGAAAACCCGGTGGCCTGCATCACCGTCAGCTCGCTTTCCGAACTGAGCCGATTGGTGACATAGACCGCTGCGGCAAACCCGGCCACGGGCAACACCATCTGGATCACGCCAGGCAGCAGAAGGGCGGTGAATTCGGCAAAGACAAAGGCAGTTTGACCATCGCCGATCAAGGCATCGAACAGCTTGACCGCGCGATTGATCCAATAGACCAACACCAGCACCAGCGAGAAGAACCCGAACAGCACCAGGAGTTGCGACAGTATGTACCTGTCGAATCTGGCCAAACCTGTTTCCCCCTAGGCTGCACGACAACAAGATGTTGCGGGCAACCTACTGCAAACGGGCAGGGAGGGTAAACTGCTAAAGCACCGGGGCGGACGGTCCTGCCCGGCCTTTTGGGCAAAGCGTTGCCGAGAGGCGAAGGTGGCACTTTGGGCGGCAGGTCCGGCGCCTGGCGCGGGTTGGCGCCATACCGCCACGAATGCCGAGTTGCACGAAAGGGGAGAAACCGCTTAGGAAGTGGCGAGGGAAACGCGCCGGGTGGGCGCGACAGGAAAACAGGGAGCGCGCCATGGGCACGATTTTGCAATTCAGTTTTGCCGAGACCGATCTGGACAGGATCGCCGAGGCCACCGGACGGGTGGCTATCACGGTGGATGCGGCGGGGCGCATGAACCCAGCGGCGCGGCGGGTCAATCGCCTGACCAAAGGGGCGTTGAAACGCATGGTCGAGAGCAAGGCATGGTCCAAGGTCAAACCCGGTCAATTGTGCAGCCTGGCCTATCCTGCTGGACTGGCCGCCGAGGCGGTGGATGTGGTCAAACTCGACCGGACCGCGCCGGTGATTGAGGCCCGCAAAGCGGGCGCAGCGCTGGCCAAGGCGCTGGGCAAGGCCGAGCTTTTGTTGATGCTGGGCAATCTGGTGCGGGGCCACGAGGTGGCGGCCGGGCTGGCACTGCGCGCCTATGGGTTCGAAACGCACAAGACCGCCGAGGCCGAGGCCACAGGTGCGGTCCAGGTGATGAGCGCCAAGCCCGATGAGATGAAAGCGGCCTGTGCCGCGCCCCTGGCGGTCGCCGAGGGGGTGCATTTCACCCGAGACCTGACCAATGAACCGGCCAACCACCTGACCACGACAAGTTTTGCCGAGCGGCTGGTGGAGATGCAAAAGCTGGGCCTCAAGGTCGAGGTGCTGGACGAGGATGAGCTGCAAAAGCTTGGCATGGCCAGCCTGCTCTCGGTCGGCCATGGCAGCGACAGCCCGTCGAAAGTTGTTGTCATGCAATGGCTTGGCGGCAAGAAGGGCGATGCGCCGCTGGCCCTGATCGGCAAGGGGGTGGTGTTTGATACCGGCGGGATTTCCCTGAAACCCGCCGCCGGTATGGAAGACATGACCATGGATATGGGCGGGGCCGGGGTCGTGGCAGGCGTGATGAAGACGCTGGCGTTGCGCGGGTCCAAGGCCAATGTCGTCGGTCTTGTCGGGCTGGTGGAAAACATGCCCTCGGCGCGGGCGACCCGGCCAGGCGACGTGGTGGCCTCGATGAAGGGCGACACGATCGAGGTGATCAACACCGATGCCGAGGGACGTTTGGTGCTGTGCGACGTGATGTGGTACGCGCAGGAACGGTTCCAGCCGGTGGGCATGGTCGACCTGGCGACTCTCACGGGGGCGATCATCATCGGGCTGGGGCACGAGAATGCCGGGGTGTTCTCGAATGACGATGCCTTCTGCAAGGATTTCCTCAAGGCGGCGGAGGCCGAGGGCGAGGGCGCCTGGCGGATGCCGCTGGGCCAGGCCTATGACGACATGCTGAAATCGCGTATTGCCGATATGAAGAATGTTGGCGGGCGGCCCGCCGGGTCGGTGACGGCGGCGCAGTTTCTGAAACGCTTCGTCAAGGACGAGACGCCTTGGGTTCACCTGGATATTGCCGGGGTGGCCTCGGTCAAGGCGGAGACCACCTACGCGCCGAAGGGGGCGACCGGTTGGGGGGTGATGGCGCTCAACCGGATGGTGGCGGATCACTACGAAAGCTAGAGTACGCTTATGGGCGAGGTTTTCTTTTATCACCTGACTCGGCGACCGCTTGAGGCGGTCCTGCCC
Organism: Aliisedimentitalea sp. MJ-SS2; assembly: GCF_032586155.1. Classification (NCBI taxonomy): domain Bacteria; kingdom Pseudomonadati; phylum Pseudomonadota; class Alphaproteobacteria; order Rhodobacterales; family Roseobacteraceae; genus Aliisedimentitalea; species Aliisedimentitalea sp. MJ-SS2. The sequence goes on from NZ_JAWHTC010000001.1 coordinate 846,174, forward strand.
GACCTGCTGGAACGCTCTCGCGGGCGGGGGTGGAAAGTATTGGTGCGGGGCCGCGATGCGGGCCGGATGGAATGGCTTGATCAGAAACTGTGGCTGGGCCCGGAAGAAAGCTTCCTGGCCCATGGCATAGCTGGCGGTGAACATGATGTGCTGCAACCGGTGCTGTTGAGTGCCGGGTCCGAAAATGGCAATGGCGCGGAATGCCTGATGGCCGTGGACGGCGCCGAGGTCAGTGCCGAGGAAGTTGACGCACTGGATCGGGTTTGCATCCTGTTTGATGGCAATGACCCCGATGCCGTGGCCCAAGCCCGGACGCAGTGGAAGGGGCTGACCGACGCAGGGTGCGCCGCGCAATACTGGTCCGAGGAAAGCGGGCGCTGGGAGATGAAGGCGCAGGCGGGGGGATGATTTTCAGACCCTGTTTCTGGCGTCGCTGTCGGAGCCTCCGGCGGGGATATTTGGGGCAAGAGGAAGTAACGGAGTATTAACCTTTTTTCCCAAAGGATGTACTCACGGTACAGGCGGGGACGCCGATGACCGTGCAAGGGGAAGGCTTACGTCTTTTCTTGGGGGGGAAGCGCCAGTTTCCCCTCTTCCTCTTGCTTGAAGTATCCCGGGGGTCTGGGGGCTGGCCCCCAGCCTTGCCCGCTTCACACACCCAGACGGTCGCGCAGGGCATACCATGTCATCGCTAGTGTCAGCAGAGGTGAGCGCATGGTCGGGCCGCCCGGGAAGGGGCGGCAGGGGATGCGGGCCATGGTGTCAAAGCCCGAGGCGTCACCCTGGATCGCTCGGGCCATCAGCATACCGGCATGGGTGGCGGTGCCAACTCCATGGCCGGAGTAGCCCGAGGCCGAAAGGATGTTCTGACCAACCCGCGCAAGGTAGGGCAGGCGGCGCATTGTGATCGCCAGCGTGCCGCCCCAGGTATAGTCGAACGGGATGTCAGCGAGATGCGGAAACATGTCGGCCATGGGTTTGCGCACCGTACGGTCGATGTCGGGGAACCGGTAGCCATAGGATTCACCGCCGCCGAAAAGCAGGCGTTTGTCGGCGCTGAGGCGGAAATAATTGATCACGAACTTGGTGTCGGCGACGGCGACATCCTGCGCCAGCACGCGAACGGCATCGTCGCCCAGGGGTGGGGTGGCGGCGATGAAATTGTTGATCGGCATCACCCGCGCCGCGACTTTGCGGTTCAACCCTCCGAGATAGCCGTTGGCAGCAAGGATCACGTGTTTAGCCTTGATCTTGCCGCCGTCGGTCCAGACCTCGTTCGGCTGACCCGAGAGACCTTCCTTGACCTGGTGCACATGAGAGCGCTCGTAGATGCGTGCCCCGGCTGCATGAGCGGCGCGGGCAAGACCGAGGGCGAAGTTCAGCGGATGCAGGTGGCCCGCACCCATGTCGAGCGAACCGCCAACGTATCTCGGTGAGGGGCAGACGGCCTGCATGTCCGTGTGATCAAGCGGGGTAATCTTGTTGTAGCCATACACCGTTTGCAGATGTTCGACATAGCCATGCTCATGCGCCACCTCGCGGGCGTTGAACCCGGCATGAGCGATACCCGGTTTCAGGTCGCAATCGATCTTGTGCCGCGCGACGAGCGATTTGACCAGGTCCTTGGAGTCCTCTGCCAGTTGCCAGAGATGGCGGGCGTCATCGGTGCCCATGAGCTTTTCAATGAAGGTTTGCTCCTGGCGCTGGCCCGAGCCCAGATGCCCGCCATTGCGGCCCGAGGCGCCGAAGCCGATGCGGTGGGCATCCAGAAGCGCAACGTCGAGCCCAGCCTCGGCCAGGTGCAGTGCCGCCGAGAGGCCGGTGAAGCCTGCGCCGATGATGGCGACATCTGCCGTCGTCGCGCCCTTGAGCGATGGGTGACGGGGCGCGTCGTGGGCGGTGGCGGCATACCAGCTGTCCGGGTGCTCACCACGTTTGTCGTTTGAAAACAGAAGGTTCATACGTTCAACAGCAGGTGTTCGCGTTCCCAGGGCGAGATCACGTGAAGGAACTCTTCATACTCGCTGCGTTTGACGATGGAGTAGACCCGGGCAAATTCGCGGCCGAGCACCTCGTGCAGGTCGGTGGCCTCGTCAAACAGGTCGAGAGAGGCGCCGAGCTCGCGCGGGAAGGCGTCTTCGCCAGCATAGGCTTCGCCCTTGCGCTGTTTGTCGGGGCGTTCCTGTTCGATCAGGCCGAGATAACCGCAGGCAAGGCTGGCGGCGATGCCGAGATAGGGGTTGCAGTCCATGCCCGCCAGCCGGTTTTCAACCCGCCGCGCCGCAGGCGGCGAGAGCGGCACGCGCAGGCCCGCAGTGCGGTTGTCGCGGGCCCATTCCAGGTTGACCGGAGCGGAATGGTCGCGGACATAGCGGCGGAACGAGTTCACATAGGGCGCGATGACGGCGATCGCGCTTGGGAAATGGTTCTGCAGCCCGCCGATGAAGTGGAAAAACGCATCGGTTTCACCACCTTGCGGGCCGGAGAACAGGTTCTGGCCGGATTCGATGTCGATCACCGAATGGTGGATATGCATGGCCGAGCCGGGCTCTTCGGCGATGGGTTTGGCCATGAAGGTGGCATAGCAGTCGTGACGCAGGGCGGCCTCGCGGATGAGGCGCTTGAAATAGAACACCTCGTCGGCAAGTTTCACCGGGTCGCCGTGGCGCAGGTTGATTTCAAGCTGACCGGCGCCACCTTCCTGGGTGATGCCGTCGATCTCGAAGCCTTGTGCTTCGGCAAAGTCGTAGATGTCGTCGATCACCGGGCCAAATTCGTCGACCGCGGTCATGGAATAGGCCTGGCGGGCGGCGGCGGGGCGGCCCGACCGGCCCATCATCGGTTCGATTTTCTTGGCGGGATCGAGATTGCGGGCAACGAGGTAGAATTCCATCTCGGGGGCAACGACCGGCTCCCAGCCCTTGGTGCGGTAGAGTTCAACCACGCGTTTCAAAACGTTGCGGGGCGCGCTTTGCACCGGCTCGCCGTTGCGATCATAGGCGTCGTGGATCACCTGCAGCGTCCAGTCGGCGGTCCAGGGCGCGGCGCTGGCCGTGTCCATGTCGGGTTTGAGGACCATGTCGCGTTCGATGAAGCCCTCGTCCCCTGCGGCTTCGCCCCAGCCGCCGGTGATGGTCTGGAAGAAGATCGAATCCGGCAGGTGGAAATAGTCCTGGCGGGCGAATTTCGAAGCCGGGACCGCCTTGCCCCGTGCAATGCCGGGCAGGTCAGCGATGATGCATTCAACCTCGTCCAGGCGATGGCCTTCGAGATAGTCCTGGGCAGGCTGCGGCAGCGAGGTAAGCCAGTTTTTCGGGTGAGTTTTCATGAGGGTGCTCGTTGGTTGAAGAATGTGGTCATCATAGAGGCAAATGTGCCGCTGTCATCGGGGCCAGCTGCGTCAATCTTGTCTTGCGCTGCGCGGAGCAGTTCGTTGGGCACCACGCCTCGGCCGCGCTTGTCGATCAGATCGGCGACGAAGGAAGCCGTAAACTCGGGGTGGGGTTGGATCGTGAGAATGTTGTCGCCAATCACCAGCGCGGCGTTGGCGCAGAAATCGTTCGAGCCGATGACCTGTGTGTTGGGCGGCAGTTCGGTGATCTGGTCCTGATGCCAGGCGTTTAAGGTCATGGTGCTGCCGTCGATTTCGTATTGCTGCTGGCCGATGGCCCAGCCGCCCGAGAATTTCTCGACCTTGCCACCGAGCGCCTGGGCGATGATCTGGTGGCCGAAGCAGACTCCGATCAGGGGTTTGCCGGAGACGGAGATCTGACGCACCAGTTCTTCGAGCGGCGCAATCCAGTCGTGGTCTTCATAGACGCCATGGCGCGAGCCGGTGATCAGCCAGCCGTCGCAGGTATCGGCGCTTTCCGGGAAGATGCCATCGAGCACGGCGTAGGTATCGAACTGGTACCCTTGACCGGCCAGAAGCCTGGCAAACATTTCGTCGTAATCCCCCGATTGGGAGATCAGCATGTCAGGGGCGCGGCCGGTTTGCAGGATGCCGATTTTCATGGGTGTCGCTCTGGGTTTTGATCAAATTGAAGGGTTCGAGTGGCGCGATCAGACGGTTTCGAGATAGACCTTCCAGCGATCTTCCACTGGCAGGGCGTCGATGCGGCGGATTTCCTGGCGCTTGGTGTAACATAGGTTGCGGATCACTTCGCCTGGCAGGATGCGGGCCATGAATGGATCGGTTTCGAACGCGGTAAGGGCCGACTGCCAGTCTGGTGCCAGTTGCGGCAGGTCTTGGTCATAGGCATTGCCGGTGATCGGTGCGGGTGGGGTGGCACCGTCCTCGATTCCCGCCAGCGCGGCGCCGAGGATGGCGGCGAGCGTCAGGTAGGGGTTGATGTCGCCGCCCGAGACACGGTGTTCGATACGACGGGCCACCGGGGCACCGCCAGGAATGCGGACAAGGGCGGTGCGGTTGTCATAGGCCCAGGAGATACCGGTCGGGGCATGGGCACCGGGCACCAGCCGGTCATAGGAATTGGCGTGCGGGGCAAAGAGCAGGGTCGAGCCGTGGGCGGCGTTTAGACAGCCGGCGACCGCCTGTTGCAGCAGCGGTGTACCCGTGTCGGTTCCATCGTTGAAGACATTGTTGCCGTCGGCATCGAGCACCGAGAAATGCACATGCATGCCGTTGCCTGCGTCATCGCCAAAGGGTTTGGCCATGAAGGTGGCAGCCATGCCGTGACGCCGCGCCAGCCCTTTGACAAGCGTCTTGAAAAGCCATGCGTTGTCGGCGGCACGCATGGCGTCGGCGTGTAGGATGTCAATTTCGTATTGGCCGAGACCGGCCTCGGAAATGGTACTTTGGGCAGGGATGTCCATCAGCGCGCAGGCATCGTAAAGCGCCGTGAAGAAGCCATCAAATGCATCAAGCTGGCGCATCGACAGAATGGCATGCGAATTGATACGCCGGTTCGAGAGCGGGTTGATCGGCGGGGTGAGCGCCTCGTCGCTGTCATCGACGAGGTAGAATTCCATCTCAGTGGCAGCCTGAACAGTCCAGCCACGCGCCTGGTAGCGGGCAAGCACGGCGCCGAGCGCATGGCGCGGGTCCCCTTCGTAAGAGGTGCCGTCATCGTGGTAGAGGGACATGGGCACCATGGCCGAGGGGTTTTCCAACCAGGGCATCGGAACGGGGCCGCGTTCGGTAGGCAGGGCCATGCCGTCGGCATCGCCGCTTTCGAACACCAGCGGGCTGTCTTCGATATCGCTGCCCCAGATATCGACATTGAGCACCGAGTAAGGCAGGCGCACGCCGCCCTGGTCGAGCTTGGAAGCCGAAATGGCGGGCAGGCGTTTGCCGCGCATCTGGCCGTTGAGGTCACAGGCGACGGCGCGGAAGGTTTGCAGATGGTTGAGGTCCATGGGGGCTCTCATTGGGGGTCTCGTTCTGAATTTGATCAAATTATCGACGGGAGCGAACTGAATGTCCAGCAGTTTCCGTTGGCGCGGGCGGATTCGATCGCCGCCCTCGGGCGTCTCCCGCCCATAAAAGGTGGGGTGTTGCGACTTGTGTCGGGAACGCCCACCCCCGACGCGCTCGGGTGGCAATAGGGGTATTCTGGTTAACAGGTTGTGGGCGTGGCGTTGCTGCGCTGTTGAGTATTTGGGCAAAGAAAGAGGGCAAGAGTGCGAGGCATCAGCGGGTCAGGGTCAGGGCACCGTCGGTGATTTCGATCTTGGTGTAGCGCTGCAGGTAGCTCATGCCCAGGAGCGAGCCATCCATTTCACCTTCGTTGACGAAAGCGCGCAGGCCGCTGTCGCGGATATCGCCGATGGCGAAGTCATCCAGGCGGACGGGGGCGGTGCGGACTTCGCCGTTGGCGGTGAAGGCGCGGCCGATATAGGCAAGGTTGGCGGTGTCGATCCCGGCGGCGCGGGCGTCGGCGTCGGTGAGCACGATCTGGGTGGCACCGGTGTCGACGGTAAAGCGGATTGGGGCACCGTTGACCATGGCGGTGACGTAGTAGTGGCCGTCGCGAGCGCGCGGCAGTTCGATCCGGCCCTGGTCGGCAAACACCGATTGCTGCGGCGTGATGGCGCCCGAGATGTCATCCCAGAGCGCCACGACAGCCATGGCGCCGGCAAAGATCAGCGCCCAGGCGAGGGCCTGTTGGGTGAGTTTGCCTAGCGAAACACGGTTCTGGGTGATGAACCAACCTGCAATGGCACAGAGCAGCAGGACGAGATAGACGAGGCTGGCGGGATCGTTTTGCATGGGATTGATATAGGGGCCCTAGGTGCCGCCTGCAATTCCGCCGGCGAATCCGAATGCGGCGAGACCGTCGAGGATGAATTGCACCGCAAGGGCGGCGAGCAGCATGCCGAGAAGCCGGGTGGCGATGTTGATGCCAGTTTTGCCCAAGGCGCGTTCGAGAAGGCCCGAGGCGAGAAAGAAAACGAAGACCACGAGAAGGACGGCGGCGGCGACGCCAAGGATGGCGACGAGACCGAACACGTCGTCCTGTCCACCGGCCAGAAGAATCACCGTTGCGATCGAGCCGGGACCTGCGATGAGGGGCAGCGAGAGGGGGAAGACGGAAGGATCCGGGGCCTCGGCCGCACCACCTTCAGCTTGATCCTCGCGCCGCTGGGTGCGGCGCTCAAAGAGCATGTCGAGAGCGGTGAGAAAAAGCAGCGCGCCGCCGGCAACGCGGAAGGCGGGCATGGAAATACCGACAAAGCCAAGCACCGCCTCACCGAAGATGGTGAAGGCAGCGAGAATGGCGAAGGCGATGAGACAGGCGCGCAGCGCAATGGCTCGGCGGGCGCGGGTTTCGGTTCCGTGGGTGAGGGTGACGAAAAGCGGAGTCAGGCCAATCGGGTCGATCACCACGAAGAGCGTTGTGAAGGCGGTGATGAGGAAGGCGCTGTCCATGGTAGAGTGCTAGGGGGTTATAGCGAGGCTGGCAAGGTGCTCGTAGGTCCCGAAGTCCCGTCCCGCCTATGCCTGCGCGGTTTCGAGCTTTTCCAGCGCAGACATCCAGAGCCCCTCTGCACGGTCCAACCCGTCCATGATTTCGGCGTATTTCTTTTGCCAAACGGCGGCCTCTGCGGGGTTGTCGTAAAGCTCGGGTGCGGCCAGTTTTGTGGCAAGCTTGTCGCGCATTTCATTCAGTTTATCAACACGTTCTTCGCATTTCCTCACCTCGCTGCGCAGAGCGAGCAGGGCATCTCGGGAGGGCCGCTTGGGTTTGGGCTGTTTCGGTTTTTCCGCGGTTTTTCCGGCGCGCTTTTCCGGCGTGAGCAGCATCTGGCGATAGCTTTCCAGATCGCCATCATATGGGGCAACTTGACCGTCTTTGACCAGCCAGAGGCGGTCGGCAACCAGGGAAAGAAGGTGCATATCGTGGCTGACCAGGATCACGGCACCGGAATAGGCGGTGAGGGCTTCGACCAGCGCCTCGCGGGACTCGATATCGAGGTGGTTGGTGGGTTCGTCGAGGATCAGGAGGTGCGGTGCGTCGATGGTGGCGAGCATCAGCGACAGGCGCGCCTTCTGGCCGCCGGAGAGTGAGCCGACAAGGGTGTCGGCCTGTTCGGCACCGATGCCGAAGCCACCGAGGCGGGCGCGTAGACGGGCCGGGGTTTCAGAGGGGCGCAGGCGGCGGATATGATCAAGCGGGGTTTCGTCGATGTGCAGCTCGTCAACCTGGTGCTGGGCGAAATAGCCGACGCGCAGTTTCGACGAGGTGGTCATGCGCCCCTGAATAAGATCAAGTCTGCCGGACAAGAGTTTGGAAAGAGTGGATTTTCCTTCACCATTGCGGCCCAGGAGAGCGATGCGGTCGTCCTGGTCGATACGCAGGTCGAGGCGCGAGAGCACCGGCGTGCCATCATAGCCGACATTGCCCATCTCGACCCGGATAATCGGCGGTGAAAGCTTTTCGGGTTCGGGGAAGGTAAATGCGCGCAATGCGGCCTCTTGCGGGGCAGTGATAGGTTTCATCCGCGCCAGCGCCTTCAATCTTGATTGCGCCTGCTTGGCCTTGTCAGCCTTGTAGCGGAAGCGGTCGACGTAAGACTGCAGGTGGGCGCGGCGGGCTTCCTGTTTCTTGGCTTCGGCCTCTTGCGCCAGAAGGCGGGCAGCGCGGGTTTCGGCGAAGCTGTCGTAATTACCCTGGTAGAAGGTCAGTTTACGGTCTTCCAGATGCAGGATGCCGCCAACGGCGCGATTGAGAAGGCCCCGGTCGTGGGAGACGATCAGCACCGTGTGAGGGTATTTCGCCAGGTAGCTTTCAAGCCAGAGCGCGCCTTCGAGGTCGAGATAGTTGGTCGGTTCATCGAGCAAGAGCAAATCGGGGGCAGAGAACAGCACGGCAGCCAGCGCAACGCGCATGCGCCAACCGCCGGAAAAGGCGCTGCACGGCATGTGCATTTCGCCAGCGGTGAAGCCCAGGCCGCGCAGGATCGACGAGGCGCGGGCCTCGGCGCCCCAGGCGTCGATATCGGCCAGCCGGGTCTGAATCTCGGCGATGCGGGTGGGGTCTTCGGTGTCTTCAGAGAGAAGGGCGGCCCGTTCTGTGTCGGCGGCAAGCACGGTATCGAGGAGGCTGACCTCATTGCCGGGGACTTCTTGCGCAACACCGCCGATACGGGCGCGGACCGGCAAGGAGATGTCGCCGGTTTCCAGCGCCAACTCGCCCCGGATCAGGCGAAAGAGGGTGGTTTTGCCGGTGCCATTGCGACCGACAAGACCGACCTTGTGGCCGGTGGGAATGGTGGCCGAGGCGTGCTCGATCAGGGGGCGCCCTGCCACGGAGTAGGATATGTCGTCGAGCCTGAGCATGAGGGCGTGGGTGCCAGAGGGGGCGGGGGGTGTCAATGCACCGGATTGGTTCACGAGGGAGGACGGTTGGGGCGGGTTTTCGAATTGCTTTCGCAATCCGACCGGCCGGGGGCCAGCCGCCCCCAGATCCCCGGAATGTTTTCGGTCAGATGACGCGGGAAGGGCTTGGGATTGGTCGGCACGTGGTCTGGGGTCACAGATCTTGCGGGAAAACTTCTGCCGTCACGTATCGTCTTGTGGTCAGGGCGTCCCGGCGTTACCGCTTGACCATTCACATGTGAACGGATGCCCCATGGCCCCCGCGAAATCCCCTCCGAAGATGCTGACGCTGGTGCTTCTGACCTCGCTTAGTGTCTTGTCGCTCAATATGTTCCTGCCGTCGCTCAAGCAGATCGCGGCGGAATATGGCGTGGAATACGGGGTCGTGTCGCTGGCCTTGGGCGGCTATCTGGCGATGTCGGCGCTGTTGCAGATGATTCTGGGGCCGCTGAGCGACATGATCGGGCGCAGGCCGGTGATGCTGGCGGGAATCGGGGTGTTCGCCATTGCCTCGGTGGGCTGCGCGCTGGCCGAGAATGTCTGGGTCTTCCTGGGGTTTCGCATGGTGCAATGCCTGGTGGGCGTTGGCATGGTTCTGAGCCGCGCAGTGGTGCGCGACATTGCCCCCAAGGAAGAGGCGGCGCGTCTGTTGGGGATCATGGGGACGGCGATGGCGCTGGCGCCGCTTCTTGGGCCGGTTTTCGGCGGCTACCTGGACGAGTGGCTCGGCTGGCGCTCGACCTTCTGGTTCTTTGCCGTCGGCGGTGTGGCGCTTTTGGTGCTGACCTGGGTCGATATGGGGGAGACCAACCAGAACCCGTCGGACAGTTTCGGCGCGCAGTTCCGGTCCTACCCGGAGCTGTTTCGCGAGCGGCTGTTCTGGGCCTATTGCGTGCTGTTGGTGTTTTCGGTCGGCGGGTTCTACGTCTTTCTCGGCGGGGCACCACAGGTGGGGGAGGAGGCCTACGGTCTGACGCCGGGCTTGTTAGGGCTTGGCATGGGGTCGATTTCAGGGGGCTTCATGCTGGGCAATATCATCAGCACGCGGATGACCCGGTCTTGGGGGATCGTGAAGCTGATGACCCTGGGTCGGATTGTCGGGACCGTGGGGCCACTGGTGGCGCTGCTCTTGACCTTGGCAGGACTATCGCATCCGTTTGTGATGTTTGGCGGGGCGATTTTCATCGGCTTCGGCAACGGGTTAACCCTGCCGGGAGCAAATGCCGGGGTGATGTCGGTGGCGCCGCATCTGGCCGGGTCGGCCTCGGGGCTGAGCGGTGCGCTGACCCTGGCAGGAGGGGCGGCCATTTCGACGCTGGTGGGGGCGTTGGTGGCGGGTAGTTTCGGGGTTTACGTGCTGCTGACGGCGATGGTGATCACCTCGGCAATTGGGTTGGCGGCGGCGATTTACGTGGGCCGGTTGGAGGCGCAGCGTCCCGAGCTGTAAAAGGGGCCGCGAATGCCCACTTTTCAAAGGTGTCAACGCGTGGTAGCAGGGCGCCAAATCACTGACACAACTGCAAACAGGAGCCCCTATCATGGCACTCGAACGCACTTTCTCGATCATCAAACCCGATGCAACCAAACGCAACCTGACCGGCAAGATCGCCGGCATGCTGGAAGAGGGCGGCCTGCGCATCGTTGCCTCCAAGCGTATCCAGCTGACCCTCGCCCAGGCGCAGCAGTTTTACGGCGTGCATGCCGAGCGCCCGTTCTTTGGCGAACTGTGCGAATTCATGATTTCCGAGCCGATCGTCGTGCAGGTTCTGGAAGGTGAAAACGCCATCGCGCGCAACCGCGAAATCATGGGCGCCACCAACCCGGCAGAGGCTGATGAGGGCACCATCCGCAAGACCTTCGCCCTGTCGATCGGCGAAAACTCGGTTCACGGCTCGGACGGGCCGGACACTGCAAAAGAAGAGATCGCGTTTTTCTTCTCGGGTCTGGAACTGGTGGGCTAAACTGCCCCGGGTTTTGCAACCCCTTGAAACTAAAGGCCTCCCGAAAGTGTTCGGGAGGCCTTTTTCTATCGCCGTTCAGCGTTTGCGCGGTGTTCCTTGAGACGTTCTTCCATCTCAGCCGCGCGGCGTTCGGCCTCTTCGGCCTCCTGCTCGGCTTCGTGGAGTGCGTAGGCTTCGCGACCGGCTTCGACGGTTTTCAAGACCGCGGTGCTGGCCGCGCCGGTCAATGCCCCGACGCCGGCTCCGGCCAGCGACTTGCTGACACGCCCGCCAATGGTCGCGCCGGCAACGGCGCTTTTGAACGTATCTGCTGCGTGTTCCTCAAGGCTTTCCTTGACCGTTTTGGGTGGTTTTTCCGACATCTGCTTTCTCCCGTTCGGGGGCATGGCCAGAGGCGGTGCCCCTGTTGAGACGCGCGCAAAGGCACTATATCACAGGTTGAGAGTTTCCCCTATTGGGGATGTCCTGACTTGAAAAATCCCTTAATACGTGTTATAAAGTACGTATGGTAACCAATTGAAATTGGGAGATTTCCATGGCTGATGAATTTGAAGAACAAATCCGCAAAGCAGAAGAAAAGCAACAACGCCAACGTGACCGTGACGCCTTTGAGCGCGGCAAGGCGCGGCGCAAGGCCGATCACGACAATCCTGCCAATGACGGCTCGCCGGGCAAGGATGGCTATGGTTCGATGACCGGTAGCGAAAAAGAGGCGTACAAACGCGGCTTCCGCGGCGAGAAAAAGTGACCTACAGGGCGATCCGGCTGAGCGCCGGATCGCCACCCGGTGCGCCGGGATTGATTTGAATTCCAAATGATGAAGAGGAGGCGTCCATGTCGGATTTCATGCGCGCGTTTCTTGGTTTGCATGTTGGTGACGAGTTCGAACCTGGGCAGACGATTTATGCACTGTGCGGAGCGGTACCCCTGCCAGGGTGGCCCGAAGAGCTTCCGCCGGAGGTCTTGAATCCACTGATCAACGCGGCGGATACCAGTGCGACTGCCGTCCTGATGGTCACGGATGACTATGTGATGCATGTCGTCGACGAAGCCATGACACGGCTGATGAAATCCTTTGTGTTCGAATATGCGCCGATCCCGAGAGCCATTAGTGATTTGTGGTCGGGGCTGATCGACGACGAGGACAACATCATGCGATGGCCACGCAGCGAGATCGTCGAGGCGGGCACCTACCGGTACGATTACGAGGCCAGCAGTTTCTTTGGCACCAAGACCATTCCGCTTTTCTATCACGTGATCCGGGACAGCACCGGCTATTACTACTTGTTCCTGCAACAGAACCTGCGCGGTGCCGAACAAAAGGCCGAACAGATGGGCACGCAGCTCAATCTGATCGCAGCATAGGGGAACGACCATGCAGGCACAGGATTTTTCGGGTTTTACCGCTGATCTGCCGCGGCTGTTCAGAATTCCGACACTTGCAGTGGGAGTGGTTCTGCTGAGCTACGGGATGGGGTCGCCCATTGTCGGCGGCCAGTATCCGTCACCGGACGAGTCGCTTGTCATGGGGGCGGGGCTTGGCCTGCTTGGGCTGCACGGACTTGTCACCAACGTAAAGCGGGTTGGGATTCTGCGCCGGCTGCTGAGTTATTTCAGCGGTGCAGCAGGAGGTGTGTTGAGCTTTAACATCGCGCAGATGATGGGCGTGTTCTAGCGTTGATGTGGCTTGGTTAGCTGGCGCTGGGCGGTTCGATGACGCCGATCTGGTTGAGGAGCGCCTCTAGGTCGGAGCGACCCTTGTCATGCCGTTCGGCTTTCAGAGCGTCGAACTTGCGGCGCAGGGCCGCCTTTTCCGCGCCCTTGCAATCGTTCCACGGGCGACCTTGAAGCCCCATGACCAACACGTAATATCCGATGAAATGCGGCCGGTGGCCATTTTCGAGAAGGCGGCCATAGGCGGCATCGGCGCCCAGGGCGCGCAGTTCGTCCGCAGTGTGGATGCCAACGCGGGCAAAGGCGGTCTCCATTGCGGGACCGAGATTACGGATCGATGAGATGGGCGCGCTCATGCGCCCGATCTTAAGCGGATCGGCGGCTCAGAGCGAGGCGTAATCGGTGATGATCGGTTTGGGTTTCGGTGTTGTGGACGCGGCGGGTTTCGGCGTGGGTTCCGATTTGGGGGCGATACCCGCGGGTTTCGGTGCGGGGGCGGGTTTGGGCGGTTTCGACGTTGCCATGACTGGCTCCTTTACCTCGATGAAAAGGCGCCTTGCCGGCCTCGCGCCGGTGGCGCTTTTGTTGGTATTGCTGGAACCCTTGCACGGAAATCTGCCGCTTTGGTGCCGGTTTGATGCCGGGATCAGGGAAAAATGCGGGCGCTGTGACCGTTGGGACTCGGGTCATGGTAAATTCGTGCAAATTTTTTCGTCGAAACCGGGGCAACAGGCGCTTGACGCCCCGCGCGACCGGGCATACATACAGCGCCACGCCCGGACCGCAGGTCAGGGTGTCGGCAGTGAGCGGTTGTAGCTCAGATGGTTAGAGTACCGGCCTGTCACGCCGGGGGTCGCGGGTTCGAGCCCCGTCAACCGCGCCACCGCTGCCTGGAAAGAACGCCCTCCTAATTTGGGGGGCGTTTTTCGTTTGCGGGATCAGTTGGGAAGGGCCAGAGGGCGGTCCGAGAAGATCGGCTCCATCGAGAAAAACCCCGTCACGTTGTCCAGTTCGAACCCGGTGATCAACTGGCGGTAGACCCGGTCATATCCTGCCATGCCGTCCGTCACGATTTTCAGCATGTAATCCCAGTCGCCGCCGATCCGATGCAGTTCGACCACTTGCGGGATGCTCTCCACATGGGCGCGGAAGCGGTCGGACCAGTCCATCGAGTGATTGCGGGTCTTGATCATGACAAAGATCGTGAGATCAAGGCCAAGTGCGGCGGCATCAACAACGGCGCGCGTGCCCCTCAGGATGCCGATCTCAGAGAGGCGCTTCATCCGCCGCCAGCAAGCGTTTTGTGATAGTCCAACCTGTTCGGCAACTTCGCGTTGGGACAGGTTCCCATTCCGTTGCAGAAGGTCGATGATGCGATGATCGATTTGATCTATTTTTGCTTTCATTGTTCTATCATATGATAGAAAGTTCATTGAGCAAGGGGTGTAATTGATAATGATTTTGCATCTCTTTGGTGGTCTTTTCAGCATGAGTTTTAAGGAGGCCACACCATGTTCGATGACCAAAACCGCCAGGAAAAAGGTTTTTCCGAGCTTGCGCAGTTCGAGAAAGGGCTTTGTGAGTGCCCAGACCTGCGGGCGTCGTTGAAGGCGGGGCTGGTGGGAGGTAATGCGCAGATCACCGGACGGTTTGGCAAGCGCAAGCTGGTCTATGCCGATTATGTGGCGTCGGGGCGGGCGCTCAGGCAGGTGGAAGAGTTCGTTTTTGAGAACGTGCTGCCTTTCTATGCCAACAGCCATACCGAGGATTCCTATTGTGGTGGCGTCATGACCCGGATGCGTGAAGAGGCACGGCAGGTGATCCTGGAGAAATGCGGCGGCGCGGCGCGTGATCATGCGGTTGTGTTTGCCGGGTCGGGTGCGACGATGGCGCTGAACAAGCTGGTGCATCTTCTGGGACTGCGCGAGGCGCTGGCACGGGGCGAAGAGGTGTTCGTGCTGGTTGGTCCCTACGAGCATCATTCGAACCTGCTGCCCTGGCGCGAAAGCGGTGCACAGGTGATCGAGATCGAAGAAGCAGAAGCAGGTGGTCCCGATCCGGTGCATTTGCAGTCGGTGCTGGACGAGGTGGCGGAACGTGGCCCTGTTGTCGCCGCGTTTTCGGCGGCGTCGAACATAACCGGTATCGGCAGCGATGTGGCGGACCTGACCCGGATCGTGAAGGCTACGGGGGGCAAAGTGGTCTGGGATTTTGCCGGAGGCGGGCCCTATTTGCCGGTTGATATGAGCCTTGAAGGTGTCGAAATCGACGCCGTGGCGCTGTCGCCGCACAAATTCCTCGGAGGACCGGGGGCCTCGGGTGTGCTGATCGTGCGCCGTGATGCGGTGGTGGCGGAACGGCCCAGCGTGCCGGGTGGCGGAACGGTGGCCTTTGTCAACGATCACATGCAGGACTATCTGGCCCGGATCGAGGAGCGGGAAGAGGGCGGCACCCCCAATATCGTTGGAGATATCCGTGCAGCGCTGGTGATGATCGTCAAGGATGCGTTGGGGCAGGACTTCATCACCCGGCGCAATAGCGAACTGACCGAACGCGCAATTGCCGCTTGGGAGGATGTGCCGTCGATCCACCTTCTTGGCGGCCTGCGTCGGGATCGGTTACCGATCTTCAGCTTTGTGGTGGACCCGGTGCCGGGCAAGGGGTTTGACTATCATCTGTTCACCCGTGCGCTGAGCGATCTTTACGGCATCCAGGCACGGGGAGGCTGTGCCTGCGCCGGGCCTTATGTGCATCGGTTATTGCAGATTGATGCGGAACAGTCCGAGGCGCTGCGGGCCGAAATTCTGGCGGGGGATGAGAGCCACAAGCCGGGCTTCGTGCGGTTGAACCTGAGTGTGCTGATGAGCGCCGAGGAGGTGGCATTTGTCCTGTCGTCGGTCAGCGATCTGGCCAATCGGTTTGACGAGGTGGCGAAAGCCTATGCCTGAATGATTGGGGTTCGCGCGTCAGGCCATTCCGGGTTGGTGACTGCGCAATCCGCTATGAGTGGATGATAGAAGCAGTGAAGCCACGTGATACGTGGCGCAACCAGTTCAAAGCAGCACGCGGAGCGGACGGCCCGGTAAACGGGCCGCCTGCAGTTACTTAATTTCCAACGCAGGTATTGCAGCCGCAGGCCGATACCGATCCGGGAACAAGGTTGATCCAGTTGCCGTTCCAGTTGGAAGCGCTGCCGCAGGCCAACGGGCATTGTGCCTCGGCTCCTGATTGGTCATAGAAATCCGCTTTGACATTGCATCGGTTCATCAGACCCGGCGCGGCGCCCGGTTCGGATGTCAGCAAATGCGAGGCCTCGGCGGTGTTTTGCGGTGTGGCTCCGCCATGGCAGCTGAAACAGCCGGTGTCGAAAAACGAACTGGAGTTCGAATTGGGTTGTGAAAAGCTTTCCATCGACGAATTGGCCAGCGCGTGCGACCCGGCCATATCCGAATTAAACGGGTCGGTTGAACTCATGTCAAAACTCGACATGTCGGTCCAGACTGCCCCGGCAAGGAAATAGTTTTGCAAAACGTTCATGTCGGTAGAGCCTTGTGTGGCAATCAGACCGCCAGGTCCGGCCAGCAAGGTGTTGAGGAATTCGATATTGTCGATGTTGGTCTGGGCACCGCTCTGGGTCGACGAGGTGCCGAGATATTCGACCAGACAGATATCGGACGGGGTGCCTTTGATGATCGTGTTGCCATTGCTGTCAACCTGCGGCAGCGGCTGTACCTTGTTTGACGGGTTCCAGTCGCAGGCCGACGCGCAGGCGGTTCGCAAGTCGGTGCCGTCGGCGTAGTTTTTGGCGACACATGCATTGCAGGTCGGCCCAACCAGATTCCACCCATCTGCGGGCTGAGGTCTGGTGTATCCGGTGCCGGTGTTGACCGTGCAGTTGGGCGCGTTGCTGACGTGTTCGAAGGTGGCCCAGACAAACTCGGGGTGAATGGCGGTGTTGACCACGATGTGGGCCCCGATCAGCCCCAAAAGCAGATCGCCTTCGCCCTCAAGCGCGACGGTCTGGGTGTAATAGCTGCTGTTGTCCACGGACGGGTCGAGGATTTGCCAGGAGGTTTTTAACTCGACCACCTGATCCTTGCCGGTTGGAAATCCGGCATTGGCATTTCCGGCGTCGGGGAAGTTGCCATTGGCGAATATCCCGCATTCATTCGCTGTGAAGCTACGATTGTAAAAGACGATATTGCCGTTTTTGTCATAGAGCGCATTGCCGGTCGCCTGGTCCGGAATATCGGGCTGTTTCGCCAGACCCACAGTGACACCGCCATGCGACAGGACAGGATGCGCGGCCGTTTGCAGCGAGGTGCAGGTGTCCAGATCGACAACCGGATAGATCGCCCGGTCTTCAAAGTTACGCTGATCGGTCTGGCCCAGGGGGTTCAGCAGATAGGTAAACCAGCGCCATGAATAGATGTGGAAATCACAGTTGTTGGCGTCGATGCCGTTGGGCACTTCGGCCAGAGATGTAGGATCAGGGGCAAGCCAATCGGTGGTGGTGATGCCGCTGACATCGCAGTTATTGGCAGCATGCGCCTGGGTCGTGATGCCGACCAGGCACAGAAAAAGATAGGCAATCAGATGTCGCATTTGGATACACTTTCTTTCTTAAAATGAGAGTTCAACACAGGAAAAAGCGCTCTGTGTGAACAACTGTTCGCAAGATCATGCTATCAACCCAAGGTAATTCGGGCAAGGGCACCCTCACCATTAGCGAGACTGCGGTTGTGACCCGGAACCCCAGAAGCGGCCCAAGATTGCGGATGGCCTGCGAGGAAACCTCAATTCGCTGGAAGGCTGAGAGCAGTGAATGCGTGCGCCAGAGCCACATTTGGGAGGGCTCAACATCCTTCGATGTTGCTTCGAGCTGTTGATGACATGGTAAATTCAATCTTGCTTGCGAAAGCTGCAAATCGGGATTGACGGGGGCGGGGGCCTGCACTATCAGACGCTTCACGCGCGGTTGTAGCTCAGTTGGTTAGAGTACCGGCCTGTCACGCCGGGGGTCGCGGGTTCGAGCCCCGTCAACCGCGCCACTTTCCCCCCGCAGTACGAAACCACATGAGGCGGACATGCGCTTTCTCGATTCTCTTCCCTGGGGCACCTTGATCATCGTGGCGGCCCTGCTGGGCCTGGCTCCGTTTACGCCCGAGCCGCATGTCTGGGAAAAGCTGAAGATGCTGGCGGCTGGGGAGTTGTCGGAGCCGATCGACATTTTCGACCTGCTGATGCACGGAACACCTTGGGTGTTGCTGATACTCAAAGGGGTACGCGAAGCAATCCGCGGTCAATCCAGCGAATAATCGTAGCCCAGGGCGGTTTCCATTTCGAGATCGAGGGTCTGCATCATGAAGGCGTAATCCGCATCCGAGATGTCGGTTGGCGTGTCCACATCAACCGAGCGATTGAAGCGATTGCCGAGGCGCTGGGCCACGGGTTTGATCCTCAGCCCTTTGAGCGGCAGGTCAAAATGCTCGATCATCCAGGCGATGAAGCCGACCTGGTCAATCTGCACCAACTCGGCCTTGACCACCAGCACATTGCAGTCGCGATTGAGCAGCCCGAGATAGGCCGCCTGTTTCAGATTGCGCAGCTCAAATAGGTTGGCAAAGCGTTTGCCAGTGATCGGGTGGCGGTCATATTGCAGTTCGGCCCCGGCGACATGGGGGACAAGCTCGGGATGGAGTTCTTCGAAATCCGAGGCGCGGTCGACGATGGAGCGCCATTCGGCGCGGATGAAATCGGAAAACTCCAGCGCCTGCAGGTCGGGGTGGGAATGCCAAGGGCGTTTGTGCATCGACAGGGCCCAGCTGGCAGCGTTGCGGACGGCAACGACAATCAGGGTATTATCGGGGATGGCCACCATGTGTGGCACCGCGTGCTTCCAGCCAAAGCCCTCGGTCCGTTCCAGTTCGACGTTTTTCTCGACCGCCTTGCGCACCATGTTGGTGCCGCAGGCCCTTTCACCCAGAACCTGGAACTGGGTCAAAGGCGCATCGTTGGCGCGGTGCAGGAACCAGCCGCGTTCGGAGAAATGGGGCGTGAAATCGTCAGGTAACATCTGGATCATTGCGGGCTGCTCTTGCCTCGGTTGGCGCCATTCTGCCCGGAAAATCCCGTCCACGAAAGGTGGATTTTCGTTCCCGCTAGGCGCAAAAGGCGCTAGACAAGGTCAAAGCCCCGCAAAAAACAGGGGCAGGTAACGAGAGTACGGGCAGATGCAATCGAAAGTGGCCGCGGTGACGATGGTGCGCGAGGATTTGTTTTTCCTGCGCGCCTGGCTGCATCATTATGGCGAGGTCCTGGGGCGCGAGAACTGTTACATCGTCAACCATGGCCGGGGACAGGATGTGGCGGATCTGGCCAAGGGCTGCAACATCATCGGCATCCCCGGTGAGGCGCACAAGAATTTCGATATGAAACGCTGGCGGCTCTTGAATAACATCGTGATGGGGTTGCGCTCGTATTACGATCATGTCGTCGTCGGCGATGTGGACGAATTAGTGGTGGTGGACCCGGCGCGGGGGCAGAATCTGCTGGAGTATTTGTGGGACGCGCCCATTCGTCGGGTGCTGACGCCGCTGGGGTTGGAGGTGATCCACCGGATCGATGTCGAACCCGAGGCGATCACCGACCGTATTCTGGGGCCGCGGCGGCACGTGCGGCTGGCGCCGCATTACTCGAAACCTTGTGTGATCTCGGCAGGCACAAAAATCGCCCGCGGCGGACACTTCACCCAGTATGGCAAGCTGTTCGCGCCCGACGATCTGTACCTGTTTCATCTGAAGTTCTGTGATTTCCCGGAATATGTCTCGGCGATGAACCGGCGCAACGCGGTAACGCAGGAGATCGGGGCCGGCGTCAGGGAAACCGCCATCGGGCGACACTGGTTTGCCGAAGCGCGCGGCGAGGACCAGGCGACCTTCGAGGCCTTCGCCGAGCTGGAGACGGTCGAAGGTTTCGATTTGGGTGCCTATCGTACCGAAATGCGTGACACGTTCCGACCGCGTGGCGATACCGGGTTCTACCAGTTCGACCGGCCGGACTATGCGGTGCAGTTCGAATTGCCGGAGCGGTTCAACGGCATTTTCTAAAGCCTGTCCGCCGCCGAAACCATGATCGGCGGAGCATGTTGCCCATCGCGACAATAAGGCGTTTGCCTCGTGCCGTGGGGACGCACTAGCCTAGGATGCAATCAGACAGACGGGGAGAGTGATCATGAAAATGAAGCTTACAGGTGTGACACTGGTGGCCAGCCTGGTCGCAGGAATGGCGATGGCGGCGGACAAGGCGGCCCTGGTCGAAGAAGGCAAGGGCGTGATGAAGGCTTTTGGCGGGACACTGAAAAAAGAGCTTCTGGCAGCGGTTGAACAGGGCGGACCGGTCAAGGGCATCGAGGTGTGCAACGTCAAAGCGCCGATGATCGCTGACAAGGTTGGCGGCGATACCGGGTGGATCGTGGCCCGTTCTTCGCACAAGCTTCGCAATCCAAAGAACGCGGCCGATAAATTTACCGCCTCGGTGATTCAAGAGTTCCTGGACCGCGAGGCCAAGGGTGAAATGGCGGCCGACATGGCCAAGGCGGAAATTGTCGAGGAAAATGGCCGCAAGGTGTTCCGTCTGGTCAAGGCGATCCCCACCGGCAAACTCTGCATGAACTGCCATGGCGGTGAAAACGTGAAGCCGCAGGTGGTCGAGGCGCTGGCGACGCTCTACCCCGACGACAAGGCACGCGGGTTCAGCGAAGGCCAGATGCGGGGCGTGTTCACCTTGCAGAAGGTTCTCGATTGAGGACGAGTTTGGTCGGGTGAAACTCCACGCTACATCAGTTTGACACGATCCAGCCGTTCCCCAACCGATCGCGGACAGCGCCGGTGAGCGGCGAAATGGCAACTTGCGGCGCGCGGGCGAAATGGGCCTGCGTGTCGTTGTAGCCCTGGCTTATGGGAAAGTGGGCCACGGCCAGCCCGGCAATCGAAAGGGCGCCGAGCATGGTGGTGATCTGAAAGAGGGGTTTCATCGCGTTGTCCTTTCCTGTCGCCGCTGAGCCAGCGAAGACTGCTGACTGAGACGAAGAAAGGTGTTTGGGCGATGTTTAACAATAACAGCCCGTGCAGGACGGACTGTTATTCAATATCAATCGGGTAAGTCGCTGATATTTAGTGTTTTTGTCAAGCCAACAAGGCGAGAGGGTTTTCCAAGCCGTCAACGATGGCCTGCAGCAATTGCGCACCAAGCGCACCGTCGATAACCCGGTGATCGACGCTGAGCGTGACGGACATGACGGTGGCGACCTCGAGTGTGCCGTCCTTGCCGGCAACCGGTTTCTTGACCCCGGCACCTACGGCGAGGATAGCGCCATGCGGCGGGTTGATCACAGCGTCGAAATTGTCGATTCCGAACATGCCGAGGTTGGAAATGGCAAAGCTACCACCCTGGTATTCATGCGGCGCCAGCTTGCGGTCGCGCGCGCGGGCGGCCAAGTCTTTCATCTCGGCGCTCAGAGTTGATAGCGACTTGGTGTCGGCGTCCTGGATGACGGGGGTGAAGAGCCCGCCTTCGATGGCGACGGCGACGGCCACGTCCGAGGGTTTCAGTTTGAAGATACGATCCCCGGCCCAGACGGCGTTGGCGTCCGGCACCGATTGCAGAGCGTTGGCGCAGGCCTTGATGATGAAATCGTTGACCGAGAGCTTGATGCCGCGGGCCTCGAGCCCGGCGTTCATTTCGCTGCGCAGTTTCAGAAGCGCATCGAGACGGATGTCACGGCGCAAGTAGAAATGCGGGATGGTTTGCTTGGCCTCGGTCAGGCGGGCGGCGATGGTCTTGCGCATGCCGTCGAGCGCGACCTCTTCGATTTCCCGACCCTCGTACATGCGGGCGACGGTGGCGCTGTCGGCGGATTGCGCCATCGGGGCGGGGGCCGGCGCCGCTGGGGCCGGGGCTGGCGCGGCGGTGGCAGGCAGTGCGCCCGGCGTAGCGACCTCGACATCGGCCTTGACGATCCGGCCCTTGGGGCCTGTGCCCTGGACCTGGCTCAGATCGAGCCCCTTGTCGGCGGCGATGCGACGGGCCAGCGGGCTGGCAAAGACCCGGCTGCCATCTGCGGTTGCCGGTGCGGCGGGCGCAGGGGCAGACGGCACCGCTGCCGCCGAGGCTTCTTCCGGCTCTGACGTGCCAATCTCGGCAGGTGTGGCGGTGGGTGCCGCGATGTCATCGGCGCTTTCACCGTCTTCAAGCAGCACGGCGATGACAGTGTTGACCTTCACGGCTTCTGTACCTTCGGCCACCATCAGCTTGCCGATCACGCCTTCGTCGACGGCTTCGAACTCCATGGTTGCCTTGTCGGTCTCGATTTCGGCCAGAAGGTCGCCGGATTGCACGGTATCGCCTTCCTTGACCAGCCATTTGGCCAGTGTGCCTTCCTCCATCGTGGGGGACAGGGCAGGCATGAGGATTTCAGTGGGCATTTTCGGTGTCCTCTTTAAGTGCCGGGGTCTCAGCCTCGACTTTGATCTGGTAGTTCGGGCTTGCGACGAAGCTCAATTCATGTTCGCGCAGTTGTAGCCGGTAATGTTGATGTTCGCCCATCTCGGGCGCGGCGCGGGTGGTGTCGGCCATCGGGCTGGCATGGGCGGTTTGAAAGAAGCCCTGGCGGTCCGTTTTGGGTTCTTCGTAACCCGCCGGGCGGGCCGGCGGGCCATATAGGTCTTCGCGCATGGTGAAACCGACAACGTCCGAGAAGCGCAGTTCCCCGCAATCGCCCGAACCGGGGGCGAAGATCCGCACCACCAGTTCACCATGCTCGAAATGAAAGCTCTCGAGCAGGATGAAATTGCCGTGAAGGGCAGAGGTGCGGATATCTACGGGGATGGTTTCGAACATGGTCGCTTACCGGTAGGTCACCTCTTTGACCGCCGCGATCACCTCTTGGGTGGTGACCAAGGCGTGTTTCTCGAGGTTGGCGGCGTAGGGCATGGGCACGTCCTTGCCGGTGCAGCTGATCACGGGCGCGTCGAGGTAATCGAAGGCGCGGGTCATGATCGTCGCAGCGAGATGGTTGCCGATGGACCCCACCGGCCAACCTTCCTCTACGGTGACGCAGCGGTTGGTTTTCATGACGCTGGCAATCACGGTGTCATAGTCGATCGGGCGCAGGGTGCGCAGGTCGATGACCTCGGCACTGATTCCATCTTCGGCAAGTTTTTCAGCGGCTTCCAGCGCGTATTGCATGCCGATGCCGAAGCTGACGATGGTGACATCAGAGCCCTCGCGCCAAATCCGGGCTTTGCCGAAGGGCACGGTGAAATCATCCATCACGGGCACATCGCCGGTGCGGCCGTAGAGGATTTCGTTTTCCAGGAAGATCACCGGGTTCGGATCGCGGATCGCGGTTTTCATCAGGCCTTTGTAATCAGAGGCCGAATAGGGCATCACCACCTTCAGCCCTGGGATTTGCGCGTACCAGGCGGCGTAGTCCTGGCTGTGCTGGGCGCCGACGCGGGCGGCGGCACCGTTGGGGCCGCGGAAGACGATGGGGGCACCCATCTGGCCGCCGGACATGTAAAGCGTCTTGGCCGCCGAGTTGATCAGATGGTCGATGGCCTGCATGGCGAAGTTGAAGGTCATGAATTCGACAATTGGTTTCAGGCCGCCAAAGGCCGCACCAACGCCGATCCCGGCAAAGCCATGTTCGGTGATCGGGGTGTCGATCACGCGTTTCGCGCCGAACTCGTCCAGCATCCCCTGGGAGACCTTGTAGGCGCCGTTATACTCGGCGACCTCTTCGCCCATCAGGAAGACGGTGTCATCGGCGCGCATTTCCTCGGACATGCCATCACGCAAGGCCTCGCGGACGGTTTGTTGTTTAAGCTCGGTGCCTTCGGGCCAATCCGGGGTGAGATCAGGGGCGGGCGCGTCAGCCATTGCCGGAGCGGCAGGGGCAGCAACCGCAGCGGGGGCAGGAGCCTCTGCCACCGGGGCGGGAGCCGATGCGACCACATCGTCCATGCTTTCACCTTCCTCGATCATCACGGCGATGGCGGTGTTGACCTTGACGCCCTCAGAGCCTTCGGGGATCAGGATCTTGCCGAGGATGCCTTCATCGACCGCCTCGAACTCCATCGTCGCCTTGTCGGTTTCGATTTCGGCGAGGATGTCGCCGGATTGAACTGTATCGCCTTCCTTGACGAGCCATTTAGCCAGCGTGCCCTCTTCCATCGTGGGGGACAGGGCGGGCATTAGAATTTCGGTTGCCATTTCTCAACTCTCTCCCGTTGCGGGTGTAATCATTCCGACGATGTTTCCTTCGCCGTCTTCCACGTAGGCGCAGCGTCCTACGCCCGGGTAATCTTGGGGCGGCAGGGCTTCGGACCCGCCGTTTGAAAGCGCCCATGCATAGCTGTCATCGCAGTCTGCGACCTCGAAAGTCATGGTGCCGCCTCGGACTGGGGACCCAGGGGAAGGTGCGTCGCCCATGCGTCGCATCATGCCACCGGTCAACCCTTTGCCGCTGCCGATATGGTCGCCCTCGATCAGGTGGTAGTCTACTTCCTCACCCCCGGGCATGGTGTTGAAATTCCAGCCAAACAGGCCGGAATAGAATGTCTTGGCGCGCTCGACGTCGCTGACATGAATTTCGAAATGACCGCTCATTCATCAGGCCTCGGCATAGATGTCGGTCCAGAGCTCGTCGAGCGCCGGTTCCGGGCTTTGGCGGGCGAACTCGGCAGCGTCGTTGACGATCCCCTTGATCTCCTTGTCTATCGCCTTGAGGTCGTCTTCGGTGGCGTGACCGCCGGTGGTGAGCAATTCGCGCACGTGTTCGATGGCATCGGACTTCTCGCGGACGCGCTGAACCTCTTCGCGGGTGCGGTACTTGGCCGGGTCCGACATCGAATGGCCACGGTAGCGGTAGGTCATCACCTCGAGGATATATGGGCCTTTGCCGGCACGGCAGTGGGCGACGGCCTTTTCCCCGGCGGCCTTGACCGCCAGCACGTCCATGCCGTCGACGGTTTCACCCGGAATGCCGAAGGCTTCGCCGCGGGTGTGGATGTCGGGGGAGGAGGTGGAACGCTGTTGCGCGGTGCCCATGGCGTATTTGTTGTTTTCGATGACAAAGACCACCGGCAGGTCCCAGAGGGCGGCCATGTTGAAGGTCTCGTAAACCTGACCCTGGTTGGCGGCCCCATCGCCGAAATAGGTGAAGGTGACGCGTCCGTTGTCCTGATACTTGTCGGCAAAGGCGAGGCCGGCACCAAGCGGCACCTGTGCGGCAACGATGCCGTGGCCGCCGTAGAAGTGCTTCTCTTTCGAGAACATATGCATCGAGCCGCCCTTGCCCTTGCTAAGGCCGCCTTCACGTCCCGTGAGTTCGGCCATGACGCCGCCCGGCTCCATGCCACAGGCCAGCATGTGGCCGTGATCGCGGTACGAGGTGATGCGCTTGTCGCCTTCCTCGGCGCTGGCCTCGAGGCCCACGACAACCGCCTCTTGTCCGATGTAGAGATGACAGAAACCGCCGATCAGGCCCATGCCGTAGAGCTGACCGGCCTTTTCTTCGAATCGCCGGATCAGCAGCATGTCGCGGTAATAAGCTTTGAGCTCGTCGCCGGAAGTGTTTGATTTCTTGGCAGGTTTCTTTGCGGCCATTGGGTGGGGCCTCCATCTGAAAGAAAGTAGTTTAGTGTTAAACTATTTACTACAGCATTTTCTAGAGGGAGGCGAGTGAATTTTCGCGCGAAGTCGCGACTTGCGGTCGGCTGGACCGCGCTTACCCTGCCAGATACGGTGAGGTGACCCCATTAAACATGACAGGATGGCTGGATGTTTATCGTAAAAGCCTTGCTTGCCAGTTCGTTGCAATTGGCGATTATCGCGGCGTTGCTCATTCTTCCGGCGGGGTTGGCCGCCGGCGATTGGGGTTGGGCGTGTGGTTGGATATATCTGGCGGCCTACGCCGTCGCGCTTTACGGCAGCACGGTTGTTCTGGCGCTATGGGCTCCGGCCAGCCTGGAGGCACGGATGCAGGCCCCGACGAGCGAGGCGCAGCCACGGGATGACAAGATTGCGACTACCATCCTGTTGTCGGTACTGGTGGGATATTTCATCTTCGTACCACTGGATGCGCTGGTCTGGCAGATATTGGGCGTGCCCGCGGAGCCGGTGTCGTGGATCGGGCTGGTGGCGTCCTATTTCGGGTATTTCTTCGTCGTCTGGACGATTTTCACCAACAGTTTTGCCAAGCCCATAGTTGAAGATCAGAGCGACGAGGGGCAGATGCTGATCGACAGCGGACCTTATGAAATGGTGCGTCACCCGATGTATCTGGGGATGTTGGTGATGCTGGCCGGGATGGGGTTGTGGCTGCAAAGCCTGGCGTCGTTGCCGCTGATCGGGGTGGTTGTTGCGGCGATGGCGTTGCGGATTGTTGTGGAAGAGCGGGTGCTGTTGCAGACACTGGAGGGGTATCGCGATTACCAGGCACGGTGCCGAACCCGGTTGCTGCCATTTGTCTGGTAGTGGGGGTTAGCGAATGACGATCTCGTCGGCGCGAATGAGCCCGAGCACGTCGCGGGCCTGTTGATCGAGCAAGTCAAGATCAAGATAGGTGTCTGACAGGCGTTTGGTCAGGTTTTCCATCTGGGCGACTTCGATTTTCAGCGCGTCAAGCTCGGCTTGCAAGTCGGAGCGTTCGGCGATGATTTCGGCCCGGCGAAACAGGCCGTAGTCGCCCTGAACGGCAGCAAAGGTGAAGTAGAGCCCAAGCGAAAAGGCGAGCGCAAAAAACGCCATACCGCCAAGTGCCGGCGTGTAACCTTTGGATACGCGGATTTTCATCCTGCTTCTGCCTAGTCTGCTCTGCCAAATCGGGGCTTTTTCGCCCTCATTGTTGGATGCGTCCAGCAATGTGACGCAAGGAAAATACTGCCACAGGAGATTCGCGATGTGAATCCCTCTTTTGTAAATCACGGCGATTTGCTCAGATCAGGGCAAAGGGAGGGACCAAAATGACACATTCACCGCCGCGCAGCGAATTGGAAAGCCACGAGGTGGAGAACCAGCCGCGGGTGCGGGACGGGTTCGATCTGTGGAAGAGCGATCCGGTGTTGCGTGATCATCTGGCGCATGGGTCGGCAGATGCGACTGTGCTGGCCGGGTTCGGGGCGCGGATGGGATCGGCCGAGATGCGGAAGGCGGGGCGCGATGCCAACCGGTTTCCGCCGGAGCTTGAGTTGTTTGATCGGTCCGGGCGCAGGCTCGACGAGGTGACGTTTCATCCCAGCTATCATCAGTTGATGGACGAGGGGTTGTCATCCGGCATCGCGGCGGCGGCCTGGGACGGGTCGCCCGGCGGGCATTCGGCCCATGCCGCGATGTGTTACATGACCAGCCAGGTCGAGCCGGGCGTGACCTGTCCGATGGTGATGACCTATGCGGCCGTGCCGGCGCTGGCGCACGCGCCGGATTTGGCGAAGGAGTGGGTGCCGAAGCTAACCGCGCGGGATTACGACACGGCCCGTGCGCCGGTTGGCGAGAAGCGGGCAGTCACCTTGGGCATGGCGATGACCGAAAAGCAGGGCGGGTCGGATGTGCGCGCCAATACGACTGTGGCGGTGCCGGATGGCAAAGCCTACAGGCTGCGCGGGCACAAATGGTTCTGCTCGGCGCCGATGTGCGACGGGTTCCTGACATTGGCGCAGGCCGAGGGGGGGCTGACCTGTTTCCTCGTGCCGCGCTGGCTGGATGGGGAGCGCAATGCGCTGCATGTTATGCGGTTGAAGGACAAGCTGGGCAATCGGGCCAATGCCTCTTCGGAGATCGAGTATCACGATACGCTGGCGTATCGTGTGGGCGAAGAGGGGGCGGGGGTGAAGACCATTATCGACATGGTACATCACACGCGGTTGTCGACCTCGGTGGCGCCCGCGGGGTTGATGCGGGCGGCCTTGGCAGAGGCGAAATACTGGATCGAGCATCGCAACGCGTTTCAGCGGCGGTTGATCGACCAGCCGATGATGCGCGCCGTGCTGGCCGATCTGGTGCTGGATTTCGAAGGCGCTGCGGCGCTGGCGTTCCGGTTGGGCAGAGCATTTGACGCGGACAGTGAGGCGGATCGCGGGCTGGCACGGGTTGGAGTGGCGCTGGCCAAGTTCCTGGGCAATAAGCTGTGCCCAAGCGTGATCTACGAGGCGATGGAGTGCCTTGGCGGGGTTGGCTACACCGAGGAATCGCCGCTGCCGCTGCTTTACCGCGAGGCACCGCTCAATTCGATCTGGGAGGGATCGGGCAATGTGATCTGCCTGGATGTGTTGCGGGCACTTTCACGCGATGCGGCGGCGCGAGAGGCGTTGGCGGCGGAGTTGAAGGCCGCCGTGGGCGCGAGCAGGGCTTACGACGCTGCACTTGCCGCGCATCAGGCGCGCTGGCCGGGATTGCCGGATGAAGGCGAAGCAAGGTGGTTTGTCGAGAGTCTTGCGACACTTTTGACGGCGAGCGTGGTTTTGCGGTTTTCACCCGCGGCCGTTGGGGATGGTTATACCGCTACACGGTTGGATGTTGGCGCGCGGGGCCGCGTTTACGGCGCTGTCAGCGGGCTTGATACCGGGGCGATCATGGAGCGGTTGGGATGAAGCTGAAGACCTTTGGCGACTACGAGGTGAGGGTGCGTGAGAGTTTCGCCCGCCAGCCGACGATGAAGACGCTGGGAGTGACGCTGGAACATGTGGCGCCGGGGGAAGTGGATCTTGGCTTTGCCTTTGATACCCGCCTGACCCAACAGCACGGATTCATCCATGCCGGGATCATGACGACCGTCTTGGACACCGCGGCGGGGTTGGCGGCATTTTCGCTGATGCCTGAGGAGGCGGGGGTGTTGACGATCGAGCTTAAGGCTTCGCTGATGCGGCCTGCGAAGGGGGCGAGGTTCCTGTGCAAGGGACGGGTGTTGAAGCCCGGGCGGACGATCGTTTTTGCCGAGGCGGTTGGTTACGCTGACGATGTAGAGATTGCCCGGATGAGCGGCTCGATGATGGTGGTTGAGGGGCGCGAAGGGGTCAAAGGGTAGGGGTCTGATCCGGTGGTGCGCTGCGCGCGCAGGTTGGTTTGCGTTCAGGCCACGGAGGCCTTGTGGGCGTCGCCATTGTCGCTCTGACCAATGCGCTCCAAAGGCGCCCCCCCAAAAACCCGGAGTATTTCCGGCAGGAAAGAGGCGCTTGTGGATTGGGTGTCGGGCGCTTAGGTATCCCTCGACAGTTAATGACAGGAGGGCCCGATGGCCGAGATCAAGGATCCCGAAAACACGATACTGATGGAGTTGAACGGGGGCACCGTCACCATCGAACTGCTGGCGGATGTGGCACCGGAGCATTGCAAGCGGATGAAGGAGCTGGCGCGGGCCGGGTCCTATGACAACGTGGCCTTTCACCGGGTGATCGACGGGTTCATGGCCCAGACCGGCGACGTCCAGCACGCCAACATGGAAAAGGACTATAACCCGCGCATGGCCGGGACCGGCGGTAGCGAGCTGCCTGACCTGCCGGCAGAGTTTTCGCGCATTCCGCATGCGCGCGGGTCGCTTGGTGCGGCACGGTCGCAGAACCCAAATTCGGCCAACTCGCAGTTCTTCATCAACTTCAAGGACAATGATTTCCTCAATGGCCAATATACCGTTTATGGCCAGGTGATCGAGGGCATGGAGCATGTCGATGCGATCACTCGGGGCGAGCCGCCTGCGAACCCTGATCGGATGATCAGCGTGAAGGTGGCGGCTGATGTCTAGGCTGGTTCTTGCACTCGCCGCGGTGATTGCTGCCGCGGCGATTGCCTTTTTTGCATTCAACCAATTCCGCAGTACGCCGGTGAAACAGGTCGCGCCCGAACCCGCAGCAGAGCCGCCGCAGGCAGTTGCGCAGGGCACGAGTCTGATGATCGAGGTTGAGGGTGAGGGTGCCAATGGCGTGATCACCATCGACCTGTTGGAGGAGATCGCGCCGAACCATGTGGCCCAGATCGTGGCGCTGGCCAGCGACGGGCAATATGATGGTGTCGTCTTTCACCGTGTGATCGAGGGTTTCATGGCCCAGACCGGGGACGTTGCAAACGGTCGGATGGGCATGGACATGCGCTATGCCGGAATGGGCGGATCGGACAAGCCGGACTTGAAGGCCGAGTTTTCGGACGTGCCGTTTGATCGTGGGGTCGTCGGCATGGCGCGGTCGCAAAGCCCGGATAGTGCCAATTCGCAATTCTTCATCATGTTCGACGAAGGCCACTTCCTGAATGGGCAATATACCGTTGTGGGCAGGGTTACCGGAGGCATGGACGTGGTCGACGCGATCAAGCGCGGGCATCGTCAGTCGGGCGCAATCACCGGCAAGCCAGACATGATGAAAAAGGTCACTGTGACCGAATGATGTGAACACCGCCGCTCAACTCTGCGTGTGCGGGGCTGGGCAGGTTCGAGGATATGGGCCATCCTTTCCGCGATACGGAGGATGGCCCATGTTTTTTCGGATTCTGGCAATTTATGCGTTGATGTTGGCAGGGGCGGCACAGGCCGATCCCAACTTCTGGCGCCATGAATGGCCGCAGACGAATTTTGATCGCACCAATGTTCCGAGTTGGACTGAAATCATATCGGGCGGGCCGGGCAAGGATGGGATCCCGGCGCTGAGCGCCCCTGAGTTCCTGGCTGCGGCGCAGGAAAAGGGCATTGCCGGTCGCGAGCCGGTGATCACCGTGGAGATCGCCGGTGAGGTGCCGCGCGCCTATCCGATCCGTTACCTGACTTGGCATGAGATCGTGAATGACGTCGTCGGTAAGGTGCCGGTCGCGGTGACCTTCTGCCCGCTGTGCAATTCGGCGCTGACCTTTGATCGGCGGGTGAAGGGGCGGGTGTTGACATTTGGCGTCACCGGCAAGCTGCGCAATTCCGACATGGTGATGTATGACCGCGAGAGCCAGAGCTGGTGGCAGCAGGCGATTGGCACCGGGATTGTGGGTGAGATGACCGGGGTGGAGTTGACATTGGTGGCGAGTTGGATGGAAAGCTGGGATCAGTTTCGGAACCGCAATCCGGACGGTCTGGTTATGGCGGAGCCGCGCCATTCCAGGCCCTACGGGCGCAATCCTTATCGTGGCTATGACAGTTCGGCCCGACCGTTTCTTTATTCCGGCGAGAACCCGCCACATGGGATTGACCCGCTGGCACGTGTTGTCCGGGTTGGCAAGCGAGCCTGGCCGATGGAGCGGTTGCGGCTGGCGGGTGAAATTCGTGAAGGCAACGTGGTCATTCGCTGGGAAGCGGGGCAGGCCTCGGCCTTGGATCATGGCACCATCGGCAAGGGGCGCGACGTGGGCACGATCCGGGTGCAGGATGGTGCGGGTCTGGACGTGGCGCATGATGTGATGTTTGCCTTTGCCTTTCATGCCTTCTGGCCGGAAGGCACCTGGATGTTGGGCAACTAGACTCCGGGTTTGACGGGAATCAAGGCGGGTTTCAGCCGGTGAATAGCTTTGCCGCATGAGGTGCCTTGCAGCAGTACGCCCGCGTAGAGTGGTGATCGTATTGCTTGCCACCATGCTTGGCTTGCTGGCCCAGATGGCGCTGTCAGAGGTGCCAAAACGCAACGTCTATGTATTTTGGCAGGAGGGCTGCCCGCATTGTGCCCGGGCCATGGACGGGCTGGCCCGGACCGAGGTGGAGACCGGTGATTTCCGGTTGGCGCCGATTGAGTTGGGCATGTCCAAGGACAACGACGCTCTGTTCCACGAGGTGATCCGCCAAATGGGGGCGGATTGCGCGGCGGTGCCCCTTGTCGTGGTGGGGCTGATCATACCGTCGGCTTTGCCGGCGGCGGCCTGTCGTTCAATCGGTATCGTGAATTGATCAAGCGGTGTCGCGAGGTGCCTTGTGTAGACCTGGTGGGGCTCTTGTTGACGTCTGAGACGGATGCGCCCGTGGCGACGCTGGCGCTTGAGCCTGCGGTGGTGCGGGCCAGGACGTGGACCGGGTAACTCTGCCTTGGGCGGTGTCTTCCGGCTGGCTACGGGCGTGATGTAATTCGCTATGATGGCGGCGTGGCTGAATGTGATGCTGTGGCTGGGCGCGGTGGGGTGGTTTTGTTGGCGCTGGGTGTGGTGACTGTGCTCAGGCCTGACTTGTTGGATTGACCCCCTAGAGCGGCCAGAAGAGCAGGATCAGTGGTGTGATTTGGCAGCGATGAAGCTTTTCAAGGGAAGGCCCACGACGATCGCCGCCAAGAGGCAGGTATTACTGAATTCGTAATCTTGAGAAAGGCGCTCGAGAGAATCCGAATTCATATGAGAGCGCTGCACTCGGAAACAACCTATGATCATCTAACTTAAAAGAAGATTAGCAAAGTTCATTTTTCCGAATTTTTAACAAGGATTGACAAGCAAAGGTATTGCCCGTCTCTTGATCGTAATATAGGGGGAAAATCATGGAATTTAAAAGCGTCGCATTCGATCCGGCCGTTGGAACGGGCGGGTCTGCAGGATCTGTTGCCAGTGATTTGCAAAGATTGATTTCGTCGGAGGTCAGCAGTGGGTGGGAGTTTGTTGGCGTTCAAAACCACAGCACTGTCGTTCCCGGTTCTAACGGTTGCTTTGGTTTTGGAGCTACTGCACCTTACCCGAAAACCTTTTCGATTGCAGTTTTCAAGCGTTGAGAGCCTTTTTAATCGGTATTGTCTTGCTTTATCAAAAGCTGGCGCCGTCAAGTATTCGAGAACGGTGTTTGTTTCATACCAGTTGTTCAAATTATGTTTTGGACGGACTAAGGCAAAAAGGTATCAAATCTGCGACCAAGCGATTTTTTCGGAGGATTCGTCAATGCCGTCCCGGGTATTACCCAATAGAAATTGAGATGAATGACTCGTCCCAGGAACGGTTTTTAAATTTAGCAGACGGATCCACTATTCCAGAAAAAGATATTTCTTCGCGGGTGCTTTGTGAATTGGGTTGGGAATCTAGAGTCGAAACGTAATCAGCTTAAAGACTGTGTCAGTATTCACGGATTGGACGCTGTCGATCCCTATAACGGCCAGAAGAGCAGGATCAGCGGGATGGAGATGGCGACCACGAGGATTTCCAAGGGTAGCCCCATGCGCCAGTAATCACCGAAGCGATAGCCGCCGGGGCCGAGGATCAATGTGTTGTTCTTGTGGCCGATCGGAGTCAGGAACGCGCAAGAGGCGGCCACGGCGACGGCCATCAGGAACGGGTCCGGCGAGACGCCGAGTGTCTGGGCCATCTGGATGCCGATCGGGGCGGCAACAATCGCAGTGGCAGTGTTGTTGAGCACGTCCGAGAGCGTCATGGTGACGACCATCAGCACGGTCAGGATCGCCCAGGGGGCCCAGCCTTCGGTCAGGCCGATGAGGGAGTTGGCAATGAGTTCAGTGCCGCCGGAGTCCTCCAGTGCCGCGCCAAGTGGAATCATCGAGCCGAGAAGGACCACGACGGGCCACTCTATGTGGTCGTATAGCTCGCTGAGCGGCAGGATGCGCAACAGGACATAGGCGATCACGACGATCCCAAGCGCGATGGGCAGGTACAAAAGGCCAAAGCTAGCGGCAGCGACAGCGGCCGCAAAGAGGCCGATGGCGGCCCAGGTCTTGGTGTTTTCGGTTACCGCAAGGCCGCGTTGCGCCAGCGGCAAGCAGCCGAGCCAGTCGGTTACATCAGGGCCTGCACCCTTGGGCACCAGCAGCAGCAGAATGTCGCCGGGGCGCACCACGGTCT
The DNA here is from genome assembly GCF_032586155.1 of Aliisedimentitalea sp. MJ-SS2. Taxonomy (NCBI): domain Bacteria; kingdom Pseudomonadati; phylum Pseudomonadota; class Alphaproteobacteria; order Rhodobacterales; family Roseobacteraceae; genus Aliisedimentitalea; species Aliisedimentitalea sp. MJ-SS2. The sequence continues at coordinate 879,435 of NZ_JAWHTC010000001.1, forward strand.
GGCGCAGGCGCTTGGTGATACGTTTGCCCTGACGCGAGATGCCCATGACGATGGTGCGCTGGCGCCAGTTGAGCCCGATGGCCTGGGCGGTCTTGCCGGCGATGCGGGCCTCGGTGGGGACCACGACCTCGATCATATCGAGGCCCTCACCAGCGGCCTTGATGCGCTCTTCACGTTCGGTTTCGGAAAAGGCGAGGTTGAGGGCAGAGCGAAATTCATCGAGCGCCTCGGGGGTGGCCTCGAGCACCAGGGCGTCACCGGCGCGCAGGATGGTGTTGCGTGCGGCGCCATAGCGGCGTTTTCCGTCGCGGATCAGGCCGAGCAATGCGACATCTGCCTTTTCGGCCTCGGGCTGAAGCTCGGCCAGGCGGGTGCCGATATGCTTGTTGTCCTCCGGAACCGTCAGTTCGGCGATATAGGCACCGAGGTCTTCGACCGCCTTCAAGGCGTCCTCGCGTTGTGGGATCAGGCGCCAGCCGATCAGGGCCACAAAAGCCAGACCGATTATGGCGGTGAGGGCGCCTACCGGGGCGAAGTCGAACATCTTGAAGGATTCCCCCAAGGAATCCTCGCGGATCGCGGCGATGATGATGTTGGGCGGTGTGCCGATCAGGGTGGCCATGCCGCCGAGAATGGTGGCAAAGCTGAGTGGCATCAGCGACAGCGACGGTGGACGCCCGGCCTTGCGCGCGGTCTGGATATCGACGGGCATCAGCAGCGCCAGAGCGGCCACGTTGTTCATGAAGGCCGAGAGGATGCCGCCGACACTGCCCATGATGGCGATATGGCTGCCAAGCGCACGGCTGCGGTCCACCAGCGTACGGGTGATCAGGAAGACTGCGCCCGAGCGCACCAGCCCGGCTGAGACTACGAGCACCAGCGCCACCACCAGCGTGGCCGGATGGCCGAAACCGTCGAAAGCGTGTTTGGTGTCGACCACGCCCAGAACGACACCGGCCATGAGCGCGGCAAAGGCCACGAGGTCATAACGCCAGCGGCCCCAGAGGAGCAGGGCAAAGACGGCACCGAAAAGCGAAAACAGGATGATTTGATCGTTCGTCATGGGGGCAGAGTAGCGGCGTTCCGAACCCGGGGCGATGGGGAATTCCCGGAATGTGAGCTCGATTGTGGGGGAACTGTTCGGATGCAAGTCGGTTTTGCCGGGATTCTTCATACTCTGCTAACCTTTGGCACGGCAGGTTGGCACCGGGAAAACGCGTAAGCAAAGGAGTCGACGCCATGACAGTCCCCCCAGATGTTTCTCAGAGACGATCCCCACGATTCTTGTATGCCGAGGAAAGCGGACTCGCTTTGTTCCAGAATCGGCAGACGGGGCGAAAATTCTGGATCGACGGAGAGCATTGGAACGATTTGGTGGAATGCTTGCAAACGGGATGGGCCCCGAACATTGGTTCTTTGGGCAGGCAAGGAAAGGCGACGGGCTAGGGCGATTTACACGTTGGCCCATAGGCCAAGGCTTGAACCCTTGCCCGCCCATCGCATATAGAGGCGCGACCAGCAATTTTCCTGTCGGGAGGCACCATGGCCGGCCATTCTAAATGGGCAAATATTCAGCACCGTAAGGGGCGTCAGGACGCGGCGCGTTCGAAACTGTTCTCGAAGCTTTCGAAAGAGATCACCGTGGCCGCCAAGATGGGCGATCCGGATCCCGATAAGAACCCGCGCCTGCGGCTGGCAGTGAAGGAAGCCAAGAGCCAATCGGTTCCCAAGGACGTGATTGACCGCGCGATTAAGAAATCGACTGCGGGCGAGGGCGATGACTACGAGGAAATCCGTTACGAGGGCTATGGCCCGAACGGGGTGGCGGTGATCGTCGAGGCGATGACCGACAACCGCAACCGCACCGCCTCGACCGTGCGTTCGACCTTTTCCAAGAACGGCGGCAACCTCGGCGAGACCGGCAGCGTCGGTTTCATGTTCGAGCGCAAGGGCGAGGTGAGTTATCCGGCCGACGCGGGCGATGCGGACACGATTTTCGAGGCGGCGATCGAAGCCGGCGCCGAAGACGTGGAAAGCAGCCAGGATGGCCATATCATCTGGTGCGAGGATTCAGATCTGAACGAGGTGTCGAATGCGCTTGAGGCGACGCTGGGCGAATCCGAGTCGACCAAGCTGGTGTGGAAACCCACCACCACCACCGAGATGGACCTTGAAGGCATGCAGAAGCTGATGAAGCTGGTGGATGCGCTGGAAGACGATGATGATGTGCAGCGCGTGACCACCAATTTCGAAGCCACGGACGAGGTGATGGACCAGCTCTGATGCGGCTGCTTCGGCATTGGGCCGCGGTGGCTCTGGTCGCCGCGATGGCTTTGGGCTTGCCTGGGGCAGGGCAAAGCCAGATGACCGTGCCGGACTATGACGTGATTGCCGGGGTGGCGGGCACCGCCGCGGGTGGCGGCGCCGCCACCTGGGCGCAGTTCCTTGGAGAGCAACCGAATTGGGCTGGGCCGCTCAACCATGCGGTTGTCGCGATCCAGATTCATGAACGTCTGGAGAACGGGGACACGACAGGTGCGCTGAACGCATTCGGCACCTATTCCGGTGGGTTGCTATTGCAGGCCTGGCAGGATGCGGGCGGGGCCCCGTGGGGGTCGGCGGCGACAATGTTCCAGGGTTGGGTCGCGGCCAACGAGTTGGTGCGCGACACATTCTTCCTGCCGCAACTGGTCGAGGCGGTCTACGCGCCCTATGAGCAGGCGCGCCTGGTAACCAGGAACGTCAAGAATGCCGAGCAGGCCTCGAAAATGGCCTGGGCGCAGACCCGGCATGCGAAGGGAATGAATGCGGTCCTCGGCGAAGTCAAACGCACGGTCATTCGCCCGAAACTGGGGCTGGATCCGGATGATCCGATCCTTTCACAGGCGATCCGCAGCGAGTTTGCCAAGGTGGCCGGTAAGGAGCTGCGCGTCACATGGATTCCGGAGGACAAATGGCAATTCGGCCGGCCGATCCTGATCCGCCACAAGGCGAAATCACCCGGGGGCGTTCCGTTGTTCTCGCGCCGGATCGAGGTTGAGCTGACCGGGGATGCCGCAGGCCTTCAGGACCGGCTGATCTATGAGATCATTCGCCTGAACGAACGGTATCGCGATGTGCCCGGCTATATGAGTGCAAGCGAGCTTGCGGTAGTAGAAACGGCGCTGGGGGGCATGTTGCAGGCGTTGGCACGGGGTCCCTCGGATGCCGAGGTGGGGCGGCAGATTGACGACATGGCCGCCGAACATGTCCGCAAGGTGCTGGAGGGACGATTTGCCCGCAAGCATCTGGTGGATGCGGTTGAAGCGGCGGCGCAACGTGGACAGAACACGGCGGGCCGGGCCATGGCGGCCTATCGAGACTGGCTGGCCGAACAGGATCCGATTGAGGAGCCCGAGGGCACACCGTTCATGGACATGGAGTGCTGTCGTTGGTGGGAGGTCAACGAGGGCGGCCGCCGGGTCAAGGGGTGGTATGTCAACAAAGACGGCGACAAGGTCGCGTATACGTCTGCGCCACTGGCGATGTTCGACCCGGGTTTTGCTGGGCTTTTTGCCGGGGCTTCGGGTAATGGCTATCACGTTTATCGTACCGGCACGCCGGGCAAGACAACGCATATGATTGCCGTGCGCCTTGGGCTGCAGCCGGAGACGCTGTTTGATCAGACGGTGTCGACCTGGAACTGCAAGCCGCTGATCGGTGGTCTGAGTTGCGCCTGGACCATTCGCGATGACAGCGGTCAGACAGTTCTGGACAGTGGCGTCGTCAAGATGCGCTGAACCGGGTCACTTAATGAGCACTTTGCCGGCATGTTCCTCGATGGACGCGGTCAATGGTTCCAGCACAGGGGCCAGCATGCGGCTGACCTGCCAATAGAGCGGGGTTTCCAGCATGGCGTCCTCTTTCAGGGCTACGATATGGCCGCGGCGCAACTGCCGCCAGATTAGAGGTAGGGGATTCATTCCCCAGCCGATGCCGCGCTGAGAGGCTTCGACAAAGGCGCGGGTCGAGGGGATGCCCTGGGTTGGTGGGGTGAGCCCGCGAGAGAAATGCGCGGCCAACCATTCGGATTGAAGCCCGTCCTTTTCGTTGAACAAGAGCATCGGTGCCCGGGCGAGGGTTTTTGCGTTGACCCCATCTGAGAACCAGCGCTCGTGAAACGCCGGGCTGGCAGTGGCGACATATTGCAGACGGCCCAACGGGAGAACATCACAACCCTGAACCGGGCGGGCATGGCTGGTGACGGCGGCCATCACTTCGCCCCGGCGCAGCCAGTCGGCGGAATGGTCCTGATCGTCGATCACCAGATCGAAGATCAGACCTTCGACTTCTTCCAGAGCTGAAAGAAACCAGGTTGCGAGACTGTCGGCGTTGACGGCAACGCGCACCCGTAGCGGGCCGTCCGATGGCGTGGCCTTGCCCAAATCGCGGCTGACCTGACCTTCCATCAGTGCCACAGCCTCTGCATGGGCCGCCAAACGATTGCCCGCCTCAGTGCCGCGGCAGGGGCTTTCGCGCAGGACCAGCACACACCCCATCTGTTCTTCGAGCGATTTCAGACGCTGGGAAATCGCCGATTGCGTAACCCCAAGTTCCTGGGCGGCGGCCTCGAAGCTGCCAAGGCGGAGAATTGCGGAAAGGGCGGCCAGTTGCCGGCTGTCGAATTGCATTAGCGCCTCTTATTCTTGGTCATAATCTTTAATTGGACCTAGCGCGATTTGGACGTTAGGCCAAGGGAAACTTGTAATAAGCATGTGGGAAACGGGCAGATGACAGGAGCATTTCCGGCGGGGTTTACCCTTGGATTGTCGCTGATCCTGGCGATCGGGGCGCAGAATGCCTTTGTCCTGCGCCAGGGACTCAGGCGTGAGCATGTGTTGGCGACGGTACTGATCTGCGCCGTGTCGGATGCGATTTTGATTGCGTCCGGGGTGGCCGGGTTCGGGGCGCTGGCCGAGGTGGTGCCGGGAATCGAGGCGGTGATGCGATATGGCGGGGCGGCGTTCCTGATCTGGTACGGGGCGATGAATTTCCGGGCCGCGTGGCGTGGCGGCGAGGTGCTGGATAGTGGCGGAGAGGCACGGCACAGTTTGCGCGGCGTGGCGTTGACCGTGCTGGCGCTGACCTGGCTCAACCCGCATGTCTATCTGGATACGGTCGTGCTGCTGGGGTCGATTTCGTCGCAGTATGAAAATCGGCTGGGGTTTGCTCTGGGTGCGATGAGCGCGAGTTTCGTGTTCTTCTTCTCGCTGGGTTATGGGGCGCGGCTGTTGGCGCCGCTGTTTGCGCGGCCCACGTCCTGGCGGGTACTGGACCTGGTGGTCGGGGCCACGATGTGGGCGATTGCGGGCAAGCTGATCCTGGGGTGAGGGCGTAACGTTAACATGTTCGCGTCTTGCGGGCCCGCGCCTTTCGTGAGCAGATGAGGGCATGAACACGCCTCCCGCCTCCAATCCCGTGACAGGGGTCTTATGGATGATCGTCACCGGACTTCTGTTCGTCGGGGTCACGGCGGTGGTTAAGGTGCTGGGCACCCGCGTTCCGGCCCCCGAAGCGGCCTTTCTACGCTATGCACTTGGGCTGGTGTTCCTGATCCCGATGTTGCGGCCGCTGATGAATGCGCGTCTGACCAAGCGGCAGTATCGGATATTCACCTTGCGTGGTGTTGCCCATACGGCCGGGGTGTCCCTGTGGTTCTTTGCCATGGCGCGGATACCGATCGCGGATGTGACGGCGATGAATTATCTCTCACCGGTTTACGTGACGCTGGGGGCGGCTCTGTTTCTGGGGGAAACATTGGCGCTGCGCCGTATCCTGGCGGTGGTGGCGGCCCTGGTCGGGGCATTGATCATCCTGCGCCCCGGCTTTCGCGAGATCGGCATGGGGCATTACGGGATGTTGATCGCGGCGGTGTTTTTCGCGGTTTCCTACCTGACCGCCAAGCGTATGGCGGATGAGACTGGCGCCGCGGTGACAGTGGCGATGCTGTCGATCACGGTGGCGATCGGGCTGGCGCCGCTGGCTTACATGAATTGGGTGACGCCTACCGGGTGGGAGGTGTTTTTACTGTTCATCGTTGCGGCGCTCGCAACTGCCGGGCATTACACGATGACCCTTGCGTTGGCCGCGGCGCCGGTGACAGTGACCCAGCCGGTTGGGTTTCTGCAATTGGTCTGGGCAGTGCTGTTGGGCGCGCTGGTGTTTGACGAGGGGCTGGATGTCTGGGTGATCGTTGGCGGCATGGTGATCGTGGGCGCGATCAGCTTCATGACCTGGCGCGAGGCGGTGCTGAAACGGCGGTTGCGGACGCCGGTGGCACCGGCGACCAAGCTTTGATGAACATAAAACGGCGATCATGCCGACGAGGGTAGAAGTGGGGGCCAGCCCCCACACCCCCGGAGTATTTGTTGCAAAATGAAGAGGTGAATCAGGTAGTAAAGCGTTTCGAGAAAACCTGAATCAAGGGGTGTCTCGCAACGCGCGAAACCTCTCGATATCGTGGGCGCTTCGAAACAAACTTGTTTCTCAAGTTTATTCCGAAATGCTTTAGCTGCGCGGATCGAGCAGCTTGGCCAGCACCCGGTCCTTGGAAACTTGACCAACCAGCGTGCCACCCTCGTCCACGATGCCCACGGGGGCGCCGCTGTGTCCGACCTTTTCCATCACCTCGCGAATATCGGTGTCAGGGCCGACGGAGATGTCGGGTGTGCCTTCGACCGGCTCCATCACGTCGCGGGCGCAAAGCACCCCGAGCGGGTTCATGTGGGCGACGAAATCGGCGACATATTCGTTGGCGGGGTTCGAGAAGATTTCCTGCGGGGTGCCACATTGCACGATCCGTCCACCCTCCATAATCGCAATGCGGTTGCCGATCTTGAACGCCTCGTCGAGGTCATGGGAGACGAAGATGATGGTGCGGTGCAGGCGTTCTTGCAGCTCCAGAAGCTCGTCCTGAAGCCGGGTGCGGATCAGCGGATCGAGCGCCGAGAAGGGTTCGTCCATCAACAGGATGGGCGCATCCGTGGCAAAGGCGCGCGCCAGTCCGACGCGCTGCTGCATGCCGCCCGAAAGATCGCCCACCTTGCGATCAGCCCAGTCGCTGAGGCCCACGGTGGCAAGCTGTTCATCGACCTTGGTGCGGCGTTCAGAGGCAGGCATGCCACCCAGCTCCAGGCCGAGGCCGACATTTTCGCGCACAGTGCGCCACGGCAAGAGGCCGAATTGCTGGAACACCATTGCGATTTGGGAAAGCCGCATCTCGCGCAAGGTCTTGGCGTTTGCATCGGTGACATTGATCATCTCATCACCGCGCCGGACATGGACCGCGCCACGCACCACCGGGTTCAATCCGTTGACCGCGCGCAGAAGGGTGGATTTGCCCGAGCCCGACAGTCCCATCAGGACGAGGATCTCGCCGGCCTCGACCTCGAGCGCGCAATCGTGCACGCCGAGGACCTGGGCGGTCTCAGTCTGGATTTCCGGGCGCTCCATTCCCTTGTCCATCAGGGGCAGAGCGGTTTCGGGGGCATCGCCAAAGACGATGGAGACATTGTCGAAAACTACAGCGCTCATTTGTTTTCAATCCTCAGCATACGGTCCAGCATGATGGCCACCACGACGATGATGAAACCGGATTCAAAGCCCAGGGCAGTGTTGACCTGATTGAGGGCGCGCACCACCGGTACGCCAAGCCCGTCGGCGCCGACAAGGGCGGCGATCACCACCATTGAAAGCGAGAGCATGATGGTCTGATTGAGGCCGGTCATGATTTGCGGCAGGGCGAAGGGCAGTTCGACCTTCCACAAGACCTGGCGTTTGGTGGCGCCGAAGGCCTGTGCCGCCTCCAAGAGAGGTTGCGGTGTCGAGGTGATGCCCAGATGGGTCAGCCGGATCGGCGCGGGCAGGACGAAGATTACCGTGGCAATGAGACCCGGGACCATGCCGATGCCGAAGAACACAATGGCCGGGATCAGGTAGACGAAGGTGGGCAAGGTCTGCATCAGGTCCAGTACGGGCCGCATCCAGGCGTAGAGCCGGGGGCGGTGGGCGGCGGCGATGCCGATGGGCACGCCGACGGCCATGCAGACGACGCAGGAGCTGAGAACCAGCGTCAGGCTTTCGGTGGTTTCCTCCCAATAGCCCTGGTTGAGGATGAAGAGGAAGCCGAGCACCACCAGCAGCGGGGTCTTCCAGCCGCGTTGCAGGAACCATGTGAGTGCGGCGAAGGCCGCGACCACGATGAGTGGGTGCGGGGTTTGCAGTACCCACAGGATCGCCTCGATCAGCAGTTCCATGACCCAGGCCAGCCAGTCGAAGAACGGCTCGCCTGTTTCCTGCAGCCAGTCGAAAAACGTCTTGGCAGTCTTTCCGATCGGTATCTTGTCCTCGGTGAGCCATTCCATTTGCTCGCCTCCCTCCCATAAGTTCAGTGCCGTGCCGGGTTATTCCCCGATCTCGGCGGTTTTTCCGGCCCACTGATAGGCGTAGACCGGGGTTTGGTTTCCATCTGCGTCAGTCGCGCTGGCGGCCAGCACCAGGTCGAGTTCGGGTGCATAGGCCATCAGGAAGACCGCACCGGTGCCGCCACGATCTTTGAGTGATGAGGTCACGTTCCAGACCTCGAAGCTGCACTCGCCGACTTGACGGGTTTCGGCCTCGATAAACGTGATCTCGACATGGCCGGATGGGGAATGTTCGCCGGACATCACCAGCCCGTGGCGGCACAGCGCCATGGTGGACCGGGTCGCGCTGCCGACCTCCATCACCCGCTGTTCGACAAAGCCATCGGGGGTGGATTTGAAATCCGAGCGCATGAAAAAAGGCGTGTTCTGCGCAAGGGTGATGCCGTCTTTCTTGTCACTGCCGGTGGGGCATTCCGCCAGCGCGTTGGTGCCGGTGAGCGCAAAAAGGGCCGTGGCGGTCGAAAGCGTTGTGATCCTGTGCATCTGGGTGTGGGCCTTGTCTTGGACGTCTGTCACGTGTTGAGGCTAACGCTTGATATCGGCCTTGGTACCGATCCAGGTGTAGCTGAAAACCGGGATGACCTTGCCGTCATCCGTTAGGTGCCGCGCACTCAACACGATGCCCAGTTCCGGGGAATAGTCCAGATGCAAATGTTCCGGTCCGTGCCCGGCGCTGGTGATTTCATGGCTGAGACTCCAGACGACATAGGGGCATTCCTTGAGATGGTAGCGATGCTGTTCGATGAAGCGGACATGCAGGGTAAATTCGCGATGTTGGCCGGTGTTGTCGGTGGCGGTGCCGGCGAGCGAGACCTGGGTCAGCACGTCGAGCCGATCAAGTTGCGATAGGTCGCCGTGGTAACTGTGGCGCCACGTGCCGTCCGGGCGGATTTCCTCGATCGGTGTTAGCCCATGCAGGTAGAGCGACGCGCTGCGGCCCAAACCGCCTCCGACGCGATTCTGGCGAGTTTCGGTCAGGCCCAACGGGGTGTTCTGGAAATCGGCACGGCGGAAATGCGGGGCGTTCTGGACCAGGGTGATGCCCTCGGTCAGATCAGCACGGGTGGGGCAGGCGGCGTGCGCTGCCCATGGGAGCAGACAGAAACACGCAGTGAGGAAACGAAACATCGCGAAGGCTCCGGTTGCGGCGGGATGGGTCATGCGTTCAGTGTCGCAAGACACGGTTAACAAATCCCGCCGCAACCGTTTTGCTTACATGCCCAGTTTTGCTTTGACAGCGGCAACGGCATCGCCGCCGTCCATTGTGGTCACACCATCGAGCCACGCCATAAAGGCGTCCGGGTTGGCTTTTAGCCAGGCGGCGGCGGCCTTCTGAGGGTCTTCGCCGTCGTTCAGAATTGCGCCCATGATCTCGTTTTCCATGGCGAGCGAGAACTTGAGATTGCCCAGCAATGCACCAACGTTTGTGCACTCGGCGGAATAACCCGCGCGGGTGTTGGTATAGACAGTGGCCCCGCCAAGGTTGGGGCCAAAATAGTCATCGCCACCGGTGAGGTAGCCCATGTCGAAATTGGCGTTCATCGGGTGGGGTTCCCAGCCGAGGAAGACGATCGGATCGCCCTTCTTGGTGGCGCGGGCGACCTGGGCCAGCATGCCCTGTTCGCTCGACTCGGCCACTTCCAAGTCCTTCATGCCGAAGGCGTCGGCGTCGATCATCGATTGGATCAGCCGGTTACCGTCGTTGCCGGGCTCGATGCCGTAGATCTTGCCACCAAGGGCATCGGCGTGTTTGGCGATGTCAGCAAAATCCTTGATGCCCATGTCCATCGCGGCCTTGTTGACGGCCAGCGTGTATTTAGCGCCTTCGAGGTTTTTACGCACGGTGTCGACGGTGCCGGCTTCGCGATAAGCGGCGATGTCGCCTTCCATCGTCGGCATCCAGTTGCCGAGGAAAATGTCGACGTCACCTTCAGCCATGGCGGTGTAGGTCACGGGCACCGAAAGCACCTTGATGTCGGTGTCATAGCCAAGTGCCTCAAGCACGTAGGTGGTGGCCGCCGTGGTTGCGGTGATATCGGTCCAGCCGACATCCGAGAATGTGACGTTGCCGCAGTCAGCAAGAGCCGGGGTGGCCAGCGCAGCCGAAAGGGCAAGGGCGGATAGAGTTGTCTTCAAAGTCATGTGTCGCTCCCTGAAAGTTGTGCGTTGTGTTTTTGTTAAGCCATGGGACCCCTTGAACCGCAAGACCGGATTGGTGCGGTTGGAGGCTTGGCGCGTTATTGCCGGGGATCGTGTCTTTTATTGATTGACGAGTCAATTAAAAAACATCAATGTCGCGATGAATTGTTGAAATACAGGGGGCAAACATGCCGAAGCTGGGAATGGAGCCGATCCGCCGCGAGGCGCTGGTCAAGGCAACCATTGCCGAGATCGGGCGGGCCGGATCGCTGGATGTGACGGTGAGCCAGATCGCCAAACGGGCCGGCATGTCGAGCGCGTTGGCGCACCACTATTTCGGTGGCAAGGACCAGATTTTCCTGGCGGCCATGCGGCATACGTTGTCGTTGTACGGGGCCGAAGTGCGGGGGGCGCTGATCATGGCCGACAGCCCCGGGGATCGGGTGAAGGCGATTGTCCGGGCAAGTTTCTCGGCCAGCCACTTCAAGCCCGAGGTGATTGCGGCCTGGCTGAATTTCTACGTGTTGGCGCAAAGCTCGGACGCGGCGAAACGGTTGCTGAATGTCTATCAGCGTCGGTTGAAATCCAATCTGGCGTATGGGCTGCGGCCCCTGATCGGGGCGCGGGCGGGCCATGTCGCCGAACGGATGGCGGCACTGATTGACGGAGTCTACCTGCGCCAGGGGTTGGCACATGATGCCCCGGACGCCGAAGGTGCCGTTAGCGTGGTGCTGGATTGTCTGGATCTGGAGCAGGAAAGGAAATCAGCGTGAGCAAGCCCAATATCCTGATTTTCATGGTGGATCAGCTGAACGGGACTTTCTTTCCCGATGGTCCGGCGGACTGGTTGCACGTGCCGAACCTGCGTGCCCTGTCTGAGCGTTCGACGCGGTTTGTCAACGCCTATACCGCCAGCCCGCTATGTGCGCCGGGTCGTGCGGCGTTCATGTCGGGACAGTTGCCAAGCCAGAACGGGGTCTATGACAATGCAGCCGAGTTTGCGTCAAGCATCCCGACCTACGCCCACCATCTGCGCCGGGCGGGGTATCAGACCTGTCTTTCGGGCAAGATGCATTTTGTCGGGCCGGATCAGCTGCACGGATTCGAGGAGCGTCTGACCACCGACATCTATCCGCCGGATTTCGGTTGGACCCCGGATTATCGCAAGCCGGGTGAGCGGATCGAGTGGTGGTATCACAACATGGGCTCGGTCACGGGTGCGGGTGTGGCCGAGATTTCCAACCAGTTGGAATTCGATGACGAGGTCGCGTTTCATGCAGTGCAGAAGGTCTATGACCTGGCGCGCGGCAAGGATGAGCGGCCCTGGTGTCTGACGGTGAGTTTCACCCATCCGCATGATCCGTATGTGGCGCGGAAGAAGTATTGGGATCTCTATGAAGATTGCGAACACCTCGACCCGGCAGTCCCGGCGATGGATTACGACGATCACGATCCCCATTCGCAACGTATTTTCGATGCCAACGACTGGCGCTCCTATGACCTGACTGACGAAATGGTGCGCCGTTCACGCCGGGCCTATTTCGCCAATATCTCCTATCTCGATGACAAGATTGGGGAAGTGATGGCGGCGTTGGAGGCGACGCGGCAGGAGGCAATCATCCTGTTTGTCAGCGACCATGGCGATATGCTGGGCGAGCGGGGCTTGTGGTTCAAGATGTCGTTTTACGAGGGTTCAAGCCGTGTGCCGCTGATGATCGCGGCACCGCAGATGGCACCCGAGCGCGTCGATACACCGGTCAGCAATATCGATATCTGCCCGACGCTGTGTGATCTGGCCGGGATAAGCATGGATGATGTGATGCCCTGGACCACCGGAGAAAGCCTGGTGCATCTGGGGCAGGGTGGTGAGCGGACAAGCCCAGTTTCGATGGAATATGCCGCCGAGGCGTCTTACGCGCCAATGGTGTCGCTGCGCTATGGCAAGTGGAAATTCAACCGGTGCGCGCTGGATCCCGATCAGCTTTTCGATCTGGAGTCCGATCCGCATGAGCTGCGCAATCTGGCGGGAGTGCCGGAGCATGCAGGGACACTGACGCAGTTGCAGGCCAAGGCCGAGGCGCGCTGGGACCTGGAGGCATTCGACGCCGCCGTGCGGGAAAGCCAGGCGAAGCGCTGGGTGGTTTACGAGGCCTTGCGGCAGGGCGGGTATTTCCCCTGGGATTACCAACCGCTGCAAAAAGCCAGCGAGCGCTACATGCGCAATCATATGGATCTGAATGTGCTGGAAGAAAACCAGCGTTTCCCGAGGGGCGAATGATGGGGCGCCGGTTTTTTGGGCGCGCCCGCCCGTCCATTCCGCACCGAAAAACCGGCTGGGGATGGGGTTGCAAGCGTGGCGTTTGATGGGGCCGCGGGACGCTCTGCGGGGAGTATTTTGGGCAAAATGAAGTGTGGGCCTGGGGAGTGAACATGGAAGCAGATTATGTGATCGTTGGGGCTGGCAGTGCGGGGTGCGCCATGGCCTATCGGTTGTCTGAGGCGGGACGGTCCGTGCTGGTGATCGAGCACGGGGGCAGTGATGCGGGGCCGTTCATCCAGATGCCGGCGGCGTTGAGCTACCCGATGAACATGGCGCGCTATGACTGGGGCTATATGACCGAACCGGAACCGCATCTTGGCGGGCGCCGTTTGGTGGCGCCGAGGGGCAAGGTGATCGGTGGATCAAGCTCGGTTAACGGGATGGTTTACGTGCGCGGTCATGCGCGTGATTATGATCATTGGTCTGAAAACGGCGCGGCGGGATGGGGCTTTGCCGATGTGCTGCCCTATTTCAAACGGATGGAAAACTGGCACGACGGCGGACATGGGGGAGACCCGGCGTGGCGTGGCAGTGACGGGCCGCTATATGTAACCCGCGGGCCGCGGCGCAATCCACTGTATCACGCCTTTGTCGAGGCCGGGGCACAGGCCGGGTATCCGGTAACCGGTGACTATAACGGTCAGCAGCAGGAAGGGTTTGGGCCCTTTGAGCAAACGGTATGGAAAGGCCGGCGCTGGTCCGCGGCGAATGCGTATCTGAAGCCTGCGTTGAAACGTGAGAATTGCGATCTGGTGCGGGGATTGGCGACCCGCGTGGTGATCGAGGACGGGCGGGCGAAGGGCGTGGAGATCGAACGCGGCGGCAAGCGCGAGGTGATCCGCGCGCAGGCCGAGGTGATTTTGGCCGCAAGTGCGTTCAATTCTCCCAAGCTGTTGATGCTATCGGGCATCGGTGCCGGGGCGCACCTGGCCGAGCATGGCATTGACGTGGTCGCCGACCGTCCCGGGGTGGGGGCCAATCTGCAGGATCACCTGGAGGTTTATTTTCAGATGGCAGCAAGCCAGCCGATCACGCTTTACAAGCATTGGAACATCTTGTCCAAGGCGCTGATCGGGGCGCAGTGGGTGTTTACCGGTAAGGGGCTGGGAGCGACGAACAATTTCGAAAGCTGCGGTTTCATCCGCTCGCGGGCCGGGGTGGAATACCCCGATATCCAGTTCCATTTCCTGCCCTTTGCCGTGCGCTATGACGGCAAGGCGGCAGCCGAGGGGCACGGGTTTCAGGCGCATGTCGGGCCGATGCGCTCGCCCTCGCGCGGGGCGGTGACGCTGCGGTCGAGTGATCCGCACGAGGCCCCGAAGATCTTTTTCAACTACATGAGCACGGATCAGGATTGGTCTGACTTCCGGCAATGTCTGCGCCTGACGCGTGAGATTTTCCAGCAGGAGGCGTTCGAACCGTTCGTGCGACACGAAATCCAGCCCGGCGACGGGGTCGAGAGCGACGAGGCGTTGAATGATTTCATTCGCGAACACGCCGAGAGCGCCTATCACCCCTGCGGCACCTGCCGGATGGGGGCGGCGGATGATCCCATGGCCGTGGTTGACCCGGAGGCAAGGGTGATCGGAGTGGAGGGGCTGCGGCTGGCCGACAGTTCCATTTTCCCGCGGATCACCAATGGCAACCTCAATGGTCCGTCAATCATGGTGGGAGAAAAGGCGGCAGATCATATCCTTGGGAAAAGCATGCTGCCTGCGGCCAATGACGAGCCGTGGATTCATCCGGAGTGGCAGACGCAGCAGCGTTGAGGCCGTCGAACGGTTTGCCAATGCATGGGGTTGGCGCGTAGCCTTGTTCCGAGGGGGAACATGTTATGCGCTATCCGGAAAACCTGAATGCCTGGCACGGGCAGGTGGTGGAAGAGGTGATTGATCCCGGTCAGGAGATCACCGATCCGCATCATCACCTGTGGCCCGAGCGGTTGGGTAGTCATTACGAGATGGAAGAACTGTGGGCCGATACCGGGGCCGGGCACCGAGTGACCAAGACCGTGTTCATTGAATGTGGTGCCGGGTACCAGCGGGGATCACCCGAGCCGATGGCGCCCGTGGCCGAAACGCGGTACGTGGCGGGGCTGGCGGCGGAGGCGGCAAAGCATCCGGAGCGGGCGCAAATTGCCGGGATCATCGCGCATGCAGAGTTGCGATTGCCGCTGGATGTGTTGAATACCGTTTTGGATGCGCATGAGGCAGCCTCGCCACTGTTTCGGGGTATCCGCCACGCCGGAGCATGGGACAAGGAGCGTGACAAATTCATGTTTGCCGGACAAACGGTGCCGCATCTTTATCTCGACCAGGATTTCCAGCGTGGGGTGCGGGCGCTGGCGGAGCGGCGGCTGACATATGACACCTGGCATTTCCATCCGCAGAATGGTGAGTTCCTAACGCTGGCGAAATCCTGTCCCGAGACTACGATCGTGCTGGATCATTTCGGCACACCGATCGGGACCCATCGGTTCGCTGGGCAGCGAGAAGATCGCTTCGCGCAGTGGCAGGACGAGATGGCGGCGATTGCCGAATGCCCCAACGTGGTTGCCAAATTGGGCGGGCTGGCAATGCCGGTGAATGGGTTCGGCTGGGACGGGCGCAATGTTCCGCCAAGCTCGGACGAGTTTGTCGCGGCGCAGGGGCATTACTACCACCACATGATCGACGTGTTCGGGCCCGAGCGCTGCATGTTCGAGAGCAATTTTCCGGTCGACAAACTGTCGGTGGGATATGCGGTCTATTGGAACGCAATGAAGAAAATTGCCGCGCGCTATGACAGGGCGGCGCGCGAAGCGCTGTTTCGTGGCACGGCGGGGCGGATTTACCGGATTTGAATGGGTTCGTGGCGCATCTTTTGATCAATATCAAAGTGCCTACATGCGACAGCGCGATAACTTGTGATGCAACCAACGGAATGAGGAGTTACGCGCATGTCCCACACCCCCCACGAGCTGAACGACGATTTTCCTGAACATGCCGAAAAGATCGCCGCGTTGAAAGCGTCAGACGCGCATTTTGCCAAGCTGTCGGATGAGTATCACGAGATCAACCGCGCCGTGCATCGTGCCGAGACCGACGTCGAGCCGACCGACGACGTACACCTGACCGAGATGCGTAAGGAACGCGCCTTTCTGAAGGATCAGATCTATCACATGCTGACGCATGACGCGCCAGCCTGATTGACGGGCTTCAGCGGCGCTTGTCGATAAAGCGCCACAGGACGGGCAGGACGTCCGATCGCCATAAGTCGGTGTGATGCCCGCCCTCGACTTCGAGTAGACGTTTTTCAGTCGATGGGGCGGCAGCGAAGAGCTGTCGCCCCATGTCTATCGGGATCAGCTCGTCGCGGGCGCCGTGAAGAATCAAAAGCGGCGCGGTTGTTTCCGAGATGCGTGCCAGTGAGTTCCATTTCGATTTCATTCGGTCGATCAGGGGTTCAAGTTGAGGATAGGCGGTCAGCGCCACTTCCCGAACCGTGGTGAAGGGCGCTTCCAAAACCAGGGCGTCGGGCTGGGTGCCGGCGCGGTCTATGGCGGCCAGCGCCACGGCGCTGCCGAGGCTTTCACCGTAGATGATAACCTGGCCGCTCGCATAGTTGCCCATCCTTTTCAGTAGCCGCGCTGCGTCAAAAGCAAGGTATTTTTCGGAAGGGGAACCTTCTGATCCGGATGAGCCGCGATAGGCCAGGGCTACAAGGCCATAGCCACGTTCGAGAAACCGCTGGAAGCGCCCGGCGCGGGCAGCGAGGTTGCCCGCGTTGCCGTGGAAATAAAGGATCGTGGGCTTGCCGGGCTGCGCGGACCTGCGCCACAAGACCAGGCGTTTGCCGCCGCTTTCGAAGATTTCCTCGTCCAGTTTCAGCCCTATGTCGCGCGGGTCGACCCGGGTGGCGTCGAAAGGGTAGACCATTTCGCGTTCCAACCGGTCGAAGGCGAAGATGCCGCCCAAGGCGATGAAAAGGGCGAAGGAGAGGGTCTTCAGCATAGGCCTATCCCACCTCGTAGGGCAGTACACCGCGGGCGTTTTCGTCGATAGACAGGCGGCGCTCGAGCGGCGGGACCGAGCGTTGATGGCAGCTGATCCGCTCACAGATCCGACAGGATATCCCGATCGGTTCAAAGCTTTGCCGCTCGCTCACGTCCAGTCCGTCGGCATAGACAATCGCCCCCGCGTGGGCGACTTCGCACCCTAAAGCGATTGCAAAGCGGCGGACTGGGGCGCCGAAAGAGCCGCCCTGTTTCGACACGTCGCGGGCGATCGAGATATAGCGCACCCCGTCAGGTGTTTCGGCCAGCTGGCGCAAGAAACGGCCCGGGGTTTCAAATGCCTGGTGCACGTTCCACAGCGGGCAGGCCCCACCGAAACGGGCGAATTGCAGCCGTGTGGCCGAGTGGCGCTTTGTGATCGTACCCGCTTGGTCGACGCGGACGAAGAAGAACGGGATGCCCTTGGCGCCCGGTCGTTGCAGGGTGGAAAGCCGGTGGGCGACTTGTTCGATCGAGGCCCCAAAGCGTTGCGACAACCTTTCAAGGTCGTGGCGGGTGTCCTGTGCTGCCGCCAGGAAATCGCGATAGGGCATCAGGGCGGCCCCGGCGAAATAGTTGGCCAGCCCGATCTTGGCGATGGCGCGGGCCTCGCTGGATTGGAACCGGGCGAGGTCGAGCGTGGCCTCCAAAAGCGCGTCCTGATCCAGCAGAGCAAATTGCAACAGCAGCTGGAACACACGGGTTTCCGGGGCGGCGCGGGCCGAGAGCGTCAGGGTTTTGCGGTCGGGGTCAAACCGGCGCAGCGCTGCCTCGTCGCTTTCCTGCACTTGGATGCCAAGTTTGGTGAGCGCGCGCACTGCATGGGCCGCAATCCCGCCACCACCGGGGGCGGCGCCTTTGGCAAAATGTTCCGCCGCGCGGTCGACCGCATCGATGTAGTTATCGCAATAATGGAAAAAATCTCGGACCTCGTCCCAGGGGCTGGCCTGGGCACGGGCATCTTCGCGGCCCAATGCCTCGTCGAGACTTGCAAGGCGTTCGTGGGTCTGGCGATAGGCGCGATGCAGTTCGATGAAGGCCCGCGCGAGGCCTGGCGCGTTCGACGCGGTCAGGCGCAGATCGGCCAGCGGGGGCGGGTCATCGGCGAAAACCGGGTCGGCCATCGCCTCGCGCATGTCTGAGACAAGCCGTTCACTATCGCCAGAGCTGAGTTCCGTCACATCGAAACCGAACTCCTGGGCCAGCGCCAAAACGACCGTTGTAGAAACCGGCCGTTTGTTGTTCTCCATCTGGTTCAGATACGGCAACGAGACACCAAGCTTGGCGGCAAAGTCCTTTTGCGTCAGGCCAAGGCGGCGTCGGGTTTCTCGCAGCTTGGCGCCGGCATAGATTTTCGGGTTTGCCATGGTCGGGCTCCAGATATGCAAATCTGCAAACTGAATATTGCAAATGCGGGGATTCGCAAAGGCTCAGCGCAATGCCCGCCCCTTTAGGATTGCGTCGGAGCCGAATTTTTCTCGGATGGCGTCGGTGGCGCGTTCGGCGCTGGTGCGGCTGGCGGCCTGCGGGTCCAGCAGGTCGGCGGAGAGATCAGCTTGGTCCTCGGAGATCAGGTGCGAGATACCGACGCCGATGAGCCGATAGGGGCCTTCATTTCCAACCGCATCGAACAACCCGCGCGCGGTGTGATAGATCGTGTCAGCCATTTGGGTCCCGTCACGAAGGGACAACCGCCGGGTCAGAAGCGCGTGGTTGGCGCGCTTGAGTTTCAGCGTCACCACGCGGCCCGCAAGCCCGCGTGCCTTGGCCCGGTCCGAGACATTCTCGGCCAGCCGCCAGATGTGGCCGTCCAGAAGGTCGGGGTCGGAGGTGTCTTCGTAAAATGTGGTTTCGTTCGAGATCGACTTGATCGGCGCATTGGCAGACACGCGGCGATGATCCTGACCGCGGGCCAGTGAATAGAGTCGCTCGCCCATGGAGCCGAAGCGGGCGTGCAGGTCTTCCTTTTCCCATCTGAGAAGGTCAGAAAAGCGGTGGATGCCGGCCTTGTCGAGCTGGGCCTGGCCGACGGCCCCGACGCCCCAAATTATCCGCACCGGTTTGTCATGCAGGAAATCGGCGGTTTCGGCCTTGCCGATCACCGAGAAGCCGCGGGGTTTGTCGAGATCCGAGGCAATCTTGGCGAGAAACTTGTTATGGGAAAGGCCGATCGAGCCGGTCAAGCCAAGCTCGTCCTTCATGCGTTTGACCAGGCGGGCGAGCATGACGGCGGGGGGGTGGCCATGCAGGCGTTGGGTTCCGGTGAGGTCCATGAAGGCCTCGTCCAGAGAGAGTGGTTCCACGATGGGGGTGAGTTCGTCCATCATGGCGCGGATCTGTTTCGAAACCTCGGCATAGACCTTCATGCGCGGGCGGATCACCACGGCATCGGGGCATTTCTTGAGGGCCTGGAACATCGGCATGGCGGACTTCACGCCCCGGATGCGGGCGATATAGCAGGCAGTCGAGACCACGCCGCGTTTGCCGCCGCCGATGATCACCGGTTTGCCAGCCAGTTCCGGATTGTCACGTTTTTCCACCGAGGCGTAGAAGGCGTCGCAATCCATATGGGCGATGGAGAGGTCGAAAAGCTCGTCATGGGCGGTCAGGCGAGGGCTACCGCAATTTGGGCAGCGACGACTATCGTCAAAGGATTCAAGACAGGTGCGGCAGAGCGTGGGCATGGCCGGATTTTAGCCCTCAATTCGGGAAGCGGCAATTGACGATCTGGTGGCGTCAAAGGGAGCGAAATCGGACGTTTCCCGGCGGTTTTCCCTTTAAATTCTGGCGTGAACGCCCAATATGTGGCCCATGACTTTTACGGAAAGGTATTCTCCATGACCCCTGAAGAACTTGTTGGGCAGGCCACGAACGGATCGCTTGTCATCCTGCTTTTGGCAGCCTTCATCATTATCAGCATTTTCCTTGGGGTACGCATCGTGCCGCAATCGGAAAAACATGTGGTTGAGCGGTTTGGCCGTTTGCGCGCGGTTCTGGGGCCGGGGATCAACTTTATCGTGCCCTTCCTTGACAAGGTGCGGCACAAGATTTCGATCCTGGAACGTCAGCTGCCCAATGCCAGTCAGGACGCGATCACCAAGGACAACGTGTTGGTTCAAGTCGAGACCTCGGTCTTTTACCGCATTCTCGAGCCGGAAAAAACGGTATACCGGATTCGTGACGTGGATGCGGCGATTGCCACCACCGTTGCGGGGATCGTGCGGGCCGGGATCGGCGAGATGGACCTTGATGAGGTGCAATCAAACCGTCAGGAGCTGATTTCGCAGATCAAACAACAGGTGGCCGACGCGGTGGATGACTGGGGCATCGAGGTGACTCGGGCGGAAATTCTGGACGTGAACCTGGACCAGGCCACGCGCGATGCAATGTTGCAGCAGCTGAATGCCGAACGGGCGCGCCGCGCACAGGTGACCGAGGCCGAAGGGGAGCGCAAGTCGGTCGAGCTGAACGCCGACGCCGAGCTTTATGCCGCGCAAAGGGCCGCAGAGGCGCGGCGTGTACAGGCCGATGCCGAAGCCTATGCCACCGAGGTGGTGGCCAAGGCGATCCGCGAGAACGGGATAGAGGCGGCACAATATCAGGTGGCGTTGAAGCAGGTCGAGGCACTGATCAAAGTGGGCGAGGGCGCGGGTAAACAGACCGTGTTGTTGCCGGCCAACGTGCTGGATGCCTTTGGCGATGCGTTCAACATGCTGAAAGGGTCCAAATAATGTGGTGGCAGGAATGGTGGGTCTGGGTGGCTGGCGGTATTGCGCTGGCCATTCTTGAGATTTTTGCGCCCGGTTTCATTTTTCTGGGCTTTGCCGTGGGCGCGGTGGTGGTCGGGGTGCTGCTGGCCGTTGGGGGCGCTCTGAGCACGATGATGTCCGGGTCGGTGCCGATGATGCTCTTGGTCTTTGCGCTTAGCTCGCTTGTGGCCTGGCTGGTGCTGCGCCGGATGGAAGGCGTGCGCAAGGGCCAGAAGAAGCTCTGGGATACGGATATCAACGAGAATTGAAGCGCGAGGCCGTCGGTTGGGATGACGGATGATCGCCGCGCCGCTCGCCTACGTGCGCGTCTCGGTTCAGGGCAGTTCGGCCAGAACTGCGCGAGCAGCAGCAGCCGGGTCGGGGGCCTGCCAGATCGGGCGGCCGATGACGATATGGTCGGCGCCGTCGGCGATTGCCTGACCCGGGGTGGCGACGCGTTTCTGATCGCCTAGGGCGGCGCCAGTCGGGCGCACGCCAGGGGTGACAATCAGGCGGCCCTTGGAAGAGGGCAGCGCACGGATCAGGGCGGCCTCTTGCGGTGAGGCGATCACGCCGTCGGCCCCGGCCTCGAACGCCCTGTCGGCGCGCTCCAGCACCAGATCCTTGATGTCGCCGGGTTTGATCAGCCCCTGGTCGAGGTCGGCCCGGTCAAGCGAGGTCAGGATGGTCACGGCGAGGATTTTCAGATCTTTGCCACCTACGCCTTCCTTGGCGGCGCGCACCACATGCGGGTCGCCATGCACGGTCAGGAAATCCAGGTCGAACTGGGCAATTCCGCGCACGGCCTTTTCCACCGTGGCGCCGATGTCGAAGAACTTCATGTCGAGGAAGATGCGCTTGCCGTGTTCTGATTTGAGTTCGTTGGCAAGGGCGAGCCCGCCGCCGGTGAGCATGCCCAGACCGATCTTGTAAAACGACACCGCGTCTCCCAGCCTTTCGGCCAGTTGCAACCCTTCGAGCGCGTTGGAGACGTCAAGGGCAACGATTAGGCGGTCATCGGCGGGTTGAGACATGCTGGGCTCCTGTCAGGCAAATCGTCCGGGTAATGGCAGCGGTGACGAGGTTTGGCAAGGGGGTTGGTCTGCCTACGGGCCGGGCGCGTTCGCGATGCGCTCACCGTAAATCCACTCCATGTCCGGTTTTTCGGTGCAGTACATGTGCACCCAGATATAGGCATGTTGAAACAAGGCCACGACCAACGCATTCCACGAGCCGAACAGGAGCGCGATGCCCCAAAGCCCGAGGAAGGCCACGCCGTACATGGCGTTGGCGGTGAATCTGAACACACCCTTGTTGACGAGCGGCATTGCAGCGATCTCGTCGCGGAAATGATCGCCACCGAGGGCACGACGGATGGTGAAATGGAACAGCGTGGAGTGCAGCGCCCAGAGGGCAGGGGCCAAGAGCGCCAACCCAAGAACGATCTCCAGCGTGCGGTAAGAGGTGATGGGGGTAGCGTCGGCCCAGCCGGTCAGGATCAGGGTAATCGGACGGCTGATCAGCAAGGGCATGAAGAGGATGGTCCAGACCTTCATGTCGCGCTCGCCAAAGCGGCGGCTAAGAATGCTGCGATGCAGTTGCAGACGGAAGCCGATGGCAACCACGACTTGATGCAAGATCGCCAGCAGAATCGATGTCTTGGCCCATGTCGTGGCGGACATCCCGAGAAGCGTTGCGTTAGGGACGGGGACAAGCAGGGAAAATGCGCCGAGGGTCAGGAGAGTGGCAATCGCGGCGTGCTGCGGCTGACCTTCGAGAATGTCGGAGAGGCGGGATTGGCTGCGAATGTCAGCGAGTCGGGACATGTGGTCAGTATGCGGACCGGCAGAGTGTCGGTCCAGCCTTTGGCATCAGCCTGTGTCAGGCGGCCAGTGGACGCGAAGTGGCCAGTGGGCGCGAATGCATGCGCAGACCAGGCCGGGCCGACTTATGGGCGCGTAGGGCGGCCTCGGACAAGCGGCGCGAGATCAACGCCGCTTCGGCATTCAGAGGGGCGGCGGCGAAGGCTGGGTAGAACCAGACGGTACCTCGATCATGGACGGCAACCTTGGCCTCGAACCCTTCGCGTTCGGGGTTATAGCGGATGTCCGACAATCTGAGCTTCTGAGCATACATTCCGTTCACTCCTGGGCAGCACGCCGATTCGATTCGGCGCTTGTGGATAAATCTGTGGGTAACATGGGCAGGTTTTGTGACATTTCACCCCCTGACCACAAAATAGTGAGGGTTTCGTGTTGAAAATGCTGCAGGTGCAAAGTGAGTTTGCTGAATTCCGCCGATTTTGGCGTAAATTGCAAGCGGTATGGCGTAAAATGTTTATCGCAAATTGATCCAGGAACCCTTGAACAAGGCAGGATGACCCCCATTTTGATCTCAAGGTTCCCGCATGTTGCATGCCTCGAAGAGGGTGTGGCGCTTGGGAAAGCTTAACAAAGGAGAGAGTATATGAACTTGGAGAAGTTCACCGAGCGGTCGCGTGGTTTCATTCAAGCGGCACAAACGATCGCCATGCGGGAAGATCACCAGAGGCTTCTTCCCGAACACCTTCTGAAAGCGTTGATGGATGATGAACAGGGGCTGGCAAGCAACCTGATCAAACGCGCGGGCGGAGCGCCCGAACGCGTGGTTGAAGCCGTTGAAACGGCGATTGGCAAGATTCCCAAGGTCAGCGGCGATGCCGGGCAGGTCTATATGGACTCGGCCTTTGCCAAGGTGACTGCCGAGGCTGAGAAACTGGCCAAGAAAGCTGGCGACAGTTTCGTACCGGTCGAGCGGATGCTGATGGCGCTGTGCATGGTCAAATCCAAAGCGAAAGAGGCGCTCGAAGCCGGAGCTGTGAATGCGCAGGCGTTGAACGCCGCGATCAACGATATTCGCAAGGGGCGAACGGCCGACAGTGCCAGCGCCGAAGAAGGGTATGACGCGCTGAAGAAATACGCGCGCGACCTGACCGAAGCCGCGGGCGAGGGCAAGATCGATCCGATCATTGGCCGTGACGAGGAAATTCGCCGCTCGATGCAGGTTCTGAGCCGCCGGACCAAGAATAACCCGGTTCTGATTGGTGAGCCGGGTGTGGGCAAGACCGCGATTGCCGAAGGTATGGCGCTGCGCATCATCAATGGCGACGTGCCTGAAAGCCTGAAGAACAAGAAGCTGTTGGCGCTCGACATGGGCGCGCTGATCGCCGGAGCGAAATACCGGGGTGAATTCGAAGAGCGTCTGAAGGCAGTTTTGACCGAGGTGACGGAAGCCGCGGGTGAAATCATCCTGTTCATCGACGAGATGCACACACTTGTTGGCGCTGGCAAAGGTGATGGCGCGATGGATGCGGCCAACCTGATCAAACCGGCGTTGGCACGTGGCGAGCTGCACTGTATCGGGGCCACCACGCTGGATGAATACCGTAAGTACGTCGAAAAAGACGCGGCCCTGGCGCGGCGGTTCCAACCGGTTTTGGTTGAAGAGCCCACGGTCGAGGACACTGTATCGATCCTGCGGGGCATCAAGGAAAAATACGAGCTGCACCACGGGGTGCGGATTTCGGATAGCGCCCTGGTGTCGGCGGCGACCTTGTCGCATCGCTACATCACCGACCGGTTCCTACCGGACAAGGCGATCGACCTTGTCGACGAAGCGGCATCACGGCTGCGGATGGAAGTGGACAGCAAACCGGAGGAGCTGGATCAGCTGGATCGGAATATCCTGCAGATGCAGATCGAGGTTGAAGCGCTGAAAATGGAAGACGATGCGGCCTCCAAGGACCGGCTGGAGAAGCTTGAAAAAGAGCTGGCGGATCTGCAGGAGAAATCCGCCGAGATGACCGCGAAATGGCAGGGCGAGCGTGACAAGTTGGCTTCGGCTCGTGATCTGAAGGAACAGTTGGACCGCGCCCGCGCCGAATTGGACATTGCCAAGCGTGAGGGCAACCTCGGAAAGGCTGGTGAGCTGTCCTACGGCGTCATTCCCAAACTCGAGAAAGAACTGGCCGAGGCCGAATCCGCCGAGAGCGACATGATGGTTGAAGAAGCAGTGCGACCGGCACAGATCGCAAGCGTGGTCGAGCGTTGGACCGGCATTCCGGCCGGTAAGATGCTGGAAGGTGAGCGCGAAAAGCTTCTTGCGATGGAAGAAAACCTGCATGCGCGGGTGATCGGCCAGAATGCGGCTGTGACCTCGGTGGCCAATGCGGTGCGCCGGGCGCGTGCGGGGCTCAATGACGAGAACCGTCCGCTGGGCAGCTTCCTGTTCCTCGGGCCGACTGGTGTCGGCAAGACCGAGCTCACCAAGGCTGTGGCCGAGTTCCTGTTCGATGATGACAACGCCATGGTGCGCGTGGACATGTCCGAGTTCATGGAGAAACACTCGGTCGCGCGTCTGATTGGTGCCCCTCCGGGTTATGTCGGTTATGACGAAGGCGGTGTGCTGACCGAGGCCGTGCGTCGGCGTCCATACCAGGTGGTTCTGTTCGATGAAGTCGAAAAAGCCCATCCGGACGTGTTCAATGTGTTATTGCAGGTGCTCGACGATGGCGTCCTGACCGATGGCCAGGGGCGCACCGTAGACTTCAAGCAGACGCTGATCATCCTGACCTCTAATCTTGGGGCGCAGGCGCTGAGCCAATTGCCGGACGGCGCCGATGCCTCGGATGCGCGGCGCGATGTGATGGACGCGGTCCGGGCGCATTTCCGGCCCGAGTTCCTGAACCGTCTGGACGAGACCATCATCTTTGACCGGCTGTCGCGTGGTGACATGGACGGCATCGTCGAGATCCAGCTGAAACGTCTGGCCAAACGTCTGGCGGGTCGCAAGATCGTTCTGGAGTTGGACGAGGCGGCCAAGACATGGCTGGCGGATGAGGGTTATGATCCGGTATTCGGCGCGCGGCCGCTCAAGCGGGTAATCCAGCGTGCAGTGCAAGATCCGCTGGCCGAAGCACTGCTGGCCGGGGACATCCTGGATGGCAGCACCGTCGAGGTGAGCGCGGGGGCCGATGGTTTGATCATCGGAGACCGCGTCGGGGCGTCGAACCGCAACCCGCCCGAGGATGCGGTGGTGCACTGATACGCCCGCAAGAATGAGACGGCCCGCCAGATTTGTCTGGCGGGCCGTTTCCTATTTCAGTTTGCCTGGATCACTCGATACCGATTGCAACCTTGGAGATCCCGTCCAGCAGAGCCTGAACTTCTTGCATCGGGCCGTCAGGATAAGTGCGATAGCCGATGGTGACCTCGTCGCTGTCCGGCATTTGCAGGACAAAAATGTTATAAGGGCAATAGACCACGTTCATCGGGTCGGCCTCCATCACCCGACGCGAGATCGCTGCCGAGCAAAAGGAATAAATATCGGCCTTCTTGAAGATCGTCACATCTGAGCCGACATCACCCTTGGTGCGTTCCAGCATGTCGCCGGTATGGGATACAGAATCGACCACGAGGCCTGCATCGACAATGGCGTTTTCCAGCCCGAAGACCACGTCGTCGAAGCTCTCATCGGTGGTGTAGGTGATTGCGCCGTCATCAGCGTGCACCGGGACGGCGAGAAAGGCCGCGGCAAAGGCGGCATAGAAATAGCGTTTCATCGAATCCTCCGTAACATTCAAAGGCGCGCACGGCTTGCTCCGTGGCTTTGTCCGGCCCACAGTAATGAATGACGATGATAAGGCAACTGATACATATGAAAAGGGGAATTTGTAATGAATTTCGCGCTCAATGCCCTGAATGTCCTGATGATGCTGTTCGTCGTGGCAGTGGGCGTGATCTCGGCCACCATTCTGGTGCTGTTTGTCATCGACCGGATGCAGCGCAAGGATGCGATCCGGCGGAATTACCCGGTGATCGGGCGGTTCCGGCACCTGTTCTCGGCGCTGGGCGAGTTCTTCCGGCAGTATTTCTTTGCCATGGATCGCGAGGAAATGCCGTTCAATCGGGCGCAGCGGGATTGGGTGGAGCGGACTTCTGACGGGGGCGGCAATACCGTTGCCTTTGGCTCGACAAGGAGTCTGGGTGTACCGGGGACGCCGATCTTTATGAACGCGGCCTTTCCGCCACTGGAAGAGCAATTTGCCGAAACACGGCCGATGGTAATCGGGCCGGGGGCGGCGGTGCCTTTTGTCGCCAAGTCGATTTTCAACATCTCAGGCATGAGCTATGGCGCGCTGTCACGACCCGCGGTGCGAGCGCTGAGCCGCGGTGCGGCCAAGGCCGGTGTCTGGATGAATACGGGCGAAGGGGGCTTGAGTCCGTTTCACCTGGAAGGGGGCTGTGACGTGGTGTTCCAGATCGGCACGGCGAAATACGGTGTGCGTGACGGCGAGGGACATCTGAGCGATCAACGGCTGCGCGAAGTGGCCGAGAACCCGCATGTGAAGATGTTCGAGCTTAAGCTGGCACAGGGCGCCAAACCCGGCAAGGGCGGCATCCTTCCAGGTGAGAAGGTGAGCGAAGAGATCGGCAAGATACGGGGTATCGAACCGGGCAAGCCGTCGATTTCACCCAACCGGCATACCGAAATCGATGGATGGGGCGATCTGCTGGACATGATTGCCCATATCCGCACCGTGACGGGCAAGCCGGTGGGGTTCAAGACGGTACTGGGCTCGTCTGATCCATGGGAAGAATTTTTTACCCTGATTGACGAACGCGGGGCGGAGAGTGCACCGGATTTCATCACTATCGATGGGGGAGAGGGCGGCACCGGGGCGGCACCGATGCCCTTGATCGATTTGGTGGGGATGCCCATTCGTGAAGCGCTGCCGCGGATCGTTGATCTCCGCGACCGCCATGGGCTGCATGACCGCATTCGGATCATTGCCAGCGGCAAGCTTGTCAATCCCGGCGACGTGGCCTGGGCGATCTGCGCGGGCGCTGATTTTGTTACCTCGGCACGCGGGTTCATGTTCTCGTTGGGCTGTATTCAGGCTTTGAAATGCAATCGCAACACCTGTCCGACAGGGATCACCACCCATGACGCGCGTTTGCAGCGTGGGTTGGTTGTCGAGGAAAAGGATGACCGTGTGGCACATTATGCCAAGGGGATCATTAAGGAGATCGAGACCATTGCCCATTCGGTCGGCGTGACGGAGCCGCGTCAGATGCGGCGGCGGCATGTGCGGATCGTGCAGGCGGATGGGCGCTCGGTACCGATGAATCAGCTGTTTCCAAGCGTGGATTTGGGGGCAAGCTAAACTGCCGTACCCAGCCGTGCTTCGCGCCGCATCACCAGTAGAATCATCACGATCCCGATCACCGTCGAGAGTGTCATCAGCAGCACCAGGGGAAAAGCGCTGGTGCCGTCCTTGAGTAGCAGGCCTGACAGGGCTGACAGTCCGGCCCCTCCGGCCAGCATCAGAGCGCCACTGAGCCCCGATGCGGTGCCGGCCAGCTCCGGGCGCACAGATAGCGCACCAGACATACCGTTGGGGATGCTGACCCCATTGCCGACCCCCACCGGTACCATCAAGGCAAAGAAGGTCCAGAGCTGTTGGGCGCCGGCGAGTTCCAGCGCGAAGGAGGTGCCAACGCCAAGTAACGTAAAGAGGAACCCCAGCAGGATCATGCGGTTGACACCGATCCGCGAGGAATAGCGCCCGGCAAAGAAATTGCCGAAAAAGTAGCCCAGAGAAGGCGACGCGAAATAGAGTCCCAATTCCTGTGGTTCGAGATGGAAGACATTACTGGCAATGAAGGGCGCTCCGCCCAGGAAAGAAAAGAATGATCCGGCGGCGAACAGGGTGGACAGGCTGTAACCCCAGAACCGTGGGCTTTTAAGAAGCTCGGGCATCTCGCGATACTGCTGGGCGAGCGTAAACCCGGAAGGTCGGGCCGTTTCTCCCATATCGGCCCAGGCCAATGCCAACGTTGCCAGGCCGGCAGCAAAGAGCAGCCAGAAATTGGCGTGCCAGCCGAAATGCTGTTCCAGATAACCGCCGATCGCCGGGCCGATCATCGGGACGATCGCCATGCCCATGGTGACGTAGGCGATCTTGGAGCCGGATTCTTCTGCCGGGGTGGTGTCACGGACCACGGCGCGGGAAAGCACCATGGCGACGGCGACACTGGCTTGTAGCATGCGGAACGACAGAAACATTGTGGCATTGGTGGACGCCAGGCAGCCAAGCGTGGCCACAAGGTAGATCAGAAGCCCGGCCAAGATTACACGGCGGCGACCGTATTTGTCCGATATCGGACCTATCACCATCTGCAGCGCGGCGTTGACGAAGAGGTAGACGCCCACTGACAGGCCAATCACTGCGGGAGAAGTATTGAAATACGCCGCCATGCCGGGCAAGGAAGGCAGGAATAGGTTCATCGCCAGCGCCGACATGCCCGAGAGAGCAATCAGCGTGCCGATATGTGGTGGACTGTTGCGATCAAGGAATTGCGGCGGTGGCATTGGGCTTCGGCTCGGACTGACAGGTGACGCCCGACTAGAACAGGTCGTGGGCGGATTGACCAGATGGCACACTTGGGGTTTGCATCTTCCGTCACGGAATTTGCATAGTTGCAGTTTGCTAACCATGTCTTCTCATTTGTTTGCAAATTTGCGGAATTTTCCTTCCGCCGCGGTGCAGCGCCGGATATGTTGCGTCAAATCGGCCTGACGGGAGAGACCCCATGAAAGACATTTTGAACGAGCTTGACAACCGCCGCGAAGTTGCACGGTTGGGTGGCGGCGAAAAGCGGATTGCGGCACAGCATTCCAAGGGAAAACTGACCGCACGCGAGCGGATTGAACTGCTGCTCGATGAGGGCTCTTTCGAAGAGTTTGATATGTTTGTTAGCCACCGATGCACCGATTTCGGCATGGAAAATCAAAAGGTTGCCGGCGATGGCGTTGTCACGGGCTGGGGTACGATCAATGGCCGGATGGTTTACGTGTTCAGCCAGGATTTTACCGTTTTCGGTGGCTCGCTTTCGGAAACCCACGCCCAGAAAATCTGCAAGATCATGGATATGGCGGTGCAGAATGGCGCGCCTGTCATTGGCCTGAACGACTCGGGTGGGGCGCGGATTCAGGAAGGTGTCGCCTCGCTTGCCGGTTACGCCGACGTATTCCAGCGTAATATCATGGCCTCGGGCGTGGTACCGCAGATTTCCGTGATCATGGGGCCGTGCGCTGGTGGGGCGGTCTACTCGCCCGCAATGACAGACTTCATCTTCATGGTGAAGGACACCTCCTATATGTTCGTTACCGGTCCGGACGTGGTGAAGACCGTAACCAACGAAGTGGTGACCGCCGAGGAACTGGGTGGGGCATCAACCCACACAAAGAAATCTTCGGTCGCCGATGGGGCATTTGAAAACGACGTGGAGGCGCTGGCCGAAGTGCGCCGCCTCGTCGATTTCCTGCCTTTGAACAATCGCGAAAAGCCGCCCGTGCGTCCGTTCTTTGACGCACCGGGCCGTCTGGATAGCAGCCTTGATACGATCATCCCGGACAACCCAAATACGCCCTACGACATGAAGGAGTTGATTCTGAAGGTCGCAGACGAGGGTGACTTCTACGAAATCCAAGAGGATTTTGCCAAGAACATCATCACCGGTTTCATCCGCATCGAGGGTCAAACGGTAGGTGTCGTTGCCAACCAGCCGATGGTCCTGGCCGGCTGCCTTGATATCGACAGCTCGCGCAAGGCCGCCCGGTTCGTACGCTTCTGCGATGCGTTCGAAATTCCGATCCTCACTTACGTCGACGTGCCGGGATTTCTGCCGGGGACCGGCCAGGAGTATGGCGGCGTGATCAAGCACGGTGCAAAGCTGTTGTTTGCCTATGGTGAGGCGACGGTGCCCAAGGTGACAGTGATTACCCGCAAGGCTTATGGCGGCGCCTATGACGTGATGGCGTCCAAGCACCTGCGTGGCGATTTCAACTATGCCTGGCCCACCGCCGAAATCGCTGTGATGGGTGCCAAGGGGGCAACCGAGATCATTCATCGCGCTGATCTTGGCGACGAAGAGAAGATCGCGGCACACACGGCGGAATATGAAAAGAACTTCGCCAACCCGTTCAAGGCAGCAGAACGTGGCTTCATTGACGAGGTGATCATGCCGCATTCGACCCGCAAGCGCGTGGCGCGCGCGTTCGCGTCGCTGCGCAACAAGAAACTCCAGAACCCCTGGAAAAAGCACGATAACATCCCGCTCTGAGGACGTTGTAGATGCGGTGGTCAATCCTCATAGCTGTGCTGGCCCTTGCTGCGTGCAAGGACGGGTCAGAGCCTGTGTCGCAAGAGGCAAGCCCGGTTCTGGCCGAGCTTGCCGCGCGTACAGCGGCAGAGGGGCGGCCAGAAGTCCCGGCCTTGCCTTCGGGCATGGCGGCAGGGTTGCAGGAGGTCCGCTTCGACGAAAAACCGGACGGGCAGTTCAGCTATTTCCGCTTCCGTTTCGTCGTCCCGGCGATTGCCGGGGCGCGGCCCAAGGGGGTTGAAGAGCGGGCCGGGGACATGGAATTCCTGTGCAACGAATACGCGTTGAAAACCCTGTCAGGAACGCCGCGTGCCTATGACCGGATCGTCATTTCGATGGCCGACCAGGAAACCGAATTTGGCGTTGCTAATCCACAAGCCACCCAGTTTTTCGAAAGCTTCCGCGTCGAAAACGGGGTCTGCATCTGGGAGGATTTTTGATGCGGCCACAACATCTTGCGGATCGGCGCGTGTTGCGACCCCTGGTTGAGGCTTTGGAGTCACAGGCTGTGGGCAGCTTTGGGGATAAGTATCAATTGTCGCCGGATTCCGGTATGTTACGGGCGGGTTCTCTCCAGGACCCGCATACCTCGTACGAGGGGCAGGAAGGGTCAACGAACCCGGAACTGTCCGTAACAAGAGACAGGAGAAACAGATGTCGAAAGCCATCAAGAGCGTTCTGGTTCTTGGCCTCGCAGCCCTCGTGGTTGCATGCGCCCAGCCGGAAGAAGAATACGTCGTGGTCGATCCCGAGCCTATCTCGGTCGAACCGACTTACACCGGTAAATACAAGTAATCGGTCTTTGGGGCGGGCCTTGCGGCCCGTCCCGCCTTACCGCCCCTGCAATCCGGGGGGCGGGACATGCTGAAACATCGCGGCTTTCCCGGGCGTCTTCCCGGTACGGATTTCCAGTTTACAATTCGAAGGGCCAACCCGCGCGGCGTGACCGAGATCACCCGGCGCGAGCGCTACCGTGATCGGCGCACACCGGACAAGAAGGCCGATCAGGCCTTTCTGAGGGCCCTGTGGGAGCATTTTGGTGATGCACCTTTCGAACGCGGCAACCTGGATGCTGGGCGTTTGAGCTGGCTTTTTGGTCGCGAGGTGGTGGCGGCAGAGGATCCGTTCGATCCAGCCAATTATGAAGCCATGCTGCAGATTGATGAGGATGTGGCGCGGGCCAGCTTTCCCGAGGCGTTTGCCGAGGACTTTCCGGAGGGATCGGCATGATTCAGCCGGGCAGAGGCAAAAATAGGCGTATCTCAGCGCATTTTGCCCGCGGGGATTGTGCGGGCTTGGCATATCCATCCGTTCGGGCAAGGCTCACAGATGTAGTGGCGGTCTTCAGCGAGACCGAGACGCATTGTCTGAACCGTTACCCTTCCCCTAAGGGGCGGATTGGTTATCCCCAAGGCCATCCGCCCCAATTTTTTTGCAAAAATTCAAAGTGTTGCGAGATTCGGCAATCTGCCGCGCATCGCCCGCGTATGCGCAGATTTCGCTTCACAACGTCTGGAAATCAGGCCATTCCGGTTGTCATAAAAAAGACAACCGAAAGAGGCACTACAATATGCGCAGACATATGCTCAAACTCGTGGCCGTTGGCGCGCTTGCGTTCACGGCCGGGTGTGGCGACACGGCGGTCGAACAGGCCCTCATGGGCGGTGGCGCCGGTGCGGCCACGTCGCTCTTGCTGGACGGGGACCTCACCACGGGTGTCGTCGTCGGCGCTGCGGCCAACGTCGCTTATTGCCAGAAATACCCGACACGCTGCTGACCTGAAACCGGGTCAGGGTGATTTCATTTATCCGGCCCTGGGGTCGGACCAGTTTTGCACGGCCATCGCAGGGGTGATTCCCGGCGATGGCCGTTTTCATGCCATGACCCGGGCGTCACGTCCCGGGCTGAACGACGGAAGGGACGTACCATGTTCAAGAAGATCCTGATTGCCAACCGGGGCGAGATCGCCTGCCGGGTGATCAAGTCTGCCCGCAAGATGGGTATCAAGACGGTGGCGATCTATTCGGATGCCGACCGTAACGCGCTGCATGTGCAGATGGCCGACGAGGCGGTGCATATCGGTCCGCCGCCCGCGAACCAGTCCTATATCGTCATCGAAAACGTGATGAAGGCGATCAAGGAAACCGGCGCCGAGGCCGTCCACCCTGGGTATGGTTTCCTGAGTGAAAACAGCAAGTTCGCGGAGGCTCTTGAAGCGGCTGGCGTGGCGTTTATTGGGCCGCCCAAAGGTGCCATCGAAGCCATGGGCGACAAGATCACCTCGAAGAAGATCGCACAGGAAGCCAACGTATCGACCGTGCCCGGTTACATGGGGCTGATCGAAGATGCCGACGAGGCGGTGAAGATATCCAACGAGGTCGGCTACCCGGTGATGATCAAGGCCTCTGCCGGTGGCGGCGGCAAGGGCATGCGGATTGCCTGGAACGATGAAGAGGCCCGCGAGGGGTTCCAATCCTCCAAGAACGAGGCGGCTAGCAGTTTTGGCGATGACCGGATCTTCATCGAAAAATTCGTGACCCAGCCGCGCCACATCGAAATTCAGGTTCTGTGTGACAGCCATGGCAACGGCATCTGGCTCAATGAGCGGGAATGCTCGATCCAGCGTCGGAACCAGAAGGTGGTCGAAGAGGCGCCCAGCCCCTTCCTTGACCCGGAAACCCGCAAAGCCATGGGCGATCAGTCGGTCGCGCTGGCCAAGGCGGTGGGCTATGCCAGCGCCGGGACCGTGGAATTCATTGTCGATGGCGACAAGAACTTCTATTTCCTTGAAATGAACACCCGCTTGCAGGTGGAACACCCGGTAACCGAACTGATTACCGGCGTCGACCTGGTGGAACAGATGATCCGTGTTGCCAATGGCGAAGAGCTGTCGATCAAGCAGGAAGACGTGGGCATCAACGGCTGGTCGATCGAGAACCGGCTTTACGCCGAGGACCCGTATCGTGGTTTCCTGCCGTCGATTGGGCGTCTTTCCAAGTACCGTCCGCCGGAAGAAATTGCCGAAGCGGGCCATGTGGTGCGCAACGATACCGGCGTCTATGAAGGCGGCGAGATCAGCATGTATTATGACCCGATGATTGCCAAGCTCTGCACCTGGGCGCCGACGAGGGAAGAGGCCATCGAGCACATGAGGAACGCGCTTGATGGGTTTGAAATTGAAGGGATTGGCCATAACCTGCCATTCCTGAGCGCGGTGATGGATCACCCGATCTTCATGTCTGGCGACATGACCACGGCCTTCATCGAGGAACAGTATCCTGACGGGTTTGACGGTGTCGAACTGGACGGTTCCACCCTGCGCCGGATCGCGGCCTCGGCGGCGGCCATGCACCGGGTTGCCGAGATTCGCCGCACGCAAGTCTCGGGTCGCATGGACAATCACGAGCGCCGGGTTGGCGATGACTGGGTGGTGACGCTGCAGGGCGAAAGCTTTCCGGTATCGATCAAGGCCGACCACATGGGCTCGACCGTCGTGTTTGACGATGGCAGCGAGCATCGTGTCACCGGCGACTGGACCCCGGGGATGAGCTTGGCCGACATGGTGGTGGATGGCGATCCGCTGGTTCTGAAGGTGGGCAAGATCCCGGGCGGATTCCGCATCCGCTCGCGCGGTGCTGATCTGAAAGTGCATGTGCGCAGCCCGCGCCAAGCCGAACTGGCAGCGTTAATGCCCGAGAAACTTCCGCCTGATACCTCGAAAATGCTGCTCTGCCCGATGCCCGGCTTGGTCGTGAAGGTCGATGCCGCGGTGGGCGACGAGGTTCAAGAGGGCCAGGCCCTGTGCACCATCGAGGCAATGAAAATGGAAAACATCCTGCGCGCCGAGAAAAAGGCCGTGGTGACCAAGATCAACGCCGGTGCGGGCGACAGCCTTGCGGTGGACGACGTGATCATGGAGTTCGAATAGGCCGGATGCATGACACCCCCCGCCATATCCGAAAGCTTGGGGCAAGGGCCGGTTTGGCCCTTGCCGGGCTTCTGGCCGTGGCAGGCTGTGATCGTCATAGCGAAGACGACGCGCGAGCGATGCTGGCCGGGTGGTTCGACTTGGGCGAGACGCTCTATTTCAAAAGCCAACGGGGCTGCACGGCGGGCGTGTTTCGGGTCAAGACGATGGACGTGAAGTCGCGGGTGCCGCTGTTTGACAATGCTGAGGCCGTGGTGGTGAGCGGGCGGCAGGAGGGGGCCTTTGCCCTGTCAGTGCCGGGCAAGACGCCGGACAAGCTGTTCATCGAGTTGATGAATGTCCATCGTCCCACCGGTGTGGCGATTCAGGCGGCGGGGCTTGAGGCCAAGCCATGCATGAACGAAAAGGCCCGCAACAGCTTTTTTGCCGCGCTCAATGCTGATCCATCAGTGGTGGTGTTTTCGCGCCCCGATGCCAGTTTTGCCGTGCTGGACCCGGTGCGTGGTATCGTGGTTCTGACCAGCGGGGGCGATTGATGACCTCGCTGGCCGCAGATCACTTGCGCATTTCCTGGCGTCTGAGCGGCATTTTGTCGATGGAGCGCGAGATTTCGCGCGTGTCCCAGGGGCGCGGCTTGCGTAGGTATACGTTGCTGTCCTTGCCGATCAGCACCAACATGAAGCCACGCGGCCGGAATTTCTCACGTAGCTCCGAGTCGACTGTGGGGGCGGTGTCGATCAGGACGATCACGTCGCGCTCGACCAGATCTTCGACCCGGATTTCGAGCAAGCCCATCTGCTCGACGAATTGGGGGTCGCCGGGGCTGTCGGCAAATATCACCAGCAGCCGGTTTTTCCAGCGGAATTGCGATAAATCCAACGCTTCACCCGTGCTCGCCCCCGGGGAAACCTGCGGTGGCACGTCGGTTTGCGCCCCCACCATGGTGGCAAAAAACGCTGCGATTACAAATGGCAAGACTGGCTTCATGATGTCTCCTGACTGCCAAGATATAGGGCCTAGGTCGACAAATACGACTGTGAATCTGCTCAAACCGAAAAAAAACGGCAATATGCGCTTTGACGGGAAAGCCGCTCGGGTTGTCTCGCAGGGCTCAATTGCCCACCTGGAGCGACCCCGAGTCAAACGAAATAGCCTGGCGGGCGTGATACTGCTGCCGGTCTCAAGAAAACAGCCCGATACACCAAGGAAGATCAGCCGGATCAGGCGGGGGCAAAACCTGCCAGGCGGCGCAACGACAAGAGGACCAAGACATGACCGACAAGACGGAAGACTGGCGCGCGCTGGCTGAAAAAGAGCTGCGGGGCCGGGCGTTGGACGATCTCAACTGGAACACGTTGGAAGGGATCGAGGTCAAACCGCTTTATACTGAGGCTGACACCGCCGAGCTGCCGCATATGGGTACGCTGCCGGGGTTCGGGCCGTTCACCCGGGGTGTGAAGGCGACGATGTATGCCGGGCGACCCTGGACGATCCGGCAGTATGCCGGGTTTTCGACCGCCGAGGCGTCGAACGCATTCTATCGCAAGAACCTGGCCGCTGGTCAGCAGGGCGTTTCGGTGGCCTTCGACCTGGCGACGCACCGTGGATACGACAGTGACCATCCCCGTGTTGTCGGCGATGTCGGCAAGGCCGGTGTGGCGATCGACAGTATCGAGGACATGAAGATCCTGTTCGACGGTATCCCGCTGGACAAGGTTTCGGTCTCGATGACGATGAACGGCGCAGTGATCCCGATCCTGGCGAGTTTCATCGTTGCCGGAGAAGAGCAGGGCCACGACAAATCAGTGTTGGCGGGCACGATTCAGAACGACATTCTGAAAGAGTTCATGGTGCGCAACACCTATATTTATCCACCCGAGCCGTCGATGCGGATCATTTCCGACATCATCGAATATACTTCGAACGAGATGCCGAAATTCAACTCGATTTCGATCTCGGGCTACCACATGCAAGAGGCCGGGGCGAACCTGGTGCAGGAACTGGCCTACACGCTGGCGGATGGCCGGGAATACGTGCGCGCCGCGATCAACGCTGGCATGGACGTGGACAAGTTTGCCGGGCGCTTGAGCTTCTTCTTTGCAATCGGCATGAACTTCTTCATGGAAGCGGCCAAGCTGCGCGCGGCGCGGACCCTGTGGCACCGTGTTATGACGGATTTCGACGCCCAGTCGGAACGCTCGAAAATGCTGCGCACCCACTGCCAGACCTCGGGTGTAAGCTTGCAGGAGCAGGACCCCTATAACAACGTGATCCGCACCGCCTATGAAGCGATGAGCGCGGTTCTGGGCGGTACCCAATCGCTGCACACCAATGCGTTGGACGAGGCGATTGCCCTGCCGACCGAGTTTTCCGCGCGGATTGCCCGGAATACCCAGATCATCCTGCAGGAAGAGACAGGTGTGACCAACGTCGTCGATCCGCTGGCCGGGTCCTATTACGTTGAGTCCTTGACTGACGAGCTGATCGAAAAGGCGTGGGCCCTGATGGAGGAGGTCGAAGAAATGGGCGGCATGACCAAGGCCGTGGCCAGCGGCATGCCCAAACTTCGCATCGAGGAAAGTGCGGCCAAGCGCCAGGCGATGATCGACCGGGGCGACGAGGTGATCGTAGGGGTCAACAAGCACCGCTTGGACAAAGAGGACCCGATCGACATCCTGGACGTTGACAACATGGCTGTTCGCGACTCGCAAATTGCGCGGCTTGAAAAGATGCGCGCCGAGCGTGACGGCGCGGCCTGTGACGCGGCTTTGAATGAACTAACACGTCGCGCTCAAGAGGGCGGCAACCTGCTCGAAGCGGCGGTTGAGGCCGCGCGCGCACGGGCCTCCGTGGGGGAAATCAGCATGGCAATGGAAAAGGAGTTCGGCCGTCACCGCGCCGAGGTCAAAACGCTGGCCGGGGTTTACGGCGCCGCTTACGAAGGCGACGAAGGCTTTGCCGCGATCCAGAAAAGCATCGAGGCCTTCGCCGAGGAAGAGGGGCGTCGCCCGCGCTTGCTGGTGGTCAAAATGGGGCAGGATGGTCACGACCGCGGCGCCAAGGTGATTGCCACGGCCTTCGCCGATATCGGCTTTGACGTCGATGTTGGCCCACTGTTCCAGACGCCGGATGAGGCGGCCCAGGACGCGGTTGACAACGACGTGCACGTGGTTGGTATTTCCAGTCAGGCGGCGGGGCACAAGACCCTGGCACCGCAGCTGATCGAGGCGCTGAAGGAGAAAGATGCCGAGGATATCATCGTGATTTGCGGCGGGGTGATCCCGCAGCAGGATTATGATTTCCTCAAATCCGCGGGAGTGAAAGCGATCTTTGGACCGGGGACCAATATCCCGGCGGCCGCGCAGGATATCCTGGACCTGATCCGGGCAACACGTGGTTGAAAACAACAAGGGAAAGGCGCGTGACTTGCGCCCTTCCCGCCGTTTTCATGGGGTGGCGGATCGTTGGAGTGAAATCACAAAGGCGAACCGTGTCATGCCTCGCTACGCGACGGGTAGAGCCCTTGCAGCGCAATGCACCAAACAAAACTGCTTGGATAATCCTCGTCGATGACAACCGGTTTTGGCCCTTGTCCCCTGAGATCTGGCAGCGCGAAGGTTGTGCGCCCATCGCCACCATACGCAGTGCCCAGAAGAGAAAACAGCGCCTCGTTTTCTGTTATTGCAAGCAATTGGCCTTCAGCGTGGGCAAAATTACGTGGGCAGAAATTGGCGCCAAACAACATCATTTGCCCGATAAACGGCTCGGCCTCGGTCTCGGCCTTGACCACGGGCGCGCTGGATAGTGTCGCCATCAAAGCCAAGCCTGCGCCCATTACGTAGCGTTTCAAGCGATATACCATTTTTCCTCCCCGCATGACATTTCTTTGTTGGTTTGATCCTCCGACCTGATGTGTTCGGTATGTGAAATGGTCAAACCTGCCACTGTTGTACATTAAGGTTGGTTTCTGACTTGCATTTTCTGTCTCCGGAACGAGGATTGCGGAGAGAACGAAGGGATGGGGGCGCAATGACCAAGCGGCACAAGATTGTCATCGGTATGGTGCTGGCGATGATCTGGTCCGTGGTCATCGTCTGGTTGCCGCAGACCATGAAAGCCCCGTTCATGCCACTGAATGCGGTAATCATCACGGCGCTTTTACCCGGCGGGCTGGTGATGGTTTTGCTCATCGGGGCGCTTGGATTCCGGCGTTTTTTCGATGCCTCTGCGATTGACGGCGCACCGTTCGAGGTCGGGACCGGTGGCGATATCGACCAACGCGTGCTGATCAACACCGCCGAACAGATACTTCTGAGCGCGGTGCTGTGGCCTTTTGTGGCACTGACATTGGGAGGTCTGGTGACGCTGTGGCTGGGGGTCGGCTTTGCCGTAGCCCGGCTGGCATTCTGGATCGGCTACCACATCTCGCCGCCCCTGCGCGCTTTTGGCTATGGGGCAACCTTTTACCCGACTGTTTTGGCCACGCTTTGGGCGCTGGCCGTGTGGATGTTCTGAAATGATGAAACTGGACCATATCGCCGTTGCCGCCGAAACGCTGGAAGAGGGCCGCGCCTATGTCGAGGACGCTCTGGGTGTGGCGTTGGAGCCCGGGGGCAAGCACACCAAACTTGGTACCCATAACATGCTCATGGGGCTAGAGGACGGCGTCTATTTCGAGCTTATTTCCATCGACCCTGACGCCCCGGATCCGGGGCTACGGCGCTGGTTCAACCTGGATGACTTCGCGGGAGCGCCCCGATTGACTAACTGGATTTGCCAGACCGAAGACCTGGAAGATGCGTTGGCTGTGGCCCCGGAACAGATGGGCCAGCCGATCGAGCTGACGCGCGGAGATCTACGCTGGATGATGGCGGCGGGGATAGAGGGGCGGTTGCCCTTTGAACAGGGGTTCCCGGCAATGATCAGCTGGGGTGATAGCCCGCATCCCTCGACCCGGTTGAAACCGTCTGGGCTACGGCTTGAGCGGTTGGTGATCACCAACCCCGAGGCCGAGGCCCTGCGAAAGGCTCTGGCACCTTTGATTGCCGACACGCGGATCATGATCGTACAGGGCGACGTTGGCATGCGGGCCGAGTTTTCCTCGCCCAGCGGGCAAAAGGTGCTGGAATGATCCGGCAGGCAGTGTCCGGAGACGCCGCGGCCATCGCTGCAATCTGGAACCCGATTATTGCTGAGACTACGGCGACCTTTACCACCGAGCAGAAAGACGAAGCAGTGCTGGCGGAACTGATTGCCGATCGGGGCGAAGCATTCGTGGTGGCCGATGAGGGCGGGTTCGTTCTGGGATTTGCCACTTATGGGCCGTTTCGCGGCGGACCCGGCTATGCCGCCACCGCCGAGCACAGCGTCATGCTGGCAAAAGAGGCACGGGGACGGGGCGTGGGACGGGCGCTGTTGTCCAGGCTTGAGGTTATTGCGCAAAAAAACGGTATCCACGTAATGATAGCCGGGATCAGCGGTGAGAATGAGGGCGCCATCGCCTTTCATCACCGCATGGGCTTTGCCGAAACCGCCCGCATGCCCGAAGTCGGACGCAAGTTCGGCCACTGGCTTGACCTGGTTTGCATGCAGAAGATTTTGAATTCATAACCCAAATAAGCCTGACTTCCGCAACTCCGCCGCCTATGTTGGCCGCATGTCGATTTGGACCCGCATCACCGCTGCCGTTTCCGCCCTGGCCAAGGGTGAGCCGCTTTCGGCGGTATTCGATCACCTGAAATCGCCGCCTGAGCGCTCGGTCGGGTTCACCATCGCGGTGATCGCGCTGGGCGCCAAGATGGCCAAGGCCGATGGGAGGGTGACCCGCGATGAGGTTACGGCGTTTCGCGAGGTCTTCAAGATAGCTGGCGAAGATGAGGCCGGGGCGGCCAAGGTCTTTAATCTGGCCCGCCAGGACGTGGCCGGGTTCGAGGATTACGCACGCAAGATTCGCGTCATGTTCGGCAAGGGCGACGCGGCGTTGTGTGATCTGATGGAGGGGTTGTTCCATATCGCGATGGCCGATGGGGACTATCACCCGAATGAGGACGAGTTCCTGACCCGGGTGGCGGACATTTTCGGCGTGCCCGAGAGCAATTTCCGGCAGTTACGCTCACGCTTCGTGCCGGATGCGGTGCCAGACCCGTACAACGTGTTGGGCGTGGCGCCGGATGCACCGATGGAGGAGGTGCGCGCGGCCTGGCGAACGCTGGTGCGCGAGACCCACCCTGACCGAATGGTGGCGCGGGGCCTGCCGGAAGAGGCCGTGACGCTGGCTGAAAGCCGCATGGCGGCCATCAACCAGGCCTGGGAGGAGATCCAGGCCGAGAGGGGATAGGCGCATGCGGATCGCCACCTACAATGTCGAATGGTTCAACAACTTGTTTGACGATGACGGCAACCTCTTGATGGATGACGGCTGGTCTGGGCGGCAGGACGTGACCCGGGCACAGCAGATCGAAGCCCTGGGTGTGGTTTTCACCGCGCTCGATGCCGATGCGATCATGGTGATCGAGGCACCTGACCACAATGGAAAACGGGCCACCGTGCCCGCGCTGGAAGGGTTTGCCGAGGCGTTCGGTTTGCGCGCCTGCAAGGCAATTGTCGGATTCGAGAATGACACCCAGCAGGAAATCGCGCTGCTTTATGATCCCGAACAAATGACTGCGCGACACGATCCGGTGGGGCAGGAGACCGGCAAGAAGGGCTCGCATGGTTCCCCCCGGTTTGATGGGGTGTTCCGGA
Source organism: Aliisedimentitalea sp. MJ-SS2 (assembly GCF_032586155.1). NCBI lineage: Bacteria > Pseudomonadati > Pseudomonadota > Alphaproteobacteria > Rhodobacterales > Roseobacteraceae > Aliisedimentitalea > Aliisedimentitalea sp. MJ-SS2. The sequence goes on from NZ_JAWHTC010000001.1 coordinate 921,015, forward strand.
TTGACCTGGATATCGATGCCACTGAAGACTTGGTGCGGTTTTCAAAGCCGCCGCTTGAGCTGGCGATGGCGACCAAGGGTGGCTTTGCGTTCCGCATGATCGGCGCGCACCTCAAGTCCAAGGCACCGCACGGTGCGCGCTCGAAGGCAGAAGTGATGAAACTGTCGATCCAGAACCGGCGCAAGCAGCTGGCTCAGGCGATTTGGCTGCGCAAGCGGGTGGATGAGCATCTGAGCCAGAAAACACCGCTGATCGTATTGGGTGACCTTAATGACGGCCCTGGGCTGGATGAATACGAAGGCCTGTTTGGGCGCTCGTCGGTCGAAATCGTGATGGGGGAAAACGGCGACGCGCGCCTGTTCGATCCGCATGCGCGCCAGGCGTTGCAACGGCGGATCGGGGCCCGCCCGACCTCGGCCCGGTTTTACATTGCCAGTAACAAGCGTTACCTTCAGGCGCTGCTCGATTACATCATGGTCTCGCTTGATCTGGCAGACCGGGTGCCGGTCTGGCGGATATGGCATCCGCTGGACGATCCGGATTGCTGGAACCTGCCGGAGCTGCACCGGGCGCTGCTGACGGCGTCGGATCATTTCCCTGTGACACTTGATATCGATCTGTGATCTTAAAATCGTGACGTTGACCGCCTATATTGGGGGCATGAGACGGATTGTTGTTTTCGCGCTTGCCGCGTCACTTGCCACGACCCCAGTGGTTGCCGGGGATACGGAAGAGGGCTTTTCTCTGATGGAGGAGGGAGCCAAGCTGGTTTTACGCGGCCTGATGCAGGAGATGGAACCTGCCATGGAGGATTTGCGCAGATTCAGCGAGGAGATAGAGCCGGGCTTCCGCCAGTTGATGGAAGAGATGGGACCGGCCTTGGTCACGCTGATGGGCAAGATCGACGATTTCACTGCCTATCACCCACCGGAAATCCTGCCCAATGGCGATATCATCTTTCGCCGCAAGACTCCTCTTGAACAGGAACAGAAACAAGATCAGGGCAAGGGCGACGGCGAAGAGATCGAATTGTAAGGGGTCAAGGGTTTTCGAAAGCCCTTGACCACACAAATTCGAATTTACGTCGGAAGCGCGTTCGCAGGCGCTTGGCGAACGTGTTTTGAGACGCGTTGGCAAAGTCCGTCGAAGGGACCCTAGGCCGGCAGGTGAATGTTGAACCTCGCGCGAATGGCCCTGTCGAGAACAGGGTCGAAGCGTGCGCTCGAGCGTTCTAACAAGATTTCCTCTTTGCGCGCGATGGCCTTGGCGATCAGGTCGGGTTTGCCTCTTTCGTCCCATTCCTTGGGCGAGGTGCGGTCGCCGAGTGATGGGTAGACATGGTCGGCCTGCATCCGCGACAGGGTCTGGCTGGTGCCCAGGTAATGGCCCGAACCGCCCAGGCAGACTTCGCGCATTTGGTCCAGCGCCAGGGTTTCGTCATCCACCTCGATCCCACGCACGCAGCGCAGGGCCTGGCCGATGATGTCGTCGCCCAGGATCAGGGATTCGTGGCAGAATCCGAGAAGCGAGGCATGCATGCCGGCTGCCTCGTATACCATGTTGAGTCCGGAAAGACCGGCCATCACGTTCGAACACATCTGTTCCCACCCCGCCTGCATGTCTGGCAGTTTGCTGTCGGCGATGCCTGCGGCGGCACCACCTGGCAGGCCATAGAACTTGTGCATCTGAGAACAGCCCGCGGTCAGCAGCGCCTGTTCACCCGAGCCACCGGTCATGGCGCCTGTTCGCAGATCGAGGCCAAAGGGCCAGGTGCCGAAGATCGCTGGGTGGCCGGGCTGGATGGCGTTGACATAGACGACACCGGCAAGGCATTCCGCAACCGCCTGTACGATGGCTCCGGCAACGGTCGAGGGTGCGGTGGCCCCAGCCATGCCTGCACTGAGCAGCAGGACGGGCATGCCTGCTGCAATGGTCTTTTCCATAACCTCGCAGGATTCGGTGGCGAATTTCATCGGCGGTACGACGAAACAGTTCGAGTTCGACATGAAGGGGCGCGCGCGCCAGGCCTCTTCGCCGCCTGCAATCATGTGCAACATCTCGATGGCGTCATCGACGAAATCGGGCTCGGTGAAAGACGTGCCGATATGCTTGGTCGTGCCACAGGCGCAAGCATAGACGGTGTTGAGGTCCATCTCGCGATTGTCGGCGATGTCGCGCGCCACCATGGGGCGTTGCAGGAAGTGGATATTGTCGAGCCGGTCGGTAATGCGCGCGGCATCGTGCAGGTCTTGCAGCGTGCTGTCACGGTAGTGTTTGGCATCAACATCGACCATGTGCACGGCGGCCCCGGCGGTGCCGAAGTGCACGCGGTTGCCCGAGAGGGTCAAGTCATGGGCCGGATCGCGGCCCGGAAGAGTGATGGCTTTGGCGGCCTTGGCCAGCATGTCCTCGACCAAGGCGCGCGGAAAGCGCAGCCGCCCGTCTTCGCCAAGAATGGCACCGGCACGGGTCATGATCTCGACACCGGATTGTGGGGCATCGGCAAGGCCGATCTCCTCCAATGCCTGAAGGGCGGCGTGGTGGATGCGCTGAACGCCGTCGTCGCTCAACGGGCGGTACTGGCCGCCTTCCATTCCCGCACGGATGGGGCGGATGTCTTGCGAAAGGGGGGCGGAGCGGGCGGCGTGGCGGGCACGGCGGCCGCCCGAGCGACGGCTTGATGATGTCATCTGGTTCATTTGTCTGGGGTCCCTGTATTGATCTGAATAGTGGTTCAAACCAGGGTAGGTCGCCCCCGAGCGGCGCGGCCACGTTCCGCCCCGATGGTGATGATCACCAGATTGATTTTACACAGCGAATCCTGCATCGCGCGCCTCGGTTGTCTACGCGCCAACCATGCCAGCGTTCTTGAGCCGATCTTGTCCGACTGCGACATCTTGTCGTTTTCAGACCAATCCGGCCCGTCAATCCGGCCTGTTTACCAGCGCCCCGAGGCCCCGCCACCACCCGACGAGCCACCACCAAAGCTGGACGATGAACTCTTGGAACTGGATATCCGCGAGATCGTGTAGGACGACGTGTCGTGGTAGTCGCAGCTTGTGCAATGGGTTGTGCGTTCACCCCGGCCCGAATGCGCCCGCGTAGCGGCTTCGAGCGTATGGCGTTCAATTGACAGAGTGCGTTGGCCGCATTTCGGGCAGCGGCGCATCGAGGCGAGCTTGTCCTTGATGGTTCGTCCGAAGATCACCAACCCAATGGGCACGAAAATCAGGCCAAACCACCATAGAGGAGCCCCGTCACCACCGCGATCCGGTGGCGCCGCGCCCGCGTGAAAAGGGCGGGCGATCTTGCGGATTGTTTCGTCGACGCCCTCCTTGATGCCGGATTCGTAGTTGCCGTTCTTGAACTCGGGAATGATGGCGTTGTCCATCACCCAGTTGGCCTCGAACTGCCATTCCCCGGCATAGCCTTTGCCCAGTTCGATCCGGGATTCGCGGTCAGTCAGCAAAACAAGGAAGAGGATACCGTCATTGCGGGTCTTGTGGCCAATGCCCCATTGATCGAAGAGACCGGCGGCGAACTCTTCAAGGCTGAGGTCCGGCGCGAACATGTCCTTGCGCGACAGGGTGACGACGGTCATCTCGATGCCGGTGTCCTCGCGCAGCAAGTCAAGCTGGGTGGAGATCTCGGTTTCGGTCTCGTCCGAAAGAAGCCCGGCAAAGTCGTTGACCGTGAGGCTTTCATAGTCGGGATAGGTCTGTGCTATGGCAATGCCCGACAGCATTGCGACAGCCACCAGAAGGCTGGTCAGAAAACGTGTCATATGAAAACTCTCAGGCTGCAAATGTGATGCCCAAGAATAGGCCCGTGACGGGTTGGAACGCAATCAGATTTGCGCTGCAGCGAATGCGACAAGTGATTTCAGGGCCGCGGCAAATGCGTCGTCCCCGATGGTCATGGCAACGCGGATATGGCCTGATGCTGCTTTGCCAAAGCTTTCCCCGGGCATGACGGCGATACGGTGCGTGTCGAGCAGTTTCTCGGCAAAGGCATTGCCCGAAAGGCCTGTCGCACGGATGTCGAGCATCAGGTACATAGCTCCTTGCGGGGGTACTGCGCGAACAACATTCTGTCCGGCGAGGATGTCCAGGGCGATCTCGCGGCGGCGACGGAATGGGGCCGCGATTTCTTCTTCGAAACCGGGGCCCTGGCGTAGGGCGTAAAGCGCGGCATCCTGCACGAACCCTGCGACGCCATAGTTTGTGTGGGTCGAGAGGTTGGTGATGTGGGCAATGGCCTCTTTCGGTCCAACGATCCATCCGATGCGCGAGCCGGTCATGGCGTGGCTTTTCGACATGGAGCCAACGACAAGTGTGCGCTCGGCCATACCCGGCAGGGCGCGGATCGACAGGTGGTCTCCCTGCCAGACCTGCGTGTCGTAGACCTCGTCCGAGATGACCCAGAAATCGCTGTTTTGCGCCACCTCGGCAATGCCTTCCAGGGTGGTGCGGGAATAGACCACGCCGGTGGGGTTGTTGGGGGAGTTGATCAGCAGCGAGGCGGCACCGTCCGCTGCGGCGGCGTCAATGTCTGCCGGGTCGGGTTGAAAGGCGGAATCGGGGCTGGCCTTGACAGGGACCGGGGTCGCGCTGGCCCCGCGCAAGGTGCCGGGATAGGTGGCGTAGTAAGGATCGATGAACAATGCCCGATCGCCAGAATCACAAGTGGCGACATGAGCGGCGAAAAGCGCGGCCTGTCCTCCGGCCGTGACAACCACGTTGTCGAGCGTCGTGGGAACGCCGGTGGCAGCTTGTACCCGGGCGGCGATTTCTTCCCGCAACGGCGCGATGCCGGGGATCGCGGCGTATCCAGTATGGCCAGCGCGCGCGGCGCGGTGCATCTCGTCAAGGATGCGCGTGTCGGTGCGGATGTCGTGTTCGCCTATGGTCAGCTCGGTCACTTGTTCGCCTGCATCAATCATGGCGCGCGCGCGAAAAAAAAGTTCCCATCCGCCCGAGGCATCGGGGGTCAGCGTGGTGATCCGGTTTGAAAGTGACATGGCGATTCCCCTCTGCTCCTGTCGCATGACAGGCCAGAAGGTTCGCGCCCTGTCAATTGCTACGCAGGGGCAGGGTGGTCCGGGCTTTCTTGCTTTGGCTGGTACGGACGGTGTCATAGGAGATCGTGAGGCGGCGGCGGAGTTCGTCCTCTTTTGTCCCGTCAAACGGCATATGCTGTCAGAAGCGCTACAAATTGGACGCTTTGATGCCGACGCTGGCCTTGATCAGCATTTGTGCCATGTCGATATCTGGGGATTTTTTTGAGATACTCCGTCACCAACCGAACCAATACAGGCAAGCAGCTTATCGCCAACCGTCCATGCGTTATGGCCACCACCCCAAGGGTTCGATCGCTCGACTTCGCGGAAGGTGGCGGTGATGCGATTGGCCGTGTCGCGGCTCATTGCACTCTCCTACTTGGCAGGTACGGATTTATTCCATAAGATTGATCTCATGAACGGAACTATCATCATTATCTGCTGCATTACCTGCTGACATCGTCAGGCGGGCCGTTCTTCTGTTTTCATCCATGATCGAAGTTGCTAAGCCCGCCACGGATTACGTGTGCGTGAGGACACCATGACCGACATCAAGCTCTACAATACCAAGACGCGAACCAAGGAACGGTTCGAGCCAATCGACGCGCAGAATGTCCGCATGTATGTCTGTGGTCCCACGGTCTATGACCGCGCTCATATCGGCAATGCCCGGCCGGTGGTGGTGTTCGACACGCTCTATCGCCTACTGCGCCATGTCTATGGGCCGGATCACGTGACCTATGTGCGCAACTTCACCGATGTGGATGACAAGATCAACGCGACCGCGCTGGCCCGCAAAGAGGCGGGGGCCGCGGGGACGTTGGAAGAGCTGGTGCATGAACGGTCCGCGGAAACCATCGGCTGGTATCTCTCGGATATGGGTGCGTTGGGGGCGGTGGAGCCTGACCATATGCCGCGGGCAACCGAATATATCCCGCAGATGATCGCGATGATCGAGGACCTGATCGCCAAGGGCCATGCCTATGAGGCCGAGGGCCACGTGCTTTTTGCAGTGGATTCGTGGCGCGAGCACTATGGCGAACTGTCAGGGCGCTCTTTGGATGACATGATCGCGGGAGCGCGGGTCGAGGTCGCGCCTTACAAGCGCAACCCGATGGATTTCGTGTTGTGGAAACCGTCAACGGATGAATTGCCGGGATGGGATTCGCCTTGGGGTCGGGGGCGGCCGGGCTGGCATATCGAATGCTCGGCGATGTCTTATGAGCTGCTGGGCGAAACGTTTGATATTCACGGCGGCGGCAATGACCTGATGTTCCCGCATCATGAGAACGAGATTGCGCAGAGTTGCTGCGCCCATGGTGATGATACATTCGCCAAGGTTTGGATGCACAATGAGATGCTGCAGGTTGAGGGCAAGAAAATGTCCAAGAGCCTTGGCAATTTCTTTACCGTGCATGATCTTCTGGAGGGCCATGACGGGGAACCGCCAGTGCCCGGAGAGGTGATCCGGTTTGTCTTCCTGTCGACGCACTATCGCAAGCCGATGGACTGGACCGAGAAGAAGCGGCAGGAAGCCGAGGCAACGCTGCGCAAATGGCGTGGGCTGGTTGACGGTGTAGAGGCCGGGAAACCCTCGGAGGCGGTGCTGGCGGCCTTGGCGGATGACCTGAACACGGCAGGGGCGATTACCGAGATGCATAAGCTGGCTGCGGCTGGTGATGCGGCATCGCTGAAAGGGTCTGCTGGTCTATTAGGACTACTATTGCCGATGTGGGATGAAGCTTTCCATTCCAAGCACAAGCAAAAAGATTTGGCAGCCTTGGCTCGCCTTGAAAAACAGCTTTTCGCAATCCGCCAAGCCGCGATGGCTAGCAAGGACTTTACCCAAGTTGATGCCATGAAAGCCGCATTGACGGACGCTGGGGTCGAAGTGCGCATGTCCAAAGAAGGGGTCGAACTGATCCCTGGACCGCAGTTCAATGCCCCGATGCTGGAGGGGTTAGAATGACGCACACCGTTTCTACAGGGAACAACCGGCGCGCATGCGCCATGCCCGACCTCCCCCTCGGGAGGGCATTCAGCAACATTGGCAGCGTGCGCAGCGTGAGCGGGTGTTTCGCCACCTCTGCCACACCAAACCTTGACACCTCCCGAGGTCAAGCATGGCGCATGCACACCTCCGGGGAAGGGGGCCAACATGACTGAACGCCTTTACATCTACGACACCACACTGCGCGACGGTCAACAGACGCAAGGCGTGCAGTTCTCGACCCCGGAAAAGCAGCAGATCGCCGAAACGCTGGATGCGCTGGGGGTGGATTACATCGAGGGCGGCTGGCCCGGGGCGAATCCGACCGATAGCGACTTCTTTGCCGAGGCTCCCAAGACCAACGCCACCTTCACTGCCTTTGGCATGACCAAGCGGGCCGGTCGGTCCGCCGAAAATGATGACGTGTTGGCCGAGGTGATGAACGCCGGAACCCCCGCCGTCTGTCTTGTCGGCAAGACCCATGATTTCCACGTGCGCACCGCGCTGGGTATCGCGCTGGAGGAAAACTGCGAAAACATCCGCGCCAGTGTGGCCCATATCAAGGCGCAGGGCCGTGAGGCGCTGTTCGACGCCGAGCATTTCTTTGACGGTTACAAGGCCAATGCACCTTATGCGCTGGAATGTGTGCTCGAGGCCTATGAGGCCGGCGCGCGCTGGGTGGTTCTGTGCGACACCAATGGCGGCACCCTGCCGCAGGATATCCACGACATTACCCGCGCGGTGATCGAAGCGGGTATTCCCGGTACCCGTCTGGGCATTCACACGCACAACGATACGGAAAACGCCGTGGCAGGCACGTTGGCCGCGATTGATGCAGGTGCGCGGCAGGTGCAGGGCACGCTGAATGGGCTGGGCGAGCGTTGCGGTAATGCGAACCTGACCACGCTCGTTCCGACGCTGTTGCTCAAGGAACCCTATGCCAGCCAGTTCGAGACCGGGATCACGCTTGAGGCGCTGAAAACCCTGACGCTGGCCTCGCGGCAACTCGATGACATCCTGAACCGGGTGCCATTGCGCCAGGCGCCTTACGTTGGGGCCAGTGCCTTTGCCCACAAGGCCGGGCTGCATGCCAGTGCGATCCTCAAGGACCCGACGACCTATGAGCACATAGATCCCGAGACGGTGGGCAATGCGCGCATCATCCCGATGTCGAACCAGGCGGGGCAGTCGAACCTGCGCCGCCGACTTGCCGATGCCGGGCTTGAGGTGGAAAAGGACAACCCGGCGCTGCCGCGTATCCTCGACGAGATCAAGCGGCGTGAAGCGGCGGGCTATACCTATGACAGCGCCCAAGCATCTTTCGAATTGCTGGCGCGGCGCGAACTGGGGCTTTTGCCCGAGTTCTTCGAGGTCAAGCGCTACAAAGTCACCGTCGAGCGGCGCAAGAACAAGTACAACCGCATGGTGAGCCTCTCCGAGGCCGTGGTGGTGGTGAAAATCGACGGGGAAAAGAAGCTCTCGGTCAGCGAGTCGCTGGACGAGAGCGGTTCTGACCGTGGTCCTGTGAACGCGCTCAGCAAGGCGCTGGGTAAGGACCTTGGTCCATATCAAGCGATGACTGACGACATGCGGCTGGTGGACTTCAAGGTGCGCATCACCCAGGGCGGGACCGAGGCGGTGACCCGCGTCATAATCGACAGCGAGGACGGGCAGGGGCGGCGCTGGTCGACCGTGGGGGTCAGCGCTAACATCGTCGATGCGTCCTTCGATGCGCTTCTCGATGCGATCAACTGGAAGATCTTGCGCGATACTGGTTCGTAAGGGGCACCCGAGATGGACATGGAGGGTTTCTTTCGCCTGCATGACGGGTTGCCACGCGAGGGGCCCGGTTGTGACGGTGATGTGGAATGGGCCGTTGCCAAGGCCGGAATGGCGGGTGCGGCGCGTGTTCTGGATGCCGGGTCAGGGCCCGGGGGCGATGTGACCGCGTTGCGTCGGGCCATGCCCGGGGCTAAAATCGTTGCGGTGGACAGCCACACGCCCTTCATCGATACGTTGAATGCACGCTTTGCCGGCGATCCGAAGGTAAATGGCGTTGTCGGTGATATGATGGTGCAGGACGGCCCGTTCGACCTGATCTGGTCTGCCGGGGCGATCTATTTCATCGGCGTCACAGAGGCATTGACCGGCTGGCGGCAGGCCTTGGCACCGGTTGGCGTGGTGGCGTTTTCGCAGGCCTGCCTGTTTCGTCCCGATCCGCCCGAGGCAGTGAACACACTGTTCGAGGGATATCCGATCACCGATGCGGCGGGAATTTCGGCGCAGGTTGTTGCGGCGGGGTACAAGGTTCTGGCCTCGCGCCCGGTGGGCGATACGGCCTGGGAGACCTACTACCAGCCGCAGGAGGCGCGGATTGCCGAGCTGTGGGCAGCGGGGGGTATTGATCAGGCGCTGCAAGTGGCGATTGACGAGGCCGAACAGGAAATTGCTATCTGGCGCACGCATCGGGCGGATTTTGGCTATCAGTTGTTTGTGGTGGAACCGGCATGATTACCGGAGTGACAAAATTCCTCGCGATTTCCGTTGCAATTTACTTTGCCATTGCGCTGGGTTTGATCTTGTCGCAATCACCCAAGAGCCTGAAGGGCAACGCGCAATCACTTGATTTCGAAGCAATATTAGATCGGCCTTGGATGTTACGTCCGCCCAACGGCGTGGAAGAGCTCCAGGCGACCTTTACCGCGGCGAACGGGGACGAATTGCCGGAGTTCCTGCTGATTGCCGGGGCAGAGGACGAGTCTTTTATCGCTTCGCTATATCAACCGACCATGGAACCGTTGTCCACGAAGGGACGCTACGAGGTCGTTCCTGACTTAGGCCATCTGGCGGTGGTGGACGCGCCCGAGACACTGAACCTGATCCGCGAGTTCCTGCGATGATTGACGATTTTACCGCTTGTGCACAAATTGTTGAGCGGGGTGACCCGGCGCGGTTTCGTGCGGTGATGGCGGCACCGCCGGGGGTGCGGGAGCGATTGTTCGCCCTTTATGCTTTCAATGTCGAAATCGCCCGCGCGCCGTACGTGACCTCGGAACCTGGAATCGCCGAGATACGCTTGCAGTGGTGGATCGACGCGTTGGGCGAGATTGCCCAGGGCGGAGCGGTGCATAAACACGAGGTGGTGGTGCCCCTGGCGCTCTCCATCACATCCTCGCAGGCGCTGGATTTGCAAGCCGTGGTCGAGGCACGGTTTCATGATGTTTATAACGATCCCTTTGCCGACGGCGTGGCGTTGTGCCGGTATCTGGAGGCTACGTCGGGTACCGTGCTTGAAGTGGCGGCGGGGATGTTAGGGCAGGGCGACGCGGCTCCGGCACGGGCGGCGGGATTTGCGCAAGGTCTGGCGAATTGGTTGCGGGCAGTGCCTGCACTCAAGGCGCATGGCAAATCTCCCTTGCCGGATGAAAGCGACGCGGCGATTGCGGCTCTGGCGACTGAAGGGCTGGTGGCTTTGAATGAGGCTCGTGGTATCGTCAAAACGGCGCAACCGGCCTTCTATGCCGTGGCGGGAACGCGGCGAGTGTTGAAAAGCGCGCGGGCCAATCCCGGTCGGGTTCTCGCGGGGAGGTTGGAGCCGGGGCCGATGGCGGAGAGCCTGTCTTTGCTACGGGCAGTCGTTCTCAAGTCCTGGTAGATTGCTCTTCGGACGTGACGGTCCGCCTCGCGAGGCCGTCCGCCAGGACGGAAGAGCGGTTCAGACCAAATCCTCGTCGCGACGGAACCACAACCAGATCAGCGCGCCGCCAGCCAGCATCAGGAACGGGGCCATAGCGAGGTTGACGCTGGCCCAGCCGGCCTGGGCATCACCACCCGAACAGTTCATCAACCCGCCTGAGGCGAGTGACGCCATGGTCACGCCCCCAAATACGATCACGTCGTTCAAGCCCTGCATCCGACCGCGTTCCTCGGGGGCATGCGAAGACGCCAGCAGAGTCGTGGCGCCGATGAAGCCAAAATTCCAGCCGATGCCGAGCAGGATCAGGGCAATGTAGAAGTTTTCCAATGCTACGCCCTGAAGCGCCACCGCACCCGCGCCCGCAAGGATGACAAGACCTGTCGCCATAATCGTCTTGATCCCGAACCGGGCAATCAGGTGGCCGGTAAAGAAGCTGGGCACATACATGGCCAGCACGTGGGCGCTGACGATATTGGCCGCCGTACCAGTCTCGAAGCCACAACCGACCACGGCCAGGGGCGTCGAGGTCATGACCAGGTTCATTAGTGCATAAGATACCATCGCCACGATCACAGAGACCGTGATGACCGGTGTTGTGATCATTTCGCGCCGAGTGCGGCCCACCGGTGCACCTTCGGCTGGCGGTTTTGGTGTCGGTATATCGAGGAACAGGAACAAGGCAGAGCCCAGAACGTTGGTGACGATCACCGCAAGGTAGGTACCCATGAAGGGAACCACCATCGCTTCGGCGGTGAATTTCACCACCTGCGGGCCGATGATCGCAGCGGCCAGCCCACCAGCCATGACATAGGAGATCGCCTTGGGGCGGAACTCGTCACTGGCGGTATCTGCGGCAGCAAAGCGGTAAAACCCGTGTGCCGACATGTAGACGCCGGTCAGAAGCGAGCCTGTCAGAAAGATCGGGAACGAGGCTTGATAGAGCCCATAAGCCCCGACGATGCCACCCAATGCACCGAAGGCAGCGCCAAGGAAGAATCCGGTGCGGCGGCCCCATTTCTGCATAATCATCGACACCGGCGTCGCCGCCAGCATCGAACCGAGAACGATTAGCGAGATCGGCAGGGTTGCAAAACAGGCATTGGACGCAAGCGACTGCCCCGCCAACCCGCCGATGGTAAAAATCATCGGCATCTGCGCGCCCAGAATGGCCTGCGCCAACGTGAGGATGATCACGTTGCGTTTGGCACGGCTGTCGTCATGCGGGGCAGGTGAGGCGGTCGCTAGGGTCATGCCGTCCCGCCTAACGGTTTCGCGGCAGGGCTGCAAGCGGCACCTTACGTCGGGTGTTTCACGTCAATCAGGTGGGCAAACGAGCCCGCCACTTTACCGTTCACGAGCCCCATGTCGGGCAGGGCCATGCCCTCGGCATCGCTTGCGCGAAAAAGAGGTGTGCCGTCTGTCTTGAGCGTGGTGGCGTAATGAAACTCGTGCCCGTTGAAGCTGCCCTGGAATGGGCCGCGCAGGGCAGTTAGGCTACGATAGCCCAAATGCAAGCGGCGCTTTTCGAAGGAGGTGGCAAGCGGGAGCAACCCGGCCATGGCATGCGCCACGCCCTGAGCGTCGATCAGGGTCTCGCCAAGTGTCATGTATCCGCCGCATTCTCCATATATTTCAGCGCATTGCGCGGCGTTCCTGAGGGTTGTCAAAAAGATTTTTGCCGTGCTGAGATGTCCGGCATGCAATTCGGGATAGCCACCGGGGAGATAGACGAAATCGGCCTCGGGTACCGGATCATCGGCCAGCGGCGAGAAAAAGCGCAGCTCGGCACCGGCTGTGCGCCAATCGTTCAGCATATGCGGATAAGCAAAGGCGAAGGCTTGGTCGCGGGCTATGGCAATGGTCTGCGCCGGAGGACGAAGCCTGGCGGTCGGCGTTTTGGCTGGGCGCACTGGTTGTGCGATTTGCAGGAGCCTGTCGACATCGAGGCTTTTGCCCAGCTCAATCGCTGCCTTGTCGAGAAACGCGTCGAGATCGGCTCGCTCGCCCGCCTGCACAAGGCCCAGATGGCGCGAAGGCAGGGTCAGGTCGGGATTGCGGTGAAGTGCGGCCAAAACCGGCACGCCCAATGGTTCAAGCGCAAGTCGTAACAGGCGTTCATGCCGGTCCGAGCCGATATTATTGAGGATCACCCCAGCGATCGTGATCCGCGGGTCATGCGCTGCGAAACCACGCACCAACGCAGCCACCGATTGCGCCATGTGGCTGGCATTGACCACCAGAACCACGGGGATGGCCAAGGACTGCGCCACATCGGCCGCAGCCCCTTTGCCAGCGGGTGGGGTGCCGTCAAACAGGCCCATGGCGCCTTCGACAACCAAAAACCCGTTGCCTGCGGCCAAGATACGTAGCCGGTCTGGCACCATCGCCCAAGCGTCGAGGTTCAGGCACTCTGCTCCGCAGGCGGCTTCGTGAAAGCGGGGGTCAATGTAGTCGGGGCCGGATTTGGCGCCGCGCACGTCATGGCCGAGGGTCTTGAGCAACCGCAACAGCGCCAGCGTGACGGTGGTCTTGCCTGCACCCGATCCGGGTGCCGCGATCAGCACGCCCGGCATGGTGGGCTCAGCCCTGTTCAGCGGGTTTGCCGCGTCCAAGCGGGTCAAGATTTCGCGGGGGCTCGCCGCGGGCCAGCCCCTGCCAGTCCAGAACTTGCCGCATCAACACAGACCGTCCGACACAGACGATGGCGGGGGGTTCCATGCCGCTTGTCTCAATATCTGCCGCCAAGTTGCCCAGCGTGGTTTCCAGGACCTTCTGATCCTTGGTGGTGGCCTGGCTGACCACGGCGACTGGTTCATCGGTGGGTTTGCCTGCCTTCAGAAGAGCATTCGCAATCCGCTCGGCATGTTTCATGCCCATATAGATCACCAGCACCTGAGCTCCCTTGGCCAGTGCGTCCCAATTGAGCGAGGCCGGGGTTTCCCCCGACTGGTCATGGCCGGTGACAAAAGTCACGGCCTGGTTCACGTCGCGGTGGGTGACCGGCACGCCGGCATAGGCCAACCCGCCGATGCCAGCGGAAATGCCGGGAATGATGCGCACGTTGACGCCGTGCTGGATCAGGGTCTGGGCCTCTTCGCCGCCACGTCCGAAAACAAATGGGTCGCCGCCCTTGAGCCGCAGCACGCGTTTGCCTTCCTTGGCGAGGTCCACCAGACGCAGCGAAATGTCGCGCTGTTTCACCGAGGGCTTGCCGCCGCGCTTGCCAGCATAGACAAGTTCGGCCTGCGGCGCCCAATCAAGAATTCTGTCCTCGACCAGCGCATCGTAAACAACGACGTCGGCCTGGCGTAAAGCGTTTACGGCATGTAGGGTCAGAAGCCCGGGATCGCCTGGGCCTGCGCCGCACAGCCATACCCAGCCGGGTTCGAGAACGGGCCAGTCCTGGCCGGGCAACGATATCTTGGTATCTGAATCGGTCATGCCCCCTTATGCCGCGCCGGAATAGCCAAGGAAAGAGCGTCAATTCGCCCTTGTTTGACCGTCTCGATGGGGCGTTCCGGCGGGCCCCCGGCAGAAAATTGCGCATTTTCCGCCACACGAGGCGCAGTTTCGGCCTTTTATCCCGGCGTTCAAGCCACTAGATAACTCTGCAACAGACATTTTGGGCGGCGCTGCGACCGTGCTGCTCGAACTAGGGAGAAGACACAATGCTCAACAATATCGGCCTTCCCGGCATCCTTCTGATCGCAATCGTGGTTCTGGTCCTGTTTGGACGTGGCAAGATCAGCTCGCTGATGGGCGAAGTTGGCAAAGGCATCACGTCGTTCAAGAAGGGCATCAACGAAGGCACCCAGGAGCTTGAAGACCAGGCGGCTGACGCGGCCAAGGACGTCACCCCCGAAGACGAAAAAGACAAGGTCTAAGCGCACATGTTCGACCTGGGTGGGTCCGAGCTTCTGGTTGTGGGCGTCGTTGCGCTGATCGTGGTCGGCCCCAAGGACCTGCCGATGCTGTTCCGCAAGGTCGGGCAGTTCGTTGGCAAGGCGCGCGGCATGGCCCGCGAGTTCAGCCGCGCCATGGAGGACGCCGCCGACGAGGCCGGGGTCAAGGAAACCGCCAAATCGCTGAAGAACATCACCAACCCAAAGCAAATGGGGCTGGATGCGGTGAAAGATGCGACAAGCGCTCTGACCAATATCGACCCTGACAGCGAGACCGGCAAACTGGCCGCCGAACGCAAGGACGCCGCGGACAAGATCCACGAGGCGACGGCGAAGAAAGCGCTGGAACGCAAGGCGGCCGAAGAGGCGGCCAAGCAGGCAGAGGCCGAGGTCGCGAAATCGACTGAGGATGCGGCAAAACCGGCCAAGAAGGTCCCGGCAAAAAAACCTGCGGCGAAAAAGGCCCCGGCCAAGAAACCGGCAGCGAAGAAACCGGCAGCGAAAAAGGCGACCACCAAGACGGCGACTAAGACGGCGACCAAGAAAAGCGGTTCCAAAGCATGAGCCAGACCGACACCTCCGAACACAATGACGAGATGGAAGAAAGCTCGGCCCCGCTGATCGAACATTTGGCCGAGCTACGCACGCGGCTGATTCGATCGGTTCTGGCCTTCGTGGTCGGCATTTGTCTGGCCTTTGTCGTGGCCGAACCGATCCTGCAATTCCTGTTGGCACCGATCGAAGCGACCCTGCGCGACCTGGGCGACCCGTCGCCGACGCTGCAATATACCTCACCCCAAGAATACCTGTTCACGCTTTTCCGAATATCGATGGTGTTCGGATTCGTGCTGGCTTTCCCGGTGATCTCGTTCCAGATGTGGCGCTTCATCGCGCCGGGGCTCTACAAGACCGAAAAGAACGCCTTTCTGCCGTTTCTGATCGCATCGCCCTTCATGTTCTTTCTGGGCGCAGCCTTTGCGCATCTGGTGGTGACACCGCTGGCGATGAACTTCTTCCTCGGCTTTGCCGATGTCAGTTCGATCTTTGCCAACCTCCTGTCCGGCGCGGCAGGAGATTTGCCCCCCGATGCCGCGGTGGTGCCGGAAACCGACGAGGGTATCAGGGTCACGTTCTTCGGCAAGGTCAATGAATCGCTGGATATCACGCTGAAATTCATTATCGCCTTCGGTCTGTGTTTCCAGCTTCCGGTGCTTCTGACCCTGATGGGCAAGGCCGGGCTGGTGAATGCCAAGGGCTTGGGCAACGTGCGCAAATACGCCATGGTCGGCATTTTGGTGCTGGCCGCACTTGTGACCCCGCCGGACGTGGTGACGCAGCTCATTCTCTTCACCGTAGTGTATGGACTCTATGAAGTGTCGATCTTCCTTGTGGCGCGGGTCGAGAAGAAACGTGAAGTCGAGCTGCGGGCGCAGGGCTTGTGGTTCGAGGACGATGAAGAGGAAGGCGAAGACCCAGAAGGCGAAGAAGACCTCTCGGAGGACATCTTCGGCGAAGGTGAGGCGTTCGACGATCCGCTGTTCAACGAGTTCGACGCCGATGAAGACGACGAGGACGACCCCGGCATGGTCGATGACACCAAGTGAGTGACATCGCGCTAAACCGGATCGCCGCGGCGCTGGAGCGATTGTCGCCCGCGCCGCTGGACACCCCGGAGTTTTCTGCCGCATCGGCCTTTGTCTGGCATGTGGAGCCCGACCGGCTTGAGCCGGTGGGCGAGGTCAACCGGGTGCCGTTGTCGCTTTTGCTCGGCGTGGATCGGTCGCGGGACACGCTGTTGGCCAATACACAGCAATTCGCTGCCGGTCTTCCGGCCAACAACGCACTTCTTTGGGGTGCGCGGGGCATGGGCAAATCTTCGCTGGTGAAGGCAGTGCATGCGGATGTGCAAGCCACCCATGCCGGACTCAAACTGGTCGAGCTGCAACGCGAGGACTTGCCTTCGGTCGGGCGCCTGCTGAACGTGCTGCGCGGGGCGTCGGAACGGTTCATTCTGTTTTGCGACGACCTGTCCTTTTCGCATGATGACCAGCACTACAAGTCTTTGAAGGCGGTTCTTGACGGCGGGATCGAAGGGCGGCCTGTCAACGTGGTGTTTTACGCCACCTCGAACCGCCGCCACCTAATGCCACGTGACATGATCGAGAACGAGCGTGGCTCGGCGATCAACCCGTCCGAGGCGGTCGAGGAAAAGGTGTCGCTGTCGGACCGGTTCGGGCTGTGGCTGGGCTTCCACCCCTGCACCCAGGACGAGTTCCTGACGATGATCCAAGGCTATTGCGACCATTACGGCATCGATATCTCTGACGAGGAAATGCGTGCCGAAGCCATTGAATGGCAGGCGACGCGCGGGGCGCGATCGGGTCGGGTGGCCTGGCAATACGTGACCGACCTGGCCGGACGAAAAGGTGTGACCCTGCGATAGGGCCACCGACCGGTTACTTAAGATAGGGCATCGGATCGACGCGGTCGAAGCCTTCCAGTACCTGGAAATGCACGTAAGAGCTTTTGCCCGAGCGGATCGCGGCGAGTTTCTGGCCGCGCCTGACCTTATCGCCTTTCTTGACGGCGATATTGGCGACATTGGCATAGACCGTCACCAGATTCTTGGCGTGTTTCACGATGATGATCGGCACCTGATCTGGGTCCGAGGTGATCGCGGCGACGGTTCCGGCCTCGGCCGCGGTAATCGACGTGCCGGCAGCGGCGGC
The DNA here is from genome assembly GCF_032586155.1 of Aliisedimentitalea sp. MJ-SS2. Taxonomy (NCBI): domain Bacteria; kingdom Pseudomonadati; phylum Pseudomonadota; class Alphaproteobacteria; order Rhodobacterales; family Roseobacteraceae; genus Aliisedimentitalea; species Aliisedimentitalea sp. MJ-SS2. Next base: position 938,392 of record NZ_JAWHTC010000001.1, read on the forward strand.
GATGTCGATTCCATCGGTCTTGCCCTTCACGAACTCGCGGATGATCTTGCCCTGGACCGGGTAGGCGAGCTTGCCACTGCCGGTTGAGACCTTGGTCTGAGTCTTGCCCAGGTCGGTCGTGGTGGTTTTGGCTTCTGCCTTGGCCTCGGCCAGCGGTTTGGTGCTTTCCTTGGGCAGCGGCTGGGTTGAACTGGGTGGTGTTGGGGTTGGCGTACCGGTGCCGGGAGGTTCGGTTTCGGGCTGTTGCTTCTTCGCGGGTTTCTGTGGTGCAACTTCGGGCACCGGGATCAGCAGATAGCGGCCTTCCTGAATGGCAAAGTCACTGCCCAGCCCGTTCCATTCGGCCAGGGATCGCACCGATACGCCATAGAGACGAGCAATGGTATAGGCGGTTTCACCACGTTGCACCTTGTGGCGCTTGGGTTCGATCCCACGGGCGATCTTGGGCTCGGGCGGTGGCGTGGCTGCGGGCAAGGTGGTGGTTTCCACCTTCTGACTGTCGGCCCTGGCAATGGCGCTCGAGGCCAGTGTCGTGATGTCCACGCCGGGTGGCTGGATCGGGCCCGTAGTGGCCGAACCGGTCGCCGGAGAGGGTTCCGCGACGCGACGGGGCAGGGCGACCACTTCGCCGGGACGCAGGAGATCGGTAGTGGCGATGCCGTTGTACCTGGCCAAGGCATTTGCATCGGTGCCCACGCGGGCAGCCACATCGGCCAGCGTATCGCCACGCTTGGCAATGGCCACCTGGTAGTTTGGGTAGGAAATCACACCGCGATCATCGGGTTTGGGGCGTTTCGCTGTGGCCTGCCGGGCCGCATCGGCGGTATTCAGCCCGCCACCGAAGGCGCCGCGCAGATCGAGGTCCAGAGGCTGGTCACAGGCGCTTAGCGCCAGCGCGCCGATGGCCAAAAAATAGGGGGCGGGTCTGATAGAAATCCGCATCTCGATATCCTCACTCCGACCCCTTGTTGCCGGGGCTCTGGGTTTCTTTACCATTTATCAAGTGTCTCTGCCGAGACCTTCCAGCAAAGGCACAAACCGAACCGGGCGCAACTCTTCGTAGTCGAATCCGTGCTCGCCCTTGGTCACCTTGATCAGGCTTTGCACCGCGTCCGACTGGCCCACCGGCACGACCATGATACCCCCGATTTTCAACTGGGCCAAGAGCGGCCCTGGCGGGTCTTCGGCTGCGGCGGTCACGATGATGCGATCAAAAGGTGCCTGCTCGGGCAGGCCGAAGCTCCCGTCGCTGGTCATGGTGGTGACGTTGGTCAGGTCCATGGCCCGGAATATCTCGCTCGCTTCCCGCACCAGGCGGCGGTGGCGGTCAACAGTGTAGACCCGGCGCGCCAACTGGCTGAGAATGGCAGCCTGGTAGCCTGAGCCGGTCCCGACTTCGAGAACCTTGTCTCGCGGGCTGACCTCGAGTGCCTGGGTCATAAGTCCGACGACCGAGGGTTGCGAGATGGTCTGGCCACAGGCGATCGGCAGCGGCATGTCCTCGTAGGCGCGTTCAGCAAAGAGGCCGCGGACAAAAGGACCGCGGTCGATCTTTTCCATCGCTTCAAGCACGCGCGCGTCTGTCACCCCCTTGGAGCGCAGTGCAAAAAGAAACTGCATTTTGCGTTCCGCGATGTCGTTGCCCGCGCTCATTCGATGCCTTTCAGCGTATCAATCATGTCATGCGCCGTAAGATCGGCACGCATTGGCGTGACCGAGATGTAACCGTCCAGATTGACTGCGGCGTCGGTGCCCGGTTCGGTCGGGCGGTGCTGTTCGCCGCCCTTGATCCACAGGAACTTGCGTCCCGAGGGCGAGCGGTGCGGCTCGGTTGAGAACCGGGTGTGGCGGCGAAACCCTTGCGCGGCGACCCGCGTACCCAGAACACGATCAGCGGGTTGGGGCGGGAAGTTGATGTTGTAGAATAGACGGTAGTCGTCTTTGTTTTCGGGGGCGGCGTCCAGCACCTTGCGGATAACTTCGGCACCATAGACGCGGGCGGCCTCAAACGGATCATCAGCGTGGAAATTCTGCGGTCCAAGATACTGTGAGAGGGCAAAGGAGGTGACGCGCTGCAATGCGCCTTCCATCGCCGCACCCAACGTGCCGGAGTAAAGCGCGTTTTCAGCCGAGTTGTTGCCACGGTTGACACCGGAGAGGATCAGGTCCGGCTTTTCCCCCAGAACCTCGTGAATGCCGGCCATCACGCAATCGGCCGGGCTGCCCTCGGCAGCATAGCGCCGGTCGCCCATCTTGTTGATCATCATCGGGTGGGTGTAGCTGATGCAATGGCCAACGCCGGATTGCTCAAACGCGGGGGCCACGGTCCAGACCTCGCCATCGGGGCCAGCAAGAGCTTCAGCGATCTCCTGCATGACCACGAGGCCCGGTGCGTTGATCCCGTCGTCATTGGTGATGAGAATGCGCATGGTTCGGCCCCTGTTACCCTGTCATTTGCCTTAGTGGACAACGCCCCATGGGGCAAGCGGGCCAGAAACATTTCCGTTGCGATTGTGGTGAGGTGTGTTGCCCGGATCAGCCGATTTCACCCAACAGGCGCAGGGCTTCGTCGCGGGGGGCAGCCAGCGGGCTGCGGTCTTCGCCGGGGAAGAACCGGGCTCGGTTGGCCGTGGCCAACGGTTTCGGCGAAAGGACATGGACCTTAGGACCGGACTTGACCGATTCCGCGGCCCAGCTTTGTGCCAGGGCGATCTGCGCGGATTTGGTGGCCCCGTAGGCGCCAAAGAACTTCTCGCCACCACGCGGGTCGTTGAAGAACAGTGCGGTGCCGTCGCAGCCCAGAAGCGGCGCCACGAAACGGATCAGGGTGCCGGTGGCCGCGACGTTGATCGAGACCGACTTGTCCCAATCCTTGGCGTCGATGTGATCGGCTGGGGTCAGGGGGGCGGCATGAATGGCGGTATGGGCCCAGGTGTCGACGCCGCCCCAGCGATCATAGATCGAGCGGCATAGCTGGGCCATCGCGTCAGGGTTGGTGATGTCCATCGGCGCCAGCGTTGCCTTGCCGCCCTTGGCCTGGATGCGGTCATCCAGCTCTTCCAGTGCGCCGGTGGTACGGGCCACAGCAACGATGTGATGCGTGTCGCACAGCGCTTCGGCCAGTCCCGCGCCAAGCCCGCGCGAGGCTCCGGTTATGAGGGCGATTTTCTCGGACATGGGGCTACTCCGTCATTGGCTTGGTGGCGGTATTCCAGAGCGGCGGGCAATAGTCCAGTGTCTGAAGGGCTTGGCGCGCGGTCAGAGCTGCGACATGATCAACCGCAGAGATTGGAGAACGACATGAAACAGCTTCTAGCCGGACTGGCCCTGAGTCTGTCCGCCATGGCGGCGCAGGCCGATGAGATCAGCGGAGATTGGTGCTCCCCGCTGGGCGCGCATTTGCGGATAGAAGGAGAGGAGATTGTCACACCTGGTGGGCAACGCACCCACGGCGTCTATGGGCGTCACAGCTACGAGTTTATTGTGCCCGATGGCGAAGAGGGTGCAGGGCTGGTGGTGCGGATGCAGCAGCTGTCCGAAGAGCAGATGGTGCTGACTTACGAAGGCCGCGACCCGGAAGAGTGGCGCCGGTGCCAGGTGGTCAGCTGATCATTCTGAATCAGCGGCTTCCGCCACGGTTCGATTGGGCGGCAGGGGTGTGCTCGCCGGGTTGGAAAAGCGACCTGTTGCGCCCGGAGGCGGTGAAAACCACCTCGCCGTCGCTGATTGCAGCGACCCTGCGGCCAGCGACGACGTCACCAGGCGCGATGCGCTGAACCGAGCCATTCGGCAGGCGCAGCAGCGCGCCCGGGCTGCCTTTGCTGCCGAAAGTGCCAAGAAGCACGAGGCCTTTGAGATCGATGGCTACGGAGGTGGTGGCCAGGCGCGCGGCCTCGTTGCGGCCCCGCGCGGCTGTGTTGGATTGAGACATGTTGATGGGCTCGTTGATGGGCTCGGCTATCTGATTGCTTCAGGAAGCGTGCAGATATGGATCATGCTGCAGGTGCGAAAGGCCCTGACAGTAGTTCTGCGAAAGCCTGGCGGAAAGGTGCCGAAATGACGGGTTACTCGGCCGCTTTCAGCTCGAATCCCTTTTCGATCATGTCCGACGGGGCCACCGGGTATTCGCCTGAGAAGCAGGCGTCGCAATACTGCGGGCAGGATGCGTCACGGCCCGAAGCCTCGCCCACGGCGCGATAGAGCCCGTCCAGTGAGATGAACTTGAGGCTATCGACGTTGAGGTGATCGCGCATTTCTTCTTCGCTCATCGTTGCGGCCAGAAGCTTTTCGCGTTGCGGGGTGTCGACGCCATAGAAGCAGGGCCACGCGGTGGGCGGGCTTGCGATGCGGAAGTGCACTTCGGCGGCACCGGCATCAAGGATCATCTCCTTGATCTTGCGGCTGGTGGTGCCGCGCACGACGCTGTCATCCACCAGAACCACGCGTTTGCCCCGGATCAGGGCACGGTTGACGTTGAGCTTCAGGCGCACGCCCATGTTGCGAATCTGCTCGGTCGGTTCGATGAAGGTCCGGCCCATGTATTGGTTGCGGATGATGCCCATGCCAAACGGAATCCCGCTTTCGTGGGCATAGCCGATGGCGGCCGGGGTGCCGCTGTCGGGCACCGGGCAAACCAGGTCGGCCTCGACTGGCGTTTCACGGGCCAGTTCCACGCCGATCTGGCGGCGGGTTTCATAGACCGAGCGGCCGCCGATGATGCTGTCGGGGCGGGAAAAATAAACATGTTCGAAAATGCAGAACCGCGCCGATTGCTTGCGGAACGGGAAATGGCTTTCGATCCCCTTTTCAGTTATCACGACCATTTCGCCCGGTTCGATCTCGCGCACCAGCTCGGCGTTGATGATGTCGAGCGCGCAGGTCTCCGAACTCAGCACCCAGCCGCCATCTGCCAGACGTCCCAGCACCAGCGGGCGCACCCCCAACGGGTCGCGCACGCCGATCAGCTTGGTCCGGGTCATGGCTACAACAGAAAAGGCACCCTCGACACGGCGCAAAGCATCCTCCATCCGCTCGGGGATGTTGCGTTGCAGAGATCGCGCCATCAGGTGGATGATGCATTCGCTGTCCGAGGAGCTTTGAAAGATCGAACCGCGTTCGATGAGTTCACGGCGCAAAGCGTTGGCATTGGTGATGTTGCCGTTATGGGCAATGGCGGCGCCGCCCATGGAGAACTCGCCAAAAAACGGCTGCACGTCGCGGATCGCTGCCCCTTTCGAACCGGCGGTGGAATAACGCACGTGGCCGATGGCAAGCGGCCCAGGCAAGGTTTGCATCAGCGATTGCTTGGTAAAGTTGTCGCGGACATAGCCGAACCGTCGGGCGTTGTTGAACCCATAGTCGGGGTGGTGGCTGACAATACCGCCGGCCTCTTGGCCGCGGTGCTGCAGGGCGTGCAGGCCGAGCGCCACGAAATTCGCTGCATCGGTCACGCCGATAACGCCGAATACGCCGCACTCCTCTTTCAGTTTGTCGTCATCGAAAGGGTGGGCAGGCGGCATCTGGAAGGGCACGGTGAGCAGCTCCGAATCCATCGTTTTGGCAACTGACCCGTTCATACGGGCTCAGACGGGCCATGTCACGAAAGGATCACAAAAGAAACCCTGCGCAGTCCACCTGCGGCAATTTTATTGTGACGGTTGCGAACAGGACCCGACAAGTTCTTCGTATTGGCGCGTGATCCAGCCAAGCGCCTCGTCCGGGTTGTTCTCTTCGATCTTACCGGTGAAGCGCGAGAACACGCGATGCGAGCGCGAGTCGTCGATCATCTGGATATCCTGGCTTGTTACCACGGTTTCGTAGACGAAAAAGGCGATGGCAACCAACAGGATGCCGCGCAAAACCCCAAACAGGAAGCCCAGCCCCTGATCAAGCCCGCCAAGGATAGAGCGTTGAACCAGCGAGGAAAACAAGGGCGTAAACAGTGCTGCCACCACGAGCGCGACGGCAAAGACGGCGGCAAAGCCGGCAATCATCGAAAGTTCGCAGCTGTCAGCCAGGAAATCTCCCAGCATGGGGACCTCTTTGACCAGCGGTTGCACCTGCGGGGCGAATATGAAGGCAAGGATGGCGGCCACGATCCAACCGGCAATTGCCAGCGCCTCGCGCACAAGGCCGCGCGAATAGGCCAACAGTGCCGAGACCACGATGATGAGCGCAACAACGCCGTCGATGATGGTGAAACCTTCCATGGGTGTTCCCTCTAGTCCTGTTGCCGCGCCTCAACCTGCGCCAAATGTTTCCCCGACGAAGCTCGCCAGATCGCGCATCTTCGTCAGCTTCATATCACTGGACGGGGCAGATTTCCCACCCGCTGGCGTGATTGCAGAGGTGAAACCAAGTTTTTGCGCTTCTTTCAACCTGTTTTCCGTCTGGGACACCGCGCGAAGGGCGCCCGAGAGGCTGATTTCGCCGAAGACAACGGTATCTGCAGGGAGCGCGGCATCTTCTCGCGCGGACAGCAGAGCCGCTGCCACCGCCAGATCGGCTGCAGGTTCGCTGACCTTCATACCGCCGGCGACGTTGAGATAGACATCGAGCCCGGCAAACGGGATACCACAACGCGCCTCAAGAACGGCGAGGATCATGGCAAGGCGGCTTCCGTCCCAGCCGACTACGGTGCGGCGCGGTTGGGAATGCGGACTGGGGGCCACAAGCGCTTGAAATTCCACGAGAACTGGTCGCGTTCCTTCGATCCCTGCAAAGACGGCTGAGCCCGGTGTCGGGTCGCCGCGTTCGCTGAGGAACAGGGCCGAGGGGTTGAGGACTTCTGCGAGGCCGTTGCCGGTCATTTCGAACACGCCGATCTCGTCCGCCGGGCCGAAACGGTTCTTAACAGCGCGCAGCACGCGGAACTGATGACCGCGCTCGCCTTCGAAATAAAGCACCGTGTCGACCATATGTTCGACCACGCGGGGACCGGCGATCTGGCCTTCCTTGGTGACGTGACCCACCAGGATGACAGAGATGCCGACCCGTTTGGCAAAGCTGGTCAGTTCATGCGCGGCGGCGCGGACCTGGCTAACCGAACCGGGGGCGCTGTCGACATTGTCGGCCCACATCGTCTGAATCGAATCGATGATGGCCAGCGCCGGGCGCTCGGCCTCGAGCGTGGTGAGGATGTCGCGCAGGTTGGTTTCGGCGGCCAGTTGTACCGGGGCATCCGTCAAGTCGAGGCGGTTGGCTCGCATGCGCACCTGGGCGCTGGCCTCTTCTCCGGAAACATAAATTGTTTTCAGACCCTTGCGGGCGAAAGCTGCAGCAGCCTGCAACAGCAGCGTCGACTTGCCGATGCCGGGATCTCCGCCGACCAGGATCGCCGAGGCGGGCACCAGCCCGCCGCCCAGAACCCGGTCCAACTCTCCTAGCCCGCTGGTGGTGCGCGGCGGCGGGGTCTCTTGCGTGCTCAGATCGCTGAGCGCCATGGCCTTGCCACGTGCGTTGCCCAGCGATTTTTTCGCCGGACCAGCCGAAGACAGTGCGGTCTCTTCGGCGATGGTGTTCCATTCGCCGCAATTGTCGCAGCGTCCGGACCACTTGGTGTAACGCGCGCCGCAGCTTGAACAGGTGAAACTAGGGGTTTTTGCCATGGCTGCGGTGATGCATCAGAGCGCGGGTGCCGTCAAACATCAATTTTGGAATGGCAGTTTCCGGCACCGTGGTTAACGCGTTGCCAGGCGACCGTTCGGTGCGGTGTGCGGTTATACCGCGCCGAATCTTTTGAGGGTCCGTTCGGTCAGCATGCTGATTGCAAATGAGGCGATGATACAGGCGGTAAAAAGATAGAGACCCCAGGCGGTTTCGATCTTGCCGATGCCGATCCCCTTGGAAATCGTGATGTAGAGCGCGATGAGAAAGATGTCGGCCATTGCCAGTTTACCCAGCACATGCAGCACCGGTGCCACCACCGGAGAGAGCAGGTTGAAATGCGTAAGAGCAAGCCCTATCGTCTTGATATAAGGGGCGAAAAGCGCAAAGAACGTGACCAGAAGGGCCAGGAAGACATCCACGCCCCAGAGCGCCTGAAGCCCGGAAATCACCGAGATTTCATCAAGGTCAAACAGCGGCAGGCCAAGGCCGGCGCGCATCATTGGTGCAAACCAGGCGATGGGAAACAGGATCAGCAGGGACAGGTTGGCAATGCGCAGCATGGGGGCCTCGGGGTTGTCGTTCGTCATCACCTAAGGGCTCGGGATTGTTCACGCAATGAGGCGAATTAACCGGATGGTCATTTTGATGACCGTTCGGTGGCCGGGAAAAACCGGTGTATGGACTCCGTCTGGTTTCTGTCGGGTATCCGTCGGGCGTTCGGTGCGGCAAGTGGTTGTTAACGACGAAGGTTAACGGGCCGGACGGTGGAGTGGTGGGTTGGCACCCATCCTACGTCAGCGCACCGCCTCGATCGGGCCGTCGGCGCGGCCATGGATGAACTGGTCGAGATAGGGGTCGCCGCTGGCGTCCATGTCGGCCACCGGGCCGGTCCACTGGATCACGCCGTCATGCAGCATGGCGACATTGTCGGCAATGGCGCGCACCGAGGACATGTCATGGGTGATGGTCATCGCAGTGGCGCCCATTTCGACCACGATTTCGCGAATGAGCTCGTTGATGACGCCCGACATGATCGGGTCAAGCCCGGTGGTGGGCTCGTCAAAGAAGATGATCTCGGGCTCGGCGGCGATGGCGCGGGCGAGGCCGACGCGTTTCTGCATACCGCCCGAAAGTTCAGCCGGAAAGAGATCGGCGGTTTCGGGTTTCAGGCCGACGCGGCGGAGTTTTTCGATCGCGATCTCGCGGGCTTGCGCCTTGGGGCGTTTGAGCGAGCCGCGCAGCAGGCGAAAGGCGACGTTTTGCCAGACGGGGAGGCTATCGAACAGCGCACCACCCTGGAAGAGCATGCCGAAACGCGCCAGGAAGGCGTCGCGGTCGCCTGAATGGACGTCCTTGCCGTCGAGAGTAATGGTGCCCGCATCGGGCTCGATCAGGCCGAGGATGCATTTCAGCGCGACGGATTTGCCGGTGCCCGAACCGCCGATGATGACCATCGAAGTGCCCTTGTTGATGGTCAGGTTCACGCCTTGCAGGACGCGTTTGGGGCCGAAGGCCTTGTGGACGTTTTTCAGGTCTATCATTCTGGCGGTGTCTCTGGTGGAGAGACCCGGGGGCGCTGCCCCCGGACCCCCGGGATATTTACGGCAAAAGGAAGAGGGGGGCGTGTGTCATGCGGAGAAGAAGAGTTCGGTGAGGATGTAGTTGGCGGCGAGGATCAGGACAGAGGCGGCGACGACGGCGGATTTGGTGGCGCGGCCGACGCCCTGGGCGCCGTGGCCGGAGTGCATGCCGTAGAAACAGCCCATGGTGGCGACGAGGAAGCCGAAGACCGCGCCCTTGATCAGGCCCGAGACCACGTCCCACATTTCGAGGAAATCAACGGTGTTTTTCAGGTAGGCGGCGGCGTTGAAATCAAGCCGGGTGATGCCGACGAGGTAACCGCCCATGATGCCGATGGCGTCGCCGACGCCGACCAGAACCGGCACGGCCAGGGTGGCCGCCAGCACGCGCGGCAGGGTGAGGTATTTCATCGGGTTGGTCGACAGGGTGACGAGGGCGTCGATCTGCTCGGTCACTTTCATGGTGCCGATTTCAGCGGCAATCGAGGAGGCGACGCGGGCGGCGACCATCAGGCCGCCCAGAACGGGGCCAAGTTCGCGCGCCATGCCGATGGCAACGATCGAGGGCACGACGCTTTCTGCGTTGAAGCGCGAGCCTCCGGCGTAGATCTGCAGCGCCAGCGCACCGCCGGTGAAAAGCGCGGTGAGGCCGACCACGGGCAGCGACAGCCAGCCGATCTGGATCAGCGCGTTCAGGAATTCACGCGTGTAAAAAGGCGGGCGCAGCAGGTGGCTGACGGTTTCTAACGCAAACAATGCCACCCGGCCTATGAGGGCGAGCGCGGCCAGTACGGGGCGGCCAATGGCGGCGAGAGGAGCAGTGAGGGTCATCCGCCGACGTACCGCCGTGCGTAACGCGGGCCCAGCGAGGTGAGGATTTCATATCCGATGGTGCCTGCGGCGGCGGCGAGATCGTCGACCTTTTGCTTGGCACCGAGAATGTCGAGCGCGTTAGGGACCTCGGACAGGTGGGTGATGTCGACGCCGATCAGGTCCATCGAAACGCGGCCCAGGATCGGGCAGGGCGTGTCGCCGAACCAGAGCTGGCCGGTATGCGACAGCGCCCGCAAAAGGCCATCGGCGTAGCCGCCGGCAACGGTCGCAATGCGGGATGGGACCTCGGCGGTCCAGGTGTTGCCATAGCCGACGGTTTCGCCGGGTTCCAGATCGCGGGTCTGGATCATCGGCAGGGTGAGGCGCACCACCGGCGTGGCGAGATCGAAGGGCAACCCGCCATAAAGGCCGATGCCGGGGCGGGTGACGTCGAAATGGTAATCATTGCCGAGCAGGATGCCGCCCGTGGCAGCAAGCGAGCGAGGCGCGTCGACACCGGCGGTCATTTCCGCAAACTGGGCCAGCTGCTGGCGGTTCATGTCGTGGTTGGGTTCATCCGCGCAAGCGAGATGCGACATGATCAGGGTCGGGTTCTGGGCCAGGGCGATGTCGCGCACCGCGCCCCATTCGACCGGTTCCATGCCCAGCCGGTTCATGCCGCTGTCAAGCTGGATGCCGAAAGGGGCCCCAGGGAGGGCCTCGACATGGCGCAGGAGCTGATCGACATTGTTGATCATCGGCGTCAGCGTCATGTCGCCGATCATGTCGGTGTCGCCGGACATGTGGCCGGAAAAAACATTGATTTCCGGGCCGGGACCGAGGGCTTCGCGCAGCGCGGCGCCTTCTTCGGCGACGGCAACAAAGAAGCGGCGCACCCCGGCCTTGGCCAAGGCACGGGCGACCTTGGCGGCACCCAGGCCATAGCCGTCGGCCTTGACCACGGCGCCGGTTTCCGCGTCACCAAGCGCCGCGAGGCTGCGCCAGTTCTGCACCAGCGCGTCGAGATCGATTGAAAGAGTTCCTGTAGCCATGGGGCTTTGTTCACGGAGGGGGCAAAGAGGTCAAGGGGGAATGGTGAGAGATGATGCGCAGCGGGATTAGGTTTTCTGTTGGAGTAAATTTTCGCTAAGCGGGATTTGGGCGGATTCAAGGCCCTTGGGCCGCCGCCCAACCGCCAAATCGCCCGCAGGGCTGGCGATATCGAGAGGGCGTGCTTCATTGCGGGGCGGCGCGTGTTTCTCGGCAATAATGGGGGTGCCGCAACCGTTTGGTCGCCAGCCCACGATCTGGCGATTGGGCGGTTTGGCGCGTGACCAGCAGAAGGTCGCTGGGCGTTTCAGTTGCCCGGCAGCGCGTTTTCCATGCAGCTGATCACCCGTCAGCTGCCAATGCCGCAAGTTTCACGCAGGCCTGTGTTGCCAGACCCATATCCTGAACCGAGATCCACTCCAGCGGCCCGTGCAGGTTCTGCATGCCGGTGAAGATGTTGGGGCAGGGGATGCCCAGTTCGGTCAGGCGCGAGCCATCGGTGCCGCCGCGGATGGGTTGCGAAAGCGGTTCGACCCCAACGGCGCGGGCGGCGGCGCGGGCGAGGTCGACCGGTGTCATGTCCTCTTCCAACCAGTAGCGCATGTTGCGGTATTGCGGAGTAATGTCACAGCGGATGCGGGCGCGCGGTTCGGTGGCCTGCACGGTGGCGCATACGCGACGCAGCAGATCGCCCTTGGCCGCCAGCCCGACGCGCTCGAAATCGCGCAGGATGAAGGTGAGCGTGGCTTGCGCGGCGGTGCCCTGCATGTCGGTGATCATGATGAAACCGTCGCGGCCGTCGGTGGTTTCCGGAGTCTGTGTCGTGTGAGGCAATGTCTGAATGATCTTGGCGGCCAGATGCAGGGCATTGACCAGCTTGCCCTTGGCGGTGCCAGGGTGGATCGAGACCCCATCGATATGAACCTTGGCGCCGTCGGCGGAAAAGCTTTCATACTCGATCTCGCCAATGGCACCCCCATCGAAGGTGAACGCGAAATCGGCAGCGAGATCTGCGGGCAGACGTTCATGCACGCCCCGGCCGATTTCTTCGTCCGGGGTAAAGGCGACACGGATCGGGCCATGGGGAATGGATGGGTTGTCCAGCAGGTGGCGCATGGCGGTCATGATGATGGCGACGCCGGCCTTGTCATCGGCACCCAAGAGCGTGGTGCCGGAGGCGGTGATGATGTCATGGCCCTGTTTCCCGGCCAGATAAGGGAAGTCGTTGGGGCTGAGGATCAGATCGGGGTTGTCGGCAAACCGGATCGGACCGCCGTCATAGGCCCGGTGCACCACCGGTTTGACATCTTCGGCGTGAAACCCCGGCGCGGTGTCGACATGGGCGAGCAGGCCCATAGTGGGGGCATCGGTGTTGCCGGGTATGGTGGCGAGAACTGCGCCATAGTCGGTGAGCGTCACATTCTCGGCACCGATTTCGGTGAGTTCGGAGACGAGCTGGTTCTGCATGTTGAACTGGATCGCGGTGCTGGGCGAGGTGGCGGAACTGGCGTCGCTTTGGCTGTCGATGGCGCAATAGCGGGTCAGACGGCTTTCAAGCTCGGAATCGAATTGGGTTTTCATTTGTCATCAGCCTTTTGGCGGGGATTTGTGGTGGTCATAGGCGGCGCCCAGTTCGGCGCGCAGGAAGTTGTCGAAATTGAGCGGGTCATAATTTGGCGTGCCGGTGCCGGGCAGCGGCGTGACGGTGGTGCTGACATGCGGGTCGTAGAAGAAGGGCACCGAATAGCGCTCGTGCCCGGAGCGGTTGATGACGCGGTGCGGAGTCGACTTCAACCGGCCATTCGACATCCGGTGCAGCATGTCGCCGACATTGACGACGAAAGCGTCGGGAATCGGTGGGGCGTCGATCCAGTCGCCGGTTTCGGTCTGGACCTGCAAGCCGCCGACATCATCCTGGGCCAGGATGGTGAGCGCGCCGAAATCGGTATGCGGAGCCGAGCCGTAGAGATCCTCGGCACTTGCGGGCGGTGACGGAGGATAGTGCAGCAGGCGCAGCCAGGTGGTGGGGGTGTCGAAGGCTTGGAGGGTTTCGGCTTGGGCCTGTGGCGTGGCGCCGGTCGCGGCAAGGGCGATCTGGATCAGGCTGTGTCCGAGCCGTAGGAGGGCGGTGTGGTAGGCCTCGAGCGTCTCGCGAAAGCCCGGCAGGTCGGGCCACTGGTTGGGGCCGGATAGGAAATGCGCCGGGTCATGGGCCGCGTCCTCGCGCATCATCATGAAGGATTCGGACTGGTTCGGCTTGGTGACCTCGGCGAGCTGCGAATTGACGTCTGTTGAAGTGTTGATCGGGATGTAACCGCGGTGATGACCATCCAGTTCGACCTGCATCTTGGTTTCGAGCGGCTGGTCGTGGAAGCGGCGGTTCATGTCGAATACCTGCGCACGCAGAGCGGGGTCGATGCCGTGGCCAATGATATAGCCAAAACCGACTTCGCCGTAAGCGCGGGCAAAGGCGGCGGGCAGGTCGGGCGTGGTGGCAAGGTCGATGATCGGGATATCGGACGTGGACATGGGGGCAAGGTGCTTTGGCGGGAAGCGGTTGGCAAGGGGGTGCATGTGCTCGGGCCATAAGCGCTGCCCCGGTTGAGGGCCATGCTGCGGGTTGCGACCGCAAGCCGCTGTGTTCCAACATCCCGGCCCGCCTCATCATCTGACCGGAAATGCCCCGGGGTGGGGGGTGGTTCCCCGGCCGGTCGGATTGCGCAGGCAGTTCGAAAGTCGGCTCCAGGCCAAACATGACCTCTACCTGCGTGGAGGGACAAACGGCTCAGCGGCTGAAGAAATCGAGTCGCATGTTGCGATGCCAGATCTTTTCACCGACCAGGCAGTCGTAGGAACGGCTGCGCCAGAGCCGTTCAGGTTGCGCCGGACGCGCCGCCAGTTCGAGTACCAATTTGCGGCGGACGGCCCGGGAGAACTCGCTCCAGTCGCGCACCGGCAGGACAAAGGCGCCGGGGCCGCCGATGACGCATTCGGCGTAGTAGAGATCAAGGTCTGGGATGCTCCATTCGTCCCAAGCGCGACCATGGGGCATGAGGGGTAACCCGTTGATGATGATGCCCTGCGTCAGCAGTCGGTCGCGGGTGGGGGCGACCGGCGGGCCGGTGTTGTTGGGGCCGTCACCGGAGATGTCGAGCACTTTGCGAAGGCCGCGGAACTTATTGGCTTCAAAAGAATTTGCTGCAAAAAACATAACAGATGACATGGAGGTGCCGCGCTGTGTGGTTTCGAAATTGGTAGCGATCTCCTCGGCAATCTCGGCGGCATCGTCTGGGGTGTCGAGCCGAGTCCAGGGCACGATGGTACGCATTCTTCCAACCCCGGCCCATTCGACATAGGTAATGGCAATCTTGCCGAGCGGACCACGCTCGATGGCGTGCAGGACCTCCGGGCTGGTGAGCGCTGCGGCATAGCCCTGGCGTTGCAGGTCAAGTTCTTCGAAGCTCATGGATTGGGACATGTCGACGGCCAGAAACAGTTCGACATCAACCTCCTCGGCGTATGAGACGCTGGCCAGCACGCAGAGGATCAAGGACAAAAGGCGCATGCCTTATTGAGACCGGGCAGTCCGTCAAAGTCCAGACGCGTGTCATCAGTCGTAAAGAGTCACGCCTTTTTCGGGATGAGCGGTGTAATGGTTGAGGCGTGTTTCCAGCGTTCCGTCATGCAGTTCCAACCGGTGGCCGTCGGGGTCGAGGAAATAGACCGAGCCGCCTTCGGAGTGGTTGTCTTGCCAGAGCGGGGCCTGGGCGGCGATGCGGGCGGCAAGGGTATGATAGTCCGATGAAGAAAACGCGATGTGGGTGTAATCGGTGCGTTGATCGACGGCATCAGCGCGGGTCAGGCACAGCCAGATCGTTCCGAGTTCGAGATAGGCCCCGTCCGACCAGCCAGCGCGCAGATGGCCGCCCAGAAGGTCGCGGTAGAAGGCGATGGACCGCGGCAGTTCGGTAACGGCAAGCGTGATGTGATTGAGACCGGTGACCTGCGCCATGGCGTCAGGGCATTTCGGCACGGGAGTGCCACCAGATGCGGACCTCGGTGGCAAGACCTTCAGGATTGAACTGGCCCACCAGCGTCCCGTCGAGGATGAGATAGGGCAGCGGGTCACCCGGTTTGCGGTCGGGCAGGCCGGTGCCGGTGGATTTGGCCCAGATATCAAAGAGCTCCTCGGACGAGACCTGGTATTCGGTATGCCAATGGGCGAATCCGCCATTGGGAGTTTCTGCCAGCACTTCGTTGGAGTGGGTGATATTGTCCTGCAGCTTGATCCGGTCCCAGTAAACCTTGCGCAGCTCCCAGGTGTCCTGACATTGGAACGGGGTGTTCCAATATTGCCCGTCCGGCGTGAACAGATCGGCGAAGCCCTCGCTGTCCTGAGCTTCCCAGACGCGCTTGTAGGCATCCATGAAGGCGTGGATTGGCATCAGAAGTCTCCGCCGCCGCCTTGTTGCCAGGGTTTCACGAGGTTGCCAAAGCGGGTGAATTCTGGCGTGAAGCTGAGTTCAACCGTGCCGATGGGGCCGTGGCGTTGCTTGCCGATGATAACCTCGGCTTTGCCGTGCAGCTTTTCGCCCTTCTCCATCCATTCGGCCATGTTCGGGCTGTCATCATCGGGTTTTTCCCGCTCGTGATAGTACTCGCCACGATAGACGAACATGACCACGTCGGCGTCTTGTTCGATCGAGCCGGATTCGCGCAGGTCCGAAAGCTGCGGGCGCTTATCTTCGCGGCTTTCGACCTGACGGGAAAGCTGCGACAGGGCGATGACGGGAATGTCGAGCTCCTTCGCAATGGCTTTCAAACCCATCGAGATTTCGCCTATTTCCTGCACCCGGTTGTCCGAGGTGCCGCGCACCAGCTGCAAGTAGTCAACGATCAGAACGTCAAGCCCGTGAATCCGTTTCAGGCGTCGGGCGCGGGCCGCGAGCTGGGAAATCGGGATGGCGGCAGTGTCGTCGATGTAGAGCGGACAGGCTTCCAATTGTTTGGCGGCATCGACGAAGCGGCGGAATTCGCTTTCGTCCATGTCACCCTGGCGAATCTTGTGCGACGAGATTTCCGAAGCTTCGGCGAGGATACGGCCGGCGAGCTGCTCGGCGCTCATTTCAAGGCTGAAAAAGCCCACGACGCCGCCGTCAATCGCGCCTTCGGTGCCATCCGGGCGGGTGCCGCGTTTATAGGCCTTGGCGATGTTGAAGGCGATGTTGGTGGCGAGCGAGGTTTTCCCCATCGAGGGACGCCCGGCAAGGATCAGAAGGTCGGATTTGTGCAATCCACCAAGCTTTTCATCCAGGTCGACCAGCGCAGTGGGGACGCCTGCCAAGCCGCCTTCGCGCTGGTAAGCCGCATTTGCGACGTTGACCGCGTCGGTGACGGCCTTGAGGAAGCTTTGAAAGCCGCTTTCGGTCTGCCCCTGTTCAGCCAGTTGATACAGCGCCTGTTCGGCTTCGACGATCTGTTCTTTCGGCTCCGACGCGATGTCGACCTTGGCGGCCTTGGTCGAGATGTCGCGACCCAAGGCAATAAGGTCGCGGCGGATCGCCAGGTCATAGATCATCTGGGCGTAATCGCGCACTGCAAAGGCCGAGATCGCCGCCCCGGCAAGACGGGCGAGATAGGCCGGGCCGCCAAGTTCCTTGAGGCCGTCATCATCTTCGAAGAAGGCCTTGAGGGTCACCGGAGAGGCGAGGTTGTTCTTGGCGATACGGGCCGCGGCGGTTTCATAGATGCGGGCATGGACCGGGTCATAGAAATGCGACGAGGTGATGATCGAGGCAACCCGGTCATAGATGTCATTGTTGGTCAGGACCGCCCCGAGAAGCTGTTGTTCGGCCTCGATCGAGTGCGGCATGGTGTCGGGATTTTGTACCTCGGCACCGGTCGCGTTGAAGGTTGATACTTCGTTCATTGATCTTCCACTCTGTCGCCGTGGCCACGTCATACGCGGGGCCGGGCGGCGGGGGCAAATTGTATGTTTCTGTGGATAGTTTGTGGGTATCGCCTGACCCCGGATCGACCCCATGATATTGCGGTCGCAGCGGGTGTGTTGTCAAGATTTGGGGGTGAAGGTGGGCAGATTGCCCACCCCACGAGGCTTTGCGGGACAGATTGACCAAGCGTCAAGACGGCGCCTGTATCAGCCCTTCTTATGCATTTCCTGCCAGGCGCGCGGATCACTCAGGAACGATTCGACACCGGCCAGGGTTTCGGCGTCAAAGGCGCCTTGCGCCTTGGCCTCGGCCAGCACGTCCCACCAGGTGCAGAGGTAGTGCAGCGAGACGCCGTGATCACCGAGCGTCTTCTCGGTTTCCGGGAAGATGCCGTAGTAGAAGATCACCGCCGTGTGGGCGCAGGTGGCGCCGGTGTCGCGGATGGCGTCGACGAAAGAGAGTTTCGAGCCGCCATCGGTGGTGAGGTCCTCGACCAGCAGGACGCGCTCGCCCTCGTGCATGGTGCCTTCGATCCGGGCACCACGGCCATAGCCCTTGGGTTTCTTGCGCACGTAGGTCATTGGCAGGCCGAGCCGCTCGGCCATCAAGGCGGCGAAAGGAATGCCGGCGGTTTCGCCACCGGCGACGTTGTCGAAGGCTTCGAACCCGGCGTTGCGCATGACGGTGACAGCCATGAAGTCCATCATCGTCGAGCGAATACGCGGGTAGGAGATCGGTGTGCGGCAGTCGATATAGGTCGGGCTGGGCAGGCCGGAGGCGAGCGTAAAGGGCTCGCGCGAATTGAAATGCACCGCCTTGATTTCCAGGAGCATCCGGGCGGTGAGGCGGGCAATTTCATCTTTGCTGGGGTAGGACGTGGGGATCATGTGTACGGGCCCTTGTTCTGGTGGCGAGACCCGGGGGCGCGGCCCCCGGACCCCCGGGATATTTCTGGCAAAAGGAAGAGGTCAGGTGACATTCCAGTGGATGGGGAAGCCCGGGTCGAACACTGTGACGGTTTCGGAGCCGGCGGGGATGGTGGCGGGCCAGGTGATCGGCTCGGCCTGCCGGGTGAGGGTGATCGTGTCTTGGTTGACGGGCAGGCCGTAAAAGGCGGGACCGTGGAGCGAGGTGAAGCCTTCGAGCTTGTTGAGCGCATCGGCCGCGGCGAAGGTCTCGGCCAGGATCGAGAGCGCGTTGGGGGCGGTGAAACAGCCCGCCGAGCAGCATTCGGCCTCTTTCTTGTGGGTCGGGTGGGGCGCGCTGTCGGTGCCGAGGAAGAAGCGTTTGTCGCCGGAGGTGGCGGCGGCGAGCAGTGCTTCGCGGTGGGAGCCGCGTTTCAGGATCGGCAGGCAATAGTAATGCGGGCGCATGCCGCCAACCAGCATGTCGTTGCGATCGAGCACGAGGTGCTGGACGGTGATCGTGGCACCAAGGTCTTTGTCATTGGATTTGACATAATCAGCACCTTGCGAGGTGGTGATGTGCTCCATCACCACGCGCAGGCCCGGCGTGGCGCGGCGGATCGGGTCGAGCACGCGGTCGATGAACACCGCCTCGCGGTCAAAGATGTCGATGTCTGCATCGGTGACCTCGCCATGGACGCAGAGCGGGCAGCCGATTTCGGCCATGCGATCCAGCACGGCGCGGACGTTTTCGAAATTGCTGACACCCGAGGCCGAGTTGGTTGTGGCCCCGGCGGGGTAGAGCTTGACGGCGGTGATCAGGCCGGAGGCATGGGCGGCGGCGAGATCGTTCGGGTCGGTGTCCTCGGTCAGATAGAGCGTCATCAGCGGGGTGAAATCGGCACCATCGGGCATCGCCGCGAGGATGCGGTCACGATAGGCTGCGGCCTGGGCACCGGTTACCACCGGGGGCACCAGGTTGGGCATGATGATCGCGCGGGCAAAATGGCGGGTGGTTTCGGGCAAAACACCGGCAAGCATGGCGCCATCGCGCAGGTGCAGGTGCCAGTCATCGGGGCGGCGAATGGTGATCTGGGTCATGCCCTGCCGATTAGCCCAAACGGAAGCGGGTGACCAGAGGATTTAACGGCGCAGGGCCGGGGATCAGAGCCGCTCGGGGGGAATGACGACGCCGCCGTCGCGGGCCTCGCGTTCGAGCTGTTTCAGGCGGCGGGAAAAGCGTGGGGCATGATCGAAGCGTTTGAGCACGTTGCGGCAGATCATGGTGGCAAGCCAGGGCCGGTCCTGTCGGTCGACATGGGCCAGCACGGCACGCAGGTAGGGCGGGTATTCCCGGCGATGCCGCATCAGGCGGGCGAAATTCGTGGTGTTCAACTTGTCCGAACCGGCACGGGCCAGTAGCGGGAACAGGAGCTGCATCTCGAGAAGCTCGGTCTGGATCGTCGACCCCATGAAGCGCAGACGGAATTTCTGCACGTTGGGCCGGGTGAAAAGCGCGGCATGCATCGCGTCCAGTTCGACCTGGGGGTCATAGATCACATATGCGTGCGATGCGGCATCGAGCATGTCGGGGGCATAGCCGTAGCGGTCGGTGAACGAGGTGCGGCGCATCTCGACAAAGCGTTCGTCCCACTCGGTAACGCGCGGGTCGAGTGTGGCCTGGGGTTGGATCGCCAGAACGGTGGCACCGGGGGCAGCGACCGAAAACGCCGCCGCTGCATAGCCGCAGGGACCGGCGCCATAAAAGATGATGTTGTCGAATTCGTCGAAAAACCCGTCGTCGATCAGCGCATCGAAATAGCCATAGACCGCCGGGTCGCGGAACCACGTGTCGCCTTCGGAAATCACCGACAGCGACGACCAGCCGAGCGCGCGGGTCAGCTCCCAGCCCAGCGGCTGGGCGGTGTCCGAGAGCGTGCGAATACCTTGAATCGATTCAAAGCTGACAAGAAGGGTGGCGCCGGCATCGACAAAAGCGGCGAGGTGCTTTTGGCCAAGCGGTTGGAAATGGCCACGCTCGTCGGCGATATCCGCCAGACGGTTCAGCCATTCTGCCTTGTCGAGCCCCGCAAGCGGGGTATCGAACGTATTGGGCGTGTCTTGCATCGCGTTTTTGCCTCTGCTCGCCGCTGCTTTCATGCATGCTGGTCGGGTGTTTGCCGACCGTGATAGGCGGCAATTCAGGCGAAATTGCGAAAAATCCGTGGGGTTTTGCGGGTAAGGCGCTAGCCCTTTTCGGCTGTCTTTTCGGCGGCCCGCCCAAGGTTGGCCTGCCGGGTCAGAAAGTGGGCAGCTTGCAACGGTACGGAGCGCGAGGGCGGGGTTTGCAGCAACCGGCCATAAAGGGCCCGATAGGGCTCCAGCTGCATCAGTTCGAGGAAGCGGGATTTGCGCCAGGCGACGGCGGCGGCGTGCAATTCGGCGAGTTTCACATCCGATGCCAGCGCATCCAACTGGGCAGAACGGGGGGCGGCAAGAGCCTGAATGCTGGTGTCGTCCTCGATCATGTAGTTGCGCTCGACCCAGTAGTCGAGATCTAGCATGTGATCGCCGTGTACCGCCCGGCCTCGGTCGGCCTTGATGACGAAATTTTCCATGCTGCCAAGGGGATAGTGGTTGAGCTGCGCCAGGCCGTAATTGGGCCGGCCAAAGGGCGAAAAGATCTTGGCGGTCTTGAATTTTGCGTCCAGTTCACGACCGTGGCCGTCGAACCAGCGGGCCTGCTCCACCCGGTCGTGATCGGGCTGGCGCGGGCGGTGGATGCCGAGTTTTCCATAGGTGCCGTCGGCGCGGTAGAGCGTCTTGAACATCGAGGCGCGCCAGGGCCAGTACATCACCTCGGGGGCGGCACGGGTGAAGGTGTCGAGAATCGGAGTGTCTTCGTAACGCGCCAGCCCCATCGAGCCGAACAGCCTCCAGGTCAGGGTGATGGCTGTGGCATCCGGCAGGGCGGCCAGCAGCGCCGGGATGGTGTGATCGCCGACATGGATATTGATGAATTCGTCGGCGTCCAAGGTGATCACCCAGTCGGCTTTGCGCACCTCGGGGCGTTTGTCGGCGCGTTTCATTGCCGTGAACTGGATGCCCCCTTTGTCATGGGGGCCGTCGTTGCGGATGTGTTTGACAAGGCCCATCTCGTCGAGCCGGTCGAGCATAGTGTCGGTGCCGTCGTCGCAATCGTTCGAAAAGACCAGGAAATCGGTGATACCCACGGCCATATGGTGGGCGAGCCATTCCAGTAGGTAGGCGCCTTCGTTTCGAACCGTGAGGACTGCAAGGATTTTCAAAGGCTTACCACTCTCTTCGGAAGACGACGACCTTGCGGTAGGACCAGCGCGGATAATAGGTGAGGCCGGCCTCGTGCATGGCCTCGAAGACCGCGCGCACGCCTGTCGCGCCGATCCATTGCGGGTGCAGTTCGATCACCGCGGCACGCAGCTTGTCGTATTTGAGCGCCGGGAGGAGGTCGGCTTCGCCACCTTCGATGTCGCAGATCAGGACGTCGGGTTTGACCTCTTTAAACACCGTGTTGATGCCGCGGACCTCGACCTTTTCGACCGAGACGATACCGTCTTCAGGTCCGGTGTTGGGATCTAGCGCCGAGGCGAGGAAGTTCTGGCGGACGTAGAAATCGCGCGGCGGACCCTTGCGCGGCGCCAGAAGGGCGTTGTGGACATGGGCGTTTTCGACGCCGTTCAAGGCGTGGGCCGAACGGATATAGTCGATCAGCATCGGGTTGGCTTCGAAGCTGTGGATTTGTTTCACCGGTTTGTGTGCGCCGATCAGGGTCGAGATATAGCCGATGCCGCCACCCAGTTCGAGAATGCTGTCACCTTCGCGGGCGATCTTCATCACGGCGTCGGCCTCGTACCCCTCGTATTCGTGACGGCGCAAGGCCTTTCGGGTGCGAGGCCGGATGACATCGGGGTTCTTGGGCATCTTGATGCCACGAGACTTGATGAAGGGGATTGGTTGGTCGCTCATCAGATCAACTCTCCATATCGAGCGCCAACGCATAGGCGACGCGCTCGGTCTCGGTCAGCTTGATGGTCAGGGCCTGCTCGTAAAGATCCTGGAACTCGGGCATTCCATGCAGCTCGTCGGCCTTGGCGCGGTGCCAGGCGAGGCCGGATTGGTGCAGTTTGTTCAGCGTGCCATCCGCCAGAAGACGGTCCATTTCGGCGCGGGTGCGGGGAATGTTGCGCTTGATGGTGATGTCGCGGAAATTCGACCAGTCCATGCGGATCCAGTAGTTGATGCCGATCGAGCGGTCGACATGGAGGGCGCGGCCACGCTGGCGCTTGATCAGGTAGCTTTCGGCCGATCTCAGCGCGTAGTGATTGAGCTGAATCAGGTCGTAACCGATTGACTTCTTGGAGCTTCTCCAGCCTTTTTCAGCAGCTTCGCGGGTCATGTCATGGCCTGAGCCATTGACCCACCTGACCTTGCCCTTGAAGGCGTCGTCGAGCTTGTTGGGGCGGTGGCAAGAGATTTTTGCGTAGGCCCCGATATTGCGGAACATGGTCTTGAAGCCCCAGACGGTGTGTGGCTTGGGGCAGAATTTCGGGGCGCAGGTGTCGAACTGTTGGATCACCAGTTCGTCGGCGAGGTCGGTCACACCGTTATGGCCGAACAGCCGCCAGGTCATGGCGACATTGGTGGCATCGGGGACGTGTTCGAAAAAGTCTGCAAGCGTGCCGTTGCCGCAGCGTACATTGATGAACTCGTCCACGTCGATATGGGCGATCCACTCGGCGTTTTTGATGACCGGTTCCTTGAGCGCCTGGTTGAGGGCGTATTGCTGCGGTGAATTGCCCTTCCAGTTGTCGTTGTTGCGGTGCTGAAGCACGCCAAGCTCTTGCAACCGATTAAGAATTTCGGATGTGCCATCCGAGCAGTCATTGGTGTAGATCAGGAAATTGTCGATGCCCATGGCGCGGTGGTAGGCGATCCATTCAACGATATAGGGGGCTTCGTTCTTCATGCAGCCGACGATCACGTTGCCGGAGTTGTTTTTCGGCAGATCGCGCGGGGTGATTTCGGCGTAAGCGGCGGCCAGTTCTTCCTCGTTGACGCGGCCCAAACGGTTGTGCGGGGCGAAGGAGGAATGTTGAAGTTTTTCGAAATTTTGCTGGGCGAGGGGGGGCATGATCTTGCGGGCGACCTCGCTGAGGCCGTCAGCGGGGGCCTCATCGCCCCCGCTCGCGGCAGATTTTCCATGAAAATCGCCTGCCGGGGCAGTGGCATGCGCGCGCGCCTCGGCGGTGTGCGCGCTGCCATTGAGCTGGTTCAACGCGGCAAGCTTGGTCGTCTTGGCTTCGCGGGTGGCCTTGTCGATGCGCCACATGAAGGAAAGCAGGTATTGCGAGGCGCGGTAGCCATTACCGGGATCGGCCTCTTCCCACGCATCGGCGGCGGGATCGGGGGTCAGGCAGGCCTTGGTCAGGGCCGGATGGGCCTTGAGCAGGGCTTTTGAGGCTGGTGCGAAGGCGGTTGAAATCTCGGACAGGGCGCCGGGGTCGATGGCGGGGCCGTCGATGGCGATTTCGTTGATGAACTTGCGCCAGAGCATGCGAGGCAGGATGCGCTTGCGGCTGCCCAACACCTTGAGCAGCAATTCATTGAGCTGGCGCGCGCGGGCGAGCCAGGCAGCGGAGGGGTGCGCGGGGGGATCGACCGGCTCGGCGCGGCCGATATTGGCGGTGATGCCAAAGGTGTCGCGGATTTCCCCGGTCACATCGACCCCGTGTAACCTGTCAGCATCATACGGGCGTAGGGACATGCTGCCCTGGCCAAAGACGCCTTCCCAATGCTTGACCAGTCTTGCGTAGTCGAGCCAGAACGCAGGGGTCTGGGTTTCGAGGAACTGCCCGGCCTGCGGGTCGATCTGATGCGCATCAAGCAGGGCGTCGCCCCACCAGTCGGCGCTACCGGCCAGTTCGAATTCGAGATCAAGTGGCGCGGCGCGGCCTTCGAGGACCTGCGACGCGTAGTGACGGCTCAGCAGGCGGCCCGGTTCGTCGATATGGGCGACGACTTCGATGTCGGTGGTCAGAGGTGACAGCAGCGCCTTGAGCCGTTCGAGCTCGGACATGCGCGCCAGCGAACTGCCCAGTTGCGAGGCCGACAGGATCAGGAGGTCGGGCTTGTGGGTCTCGACCTCGCGCGCCAGACCGGCGGCGACCTGTTCGCGCAGATCGGCCTGCGACGCAGGCGCAATGTAGCCGCGATTGTAGCGCAGCGGGTCGATATGGTCGGGATCACTCACGGCCATATAGAGCCTTGTGTGATTCTTGGACCCGGGCGAGCGCGGGTAGAGCACGCCTTTGGAGAGCAGCCCTTCACGCTTGGCATTCAGCACCGATTGCAGCCGTTCGGCCCCGACCTGTTCCAGGCCAATGTGGAGGATGAGCTTCATGAGGCAACCTTACTGATATTATTGGACTTACTGTCCGTACTGTTGACATTGAGGCGGCCCCACCAAGGCAGATCACAACCAAGGTGGGCGGCGATTTTCTCGCGGGCCTCAGGGTTGGCGATGTCGAACTTCAAATAGTTCGGGTCGCCATCGAATATCCGATCAAGAAAGGCGTGATGGGCGGAAATCCAGCGGGCGCGTTCCTGGCCGGTTTCACCGTAGCCCACAGGCAGGCCGGGTACCGTGAGTTTCGGCAGGCGATGGCTGCCAAGGTCCGACCAGCGCAACAGGCTCATTGCGTGGTCTCGCGGGTTGCGGGACGAAGCGAGGAAGCGGGTTGAGGGGTGATGTTGACGGATCGCCTCGATCACGCCGAAATCGGTTTGTGGCCAAAAGGAGTGGCCGCGGCGCAGCTTGTTGATTTCGGTGAAGGCGTTGAAGTCCTCGAGGTGCTCCAGCGGATCGCCGGTAGTGAAATAGCCCTCGTATATCAAGCCGCCAACGAATCTCCCGCGCAGCTCGGGGTTTTCGGTGTCCGCCGGGCGAATGCGATAGTCGGCCACCGTGAACCCAGCCTCTCGTAAGGCGCGGGCCAGCGTGGTGGTGCCCGATTTCGGCAGGCCGAGGTTGATGACGATCGGCAGGCTCACGAGGCCAGCCCCAGCTCGACCAGCATGCTCTGTTCCTGCGGACTGATCCGAGGGGCGGTGCGCAATTGTTCATACATGCCGCGATAGGCCGGCTGGGCCAGCAGTTCGTCGCGTTTGGTGATGTGGGCCGCCACAGCTTTGTCGTGCAGTGCTTTGATTTTGCTGTCGGACTTCAAATCATCCAGTGCCGATTTAAGATCAGGCAAGTAGCGGTGGATCGAGGTGTCCAGGAACACGTCGTCATTACGCTCGCGCCAATAGGTATCGTCAAAAGCGCGGTTTTCGCGGTTGACGTCGCCGCGGTCGTTCTTGACGAGGTAGCTGTCGAGTGAACGCAGGGCATAATGGTTGAGCGTGGCGTATTCGCGCGCGCCCTGAGCCGGGAATTTGCGGATACGGCGTGGGTTGGCGGCCACGAGGAAGCGATGCGGCACTGTGCGGCCCGCGCCATCGGTCCAAGTGGGATGTTTCTTCTTGGGCAGCTTGTCGCGGAAAAACGGTCGATGAGCGCCGAAATACTTCAGCGGAAAGTCATGGCGCATCAAGGATTTGACTTCGATCGCCGTTTCGCCGCACCACAAATCCGGGTTATGCGAACGGGTGAACTGTTCAATGATTGGACGGTCGGCGTATTTCTCGATGCCGCAGTCGGAAAAGAACTGGAAGTGCAGCGATATGGCCTGGGGGTTGCCGCAGGCCTCGACCAGGGCAGGGATGGTGTGGTCGCCAACATGGATATTGAGGAATTCGTCGACATCCGCGACCCAGACCCAATCGGCTTCGGTCACGATTTCCCACCTCTTGGCGTCCTTCAGCGCCTCCATCTGGTAATTGCGCCCCTGGGCTGGGTTGGGCAGGTGCTGTACCAATCCGCGGTCTTGCAGCGCCTCTAGAAGCTCATCGGTGCCGTCGGTGCAATCGTTGGAATAGAACAGGTGATCGGTGACGCCGATCAGCCGGTTGAAGGCGATCCATTCCAGAAGGAACGGCCCTTCGTTTTTCACACAAGTCACCGCCGTGATGCGCATATCTACGCTCCCGCCGGTCTGCCGGTTGGCATTGTCATGGGGCTGCCCGCCTTGCTGCTTTTTTCTGTTCCACGGCTTTTTGCCATGGTTTTGTTGAAAAACAGCATCGCATCCGGGGGCGCTTGCGTCAATCTTTCAAGGGGATTTTAGCGATTTGGCGGTCAACACGCGACGTTGGTGTTGCTTGACCGCAGCGCGATGTCATGAAGAGATGCACGGACGGAGGAGAGCGATGAGCGAGATGCAATCCATAGATGACGTACAGGCGATGCTGGCGGGGCAGGATTATGTTTGTGGCCGGGCCTTGGCGACGGTGGTGTTTTTGTCGTTGCGGCTGGGGCGGCCGTTGTTTCTTGAGGGCGAGGCCGGAGTCGGCAAGACCGAGATCGCCAAGGCGATTGCCAGCGGGTTGGGGCGGCGGTTGATCCGGCTGCAATGTTACGAGGGGCTGGACGCGGCCAGCGCGGTTTACGAATGGAACTTTGCCGAGCAGATGATTGCCATTCGTACCGCCGAGGCGGCGGGCGGGGCCGACCGGGACGTGCTGAAGACCGAGCTCTTTACAGAAGAATATCTTATCGAGCGTCCCTTGCTTCAGGCGATGCGGGAGCAGGACGGCGGCGCGCCGGTGCTGTTGATTGATGAGCTGGACCGCACGGACGAACCCTTCGAGGCGTTTCTGCTTGAGGCGCTGTCAGATTTCCAGGTGACGATCCCCGAGCTGGGCACGGTCAAGGCGCCCGAACCGCCGATCGTGATCCTGACCAGCAACCGCACACGCGAGGTGCATGACGCGCTGAAGCGGCGGTGTCTGTATCATTGGGTGGATTATCCCAGCTTTGATCGCGAGATCGAAATCCTGCATGCCCGCGCGCCCGAGGCGGCGGAAGAGCTGTCACGGCAAGTGGTTGGCTTCGTACAGAAATTGCGCTCCGAGGATCTGTTTAAACGGCCCGGTGTGGCTGAGACGATTGACTGGGCCAAATGCCTGCTGGCGCTGGATGTGATCGACCTGTCGCCGGAAGTGATTGCCGATACACTGGGGGCAATCCTGAAGTATCAGGATGACATAGCGCAACTGCAGGGCAGTGAGGCCAAGCGGATTTTGGATGAGGTCAAAGCGGAGTTGGAGCCGGTATGATCCTGTATCGCCCTACCGGCTTGAAAGAGTTGTTGTTGGTGCGCGATTCCGGCTGGAAAGAGTGGCCGCCGCGTCTGCCGGACCAACCGATTTTCTATCCGGTTACAACCTTCGACTATGCCGAGAAGATCGCGCGTGACTGGAACTCAGTAACACCAGTGCCGGACAATCTGGGGTTTGTCACGCGTTGGGAAATGTCTGATGACATCATTGAAGCATATCCTCTTCAACTTGCTGGGGGTCGCGACCACGAGGAGTTGTGGGTACCTGCGGAAGATATGGAAGTTTTCAATGAGAGGATCGTCGGTGAAATCGAGGTGATTGCGGCCTATCGCGACAAGGCACCGATTGACTTGAATGAAGCGCAGCCATTGTGGCAATCATCCTGATGCTTCATTTTGCCCAAAATACTCCGGGGGTTTGGGGGCAGCGCCCCCATGGCGGCTGATGGTTGAACTTCCCGACCTTGAATTGCCGGACAATCCCCGGCTGACCCATAATATCACCCATTTTGCCCGCGCCTTGCGCAAGGCGGGTTTGCCGATCGGTCCGGGGCGTGTGATTGACGCCATTCGCGCAGTCGAGGCGGCGGGGTTTACCGAGAAACGTGATTTCTACTGGGTGCTGCATGCCTGTTTCGTGAACCGCCCGGAACATCGCCGGATCTTTGCCCAGGTGTTCCGGCTATACTGGCGCGATCCGCGTTACATGGAACATATGATGTCGATGATGCTGCCGGCGGTGCGCGGTGTGCAGGAAGAACGCCGGGCCGAGGCAGCGGAAAAGCGGGCGGCAGAGGCGCTGCTTGACGGGGTCAATCGTGATC
The DNA here is from genome assembly GCF_032586155.1 of Aliisedimentitalea sp. MJ-SS2. NCBI lineage: Bacteria > Pseudomonadati > Pseudomonadota > Alphaproteobacteria > Rhodobacterales > Roseobacteraceae > Aliisedimentitalea > Aliisedimentitalea sp. MJ-SS2. Next base: position 966,383 of record NZ_JAWHTC010000001.1, read on the forward strand.
TGCCGGATGTGCCCGAGGCGGGCGAGGACGAAACCAAGATCGAGATCGACGCCTCGGCGACCATGTCGGGTGAAGAGCGGCTGCGGTCGTTGGACTTCGAGCAGATGAGCACAGAGGAGGTGGCGCAGGCCAAGCGTATGCTGGCGCAACTGAGTCTGCCGGTGAAGCCAATCCCGTCGCGGCGCACACAGGCGGCAAACCTGGGTCACAAGCTGGATTGGCGGCGGACCTTGCGTAGCTCGATGCGGCGCGGAGGAGAGTTGCAAAAACTGGAAATGAAGACGCCGCGGATGCGTTGGCCCAACCTGGTGGTGTTGTGTGATATTTCCGGCTCGATGAGCCAGTACAGCCGCATGGTGCTGCATTTCCTCCATGCGGTGGCCAACCACAAGGGGGCGGGCTGGGCCAAGGTGCATGCGTTTACCTTTGGCACGCGGCTGACCAATATCACCCGGCACCTGGCAACACGCGACGTGGATCAGGCGTTGAAATCGGCCGGGACCGAGGCGCAGGACTGGGAAGGCGGCACGCGGATCGGCGCCTGCCTGCATGCGTTCAACCGCGACTGGTCGCGCCGGGTCATGGGGCAGGGAGCCGTGGTGCTGTTGATCACCGACGGGCTGGACCGCGACGAAGTGGGGCTGCTCGAACGGGAAGTGGAGCGTTTGCATCTGAGTTCGCGGCGGCTCATCTGGCTCAATCCGTTGCTCCGCTGGGACGGATTTGCACCCCGTGCGCGTGGGATCGCGGCGATGCTACCCCATGTGGACAGTTTCCGCGCCGGGCATTCGATTGCCTCGCTGGAAGACCTGGCACGGGCGATCTCGCGGCCCGAGGATGCGGGTGAAAAGGCGCGGTTGATGGAGGCGCTGCGCGACCGTTGAGGCAGGACCAGGATTTCTCGAAAACTCTTGGCCAAATTCGCCGGAAAGCTGCTGTGTGCTACTCGGGCAGAGCGCAGAGACTGCTTTCGACGCGAGTCATCAGGAAACTCTTGTCATCGGGTTCGGCCGTTAGCACCTCTTCGCCCTCATCGCAGTCATGAAAATAGATTTCATTGTTTATTTTTAGCAGGATCTGGTCGGGCCCGCGATCTTCCAGTGAAAACTGCCCACCGTCGCATTCCAGGCCGCATCCCATTCCGTCGCCTTCGGGCCAACAGAAACCGGTTGCGTTGTACATGTCCGGATAACCCCGCAAGGCAACCCAAAAATTGACGACGATCTCGGGTGCGTCCGGATACAGCATCGGTTTCCCGTCGGTGCCGAATGGGCCCGAGTGTTTGGCATCATGGGTCAGCCGGATATGGGTGACCCGTTGCAAGGGGTGCTGCGCCAGGTGGCTGTCAGAATAAACCCGTTCATAACAGCTTTGCTCGGCACCGAAATGGCGGCTGAGAGGGGGCTCGGCCAGAGCGGGAGAGCCAAGCAGGACAAGACAGGAAAGTGCAATGCCACGCATGAAAAACTCCCGTGTTTGAGCCGGTTTGAATTCGTTTGATCAAACCATTTTTAGCTGAATTGCGATAGGTTTGATTTGCGTCATTTACAATTCAATCCAGGTGGTCTTGTTTGGTCTCAATTGGCAGATAGGTGGCTTTTTCGCAGTTCCGAATTGCGGGGCTGTTGAAGGCGTTTTTTGGGGTATCGAGGCCGTTGCGATGCGGATCGCGGCGGCTTTGCCAATATCTGCCCGTGCCGGAAACACGGCCAAAGTCGGGGGAGACAAGCCGGCGAGGGCGCGCCATAGTGAGCTTTGCGAGGGGAGGAAACGCGATGGAACGGTTCGACAATATGCCGGAAACCGCGCTGGCGTGGCATCGTGCCGGGCGTAAGGTTGCATTGGCCACCGTGGTGCAAACCTGGGGCAGCGCCCCGCGCCGTGTGGGTAGCCAGCTGGTTATCGCCGAGGATGGTGCCATCGAGGGCTCGGTTTCGGGCGGTTGTGTCGAAGGTGACGTTGTGCTTGAGGCCTTGGAAGCGATTGCCGAGGGGGCCCCGCGGGCGTTGGAATACGGAATTTCCGATGGCGATGCCTTTGCCGTGGGGCTGGCCTGTGGCGGCACCATCCGGGTGTTGGTCGAACCGGTGGGGCCGGTTCTTCCGGTGGCGCTGTTGCAAGAGCTGGTGGCGGCACGGGCCGCACGTGACAAGGTGGCGGTGGTGTCGCCGCCCGAGGTCGGGGTACGGCGGCTGGTCCGCGAGGGTTTTGACGACCGGTTCCGCATGGATTGGTCGGGGTTCGAGGAAGACGGCAGTTTTGTCACTATCCACAACCCGCCTTTGCGAGTGATCATTGTCGGCGCGGTGCATATTGCCCAGGCGCTGGTGCCTATGGCGCGGCTGGCCGGGTTCGATCCGATACTGATCGAGCCGCGCCCGGCCTTTGGCAGTGAAGAGCGTTTCCCCGGCGAGACCATCGTGGATGAGTGGCCGGATGAGGGGGTGCGGGCTTTGGGCCTGGACGGGCGGACCGCGCTGGTGTTGCTGACCCATGACCCGAAGCTTGACGACCCGGCACTAATCGAAGCTTTGGAGACGGATGTGTTTTATATTGGCGCCCTGGGGTCGACCCGGACGCAGGCAAAGCGGGTCGCAAGGATGCAGGAAGCGGGATTGAGTGACGCCCAGATTGGTCGAATTCACGGGCCCGTGGGGCTGGACATTGGCGCAGCCAGCCCGGCCGAGATCGCAGTGTCGATCCTGGCGGAATGCTTGCAGGTGCTGAGAAAAGGGGAGAGCGGACAATGAAATTCGGACCGGTTTCCATTGGTCAGGCCGAAGGGGCCATTTTGGCGCATTCGGTCAAGGCGGGCCGCAAGAAGCTGCGTAAGGGAATGGTGCTGGAAGGGGCGCATATCCAAGCGCTGCGCAAGGCCGGAATCAAGACCGTTACAGTAGCACAGCTCGAGGCCGATGACAGCCACGAGGACGTGGCGGCGCAGGCGCTGGCACAGGCGCTGGTGGCGGGCGGCGATGACGGGTTGAGATTGACCAGGCCCCAGACCGGGCGTGTCAACATCCTTGCCCGGAGACCGGGGGTTGTGACGATGGACAAAGACCAGGTGAACAAGGTCAACAGGGTCCATCCGATGATCACTGTGGCGACGGTACCGCCTTTTCAGCAGATGGAAACCGGCGGCATGGTCGCGACGGTCAAGATTATCTCTTATGGCGTGCCGGGGATGGACCTTGGCAATGCCGTGGGCAAGGCACGACGCGCGATCAAATTGAATGAGCCGATTTTGGCAAGTGCGTCGCTGATCATCAGTGACATTCCCGGCGGAGCTGGCAAAAAGGGGCGCGCAGCCATTGAAAATCGGTTGACCCGGTTGGGGGTGGAATTGATCGAGACGATCACGGTGGCGCATGAGACCGAGGCCCTGACAGAGGCCATCAAGGCGGCCGAGGGGGAGTTGATTCTGATCCTGACCGGCTCGGCCACGTCAGACCCGCAGGATGTGGCGCCCGAGGCGCTGCGTTTGGCAGGGGGCAAGGTACGCCGTTTCGGGATGCCGGTTGATCCGGGCAACCTTTTGTTTGTCGGACGTGTGAAGAAGGGGCGTCCGGTGATCGGATTGCCGGGCTGTGCCCGCTCGCCCAAGCTCAACGGGGCCGATTGGGTGTTGAGCCGTGTGGTCTGTGGTATTGATGTGGGCAACAAGGATATTGCCGCGATGGGGGTTGGCGGGCTGTTGAAGGAAATCCCGACCCGGCCGATGCCGCGGTTGGGGAAGACTCCCAAGAATTGATCAGAACCGGGGCCTGGCGGTTTGTGCCATTTGTGGTTGGTGCTTTCCGGTCTGGTTTCCGGCCTCAAGCCGCCACTCGAACAACCCGGCCCCCCTTCATCTGACTAAAAAATTACCGGAGGTCTGGGAGCTGGCCCTCCGGCCGGTCGGATTGCGCAAGCAATTCGAAAACCTGTTCAAGGTCAGAAATCGGACCTCGTTTCAAACTCGGTCGACGGTCTCAGACGGGTTTTCGGGCGATGAAGTCGATATAGGCGGCCACACCTTTGCCGGACTGGGCTTCGCGTTCGTATTCCTTCACTTCCAGCACCTCACAAGTGGGGAAGCATTCGCGCAGGGTCTTCTCGGTATACATATTCTCGACGAAGGGTGGGCCGCCGGTGCCATGGGCAACCTGTTCGGGTGTATAGCCGTGCAGGATGATCAGCCCACCGGGTTTGGTGGCCTTTTGCATCTTGGCGAAGAGCTTGTTGCGTTCGACCGGGCCGACGAATTGGATGAAGAGGCCCATCACGATGTCGTATTGGCCTTCGAATTCCTGGGCGAGTACGTCGAACTGGCGGAAATTGACCGTGGCGCCGCGCTCGGCAGCCAGCATCCGCGCCTTGGCCAGCGCCGAAGGGGCAAATTCCAGCGCCGTGACATCCAGACCGCGTTCGGCCAGATGGACCGAGTTGCGGCCCTCGCCATCGGCGACGGACAACACGGTCTGGCCGGGTTTGAACCAGTCGTCGTATTCGATCATGAACCGGGCGGGGTCCTTGCCGAAAACGAAATCGGAGGTGGCGGCAAAACGTTCTTCCCACATGGCCTGATATCCTGTTCCAGAATTGAAAAACGCCCCGCGAGTGCGAGGCGTTCAGGTATTTAGGTATGGATCACTTCTGCGGCAAGGGCGCGATCATCATGATCATCTGGCGGCCTTCCATCTTGGGCATGTTTTCAACCTTGCCGACCTCGGCAATGTCGTCCGCCACCCGGAGCAGAAGCTCGCGGCCAAGGTTCTGGTGCGCCATTTCGCGACCGCGGAACCGCAGCGTGATCTTGACCTTATCGCCATTGCCCAGGAACTTGAACACGTTGCGCATCTTCACATCGTAGTCATGCGTGTCGGTGTTGGGGCGGAACTTCACCTCTTTCACCTCGATGATCTTTTGCTTCTTGCGGGCCTCGGATTCGCGTTTCTGCTGTTCATATTTGAACTTGCCGAAATCCATGATCTTGCAGACCGGGGGCGTGGCATTGGGCGAGATTTCGACCAGGTCAAGCCCGGCCTCTTCTGCCAGGTCCATCGCCCTGCGCGGGGAAACAACCCCGTGGTTTTCGCCTTCGGCGCCGATCAGGCGGATTTCGTCGGCGCGAATCTTGTCGTTGACGCGGGGGCCAGTGTCGCGCTGTGGGGGCGCATTGTGAGGTCTGCGGGCTATGGTTTTGATCCTTCGGTTGTTTTTCAACGGGTTTCGAGGGTGCAAGGTAGCTGCGCGGGCCGGGCACTTCAAGCGGCAAAATTAGCCACATTTGGGCAGAGTGCGACGAGATTCCCCCTAGTTCCCCCTTGTGGACAGGTGGCAAAGAGTGCATCCCGACAGCGTTATGAATGTCCGGCGCCGGAGTTGGCGTCGTAAACGGGGACGAAAACTATGAAAAACCTGATCTGGGCTGCTGTGGCCGTTGTTGTGATTGGCGGTGGGTACTACTGGTACTCGGAAAATGCACGTCAGGCGGAAGAAGCTGCTGCCGCCGCCGCAGCCGAAGCCGCGAAGAAGGCTGAAGAAGAGGCTGCCGCCGCTGCGAAGAAAGCCGAGGAAGAGGCTGCTGCCGCTGCCGCCGAGGCTGCCAAGAAGGCCGAAGAAGAGGCCGCTGCCGCTGCTGCCGAAGCTGCGAAGAAGGCTGAGGAAGAAGCTGCTGCCGCTGCTGAGGCTGCCAAGAAGGCCGAAGAAGAGGCCGCTGCCGCTGCTGCCGAAGCTGCGAAGAAGGCCGAAGAAGAGGCTGCCGCCGCTGCGAAAAAAGCCGAGGAAGAGGCTGCTGCCGCTGCCGCCGAGGCTGCCAAGAAGGCTGAAGAAGAGGCTGCTGCCGCTGCGAAGAAAGCCGAGGAAGAGGCGGCTGCTGCCGCTGCCGAGGCCGCCAAGAAGGCCGAAGAAGAGGCCGCTGCCGCTGCTGCCGAAGCTGCGAAGAAGGCTGAGGAAGAAGCTGCTGCCGCTGCCGAGGCCGCCAAGAAGGCTGAAGAAGAGGCCGCTGCCGCTGCTGAAGCCGCTGCTGCCGAAGCCGAGGCGGCTGCGGAAAGTGCCGACGGGATGGCCGATTTGCTGACCGTGGACGGGTTCAACATGGACAAGGTTGTCGAGATGATCGACGGCACCGATGCCATCGGCGCGATGGAAAAGACCCTGCTGAAAACCGGCCTCGAGAAGGCCAAGGACAATCCCGAGCTGCTGAAAGCGACGCTGGACAAGATCAAGGAAGCGATGGGGATGTAAACCTAACGCCATCCGGTAAAAAGAAACCGCGCCGATTTCCGGCGCGGTTTTTCTTTGGTTGGAGTGGGCACGGTGGGCAGGTTGCCCACCCTACAGTCAATCTAGGAAGGCTTTTTCCACCACGTAAGTCTTGGGATCGGAGTTGGCACCTTCTTCGAGCCCGAACTCTTCGAGCATGTCCTTGAGTTCAAGGTTGAAGGCGAGGTTGCCGCAGATCATGGCCCGGTCATGTTCGGGTTTGATCGGGGCGACATCCAGGTCCTCGAACGCCTGACCCGAGCGCATCAGGTCGGTGATGCGGCCCATTTTCGGGCTCTCTTCGCGGGTTGTGGTCGGGTAGTATTTGATCTTCTTCCAGAAACCTTCGCCGATCACTTCGTTCAACAGCTCGTCATGTTTCAGGCTGTCGATGATCGCGGCACCGTATTCCAACTCGCCACAGGTGCGGCAGGTGTGGGTGATGATGACCTCGTCATAGTCGTGATAAGTCTGCGGTTCGCGCAAAAGCGAGGCGAAGGGCGCAAAGCCAGTGCCGGTGGCAAAGAACCAGAGCCGCTTGCCGGGCAGCAGCGCATCATGCACCAGCGTGCCCACCGGTTTGGGGCGCAGGATGATCTCGTCACCGGGCTGAATATGCTGCAGTCGAGACGTAAGCGGACCGTCGGGGACCTTGATCGAGTAGAATTCCAGCTCTTCGCCCCAGGACGGTGAGGCGATGGAATAGGCCCTGAGCAGCGGTTTCTGCTTGCCCGTCTTGGGGTCCGGATCGCCCATCAGCCCGATCATCACAAACTCGCCCGAGCGGAAGCGCAGCGCCGACGGCCGAGACACGCGGAACGAGAACAGTCGGTCGGTCCAGTGTTTGACGGAAAGAACAGTCTGCGCATCGGGCAGGGCAGGGGCCTTGGGAACTTTGATGTTTGTATCGGTCACTGGGGTCAACTCGGTCATTTCATTAGCGGGCAAACGTGTTTGCCCCTCCTTAAAGCGTCACGCCAAAAATCTGAATAGAGGTTTTTGGCGTGACGCGAGAAACTTTCATGTGATGCGCAGCGCTTCAATTGCCCCGGAACAGGTGCAGGGCGAGACGCTTTGACAGATTGCGGTGGGTTTTAAGGTATATTGCTCGTGCGTCTTTGATCTGGCTCAAATTGAACCACGTGCCGTCGCGGGAGGTTGGTCAGGCGGCGGAACGCAGCCGGGACTGGAAATCGTGATCCCTCCAGTCGGCGCGAAACAGCCAATCGGCCTCGGGTTGGCGTTCGGCAAGCGATGCGGGGATTTCAACCTCGTCGAAACCGGCGCGGCGGGCCATGGCGTATTGATCGGCCACCAAAGGGCCGGCGGCGCGCAAGCGACCGTCGTAGCCCGCAAGCCGCAGTTGACGTCCGAGCGTGAAGCCACGGCCATCGGCAAAGCTTGAGAACTCGACGCGGATCATGCCGATGCTGGGCAGGCGTTGGGCCAGATCGGACAGGTTCGCGGTGTCGGGCGTCAGGATCAGCCCGGCACCGTTTTCCCCGGCGATATGGCGCGGGTTGCGGGTATAACCATGGGCCCAGTCCTCGGGGACAAAGCCGGTGTCGCGGATCAATTGGGTGGTCATTGGTCGTTTCCTTGGCGCGTGTTTCGGATGGCTTTGCCATTGGCAAAGTGGATGCCGCATTCGATCTTGTCGCGGCCGCGCCAGCGTCCGGCGCGCGGGTCTTCACCGGGTTTCGTTGGCGTGGTGCAGGGGGCGCAGCCGATCGAGGTAAAGCCGCGCGCGACCAGCGGATGGCGCGGCAGGTCGTGCGCGTCGAAATACGCAGCCACCTGAGCGGGCGACCAGTCGAAAAGCGGGTTGAGCCGGACCTTGCCGGCGTCCGGGTCTCGTTCGACCGCTTGCAGGCTGGCGCGCGTGCCCGACTGGGCTCGTTTGCGCCCGGTGATCCAGCCGTCGAACTGCGTCAGTGCGCGGGTCAGGGGTGCGGTCTTGCGCAGGGCGCAGCAGGCATCGGGATCGGTTTGGTGCAGGCTGTTGTCCGGGTCTGACTGTTCTGTAACGGCGCGCAGGATGTGCAGGTTGCCCAGGCCCAGATGCGCGGCCAGCTCCGACTGGTACGCCAGGGTTTCGGCAAAGAGCAGATGGGTGTCGAGAATCAAAACCGGCACGTCCTGGTCGATGCGCGACGCCATATGCAGCAGAACCGCGGCCTCGGCCCCGAAGGACGAAACCAGTGCGATCCGGCCTAGGGCGCCGGAAAGGGCATAGTCGAGCAGGTCTTCCGCTTTGCGGTCGGCGAAATGCGCGTCCAGCAGCGACAGGCTGCGTGGATGCAGCAGGCGCGGACCGCCCGGCGCGGTTGGATCGGTCAGGTGTAGCATGTCGATCAAGCCGATATCTTGGTGGTTTCGGGATAGAGTGCCGCCTTGAATGGGGCCATGCCGACCCGGTCAAACGTGGCTGAGAAGCCTTCGTCCGCATCGCGGCGCAGCACGAGATGGGCCTGCGCGAGCCGTTCGATGGCGGGAACGATGTCGTCGGCGGAAAAGCCGGGGCCGGTGCGGGTGCCGACGCGCATGTCATCGCCCGGTGCGCCGCCAAGAGTGATCTGGTAGGTTTCCACGCCACCCCGGTCGAGCCCGAGAATGCCGATATCGGCCAGATGGTGATGGGCGCAGGCGTTGATGCAGCCCGAAATCTTGATGCCCAGCTTGCCCAGTTTTCCGTCGAGACCGGTGTCATGCAGCATGGCCGACAGGTCCTGCGCGAGCGGGATCGAGCGCGCGGTGGCAAGGGCGCAGTAATCCATGCCGGGGCAGGCGATGATATCGGATGCGCGTCCGACATTGGCGGTGGCAAGCCCGGCGGCCAGAAGGCCATGATAAAGCGCGGGCAGGTCGGCCAGCGCCACATGCGGCAGGACGATGTTCTGCTCGGGGGTGAAACGCAGTTCGCTATGGGCATGGCGGTCGGCCAGATCGGCCAGAATGCGCATCTGGTCCGAGGTGATATCGCCCGGGGTGCCGCCATAGGGTTTGAGCGACACGGTCACGATGGCATGGCCCGCCCGTTTGTGCGGGGCAAGGTTGGTATCGGTAAAGCTGCGGAACCCCGGATCGGCGTCGCGCGCGGTGTAATAGGGGGCCGCATCACGCAGCGGCAAGACGGGCAGGGCGAATTGCTGTTCGAGCTGGGTGAGCAGGGCCTGATCGGCGCCTTTGAACGTGGGACGGCGGCGGGCAAACTCGATCTCGACCAGATCGCGCAGGTTCTCCAACCCGTGTTCATGCACCGCGATCTTGATCCGCGCCTTGTACTTGTTGTCGCGCCGGCCCAGCAGGTTGTAGGTGGCCAGCACCGCCTCGAGATAGGGCAGAAGATCGGCCTGCGGCAGGAACTCGGCCAGGGTCTGGCCGACCATCGGGGTGCGGCCCAGACCGCCGCCGATCAGTACCTCATAGCCGATCTGGCCATCATTTTGACGGATGCGCACGGCGAGGTCATGCGCCTTGAGCACGGCGCGGTCGGTGGTGGCGCCGGACACGGCGATCTTGAACTTGCGTCCCAGAAACTGGAATTCGGGGTGATCGGTGGACCACAGGCGGATCAGCTCGGCCAGCGGGCGGGGATCGGCAATCTCGTCGGCGGCAGCCCCGGCAAAGGGGTCGGCGGTGACATTGCGGATGGTGTTGCCGCTGGTCTGGATCGCATGCAGGTTCACGGTGGCCAGATGATCGAGCATGTCGGGAATGTCGGTCAGGCGCGGCCAGTTGAACTGCATGTTCTGGCGGGTGGTGACATGGCCGTAACCACGGTCCCACTTGTCAGCGATATGGGCCAAAGCGCGCAGTTGATCCGCGTTGAGCGTGCCATAGGGGACGGCCACCCGCAGCATGTAGGCATGCAGTTGCAGGTAGACACCGTTCATCAGGCGAAGCGGCTTGAATTCCTCTTCTGTCAGATCGCCCGCGAGACGGCGGGCGACCTGGTGGCGGAACTGGGCGTTGCGCGTGGCGAGAAAATCCTGCGACATGGGAGCGATCCGTTTCTGCGGGGCCGGTTATTCGGCCGCGATGGCGTGGGGTTGCGGGGCGGCGACGCTGGGACCCTGGGCGCGCAGCGCCTCGCGACGGGTCAGCGGCACGGGACCGTTATCGGTGATCTCGACCTCGGCCAGGTGGGCATCGACCACCAGACGGGTCTGGCCCTGGGCCACGAAAAGGCGGAAATCGGCGTGTTCCGTGTCGTCGATGAACTCGGCGGTCAGGATCTCGGGGCTCCATTCATCGCAGCCGGTGAGATAAACGACATCACCGGTGTCGAGCGCATTGGCAGTAACAACGTGGAAGTTGGGTTGGGTCGACATGGTTTTGCTCCTGCGTGTGAGGTGTTTCTTGTGTCTAATTTAGGAAAATGTTCTGCCTGAATGCTAGATGGCTGGAAAAACAAGAACGTATGTTTTAGTGTTCCCCTGTGATGGCGAAATAATTCGCCAAGATAGGAGATTGGCAGAATGGCAGTGCGACTGGATGATCTGGACCGGAAAATCCTTTCCGAGCTGCAACGCGATGCGGGGCAGTCATTGGACGAAATCGCCCGCAAAGTAGGCTCTTCCAAGACGCCGGTATGGAATCGGGTGCGCAAGATGCGCGAGAGTGGAGTGATCCGCCAGCAGACCGTTCTGCTGGATGCCGAGGCCCTGGGTTTTGAGGCCTGTTTCTTTGTTCTGATCCGCACCAGCGAGCATGATGCAGATTGGCAGGCGCGGTTCCTGAAAGCGCTGCAAGACCGACCCGAGGTGCAGGAGGCGCACCGGCTGGCGGGGGATATCGACTATATCCTGAAGGTGCGGGTGCAGAACGCGCGGGCTTATGACGTGTTTTACCAGGCGCTGATTTCAGAGGTGAAGGTGCATAACGTTACCGCGCTGTTGTCGATGGAGGAGATCAAGGCGAGCGTGGCGTTGCCGCTATAGATTTGCGAACCATGGCGGGCTGAGAAACGATTTATCGCGAAAAACCGGTGCGGGCGCTCACCTAACGATTGACCATCAGCCGGGCCAGCCCATGGAAATGGTAGCTGTCAGCGTAGGAAGGTGGTTCGGCCAGTTGCAGGCCCGGACAGCGAGCGAATAGAATTTCCAGCGCCAGGGTAATTTCCAGCCGTGCCAGTGGGGCGCCGACACAGAAATGGATGCCACCGCCAAAGGCGTGGTGGGGAACCGCCTCGCGGGTCGCGTCAAAGCGGTTCGGCTCGGACCAGGTTGACGGGTCGCGACCGGCCGCCGCCAGCAGAAGGCCCACCCGGTCGCCGCGTTTGAAATCATGGCCGAAGGCGGAGAAGTCTTCATAGGCATAGCGGATGAACATGTGCAGCGGGGGATCGAAGCGCAGGCATTCCTCGACCGTGTCGGGGGTTATTTTCCGTGTGTCATGCTCCAGCAAGGTTTTAACGGCGTTGCCAATGGAATGCACGGTGGCCTCGTGACCGGCATTCAGCAGCAGGATGCACGTGGAGACCAATTCGTCGGTGGTGAGCTGGTCGCCTTCTTCCTCGGCAGCGATGAGATGCGAGAGCAGGTCACATTTCGGGTCCGAGCGGCGGGATTCGATATGGGCCCGTATGAAACTGGCGAATTCATCCGCTGCCTGGGCGGCGGCGTCTTCCATCGCGCGGGTACGGCCCGCTTGGTACATGCCGACCATGTCGTGGGACCAGGCCAGGAACTGATCCGCCATCTGTTCGGGCACGCCCAGCAGACGGCAGATCACGGTGACGGGGATACGGCTGGCAAAGGCCGGGATCAGGTCGAAAGGCTCATCGGGGAAGGCGTCGATCAACTCGCGCACCAGGGTGCGGATCTGCGGGGCCAGGGCCACGATGCGGGCCGAGGTGAAGGAACGCGTGACAAGGCGGCGCAACCGGGTGTGGCGCGGCGGTTCGGCCTCGAGCATGGAATTGGCTTCGAGTGCGTAGAAGGGCGCCAGATGCTCAGGGATCGGCATGGTCAGCTCGGGAGGGCATTCGCGGCCCATGCGACGGTCGCGCAGGAGCGCGTGCACCGCCTCATGAGAGGTGGCGCAGATCAGGTCGTAATCCTGCCAGAAAAACAGGTCGCCCCCGGCGCGGGCACGGTCATAAAAAGGATAGGGATTCTGGACAAAATCGGGATCGGTAGGCGATTGGGCGAGGCTCTGCATTCGGGCATTTGCGCGCAACACTCTGGTCAATGCAAGCGGGTCGCGGTTAAACCGATGCCATGGATAGGTGGATTTTCAGGCGGGCCGCATTGGTGCTTGGCTTTGTTGTCGTGGTGTTTGCGATGACGGCGGGCCTGTTTGTTTACGGCTATGGCCAGGCTCTTGGGCAGCTGGCGCGGCGTGGTGAAGCCGACCTTGCGCTGGCCGCAGACCGGTTGACCGGCCAGTTGCGCCGGTACCAGGAGATGGCGGTTCTGCTGGCGGACCACCCGACATTGACGGGTGATCGGGCAACGGCCGAGGCGCTCTTGTTGGCGGCGTCGGACAAAACCGCGGCGCTGAACCTGATCTATGTGGACCGGCAGGGGCAGGTGTTGGCGCGGGCCAACACAAGCGGCCCGGGAGAGGTCGCGGCAGGACCGTGGGTCGCACGGGCAATGCAGGGGGCGTTGGGCTCGGGGCACGGGCTTTACGGGGCCAGACAGTTGCGGGCGCATTTCTATGCTGCACCGCGGTTTGGCGCGGATGGTCAGGTTAAGGGCGCTTTGATCGTTGTCGTCGATCTGGCCAAGCTGGAAGATGACTGGCGCGGCTCGCGCCCGGCGGTGTTCTTCGTTGACGAGGGCGGAGAGGTGTTTGTCTCGAACCGCTCGGAAATCCTGTTCTGGCGGCGCGAGGCGGGGCAGGCAGGCTTGCAACCTGCGATGTTGCGGCCACCGGCCTTCGAAGCGGTGAAACGGTCGGGACATGACATCTGGCGGATAGATTGGGGAGCTTACATCCCGCGCGAGTCGCTGCACCTGGTGCGTGACCTGCCGGTGATCGGCATGCAGGCCGAAGCGCTGGTGGGCACAGGCCCGGCCAAGCGGATCGCGATGTTGCAGGCGGTGGTGTTCGCGGCGCTGTGGCTGGTATTCGGGGCGTTCCTATTCCTGGCGATGGAAAGGCGGCGCACGCTGGCCGAGGCGAACCGTTTGTTGGAGGCGCGGGTCGAGGCGCGGACGCAGGAATTGAAACGCGCCCAGGCGGATCTGGTACAGGCAGGCAAGCTGAGCGCGCTTGGGCAGATGAGTGCAGGGATCAGTCACGAGCTAAACCAGCCGCTGATGGCGATCCGTCAATTTGCTGAGAATGGCGAGGCTTTCATCGACCGTGGCAAACCCGAAAAGGCGCAGGAAAACCTTGGCCGCATCTCTGCGTTGGCGGCGCGGGCGGCACGGATCATCAAGAACCTGCGGGCATTCGCGCGCAATGAAAGCGAGCCGATGGGGCGCGTGGATCTGGTGCAGGTGATCGAAAATGCGGTCGAGTTGACTCAGACGCGATTGAAGAGTGACCGCGTGAGGCTGATTTGGGATCGGACGGGTGAGCCGATCTATGCCTATGGCGGTGAGGTGCGGCTGACGCAGGTCTTTGTCAACCTGATCAACAACGCCGCCGATGCCATGTCCGGGCAAGAGCCGGAGAAGACAATTCGAATAGCCATAGAAAAGGGCCCGATGTTGCAGGTGACCGTAGAGGACAGCGGGCCGGGCATTGCCGATCCCGAGCGCATGTTCGAGCCGTTCTATTCAACCAAGGAAGTGGGCAGCGAAGAGGGTATGGGGCTGGGCCTGTCGATCTCTTACGGTTTGGTTCAGAGTTTCGGTGGCAATATTCGCGGGCGCAATGGCACCCGCGGGGCGGTGTTCACCGTGGAATTGGATCAGTGGCGCGAGGAGCAGGCGGCATGACGCGTAAGGTTCTGTTTGTCGATGATGATGCGGCGGTGCGTGAGGCGATTGGGCAGACGCTGGACCTGGCCGAGATGGAGCCGGTGCTGGCGGGATCCTTCGTGGCGGCCAAGGATCAAATCGCGCCCGGTTTCGAGGGGGTTGTTGTCAGTGACATTCGGATGCCGGGGCGTGATGGGTTTCACCTGCTCGATTATGCGCAGGAGGTGGATGCGGAATTGCCGGTGATCCTGCTGACCGGGGAGGGTGACATTCCGATGGCAGTGCGGGCGATGGAGCAGGGGGCGTTCGGGTTCCTGGAAAAACCCTGTGCGCCTGCCGACCTGCTGGCCGAGGTCGAGCGGGCGTTGAAAACCCGGGCGTTGGTGCTGGAGAACCGGCGGCTGAAAGCACAGTTGGAGGCGGGCGATCCGGCGGCAAGGATGCTGTTTGGTACGTCAGAGCTGGCCGAGGAATTGCGCGACAAGGTGCGCAGCGTGGCGGCGACGGGGGCCGAGGTGCTGGTCACTGGCGCGCCGGGCTCGGGCGTGTCGAAAGTGGCCGAAGTGATCCATCTGATGTCCGAACGCGGGCAGGGAGCATTTGTCAAATGCCGGGCGGCACAGATGAGCCCAAAGGAGTTCGAGGCCTCGTTGAGCGAGGCCGCAGGAGGGGCATTGTTCCTGGATGACATTGCGGCCTTGCCGGATCAGACCCAGTTTGCGGCGTTGGAACGGCTGGAGCAGGGCGTTGATGCACGGGTGATAGCCGGGACCACGGTTGATCTGGCGGAACGTGTCGAGACGGGGACGTTCAATGCCGATCTGTTCTATCGGTTGGATGTGATGCGGGTGCGCATTCCGTCGCTGAAGGAGCGGCCCGAGGATATCCCGGTTCTGTTTCGCCACTACGTGGAACAGGCGGCCGAACAGGCGGGGATTGAACCGCCCGAGGTGGCACCCGAACACCTGGGCAGCCTGATGGCGCAGGACTGGCCGGGCAACGCGCGCTCGCTGATGAGCGCGGCGATGCGCTTTGTGCTGGGGATGCCGGAAGAGGTGCAACCAGACACAGGGATGGGGCTGGCTGAGCAGATGGCCCGGGTGGAACGGGCCTTGCTGATTGCGGCTCTCGGGCGCGAGAATGGCAAGGCGTCCAAGGCGGCGGAGCGGCTGAAGCTGCCACGCAAGACCTTCTATGACAAGCTGGCGAAATACGGCATCAAGCCCGAAGATTACCGACGTTGAGCAGGATCCGGCCGCGTGGGCGAAATGCGACAGGCGGGGTGGATTTTCGGTACGGGTGCTCGAATTTTCTTGCCCGGGGCCGTCCTCCGGGGGCAGACAGAGAGCACTTGGGGGCTTTGTGACATCTGGGATGAACCGGGAGGCAAAGCGATTCATGTGGATTTCAAGGTATTCTAATCGGCTTGTTGTTTTTGTGGCCGCACTGATGGCGACAGGGCCGGTGATGTCGGAACCGGACAGGTTCTCGGTTCTGCTGGGCTCGCATCATATCAACGGAACGGGGTTCAACGAGATCAACCCTGGCCTGTTCGCGACCTGGGAGCGGGAGCGCTGGGCCTATTCGATCGGGGGTTACCTAAACAGCTATGAAAAAGGATCGTTGGCGGCGACCGCGCACCTTCCATTGTTTCACTGGGACAGGGGCGCGATCAGCGCATTTGGCGGTTTGGCCTGGTATCCCGGTGACGGGCGTCGGTTTTCTACTCGTCTTGGCGGCGATGTCGTGGGGATTGGGGGCGTGGAATTGCGGCAGGGCAACGTGTTCATGCAGTTCGTGCCGATGAGCACCAACAGTGTTGACGGGCTTGTCACCTTCGGTTTGACCTGGGCGGCGGAACAGTAGGTCGCAAAGGCGGGTTGTTACCGGGGTCGGGATTCGCCCAGACTGTGCGGATTTCCGCACAACACGGCGCTGACCTGTGCGGGATTTCGCACAATGCGGCACTGCGGCAATTACGCCATTGCCTGGAATTCCACCTAATACTCTGAAGTAAAACAATAAAACACATCTCTGCAAAGCGCGTCTCTGAGCGCTTGCCAAGGCGGCTGGCCTGCGCGGATGCTGAGATGTGACCCCCAATGTGGGGCGGACGTTTCATTGTACCGGGAGGATGAAGAATGAAATTCCTGATTGCTGCGGCCACTGCGATGGCCCTGACTGTTACTTCGGGCGCGGCACTGGCCAGTGCCTGTGACGATGGCGAGATCGTCGTCAAGTTTAGCCACGTGACCAACACCGACAAGCACCCCAAGGGGATCGCCGCGTCGCTGCTGGAAAAGCGTGTGAACGAGGAAATGAATGGCAAGATGTGCATGGAGGTCTTCCCGAACTCCACGCTTTACAACGACAACAAGGTGCTAGAAGCGATGCTGCAGGGTGACGTGCAGCTGGCCGCGCCGAGCCTCTCGAAATTCGAGAAATTCACCAAGCAGTTCCGCCTGTTCGACCTGCCCTTCATGTTCAAGGACATGGATGCGGTGGACACCTTCCAGAACGGTGAAAACGGTCAGGCACTGCTGGACAGCATGCAGCGCCGTGGCCTGCAGGGTTTGGCCTTCTGGCACAATGGCATGAAGCAGATGTCGGCCAACAAGGCACTGGTCAACCCGAGCGATGCCAATGGCCTGAAATTCCGCGTTCAATCGTCAGACGTTCTGGTCGCCCAGATGGAAGCCATCGGTGGCAGCCCGCAGAAAATGGCCTTCTCTGAAGTTTACGGCGCCTTGCAACAGGGTGTTGTCGACGGTCAGGAAAACACCTGGTCCAACATCTATGGCAAGAAGTTCTTCGAGGTGCAGGACGGTGTGACCGAAACCAATCACGGCATCATCGACTATCTTGTTGTGACCAATGTCGATTGGCTGGACAGCCTGGACGCGGATGTGCGTGACCAGTTCATGACCATCGTCAAGGAAGTCACCATGACCCGCAACGCCGAGGCCTTCGCGGTGAACGAGGCCGCCAAGCAATCGATCATCGATGCAGGTGGCACTATTCGCCAGCTGACGCCGGAGCAGCGCCAGGCCTGGGTCGACGCGATGAAACCGGTTTGGGCGAAATTCGCAGGCGACGTGGGTCAGGACATGATCGACGCGGCGCAAGCCATCAACGCGGGCAGCTAAGCCCAAGACCACTCACGTGACACGCGGGCGGGCCGTTACTCCAATGGCCCGCCCGTTCCATAAGCAGCCACAGCGCTGCGGGAGGGGACAATGCCACATCGAAAGTCATGGACGGACCAGATCGAGGAGACGCTGATCGCGTTGATCCTTGGCCTGATGACGGCGATCACATTCGCCAATGTCATCGCGCGGTTCGTTTTCAATTCCAACATTCTCTGGGCGCTGGAGCTGACCGTGTTCCTGTTTGCCTGGCTGGTGCTTCTGGGCGCCTCTTACGCGGTGAAAACCCACAGCCATTTGGGCGTGGATGCCATCGTCAACATGATGTCGAAACCGGTGCGCCGGGCGATGGCACTGATCTCGGTGGCCTGTTGCCTCGCGTTTTCGCTGCTCTTGGTGAAGGGGGCCTATGACTATTGGGCGGTCTTTGCCGAGTTGCCGCCGACATCGGGCCGCTGGTTCCCCACCGGATTCGTCGACAAATTCCGCGGGCAGGGCTGGTACGAGGTGCAGGATGTGCCGATGATCGGGCTTTTTGCCTTTCTCGAGGATTGGATCAATTTCGGCGAGGAATACGAGAAGATCCCCAAGGTGATCCCTTACATCGTACTGCCGATTTCGATGCTGCTGCTGACGCTGCGGTTCTTTCAGGTGGCAATGGAAATCTGGCATGGCCGGATCGACCGTCTGGTGGCCTCTCACGAGGTCGAGGATGAGATCGACGATGCGCGAGCCAAGATCGAGGAGGCGAACTGATGGATGTTGTTCTTCTCTTTGGCATGGTGATCGGCCTGTTGCTGATTGGTGTGCCGATTGCGGTATCGCTGGGTCTGTCTTCGGTCCTGTTCCTGCTGTGGTTTTCGGATGCGACAATGGCGTCGGTGGCCGGCACCCTGTTCGAGGCGTTCGAGGGGCACTTCACTCTGCTGGCGATCCCGTTCTTCATTCTTGCGTCGTCGTTCATGTCGACGGGCGGGGTGGCGAAACGGATCATCCGCTTCTCCATCGCTTGCGTCGGCCACTTGCCCGGCGGCCTGGCGATTGCGGGTGTGTTTGCCTGCATGATGTTTGCGGCCCTGTCAGGGTCGTCCCCCGCTACGGTGGTTGCCATCGGCTCGATCGTGATCGCAGGCATGCGGCAGGTGGGCTATTCCAAGGAATTCGCCGCCGGCGTGATCTGTAACGCCGGTACGCTGGGCATCCTGATCCCGCCGTCGATCGTGATGGTGGTCTACGCGGCTTCCGTCGAGGTGTCGGTGGGGCGGATGTTCCTGGCCGGTGTGATCCCGGGGCTGTTGGCCGGGTTCATGCTGATGGTGACAATCTATGCTATCGCCAAGATCAAGAACCTCCCCAAGGGTGATTGGCTGGGCTGGGGTGAAATCATCGAGTCCGGCCGTGAGGCCGGTTGGGGCCTGTTCCTGATCGTGATCATCCTGGGTGGCATTTATGGCGGGATCTTTACGCCGACCGAAGCCGCCGCCGTGGCCGCGGTTTACGCCTTCCTGATTGCCACGTTCATCTACAAGGATATGGGGCCGCTGGCACAGGGCGAAGGCGAGAAAGGGCGCAGCCTGATGAGCAAGCCGCAGGCGATCCTGACCGCGTTCGTCCACCCGGACACCAAGAAGACGCTGTTTGACGCGGGCAAGCTGACGGTGACGCTGCTGTTCGTGATTGCCAACGCGCTGATCCTGAAACATGTGCTGACCGAACAGCAAGTTCCGCAGGAAATTGCGGGCGCCATGCTGTCGGCAGGCTTTGGCCCGGTGATGTTCCTGATCGTGGTTAACGTGATCCTGCTGATCGGTGGACAGTTCATGGAGCCCTCGGGCCTGTTGGTGATCGTTGCACCGCTGGTGTTCCCGATTGCCATGCAGCTGGGCATCGACCCGATTCACCTGGGCATCATCATGGTGGTGAACATGGAGATCGGGATGATCACGCCACCTGTGGGGCTGAACCTGTTCGTGACCTCGGGTGTGGCAGGGATGCCGATGATGAGCGTTGTCCGCGCGGCGCTGCCGTTCCTGGCCGTGCTCTTCGTCTTCCTGATCATGGTGACGTACATCCCGTGGCTTTCGACCTATCTGCCCAATACCTTCATGGGGCCGGAGATCGTGACAAACTAGGTGCTGATCAGGCATTTAATTCCAAAGGCGGGCCTTGCGGGGCCCGCTTTTTCATTTGGCAGCGACAATTTTGCATTTGAGGCAGAGAAAATAACCACATATGCTAATCCGTGAATAAGAAGCCCGGCCTGACGGTTTCAATGAGTCCAGTTGGCCGGGCGTTCTTGTTTCAGTAACAACATTGGCGTATCGGGACCGGGCCGGAGGGGGCCACGGCACCCATGGCGCACCCGGGAGGATCTTGATGGAAGCGCTCACCCTGACGACCGAGATGATGGCGGTGCTGGCCGTGCTGGCCTTGACCGTGACCCTGTTCGTCACCGAATTTTTCCGCATCGATTTCACCGCCATCCTGATGATGGTGCTGTTGGGCATGCTGAGCATGTTGCCGGGGATGACCAACCTGGCCGATCCGACACAGCTGTTCGTGGGCTTTTCGTCAAACGCGGTGATCTCGATCATCGCGGTGATGATCATCGGGGCGGGGCTGGACCGCACGGGGCTGATGTCCAAGGTCGCCGCGACGATCCTGAAGTATGGCGGACGGACCGAGGCGCGGATCATCCCGATCATCTCGGGGACGGTCGGGTTTATTTCCTCCTTCATGCAGAACGTCGGCGCTGCGGCACTGTTTTTGCCCGTGGTTTCAAGGATTTCGGTGCGCACAGGATTGCCACTGAGCCGTCTGCTGATGCCAATGGGCTTTTGCGCCATTCTGGGCGGCACGATGACGATGGTTGGCTCGTCGCCGCTGATTCTCTTGAACGACCTGATCATCACGTCGAACAACGGTCTGCCCGAGGGGCAGAAGATGGACACGTTCGGCCTCTTCTCGGTCACGCCGGTTGGCGTGGCGCTGGTTCTGTCGGGGATTCTCTATTTCGTGCTCTTTGGCCGCTGGGTCCTGCCAAGCCGGTCGTCGAGCGAAGAGGGCAGCTCGGGCCAGTCCGTTAAGGAATACCTGAAAAATACCTACGGACTGAAATCGGACATCGTCGAAGTGGTGTTTCCGGCGGGCAACCTGCTGGAGGGGCAGACCTTCCGTGATGTGATGCAGGCGCACAATCTCTATATCATCGGTTCGGCCCACGGCGGCAAACGCTGGTTTGCGCCGCCCGTCGACACGGTGATTCAGACCCCTTGCCGGTTGGCCGTTCTGGGCCGCCGCAAGGTGATCGAGGAAGTGGCAAGCTGGTACGGGCTTGAGGTGCTCGATGACCTTGAAATGTTCGCCGAGGATTATGCGCCGACCGTGGCCGGTGTGGGCGAGGTGGTTGTGCCCCCCAACAGCCCGGTGGTGGGCAAAACGCCGCTGCAACTGGCGATGCGGCGGACCTATGGGCTGTCCTTGCTGGCAGTGAACCGTGGGGGCTCGACCTTTTCTCTGGTGGAGACGCCGGAACACGACCCTGATGACATTCTGAACATTCCGATCCAGGCCGGCGATGCGCTGGTGGCGTTTACCTCGTGGGACGCGCTGGCGCGGCTCGACCGGGGCAATGATTTCGTGGTGGTGACCTCGGACTTCCCGCGCGAAGAAATGCGGCCCAAGAAGGTGGGTTGGGCGCTTCTGTTCTTCCTGATCGCGCTGTCGCTCATTCTGTTCACCGATGTGCGCCTGTCGCTGGCCCTGCTGGTGGGTGCGGCGGGGATGATCGCCACCAAGGTTCTGCGCATCGACGAGGCTTATGAGGCGGTCAGTTGGTCGACGGTGTTCCTGTTGGCCTCGCTCATTCCATTGGGGCAGGCGGTCCAGAATACCGGCACGGCAGCCTGGATTGCGCAACAGATCCTGTCGCTGCTGGATGGCTGGCCGATCTGGGGGCTGCAGGTGGGGGTTGCCGTGCTGGCAACTATTTTCACGTTGGTTATGTCCAATGTGGGCGCCACGGTTCTTCTGGTGCCGCTGGCGGTGTCGATCGCTGTAGAAGCAGGGGGCGACCCGGCAATTTTTGCCCTGACGGTGGCGATTTCGACCTCGAACTCGTTCCTGATCCCGACCCATCAGGTGAATGCGCTGATCATGGGGCCGGCAGGTTACAAGGTGGCCGATTTCGTGCGCTCGGGCGGCATCATGACCGTGATCTTCCTCGTGGTTTCGATGGTGATGATGAATCTGGTCTATTAATTTATCGGAGCGCTAACGCGCACCGGTTTGATTGCGTTCAGGCCCATTGCCGACAGGGCCTTTTGGAACAAAGGGTCCCGAGAGGACGCAGGCCCTGGGGGACCAGTCCCCCAGACCCCCTGAGATATTTCGGGCAAGAGGAAGAAACAGATTAGGCGCTTTCTTCCAGGGCCTTGATAATCGGTGAGAAATCAGAGGCCTTGAGCGAGGCGCCGCCGACAAGGGCACCATCGACATTGGGGACGCGGAAGATGTCGGCGGCGTTGTCGGGCTTGACCGAGCCGCCATAGAGGATGCGCACACCGCGGCCGACACCGGCACCGAAGCGGCGCTCGAGGCGGGTGCGGATGAAATCGTGAACCTCGCCGATTTGCGCCAGCGTGGGAACCTTGCCGGTGCCGATGGCCCAGATCGGTTCATAGGCGATGACGAGGTTCTCGGCGGTGGAGTTGTCGGGCAGCGAGGCGGCGAGCTGGCCAGCAATGATGTCGAGCGTGTTGGCGGCTTCGCGCTGAGCCAGGCTTTCGCCGAGGCAGATGACGGCGGTGAGGCCGGAGGCTTGCGCGCTGCGGGCCTTGGCGCGGACCATCTCGGAGCTTTCCTCGTGGTCTTCGCGGCGTTCTGAATGGCCGAGGATGACTGCCGTGGCGCCTGCGTCGCGCAGCATGTCGGCGGAGATGTCGCCGGTATGGGCGCCGCTGCTTTCCGCGTGGCAATCTTGCCCGCCGATGGAAATGGGAGTGTTGTCAACGGTTTGTGCGGCGGATTGCACGATCGTGGCAGGCGGGCAGATCAGCACGTCGACTGACGGATCGGCATGGGTCCCGGCGAGCGATTTGAGCTCGTCCAAGGAGGCCGAAACCCCGTTCATTTTCCAGTTTCCGGCGGCAAGCTTGCGGCGCATTTTTCTCTCCCTGTTTCCCTGTTGGCGCAATCTCTACGAGGGCCGGGACCGGGTCAAGGGAAGCAATGTCGCGGGGGTCGAGACAGTTTACAGACGTGGGGCGCCATTCTCATGTTCGGCGGATAACTCGTCAATATCCTTGAACTTTATCGACTCGCCACAGCCGCAGGCGTCTTCGACATTGGGGTTGTTGAAGACAAATTCGGAGCTGAGCAGTGAGGTCTTGTAGTCGATCTCGGTGCCGAAGAGGAACATCTGGGCCATGGGGGCGATCATGACGCGGGCGCCGTCGATTTCGACCACCTCGTCGTGGGGGTCGACCTCGTCAACGTAGTCCATGGTGTATTCCATGCCCGCACAGCCGCCCTTCTTGACGCCGATGCGCAGGCCCTGGTGGCCTTCCTTGTTCATCAGTTTGGCGATCTGCTTGATCGCGGCAGGGGTCATGGTGACGGCCTGTTTGCCGGGAATTCCAAACATGAATGTCTCCTTTCAAGCCGTTGTGTTTATTACATGAAACCCAATTCAAGGCGAGCTTCGTCACTCATCATGTCCATGCCCCACTGCGGTTCCCATGTGAGCTCAACAGTGACATGGCGCACGCCTTCGACCGGGGCGACAGCGTCCTGAATCCAGCCCGGCATGTCACCGGCCACGGGGCAGCCCGGGGCGGTCAGGGTCATGATGATACGCACATCGCATTCATGGTCGATCTCGATCGTGTAGATCAGGCCCAGGTCGTAGATATTCACCGGGATTTCAGGGTCATAGATCGAACGGCAGGCCTCGACCACTGGCTCGTAGAGCTTGTGCGACGTCGAAGACGGTTTGATCAGCGGGGTGCCTTCGAGCGGTTCGGTCAGTTCGGTCATGCGTGGGCCTCAAGTATTTCCTGACGAAACATATAAGGTTTCCCGCAGGTGAGGTAAAGAGGTGCATCTGGGAGAAAGGTTAATGGCACCGTGCGGTGGTCTGTCGGGGGGCTGGAACCCGTCGGCTATCTGTCGGGTAGCTGTCGGGCGAATTTTAGTGAATGCGTTAACGACACCGAAGCTTAACACCGCGCGCGGCAAGGTAAACTCCGACGCGGAAAAGGCGCGTGTAAATCCGAGTCGGATTGGAAATTGTTTCCCGTGTCGGGAAACGGTTGCCTCAGCTGTTCCAGCGCGACGCTTTTTCATGGGCGATGCGGTCGGGGTCCATGAAGTGGCCGATCATGACGCGGGTCGCTTCGTCGTAGGCCGATGGCAGGTCCATGTCGAGATGGCGCATGGTAATGGACTTGCCGTCGGCGATGGGGCCGGGATTGCGGGAGGCCAGCGTCGTGGCGAAGTCGCGAGTTCGTGGCGCGAGTTGATCAGGGCCGGTGACCTCGTTCACCAGTCCTGCGCGCAGGCCCCAATCGGCGGATTTGACCGCACCCGATAGCAGCAGTTCCATCAGGTGTTTGCGGCCCACGGCGCGCGAGACCGCGACGGCAGGCGTGGTGCAGAAGCCGCCATTGTTGACGCCGGGCAGGCAGAAGGATGCATCATGGCTGGCAAAGGCCATGTCGCAGGCAGCAACGAGCTGCAATCCGGCAGCGGTGGCGATGCCGCCGACCTGGGCGATTGTGGGTTTCGGCGAATAGGTCACGGCCTGCATCATCGCGGCGCAATCCTCGAATAATTCAGTCAGGTAGGCGTGGCCGTCATCGGCGTCGGTGCGGTGGCGGGCGATTTCCTTGAGGTCATGGCCGGCGCAGAAGATATGACCCGGCCCGTCGATCACGATGACGCGGGCGTCGGGGTTTTCATTCGCTGCATTGATGACGTCGTGCAGGGCGCGGATCATCGGCTGTGACAGGGGGTGGGCCTTGCCGTTGCCAAGGGTGATTGTGATCACGCCATCGGCCAGATCGGTGGCGACGAGGTCGGGCAGGGACATCTGGTTCATGGGAGCCTCCGGGTTGCGCCGTGAGTTTGGTTGGTCGGCGTGCGTTTGTCCATGGGGGGAGGTGGGTTGGCACCCGCCCAACGGGGCGTTATGCAGGCCGCGATCAGAGGAGAACGGGTTATGAGCCAGCGCGTTGAGTTTGAGCTGAAGGCCACGGATGGGGCAGCGCGAACCGGAGTGATTTCCACGCCGCGCGGCGAGATTCGCACACCCGCCTTCATGCCGGTGGGCACGGCGGCGACGGTGAAGGCGATGATGCCGGAAAGTGTTCGGGCGACCGGTGCGGATATCCTGCTGGGCAATACCTATCATTTGATGCTGCGCCCCGGGGCCGAGCGGATTGACCGGTTGGGCGGCTTGCACCGCTTCATGAACTGGGAGCGGCCGATTTTGACGGATAGCGGTGGATTCCAGGTGATGTCGCTGGCGGGATTGCGCAAGCTGACCGAGCGGGGCGTGACCTTCAAATCCCACATTGACGGGTCCAAGCATGAACTGACGCCGGAACGGTCGATGGAGATCCAGCGGCTGCTTGGGTCGGACATCGTGATGTGTTTCGATGAATGTCCGGCATTGCCGGCGGATCGCAAGCGCATTGCCGAAAGCATGCGGTTGTCGATGCGGTGGGCGGAGCGATCACGCGAGGCCTTTGGTGACCGGCCGGGGCATACGCTGTTCGGGATCATGCAGGGCGGGCTGGAGCCGGACCTGCGCGAGGAAAGCGCCGAGGCGCTGAAGGCGATCGGGTTTGATGGCTATGCGGTGGGCGGCCTGGCTGTGGGCGAGGGGCAGGCGGCGATGTTCGACTGTCTTGATTATGCGCCGGGGTTCCTGCCCGCGAACAAACCGCGCTACCTGATGGGGGTGGGAAAGCCCGATGACATCGTCGGCGCGGTGAAACGTGGCATCGACATGATGGATTGCGTGCTGCCATCACGCTCGGGGCGCACGGGGCAGGTGTTTACCCGGCGCGGTGTGGTCAACATCAAGAATGCCCGCCATGCGGATGATCCACGGCCGCTGGATGAAGCCTGTTCCTGCCCGGCGTGTTCGAACTACAGCAGGGCGTACCTGCATCATGTGTTCCGAGCCCAGGAGATGATTTCCGGGATGCTGCTGACCTGGCACAACCTGCATTACTTCCAGGAGATCATGCAGGGCATGCGGCAGGCGATTGCCGAAGGACGTTTTGCGGCATGGGAGGAGGTGTTTCACGGCACTCGGACCCTAGGGGACATCGAGCCGGTGTGACGGCAGCAGTGCGCAAGCCGTAAGGCGGATGTCCTGCCTGCCAGTTTTCGGTCAGTGCGGTGTCAGTAGAACTCTCTCATCAACAGCATGTTGCCATTGCCGTCCGAGGTTGTGGTTTCGACCATGTTCTTGCCGTTGGGCTGTTGGCTGACCGAGAACGTTGCGCGGCTGCCCTTGTAGCGCGAAGCCAAACCGCCGGAGCAGGTGGTTTGGAACTTCTGGTGGGGGACGCGGCGCCGTTTGCGGGGCTTGCCCTGGTACTCAAGGGCCCCGACCTTGCCTTTGCACTCCCGTGCGATGAGAGCGGCAACCTGGGCCGGGCTGTAGCCTCCAACATTGAAGCTGCCGGTTACGGTGGGCTTCTTGTTGGAAATCGAGAAAAATGCCAGTTTCTTGACATCGGCTTGAGCCGGAAGCGTGCTGACGGTTAAAAATGCAATGGTGAAAAGCAGGCGTGTCATGCAATTCCTCTGGGTTGTGTCACGCAAGGATTAGCCCGGATGTGTTGTATGTTCAAGAGGGTGAGCCGGTGTGATGCGACGGGGGTGACGCGCGCGTTCCGCGACGCCCCACCCGCCGTCCCGGGGGCTCTAGTGGCCCATCTTGCGCAGGCGTTTTTCAATCTGTTTGCGTTCCCAATCTGGGCTGAAGAAATCCATAACTTCGAAGACAGTGAAGGCGTGGCTGATCAACCCGATGGCCCAGCCACCGATGACCCAGAGAACCCAGGGATAACCCGGGGTGACGAAGATGTTGATGATCGACAGAAAGACGATCACCAGCACGAAGGTCACAAGGTGGGTGTAGAACGATTTTATGTCGCGCACGTATTCAACCGCTTCGCGTTCATGGTCAACAGAATGTGTATTTTGCATGTCGGTATCCTCTCGCAAATTGTGAAAGTCTGTCTCGAACACGGCGGCCAGGCATTTCAGGGTTTCGGTCGAAGCGGGGGCGCCGCGTTCGATGCGTTGCAAGGTGCGCGTGGAAATGCCCGCCATTTCGGCCAGTTGTTCCTGTGACCAGCCCTGATCCAATCGCATTTTCCGGATGTGCATCACTGTTCGATCCTTCTTTTTCGGTGAAGGCGATATGAGACTCGACGCATAACTATACCACGACACCGGTACGACAGCGACCCGACATGGTGCAGCGACAGGCGGGTTTTCGCGGTAATTCCGAAGCGGTGCGCGCGCGGCGCGGTTGTCAGGAGTATTTGGGTCAAGAAAGAGGCGGTGTTCCGGCAAGCCACCAGGGGCTTGCGGCAAATCGCTTCAAAGGCGCGGGATTTGGCGCTTGCCGGGGTGCGGACGCGCGGGCATTCTGCCAAAAAGAGGTTGAATCCCCGGCGGGCAACCCCCAATTTAACCTTTCAGAAACGCGGAGGTGCCGTGTGCCGCCTAAAATAGGGGCCGGGCACCTTGCCAAGAACAAGGAATATTGAGCGATGCAAGAGCCACTGAACGCATCCTATCCGGTGCTGCCTCTCAGGGATATTGTCGTCTTTCCGCACATGATCGTGCCGCTGTTTGTCGGGCGCGAAAAGTCGGTCAAGGCGCTGGAAGAGGTGATGGCGGATGACAAGCAGATCCTGCTGGCCAGCCAGATTGATCCGAGCGTCGACGAGCCTGACACCGACGGGATTTTCAAGGCCGGGGTTCTGGCCAATGTTCTGCAATTGCTGAAACTGCCCGATGGCACCGTCAAGGTGCTGGTCGAAGGTCAGGCGCGGGTGCGGATCGACGAGTACCTGGAAAACGACGATTTCTTCGAGGCGCGGGCCGAATACCTGACAGAGATGCCGGGCGATGCGGCCACGATCGAGGCGTTGCAGCGCACGGTGATGACCGAGTTCGAGCGTTACGCAAAGGTGCGCAAGAACATCCCGGAAGAGGCACTTTCGGCGGTTTCCGAGACCGACGATTCAGCCAAGCTGGCCGATCTGGTGGCCGGGCATCTGGGCATCGAGGTGGACCAGAAGCAGGACCTGCTTGAGACGCTTTCGGTCAGCGAGCGGCTGGAGAAGGTCTATGGCCTGATGCAGGGGGAAATGTCTGTTCTGCAGGTCGAGAAGAAGATCAAGACGCGCGTGAAATCGCAGATGGAGAAGACACAGCGCGAGTATTATCTGAATGAGCAGATGAAGGCCATTCAGAAAGAGCTGGGCGATGGCGAAGAGGGCCAGAACGAAGTTGCCGATCTGGAAGAGAAGATCAACGAGACCAAGCTGTCTAAAGAGGCGCGCGAAAAGGCCGATGCCGAGCTGAAGAAGCTCAAGAACATGAGCCCGATGAGCGCCGAGGCGACGGTTGTGCGCAATTACCTCGACTGGATGCTGAGCATTCCGTGGGGCAAGCGCTCGCGCGTTAAGAAGGACCTCAATAAGGCGCAGGAAATCCTGGATGCGGATCACTATGGCCTGGAGAAGGTCAAGGAACGGATTGTCGAATACCTTGCCGTGCAGCAACGCAGCAAGAAGCTGAAAGGCCCGATCATGTGCCTTGTTGGCCCTCCCGGTGTGGGTAAGACCTCGCTGGGCAAGTCGGTGGCGCGGGCGACCGGGCGCGAGTTTATCCGGATCTCACTGGGCGGCGTGCGTGACGAGAGTGAAATTCGCGGGCATCGGCGGACCTATATCGGCTCGATGCCGGGCAAGATCATCCAGGCGCTGAAAAAGGCCAAGACGACGAACCCGCTGATCCTGCTCGATGAGATCGACAAGATGGGGCAGGATTTCCGCGGTGATCCGGCCTCTGCGATGCTGGAAGTGCTTGATCCGGAACAGAATTCGACCTTTGTCGATCACTATCTGGAGGTCGAATATGACCTTTCCAACGTGATGTTCCTGACCACGGCGAACTCCTATAACATGCCGGGGCCGCTGCTCGATCGGATGGAGATCATTCCGCTGGCGGGCTATACCGAGGATGAAAAGCGCGAGATCGCCAAGCAGCACCTGATCGAGAAGGTGGTCAAGAATAACGGACTGAAGGCGCATGAGTTCGAGGTCAAGGACAGCGCGCTGACTGCGATCATCCAGCATTACACCCGCGAAGCCGGGGTGCGGAACCTTGAGCGCGAAATCGCCAAACTGGCACGCAAGGCGGTGACCCGGATCGTCAAGAAGGAAGCCGAGAAGATTGTCGTCAGCGACGAGAATATCGACGACTTCCTGGGCGTGAAGAAGTTCCGCTATGGCCTGGCCGAGGATGAGGACCAGGTGGGTGTTGTCACCGGGCTGGCCTATACGTCGGTTGGTGGGGAATTGTTGAACATCGAGGCGTTGCGCCTGCCGGGCAAGGGTCGGATGAAGACCACTGGCAAGCTGGGCGACGTGATGAAGGAGTCGATTGATGCGGCGTCTTCTTACGTGCGTTCGATTGCGCCACGGATCGGGGTGAAACCACCGCAGTTCGAAAAGTGGGACATCCACGTGCACGTGCCTGATGGCGCGACACCCAAGGACGGGCCGAGCGCCGGTCTGGCGATGGTGACGTCGATCGTGTCCGTGCTGACCGGTATTCCGGTGAGGAAGGACATTGCGATGACCGGCGAGGTGTCGCTGCGTGGCAATGCGATGCCGATTGGCGGATTGAAAGAAAAGCTGCTGGCGGCGCTGCGGGGGGGCATCAAGACGGTGCTGATCCCGGATGAAAACGAGAAGGACCTGGCCGAGATCCCGGACAATGTGAAGGAAGGGCTCAAGATCGTGCCGGTGAAGCATGTCTCGGACGTGCTGAAGCTGGCATTGACCGGCGAACCCGAACCGGTGGACTGGGACGAGGAGGCCGAAGAGGCCGCCGCTGCGGCCCTGGCCGAGAAGGATGGTCCCAGCGCCACGGCGCATTGATCCTGATCAGAAAAAGACATGCAGAAAGGCCGCCTGAATGGGCGGCCTTTTTTGTTGGAAACTGTTTGTTATCAGGCAGGTAAGCGCGGGTACTTGGGTGGTTTTGGGCAGCCCGGAGTGAAAGACTTCCGACCCGGGACGAAACGGCCCGGGACCGGGCGGGCGCAAAACACTGCCAACCGGAACCTAAGCCCGCCTGTTGTACCGGAGTGTTGGTGTCTCTGGTTAGTCGGAAGCGACGGCGAAAATCACCGCAGCGAGGAACAGTACCAGCGGAACGCCCGCGGCAGAGGAGTTTGCAGCCGCGTCAGCCGCCACGTCATCGGCCACGATCGGATCGGTCAGCGAACCGGCAGCCGCCGGACCAGCCAGAAGGGCAGCGAGCGCAAAAGCAGAGAGAAAAGGTTTCATGATGACCCCCAAGTCTTCAATCAAATGTGGCTACACCCTAGCGCTAGAGGTGAGCCGGCGCAACTTAGGCTAGATATTGTTCGCAATAAACGGTAAGCTGTAACCAATGAGAAACAATAAACAATCGGCAAACACCGAGAGGCAAGGCAGATGGCAACCAGGAAAACCACCCGTAAATCCGCGAGTCCGCGCAAGGCGACAAGCGTAAGCAAGAGCAAGGTGACGAAGCCCGCTGCCAGCGTCGGCGAGAGCGCAATCGACGCGGCGCCCATCGACAAGACGCCGAAGGTGACCGCTGCACGCGAGACCGTGAAGATTGCCCCCAAGGTGGCGGCGAAGCCTGGTGAGGCCAAGGCGCCCGAGGCCGCGGAAACAAAGACCGAACAGCCACATCTGCGCAAGCGCCCCCTTATCGACGCGATCGCCAAACGGTCGGGCGTCAAGCGGCGCGATGCCAAGGCCGCCGTCGAAGCGGCGCTGGAGATTATGGGCGAGGCGATCGCCGACGGTAGCGGTTTGAACCTGCCCGGATTGGGCAAGTTGAAGGTGGTTCGGACCAAGAAACTGAGCAATGCGCATGTCTATGTCGCCCGTATCCGCCAGGCCGACAAAAGTGCGAGACCCGATCCGGAAACCGGTGGCAAAGACCCTCTTGCAGAGGCTGCCGAGTGAGGCTACATAGCGCGGCAACGGGTGATTAGCTCAGTGGTAGAGCGCTTCGTTCACATCGAAGATGTCAGGAGTTCAAATCTCTTATCACCCACCAGAATTCTGGGGGCGTGCTCGGGTCGGGCGCGCCCTTTTTGCTTTGCGCCGGACCGTCTCGCACCGGCTGAGCCGGCGCTCTTGGTCAGAATTTCAAATCTCTTGTCACACATCAGAATCCTTGGAGTGCGTCCGGTTTCGGGCGGGGCCTTTTTCATGGGTACCAATCATGTGAGGTTTGCTGGAAATGGCTGAATTCCCACCACTTTTCCTGTTGCGCCACGGTCAGACCGAATGGAACGCGATAAGACGCATCCAGGGGCAGATGGAATCGCAACTGACCGAGATGGGCAAGGAACATGCAGCGCGGCAGGGGGACATCCTGGCCAGGATCGACCTGCCGGAAGAGATCAAGGCCTGGTGCAGCCCGCAGGTGCGGACACGACAGACCGCCGAGATCGCCTTGGGGGTGGTGGGTTTGGCCCCTGTTTTCGACGACCGGCTGAAGGAAGTCTCGCTTGGCAGCTGGGAAGGGCGAATGTGGGAGGACGTTCTGACGGACAAAGCCAGTGGCCTGCGCGGGGCCAGTATTTTCCAGGCATGCCTGATGAGCGACGGTGAGAGCGAAGCTGACATGCGTGCGCGGATCGGTGACTTTGTTGCCGGGTTGAGCGGACCGACACTGGTGGTCAGCCACGGAATTGCGCTGACCTTTCTGCGTGGCATCGTTCTGGGCAGCAGTTTCAACGAGATGGACGCGATGGTGCGCGAACAGGGTGTCGTGCTCGAGCTTCGGGATAGGCGGGAAGTAACCCATCGGTAAGGAGCACGAATTCTCGCGGAAATCGGGGGCTGTTGCGAAATGTGGGAATGGTGGGTCGTGAGAGGCTCGAACTCCCGACATCTTCGGTGTAAACGAAGCGCTCTACCAACTGAGCTAACGACCCGACGGGCGGCTACCTAGCGCGATGCGGCCCGCCGCGCAAGACCCTGATCCGGAAAAAACTCGCATATCCGCAGTAACGGCTGTTTGATTGTGGCGCAGCGCGCCGGGCGACGGTCGGGAAGCAGTGCGGGACATGCGGCAAGACGACCGGGCGCAGGGTTCACCTCTTGTAAAATCTCACCGCTCTAATTCCAAAAAGGGTAGCCAGGTTGTCCGGCATCGCCGCGGCAGCATCTTTGCTCATTTCGATTTTCAAGAATTCAGGCGCGCATACCCGAAAGACCGA
This sequence comes from Aliisedimentitalea sp. MJ-SS2, assembly GCF_032586155.1. Taxonomy (NCBI): domain Bacteria; kingdom Pseudomonadati; phylum Pseudomonadota; class Alphaproteobacteria; order Rhodobacterales; family Roseobacteraceae; genus Aliisedimentitalea; species Aliisedimentitalea sp. MJ-SS2. Next base: position 998,206 of record NZ_JAWHTC010000001.1, read on the forward strand.
TGACCTAGCGCGCTCCGTCTCTGGGGCCAATTTTCAACGAGGCTTTCTCATGGCAAAAAACAGCGTAGGCGATTGCGACACAACCGCCGGAAACAATTCGGACGTCGGCGGGATCAGCATTGCCGAAAACTGCCCAACATCAAATCTCGACGACGCCCTGCGGGAAATCATGGCGCAGGTTGCGGCGCTTGATCCGGTCGGGACGGCAAGCCTTCCGACCGAGAACGTGACCTATGACACGGTGGGCGATCTGTTGACCAGCAGCGAGGCGTCGCGCGGGGCGGGCGAGATCTGGCAGGCCGGGGGGTTCCGCTATGAGGAGGCCGCCGCCGCGGCCATCGACCACCACCTGACAACGGCGGGCGGGGTGAAGCTTTATGTGCTGCCGTCGCCGGGCGGGTATAACCTGCTTGCCTTTGGTGCCGACGACAGCGGGGTGAGCGACAGCAACGATGCCTTCCGCGCCGCCCTGGCGGCAATTGACGGCAACGGCGGGGGGTGTCTGAACATCCCGGCCGGGACGTTTTCGTTCCAGCGCAACCTGAATGCCAGCCAGCCGCCGGCGACAGCGACCTTTGGTCAGAAGGCGGGGTTTGTGGCCGGTGATAACGTGAGCATTCGCGGCGCGGGCCGCGAGGTCACGATCTTCGACATCGAAACCCCCGGGCAAAGCGCGGGATCGGTCGATACGGCGCAGTTCTGGGTGTTCCTTGCCCATTCCGATGGGTTTTCCTGCGAGGGCATCCATTTCAAGGGCAATGTGGACGCGGTGGATTTCGAGTTCGTGTCGTCCTGGGGCACCACCAATGTTCCCGGCTTCCTGCAATATGCCAACAGCGCGGGCACCGTTTTCGGAGAAGGATCAAGCGTCACGCATTGCCGCTTCAGCGGCACGCGGGGCATGGCCTATGTCACCTCGATCCTCGACGGGGTGCGCTTCGAGCACAACGACCTGTCGCATACCAACGGGGTCAATACCTCGGGCGCGGACGTGTCGTGCAGTTTCAACACCTGGTACTATTGCGAATTGCTGGAAGCGGCGGGCGAGCCGTCGTTTAACAAGACGGCCGGCATCCGGTTTGTCGGCAATGTCTGCCGCGAATGCAATGGCGGCGCCATCGGCGGGAGTATTACAACCGCCGACAGTGCGCAGACGTATGGTTACGTGTTCTCGGACAACGTGCTGACCAATTGGGTGGTTGAGGCCGGGTCCGGCTTTACCGTCGCCAACAACGCCCTGAATGTCGCAATAGATAACAACGTGATCCTGGGGCTGTTCACCAATTGCCTGACCATCACCCAGGGCGGTGTGCTCGATTGTCCGCCCTTTGACATTTCGATCAATGGCGGGCGCTACGAGACCACCAAAAGCGGTACCAGTTACGGCATCTTCGTCGCCACCGCCGAAGGCGATGTGCATTTGAATGGGCCCTTTATCAAGACGGATGATCTGTTTGCGCTCGGGGTGTCGCTAAAATCCACGGCCACGCTGTTTATCAACAGTGGCACCGTGCTTGAGGGGCAATACGCCCTTGGCTACACCACGGGCAGCGCCGGTGATGTCAGGCTGTCCCCCGGTGCCACCTGGAACCCGACCACCAGCAATGTCACGGATTTTGCGGCGAACGTGGTCGGCCCGGCGGCAAATTGCACCAAGTTCCAACCCACGGTCTATACCACCAAGACCGCCGCCCTGGCGACAACACAGCCGGTGGAGGTGTTCAAGAAGGCCGGCGGCACGCAGACGCTCTATCGCAGGGGCTACTTCGTTCGCTACATGTCCGGGCGCATGGGGTGGGGGGACCCGAGTGTGAACAACAAGGATGCGGATGTCTATCTCGACCGCAAGGCGGCGGGTGTCCTGGGCCTTGATGCCGACGATTGTTTCATGACCGGCAAGGATACGAGCGTGAACCGTCCGTCTGCCGCTGCGGTCGGCGCGGGGGCGCAGTTCAATGACACCACGCTGAGCAAACCGATCTGGTCAGACGGAACCAATTGGAAAGATGCGTCGGGGTCCACGGTCTAGGCACTAAGATGTCGGCGCTTCGCCCGTGGTGGCGGGCACCGACACCGCGCCGGGCGTCAGCGCAAGATGTTCTTGATCCGGTCAAGTGCGTGCTGGTGCTGGGTTTTCATCTCTTGCACGATCATGTCGAAATTCGCGGCCTCAAACCTGCCGCAACGCGTGTTTGGCCTGAAACTGTTCTGTTCATACATTCCCATCCAGCCACCAAATTGAATCACCGCGCCGCCGCCGGTGGGCACCAGGCCGATGTTACAGGCATCGGCAAAGGTGATCTGATAGCCGGGAAACTGTTTAACCGAATGAACGTTCTGCTGAACGAAAAGCGGCGTGCCGGTCTGGTCGACGCCAAGAAACCCGCCTCGTTCCAGAAGGAACCTGTATTGCCAGTTCGCGCCGACCCCAAGACCTGCACCGAGCGCCGCCGGGTCAATATCCTGGGCCTGGGCATGTGAGGGCGCGGTCCAGAGCGGTGCGATCAAGGCCGCCATGGAAAGAGCGCCGACGATGTGTCCGGTGATCCGCGCAGGCCGTTGACGTCGTGGTGCAAATAACATTTGCTCACCCTCCTTGAAGCGTAAAAGGCACGGTCAAATTTTAGATGCCACAGCCCGGGCGAACCATGATGTCGGTCAATCGAAAACCGGTTGGTGGCTTGCAGAGAGCGGGTGCATGCCCCGGGCGAGACGTTGCGGCACGTTTTGCCGTCACGGGTGACAGGCACCGGACAACCGGCCATGATCGTGGAATGAAAAAATATGACCATCGCATTCATGATCTGCTGCTTGCGGCCGCGCGGGCGCGGGGCGACGCGCTCGCTATCATTGATCACGACGATACCCGATATAGTTGGGCCGAGATGCTGAAAGGGGCCGAGGCGGCGCGCGATGCGCTGCAGGCGCGCGGGGTTCGGCGCGGTGACCGGGTGGTGATCGTGCTGGAAAATGCTGCCGTGATGCTGGCTTATCTCTACGGGGCCTCGATGCTGGGGGTGGCCGCGTGCCCGGTGAATGCAAGGTTGAGCGGTCCGGAGCTGGGGCGGATCGTCGAACGTGGTGATGCGGCCGCGGCTATCTTTACCGTCGAGACCGGAGAAGCGCCGCGGGCGCACGCGGCTGATTACGGCGCTGAGCCGGTGGACGGCCCGGTGGGACGGGTGGCGATTGCCTTGCGTTCCGGGACCGAGCCCCTGCCGGAGGAGGATGATCCGGCGCGCGAGGTGGCAATCCTGCTTTATACGTCCGGCACGACCGGGGCGCCCAAGGGGGCAATGCTGAGCCAGAGTTCGATGGTGCAATCGGCGGCGGCGTCGCGCCATGCGCGGGATCTGGTGGAGCGCGATCTTGTCTACCTGGCGCTGCCGATGAGCCATGTCTTCGGCCTGGCCACGATACTGGCGGTGACGATGGCACACGGGGCCGCAAGGCTGGAGGCCAGATTCGATGTCGGGCGGCTGTTCGAGGCGTTGCAGGAGGAGATTACGGTGCTGCCGGCGGTGCCGCAGATGCATGCACATCTTTTTCACTACGCGCGCACCCATGGGGCGGCGCGCTATGGCGGGCATTCACTGAGATATGTTTCGTCCGGTGGGGCACCGCTGGACCCGGTGTGGAAACGCGAGGCCGAGACGTTTTACGGGTTGCCGTTGCAGAATGGTTATGGGCTTACCGAGAGCTCGTCCGGGGCCTGCATGACCCGCAACGCATTGGGGGACCCGGATATCTCCGTGGGTGTGGCAATGCTGGACAGTGAGTTGCGAGTCGATCTGGAGGCACAGGGAGCCTCGCCAAACGAGGGGATTGGCGAGGTCGAGATCGGCGGTGGGCAGGTGATGCTGGGCTATTTTCGCGATGAAGCAGCAACGGCGGCGGCGATCACCGAAGACGGCTGGCTGCGGACCGGGGATCTCGGGCGTTTCGACGAGGAAGGGCGGCTGCACCTCGTGGGGCGCTCGAAGGAAATGATTATCCATTCGGGTTTTAACGTTTACCCGGTCGAGGTCGAGGCGGCGTTGACCGAACATCGCGGGGTGATCGTGGCCGCGGTGGTGGGCCGCGCGGTGGAGGGCAATGAAGAAGTGGTGGCTTTTGTCACCTGCCGGCCCGAAGCAGGGTTGGACGAGGCCGGGTTGCAGGCGTTCCTGCGCGACCGGCTGGCCCCCTACAAGGTGCCGTCAAAGATCGTAATTGCCGATGCGCTGCCGGCAGCGCCGACAGGCAAGATCCTGAAAGCGAAACTGTTGGGGCATTTTGCCGATCGGTTATGAGGGACGGGGGTGTCGCTCGCTTGCGCATCGCCCCACCCGCCGTCCCGTCGCCACAGGGGATTGCAGCCTTGTGTGTGTGGATGGGTGGGGATGAGTATTTGAGCCAAGAAAGACAAATGGGGTGTTTCATACCGTCGTGCAAAGGCTTTAGAAGGGCGGGATGAGCGGTAGCTTCGAGATATTCATGAGCATCGCGCCGGGGTTGGAGCCGATCCTGGCCGAAGAAGCGCGCGACAAGGGCTTTGACGGCGTCGAGGTGGTGCCCGGGGGGGTGACGGTGCGCGGCGGCTGGCAGGCGGTTTGGCAGGCCAACCTGGAGATGCGCGGGGCCGCGCGGGTGCTGGTGCGGGTGGGGGCGTTTCGGGCGTTCCACCTGGCGCAGTTGGACAAGCGGGCGCGCAAGTTCCCTTGGGGCGACGTGCTGCGTGCGGATGTGCCGGTGAAGGTCGAAGTGACGACGAAGCGATCGAAAATCTATCACGCAGGCGCGGCGGCGCAACGGATCGAGCGGGCGTTGAGTGAGGAGTTGGGCGTCACCGTGAGTAAGCAGGCGGCGTTGGCGGTGAAGGTGCGGATTGATGACAACCTGGTCACGATCAGCCTGGATAGCTCCGGCGAAGGGCTGCATAAGCGCGGACACAAGGAGGCTGTGGGCAAGGCGCCGATGCGTGAGACACTGGCAGCGCTGTTCCTGCGGGCCTGCGGTCACAGGGGCGACGAGCCGGTAGTGGATCCGATGTGTGGCTCGGGCACCTTCCCGATCGAGGCAGCCGAGATGGCCGCGGGAATGCAGCCGGGTCGTGGGCGGGGCTTTGCCTTTGAACGGTTTGCCGGGTTCGAAGCCGAGGCTTTTGAAGGGATGCGCCGTGCCGGGCCGGCGCGGTTGCCGGGTGTGTTGTTTCACGGCTACGACCGGGACCAAGGCGCGATACGCAATGCCGGGCAGAACGCCGAGCGCGCCGCGGTGGCAGAGTGGTGCCGATTTGCTTGCCAGCCGGTTTCGGCGCTGGAGCCGCCAGAGGGTAAGCCCGGACTGGTGATCGCCAATCCGCCTTATGGCGGGCGGATCGGAAACCGCAAGATGCTGTTCTCGCTCTACGGCAGTTTCGGGCGGGTATTGCGCGAGCGGTTCAAGGGCTGGCGTGTCGGGGTTGTGACCTCGGATGCAGGGTTGGCAAAGGCGATGGATGTGAAGTTCCAGGCCGGGCCGCCGGTGGACCATGGCGGGTTGAAGGTGAAGCTCTACCAGAGCGGGGTATTGGGGTAGGGGCTGGTTTCGAATTGGCTGCGCCAATCCGACCGGCCGGGGGACGCTGTCCCCCGGACCCCCTGGAGTATTTTCACCAAGAAAGAGCGGTGATCGCCGGGACCGCGGCAAATCTTTTGACGGCTTGCTTTCAATATTGTATAAAAAATCATATAAACTGACCGGCGGCGCGAGATTGCCGGCAGCCCGGGGGGGAAATGATTGGCTGAACGCTCGTTCAAGAAAGAGGTCGAGCACCTGCGCCTGGGCGCTGGTGAGACATTTCGTGGCGAGGGGATCCTGGCCATCACCAAGGCGCTTTTGGAAAATGGCGTGGGCTATGTTGCGGGCTACCAGGGGGCGCCGATCAGCCACTTGATGGACGTGTTGGCGGATGCCGACGAAATCCTGTCCGAACTTGGGGTGCATTTCGAGAACTCGGCCAGTGAAGCGACAGCGGCGGCGACCCTGGCGACATCGGTACATTATCCCATTCGCGGGGCCGTGACCTTCAAGTCGACCGTGGGGTTGAACGTGGCCTCGGATGCTCTGGCGAACCTGGCCTCGGGCGGGGTGAAGGGCGGCGCGCTGATCATCGTCGGCGAGGATTACGGCGAAGGCTCGTCCATCATGCAGGAGCGCAGCCATCCTTTTGCGATGAAGTCCCAGGTCTGGCTACTTGATCCGCGGCCCAATCTGCCATCCATCGTCAAGGCGGTGGGGGACGGGTTTGCCCTGTCGGAGGCAAGCAATACGCCGGTGATCCTGCAGGTGCGGATCAGGTCGTGCCATGTGCTGGGCGAGTTTTTGGCAAAGGACAACGTGGCGCCAGGAATGAGCGTGCGCGATGCGCTGGAGAACCCGACGCGGACGCCGGACCGGATCGTGTTGCCGCCGTTTTCCTATCAGCATGAACAGGAGAAGGTGACACAACGCGCCCCGGCGGCGCAGAATTTCATCGTCGAACGCGGGTTGAACGAGACGTTCGGGGCCACTGATGCGCCTTTTGGGATCGTATTGCAGGGCGGCATGTACAACGGGGTGATCCGGGCGTTGCAACGCCTTGGGCTTGCCGCTGTGAATGGTGAAACAGATGTACCTCTGTACGTGATGAATGTCACCTATCCCATTGTGGATGAAGAGTTTCTGCGCTTTGCGAGGGGCAAGGAAAGTCTGTTGATCGTCGAAGAGGGGCATCCGGCTTATATCGAAGAGGCGATGCGGGCGATCCTGCACAAGGCCGGACGCGGCACGGTGATCGAGGGCAAGGGCGAGGAACGCTTCCCGGAGGCTGGAGAGCTGACCGGTCAGGTGATGTATGACGCGATTGCGGGGTATCTGCGCGATCATGCCGGGGCCGAGTTGCCCGATCAGGGCCGTGCGCCGAACCGACCCGAGATGCCGGACTTGAAGGGCCTCGCTGAAGTGGTGCCGATGCGGCCGCCGAGTTTCTGCGTTGGCTGCCCGGAGCGGCCGATCTTCGCAGCGACCAAACTCGTTGAGCAGGAGCTTGGGCCGCATCACATCGCGGGTGATATCGGCTGTCACCTGTTTTCGACCAATGCTCCGTTTGACATCGGGGCGACAACAATGGGCTATGGGTTGGGGCCGGCCTCGGTGTCTGCCCTGAACGATCCGGCGGCCAAGAGGCGCTCGATTGCATTCATGGGCGACGGCGGGTTTTGGCATAACGGGTTGAATTCCTCGATCGGAAACGCGGTTTACAACGAAAACGATGGCACGATCGTTATCGTCGACAATTACTATTCGGCAGCGACCGGAGGCCAGGACGTGTTGTCGAGCCGGGCCACGCGCAAGGGGCGGGTGACGAATAATCCGATTGCGCGCGCCGTGCAGGGAGTGGGGGCGAAATGGGTGCGCCAGATAGACCGGACCTACGACGTTGGCGGGCTGCGGGATACGTTGCGTGATGCGCTGACGAGCAAGAAGCGCGGGCCGAAAGTGATCGTTGCCTCGTCGGAATGCATGTTGAACCGGCAGCGGCGCGAGAAACCGTTGGCCAAGGCGGCGGTGGCCCGGGGCGAACGGGTATTGCGCACGCGTTTTGGCGTGGACGAGGATGTCTGTACCGGCGATCACGCCTGTATCCGACTGTCAGGATGTCCATCCTTGTCCCTGAAAACACTGGATGATCCGCTGCGCGATGATCCGGTGGCGACGATTGATACCGGCTGCGTCGGCTGTGGCAATTGTGGCGAGGTGGCGGATGCGGCGGTCCTGTGTCCGAGTTTTTATCAGGCCGATCTGGTGCAAAACCCCGGCGGCTGGGAGCGATGGTGGGACAGCGTGCGGCGCCACATAAGCGGCTGGCTGCAACGTCGCCGCGCCGCGCGCAGGCTGGAGTTCCGGTCATGACGTTGCAAGGGGTACTGCCGGATCAGGGGGGCGATCTGAGCCAGGGGATACTGAAAATCGCGATCATGGCCGTTGGCGGTCAGGGCGGCGGGGTTCTGGGCGGATGGGTGGCCGACCTTGCGATGCGGGGCGGATATGCTGTGCAATCGACGTCCGTGGCCGGGGTGGCGCAGCGCACCGGTGCGACAATCTACTATATCGAGATGGCGCCGAAAGCAGGGGTCGCACCGGTGTTTGCCTTGAGCCCCAGCCCGGGGGATGTGGATGTCGTGGTGGCCGCCGAGCTGATGGAGGCGGGCCGGGCGGTGCTGCGCGGTTTCGTGACGCCGGACCGGACTGTGCTGGTGGCGTCGTCTCACAGGATATTGGCGGTGTCTGAAAAGATCATTCCGGGCGATGGCCGTGCGGATCAGGCGCCGGCGCATGCGGCATTGACCGCGGCGTCGCGTCAACTGGTGATTGGCGATCTTGAGAAGGTGGCGCAGCGGGCGGGAAGCGTAATCTCGGCGTCGCTGTTCGGAGCGCTGGCCAGGAGCGGGGCGCTGCCGTTCCCAGTTGAGATGTTCGAAGAGGTCATCCGCGCCTCGGGCCGTGGAGTCGAGGCCAGTTTGGCTGCGTTTCGTGGCGCATTGACAGAGGAGGTCGAGACGCCGCTGCCAGAAACGACGGCCGGTGAGCGCCACGTCACCGGGCCCGAGAAGCTGTTGCAAGAATGGCGTGCATTGGAGGCGCGGATCGCTCCGTGGCCGGGGCCAGTCCAGGAGATGGCGCGGGCCGGGCTGGAGGTCTGCGTCGATTATCTCGATCTGCGCTATGGCGGTGAGTATCTCGATCGGGTCGAAGTGTTTGTCGAGAAAAGCGAGATACTGGCCGTTGCAGCGGCGAAATATCTCGCCCGGGCCATGTGTTATGATGACATTCCGCGCGTAGCGGACCTGAAAACCCGGGCGTCGCGTGAGCAGCGCGTACGCCGCGAGCAGGAGATTGACGCAGGCGCGGTGATGCATGTGACCGAGTATTTCCATCCACGTGCGGAAGAGGTGATCTCGATCCTGCCGCGCCGGTTTGGTGCGTGGGTTGAGCGTACCGGCTGGGCGAAGGCGTTGATCGGGCGGGTGTTTTCCAAGGGGCGGCGGGTGCGCTCGGACCGGCTGGGCGGGTTCGTCATGCTGTGGCTTGTTGCAGGGCTGGGCAAGCGGCGCAGGGGCATGCTGCGCCACGCGGTCGAGAAGGCGCACGCCGACCGGTTACAGGACATGGCGCGGTGGGCCGCGCTGGAGGGGGATGACCCGGCAGACACCGACGAGGCGCTGGCGGCGGAGATTCTGGCCTGCCAGCGGCTGATCAAGGGCTATTCCGATACCCATGCGCGGGGGCTCAGCAAGTTTGAGCGCGTGATCGGGGCATTGCCGATGTTAGAGCGGCGTGCGGATGCGGCGGATTGGCTGCGGCGGCTGCGCGAGGCCGCGTTACGGGATGAAAAGGGCGAGGCGCTGGACGGGGCGATTGCCACGGTAAAGACATTTGCGGAGAGGCAGGATGGTTGAACTGGTCTTGAAGGATAAGGTGGCAGTGACCGAGCGGGTGAGCCTGTTTCGGTTCGAGGCGGCGTCGGGGGCGTTGCCGGGGTATGAGCCGGGCGCGCATGTGGATTTTGAATTGCCGGTTGGGATGCGGTCCTATTCGCTGGTGGATTTTACCGCGCCCGTGGCCGGTGTCTGGCAGGTGGCGGTGCAGCGCGAAGAGGACGGCGACGGCGGCTCCAAGGCGATGCATGGGCTGGCCGCGGGGGACACCGTTCAGGCGTCCGAACCGAAGAATGATTTCCGATTGTTCGGTGGCGACGCGCCGACGCTGCTGATCGCCGGTGGCATCGGGGTGACGCCGATCCTGAGCTTTGCCGAGACGTTGAAGCGGGGTGGCAAGGACTATGCGTTTCACTATGCCACCCGGTCGGAGGGTGTCTGTGCCTTTGGACGTGAGGCGCGCGATCTGGGGGCGTGGCTGTGGTTTGATGATGACACGGCGATTGATTTGTCGGGGGTGATCGGGGCGGCAGACAGGGCCGCGCATATCTATTGCTGCGGTCCGCGCCCGATGATCGAGGCGGTGCGGGAACTGGCCGAAAAGGCCGGGTTTGACCATGAGCAGGTGCATTTCGAGCTGTTTGCCTCGCCTGATAGCCATGAAGGGGATGCGGCGTTCGAGGTGGAAATCAATGACGGGCGGGTCTTTACCATTCCCGCCGACAAGACCATCGTGGAGGTGCTGGAAGAGGCCGGAGTCGACGTGATGTATGACTGTGCCCGCGGCGACTGTGGCATTTGCCAGACGGATGTTCTGGCGGGCGAACCGGATCACCGCGACGTGGTTCTGTCGGACGCCGAGCGGGCCGCCGGGGAGGTCATGCAGATTTGTGTCAGCCGGGCGAAATCGGCGCGGTTGAAGTTGGATATTTGAGGGGATTGGCGTGAGAAGTAGAAAATGGAGTGTCTCAACAGCCGTCATTTGCGGCGCCGTTGTTAGCCTGATCTTTGCGTACACGCTCTACTCGCGCGGCGAAATGCAACTTGATAACTCCGTGGCAGGTAAAATCGGAAATGTGATAGGTGCTGCGCTCCCAGGCGCCGCTCTTTTTTATTTGGTAGCGAAGGTTCGCAACCGGTTTGTGAAGGATGATGCTGAGCCAGAGATTTAAAATGGAAACACCTAAGAACAATCGCTGTAAGCAAGAAAGCCTCTGAAGCTGGGTGGATAGGAGAGAAGTCATGGGAAAATACACAGGGAACCCCGCAGCGGTGGCGGCACTGGTGCGCCAGCACGAGGTGCATCGCGATACCTATATCGACCGGGAGATCTATGAGCTGGAGATGAAGCATCTCTTTGCCAATACCTGGGTATTTGTCGGCCATGACAGCCAGTGCCCTAACAAGGGCGATTACATCACCACGCAGGTCGGCGATCAGCCGGTGATCATGGTGCGCCATAGCGATAATGAGATCAAAGTGCTGCTCAATCGTTGTCCGCACAAGGGCACCAAGATCGCGATTGATCGCGCGGGCAATACCGGCAAGTTCTTTCGCTGCCCCTATCACGCGTGGTCGTTCAAAACCGATGGGTGTTTGCTCGCGATCCCGCTGAAGAAGGGCTACGCCGACACGGGGTTTTCCGACAATCAGGCCAGCAAGGGGATGAAATCGGTGGGCGCGGTGCACAATCATCGCGGCTTTGTCTTTGCCCGGTTGAACGCGGACGGGATCAGTTTCGAGGATTACTTCGGCGAAGCAATGTCGTCGTTTGACAATATGGTCGACCGAAGCCCGGAAGGGCGGTTGGAAGTCGCGGGGCCGCCGCTGCGTTATATGCACCAGTGCAACTGGAAAATGCTGGTCGATAACCAGACCGATACCTGTCACCCGATGGTGGCGCATGAAAGCAGTGCGGGCACGGCGGTGGACCTGTTTGAAAAGGCCAATTGGCCCGAGGACAAGCCCAAGCCGATGGCGATGGAGATCATCGCGCCGTTCATGAGCCCTTATGAGTTTTTTGAGGAAATGGGGATAAGAACATGGCCGAACGGGCATGGTCATACCGGGGTGCATCATTCGATCCATTCGGATTATTCGGCCATTCCCGGCTATGTCGAGGCGATGGTTGAGAGCTATGGCGAGGAGCGGACCCAGGAGATATTGGGCGAGAACCGGCACAACACGGTCTATTGGCCCAACATCATGATCAAGGGGCCGATCCAGCAGTTGCGCAATTTCATTCCACTGGGGCCGGACAAGACGCTGGTGGAGAGCTACATCTATCGGCTGGTGGGGGCGCCGGAGCAGTTGTTGCAACGTACGGCGATGTACAATCGGATCATCAACGCGCCGACCTCGATCGTCGGGCATGATGATCTGGAGATGTACGAGCGCGCTCAGGAGGGGCTGCATGCCGAGGGCATGGACTGGATCAACATCCAGCGGCTGCACGAGGGCGAGGAAGATTTCGACGAGATCGCGGTCGAGAACGGCACCACCGAGCGGCAGATGCGCAACCAGATGCAGGCCTGGGTCAAGTTCATGACCATGACCATGGATGATGGTGCCAAGGAGGCGGCTCAATGAGCATTTCACGCGATCAGATCATTGATTTCATCTATGACGAAGCCCGGATGCTGGATGAGGGCCGTTATAACGAGTGGCTGGAATTGTGGCTGCCCGAGGGATTTTACTGGATGCCTCTGGATTACAAGCAGACCGACCCGGATCTGGTGACCTCGCTGATGTATGAAGATGATTTCATGCGGCGGCTGCGGGTCGAGAGGCTGAATGGCGAGCGGACGTTCAGCCAGAAGCCGAAAAGCCGCTGTCATCATGTTATTCAACGGCCATTTGTCGACAAGTTTGATGACAAGACTGGCGAGTTCGAGACCAATACCTCGATGCATTACGTCGAAACCCGGCTGGACGAACAGTTCCTGCTGGCGCTGGTGGCGACCCATGAGCTGAAACTGGTGGATGGGCAGTTGAGGATTGCCAACAAGCGGGTCGATATCCTGAATTGCGACGCCGCCTTCGGCAATATCCAGCTGCTGCCATGAACCAGGCCGGGCCCTCAGTTTTCGACGTTTTTGCCGGGGCCGTGCGGCGCTGGCCAATGCGGTCGTTTCTGAACGTGTTGCCGGGGACGGCGCGGGCCTATGGGATTTCCGCCGGTGAGATCAGCTATGCGGCGGCGGCGGGTATCGTCGAGGACTGGGGATCGCGATTTCGCGCCGCCGGTTATGGGCCGGGGATGCGGATCGCGCTGCTGCTGGAGAACCGGCCGGATTATTTCCTGATCTGGCTGGCAGCGAACCGGCTGGGGATGAGCGTGGTTCCGATCAATCCGGACCTGCGCGCGGCCGAGCTGGAATATCTGATTGGCCACGCGGAACCGGCGTTGATCATTGCCACGCGGGCACGGCAGGGCGAATTGCGTCGTGCAGCGCGGGCGGCGCGGATGAGGGCGCCGGTGATCATGGTGGGCAACACCCTGCCTGAACCGCGCGGGACGGCGAAAGTTGCGAGGTCGTCCGGTAGGTCGGACGAGCGGGAGGCGGCGGTGCTTTATACATCCGGCACCACCGGCCAGCCCAAGGGCTGCGTGCTGGCCAACCGCTATTTCACCGAGATGGCGGAGTGGTATGCCGGGCTGGGCGGCATCATCAGCCTGACCGAGCAGGGCGAGCGCATGATCACGCCCTTGCCGATCTTTCATATGAACGCGATGGCGTGTTCGTTCATGGTGATGATGCAGGTGGGGGGCTGTTTGACGGTGCTTGACCGGTTCCATCCCAGTACTTGGTGGCAGGATGTGCGCGACAGCGGCGCGACGTGTCTGCATTACCTTGGCGTGATGCCGTCGATCCTGATGGGGATGGATGCGGGGGATGCTGAGCGCGCTCATGACGTGCGGTTCGGCTTCGGGGCAGGGGTTGACCCAAAGCTGCATGGTCCGTTCGAGCAACGCTTTGGATTTCCGTTGATGGAGGCCTGGGCGATGACCGAAACCGGCGCGGGGGCAGTGATTTCGAACCACCATCATGACCGGTTGATCGGGCAGTCCTCGCTTGGGCCGGTACCGGAGTGGCTGGAGGTGCGGCTGGTGGATGAGGCTGGCCTTGACGTGCCCACGGGCGATCCGGGCGAGTTGCTGGTGAGGCGCCGGGGCGAGCGGTCGCGGGACGGGTTCTTTTCCGAGTATTACAAGAACGAGGCGGCAACAGAAGAGGCCTGGGCGGGCGGCTGGTTTCATACCGGCGACGTGGTCCGACAGGGCGAGGGCGGCAACATGTTCTTCGTTGACCGGCGCAAGAACGTGATCCGCCGCTCGGGCGAGAACATTGCCGCAGTTGAGGTGGAAAGCGTGCTGATGCGCCATCCCGAGATCACCGCGGCGGGGGTGGCCCCGGTGGCCGATGCCATTCGTGGCGATGAGGTGTTTGCTTGCCTGTGTGTTTCCGACCGGTCCTATGACAAGGCGCGGGAAATCGGGCGTTGGGCGCTTGATCAAATGGCTTATTACAAGGTGCCGGGCTACATTGCTTTTGTTGATGCACTGCCCCTGACGCCGACACAGAAGATTCAGCGGGCCGAATTGAAGGTTATGGTGGCAGAGCTGGTTAATGCGCCTGAGACGGTGAACCTGACCGACATGAAGAAGAGGCAGGTGGCATGAGGCGGCAGAATTATGATGGCGTGGCCTTGGTTGCGCCGACGACGCTGCCGTACCAGCGCTATTCGATCGAGACGGCGCATTGGTGGATTGCACGAGTGCTGAAGACCATGCTGGACGGGGCGGGGGTTAAGCCTGCCGAGCTGGACGGGTTTTCGGTGGCGAGTTTCACGTTGTTTCCCGATACCGCCGTGGGGCTGACCCAGCATCTTGGGCTGTGTCCGCGTTGGCTGGATCATATCCCGATGGGCGGGGCGTCGGGCGTGGTGGCGTTGCGAAAGGCGGCGCGGGCGGTGCAGGCGGGGGATGCCGATATCGTCGCCTGTGTTTCGGGCGACACCAATCATATCGACAGCTTCCGGGCGCTTTTGAGCAGTTTTTCGCGATTTGCGATGGATGCGTCCTATCCATACGGGTACGGCGGGCCAAATGCGAATTTCGCATTGCTGACAGACCGTTACATGACAGAGTTTGGTGCCGATCGGGCCGATTTCGGCAGGATTGCGGTGGCGCAAAGGGCCAACGCGTTGAACAATCCCGGCGCGGTGATGAAGAAGCCGCTGACACTGGAGCAGTATCTTGATGCGCGGCCCATCGCCGATCCGATCGCCCTGTTTGATTGCGTGATGCCTTGTGCGGGCGCCGAAGCATTTCTGGTGATGACGGTGGACGAGGCCGAGGCGCGCGGGCTGCCTTATGCGACGATTGGCGGGGCCATCGAAAGGCACAATGCCCATGCGGATGATCCGATCCAACTTCGTGGTGGCTGGACCATGGATATTGATGAATTGTGGGGCATGGCGGAATGTTCCCCTGAAGATGTGGATTTGGTCCAGACCTATGACGACTACCCGGTGATCTCGATGATGCAGATCGAGGATCTGGGGTTTTGCGGCAAAGGCGAGGGGCCGGATTTCCTGCGCGACAAAGACATGACCATCACCGGGGATTTTCCGCACAATACGTCCGGCGGGCAACTTAGCGGCGGGCAGGCCGGGGCGGCGGGTGGTTTCATCGGATTGGTCGAGGCGATCCGGCAGGTGACCGGGCAGGCCGGGCCGACGCAGGTCACCGGGGCAAAAAGGGCACTGGTGAGCGGGTTCGGGATGATCAACTACGACCGGGGGGTGTGTTCCTCGGCTGCGGTGCTGGAGGGCGTTACATGACCGAGCGACTGAAGCCACCCCCAAGGAAGAACCCGCAGAAACGCACGGTCAGCCCGACAAGCCCGCCTGCGATGCGGTCGCGGGCGTCGCTGGGGATATCGGCGGCGGCTGCCGAAGGGCGGTTCATGTTGCAGGTCTGTGGAGAATGCCACGCGGTTCAGTATCCGGCGCGGGACGCTTGCTGCAAATGCCTCTCGGTCGATCTGCCGTGGCAGGATGTGGATCCGGCGGGTCAGTTGCTGGCGGAAACCACCATTCGCACCTCGACGAACCTCTATTTTCGTGAGCGGTCCCCGTGGCGGACCGGCTCGGTCAAGCTGGACGCCGGGCCGGTGATCATTGCCCATGTTCACGGCGACGTGGAACGTGGGGCCCGGGTGCGGTTGGAGAACAAGCTCGACCGGTCGGGCCAAGGTGTATTGCTGGCCATGCCAGAGGAAAGGAGCCCGGATATGGAAGATGATCCGCAACTGCGTGCGATGAGCTCTGACCCGAAGCTGCGGCGTGTGCTGATCGCCGATGGGCGCAATTCGAACGCAGTTGCTTTGGCGCAGGCATTGGCCGAGGCGGGCACAAGTATGATTTTTGTCGGAGAATCAGAGTCCTGGCGGCCAAACCCGAACCGATCTGCATTGGAAAAGGTGCCGGGCGTCGAAATGATGGCGCTGGATGTGACTGACACCAGCTCGGTGCGTGAATTAGCGGGCGAGATCGGCGGTAAGACCGATATCCTGATCAACAATGCACGCTTTGTGCGCCCCGGCGGCGTGCTGGAGCGGGGTGATACCGCCTTTGCCCATGACGAGATGGAGGTGAACTATCTCGGTCTGATGCGGCTGGCTCAGGCGTTCGGGCCCGGGATGTGCGGGCGCACGGCGGATGGGGTTAACTCGGCCGTGGCCTGGGTCAATGTGATTTCCGCCTACGCCTTGGTCAATGCATCAGACTATGGCTGTTTCTCGGCGTCCAATGCTGCCGCGTTTTCTTTGAGCCAGTCCTTGCGGGCCGAGTTCCGGGCATCGGGCCTGCGGCTGATGAATGTTTTTGTCGGTCCCACGGAAGATGACTGGCACCAACCCCTGCCGCCGCCCAAGGTGATGCCGAAGGCGTTGGCGCGCGACGTGGTGAAGGGGCTGCGTGACGGGTTGGAAGATGTCTATTGCGGCGATGTAGCCAAGGACCTTCGCGAGCGGTTCATGGCCGGGCCAAAGATATTGGAGCGGGAAATGACGGGGGGCGGGGCATGAGTGTTCTGGACGATCTAGCGGTCAAGATCGCCTCGGGCGCGGTGCGGATGGTGGATTTGACCCATACCCTCGACCCGGATTTCCCGGTGATCATCCTACCGCCTGAGTTTGGTCAATGCGCGCGGTTCAGGATGGAGGAAATCAGCGCCTATGATCATCGCGGCCCGGCGTGGAAATGGAACAATATCTCGATGTGCGAGCATACGGGAACGCATTTCGATGCGCCGAGCCACTGGATATCGGGCCGGGATGTGCCGAACGGGGCCGTGGATGAGATTGCGGTGGAGCGGCTGGTTGGGCCGGTGGTGGTGATTGATTGTTCCGAAGGTGCGTCGAAAGACGACGATTTTGAACTGACTCCCGAGGTGATTGAGGCCTGGGAGGCCGAGCATGGGACAATCCCCGAGGACTGCTGGGTGTTGATGCGCACGGATTGGTCCAAACGGCGCGGGGCGGAGTATCTGAATATGCAAGATGACGGTCCGCATTCGCCGGGGCCGACGCCGGAGGCGATGCGGTTGCTTGTCGAGGAGCGCAATATCCGCGGGTTCGGGACCGAAACGGTGGGGACGGATGCCGGTCAGGGGATGCATTACACGCCGCCCTATCCGGCGCATTACATCCTGCATGGGGCTGGGAAGTATGGTCTGCAATGCCTTGCAAACCTTGATCTTTTGCCCGCGACGGGGGCGGTATTGATCGCGCCGCCGCTGAAGATCAAGAACGGCACTGGGTCGCCGCTGAGGGTGATGGCGATGGTGGAGGAGGCGTGATGGGCAACCTGACGGCGGTGATCACCGGGGGCAGCAAGGGGATTGGCCGGGATCTGGCCGAGGCGATGCTGGCCGAAGGATACACGGTGATCTCGATCGCGCGGAACCTGCCCGAGGATGCGCCCGACGGGATGATTTCTGTCGCGTGCGATCTTCTGGATGGGGACGCAGTGGCCAAGGTGGCGGCCAAGATCGCGGCTGAGCACAAGGTGACGCATCTGGTGCATAATGCCGGGCTGATCTGGCCGAACCTGGTTGAGGAGGCGGAACCGAGCGATATTACCGGGTTGGCGCAGCTGCATTTGGGCGCGGCGCTGACCCTGCTCAAGGCATTCCTGCCCGCGATGAAAACGCGCGGCATGGGGCGGGTGCTGTTCAATGGCTCGCGTGCGGCTTTGGGCGTTCCGACGCGCACAGCCTATTCCGCCACCAAGGCCGGGATCATCGGCATGGCGCGGACCTGGGCGCTGGAACTGGCACCGCACGGGATCACGGTGAACGTGGTGGCGCCGGGGCCGGTCAGGACCGACAATTTCTGGGGCATCGTGCCCAAAGGGTCGGATCGCGAAGCGGATTTGGCGGCGAAGTTGCCGGTTGGGCGGCTCGGCGAGGTGGGGGATATCACCCGGGCCTTCATGTTCTTTGCTGATCCCAGGAATGGGTTTGTCACCGGGCAGACGCTGTATGTCTGTGGCGGCGCGAGCGTGGGGACGTTGAGCCTGTAAGAAATCGTTGGCGTGCTGGGGCCCACGATTTGCGAGGGAGGCTGGAGATTGACGCCCGGATAACGTAATGGGGCGCCAAGAAATCAGGAGACGCGCCCATGACCAAATCCTTTACCACCACCCGGATATTACGTTTTGGCGATTGCGATATTTCCGGGACGGCGTATTTCCCGTCCTACCTCAACATCCTCAACGGGGTGAACGAGGAATTCTGGGAGGATCTGGGATACCCGTGGCACAAGATTATCTGGGAGGATCGCTGGGGCACGCCGACGGTGCATATCCGCTCGGATTTCTCCAGCCCGTCGTTTTTTGGCGAGGAGCTGACCTTTGTGGTGAAGGTGCTGAAGGTCGGCAAGTCGTCACTGACCATCCACCACGACATCAGCTGCAAGGGTGAGAAACGCTGGGAAAGCACGCAGGTGCTGGCGGCCTCGGATCTGGACAAGCATTGCTCGATCCCGTGGCCGGACGATGTGCGCGCGGCGCTGGAGGCCTATTTGCCGGACGAGGGAGAATAGGGAGGGGTGGTGCGCGAACCCGGCCTATCGGCCGGAACCGCACACCCTGCGTTTCATTAGAAACACTTCTCGATACGGTCCAGGGTACGCATGGCATCGAGCGTCTGGGCGACCGAACCGTTGGGTTCGCGCCCCTCTTGAATTGCGGCGATGAATTCGCGGTCAATCAGTTCGATACCGTTGTTGGAGACGGCGACATCGGAGAGGTCGATCTGGTTTTCATTGCCGTCATAGAGATCGTCATAGCGCGCCAGATAGGTGCCGTTGTCGCAGATATAGCGGAAGAAGGTGCCAAGGGGGCCATCGTTGTTGAACGACAGTGACAGGGTGCAGATTGCGCCCGAGGGGGTTTTCATGCCGATGGACATGTCCATGGCGATGCCGAGGTCCGGGTGGTGTGGACCTTCGAGACCGTAGCAGTCGCTGACGACCTCGCCAGTCTGGTATTGGAACAGGTCGACCGTGTGGCAGGCGTGGTGCCAGAGCAGGTGATCTGTCCAGCTGCGCGGCTCGCCCTTGGCGTTCATGTTGGAGCGGCGGAAGAAATAGGTCTGCACGTCCATCTGCTGGATCTTCAGCTCGCCTGTGGCGACCTTGTTCTGGATCCACTGGTGGGATGGGTTGAAGCGGCGGACCTGACCGGCCATGGCCAAAACGCCGGTTTCCTTTTGCACCCGGACAATCTCTTCGCTGTCCTCTAGGCTGTCAGCCATGGGGATTTCGATCAGCACCGGTTTGCCCGCCTTCATGCAGGCGATGGCCTGTTCGGCGTGAAGCTGGGTCGGGGTGGCGAGTATGACCGCGTCAACATCATCACGCGCGATACATTCCTCGAGCCTGGTGGCGGCGTGACCGATGCCACGTTCGGCGGCCAAGGCTTCGATCTTGGTCTTGGTAGGACCCATGACCGAGGTGACGGTGACCTCGTCAATGGCGGCCAGCGCATCGAGGTGTTTGATGCCGAAGGCGCCGTAAGCGCCAGCTACGCAAATTCGCATGTGTGTTCTCCTTGGCCCGTGATCAGGCGTGGTTTTCCAGAATGATATGGCCGACGGCAGTGTTCGACGCGGGGACGTGATAGTGGCGGTGGATTTCCGTCACCTCGTCGTTCAAAGCGCCGCGCATGACGTGCCACATGACCATTTCGACGCCTTCGCTGCCCGCTTCGCGCAGGTAGTCGACGTGGGGCATCTGGCTGAGGCCCACCGGGTCCGAGGTCAGGCGGTCGAGGAAGCTTTTGTCCCATTCGGGATTGATCAGACCGGCGCGTTTATATTGCAACTGGTGGCTCATCCCGCCGGTGCCGAAGATCATGACATTGAGGTCTTCGTCGAAGCTGTCGATGGCACGGCGTACGGCCTTGCCGAGGTTATAACAGCGGTTTCCGGTGGGGGCGGGGTATTGCACCACGTTCACCGCCAGCGGGATCACCAGGGCGGGCCATTCATCGTCGACGCCATGTTCGCCATACATCACCGACAAAGGCACGGTCAGTCCGTGGTCTACCTCCATCTCGTTCATTACGGTGAGGTCAAACTCGTCCAGGATCAGCGACTGAGCGATGTGAGAGGCGAGCTTCTGGTGGTTCTTGACCACGGGGACGGGGCGCGGGCCCCAGCCTTCGTCGGCAGGTTGGAACTCGGCGGCGCAGCCCAATGCAAAGGTGGGGATGCAGGAGGCATCGAACGCGGTGCAATGGTCATTGTAGACCATGAAGATCACGTCCGGGTTTTGCTCTTTCATCCATTCGCGGGATTTCTGGAAGCCGTCAAAGACCGGTTTCCAGTAAGGCTCTTCGGTAATGCCGGTGTCCATGGCGATGCCGATGGCGGGGACATGGCTGCACCCGACCCCTGCGGTGATACGTGCCATCACTCGTCCTCCCATTCAGATTTATAGCGGTTGCCTTCGATGGAGCGCCCACCGTTCAGCATCATGTCGCGGTAAGCCTCGACTCCCATGCCGGTCATGAGGCCTGCAAGGTTCTGAAAGTTGATGCCGTCATTGGCGGCGAGTTTCGAGGTGTAGTAGATGTTGCCACCGAGTTCGAGCATTCGGTTCCACTCACGCTTGAGCACGGCATCGCGTTGCTCGGGCGTCATCGGGTAGGCGTCGAGATAGGCTGATTCATCGGCGTTGAAGGCGTCACGGTTCTTCTGCAGACGCAAGGAAATGCAGAACTGGTTGAGGTGATAGCCCTCGCGGCCGCGATCAGCGTCAAAGACGAAGGTGCCGGGAATGTCTTCATAAGGTTTATCGGTCATGTCGGTATCCTAGCATTCGGCGCGCGGCAGGTGACAATCACTTCCGACGCCGGGGTATTGAAAAAAGCTATGATGAGTTTGGCGCCATGGCGCGCAGATGGTCGAGGAATTTGGCCTGGGACTGCGTCGGGCGCCAGCTCGCCCGGGTTGTCAGGCCGATAGGGCGGCGGTCGCCGGACAAGGGAATTTCGAGCGCGGCGATGAAGCCTGCGGCCTCCTCAATAGAGATCTGGTTGCGTGAGATGATCGAGACGTAAGGGCCTTCCGCCAAAAGGCCACGTAGCATGATGAGCGACGAGGACACCACGCGGACAGGGGTTTCCGGCCGGTCATGAATGCGCAGGGTGTCAAACAGGTACTGCCCGGCAGGGGCGGTCTTGGGGGGGGCGATCCACGGGTAAGAGAGCGTGTCCTCGATGGTAAGATCGGGTTTGCCTGCCAGGGGATGCGACGGGTGGGCGACGATAGCGAGCGCGTCGTCGAACAGACGTTCCTGTACGATATCATCTGCGGGCGGCGGGTCGCGCAGAGCGCCGATCAGGCAATCCAGATCGCCCTCGCGCAGGGAACGCAGCAACTCGTCGTAGCGGCCATCGACCACGCGGATTTGCATGCCGGGCGTTGACGAGATCATTGCATGCGTGGCGCGGGGCACAATGGTGGTGCGCGCCAGGGGCAGGCTGCCGAGGGCGAAACTGGATTTGTGCTGGCCCAGTTCCTGGGCAATTTCCTCGTTTGCCTGGCGGATTTCGCTGAGCGCCAGCTTGGCACCTAGGACGAAGGCCTGTGCCGAAGGGGTCAGTTCGACACCAGACGGGGTGGCGCGGAAGAAGGGCACGCCGGCCACGTCTTCAAGGCCGCGAGCGGCGCGGTGCACAGTGGGTTGAGAGATGTCGAGATTATGGGCCGCCACGGTGAAGCTGCCGCTGGCGGCGACGGCGATCAGGGTGCGCAGCTGGGCAGCAGTAACGTTGTGATCGAAGGGGCGTGCTTTGGGTAAGCCTTTGAGTGCGGCGCGGGCGCCGATGGACAAGTGATCAAGCGCGGTTTCAACCCGGGCGGCATAGAGCGCGCCGCAAGGCGTGGGGGTGAAGCTGCCCGTGCTGCGCACAAGAAGCGGGGCGCCGATGGCCGCTTCAAGCCGTTTCAGGGCCTGAGTGGCGGCGGGTTGCGACAGGGCGCAAAGATCGGCGGCGGCCGACACTGATCCGGTGCGGGCGGTTTCGCGGAACACCCGCATGTGGCGGACATTGGGAAAGTCGGTGGTCATGGTGGTGTGGCTGGTTGCTATAGCTAAAACTTATTCTAAGGCCTCAATTCGCATTAGGCAATTGCAGACCGTTGCGGCAGGGTTGTGTCGAGAGATTTTGCAGGAGCTTAGACCATGACCAAATCTGCGCTGGTAATCTCAGCCCACTCCGCCGATTTCGTATGGCGCGGGGGCGGGGCGATCGCGCTGCATTCAGAGCTGGGCTACGATGTCACGGTGGTTTGTCTATCCTATGGCGAGCGGGGCGAAAGTGCCAAGCTGTGGAAGCAGGAAGGCATGACACTTGAGAAAGTGAAATCAGAGCGCCGGAAAGAGGCCGAGAATGCCGCCGAGGCGCTTGGTGTGCATGACATCAGGTTCTTTGATATTGGCGACTATCCGCTGGACCTGGGTCGCGAGACGCAGGATCGCATGGTTGACGTGATCCGCGAGGTTCAGCCGAAGTGGATGATGAGCCATTCGAAGTGGGACCCCTACAACACCGATCACATGAACACGACGCAGTTTGCGCTGGAAACCCGCATGATTGCCCAGGCCTGGGGGCATAACCCTGGTGAGAAGGTGTTGGGAGCGCCGCAGCTTTATCTCTTCGAGCCGCACCAGACCGAACAGATGGGATGGAAGCCGAGCGTCTTTCTGGACATCACGCCGGTTTGGGACCGCAAATGGGCGGCGATCCAGTGCATGCAAGGCCAGGAGCACCTGTGGGAATTCTACAAGAACGTGGCGCAGAACCGGGCCAACCACTTCCGGCGCAACTCGGGCGGGATGGCCGGCGGGCGCAAGGCGGAATACGCCGAAGGGTTCGAGACGATCTTCCCGCGCACGGTGGACGAGTTGGAATGAGCGATTTGACGGGACAGACGGGTGTGGTTGTCACCCAGGTGGAACGGGCCGATCAACGCGTGATCGACGGGTTGGCGGAATGTGGTGTGGCCACGGTACACGAGGCGCAGGGGCGCAAGGGGCTGTTGGCGTCCTATATGCGGCCGATCTACACAGGCGCCCGCGTGGCCGGTAGCGCTGTGACGATCCTGGCACCGCCCTGTGATAATTGGATGATCCATGTCTGTATCGAGCAGTTGCAGGACGGCGATATCATGGTGCTGGGCACAACTTCGCCGTCCGATGCGGGATATTTTGGCGATCTGCTGGCGACATCAGCGATGGCGCGCGGCTGTCGCGGGCTGGTGATCGACGCAGGCGTGCGCGACGTACGCGATCTGACCGAGATGGGCTTCCCGGTGTGGTCCAAGGCCATCTGTGCACAGGGAACGGTGAAGGAAACGCTGGGATCGGTGAACGTGCCGGTGGTCTGCGCCGAGGAACTGGTGCAGCCCGGAGATGTGATCGTGGCGGATG
Source organism: Aliisedimentitalea sp. MJ-SS2 (assembly GCF_032586155.1). Lineage (NCBI taxonomy): Bacteria > Pseudomonadati > Pseudomonadota > Alphaproteobacteria > Rhodobacterales > Roseobacteraceae > Aliisedimentitalea > Aliisedimentitalea sp. MJ-SS2. The sequence goes on from NZ_JAWHTC010000001.1 coordinate 1,021,655, forward strand.
ATGACGGGGTTGTTGTCGTGCGCCGGGATGAGGCCGCTGCGGTGCTTGAAAAGGCGCGGGCACGGGAAGCGAATGAAGGCGACAAGCGCGCAAGATTTGATGCCGGGGAACTGGGGCTCGATATCTATGACATGCGCGGGCGGTTGGCCGAGAAGGGATTGAAATATCTGTGAGGACGGCGCCGGGGGCCAGCCCCTCGGGACTCCGAGATATTTTTGGTCAGATGAAGAATGGATCAGGGCTCATGACGGGTGTGCGGTGCATGTGGATGCGGGGAGGGACCTCGAAAGGCGGGTATTTCCTAGCTAAGGACCTGCCGGCGGATCGTGATGGGTTCCTGTTGCGGATGATGGGGTCGCCCGATGCGCGTCAGATTGACGGGATGGGCGCGGCGGATCCGCTGACCTCGAAAGTGGCGGTGGTGAATCGGTCCGAGCGACCGGGCGTGGACGTGGATTATCTATTCTTGCAGGTGTTTGTTGACCAAGAGATCGTGACGGATGCGCAGAATTGCGGGAACATTCTGGCTGGCGTGGGGCCTTTTGCCATCGAACGCGGGTTGGTTGAGGCGCAGGACGGCGAGACGCCGGTGGTGATCTACATGGAGAATACCGGGCAGGTGGCCGAGGCGCGCGTACAGACGCCTGATGGCGTGGTGACCTATGCGGGCACGGCACGGATTGACGGGGTTCCGGGGACGGCCGCAGCAGTGCCGGTGGCATTTCGCGACACTGCCGGGTCGAGCTGTGGTGCGTTGTTGCCCTGTGGTGTCGTTGACGAGGTCGAAGGCGTGCAGGTCACGATGATCGACAACGGCATGCCGGTTGTGGTGCTGCGGGCCGAGGATATGGGGATTGCAGGCGATGAGGCCCCGGAGGCTCTGGAGGTTGACGCGGCTTTGCGGTCGCGTCTGGAAGGACTCCGGCTGGCCTGTGGTCCGAAGATGAATTTGGGTGATGTGCGTGAGAAATCAGTGCCGAAACTGACAATGGTCAGCGCGCCACGCGAGGGCGGGGCGGTTTCTACTCGAACCTTTATCCCGCATCGCTGTCACAAGGCGATTGGCGTGCTGGGGGCGGTTTCGGTGGCCACTGCCTGTCTGATCCCCGGATCGGTTGCCTATGATATGGCGGAACGGGGCGAGGGCCGGGAGCGGAGATTGTCAGTGGAGCACCCAACAGGTGAGATGAGCGTGGTGGTGACGTTGGATGACAGCGGTGAGGTGGCACGGGCGGCAATCCTGCGCACGGCGCGCAAACTGATGGATGGTGAGGTGTTCGCATGAGCGACGTACAAGTCATGGATTCGGATTGGCTGGAGTTTCATCCCAACCCGACGAAGCCTTCCTTCAAGCTGCCGCAGGGGGCCGTGGACGCCCATTGCCACGTGTTCGGGCCGTCACCGGAGTTTCCCTTTGCGCCCGAGCGCAAATACACGCCCTGCAATGCGGGTAAGGACAGGCTTTTTGAGCTGCGTGATTTTCTGGGCTTCGAGCGCAATGTGATCGTGCAGGCGACCTGCCATGGCAAGGACAACCGGGCGATGGTGGATGCCTGTCGCGCAGCAGGGGATTTGGCGCGGGGGATTGCCAGCGTTGGGCCTGATATCACCGACGCCGAGATCGCCGAGATGGACGCGGCGGGGGTGCGTGGAGTCCGGTTCAACTTTGTCAAACGGCTGGTGGATGCGACGCCGAAAGAGGTGTTCCTGTCGATTGCCGAAAAGATCAAGCCGTTTGGTTGGCATGTGGTGGTGTATTTCGAGGTAGCGGACCTGGAGGAGCTTGTGCCGTTCCTTGAAAGCCTTCCGACGGTGATCGTGGTGGATCACATGGGGCGGCCCGACGTGGGAAAGGGCGTGAAACATCCTGACTTCAAACGGTTTCTTGACCTCATGGCGCGCAATGAAAACATCTGGAGCAAGGTAACCTGCCCGGAGCGGTTGAGCCTAGAAGGGCTGCCCTATGATGACGTGGTGCCCTATGCCCGGACCGTGACAGAGATGTTTCCCGACCGGGTGCTGTGGGGCACCGACTGGCCCCATCCCAACATGAAATCGCATATGCCCGATGACGGGCAGCTGGTCGATTTCATTCCGAAAATCGCGCGAACCGAAGAGTTGCAGCGCAAGCTGCTGATTGACAACCCGATGCGCCTGTATTGGGCGCGCTAGGAGAACAAGATGGATCAACCCGGTTTCGACGTGCATGCCGACATTCCCGGCACCACGATCTTTGACGGCACACAGGCGATGAAGGGCTATGCGCTCAACAAGATGTGCTATGGTTTCAATCGCGCCGAGAACCGCGAAGGCTTCTTGGCGGATGAAGAAGGCTGGATGGAAAAATACGGACTGAACGAAGGCCAGAAGCAGGCCATTCGCGACCGCAACATCCTGACGATGATCGAACAGGGCGGCAATATCTACTACCTCGCCAAACTGGCCGGCATTTTCAAGCTGTCGGTGCAGGATGTGGGCGGTATGCAGACCGGCCGCACCACCGAAGAATTCAAAGAATACCTTCAGAGCAAGGCGTAAGGGGCAGATATCATGGCAAAAATTCTTGGTGGGATTACAACCTCGCATATTCCGGCCGTTGGTAATGCGATCCAGAACGAACTTTATGACGATCCGTATTGGAAGCCGTTTTTTGACGGCTATCCGAAGGTGCATGGCTGGATTGACGAGCACAAGCCAGATTACGTGATAAACATTTACAACGACCACGGGCTTGGATTTTTCCTGGACCAGATGCCGACCTTTGCAATTGGTGCGGCGCATGAATACCGCAACGAGGATGAGGGCTGGGGTCTGCCGTCCCTTGATCCGTTCCCGGGCGCGCCGGAACTGAGCTGGCATATCATTGAATCGATGGTGGCGGACGAGTTCGACATCACATCCTGCCAGGAGCTGGCTGTGGATCATGGCTTTGTCGTGCCGATGCAGCTTTTCTGGCCCGGAGCGCCGAACAATGTGGATATGCCCAAGGCGGTGCCGATTTCAGCCAATACGGTGCAGCATCCGATCCCGACACTGAAGCGGGCGTTGGCGTTTGGCCGTAGCCTGCGCAAGGCACTGCTGAGTTTTCCTGAGGATGCTAAGATCGTTGTTCTGGGAACCGGCGGGTTGAGCCACCAGCTGGATGGGGAACGTGCCGGGCATATCAACAAGGAGTTCGACCAGTACTGCCTTGAAAATATTGTGAATAATCCCGACGAGCTGACCAAGATCAGCCGCATGGAGCTGGTCGAGAAAGCGGGCGCGCAGGGCACTGAATTCCTGATGTGGATGATGATGCGCGGAGCGCTCGGAGACGACGTGACCGAGATAACACGGAATTACCACATCCCGATTTCCAATACGGCGGCGGGGACGTTGCTTTTGGAATGTGCGGCGTGATTGAGGAGATCTGAAATGAAAACCCAAGTTTGTATCATCGGCGGCGGGCCTTCGGGGCTGATGCTGTCTCAATTGCTTGATCTCAAGGGGATCGACACCATCGTTCTGGAACGCCAGAGCCGGGAATATGTGCTGGGGCGGATTCGTGCGGGCGTGTTGGAACACGGCTTTGCCGACCTGATGCGCGAGGCACAATGTGGTGCGCGGATGGACATGGAAGGCGAAATCCACGAGGGCTTCTTCATCGCCCATGACGGCGAGATGACCCGGGTCGATTTGCACAAGCATTCCGGCGGTAATTCGGTGATGGTCTATGGCCAGACCGAGTTGACCCGTGACCTTTACGAGGCGCGCGACAAGATGAATAGCAAGGTCATTCACAATGTCGAGGATGTGAAGCTGCACAACGTGAAAAGCGACGAGTCGCCCTATGTGTCCTATCGTGCAGGGGATGAGATCATCCGGATCGATTGCGATTACATCATCGGGGCTGATGGGTTCCACGGGGTCAGCCGCAAGACCATTCCGGGCGACGTGCTGCGCGAATACGAGAAGGTCTATCCGTTTGGCTGGCTGGGGGTGCTGAGCCGGACCAAGCCGGTGAGCCCTGAGCTGATCTATGCCAAGCACGAGCGGGGCTTTGCGCTGTGTTCACTGCGTTCCCAGGTGTTGAGCCGCTATTACATCCAGGTGCCATTGACCGATACGGTCGAGGATTGGTCAGATGAGGATTTCTGGGCCGAGCTAAAGCGGCGCTTGCCGGACGAGGTGGCAGAGCGGCTGGAAACCGGGCCGTCGATCGAGAAGTCGATTGCGCCCTTGCGCAGCTTCGTCGCCGAACCGATGCGCTATGGCAACCTGTTTCTGGCCGGCGATGCGGCGCATATCGTGCCGCCGACCGGTGCCCGTGGGTTGAATTCGGCGGCGTCAGATATCTATTACCTCTATCACGCGATGGTGGATCATTACCTGAACAATGACGATCAAGGTCTTGATGTATATTCACAAAAGGCTTTGGCGCGGGTGTGGAAGGCACAGCGGTTCAGCTGGTGGATGACCAATATGCTGCATCGCTACCCCGACAGCATCGACTATGATCAGCGCTTGCAGCAGATCGAGATGGAGTACCTGTTTTCCTCAGATGCGGCGATGGCATCACTGGCGGAAAACTACACCGGGTTGCCGTTCTGAAGCACTCGGGGCTCGCGCCTCTGTTCAGGTTATTCGCGGGAAATCAGGGTTTTCCGGGCCGTTTGTGTTGACAAGCGGCCCGGGCATGGAAACCCTGACACCCGGAAAACAAGCTTTGGGAGGAGCGACACATGAAATTCAGACATCTGATGATGGCGGCCTGTGCGGCGGCGATGACCACTGGCGCGGGATATGCCGAGGGCCTCAAGGTCGGCATGATTACCACGCTGTCGGGTGGCGGCGCGGGGCTTGGCATCGATGTGCGTGACGGGTTCATGCTTGCGGTGAAGCAAAGCGGCGCGGACATGGAAGTGGTGATCGAGGATGATCAGCGTAAGCCGGATATCGCGGTGCAACTGGCTGACAAGATGGTGCAGCAGGAGAAGGTTGACGTTCTGACCGGGATCATCTGGTCGAACCTAGCGATGGCGGTTGTTCCTGCGGTAACGGCTCAGGGCAAGTTTTACCTGTCGCCCAACGCGGGTCCAAGCGCGCTGGCGGGCAAGGGTTGTCACAAGAACTACTTCAACGTCAGCTGGCAGAACGATGCCTTCAGCGAGGCGGCGGGGGCCTGGGCCAGTGAGAACGGTATCGGCAAGGTGTTCCTGATGGCACCGAACTATCCGGCGGGCAAGGACATGATGGCGGGCTTCAAGCGCTACTTCAAAGGCGAGGTCAGCGACGAGGTCTATACCAAGCTGGGCCAGAGTGACTATGCCGCCGAGATTGCCCAGATCAAGGCGTCTGATGCGGATATGGCTTATTACTTCCTGCCCGGCGGCATGGGGATTTCGTTCATGAAGCAATATGCCGGGTCGGGGGCCGACAAGGCCGTGATGGGACCGGCGTTTTCGTTTGACCAGGGCATCCTGGGTGCAATCGGCGAGGCGGCCCTGGGTGTGAAGAACACCTCGCACTGGGGCAAGGATATCGACAATGCCGCCAACAAGGCCTTCGTCGAAAGCTTCCAGGCCGAATATGGTCGTCTACCGTCGCTCTATGCAAGCCAGGGTTTCGATACGGCGGCGCTGCTGATCTCGGCCATGGGCAAGGCGGATGTTAAGGACGCGGATGCGTTCCGTGCGGCGCTTGAGGCGGCGGATTTCGCGTCGACGCGTGGCGATTTCTCGTTCGGTCCGAACCATCATCCGGTGCAGACAATTTACATGCGCGAAGTGGTGAAAGAGGGCGACGTGGTGACCAACAAGATCATCGGCACGGCCTCGGCCGGGCATACCGACACCTATGCAGGTGACTGCAAGATGTAAGCACCGTTTTCGACGGGACAATTGGGGCCGGGGGGCGTGATGCCGCTCGGCCCTTTTTTCGTGTGATTCCCCCGAACGCCCCGGCATTTTGGAGGTGAAAACCTGTGTTGCTGGCGCCGGCGGTTCACGAAAAACCGTGCAATCCTTGGGTAATGAGTCGAAAAACGACAATTTCAAAAATTTACCAATTGATAAAAAATTTATTTGTGGCACCCTGAATGCAAGTAACATGAGGGAGATGAAACGATGGGCAATTCCCCCAGGACCCCAGGGCTGGCGGCAGGGCGTTTGCCTGCCGAGACACTGGCGCAGAATTTTGCCGACCTGCACGAACCGCTGGATTCGCATGAGGCGGCGGTGGCCGCGGACCGGTGTTATTTTTGTCATGACGCGCCCTGTATGGAAGCTTGCCCAACCTCGATAGACATTCCCTTGTTCATCCGACAGATCGCGACCGATACGCCGTTGGCGGCCGCGCGCACGATCCTTGAGCAGAATATCCTTGGCGGGATGTGCGCCCGGGTTTGCCCGACCGAGACCCTGTGCGAAGAGGTCTGCGTGCGTGAGACCGCCGAGGGCAAGCCGGTCGAGATCGGGCGGCTTCAACGCTTTGCTACCGATGCCGCGATGTCCCATGGGCCGCAGCCGTTCTCCCGTGCGGTGCCCAGCGGAAAGTCGGTGGCCGTGGTGGGGGCAGGACCGGCCGGACTGGCCTGTGCCCACCGCCTTGCCATGCATGGCCATGATGTCGTGGTGTATGACGCCCGCGAGAAGGCCGGGGGCCTGAACGAATTCGGGATTGCCTCGTACAAGGCGGTTGATGGCTTTGCCGGGCGTGAAGTTGATTGGCTGCTTGGCATTGGTGGCATCAAAGTGAAGACCGGTCAGGCGTTGGGGCGCGACGTCGATCTGGACGGGTTGGCAGCGGGGCACGACGCAGTGTTCCTTGGCGTCGGGTTGGGCGATGTGAACACACTTGGCCTTGCGGGCGAAGACCTGGACGGGGTCGGCGACGCGGTCGACTGGATTGCCGACCTGCGCCAAGCTGGCGACATGGGGTCGGTCAGCGTCGGAAGTAATGTTGTTGTCATTGGCGGTGGCATGACGGCCGTGGATGCGGCGGTGCAGGCCAAGGCGCTTGGCGCGGGGGAAGTGACGCTGGCCTATCGCCGGCGGCAGGACCAGATGAAGGCGAGCGGGTACGAACAGGAATTGGCCGCCACCAAGGGCGTGCGGATCGTGACCGAGGCCACGCCGGAAGCGATCCTTGGCAATGGTGCGATAGAGGCGGTGGAGTTTTCCGTGACCGGCAGCGACGAGCGCTTCCGTGTAACGGCCGATCAGCTGCTTTGTGCGATTGGTCAGAAACTGGTGACGGTAGTCGGTTTGGATACCGAGGGCGGCAAGATCGTGGTCGATGACGCGGGCCGGACCAGCCGCGAAGGGGTTTGGGCCGGCGGCGATTGCGCCAGTGGTGGTGACGACCTGACCGTGACGGCTGTGGCCGAGGGTCGCGATGCGGCAGAAGACATTCATGCGGTTTTGACGGGGGTGGCGGGCTGAAGCCCGCCCTACGGAGGTAGATATGGCTGATCTGACAACTGACTTTCTGGGTATCAAGACCCCCAACCCGTTCTGGCTGGCCTCTGCGCCGCCGACGGACAAGGAATACAACGTCCGCCGCGCCTTCGAGGCCGGATGGGGGGGCGTGGTGTGGAAGACGCTGGGCGAGGACGGCCCGCCGATCGTCAACGTCAACGGGCCACGCTATGGCGCGATGTGGGGGGCGGACCGGCGGCTTTTGGCGCTCAACAATATCGAGCTGATCACCGACCGGCCGTTGCAGACCAATCTCGACGAAATCAAGCGGGTGAAGGCGGATTATCCGGATCGCGCCATCATCGTGTCGCTGATGGTGCCCTGCACGGAAGAGGCCTGGAAGGGCATCCTGCCAAGGGTAATGGAAACCGGCGCGGACGGGATCGAGCTGAACTTCGGTTGCCCGCATGGCATGAGCGAGCGCGGCATGGGGGCCGCCGTGGGCCAGGTGCCGGAATATATCGAGATGGTGACGCGCTGGTGCAAGGAAGTCTATGACAAGCCGGTGATCGTCAAGCTGACCCCGAACATCAGCGACATTCGTTATCCGGCGCGGGCGGCGCTGGCGGGCGGCGCGGATGCGGTGAGCCTGATCAACACCGTGAGTTCGATCATCTCGGTCAATCTGGATGATTTCAGCCCCGAGCCGTCGATTGATGGCAAGGGCAGCCATGGCGGCATGTGCGGCCCGGCAGTGAAGCCGATCGCGCTCAATATGGTGGCCGAGATAAAACGCGATGCCGAGACCGCCGGCATTCCGATTAGTGGGATTGGCGGCGTCACCACGTGGCGCGATGCGGCCGAGTTCATGGCCTTGGGCGCGGGCAATGTGCAGGTCTGCACGGCGGCGATGACCTATGGATTCAAAGTGGTGCAGGAGATGATTTCGGGCCTTAGCGACTGGATGGACAAGAAGGGCTATACCAGCACCGATCAGTTCATCGGCAGCGCGGTGCCGAATGTCACTGACTGGCAATATCTGAACCTGAACCACATCACCAAGGCCAAGATCGACCAGACATCCTGCATCAAGTGCGGTCGCTGTTTTGCCGCCTGCGAGGATACCAGCCACCAGGCGATCTGGATGAAGGACGACCGGGTGTTCGAGGTCAATGACGCGGAATGCGTGGCCTGCAACCTCTGCGTCAATGTCTGCCCGGTCGAAGGGTGTATCACCATGGAGACGATGCAGCCGGGACAAGTGGACCCGCGCACCGGCGAAACGGTGAAGGACGAGTATGGCAACTGGACCATGCATCCCAACAACCCCGGCTCGGGCTGTGCGGCGGAGTAGAGTCTCCGAACTGCAACGGCTTTGAGGTGATGAAGGAAACCGGTCTTGTTTTGGCGAGGCCGGTTTTCTATGTCAGCCGCATGTGACCGTGGCACGACCCGGTTTTCTGAAACCCTTTTTCGAGGAAAGGACATAGACATGATGATGACGATGCTTTCCTGCAAGGGATCTTTCACCGCCTGAACACGCGCGACGCTGTTTTAAGGCGTTAGCCCGGCCGCACGGCCGGGGTTCTGACTATTTTCGAGAGATGAAAACCGATGGGCAATTCCCAGAACGGCTGTGCACAGGCTGTGCACAGCGAGACCTTTTTCGCACGCGACGGCTGGATCGAAGGCCGGGCGCTGGATCAATTGAAACACCTGGAGGGTCTGGATGGCGTGCGCGCCGTGGCAGGCTTTCCCGATCTGCATCCGGGCAAATATGGGCCGGTGGGTTGTGCCGTGCTGGCCGACCGGCTGCATCCGCAGCTTGTCGGTTCGGACATTGGCTGCGGCATGGGGCTGTTCCGGCTCGACCTGCCGCTGCGCAAGCTGAAGCTCGACAAGGCGGCGGAACGGCTGCGAAATCTCGCCGGGCCGGTGGACGGTGACGAGATGGCCGAACGGCTGGAGGAGCTGGGGCTTGACGCTGCGCTTGCACCCGAGGCCCTGGGCTCGGTCGGGGGTGGCAACCATTTTTGCGAGGCGCAGAAGGTGGTGCAGGCTGCACCCGAAAGTGGGCTGGAGAAAGGCGCGCTGGTGCTGCTGGTGCATTCGGGATCGCGTGGGGTGGGGCATTCGATCCTGTCGCGCCTGATCGCAGAGGGGCTGGTGTCGCTGGACCCGGAGAGCGAGGCCGGGCGCGATTACCTGCGCCGTCATAATGAAGCGGTGGCCTGGGCAGGTTTGAACCGCAAGGTGATCGCCGAGCGGGCGGCAATGGCGTTGCGCGCCACGTGTGAGCCGCTGGTCGATGTGCTGCATAACCTGCTGTCACCCGAGTTTGGCGGCTGGCTGCATCGCAAGGGGGCCGCGGTGGCGTCCGGGCTGGTGCCGCTGGCTGGCTCGCGGGCAGCACCAAGCTTCCTGATGCAGCCTTTGGGTCATGCGGGGGCGCTGGCGTCGATGGCCCATGGGGCGGGGCGCAAGTATGATCGGTCGTCCATGCATGGGCGGGTGCGCGCCGGTCGCGCCGATCTGGCGGCGTTGAAGCGGACCCGGTTAGGCGGGCGGGTGATCTGCGATGAGAAAACCCTGCTGATCGAGGAGGCGCCCGAGGCCTACAAGCCGGTGTTGGAGGTGGTTTCGGCTCTGGAACAGACCGACGTGGCGCGCCCCGTGGCCGAGATGCACCCGCTGATCACCTACAAGCGGGCGATTGAAAGGGGGGCGTCATGAGCGGCTATGATACGATCACCCTGTTGATCAGTTCCGGAAATGGGCCGGGCGAGTGCCAGCAGGCCGTTCAGGGCGTGCTGGAGAGGTTGCGGCAAGAGGCTGAGATTTACGGCGTGGATTGCGATGTCGCCATCGAACCGGGGCGGCACGGGCCGAAATCGGCGGTGGTGTCCTTGCATAGGGCCGGGGCCGAGGCGCTGGCGGCGCGCTGGCTGGGTAGCATCAAGTGGCAATGTCCCAGCCGGTTGCGCCCTGGGCACAAGCGCAAGAACTGGTTTGTCGGCGTGTTTCGCATGGCCGCGGCACGACAGGTTGAGAGGCTTGATCCGGGCGGTGTGCGGGTCGAGACATTTCGCGCCGGCGGGCCGGGCGGGCAGCATCAGAACACCACGGACAGTGCGGTGCGTGCCACCCATCTGCCCAGTGGACTGAGCGTTGTGGCGCGCGATGAACGGTCGCAGCATCGCAACCGGGCGGTGGCGCTGGAACGGCTGGGGCAATTGCTGAACGCGGTGGCCGAGGTGCGGGCTGCCGAGGTGCGCAACCGGCAATGGGCGGCGCATAAGGCGCTGGAGCGTGGCGCGCCTGTGCGGGTGTTTCATGGGCCGAGGTTTCGAGAGCGGTAGCGGTTAGGTCGTTTGGCGGCTGAAGCAGATGTTCCGGGCGCAAAGCGCTTTGGGAGGCGTGTCAGCAATGCGTTTAGAAACCCAATCTTCCCTTCCGGTACCGGGCCCGTTCTTGCAAGACCGGGCTATGCATATTGAAACTTGATCGGTTGTGCGGCGGGCACAGCCGTGTGTGGCCTCAGGGCGCCAGCATCCTTGTGAACAACTGGGTCAGGTATCGCTGCGCCTCGGGGAAAGGGTCGACATCCGGACCGCCCAGAACCGCATGCACTTGCACGTCGAAATCGGCGTAATGCTGGGTCAGAGCCCAGATCGAAAACAGAAGATGGTGCGGGTTGACCTCGGCGATCTTGCCCTCTGCGACCCAGTTATTTAGGATTTCGGCCTTCTGGTCGACCAGGTCTTTCAATTCGCCCGAAAGGGCCGGGCCGATGCGCGGGGCCCCCTGGATGATTTCGTTGGCAAACAGGCGGCTTTCGCGCGGGTAGTCGCGGCTCATCTCCAATTTGCGTAGCACGTAGGCCAGGATTTCATCGAGCGGATCGCCCTCGGCATTCAGGGCCTCCAGCGGGTCGAGCCAGGTTTCCATCAGGCCGTCAAGCAGGGCCGTATGGATCGCCTCTTTCGACGGGAAATAGTAGAGCAGGTTGGGTTTTGACAACCCGGCGGCTTTGGCGATCTGATCCAGGGTCGAGCCGCGATAGCCGTTTTGCGAAAACACGTCGAGTGCCGCCTCGAGGATGGTGGCGGTGTTCTTGCGCTGAATGCGGGTTTTGGGGGCGGATTTGGACATAAAGCAGATCACGAATTGCAAGCCGTCCAAAACTAGCAGGTCGGGGGGCGGCAAACTAGCCCCAACAACAAGATCACTTCAATGCGTCAAGCTCGTGTTGCGGCACACCGATTCCCTTGAGGATAATCATCTTGACGCTCCGCTTGGCCTCGGCCCATTGCGCATCCGATAGCGGCGCGCCGTTGTTCAGGGTTTCGATCTGATGGCCGAAATCGGCGTAATGCTGGGTCGTCGCCCAGAGCATGTAAAGCAAGTGGCGTGGATCAATCGGGTCCATCCGGCCGTCATCAATCCAGCCCTGGATCACGTCAATCCGGCCATTGGTCCATTCGACCAGGGTGGTTTCCAGATAGTCCTGGATGACCGGCGCACGGTGCATTACCTCGGAGGCCCAGACCTTGGAGCCCGCCGGGTGGCGGCGCGAGATTTCCATCTTGGCGTCGATATACGCGCCGAGTCCCTCGGCTGGCCCCTCGGCAGATTCAAAAGTGTTGGCCGCCTGCAACCAGACCTGGAAGATGCTCTGGACCACTTCACGATAGAGAGCTTCCTTGGTGGGGAAGTAATAGTGCAGGTTGGCCTTGGGCAGTCCCGCCACATCGGCGATCAACTGCATGGTTGCCCCGCCAAACCCGGCCTCCGCAAAGACTTTTTCCGCAGCGGCCAGGATTGTTCGCTCGTTTTCGCGGCGAATTTCCTTTTTGCTGAGGGGGCGGAGGTTGGATGCCATTGCGGGCCTTTCAGAATTTTCTTGACCGTTTGGTCAGGCTGTGGTGCTCTCTTCTTGACCATACGGTCAGGAATTGGGTGAAGGCAAGAGGGTGCAAAGAAGACTCCGGCCGGGATTCCTGCATCGCCAAACGGGAGAATGACATGGCTGCACCTGGAGAAAACCTGCGGATCAACGGCGACCGGTTGTGGGACAGCCTGATGGAGATGGCCCAGATCGGCCCCGGGGTCGCGGGCGGCAACAATCGTCAGACGTTGACCGACGAAGACGGCGAGGGCCGCGCCCTGTTTCAAAAGTGGTGCGAGGCTGCCGGGTGCTCGATGGGCGTGGATACGATGGGCAACATGTTTGCCCGCCGTGAAGGTACCGACCCTGACGCATTGCCGGTCTATGTCGGTTCGCATCTCGATACCCAACCGACGGGCGGTAAGTACGATGGGGTTCTGGGCGTTCTGGGCGGTTTGGAGATCGTCCGCACGCTGAATGATCTGGGGATCAGGACGAAACACCCGATCGTTGTCACCAACTGGACCAATGAAGAGGGCACGCGCTACGCGCCGGCGATGCTGGCCTCGGGCGTGTTTGCCGGGGTGCATACCGAGGACTGGGCCAAGGACCGCGTTGATGCCGAGGGCAAACGCTTTGGCGATGAGCTGAAGCGGATTGGCTGGCAAGGCGACGAACCGGTTGGATCGCGCAAGATGCATGCGATGTTCGAGCTGCATATCGAACAGGGGCCGATCCTGGAGGCCAAGGAAAAGGACATCGGCGTAGTCACCCATGGTCAGGGGCTTAGCTGGACGCAGGTGACCATTACCGGCAAGGATGCCCATACAGGCTCAACCCCGATGCCGATGCGTCGCAACGCGGGCCTGGGCATGGCGCGGGTGCTGGAGGCGGTAGATGATATTGCCTGGAGTCACGCACCGCATGCGGTGGGCGCGGCAGGGCATATCGACGTCTATCCCAATTCGCGCAACGTGATCCCGGGGCAGGTGGTCTTTACCGTCGATTTCCGCTCGCCCGATCTGAGCGTGATCGAGGATATGGAAAAGCGCCTGCGGGTCGAGGGCCAGAAGATCGCCGACCGGATGCATCTGGAGATCGCGTTCGAAAAGGTAGGCGGGTTCGATCCGGTGACCTTTGACGAGGGCTGCGTGACGGCAGTGCGTAGTGCGGCCGAGCGGCTGGGCTATTCCCACATGGACCTGATTTCCGGTGCCGGTCACGATGCCTGCTGGATCAACCAGGTGGCGCCAACAGCAATGGTGATGTGCCCTTGTGTGGATGGGTTGTCGCATAACGAGGCCGAGGAGATTTCCAAGGACTGGGCCACGGCAGGCACGGATGTGCTGATGCATTCGGTGGTGGAAACGGCGGGGATCGTGGAGTGAGCCGATAGGTCGGATTGGGGGCCAGCCCCCACTCCCGCGAGATATTTTTGGTCAGATGAAGGGGCTGGGGAGGCCCCGTGAGGGAGAAAAACCATGAGCACCACAGTTATCAAGAACGGCACCGTCGTGACCGCAGACCTGACCTACGAGGCCGATGTGCTGATCGAGGGCGGGGTGATCACCGAGATCGGCAAAGGGCTGACCGGCGACAAGGAGCTGGACGCCACGGGCTGCTATGTGATGCCCGGCGGGATCGACCCGCATACCCATCTGGAAATGCCCTTCATGGGGACCTATTCGTCCGATGATTTCGAAAGCGGCACCCGCGCCGGGCTGGCGGGGGGCACCACGATGGTGGTGGATTTCGCGCTGCCCAACCAGGGCGAGAGCCTGCTGGATGCGCTGAAACGCTGGGACAACAAATCGACCCGGGCAAACTGCGATTATTCCTTCCACATGGCGGTGACATGGTGGGGTGAGCAGGTGTTTGACGACATGAAGACCGTCGTGCAAGAGCGTGGAATCAATACCTTTAAGCACTTCCTTGCCTACAAGGGCGCGCTGATGGTGAACGATGACGAGCTTTATGCGTCGTTCCAGCGTCTGGCCGAGCTGGGGGCGACCCCGATGGTTCATGCCGAGAATGGCGACGTGGTGGCGGAGTTGAGCGCAAAGCTGCTGCGTGAAGGCAATACCGGCCCCGAGGCGCATGCTTACAGCCGCCCGCCGCAGGTTGAGGGCGAGGCCACCAACCGGGCGATCATGATCGCCGATATGGCAGGGGCGCCGCTTTATGTGGTGCACGTGTCCTGCGAGGAAAGCCACGAGGCGATCCGGCGGGCGCGGATGCAGGGCAAGCGGGTTTGGGGTGAGCCGTTGATCCAGCACCTGACGCTGGATGAAAGCGAGTATTTCAACAAGGATTGGGATCATGCCGCGCGCCGGGTGATGAGCCCGCCGTTCCGCAACAAGCAGCATCAGGATTCGCTTTGGGCCGGGCTGCAAAGCGGGTCGTTGAGCGTGGTGGCGACGGATCATTGTGCCTTTACCACGGAACAGAAACGCTATGGCGTGGGGGATTTCACCAAGATCCCGAATGGCACCGGCGGGTTGGAAGATCGGATGCCGATGCTGTGGACCAACGGGGTTGCAACCGGGCGGTTGACCATGAACGAATTCGTGGCGGTTACATCAACAAATATCGCCAAGATATTGAATTGCTATCCGAAAAAAGGGGCGGTTCTGGTTGGGGCAGACGCCGATCTGGTGGTCTGGGACCCGGAGAAAGAGAAGACCATTGCCGCTGGCGCTCAGCAATCAAGCATCGATTACAACGTGTTCGAGGGTCATCATGTGAAGGGCTTGCCGCGTTACACCCTGACCCGCGGCCACGTTGCGGTGATGGATGGCGAAATCAACACACAGGAAGGCCACGGTAAGTTCGTCGCCCGCGAGGCCAATGCGACGGTGAACACCGCGCTGAGCCAGTGGAAAGAGCTGACCGCACCGCAACCGGTGGTGCGCAGCGGCATTCCGGCGACGGGGGTGTGATGTCGGAAGTATTTGCCTTCACGGATAAAGACGTCGAGAGCGTGCGACGGTGCATTCAGGCAATTGCCGAGGGGCCGTTTCTCCCAGACTGGGAATTCGCAACAGTGATGGGTTTTAAACGTCAGGAATTGCAGGATTGGCTGGCGCTAGATGTGTTCGAAATCGAAGGGGATGCGATGAAAATGGCAATTGCGGCGATGAACAATCTCAGTGGCTACCCGCATGGAAAGAACGAGGAACTGGAGGATATGACAAACCTAGCCCGAAACGAGATTCGCCCTTTGTTGGTGAAGTTCAAAAAGGCGAAGGGGTTAGAGCCAAGCTCCTCCTATTTCGACAATCTCGTATGAAACAGAAGCGATAACAATATGAGCGATCCCGTCATATCGGCCAAGAATCTGGACCTGACGTTCCAGACCAATGACGGCCCTGTGCATGCGTTGAAAGACGTGTCGCTTGCCATCAACAAGGGCGATTTCGTCAGCTTCATCGGGCCGTCGGGCTGTGGCAAGACCACGTTTTTGCGGGTGGTGGCCGCGCTGGAAGAACCCACCGGCGGCACCGTGACCGTCAACGGAATGAGCCCGGAAGAGGCCCGTAAGGCAAGAGCTTATGGCTATGTCTTCCAGGCCGCAGGACTGTATCCCTGGCGCACGATCCGGGGCAATATCCAACTGCCACTGGAAATCATGGGGTTTCCGAAGTCCGAATGGCAAAGCCATATCGACAAGGTGCTGGACCTGGTTGATCTGCGCGGTTTTGGCAAGAAGTTTCCCTGGCAACTTTCGGGCGGGATGCAGCAGCGGGCAAGCATTGCCCGGGCGCTGGCTTTCGATGCTGATATCCTGCTGATGGATGAGCCTTTCGGGGCGCTGGATGAGATCGTGCGCGACCATTTGAACGAGCAGTTGCTGGAATTGTGGGACAAGACTCACAAAACCATCGGGTTCGTGACCCACTCGATCCCCGAGGCGGTGTATCTGTCGACCAAGATCGTGGTGATGAGCCCGCGTCCGGGGCGGATCACGGATGTGATCGAGAATACCCTGCCGCGCGAACGGCCGTTGGATATTCGCGATACGCCGGAATTCCAGGCGATCGCGCATCGGGTGCGCGACGGGCTGAGGGCGGGACATGCTTATGACGATTGAGCGCTGTCACATACTGAGGGAGCGGCGATGAAGTCCTTTCTCTCCATCCTCACCGTGGTCGCGGCCATAATTGGGCTGTGGTATGCGGCCTGCGTGCCGATGAACATCCACGAGGCGGCGATGCAGGCGCAGCGGGCCGGGGCCGAAGTCACGCCCGAGACTGCGCCCGAGCGGCGCAAGATGGGGCGGATTGCCCTGATGGTGAAGAACCCGCAGCTGTGGGGCACGGTTTATGCGCAGGATCGTCCGCAGCTTCCCGCACCGCATCAGGTGGGGGCGGAGTTGTGGAAGACCACCTGGGGCATGGTCGAAAAGGGCCGGGCGTTTTCCAAGCGTAGCCTGCTGCTGCATGGCTGGATCACGCTGTCTGCGACCTTGCTGGGGTTCGCTTTTGGCACGTTGCTGGGGATCGTGTTGGCGGTGAGTATCGTGCATAGCCGGGCGATGGATATGTCGGTGATGCCGTGGATCATTGCCAGCCAGACGGTACCGATCCTGGCGATTGCACCGATGATCGTGGTGGTGCTGGCGGCGCTACAGGTGGATGACCTGATCGCCAAGGGGGTGATCTCGATGTATCTGAGCTTCTTCCCAGTGGTTGTCGGCATGGTGAAGGGATTGCGCAGCCCGGACGGGATGCAGATGGACCAGATGCGCACGTGGTATGCCAGCCGGTCGCAGACTTTCTGGAAACTGCGGCTGCCAAGTTCGATGCCTTACCTGTTTGCCTCATTGAAGGTGGGCGTGGCGGCCTCGCTGATTGGAGCTGTGGTGGCTGAATTGAGTCTGAGTCAGAATGGGGGCCTCGGGGCGCGTCTGCTGGCCGGAAGTTACTATGGGCAGACGGTGCAGATCTGGAGCGCACTACTGGCGGCGGCGGCGCTGGCGGCGGTGCTAGTCTGGGCCATCGGGGTTGCGCAGAACATTACACTGAAACGGATGGGGTTCACGCGATGAGCTGGTTTTACGGATCATTGCTCTTCTGGGCCGTGGCCTGGGCAGTCAATGCGCAGCTCTCCAAGCGTAGTGAACGATGGGTGCGGTTCTTCGTACCGACGCTGTTCGGGATCACCGTGCTGGTGATCTGGGAGGGGATGGTGCGCGGGTTCAATATCAACCCGGTTCTATTGCCGGCGCCCTCAGCGATTGGCTCTACGCTGGTTGGGGAAATTCCGACTCTGTGGACCGACCTGGTGCAGACCTTCTTCAAGGGCGCGCTGAGCGGATACATTATTGGCTGTGGCGCGGCGGTGCTGGTGGCAATTGCGGTGGATCGTTCGCCATTCCTGCAACGCGGGCTTTTGCCGGTGGGCAATTTCGTGGCGGCGCTGCCCATCGTCGGCATGGCACCGATCCTGGTGATGTGGTTCGGGTTCGACTGGCACTCGAAAGCGGCGGTTGTGGTGGTTATGGTGTTCTTCCCGATGCTGGTGAACACGGTGCAGGGACTGCAAGCGAGCGACGCGTTACAGCGCGACCTGATGAATACCTACGCCGCCAACTATCGTCAGAGCCTGCTTAAGCTGCGGCTGCCGGCGGCGATGCCGTTCATGTTCAACGGGCTGAAAATCTGTACTACCTTGGCGCTGATCGGTGCGATCGTGGCAGAGTTCTTTGGCTCGCCCATCAAGGGGATGGGCTTTCGTATTTCGACCGAGGTGGGCCGATTGGCCCTTGATATGGTATGGTCGGAAATCGCCGTGGCGGCCATCGTGGGCTCGGCATTCTATGGCGCGGTGGCGCTGGCCGAGAAGATGGTGACCTTCTGGCATCCCTCGCAGCGGGGGCAATAAGGATTAAAAAACCTAATCAAAATCAACAAGGAGAGTACAAGATGAAAAAGATGATTGGCGCAGCCATCGCGGGTGTGATGGCGTTTGGAGCGTCGGCGGCGCAAGCGGCCGATGACGTGACGCTCCAGCTTAAATGGGTGACCCAGGCGCAGTTTGCCGGGTATTACGTGGCGCTGGACAAGGGGTTCTATTCCGAGGAAGGGCTGAACGTGACGATCAAGCCCGGCGGCCCGGACATTGCCCCGGCGCAGGTGATCGCCGGTGGTGGGGCCGACGTTGTTCTGGACTGGATGCCATCGGCGCTGGCCAGCCGTGAGAAGGGTCTGGACCTGGTGAACATCGCCCAGCCGTTCAAGAGCTCGGGCATGATGCTGACCTGCCGCAAGGATGCGGGGATTTCCAGCCCGGCAGACTTCGCGGGCAAGACCCTGGGTGTCTGGTTCTTTGGCAATGAATACCCGTTCCTGAGCTGGATGAGCAAACTGGGTCTGGCGACCGATGGCAGCGACGCCGGCGTGACTGTGTTGAAACAAGGGTTTAACGTTGATCCGATCCTCAATGGCCAGGCCGATTGCGTGTCGACCATGACCTATAACGAATACTGGCAGATCATCGACGCGGGCCTGACGCCCGATGAGTTGATGGTATTCAAGTACGAGGACCAGGGCGTGGCGACGCTGGAGGACGGCATGTATGTGCTGGGCTCGAACCTGAACGACGCGGCCTTCAAGGAGAAGATGGTCAAGTTCGTGCGGGCCTCGATGAAGGGCTGGAAATACGCCGAGGAAAACCCGGACGAGGCGGCGATGATCGTTCTGGACAATGATGCCTCGGGCGCACAGACCGAGAAGCACCAGAAGCGGATGATGGGCGAGATTGCCAAGCTGACCGCAGGGTCCAACGGATCGCTTGATCCGGCCGATTACGAGCGCACGGTTCAGTCGCTTCTGTCGGGTGGTTCGGACCCGGTGATCACCAAGGCGCCGGAAGGGGCCTGGACCCATGACATCACGGATGCAGCGCTGAACTAAGCACCGCTTTGACATGATTGAACGGCCCCGAAGAAATTCGGGGCCGTTTGCTGTTTACAAGGGTGATGCACACGGCTAGAGAGGCCTCGGTTCGGGACGTGGCGCAGTCTGGTAGCGCACCTGTTTTGGGTACAGGGGGTCGTAGGTTCGAATCCTGCCGTCCCGACCAAATTCCTTGAGATATGATAGAGGTTTGCCAATGAACCTGCATGTCATTGGTCAAACGGCAGGTCCTCAGGCTGGAACGGTCTTTGGCTGCGTAAGGCGTCAGCGACAGCTTTGCGGGACTTTCCCGACCTTCGTATTGACGGTGATAACTGGCGATGAAAGCCAGAAGCCGACACTGTTTCTCTAGGTGGCAAGTGCCTCTATCAAGCAGACACTGACCACCACAAAAAGTACGACGAAATATTCAGTTCTAAATGGCTGCGCCAGAACCATATGGTGCGAGCCACCCAAATGGTTCGGTCTTCAGAAAAGTTGCTCTGTGTCCTTTAAAGTGCAAAGCTCATTCTCACCAATACGAATAAAAGGGGAGTGTACCATGAACGTTTTTAAGGCGCTGATCGCATCGGTTTGCTCGATGCTCATTCTCGGGGCTCCGGCGTTTGCCGGATCGCACGAGGATTGCCACCGGGGCACATTGGATGATGCCTATTGCGACCGCAATCTCGACCAAACAGCTGATTTGCCGCTCGATCCGGCAGATTGGGTCGATCCGTCCACAATCATTTTCACCTATACACCGGTCGAAGATCCGGCGGTCTATGCCAATATTTGGCAGGGTTTCGTTGATCATATGGCCGAAGTCACCGGCCGCAAGGTTGTGTTTTTCCCGGTTCAGTCGAACGCGGCGCAATTGGAAGCTATGCGCTCAGGTCGTTTGCACGTAGCCGGCTTTAACACCGGTTCCAACCCGATTGCCGTCAGCTGCGCCGGCTTCGTGCCATTCGGAATGATGGCCTATGATGACGGCTCCTTCGGTTACGAGATGGAGATCATCGTTCCCGCAGACTCGCCGATGACATCGCCTGATCAGATCAAGGGCAAGACCATGGCCTTTACCTCGCCAACCTCTAACTCGGGTTTCAAGGCGCCTTCGGCAATCCTGAAAGGTGAGTTTGATCTGGTGGCCGAGCGTGATTTCACCCCGACTTATTCGGGCAAGCACGACAACTCGATTCTGGGCGTCTACAACGGCGACTACGAGGTTGCAGCCGTTGCCAACTCGGTTCTTCAGCGGATGATCCGCCGTGGGGTGATCGAAGAGGGTAAGATCCGCACGATCTACAAATCGCAGACCTTCCCGACCACCGGCTATGGCACTGCCCATAACCTGCACCCCGAACTGACCGCCAAGATTAAGACGGCATTCTGGACCTATGAGTGGGATGAGAACTTTAAGAAGGAGTTCAAGAAGGCTGATCGTTTCGTAGGCATCACCCACAAGTTCGACTGGGCGGTGATCCGTCAGATCGATACCGCCAATGGTGTGAGCTACGACTGCAAGTAATTTGCGGCGTCAATACAGGCTGGGCCCGTCGGACATGTCGGGCCCAGTGTTAATTCTATTGCTTTCAGGAAACACGACTAATGCTTCGCCTGCAAAACCTGTCCAAGCGCTACAAGACCGGCGATCTAGCTTTGAACAACGTTACGTTGGAAATACCGAATGGGCAGTTGGTCGCCCTGATCGGGCCGTCTGGTGCGGGGAAATCCACGCTGATTCGTTGTGTCAATCGGCTGGTTGATGCCACCGAAGGTACGATTCATTTGGGCGACCGAGAGATCACCGGACTATCCATGACGGAGCTGCGTAAGGCCCGGCGCAGAATGGGCATGATCTTTCAGGAATATGCCCTGGTCGAACGTCTGACTGTGATGGAGAACGTCCTGTCAGGCCGCCTTGGATATGTGAACTTCTGGCAAAGCCTTTGCAGGAAATTCCCAAAGGACAGTGTGCGCGAAGCCTATCACCTGCTTGATCGGGTGGGCCTGATGCATATGGCCGACAAAAGGGCCGATGAGCTCTCGGGCGGTCAGCGTCAACGCGTCGGCATCTGCCGTGCGCTGATCCAGCATCCCGAATTGTTGCTGGTAGATGAACCCACTGCCAGCCTCGATCCGAAAACCTCGCGTCAGATCATGCGGCTGATTAAGGAACTTTGCGAAGAACGCGGCCTCGCTGCGATCATCAACATTCACGATGTGGCCCTGGCGCAGATGTACTCGGAACGGGTAGTTGGTCTGAAACTGGGCGAGATCGTCTATGATGGGGCGCCGGATGGTCTGACGCCTGATGTTCTGACCCAGATCTACGGCCAGGAAGATTGGGAAGCCACCATTGAGGCGGTGGAGGGCGATGTCAGTGAGGTCGGCGATGGTGGGCAGGCCGCATGACTGATCCAATGACTAACTACGTCGATGACTGGAAGAAACCGCCGTTCATCAAAAGCTCGTTGCTGCGCTGGCTGATCTATCTCGCGACGGTGACCTATTTCACCCTCGCCCTTTGGTCGATGGACGTGAACTGGCCCCGCGTCGTTGAAGGCATTCCGCGCGGCATGGAAATGCTAAGCAAGTTTTTCCCGCCCGATCTAAGTGATTCACGCGGCGTCATTCTGGATGGCATAATGGAAAGCATCTGGATGGCGGTGATCTCGACTATCGGGGGCATCCTGCTGTCGGTCCCCATCGGGCTGGGCGCAGCTCGCAACCTGGCGCCAAGTTGGGTCTATTTTTTCTGCCGTGGCATCATCGCGGTTTCAAGAACCTTCCCAGAGGTCATCCTGGCAATTTTCGCGGTGAAATTCTTTGGCTTCGGCCCATTTGCCGGGTTCGTGGCGCTGTCCATCGGCACGATCGGGTTTTTCGCCAAGCTTCTGGCCGAAGACATCGAGAACATGAGCAAATCCCAGGCCGAGGCGGTCAGGGCCACCGGAGCGAGCTGGCTGCAATGGATCAACTATGCGATTCAGCCGCAGGTTATGCCACGGATGATCGGCCTGTCGCTTTACCGGCTGGACATCAATTTCCGCGAAAGCGCAGTTGTCGGCATCGTCGGTGCCGGAGGAATCGGCGCTCACCTTCTGACCTCGGTGCAACGTTATGAATATGCCACCACGGCGACAGTCCTGTTCGCCATCATCGCGATTGTCATTTCGCTGGAATACTCCTCTGGTTACCTAAGAAAGTGGGTACAGTAATGCCATTGATCGAGACAAATGACGGGCCGGTCTGGCGTCGGCGCACCCCGTTGAAGCAATGGCTAATTTGGGCGGCTTGGCTGATTGGTATTTGCATTGCGGCCTATGCCTGGAACTTGATATCGGAAAAGACCATCTGGATGTTTGTTTGGGACGCACCAAGGCAGATGACCGATATCGGCGCTCGAATGTTCCCGCCTGATTGGGACTATCTTGCTAAACTATGGAAACCGGTCTGGGATACGCTTAACATTGCTACGATTGGCACGGCCATCGCGATGATCCTTGCCGTGCCCATAGCCTTTCTAGCCGCGCATAACACGACACCACACAAATCCGTGCGCGCGGTCATGCTCTTCATCATCGTCGGCACACGGTCGGTCAACTCGTTGATTTGGGCGCTATTGCTTGTGGTCATTGTCGGCCCCGGTGTGCTGGCGGGAACAATCGCCATCGGGTTCCGCTCGATCGGCGGCTGCTCCAAGCTGATTTACGAGGCCATCGAGGAGATCGACCAAACCCAGGTTGAAGCGATCGAGGCGACAGGGGGATCGCGAGCGCAGCAGATGATTTACGGTATCGTGCCCCAGATTCTGCCCACGATCGCCGGTGTTGGTGTGTTCCGCTGGGACATCAACGTACGTGGTTCGACCATTCTTGGCATCGTCGGCGCTGGCGGGATCGGTGTGCAGCTGAATGCCTCGATCAATGTTCTGGCCTGGACGCAGGTTTCGATGATCCTGCTGGTCATCCTCGGTACCGTGTTCCTCTCAGAGTTCATTTCGGCCAAGGTGCGCGGAGCCATTATCTGAGATGGCGACCCGGGATGCAAACTGGGCGGTCCGACAATATGAGGCCATACGCCCGCTTCTGCCCAAGACCGAAATGTCTTCGACGTCGGAACAGGCGGCCAATCTTGGAGATCTGGCGGACAGGTTCGACGCCTTCCTGCTGGATGCGTTTGGCGTCCTCAACATTGGTAACTCCGCGATTGCTGGCGCCCCTGAGCGTGTGAAGTTGTTGCAGGACTTGGGAAAACGCGTGCTCGTGCTGACCAACGGCGCGACATTTCCTGCCGAACAATCGCTTCAGAAGTTCTTCGACCTTGGCTTTGAATTCAGCCTGACCGACATCGTGTCGAGCCGCGAAGCGCTTAACAAAGCGCTTAAGATTCGGTATCAAACCGGCTTCTGGGGGGCGATGGCGGCTGCGGGCTCACAGCTTGAAACCCTTGGTGTGCGCTGTCAAAAACTCGGGATTGAGCGCTCGGTGTACGACGCAGCTTCCGGGTTTTTGCTGCTTTCAACCGCAGAATGGACTGATGATCAACAGTCCCATTTGCTCGACAGTCTCAAAGAAAACCCGCGTCCGGTTCTGGTGGGAAATCCAGATATCGTTGCACCACGAGAACAGGGGTTAACCTTGGAGCCAGGGTTTTTCGCCTATGAATTGAACAGACAGCTTAACATCCGTCCGCATTTCTTCGGCAAGCCATATGGCAACGTGTATGACCTGGCATTGTCCAACCTGCCCGACGTCGACCTTTCGCGGGTTCTAATGGTCGGGGATACGTTGCACACTGACATACTGGGAGGCGCCGCTTACGGTTTCCGCACCGCCCTGGTAACCGATCACGGGTTGTTTTCCGGTCGCAAAGTTGCTCCTTACATACAACAAACCGGCATCGTGCCAGACTACGTCGTACCTACGATATGAACGTCAATAAGCCAGACTGGCTATTTCTTCGTCCTCGACCACGGTCGAACCTTGTTGTCCACGAGAGTTGATGAAAATCGCTGGGGCACAAGATCTGGCTGCTCAGCCACTGAAGGTGATATGTAATCTGTAAGACAGCCTCGTCATGCTCGCACAAGCCCACATTTATTTACTTCTGCCAACATTCGAGCAATAGTCGCCAACGGCCGTTTTTTTCTCATGGAGGCGATTTCTGCAACCGACGCGATGGTCTGGTTGGGGCTCAAAGCGGTCCTTGGGGGTGGGGCCATGGCGAAATCGGTGATCGTTGGCCGTCGGGTAGTGTCCGATCAACCCGGCAGCTATCTGTACGGTTCCGCGACTTAAAACACCCTAAAACGCAGACGCGGCGCAGGTGCCAGGGTTTGGGCTGACACATGCGCCGCGCTGAGAGGGCCGGAGCCGCACGCATGACGCGTTACTGCTGGCCTTCAATTTCCGCCGCGATGGCCTCGTAGGCTTCTTTGGCGCCTGCGGGTAGGCGGTGAGCGATGCCCTGGTGGCAGTCGATACAGGTCTTGCCTTCGTCAAACGCTTCTTCGTGGCGATCGGCGCTGCGCGATTGCTGGGCGCCAAAATCCATCGAGAACTCATCATGGCAGTTGCGGCATTCCCGCGAGTCGGTTTTTTTCATCGCACGCCAGACATTCGACGCCAGGTGGATGCGTTTTTCCTCGAACTTCTCGGGGGTGTCGATGCTGCCCATGGCCTTGTGATAAAGCTCGCGGGTGGCTTGGACCTTGCGGATCATCTTGTGGGTCCAGTCTTTGGGTACGTGACAATCAGAGCAGACCGCGCGCACGCCCGAGCGGTTATAGTAGTGGATCGTCTCGGTATATTCCTCGTACACGTTGGCTTCCATCTCGTGGCACGAGATACAGAAGGTTTCGGTGTTGGTGGCCTCGACCGCCCAGTTGAAGCCGCCCCAGAACAGCACACCACAGATGCCGCCCACGATGAAAAGGAGCGGTATGCCGAATATGGCCCGGCGGCGGGTCTTGCCTGTGTCTGCGCTCATTGTCGTTTCCTTCGGTCCGTTACACGTCTTTTTCGGGCAAGGCGGATGTCACACCGCCCTGCGATTTTCAATTCAGGAATGCGGGCCGACGGCCCGCCTCCTGCCGGTAGTTGTACCGATCAGTTGTCGCCTTCGAAAAGGTTCTCAACCAGCGGTTCGGCGTCAACCTGCGGCACATGGCACTGGTTGCAGAAGTAGCGACGCATGCTCATTTCCTGCATGACGTTGCCTTCCATGTCCAGATAGTGGCTGTCACCCAGTTTGGGGGCCTTTTCCTTTTCAAAGGTTTCGGTCGAGTGGCAGTTCAGGCAGGTGTTTTCCTGCAGTACGATCCGGTCATTGTCGGTCTTGTGCGGAACGGCCGGGGGCTGCAGTTTCCACGCGCGTTTGAAGCCGCCGGTGGCATAGACTTCGTCCTTGCGGTCGAACTGCTGGGCATCTGCCGACAGTTCGCTGTCGCCGCGCAGCGACTTGACTTCGGCCGTGGCCATGGGCGCGGTCAACATTAGCCCAAGTGCAACTGCCGTCAGGGTGATCTTTTTCATGGGTTTCATCGCTTCCTCCAAGGATTAGATATCAAGCAACTTTAGTCTCTTCAGTTTCGGTCGGTTCGGATTGCGGGGTCTCGGCGCTGGTATTGGTATTGTGAGCGTCGAGTGGGTGAGGGGCTGTGAAGGCCCGATTACGCAGGCCAAAGGCGTAGACGTCATGCGGGCATATATCGATGCAGCGGCCGCAATTGGTGCAGGCGCCAGACAGGATGACGGGAATTCCGTCGGGGGCGCTTTTGACCGCGGGCGGGATGACCTGCAATTCGGGGCAGACCTCGTAGCATTCCATGCAGTCGTCGCATTTGTCGCGGCCATCTGCGCGCACCCGGATCAGGCTTCGTGCGCCCAGGAGCGAGTAGAAGGCGCCCATCGGGCAGAGGTGGCCGCACCAGCCGCGCTTGGCGACCAGCAGGTCGAAGGCGAAGATGCCGATAAGGACGACCCAGCCCAGCCCCATACCGAAGACCAAGCCGCGAAAGATGATCGAGACCGGGTTGATCAGTTCATAAGCCAATGTGCCGGTGACAGCCGCAAGCGCCACGGTCAGCGCCAGCATCCAGTAACGAGTGGAGAGCTTCAGTTTCGAACTGCCCTTTAGGTCGAGCTTGCGCCGGCCCCAGAGGGCCGCATCAGTGACGATATTGACCGGGCAGACCCAGGAACAATAGACCCGTCCACCGACGAGGAAATAGAACACGGCAACGATAGCCGCGCCGATGATCACCGCCGATGAGAGGCCGGTAAAGCCCGCCGCCAGCATCTGGATGAACAGGAGCGGCTCGGTCAGCGGTATGAAATCGAACACCAGGCTGGAGGCCAGATTGCCCTTGAGGATGTAGAGCCCGGCCCACGGGCCAAGCAGGAACAGGGCCAGCGTTCCGATCTGGGTCGAACGGCGCAGGATCAGGAACTTGTGGGCCTTGAACCAGCCCTTTTCCTCGATGGCGTCTTTGCCGAGGTTCCTGAGGGGCGTGACGGTCATTTTGCCTCCTCCAGTCCACGGTTAAGTGTATCGAGCGGGTTCGAGGAGAACGGAGTGCCGTCCATCGCCGCATCCGGCGAGGTGATCGCGCCTGCGGCCTCGGGGTTGTCGAAGACCAGGCCACGGCCGCCATGGTCGTATTGCACCCCTTCGGGCAGGTTATAGCGGTGTTCGGTGTCCGGCGTGACGAGGGAACCACCGGCCTCTTGCTGTTTTTCCCATCCCAGCCGGTAGTGTTCTCCAAGCTGACCCTTGGCGATGCGCATAGGCAGCACCTTGATCGCGGCCTCTTCGAGGATGCAGGCTTTTTCGCACAGACCACAGCCGGTGCAGGCATCTGAATGTACCACAGGGATAAACAGCGCGTGTTTGCCCGAGCGGACGTTGGCTTGGTAGTCCAGTGAAATCGCGTCGCCGCGTACCGGACAGATGTTGAAGCAGACCTCGCAGCGCAGGCCCTGGAATGCGATGCAGGCCTCCTGGTCGACGACCACGGCAAGGCCCATGCGGCTTTCGGTGATGTCGGTCATGCCAGGGTCGAGTGCGCCGGTGGGGCAGTTGGGGACGCAAGGTACATCCTCGCACATTTCACAGGGCCCGGTGCGGGCCGTGAAATAGGGGGTGCCGGTGGCAACGTCGCTGCCCAGTTCGGACAGTTTGAGAATATCATAGGGGCAGT
The DNA here is from genome assembly GCF_032586155.1 of Aliisedimentitalea sp. MJ-SS2. Lineage (NCBI taxonomy): Bacteria > Pseudomonadati > Pseudomonadota > Alphaproteobacteria > Rhodobacterales > Roseobacteraceae > Aliisedimentitalea > Aliisedimentitalea sp. MJ-SS2. The sequence goes on from NZ_JAWHTC010000001.1 coordinate 1,049,045, forward strand.
CGCGCACGCAGATGCCACAGCGGGTGCAGGCAGCCAGGAATTCATCCTCGGCCAGCGCGCCGGGCGGGCGGATCGCGTTCTCGGGCAGGGCGCGGGCCCTGTCTGCATAGAGCCCCACACCAAAGCCGAACAGGCCCACGGTGCAGGCGGTTTTGCCCATGTCAGCCAATGCCCGGCGGCGTGTCACCGGGTTGGCCCAAGGGTTCTTGTTGTTTTGGCTCGTGGCAGTCATTGCCGTATTCCAGTGGTCCGATCAGTCTTGTCTCGGGGTCCGGGAGTGGGCCTCGGGGGTGCCCCCCGCCCGCAGGGAGGATTGCGGGCGGGGCGCGTTTTCAAGAGATGCGTGGATCAGGCCTTTTCGACCTTGCAGGCGCACTTCTTGTAGTCGGTCTCTTTCGACAGCGGGTCGGTGGCATCAAGCGTCAGCTTGTTGACCAGACGGCTGGCGTCGAACCATGGCACGAACACGAGGCCCTTGGGCGGCCGGTTCCGGCCGCGGGTTTCGACCCGGGTGACGATCTCGCCGCGACGGGTCGAGATCTTGACCTTGGAGCCGTCCCGCAGCTTGCGTTTGCGGGCGTCGTCCTTGTGCATGTAGAGCACGGCGTCCGGCACGGCGCGATAGAGCTCGGGCACGCGGCGGGTCATCGACCCCGAGTGCCAGTGTTCCAGCACACGACCGGTGCAGAGCCAGAGGTCGAACTCGTCATCCGGGGCTTCTGCTGCCGGTTCGAACGGTGCGAAGATGATGTTCGCCCGGCCGTCCGGCTTGCCGTAGAAGTTGACGGTGTTCTCGTCGCCTTCGACATGCGGGTCATAGCCGCCGCGGAAGCGCCACAGCGTTTCCTTGCCGTCGATCACTGGCCAGCGCAGGCCGCGGGCCTTGTGATAGGCATCGAACTCGGCCATTTCGTGACCTTTCTTCGGAATGCCTTCGATCGAGTTGAACTGGCGGTACTCTTCGAACATGCCCTTCTGGACGTAGAAGCCGAAATCCGCACTCTCGTGGTTGTCGTATTCGTTGCCACGATCGTCCATGATCTTGCCGTCGAACGGGAACTTGTCGATCTCGCCATTGGCATAGAGCACATCGTAAAGCGTCTTGCCGGCGTATTCAGATTGGGCCACCAGCTCGGCGGGCCAGACGTCGTCGACCTTGACGTATTTCGAGAACTCCATGATCTGCCACATGTCCGATTTGGACTCGCCCGGTGCGGCAACCTGTTCGCGCCAGAACTGGGTCCGGCGTTCGGCGTTGCCATAGGCACCTTCCTTCTCGGCCCACATGGCGGTGGGCAGGATCAGGTCGGCCGCCATGGCCGAAACGGTCGGGTAGGGGTCCGACACGGTGACGAAGTTGTCGGGGTTGCGCCAGCCGGGCAGGCTTTCCTCGTTCATGTTGGCTGCGGCCTGCATGTTGTTATTACACATCACCCAGAAGCAGTTCATCACGCTGTCCTTGAGCGCCCGGTGCATGGCAACCGCGTGGATGAGCGTCGGGCCCTCATCCGATTTCGGACCCAGGATCGTGCCGGCAGGCAGTTTCCAGATCTTCTCGGCATAAGCGCGGTGCGCGTCTTTGGCGACCACCAGGTCTGCAGGCAGGCGGTGGGTGAAGGTGCCCACTTCGCGTGCGGTACCGCAGGCCGAAGGTTGACCTGTGAGCGAGAACGGGCCATTGCCGGGTTCCGAGATTTTGCCCGTCAGCAGGTGGATATTGTAGACGTTGCCGTTGACCCAGACACCGCGGGTGTGCTGGTTGAAGCCCATGGTCCAGTACGAGACGACCTTTTTATTTGGGTCGGCATAGACTTGGGCCAGCTTTTCAAGCTGGTCGGCCGGCACGCCCGACAGTTCGGCTGTGTATTCCAGCGTGTAGGGCGACACCGCTTCGGCAAACTCCTCGAAGGTCATATCGCTCATCGCGCCCTTGTTGGGGTTCGCGGCTGCCTTCTGCAGCGGGTGCGAGTCGCGCAACCCGTAACCGATATCCGTGGTGGCGCGTTTGAAGTTGGTGTGGTTCTTGACGAACTCCTCGTTATACGCCTTGTTCTGGATGATGTAGTTGGCGATGTAGTTGGTGATCGCCAAGTCGGTTTGCGGCGTGAAGGTCATGGAGTTGTCGGACAGTTCGTAGCAGCGATGCTCGAATGTCGACAGGACATGCACTTCGCAGCCCGGTTTCGTCAAACGCGTGTTGGTCAGACGCGACCACAGGATTGGGTGCATCTCGGCCATGTTGGCGCCCCAGAGCACAAACGCATCGGCATGCTCAAGGTCGTCATAGCATCCCATCGGTTCGTCGATACCGAAGGCGCGCATGAAGGCACCCACGGCCGAGGCCATGCAGTGACGCGCGTTGGGTTCAAGCGAGTTCGAGCGGAACCCGGCCTTAAGGAGTTTCGAGGCGGCATAGCCTTCCCACACCGTCCATTGGCCGGAACCGAACATGCCAACACCCTTGGGCCCTTTGGCCTTGCGGGCGGCGACCCATTTGTCGGCCATGGTCTGGAAAGCTTCTTCCCAGCTGACCTCGGTGAAGTCGCCGTTCTTGTCGAACTTGCCGTCCGTCTTGCGCAGAAGCGGTGTGGTCAGGCGGTCCTTGCCATACATGATCTTGGTCAGGAAATAACCCTTGATGCAGTTCAGGCCCCGGTTCACGGGGGCGTCCGGGTCACCCTGGGTGGCGACAACCTTGCCGTCCTTGACGCCGACCAGCACGCTGCAGCCGGTGCCGCAGAAGCGGCAGGCTGTCTTGTCCCATCTGATCCCGTCATCGGCGTCCTGCGCCACGGCGGCCCCCGAAGGGAGGGTTACACCGGCGGTTGCCGCGGCGGCGGCGACCGCATTTGCCTTGATGAAGTCACGGCGATTAAGTGACATGGTTGCTTCTCCTTGACCTTCAAAATTGGATTTGTTGGTTTCTTTGTTATTGCTCAGCTGTTTTTCGTACGTTTCGTTCTATTCGGTGTATTCGTAGACCAGCGCGGTGTTGATCACGCCGTCGATCGAGTGGAACCCCATGATTGTGTCGCTGCAAAAAGCGCGTTCCGGATGATCGACGGTGACCACCAGCTTGCCTTTCGGGTCGCTGGCATGGACCTCGACCGCTTCCAGCGCGGCCACTTCAGTTTCCACTGCGGCCGCCTTTTCCGGTTTCGAGTAGATGACAAGACTGCAGATCGTCATGCGCATTCCTTTCGGTCTGCCGGGGCGATTTGCCCGGGTTGGGTGATACTGAGCGCCCCTTGCGGGCAACGCGTGGCGCAGGCGCCACAGCCAGTGCAACGGGCGGTGTCGATGAAGATATCGCTGCGCCCGCCTAGGGCTGGACGGAAGCGAATAGCGTCCTCGTCACACCAGCTTTCGCAGGCGCGGCAGGACACGGCGTGGTATTCGAGGCAAGTGTCCGCAACGGCGGCCCGGACCGGCCAGGCATCTTCGGGCGCGCGGGTTTCTGCGAATGCCGATGCTTCGCAGGCCTCGGCGCAGGCACCGCAGAAGGTGCATTGCGCCTTGGCGAAGTTCACTTCCGGGTAGCCTCCCCGCCCTTGCACCAGGATTTTCTGGGGGCAGGCGGCGATGCACTTGCTGCACGCCGTGCAGGCATCGAGGAACAACTCTTCGGGATGCGAGAAGGGCGGCCGAATTTTTGATCCACCACCGCCGAACCTGCTGAACAGATCACGGCGCGAAAGTGGTGTTTGGCCCATGGATTCTTCTCCTGGGGGGAGAGGTAGACCCGTGGAAGAGGAGCAAACTTAACAAAAATCAAGTTAGCGGAAACAAAGTCAGCTTCTTTTCTCGCGATAATGGTGAGTGGGCTCTTTGGTCGCACGCAGGGCCTCTGAAACCGTGCCGGCGTCTCCCGCGCGGGCGTTCTATTGATCCGGCTTCTGTTGGCGTCAGGACCGGGGTGAGTCCACGTCGTGAAAGCGCAAAAAAGCCCTCCAAGGTTCTCACCTTGAAGGGCTTTTTATGGCTCCGGCGGTAGGGATCGAACCTACGACCAATTGATTAACAGTCAACTGCTCTACCGCTGAGCTACGCCGGAACTGTGCGGCGTCATATAGCAACCGCATCTCGCGCCGTCCAGAAGATTTTCACCCATTGGGAAGGGTTTTTTGTGCCCGGTTCAGATCAGGCGGAATTCGGCATCGGCAGACAGGCGGGGGGACGAAGAAACGCGCCTTTTCAACGTTAAATCAACGAGATGAGCGAAGACATTGCGGGTGGCGGCACCGATCAGGGCTGCGGGCACATCGGTATAGATGCTTGTGGCAAGCGCATAGGCCGTGGCCGGGCCGTCGGACAGGCGGGTGAGAATCTCGGCCTCGCGGGCATTGCGGTGCGAAATCAACCAGTCGAGCCGCCCGGCCGGGTCGGCAATAGGGGCACCATGGCCGGAATGGAAGACGCGCCATTTTCGGCGTTGCAGCCGGGCGCAGGAGGCCATGAAATCGGTCAGGTCCCCATCCGGAGGCGAGACCAGCGAACTGGCCCAGCCCATAACGTGATCGCCGCAAAACAGTGCGTTGTCCCATTCGAAGCTGAGGTGGTTGCCGTAGTGGCCGGGCGTGTGAATGGCGCGCAGCGACCAGCCGTCCCCGTCAACGGTTTCTCCATCGGTGAGTGTGATGTCGGGGTGAAAGGCGGCATCAACCCCTTCGCCGCCACCAGCCAACCCGCCAGCCGCCAGTTGTTGCATGACCTCGGAGCGACCGGCCTGCCAGTCGCCCAGGGCGAGGACCGGGGCTCCGCTGGCCTTGGACAGAGCGCGCGTCAGAGGGGAATGGTCGACATGGGAATGGGTGACAAAGATATGGGTGATCTCCTGCCCCGGTTGTACCGCGTCGAGAATCGCCTGCAGGTGCGACGCGTTTTCCGGGCCGGGGTCAATCACCGCAAGCCCGTGGTCGCCCAGGATATAGGTGTTGGTGCCGCGATAAGTCATCGGCGACGGGTTGGGGCAGAGCACCCGGCGCAGGCCGGGCTCAAGCACCATTGCCGCACCAGTCGGCGGGTTGAAATCGTCGGGAGGCAGGGGGGAGGACATGCGCGCTCTTTCTTCCTGATTGGATTGGGCCTAGGAATAGGCATGTTTTTCGGATGGCTCAAACGCTATATGCCGCGCTCGCTCTATGGGCGGGCGGCACTGATTCTGATCCTGCCTGTGGTGCTGTTGCAACTGGTGGTGTCGATCGTGTTCGTTCAGCGCCATTTCGAAGGGGTGACTCAGCAGATGGCGAACACCGCCAGCCGCGAGATCCGGCTGGTGATGAATACGCTGGAAAGCGGTTCCGAGGTGATGCAGGGGAGCGCTGGTCTATCCGAGCAGTTGGAAATTGCTGTGACGCCTCTGGTGGCGGCGCAGGTGCCGGACGGCAACCATCGCCGGTGGTATGACTTCTCCGGGCTGATCATGCTGGAGGAGTTCAACCGGTTGGTGCCGGGGTTGCTTGCGGTGGACTTGCCGGACGATCACGTGGTGCGCTTCTATGTGCAGACAGAAACCGCCGGGCCGGTGATGCTGGAATTCGACCGCCTCAGGGTGTCGGCGCGCAATCCGCACCAGCTCTTTGCCAACATGATCTTTTTCGGCATCCTGCTGACTGTGATCGCCTTCATCTACCTGCGCAATCAGCTGCGGCCGATCAAGCGGTTGTCGCGGGCGGCCGAGGCCTTCGGGCGCGGGCGCAACGTGCCGTTCCGGCCCACCGGCGCGATAGAGGTGCGGGCGGCAGGCAATGCGTTTCTGGACATGCGCGCCCGGATCGAGCGGCAGATCGAGCAGCGTACGCTGATGCTGTCGGGCGTGAGCCACGATTTGCGCACGCCGTTGACGCGGATGAAGCTGGGCCTGTCGCTGCTCGATGAGGAGGATCGTGCGCCGCTCAAGCGCGACGTGGAAGAGATGCAGCGGTTGCTGGATGAGTTCCTGTCCTTTGTCCGCGATGCCTCGGAGGGCGAGGCCGAACCGGTTGACCCGATTGCGTTGGTGAATCAGCTTGTCGAAGATTGCCAACGGGCGGGCGATGCGGTGGTGATGCTGCCGTCTGTTGGATCGGGCGAAGTTGGTTTGCGACCGGTGGCGATGCGCCGGGCGGTGGAAAACCTGATTTCCAACGCGGTGCGTTACGGCAAGCAGGCTGAGGTGTCGGTGGAACTGACCGAGAAGAGCTTGCGCATTCGGGTCGAGGATGACGGGCCGGGTATCCCGGCAGATCGTCGCGAAGAGGCGATGCGGCCTTTTTCAAGACTGGATTCGGCCCGCAACCAGAACAGCGGGTCCGGGGTTGGACTGGGACTGGCGATCGCGGTCGACGTGGCGCGCGCCCATGGCGGGGTGCTGCGTCTTGGCAAAAGCAAGAAGCTCGGTGGATTGCGGGCGGATATTGTCGTGGCGCGGTAAGGGTGGTTGCAGCGCCTGGGGTCGAACCAGCAACCAAGGTGTTATGAGCGCCGCGCTCTGCCGCGGAGCTACGCTGCAATTGGCACGGGTGGTAGGAATTGAACCCACATCTTCAGGGTTGGAAGCTGATGTTCTACCGTTGAACTACACCCGCGTATTGCGGGCGACATGCAAAAGCGTCGCCACTGTTTAGTGCCGTCGCCATTTCCTCGATATGTGCATGATCAGTTTCATGGCGGAACCACTACCTTAAGGGTGAGTCTTGGTCAATCCGCCTCACGTGTCCACAGCAGCATTCTATGTTGGCTATGTGGTGGCCCTGGCGTGATGCCTTCGGGGAAACTGCGGGTCTCATTCTCCCGAAGGCTGCAAAATGCTCCTGATTTTACCCACGTCGCGCACTGGGAGAGCAGTGGTGATAAGTTTTAAGTTATTGAAAAAAGGATAAAATTGGAGCGGGTAACGGGAATCGAACCCGTAACTAAAGCTTGGGAAGCTGCCGTGATACCTTTTCACCATACCCGCGCTCGAGGCGTGAGATAGCCTGCGGGGCAGATGGGGTCAAGCGGTGCCGTGGCCCTCGGCCAGGAAGAGCGCGCGGAGGCTGAGGGCAAGGGTGACGAGGTAACCCAGGGCACCGAGGGCGGGCGGCTGCGAGAGGGCGAGGGGTCCGGAAAGGAGGACCGTCAAGAGCCCCCAGCCGGTGGCGAGAAGTAAGGCGGCGATCAAGATGGGCCGCGCCGCGCCGGTGGTGTGAGCCGACAGGGTGGGCAACGCCAGCGCAAGGCCCGGGGCGAGAGCAACGAGGTCGTAATCGTAGCCATAGGGGCTGATCCCCAGCCCGGCAAAGATCGAGAGCGCCAGCAGGTGTGGCATCTGCCAGCGTTTGATCAGGGCGATGATGATCGTGCCGAGGAGTGTTGCGGCCAAGAGCGCCTGGGCTGCCAGGGCAAAGCCCCCAGGGGCGCCCAGTGAGCGCAGCAGGGCGTAGAGCGAGGTCATCCGCTCCATCGGGTAGGCACCGTGGCGCAGGAAATTGCCAGAGTCGTGCACGGAGGTCAGGAAGGCCTGCCATATCTCTACACCATAGACCCACGTCGCGAGGGTCAATGAACCGACGAGGACAAATACGGCGGTAAACACCATCCGCCAGCCGCCGCGGAAAAGGGCGACCAGCCCGATGCCGAGGCCGAGATGGGGTTTGAATGCGAGCAAGCCAAGCGGCACCCCGGCGCTCGCTGGGCGGTTGCGCAGGACCAGAAGGAAAGTCAGGGCAAAGAGCAGTGCGGTGAGAAAGCCGTTCTGCCCGGCGCGGATGTTCATCAAAATGGCAGGCAGAGTGAGCATCACTGCCGGGATGGCATGCCCCGGGGCAAGGCGTGTGAGCGTCCAGATCAGCATTGCAAGCGTGAGACCGGTGAAAAGCGCATAGCCGATGCCGACGGGGACCCGCGACAGGACCTGGGTGAATAGCCCGAACTGCGGCGGGTAGGTCCAGGGCATGAAGATATCACCACCCGGTTTTGTCTTCTGCCAGGCCTCGAAGGCGGGCGCGTCATAGGGCAGGGCGGGTTGGCCCGCGCTGGAGAGTTCGCCCACATAGTGGAATATCTTGTAGTCGATGGCGCCGGGCTCCTGTCCGAGCCAATGCGGCGCGCCGATTTGTATTGCGGTGATGACAATCAGGGCAAAAAGCGCCAGTACAACCGTGCGGAAGCTCTGTGCGCGCAAGCGAATAAGGGGTGTGTCGGGTGTCATACCTGCTCTGCCTTCCCCGTTTGGGGGGTGATGCCTGTTTTGGCGGCAACTTAGCAGCCTGCATGGCGCAGGTCCATTTCGTGATCAGTGCAGATCGAGACTTGGGTCTTTTTCGTCCTCATCGGGCATGTGACGCGGTTCGAACAATGGGAAATACCAGAAGCCGAGCCAGCCACGGCGGATCAGGGCCGGTGGCCCGTCCTCGCGCCGGGTCAGGGATTTGGGCACGAATTCAAGGATCGCCCAGAGCCGTGCGGCAATGCTGTGCGAGAAGGAATTGTGCAGCGGCCCGTTGGGGTTGGGGCCAATATAGGGCAGGCCGCCCGGGGTCTTGGCGCCCTCGACCTTGCCTTCGAGATAGCGCGCGCGCGCGCCGTTCGATTTGCCTTCTCCCTTGAGACGCAAGCCAAGGGGCATGTCGGGCAGGGGCGTGTCGCGATGGGTGTTGTCCTCGGCATCGGCTTCGGCCTCGACCTCTTTCAGGCGGTCAAGCATCCAAAGCAGGGTGAGCTTGCCAATGCCGCTTTCGTCTTCCCTGGGAGAACCGCCGATATCCGAGTGATAGCCGGGGAACCAGCGCTGCACCACGTATTGCGCCCGTTTGGTGCTGGCGTCGCGGAAGTTGTTTCCGTGGTAGAAGGGTTTGCCTTCGAGCGGGCCGGGCTCTTCACCAAATTCAGCTTGATCCATTTCGGGTCTCCAGCGCATGGCGCGGAACATCGTGCGGCGTTCATGCTTGGCCAGGGCCTGGATCACGATGCGCACCGAGACGTTGGAATTGACGCTGGGATGGGTGCCGAACTCGACGATGCTGCCGGTGGAAAGAAGGTTACGGACGGGGCGGCGGAAACGGATGAGTGAACTGACGGTATCAAAAAGCAAAAGCGCCCGGATCGGGGCCGATTTTGGTCGCAGGGCGCGTTCATATTCCCGCAGGGACTGAAAAACGAGGTCGTCTTTGGCATTTTTCCTGGAATCGCTCACTTGGCGATAGGCCCGAAAGACCGGGGCGACAAGATGCAGTTTCGACCGGTCGACGAAGCCGAAGTTATGGATGAACCCGGCCAGCATGCGGGCAGCATAGGCGCCGCGCGAAAAGCCGGTGATGTAGATCTGATCGTTCTCAAATGCCTCGCGCTTGGCCTTGCGATCCGTGCGGTTGCGATAGCGTGTGTCGCCGGAAACATAGTTTTCGCAAATCACGCGATAAGCGGACAGCACATCGTCTTCCAAGCCATAACCAAAGGTCTGTCCAAGAAACCCGCGCATCATCTTGCGTAACTGACCAAACCATTGCGGCCCGTAATAGGTGCCGATGCCCATGATGTAATGGGTCATCTGATCAGGATCGTTCTTGTCCAGCGTCTTGTAGAGCTTAAGGACATTTGTTTCGCGGTCGCCGATTTCGTTCCCGGTTCCGTCAATACAGATGATGATCTTCTTTTGTGGTGTAATGGCTGTGGTCATGGGGCCGCCTCCTTGTGCTCAGGGTAGAGCGGAGCGGCGCAAAATCAACGGGGGGTTTCCATACCTCAGCCGATGTCGCGGTAATCGGCATCGGTGACCTTTTCCAGCCAGTCCGCTGCGGAGCCGTCTTTCTGTTCCTGGGCCGCGATATGGGTCATGGCGCAATCGGGTGAAGCTCCGTGCCAATGTTCTTCCCCTGGAGCGAACCAGATCACATCGCCGGGGAAGATTTCGCGCACAGCACCGCCGCGTGTGCCGCAGCGGCCCTTGCCGGAGGTAACGATCAGGGTCTGGCCATAGGGATGGGTGTGCCAGGCGGTGCGGGCGCCCGGCTCGAACGTGACCGAAAGGGCGTGAAGCCGGGCCGGGTCGGGGGCCGAGATGATAGGATCGAAACGGACAGTACCGGTGAAATAGTCCGGGTTGGGTAAGGTAGAAGGGCGGGAGCCGGCGCGGTGGATATCCATGATCAGGGCCTTTTGCTGGTGATGCACAGTGAATGCGCAGCCTACGCGGCTCAGAACAGCAAAAGCAACCGCGCCTCACCCCAAAGGATATGCCACCAGAGGTAATAGGCCAGCCGAAACCCCAGCATCAAGGCAAAGCCGTGGCGGCGCAGAAGGTAGAGCTGAACCAGGGAAATGCCGAAGATGTTGATGGCGGTAACGATTTGGGTCCAGTCCGCCGATCCGGTCCATCCGGCGGCCATCTGAAAGGCGGGTTCGGATAGGGCCGCGAGCAGAATGGTCGGCACGGGATTGCGGGTTAACGCAAAGACCAGGGCGGCGGGTAAAAGGTGAAACGCGGTTTCCGCAACCAGCATGATGGCGGGATAGAACAGCAGGCTTTGGGGAAAGCGTGCATTTATGTCGGCTGGGAAGGGGTGCAGGGTGTCGACGGTGATTGCGACAGCGGCAAACACCAGTGACAGCATCAAAGTCGGGGTCGCGCGGGGCTTCTTGCGCAAAGGGGCAACAAACCCCGCTCTTTGCAGGTACCAGAGCGAGGGAGCGCCGATGAGAAGGCACAGCGCCAGCATCGAGATTGGTGGCAGGTCTAATCCATAACCGCTGAATCGCCGGGCGGTTGCGGGGTCAAAGGCGAAGCTTGCCAGCCCAGCGGCGACGTAGCACGCGAGCAGGATCGGAAGCTGGTCCGCTATCTTGCGTTTGCGCGCCACGATCAGCCGCGGCGACGACGCCGGCGCCGTCCACCACCATCGCCGTCATCGTTGCCGCCGGTGTTGAAGCTAACATCCGGCAGATCAACAACGGCGTTGAGGATCGGGAAGGGTTCAGCGGAGTTTGGCAGCGCCGAGGCGTTGACGAAATGCTCTTGGAAGCGAGGTTCGACCGCGGTCTCGATCTTGACGATGTCGCGGACGGTCTGTTCGATCTCGCTGCGCGCCTCGGAGTTCAACAATGCGATACGAGCTCCGGTGCCGGCAGCGTTGCCAGCAGAGGTGACTTTGTCGAGCGGACAGTCGGGGATCATACCCAGAACCATGGCGTGTTTAGGCGAAATATGCGCTCCAAACGCGCCCGCCAGCACGATCCGGTCCACCGTGTCGATCTCGAGCTTGTCCATCAGGAGGCGCGCACCGGAATAGAGCGCGGCCTTGGCCATCTGGATGGCGCGGATGTCGGGGTTGGTGACGGTGATTGCGGGGTTGTCTTCGGTGCCCTGCCACAGGACATAGGCTTGGGTGCGGCCATCAGGGATGCAGCGTGCACTACCGGTTTGATCAGCGTTTCCGATGAGGCCAGAGGCGTCGACAAGGCCCGCAAGGCGCATCTCGGCGATGGCCTCGATGATGCCAGAGCCGCAGATTCCGGTGATGCCGGTATTGGCAACGGCAATATCGAACCCGTCCTCGTCCGACCACAATTCGCTACCGATGATACGGAAACGGGGTTCTTTTGTGACGGGGTCGATTTCGACGCGTTCAATGGCACCGGGCGCGGCACGCTGGCCCGAACTGATTTGCGCGCCCTCAAAGGCCGGTCCGGTGGGCGACGAGCAGGCCAGCACCTTGGTCTTGTTGCCCAACTGGATTTCGGCGTTGGTACCGACATCTACGATCAACACCAGATCTTCGGACTTTTCTGGGGCCTCGGACAGCGCCACGGCGGCAGCGTCCGCGCCGACATGCCCAGCGATACAGGGCAGGATATAGGTCCGCGCCGCCGGGTGCAGGTTTAAGTCGAGGTCCGCCGCGCGCAGGTGCAGGGCGTCGGAGGTGGCCAGCGCAAAAGGGGCCTGGCCCAGCTCGTAGGGATCGATACCGAGGAACAGATGGTGCATGACCGGGTTCATCACGAAGACCGCGTCCATGATTAGCGCTTTGTCGATCTCGGCCTCGGCGGCGATCTGGGTAAAGAGCGCGTTCATACCCTCACGCACGGCGTTGGTCATTTCATCGGCGCCGCCGGGGTTCATCATCGAATAGGAGACCCGGCTCATCAGGTCTTCGCCAAAACGAATCTGCGGGTTCATCAATCCGGAGGAGGCGACCACTTCACCGGTTTGCAGATCGCAGAGGTGAGCGGCGATTGTGGTAGAGCCGAGATCGACGGCAAGGCCATAGATCGAGCCGTCATAATAGCCGGGCCAGAGATGCATGATGCGGGGACGTTCGCCGGCCTCGCCCATGTGAATCGCGGCGGTAACGGCCCATTTGCCCTTGCGCAGGGCGGATTGCAGTTCGTGAAGGATGTGCAGATCGGGGCATACATCCTTGATTTCCCATTGATCCTCCAGCGCGGCAACCAGTCGTTCAAGGTCGCCTGACGGGTCGTGCATGTCGGGTTCCTGCACCTCGACATAATGCAGGCGAACGGATGGGTTCATGACAATGTCGCGGGCCTCGGCACGTTTGCGCACGACCTGCTTGTGGACCTGGGATTCGGGCGGCACGTCGATCACAACGTCATTTTGGATCGTGGCCTGACAGCCCAGGCGACGGCCTTGTTTGAGACCGCGCTTGTCCTCATATCGCTGCTCGACGGCGTTCCATTCGGAAAGTGCATCGTCGGCTACCGTGAGACCGTGCTTGGGAAACTCGCCATAGGAGGGCGTAATCTGGCATTTCGAGCAGATACCACGGCCGCCACAGACGGAGTCGAGATCGACCCCAAGCTGGCGCGCTGCGGTCAGCACCGGGGTGCCAACGGGGAAATTTCCGCGTTTGCCGGATGGGGTGAAGATGACGAGAGGTTCTTTGGTCATGCGCGCGCTCTTGTTTCTCAGTTAACGACACAATAGGCGCTTTGCGCGCCGCGAAAAGATGCAGAGCGGCATAATCTTTTCCGGTTGCGGCATTTCAAGGGGTCAGCGGCGCGCCGGGTCGGTCTGATCGGGGCGTGGTGCGATCTCGATCAGCTCTATCGCGTCGTCGCCATCGATCTCGTTGCCCTTGGTGTCGATAAGTTCCTGGTCCGCGTCGTTCCAGCCCTTGATACCCAGCTTGACCGAGCGAGCATCGGTGAAGCCCATCTCGGCCAAGGTTTCGGCGGCAAAGGCCGAACGGTTACCAGAGCGGCAGATGATAAGAACGGGTTTGTCACGGGCGGTGACAAGGCCGGGTTCGGTTTCGGCGTAGTCCCACTCGGCAGCGCTTTCTAGGATGCCGCGCGGGACGTTGAGAGAGCCGGCGATGCGGGCGCGGGCGAACTCGTCACGTTCGCGGATGTCGAGCAGTAGCGCATCGGGGTGTTCGGCGATGATATCGGGGACGTCCCACGGCATGATTTCGGTGATCCGTTGGGCGGCCTCGGCGGCGAGCTGGTTGTAGGTCTTGCGGGTCATGCGGCAGTCCTTGCTTGGTGGCGGCAAGTGATAGAACGCGGGCCGTGGCGGCTCAAGCCGCGGGATGTCGCAGTCGGGCCAAGGCCCTTCGAAGGGCCTTGGAACGCAATTTCGAAATTGCGTGCAAGCGCCTTCGAAAGCGCTTTTCCCTATCGGAACCCGCTCCCTATCGGAATCCGCGGGCGTGGAAGATGAAGCCGAGAAGGTTCAGCAGCACCTGCGCCGCCAGGATCGCGGTGGAGCCGGATTGGTCATAATCGGGGGCGACCTCGACCAGATCGATGCCGACCACCTCGTGGTGTTTGGCGACCTGTTGCAGCAGTTCGAGCACGTCGTAGTAGAGGAACCCGCCATGGGACGGCGTGCCGGTGCCCGGCGCAATCGACGGGCAGAAGGCGTCGATGTCTATGGTGATATAGACCCTTGCGCCCTTGGGGATTCGTTTGCGCAGACCCTTGGGGCCGAGCGCCCGGGCCTGGCGAACGGAGAGGATATCGGACCCCATGGTGCGGGCGTCGTCATAGCCCTCTTTCGCGGTCGAGCTGACATTGCGGATGCCGACCTGGGTCAGGCCGGTGACGTAAGACTTTTCGGCCGCGCGGCGCATCGGGTTGCCGTGGCCAAAGCGCACGCCGTGGCGCTCATCGACGAAATCGAGATGGGCGTCGATCTGCAGGATGTGAACGTCGCCCTGACCCTCGAAAGCGTTGACGCAGGGGATGTTGATCGAATGATCGCCGCCAATGGTGACCGGCAGGGCGCCCGCGGTCAGCGCCGCGCGCACCCCGGCCTCGATATTGGCGTGGGATTTGACGGTGTCGGTATGCACGATATCGGCGTCGCCCATGTCGATCATGCGGACCGAACCGGGCAGGTAAATCGCGTCGTCCTCGTGGTCATAGGCCCCGGCATGACCGAAGCTGAACAGCGTCGAGGCCTCGCGCACGGCGCGCGGGCCGAAGCGGGCCCCCGAGCGCCACTGGGTGCCGAAATCGAAAGGGGCGCCAAGGATGGCGACGTCGGCCTCGAGCAAAGACCAATCGGCGACATAGGGTCGTTTGCCAAAGGTCGAAATTCCTACGAAGGGCAGGTCGAGCCGCCCGCTTTCATATCCGTGATCGCTCATGGTCCCATTTCCTCGGTTTTTGGGCAGCGTGACCGCGTTTGTCGCATGGGGCAAGCGCGAATTGGGGTTTCCCCCAAGCGGCTTCCATGCAATAGGGACGTGCCAACCGATCCCGAGCTTTGGAGAGCCAAGATGGAGATTCGCGAGGCCCTGACCTTCGATGATGTTCTGCTTGTACCCGGTGCGTCAAGCGTGCTGCCCAGCACAGCCGATACGCGCACGCGCGTGACCAAGAGCATTGACCTTAACATCCCGCTTTTGTCGAGCGCGATGGACACCGTGACCGAGGCGCGCATGGCAATTGCTATTGCCCAGGCTGGCGGCATGGGGGTGATCCACAAGAACCTGACTGTTGAACAGCAGGCGCGCGAGGTGCGCCGGGTGAAGCGGTTTGAAAGTGGCATCGTCTACAACCCGGTGACGCTAAAGGCTTCGGATACCATCGCCGACGCCCGCGCCTTGGTCGAGCGTTACAATTTCACCGGCTTCCCGGTGACCGATGAAACCGGCCATATCGTCGGCATCGTCACCAATCGTGACATGCGGTTTTCTACCAGCGACGAGATGCCGGTAAGCGCGGTGATGACCACCAACGACCTAGCGATGTTGGCAGAACCGGCGGACCTGGACGAGGCCAAATCCCTGATGCGCTCGCGTCGGATCGAGAAACTGCTGGTGCATGATGGCACGGGCAAGCTGACCGGGCTGTTGACGTTGAAGGATACCGAACAGGCCGTGTTGAACCCGACCGCGTGCAAGGATCACCTTGGGCGGCTGCGGGTGGCGGCAGCCTCGTCAGTGGGGGATTCGGGGTTTGCCCGCTCCGAGGCCCTTGTTGACGCGGGTTGTGACATCATCGTGGTCGACACGGCACATGGCCATTCCGAGGGGGTGATCGAGGCGGTGAAACGCGCCAAGACCCTGTCGAACGAGGTGCAGATCATTGCCGGTAATGTCGCAACGGGCGAGGCCACGCGCGCGCTGATCGACGCCGGTGCCGATGCGATCAAGGTCGGGATTGGGCCGGGCAGCATCTGTACCACGCGGATGGTGGCGGGCGTGGGCGTGCCGCAGCTGACCGCGATTTCCGATTGTGCCAAGGCCGCCGGTGATGTGCCGGTGATCGCCGATGGGGGCATCAAGTTTTCGGGTGATTTTGCCAAGGCGATTGCCGCGGGGGCATCCTGTGCAATGGTCGGTTCGATGATCGCAGGGACTGATGAGAGCCCGGGGGAAGTCATTCTTTATCAAGGCCGTAGCTTCAAAAGCTATCGTGGTATGGGCTCGCTTGGCGCCATGGCACGGGGCTCGGCCGATCGTTATTTCCAGAAGGACGCAGCCAGCGACAAGCTGGTGCCGGAAGGGATCGAGGGTCAGGTGCCCTACAAGGGGTCGGCAAATGCGGTGATCCACCAGTTGGTGGGCGGTCTGCGCGCGGCGATGGGATATACCGGCTGCGCCACTGTCGAGGAAATGCGCAGGAACTGTAAATTCGTCAAGATCACCGGCGCGGGGCTGAAGGAAAGCCATGTGCATGACGTGCAGATCACCCGCGAGAGCCCGAACTACCGGATGGGCTGATGACACCGGGCGCGCGGGTTCAGGCGGCGATCGAGTGTCTTGAACGTATTCTCGATAGGGTGCCTGCTGAAAAGGCATTGACCGGGTGGGCCCGGGGCGCGCGCTACGCCGGGTCCAAGGACCGCGCCGCTGTGCGCGATCATGTCTATGATGTGCTGCGGCAGAAGCGGCTATGTGCCCTGCGAGGTGGACGCGAGGACGCACGGGCGCTGATGATCGGGCTGGTTCGGGTGCAAGGGGGTGACCTGCCGGCCTTGTTCAACGGGCAGGGTCATGCACCGGCTCCTCTGAGTGAATCCGAGGAAATGGCTGGCGACCTTGCCGTCGCGGCCCCGCCCGAACTGCCCGAATGGTTGCTGCCGGCGTTGCGGGACCAGTTCGGAGAGGGACTGCAAGACGAGTTGGATCAGCTATGTCAAAGGGCCGAAGTCTTCCTGCGGGTGAACTTGCGCAAGAGTGATGTCCCAACCGCGCGCGCGATGCTTGCAGAGGATGGGGTAAAAGCCGAAGCATTTTCGTTGGCGTTGGCCGCGTTACGGGTTGTCGAAGGGCCGCGGCGGATCAGGAATTCAAAGGCCTATCAGCAAGGGCATGTGGAGTTGCAGGACGCGGCCAGCCAGGCGGCGATGGAATTGATTGAACTCGCCAAGTGTTCGAAAATTCTCGATTATTGCGCCGGAGGTGGTGGAAAAACATTGGCGCTTGCCGGGCGGGAAGACGCCCGGTTCTTTGCCTATGATGCTAACGTGCAGCGGATGCATGATCTGCCCATCCGTGCCAAGCGCGCCGGGGTGACGGTGCAGATTTTACAGGAAAAGTCTTTACGCAAATTTGTGCCCTATGACTTGGTGCTATGTGACGTGCCGTGCTCGGGCAGCGGCACCTGGCGGCGTGATCCAGATGCCAAGTGGCGATTCACCCGGGAAAAACTGAACGATCTTAACGAGGTGCAGAGCGAGATTCTGGATCGCGCCGCGCCGCTTGTGGCGCAGGGCGGGACGCTGGTCTACGCCACTTGTTCTCTGCTGGCCGAGGAGAACGAGCATCAGATTGCCGCATTCCTGGCGCGTCATCCGGATTGGCGAGTGACGCTGCAGAAACGCTGGTCACTAGTCGACGGTGCGGACGGGTTCTTTTCGGCACACTTGCGTCTAGAAGATTAATCGCGCAAATTCAACCATGGCGGGAAATGCATTTCGGTTAACGCCGGATTAAGACTTTGGCGGACAAAGTCGGGGCAAGAATCGTCTGAAGGGTTGGGTAATTGACGCATACGGCACTAACGCCCGGGCAAACCACTCGCACTGCGATGCGGCTGAAACCACGCGCGGGGCTGATCGCCGTGATCGCGGCGTTGTTCTGTGCGGCGGGTTTCTGGATTGGCAGCGGCGCGGTTGCGAGCTTTTTCTGGCTTCTGGGCGGAACGCTCATGGCCGTTGTCGGCGCGGTTTTTGCGCTTATCTGGGCGTTTCGGCTGCGCAACCGCAGGGCACAGGACCTGGTTTCGCAATTCGTCGCTCAGGACGCGGCACCATGCTTCGTTACCGATGACGAGGGTGAGCTGTGGTATGTCAATGACGCCGCGAAAGACCGGTTTCGTGGGGATGCGCTGACATTGGCCGGGCTTTTGGGTGATGTGTTCGCCAGCCCGCTTGCGGTGCTGCACCGGCTACGCCGCAAGGCCGAAAAAACCGGCGCCGCGCGCGAAGATATTGCCACCCGTAAGGGCAGCGTCCGTCTGTCGACCCACCGGCTTGGCAGCGGAGAATACCTGTGGCGGGTCGAAGAGATCGGCCCGCGTTCCAGCGCCAGCAGCGGCGATGCCAGTTTCCTGCCGCTGTTGACGGTCGGGCGAAATGATACAGTGCTGTTCATGAACGACGCCGCGCGGCGTCTGGTTGGGGAACGGGTCAAGGCGCTGGACCGGTTGTTTGTCGATCTGCCGCCGCGTCCGGGCGAAGCGAACGCGCTCAACACCACGTCCGGCACGGTTCAATGCATTCTTGCCGAACGCGAATTGCCCGGTGGCCGCAGGGAAATCGTCATGGTGCCGACCGACACGACCGAGGAGAGTGAGGTTGCTTTGCCCGTGCCTAGTGATGGGGGGTGGAACGATGTCGAGGCCTTGCCAGTGCCGCTGCTGAAGGTGGCCCCGGGGGGCGAGGTTCTGCTGTCGAACCGTCTGGCCCGCGATCTGCTCGGGCGGCAGGACTGTACCGGTGTGCATCTGGCAACGATGATGGAAGGATTGGGGCGGTCGCTGACCGATTGGTTGTCCGAAGTGTCGACGGGCCGCGAAACCAACAGTTCGGAATTCCTGCGGGTGACTCGTGAAGACCGTGAGGTCTTTGCGCAGGTGATGCTGAAACGTGCCTCTGATCCAGGTGATCCCGCGCTTGTGGCGGTGCTAAATGATGCGACAGAGTTGAAGACTCTTGAGGCGCAATTCGTGCAAAGCCAGAAAATGCAGGCGATCGGACAGCTTGCCGGGGGGGTGGCGCATGATTTCAACAACTTGCTTACAGCGATTGCTGGGCATTGCGACCTGCTCTTGCTGCGCCACGACCAAGGGGATCCGGATTACAGCGACCTTGTGCAGATCAATCAGAATGCCAACCGGGCGGCGGCGCTGGTCAACCAGTTACTGGCGTTTTCCCGCAAACAGACGTTGCGGCTGGAGGAACTGGATCTGCGCGATACGTTATCAGACCTGACTCATCTTCTAGGCCGGCTGGTAGGTGAAAAGGTGACACTGACCCTGACACATGATCCAACGCTGCACCGACTGCGCGCCGACAAGCGGCAGTTGGAGCAGGTGGTGATGAACCTGGTGGTGAACGCCCGGGACGCAATGCCCAACGGCGGAGAGATCAGGATTGAGACCCGGAATCTGAGTTACCCCAAGCAGGTGCGGCGCGACCGGGCGACGGTGCCCGCTGGCGATTATGTCGTGGTCGAGATACGCGACGAAGGTGTCGGCATACCCACCGACAAGTTGCAGAAGATCTTTGAACCCTTCTACACCACGAAACGCACAGGTGAGGGCACCGGACTGGGTTTGTCAACGGCCTATGGCATTGTCAAACAGAGCGGCGGGTTCATTTTTACCGAAAGTACCCCGTCGGTTGGCACCTGCTTCACCCTGCTGTTTCCGGCGAATCAAACCGTCAGGGACGAAGCCCATGCTAACCCTGCAACGCATCCTGCCGAATTCCAACCCGCTGCAACACCGCCCGGGCTGGACCGGTCGGGGGCGGCGTCACCCGCACCGCATGAAGGTGATGGAGCGGGAGAGGGGGCAAGTGATGCCGATGGTGACGGGGTAATCCTGTTGGTTGAAGACGAAGCCCCGGTACGCGCCTTTGCATCGCGCGCGCTGCGGTTGCGCGGCTATACGGTGCTCGAGGCGGAATCCGCTGAGGACGCACTTGAGATGCTGGAGGAAACCGACCTTTCGGTGGATATTTTCGTGACCGATGTGATCATGCCGGGCATGGACGGTCCCAGTTGGGTGCGCCAGGCGCTGGAAACTCGACCGGGAGTGCGAGTGGTCTTTGTTTCGGGCTATGCCGAGGATGCCTTTGGTGAGGGGCAGATGAAAATCCCCAACTCGGTCTTCCTGCCGAAACCGTTTTCGCTGTCGGAACTGACCGATACTATTCGGCGGCAGTTGCACTGAAGCGAGACGTTAAGGTGGTACCAACTGCCCGGCCACCTTACCGGTTCGAGGATAACGGCGGCCACGTTGAGATCCGCGCCGATGAACTTCTCGACCTAGGGCAAGAAGACGCGGTTGTAGCGATAGACCGACGCGTGTTGCAGTTCGGGCGGGCTTGTCTCGGCGATGTTTGCCACGGGTGCCAGGGTGGATTCGACAGCCTTCGTGCCGGCCTTCGAAACAAACAGGGTTGCCAGCTTAGCGTTTGAAAATAAGAGTATTTCCGGCGTTTCCGGGACCCATCCCACTTACCTGCATGGACGTAAACTACTCTTTAACCATTCTCGAAAAAAGTAGGCGCAGGAGTAATTTTAGTTGAAATGTTCTCATTTTGGTCTCATACGGAACAAGAGGTGAACAAAAACTCCCGATTGCTGCCGGTTGGTGGCTGTGGAATAAGAAAGGCGACAGAGATGGCAACGGCAAAAGTTCTCGATATGAAAAAAGGCAACGGCGACAAGCAGAAGGCGTTGGATAGCGCACTGGCTCAGATCGAGCGGCAGTTCGGCAAGGGCTCGATCATGAAGCTGGGCGCGGACAATGCAGTGCAGCAAATCGAGTCGACTTCGACCGGATCGCTGGGGCTGGATATTGCCCTTGGCATCGGCGGGTTACCCAAAGGACGGATCATCGAGATTTACGGTCCCGAAAGCTCGGGCAAGACGACGCTGACGCTGCATTGCGTGGCCGAGGAACAGAAAAAGGGTGGGGTTTGCGCCTTTGTTGACGCCGAACACGCGCTTGACCCGCAATATGCCAAGAAACTGGGTGTGAACCTGGACGAGCTGTTGATTTCGCAGCCCGACACTGGCGAACAGGCGCTTGAGATAACCGATACGCTAGTGCGTTCGGGTGCCGTGAGCATGGTGGTGGTCGATTCGGTGGCCGCGTTGACGCCCAAGTCGGAACTGGAAGGCGACATGGGGGATTCCAGCGTCGGAGTACACGCCCGATTGATGAGCCAGGCGATGCGCAAGCTCACCGGGTCTATCGCGCGCTCGAACTGCATGGTGATCTTCATCAACCAGATCCGGATGAAGATCGGCGTGATGTTCGGCTCGCCCGAAACCACCACTGGCGGTAACGCGTTGAAATTCTATTCAAGCGTCCGGCTGGACATTCGCCGCATCGGCGCGGTCAAAGATCGCGACGAAATTATTGGGAACCAGACCAAAGTCAAAGTGGTCAAGAACAAAGTGGCACCGCCCTTCCGCGTGGTCGAGTTCGATATTCTCTATGGTGAAGGCATCTCCAAGACCGGTGAGTTGATCGATCTGGGCGTGGCCGCGGGCGAGGTGCAGAAATCCGGCGCCTGGTATTCTTATGGTGATGAGCGCATCGGCCAGGGCCGCGAAAATGCGCGCCAGTTCCTCAAGGATCATCCAGAAATCGCGCTGGAGTTGGAAGATAAGATTCGTGCGGCGCACGGGCTTGATTTCGACCTGCTGGATGGGCCGGCCGGTGCCGATGGCGACGATGAATTGCTGGATGGCTGACGAGATCGGATGACTCAAGCCACCAAGGATGAGCTTTATCGGGCCATTCCCGATATTCTGGCCGCCCCCAAAGACGGGGCGGTCATTGACATGTTATGTCTGCGACCGGGCTACGGCGAGCGCAAGTTCGTGGATCAAATCGAGGTCACGCGCAGTGGCGGTATCCCGGGCGAACGTTGGGTCACGGCACCTTGGCTGAGGCTGGAGGATGGCAAGCCGCATCCGGGTATCCAGGTCTGTGTCCTGCAGAAACGTGTGCTGGACCTGGTCTGGCGGGATCGCGAGAACACACCTCATCCCGGTGATACTTTCATCGTCGATATGGAACTGAGCGAAGCGAATTTGCCGGTCGGTCAGCTGTTGCTGGCCGGCGGCGCGGTGTTGAAGGTTTCGGATGTGTTCAACGATGCCTGCGTGAAGTGGAAGGCACGCTATGGCGCGGCGGCCAAGGATTGGGTGACGGCACCGGGACACCCCGAATTGCGACTGCGCGGTCTCCTTTGCAGCGTCGAGCGGGACGGGGTCATACGCAACGGGGACAGTCTGACCAAACTCGCTGCCGATTAGGTGCGGGAGCCCCATGTCCTGTGGACAGGCGGCTGGGTAGGGGATAAACCCCGTCTGAACCGCCAAATTCTGCAAAAGAGACAAGAAAAATGGCCAGCCTGAACGACATCCGGTCGACCTTTCTAAACTTCTTCGCCAAGAACGATCACGAGATCGTGGCATCGAGCCCGCTAGTGCCGCGCAATGACCCGACGCTGATGTTCGTCAACTCGGGTATGGTACAGTTCAAGAACCTGTTCACCGGGGTCGAAACCCGCGACTACAAGCGCGCCACTACGGCGCAGAAATGTGTCCGCGCGGGCGGCAAGCACAACGATCTGGACAATGTCGGCTACACCGCGCGCCACCACACGTTTTTCGAGATGCTGGGGAATTTCAGCTTTGGCGACTACTTCAAGGACGAGGCGATCCCCTTTGCCTGGGAGCTGATCACCCGCGAATACGGCATCCCGAAGGACAAGCTCTATACCACCGTCTATCACACCGATGACGAGGCGTTCGAGATCTGGAAGAAGGTTGGCGTCCCGGAAGACCGGATCATCCGCATCGCTACGTCGGACAATTTCTGGCAGATGGGGCCGACCGGGCCGTGCGGACCCTGCACCGAGATTTTCTATGATCACGGCGATCACATCTGGGGTGGCCCTCCGGGCAGCCCGGAAGAGGATGGCGACCGGTTCATCGAGATCTGGAATATCGTTTTCATGCAGAATGAGCAGTTCGAAGATGGCTCGATGAAGGCGCTGGACATGCAGTCGATCGACACCGGCATGGGGCTGGAACGGATCGGGGCGCTGTTGCAGGGCAGCCATGACAACTACGACACCGATCTGTTCAAATCGCTGATCGAGGCCAGCGCCGATGCGACCGGCGTTGATCCTTATGGCGACAAGAACGTTCACCACCGAGTGATTGCGGATCACTTGCGCTCGACGTCGTTCCTGATTGCTGACGGGGTGATGCCGTCAAATGACGGGCGCGGTTACACCCTGCGCCGGATTATGCGGCGGGCGATGCGGCATGCGCATCTTCTGGGCGCCAAGGACCCGGTGATGCATCGGCTGGTTCCGGCGCTGGTGCAACAGATGGGAGCTGCTTACCCGGAACTGGGGCAGGCCAAGGCGCTGATCGAAGAGACATTGGAATTGGAAGAAACCCGGTTCCGCAAGACCTTGGATCGCGGGCTGAAGCTTTTGGATGATGAAGTGTCCGACCTGGGCGAGGGCACGGCGCTGTCCGGTGAAGCAGCGTTCAAGCTTTACGATACCTATGGTTTCCCGCTCGACCTGACCCAAGACGCGCTGCGCGAGATGGGGCGCGAGGTCGATGTCGACGGCTTCAAGGTCGCAATGGAAGAGCAGAAGCAGAAAGCCCGTGCCGCCTGGTCGGGGACTGGTGATGCCACCGAAAGTGCGGTGTGGTTTGACGTGGTGGACGCTGCGGGCGCAACCGATTTTCTCGGCTATGACACTGAAAAGGCCGAGGGCCAGATCGTGGCGCTGATCGTCGACGGGACCGAAGTTGAGCAGATCGCCGAAGGGCAATGCGGCTGGGCTGTGGTCAATCAGACGCCGTTTTATGGTGAATCCGGCGGTCAGGTCGGTGATACCGGCGTGATCCGACGGTTGGACAATCGCGATGATTGCGCGGTGGTGACGGACACGAAGAAATTTGCTGACGGGCGGCTCTATGCCCATGCCGTTGAGGTAAAACGCGGAACCTTGCTCAAAGGCGATCCGGTGGAGCTTGAGGTTGATCACGCGCTGCGCAGCGCGATCCGGGCCAACCACTCGGCCACGCACCTTCTGCACGAGGCGTTGCGGGTGCATCTGGGGGATCACGTGGCACAGCGTGGGTCCTTGAATGATGCTGAGCGCTTGCGCTTTGACTTCAGCCACGCCAAGGGGCTGAGCGGGGATGAACTGCGCGCGGTTGGGGAAGAAGTGAACGGCTTCATCCGTCAGAACTCGACGGTCAGCACAAGGATCATGACGCCGGATGATGCGCGCGAGATCGGGGCACAGGCGCTGTTTGGCGAGAAATACGGTGACGAGGTGCGCGTGGTGTCGATGGGCACCGCGCCAACCGGCAAAGGCTCGGGTGGCGAGACCTATTCGATCGAGCTGTGCGGCGGCACCCATGTGAAACAAACCGGTGATATCGGGCTCTGCGTGATCCTTGGGGATAGCGCATCGAGTGCCGGTGTGCGCCGGATCGAGGCCCTGACCGGGGCGGCGGCATTTGAATACCTGGAACAGCAGGCAGCCTTGGTGGCCAATCTGGCGGGGGCGGTCAAGGCACAACCGGGTGAGTTGCCCGAGCGGGTCAAGGCGCTGATGGATGAGCGCAAGGCGTTGCAGAACGAGGTGGCTCAGCTGCGCCGCGAACTGGCCATGGCTGGTGGCGCGGGGCAGGGCGGTGGTGCCGAAGCGGAAGAGGTCAACGGCGTCAAGCTGATGGCGCAAGTTCTGAAGGGTGTGTCAGGAAAGGATCTTCCGGCGCTGATCGACGAGCATAAGCTGAGGATTGAAAGTGGTGCCGTTTTGCTGATCGCGGAAGATGGCGGCAAGGTGGCCGTGGCCGCGGGCGTGACTAATGACTTGACCGAGACGCTCTCGGCAGTTGACCTTGTGCGGGCGGCTGTGGCGGAGCTGGGTGGCAAGGGTGGCGGTGGCCGTCCTGACATGGCGCGTGGCGGCGGCCAATCTGCCGACAATGCCGACGCGGCGATCAAGGCGGCCAAGGCCGCGATGGGAGGATAAGATGGGTGCACTTTGGATTGCGCATGTGACCGTGACCGATGCCGAAGCCTATGGCAAATATGCCGAGCTTGCGGGCCCGGCGATTGCCAAGCACGGCGGACATTTCATTGCCCGGGCCGGGCGGTTCGTTCAGCTTGAGGGAAAGGAGCGTCCGCGCAACGTGGTCGCCAAGTTCCCGTCCGTCGAGGCGGCGGTGGAGTGTTACAACTCGCCGGAATACCAGGAAGCGCTGAGTCATGCGCGCGGAGCAAGCGAGCGTGAACTGATGGTGGTTGAAACCAGCGAATAGACCTGGTTTCGCAGGGCGAATCCAGCCCTACGCAGAAAGAAGGCCGGGGATTAACCCGGCCTTTTGTTGTTTATCAGTAAGTCTTGGCCGCGCGTTTGCGCTCGTGTGGGTCAAGGTAACGTTTGCGCAGGCGGATCGCGTTGGGGGTGACCTCGACCAGCTCGTCGTCGTTGATATAGGCGATAGCCTCTTCCAAGGACAGCGTGATCGGCGTGGTCAGGCGAACCGCCTCGTCTGTGCCCGAGGCCCGCACGTTGGTCAGTTTCTTGCCCTTGAGCGGGTTCACCTCGAGGTCGTTTTCACGGCTGTGTTCGCCGATAATCATGCCGGTATAGATTTTCTCCTGCGGCGAGATGAACATCTTGCCGCGATCTTCGAGGTTCCACAGGGCATAGGCCACGGCCTCGCCGTTTTCCATCGAGATCAGAACGCCGGCACGGCGGCCAGGAATGGTGCCCTTGTGCGGGGCCCAGCCGTGGAACACGCGGTTCAGAACGCCGGTGCCGCGGGTGTCGGTCAGAAACTCGCCGTGATAGCCGATCAACCCACGTGACGGTACCTGGGCGATGATGCGGGTCTTGCCGGCACCGGCGGGGCGCATCTCGGTCAGCTCACCCTTGCGGGTGCCGGTGATCTTCTCGATCACCGCGCCGGAATACTCGTCATCGACGTCGATGGTGACTTCCTCGATCGGCTCCATGCGCTGGCCATCCTCTTCGCGCATCAGCACCTGCGGGCGCGAGATGGAAAGCTCGAAGCCTTCGCGGCGCATGTTCTCGATCAGAACACCCATCTGCAGTTCGCCCCGGCCTGCAACCTCAAAGGCTTCGCCGCCGGGCGTGTCGGTAATTTTGATGGCGACGTTGGATTCCGCCTCTTTCATCAGCCGATCGCGGATGACGCGGGACTGCACCTTCTTGCCGTCGCGACCCGCAAGCGGCGAGTCGTTGATGCCGAAGGTCACAGTGATGGTGGGTGGATCGATCGGTTGGGCGTCCAGCGGGGTTTCTACGGCCAGGGCACAGATCGTGTCGGCCACGGTGGCCTTGGACATTCCGGCAATCGAGACAATGTCACCTGCCTGAGCCTCGTCGATGTCCTGTTGTGACAACCCGCGGAAAGCCTGAATTTTGGTGACCCGGAATTGCTCGATTTTCTGACCGACGCGAGACAGGGCTTGCACCGTGGCGCCGACTTTGAGCTTACCGGTTTCGACCCGGCCAGTCAGGATGCGGCCCATGAACGGGTCGGCTCCCAATGTGGTAGCCAACATCGAGAAATCTTCGCCCTGATGGGCGATCTGGCGCGGCGCGGGCACGTGATTGACGATCAGGTCAAACAGCGCATGCAGATCCTTGCGCGGGCCGTCGAGTTCGAAGTCGGCCCAGCCGGAACGCCCAGAGGCATACATATGCGGGAAGTCGAGCTGGTCGTCATCGGCGCCCAGATTGGCGAAAAGATCGAAACACTCGTCCAGCGCGCGGTCGGGCTCTGCATCGGGTTTGTCGACCTTGTTCAGTACCACAATCGGGCGCAGGCCAAGCGCCAGAGCCTTGGAGGTGACGAACTTGGTCTGCGGCATCGGACCTTCGGCAGCATCGACAAGCAGGACAACGCCATCAACCATGCTGAGAATCCGCTCCACCTCGCCGCCGAAATCGGCGTGGCCTGGGGTGTCGACGATGTTGATGCGCGTGGTTTTCCATTCAACGGATGTAGGCTTGGCGAAGATGGTGATACCGCGTTCGCGTTCCAAATCGTTGGAATCCATCGCCCGTTCGGCAACAGCCTGGTTTTCCCGGAAAGCGCCGGATTGTTTGAGCAGTTCGTCCACAAGCGTGGTCTTGCCGTGGTCAACGTGCGCGATGATCGCGATATTGCGAAGGTCCATGATGATGCGTTCCCTTGAGTTGGCGCTGCGCCTAACCTGCCTGAGACCAAAAGGCCAGAGCCAAAGCGCGGCCCCGGGTTGCGGTGGGGGCAAGGTGTGATAAATGCAGGCGTCAGATCAGTCAGGATAGGCCAAATGAACCTTTTTTCCGATATTCGCACGCTTGTGATCCAAAGTCTTGAGGCCATGCTGGACGAGGGCACGCTGCCGCGCGATCTGGATTTCGCCAATGTTGCGGTCGAGCCGCCGCGCGATGCGGGTCATGGCGACATGGCGACCAATGCGGCGATGGTTCTGGCCAAGCCTGCCAAGATGAAGCCGCGAGACATTGCCGAGGCGCTGGCAGGGAAGCTGGCTGCGGATGACCGGATTGTCAGTGCCGAGGTGGCCGGGCCGGGGTTCTTGAACCTGCGGTTGGATACGGGCGTTTGGCAGGGAGTGGTAAAGGCGGCGCTGTCCGAGGGGGCGGAATTTGGTCGCTCGGCCATGGGGCGAGGTCAGCGGGTGAACGTGGAATATGTCAGTGCCAACCCGACTGGCCCACTGCATGTGGGCCATACGCGTGGCGCTGTGTTTGGCGATGCGTTGGCGTCGCTGCTGGATTTCGTCGGCTATAAGGTGACCCGCGAGTATTATATCAACGATGGCGGCGCTCAGGTTGATGTGCTGGCGCGGTCGTCTTTTGAACGTTATCGCGAGGCCTGTGGGCTGGAGCCAGAAATCGCAGAGGGGCTGTACCCCGGTGATTATCTTGTGCCGGTGGGTGAGGCGTTGAAGGCGAAATATGGTGAGAGCCTGCTTGATCAGCCCGAGGACAAGTGGCTGGAAGAGGTGCGCGAGTTCGCCACTGAAAAAATGATGGACCTGATCCGCGAGGATTTGGGTCAGCTTGGCGTGAAGATGGACGTGTTCTTTTCGGAAAAATCGCTTTACGGCACAGGCCGGATCGAGGCGGCGCTTGAGGCGTTGCAGGATAGGGGCCTGATCTATGAAGGTGTTCTGGAGCCGCCCAAAGGCAAGAAGCCCGAGGATTGGGAACCGCGCGAACAGACCCTGTTCAAATCGACCGAGCACGGCGATGACGTGGACCGGCCAGTAAAGAAATCCGACGGTAGCTGGACCTACTTTGCGCCGGACATCGCGTACCACTTTGATAAGGTTTCCAGAGGCTTCGACGCGCTTATTGATGTTTTCGGCGCCGACCATGGTGGCTATGTCAAGCGGATGAAAGCGGCTGTTTCCGCGCTTAGCGATGGCAAAGTGCCGCTTGATATCAAGCTCACCCAGCTGGTGAAGCTGTGGAAGAATGGCGAGCCGTTCAAGATGTCGAAACGCGCCGGCACCTTTATCACCCTGCGCGACGTGGTCGACCGGGTCGGTCCGGACGTGACCCGGTTTCACATGCTGACCCGCAAGAACGATGCGCCGCTGGACTTTGATTTCGACAAGGTTATGGAACAATCCAAGGATAACCCGGTCTTTTATGTGCAATATGCCCATGCGCGGGTCTGTTCGGTGTTGCGCAAGGCTGCGGATGCGGGGATCACTGCTGATGATGCCACGCTTATGGCTGCCGATTTGGGCAAACTGGATCACGATGCTGAGCAAGCGGTTGCCAAGAAGGTTGCCGAGTGGCCGCGTCTGGTGGAAACCGCGGGACGTACCAACGAGCCACATCGAGTGGCGTTTTATCTCTATGAACTGGCCAGCGAATTCCACTCGCTGTGGAACCGGGGCAATGACGAGGCCTCCTTGCGATTCCTGCAGGAGGGCGATGCGGCCACAAGCCAGGCGAAAATCGCTCTGGCGCGTTCCGTGGCCGTTGTTATTTCTGCAGGGCTTGGTATTCTAGGCGTGTCTCCAGCGGAAGAAATGCGGTAAAAAGCCGCCAACGCTGGGGATTGGCAGTAACGATCCCCGGCGACCATGCATCACCGGGGCGTAAGCGAGGCGAACATGGCGGATTTTCCTTACGGCGGCCCCACGGGGGCGGTCGAACCCGATCAGGCACCGATTCAGAGCTCTAGGGCGCAGGGCTCCGATACGCTTCAAACCCTTGGAACCGTTACCAACTGGGCGGGCGCAGCGGTATCGCTGGCGCTGATCGTTGGGATTGGCGTCTGGGGCTATAAGATGTTGTCGCGCGACGTGTCGGGCGTGCCAATCGTGCGCGTGGCCAGCGGTGATCCTATGCGCGTGCAACCAGTGGATCCCGGCGGCAGCCCGGCGATGCACCAAGGGTTGGCCGTAAACCAGGTGGCGGCAGAAGGCGCGGCCGAGCGCCCAGCGGATCGATTGGTTCTGGCCCCGGCACCGGTCTCGCTGGATGATGAAGACATGGCCGGTGCGGCAGCGCAGGTTGCTTCTGCTCCGGTGACAGATGATGAACCTGCCCCGGCAGCGGTTCCGGCCGTCGTGGCGGAGACGCCGCAAATGGCATCGATCCGGGCGTTGGCGGACCAATTGACCGGCGGCACCGCGCCGTTGGACGAGGTGGCCCCGGCACCTGATGCGACACCTGAAACCATTCAGTCAGTGGCTGCTGTTGCCCCGGTTGTTACCACACCGAAGAAACCTGATACGCCCACGGCCAAGCCCGATGTCAAACCAACCAAGGCTGTGGTTAAGGGGGGGATCAAGAAATCCCTGCGCCCGACTGTACGCCCGGACGGGTTGAAAAAGGCGGCTGCAGTGGTGCCTGCTGCAAGCGCGCTTGAGATTGACCCTTCGGACATTCCGGCAGGCACCAAGCTGGCGCAGTTAGGCGCGTTCGACAGTGCAGAGACTGCACGCAAGGAGTGGAACAAGCTGAGCAACCGGTTTGGCGACTACCTTGAAGGAAAGCAACGGGTTATCCAAAAGGCCAAGAGCGGCGGCCGGGTGTTTTACCGACTGCGCGCCATGGGCTTTGCTGATCTGAGCGATGCGCGGCGCTTCTGCTCGGCACTGGTGGCCGAGCGCGCTGATTGCATCCCGGTGACCACCAAGTGAGCAATTTCGGCGCCACGATACTGGATGCCGACGGGCTGACCCTGACGGGCGAAGAGAGGGCGTTTTTCCGCGAGGCTGATCCGTTCGGCTTCATCCTGTTTGCCCGCAATGTCGAAAGCGCCGATCAACTGCGTCGCCTGACCGGTGAGATGCGCGAGGCGGTGGGACGCGAAGCGCCGATCACCATCGACCAGGAAGGCGGACGGGTGCAGCGGATGCGCAGACCCCGATGGCGCGAATGGTTGCCGCCGCTGGAGCATGTTGAAGCCGCCGGTGAACGGGCGGAGCGGGCAATGTATTTGCGCTATCGCATCATAGCGGATGAACTGCGCCAATGCGGCATCGACAGTAATTGTGCGCCTTTGGTGGATGTGGCGCAGCGTGAGACTCATCCGTTTCTGTTCAACCGCTGTTACGGTGACGAAGCCAAGGCCGTGGCCCGGATCGGGCGCGCGGTGGCCCAGGCGCACCTAGATGGTGGGGTGCTGCCGGTGGTGAAGCATATCCCTGGCCATGGGCGCGCCGTGACCGACAGCCATTATCATTTGCCGCATGTTTCGTGCGCAAAGAATGACTTGGAAGAGATTGATTTCTTTCCGTTTTATGCATTGAATGACTTTCCGATGGGGATGACGGCCCACGTGGTCTATGAAGCGGTAGATGCTGCGCCAGCGACCCTGTCGCCAGTGATGATGCAAGTGATCCGAGAGGAGATCGGTTTTGATGGGCTGATCATGACCGATGATATTTCGATGAAGGCCTTGCGGGGCAATTTGGGGCAGTTGAGCCAAGACGCGCTGAAAGCGGGGTGCGATGTGATCCTGCATTGCAATGGCGCGCTGGACGAGCGTCGACAGGTGGCCGAGGCCGCAAGCCATATGAGCGATCAGGCGCAGGCCCGCGCCGAACGGGCGCTTGAGGCCCGTAAAACCCCAGATGAAGTTGACATTGCCGCGCTGGAAGCCGAACTTGAGGCGCTTTCGGGTGGCGCTACGGCAAGTTGACAGGGCATGGCTGAGAACACAGACGAGTTTCAGGAAGACCAAGTGTCGGTGGCCGAACGGCTGGCCGCCGAGGCGCTGATCGTCGATGTTGACGGGTTCGAGGGGCCATTGGATGTCTTGTTGACCCTGTCGCGGACCCAAAAGGTCGATCTGCGCAAGATTTCAGTGCTGGAACTGGCGCGGCAGTACCTGACCTTTGTCGAAAAGGCCAAAGCACTGCGCATCGAGTTGGCGGCTGATTACCTGGTGATGGCGGCGTGGCTGGCATTCCTTAAATCGCGCTTGCTGTTGCCCCCCGATCCGGCGGAAGAGGGCCCTTCAGGCGAAGAATTGGCGGCCCATCTGGCGTTCCAACTGGAGAGATTACAGGCGATGCGTGATGCGGCCGCGCGGCTGATGGCACGCGACCGGCTGGGGCGCGATTTCTTTGCCCGCGGCATCCCCGAAGACGTGATGCGCACCAAGAAAGTGATCTACACCGCCAACCTGCTGGACCTGATGCAGGGTTATGCGCGCATCCGTACCCGTGAGGAGTTCCGCCCATTTACCATGGATCGCGACGCGGTCTTTACCATGGAACAGGCGCTGGAACGGATGCGGGGGCTGATCGGATTTGCCGGCAACTGGACCGACCTGTCGAGCTATATGCCCGAAGGCTGGGAAAGTGATCCGGCCAAGCGGCGTTCGGCCACCGCCTCGACCTTTGCGGCCTCGCTGGAGCTGGCCAAAGAGGGTAAGGTCGAGATTCGCCAAGCCGAGACATTTGCTCCGATCCAGCTTCGGAAAAAGGATTAGGATCATGGCCGAGGATATTGAAAAAACAGAAGAAAGCCTGTTCGAAGCGCCGCCCGTTGCCGAGCAGGAGCGGATGTGTGAAGCGATCCTTTTTGCCAGCGCCGAACCGGTCAGCATCAAGGAGTTGAATAGCCGTATGCCGCACGGTGCGGATGCGGCCGAGGCGCTGGTGCATCTGCGTAAACGTTATGAGGGGCGCGGTGTGCAGGTGGTGAAGGTGGGCGATGCCTGGGCGATGCGCACGGCTGCGGACCTTGGCTTCCTGATGCAGAAAGAAACGGTTGAGACCCGCAAGCTGTCACGTGCGGCGATCGAGACGCTGGCGATCATTGCTTATCACCAACCGGTCACCCGGGCTGAGATTGAGGAAATCCGTGGTGTCTCGGTTAGTCGGGGAACGGTGGATCAGCTGCTCGAAATGGAATGGATCCGGTTCGGACGGCGCAAGATGACGCCGGGGCGTCCGGTGACCTTTGTGGTGACGCAAGGGTTCTTAGACCATTTCGGGCTGGAAAGCGCGCGCGATCTTCCGGGGCTGAAGGAGCTGCGTTCGGCTGGGCTGTTGGAGAGCCGACCACCACCGGGGCTGGGGCCGCAACTGACCGAACCGGACGACGATGAAGAGAGCAGCGAGGGGCAAAGCGAGCTGTTCGAGGACTGATTGTTTCCGGCATTGTTGCGAAAATGGAAACGCCATATTCTTGGCGTATTCCAGCGCTAGACTGCGCTCGAGGCAGCAGACAGGATGGGTGCAATGAACGTCAACCAGATTATCAACATGATCATGCGCATGGTCATGCGCAAGGCCATCAACAAGGGGCTTGATGTTGGAATCGACAAGGTCGCGGGCCGTGGCAAATCGCGCGAAGACATGACGCGGAAGGAGCGGCAGCAAGCGAATGCCGACAAGAAAAGCGTTAAGAACGCCCAGAAGATGATGAAGATGACCCGGCGTCTGGGCCGGATGTAACCGTGTCGCGGCCGGTTCAGGCCGCGCGGAAATGTTTCGACAGTTTCAGCCCCTGGCCTTGGTAATTCGAGGAAATCCCCGAGCCGTAGAGTTGCGACGGCAGGGCCGCCATATGTTCATAGACCAGCCGCCCGACCACCTGGCCGTGTTCCAGGACAAAGGGCGATTCGTGACAGCGGACCTCGAGAACCCCGCGTGATCCGGCGCCGCCGGCGGCGTCATGGCCGAAACCGGGATCAAAGAACCCAGCATAGTGCACCCGGAACTCGCCCACCATTGCCAGGAAAGGGGCCATTTCGGCGGCAAAGGCGGGCGGGATATGCACCGCCTCGCGGCTGACCAGGATGTAGAAGGCACCGGGATCAAGTATGATCTGGCCGGTGGCGCTGTTTAGTTCTTCCCAAAACTCGGTCGGGTTGTAATAGCCGATTCGGTCCAGGTCGATCACCCCGGTATGGGGCTTGGCGCGATAACCGACCAGCGTACCCGACGTCGGTTTCAGGTCGACCGAAAACCCCAGCCCGCCGTCGATCACGGCTTCGCCATCCACCAGCGGTGTTTGTGCATGTGTGGCGATGAGTTCCTCGTCGGTCAGAACCGCATGGCCGGCGCGAAAACGGATCTGGTTCAGGCGCATACCGGGGCGGACCAGCACGGAAAAGCTGCGCGGGCAGATCTCGGCATAAAGTGGGCCAGTGTAGCCAGGCGCGATGCGGTCGAATTCCTCGCCACCATCGGTGATAGTTCGGGTCAGCAGGTCGAGCCGCCCGGTCGAGCTTTTGGCATTGGCCACGGCCTGGATGTCGTCGGCCAGGTCAAGACTTTCCATCAAGGGCACGACATAGACGCAGCCCTTTTCCAGAACGGCCCCGTGGGAAAGGTCGATCTGATGCATTTCGAATTCGTTCAACCGTTCAGCAACCGAGCGCCCATACCCGGCCAGGAACGAGGCGCGGACACGATAGGCGCGGGTGCCCAGCCGCAAATCGAGGCTGGCCGGCTGGATCTGTTCGGGCAGGATTGGCAGTTCGGCGGACAAAGCGCCGCTTGCAATCATCTCTTCCAGGTGCTGGCTGGCGAGAACACCTTTCATGCGGCAACTCCTTGTCGTCTGGTGGTGCGGTTCTGCGTCCGCGCCGTTTGATCGGATATAGCAAGGCGAGAGCGGGATTTGGAGCGAAAATTGCACCGGTTCACCATGGCCGAGCAGATCAAGCCAGAACGGCCAGCGTTCACAGATGCAAAGGGGTAACCTCTTGCCTGGGAGGGGAGAAATTGGTCGGGCTAGCAGGGTTCGAACCTGCGACCTCCCGTCCCCCAGACGGACGCGCTACCAGACTGCGCTATAGCCCGACGGTGCGGTTTACATAGCGGTTTTATACGCGGGGGCAAGGGGGAATTGCGGTGTTTGTGGCTTATTCGCCTGCCGCGTTCCCCTGACCATCCTGCATTGCGGCCAGCTTGTCGCGCAACGCAGCGGCCTCGGCCAATTGTGTTGCGTCAAGCGGACGGCTTTTGCGGGCGGCGAGGCGGCTCAGAATGCCTGGTGGGGCGGTGATGTCCTCTTCGCTTGGAATATCAGGCACGTTGATTTGGGCTGGCCGTAGGGGTTCCGGTTCAGGCTCTGTTTCTTCCGCCGACGATTCGGCGAACTCGGCCGGAGTTTCGTCCGCAGCGTTTTCGACCGATTCTGCCATCGGGTTTTCTGCCGGTTCGGTGCCGGTTGCCTCGGGCGGCGTCGGCGCGGCGCGGTGCAGGAAGGCAGGAAGCTCTACCTCGGCTTCCGGTGCCGGGGTCTCGTCTGCGGCCTGCACTTCCTGTACATCGTCTTCGGCTGTGGCCCGTTCTGGTTCGGCTTCGAGGGCTGCGGGCGCGTCCGCTTCGGCGTGCGGGGCTGCGAAGTCTTCCAGAACGCGGGTATCGCTGGCCGGCGTGCCGTCGACGGGTTCCTGATCCTGTGCCGGGCCGTCGGACGTCTCAACAGGATCTGCCGCAGTTGCGCGCAAGTCGCTTGACGCCTCTTCGGTTGCTGCCTCTCCAGCCAAGTCCTCGGATGGTGCGGCGGTTCGCACGTCTTCGGCCGATGCAAAACTCGGGTCCGCGGCCGCAGGTTCAGCAGGCTGGAACGGAACCACGTCGGCGCTGGCGGGTTTGGCCAGGGTCTTGTCGACCTCGGAGACACCGGTGGTGATGTCGTCCTGTACGAATTCAAGTGGCTGCGAAAGTGAGGCGACGTATTTAACGCCTTGTTCGCGCAAGATTTTCTGCACTCCTTTGATGGTCATTCCATCATCGTGCAGCAGCTTCTTGATGCCGCCGATCAGCAGCATGTCACTGGGGCGGTAATAGCGCCGCCCACCAGCGCGCTTGACCGGTTTCACCTGTGTGAACTTGCTTTCCCAGAAACGCAGGACATGAGCCGGGGATCCAAGCCACTCGGCCACTTCGGAAATGGTGCGAAATGCATCCGCCGATTTTGCCATCTTAAAGGCGGCGCCTCCTTAGCGCTTGTTGCCTTCCGCGACACGTTCTTTCATCAGATGCGACGGACGGAAGGTGAGAACCCGGCGCGGGTTGATTGGAACCTCTTCGCCGGTTTTGGGGTTGCGGCCCACCCGGGCGGCCTTTTCACGTACCGAAAACGTCCCGAAAGACGATATCTTTACCTGTTCGCCACGCACAAGGGCATCAGACATGTGTTGCAGCACGCTTTCGACCAGCTGGGCGGAATCGTTGCGCGACAGACCAACCTCGCGAAAGACAGCTTCGCTCAGGTCCATTCTTGTCAGTGTCTTGTCGCTCATTGTTCATCTTCCCCCGTTGGTTTTCACAACTCTAGGGGCATAGGAATTTCCGAGTCAATAACAATGGCTTAGAAGCCTTGGTTTCAGAGTGTTTTTGCCCGGCCAAGTGGTGTAACGTACCAATCTTACCAGCGCAGAACCACAGACCCCCAAGCCAGACCGCCACCGATCGCTTCGGTCACTAGCAGGTCACCTTGCCTGATCTGGCCGCGTTCGACTCCGACCGACAGGGCCAGTGGGATGGAAGCGGCAGAGGTATTGCCGTGGTCCTGAACCGTGACGATGACGCGTTCCATCGGTACGCCCATCTTCTTTGCGGTGCCACGGATAATGCGGATATTGGCCTGGTGCGGTACGATCCAGTCGACGGCATCGTCGTCGAGGCCGATCTTCGACAGGGCGGTGTGTGCAGTCGAGGTGAGCTTGTCCACCGCTTGGCGGAACAGGGGGTTGCCCTGCATCCGAAGCTTGCCGGAATGGCCGGTGGAGGACACGCCACCATCGACAAACAGCATGTCACGGAACCGGCCGTCGGAATTGAGATCAGCGGACAGAACGCCACGATCGTCGGCGGTTCCTTTTCCGTTTTCAGCACCCAGAACGATGGCCCCGGCGCCATCCCCGAACAACACGCATGTGGAACGGTCAGTCCAGTCCATAATCCGCGAGAAGGTTTCAGCGCCGATGACCAGCACTGTCTTGGCCTGTCCCGACAGAATCAGCGCATTGGCGTTGGTCAGGGCAAAAACGAAACCGGCGCACACAGCCTGAACGTCAAAGCCAAAGCCTTGGGTCATGCCCAGCCCCGCCTGGACCATTGTCGCAACAGACGGGAAGGTGAGGTCAGGGGTCGATGTGGCCACGACCACGGCGTCTACGTCATCGGGTTCCAGCCCGGCCGAGGCCAGGGCCCGGCGCGCGGCGATAATGCCCATATCTGAGGTGGTTTCATCGGCGGCGGCAAAGTGTCGACGTTCAATGCCCGAGCGCGACTGGATCCATTCGTCGGACGTATCAAGGGTCTTCTCGAAATGGCTGTTGGGTACGACGTTTTCAGGCAGGTAATGGCCAACCCCTTGCACGACCGCTCTTACCGTCATTTGTCTGCACCATCCTTATCGTCAGCGTCGCCGTCTGCGGCGGCCATGGTTGCCGATGCAATCCGCGCCGCCAGTTTTGCCGAGAAGTTACTCTCGGCCAGTTGGAAGGCAAGCTGGATCGCCGCCGAAACCCCGGTGGCATCGGCGCCGCCATGGGATTTAACCACCGGTCCGTTGAGCCCCAGAAACACGCCGCCGTTCACCCGGCGCGGATCGATTCGTTTTCTCAATCGCTGCATCGAAGTATAGGCCAAAAGTGAAGCCAGCCGTGACAGCGGGGTGTACTGGAACGCCTCGCGTAGGAAATCCCCGATCAATGAGGCGGTGCCTTCGCCGGTCTTGAGCGCGATATTGCCGGTGAATCCGTCGGTCACAATAACATCGGCGCGACTTCCCGGAATGTCCGACCCTTCTACGAATCCAACATAGTCGAACCCGCCGTTCTGGGCGTTTTCAGCAATCAGCCGGTTGGCGGCCTGCATTTCCGAACGGCCTTTGAATTCTTCGGTCCCGACATTCAACAACCCGACGCGCGGGCGCTTCAGGCCAAGGCCGTTACGGGCATAGGACGCCCCCATGAGCGCATATTGCAACAGGTCGCGTTCGTCCGCTTTGATATCGGCACCCGCGTCCAGCATGACGTTGAAGCCTTGCGGGTTGCGTGACGGCCACAGCACCGCGATGGCCGGACGATAGACCCCGGGCAATTTGCGCAACCGCACCACCGACAGCATCATCAGCGCCCCAGTATTGCCGCAGGACACACAGACGTTGGCCTCACCCAAGCGTACGGCCTCGATCGCCGACCACATCGAAGTGGTCTTGGAGCTGCGCATGATCTGGCTGGGCTTGTCGTCCATGCTGACCACGTCAGGCGCGTCGCGAAGCTCGCAACGGTCGACCAGGTCCTTGCGTTTTACAAAAAGGGGCTCAAGCGTGGCTCGCGGCCCGTGGACGATGAAGCGCATGTCGGGACTGGTTTTCGCAGACAGCGAAATGCCGGCGACAACTGCCGCCGGCCCCTTGTCGCCGCCCATGGCGTCAACCGAAATGATGATGGGTGTCTGCCCCTCAGAGGGGAAAGTGCCCGATGATTGGCCGGGATTCTGTGTCTCGCCGGACATTCAGCGGGCGGCCCGAGACCGGCCTCAGGCCGCGTCTTCGTCGAGCTCGATGTCGTCAACCACCGCGACGATTTCCTTGTCGTCGTAATGCCCGCAGGAGGGGCAGACGTGGTGTGGTCGCTTCAGTTCACCGCAGTTCGAGCATTCGTTCGGGTTTGCGGCAACCAGCGCATCATGTGCGCGACGGTTGTTGCGACGCGATTTCGAGACTTTGTTCTGTTGGACGGCCATGGCGCACTTCCAATTCCATATTCGCGGGTCCACGTTCCAAAGCGGCGCATGGGGCCCTGTTTCGATTGGGCGCCGATGCGCCCGTTTCACGGGTGTTGGGGGCTCATATTCGGATCACACGGGCCTGTCCAACACAAATTTGTCAAGAAGCCGGGAAAATAGCCAAATTCCGCGCTTGTGCAAGCTATTTTTCTGCGTCTGCGAAGAAATCAGCCCTCACCATCGAGGCTGTCGCGCAGCGCCTTGAGCCCGGCAAAGGGGCGGGCGTCCTCGTCCTGCATCGGGGCCTTGCCGGGTTCGGTGAACTGGGCGGCCTCGAGATGGGCACCTCCCAGGCGGGGATATTGCGGCAACCCCAGTGCCAGGGCCTCTATCATCACCGCCTCGAGGTCGATATGGCTGCCCAGCTTGTCGATGGTTTCATCCTCGGGCATTTCGATTTCGCCGTCGATATCATCATCGCTGCTGGTCTCGTCGGGCAGGTTTGCGAGGAAGCGGCGGATCACTTGATCCTCGATCCTGGTGGTCACCGGGTCGAGCGTGACGACGCATGGCTGGACCACCGTGGCGCCCAGCCGGGCTTCGAGTCGCCAATCCGTTTTTCCTTCCGAGGTGATCTGGCCCTCGAATCGCATCTTGCGCAGCCCGGTCAGATTCATCTCGTCGGCGATGGCCGACATCTGGTCCGAATCCGGGGTTAGGCAAAACCGTGTGGCGCGGTTTTGCGGCAGGTCAGAGACCCGAAAACGGCTTGGGCTAGTGTTGGACATTCACGTTCCATTCTTGAAGACAGCTTGAAGATTGGGGGGAAGCTGTTGTAAGCGGATATAAAGGCGCAAATCGCCAAGGCAAGAGGGCAGCGTTATGGTGGGACATTCCAAGGCAAAGCTGTGGCTGGCAGGTATCGCGCTTGTCGCCGTGACCGCCTGTTCATCGATCTATCGCAATCACGGCTATGTTCCGACCGAGGACGAGTTGGCCGAAATCGTTGTCGGGGTTGATACCCGGGCCACGGTGGATGACGTGATTGGAGCGCCATCAGCCGGGGGGTTGCTTGAGGGCGGTGATTATTATTACGTGCGCTCGCGGGTGAAGCATATTGGCATGCTCGAGCCGCAGATTATCGACCGGCAGGTTTTGGCAATCAGCTTTGATGGCGGTGACGTGGTGCAGAATATCGAACGTTTTGGACTGGAAGACGGGCAGGTTGTTCCGATTGCCCGGCGCGTGACCAATTCGAGCGTTGAAGGCAAAGGTTTCCTGCGTCAGCTTCTCGGCAACCTAGGCAGCTTCAACCCGGGCGCTTTGCTAAGCAACAACTGATCTTTGGCGCCGTGGTCGGCGGCTCGTTCTAAAGTCACGTGCGGCGTGCTAGGATATGACTGTTTTGACTTGCCGGAGCGAGGCGCTTCATGAATCCGGTTTTGACCAAAGGCCGTTACAATGCGCGCCTTTCCCGAAATGCGGCGGATATTGCCGCGGCGCAGGCTTTGCGTCACAGGGCCTTTTTTGGCGGCAACGGCGTGGATCGTGATCGGTTTGACGGCACGTGCCTGCATCTTCTGGTGGACAAGCGTGAGACCGGCCAGACGGTTGCCTGCTGCCGCATCCTGCCGCTTGAGGCGGGTCAGATTGGCGAGAGTTATTCAGCGCAGTATTACGAGCTCTCGGCACTTGAAAGCTTTGATGGCAGGATGCTTGAAATTGGCCGCTTCTGCTTGCTGCCGGGCGAGGACAATCCCGACATCCTCCGCATCGCTTGGGGCGCGCTAGCTGCCTATGTCGCTGACAAAAAAGTCAAGATGCTGTTTGGCTGTTCCAGTTTCGAGGGCACGGACGCGGCGCGGTATATGGATGCATTTGCGCTGCTCAAGGCCCGCCACCTGGCACCGGAACGCTGGTTGCCACGGGTCAAGGCACCCCGGGTTTTCCGGTTTGCCACACAGCTTGTGGAAACACCGGACCTGCAACTGGGTATGCAGCGGATGCCACCGCTGCTGCGCACCTATCTGATGATGGGGGGATGGGTTAGCGACCATGCCGTGGTGGACCGGCAAATGGGGACGCTGCATGTCTTTACCGGGCTTGAAATCGCGGCGATTCCGCCGGCCCGCAAACGGTTGCTGCGGGCTGTGGCGGCTTGACGGCATGGGGTGCGCGGGGTAGCTGACAAGCCATGGCGCGAGCACCTTTGTTACAACTCTCCGACATTTCACTCACCTTCGGCGGTGAGCCAATTTTCGACGGCGTTTCGTTGGTGGTTCAGCCCGGGGATCGTGTCGCACTGGTTGGTCGAAACGGATCGGGAAAATCAACTCTTCTCAAGGTGATGGCGGGCCTTGTTGAGGCGGATCGCGGCACCCGCGTGGCCGGCCCCGGTGTCAGTGTCGGCTACATGGAACAGCATCCCGACATGGCCGGTTTTGCCACGCTGGGCGACTATGCATCGAGCGGGTTGGAGCCGGGCGAGCTTTATCGGGTGGAGCGGGCCGGTGAAGGGTTGAAATTCGACCCGGCGCGACCTGTCGAGACGGCGTCTGGAGGTGAGCGGCGGCGCGCGGCCTTGGCCAAGCTGATGGCGGAAGCGCCCGAACTGATGCTCTTGGACGAACCGACGAACCATCTGGATATCGAGGCGGTGGAGTGGCTGGAGAGCGAGTTGAAATCGACCCGCACGGCCTTTGTGTTGATCTCGCATGACCGGGCGTTCTTACGTGAGCTGACACGCGCAACCTTATGGATCGACAGGGGAATTGTGCGGCGACATGAAAAAGGCTTCAGAGATTTTGAAGCTTGGCGCGACAAGATCTGGGACGAAGAAGACACCCAGCGCCACAAGCTCAACCGCAAGATTAAGGCCGAGGCGCGATGGGCGGTCGAGGGCATCTCCGCCCGGCGGAAGCGCAACATGGGCCGGGTGCGGGCGCTGCAGGAACTGCGCAAGGAGCGCGCCAGCCAGATCAAGCGACAGGGCGCGGCAGGGATGGCGCTCGACTCGGGGCCAAAGTCCGGGCGTAAGGTGATCGAGGCACGTGGTATTTCAAAGGCTTATGGTGAAAAGTTGATCTTAAAGCCATTTGATCTGACGGTCATGCGTGGTGACCGGGTGGCCTTTGTCGGGCCCAACGGGGTGGGCAAGACGACACTGCTTAAGATGCTGATGGGCGAGATTGAACCTGATAGCGGTAGTGTCAAGCATGGCACCAATCTGGAACCGGCGGTTTTCGACCAGGCGCGGGCGCAATTGGACCCGGACGCGACGTTGTGGGACAGCCTGACTGGTGATCCGGGAATGCGGGTATCGGGCAGTTCGGATCAGGTGATGGTGCGTGGGACGCCGCGCCACGTGGTCGGATATCTGAAAGAGTTTCTTTTCGATGAACGCCAAGCGCGGGCGCCGGTGCGCTCGCTGTCGGGCGGGGAGAAGGCGAGACTATTGCTGGCACGGTTGATGGCACGGGAAAGTAACCTTCTGGTTCTGGACGAGCCGACAAACGATCTTGATGTCGAGACGCTCGATCTTATGCAGGAACTGCTCGATAACTATGACGGCACCGTTCTGTTGGTCAGCCATGATCGCGATTTTCTGGATCGGGTGGCCAGTATCACCATCGCGATGGAAGGCGATGGCAAGGCCGTGACCTATGCGGGAGGCTGGACGGACTACCGGGCGCAGCGGGCCGAGAGTGTTGCGATTGAGGCAGCGGAAAAATCATTTAAAACAAAAGCTTCCACGCCAAAGGTGAAGCGGGAGAGAGCGCCGAAGGCGGGGCTGTCTTTTACCGAGAAACATCGGTTGGAAGAGTTGCCCGAGGTGATGGAGCGGTTGGAGGCAGAGATTGGCAAGCTGGAGGAATTCCTGGCCCAGCCGGACCTTTTCACCGCTGAACCCTTGAAGTTCAAAAAGGCCAGCGAGGCGCTTGTCGAGCGTCAGGAAGCGCTGCGGAAAAGCGAAGAAGAATGGTTAATCCTGGCTGAAAAGGCCGAAGAAGAGGGTTAACACGGTCCGAAAACAGGGGGCTGGACTCTGTCCGCTATCTGTCGGGTATCTGTCGGGCGGCCGCGGTATTAACCTTTGCGCGGAGACACGCCTGCCTGTGCGCGGATTTCAGCGCTATTTCGTTGCACGACGTGTTTGTTGTTGTCGGCCCGGATTTGCCTGCATAGCGTTGAGCCACTGTTTTGCCGCAATTTGCTGCAAAAGATATCGAGCACGTGAACAAGAACGCAGAGGAGATTCGTCGTGGAATGCGTGAGGAAATCACTGTTGGCGCTTAGCGTTTCGGCCCTGGCCCTGGTGCCGGTGGCCACTGGATTTGTACTTGTTTCAGCCGATGAGGCCGCTGCGCGCAATGGCGGTAGCGGTGGCGCTGGCGGTTCCGGAAATGGTGGCAGCGGAAACGGAAATGGCGGGGCCAACGGAAACGGGCCGGGCGATGCAACCGGAAACCCGGGTAATGACAAGGATGTCGGCCGAGCCGGGGAGACCCCGAATGGCGACACCGAAGGAT
Organism: Aliisedimentitalea sp. MJ-SS2; assembly: GCF_032586155.1. NCBI lineage: Bacteria > Pseudomonadati > Pseudomonadota > Alphaproteobacteria > Rhodobacterales > Roseobacteraceae > Aliisedimentitalea > Aliisedimentitalea sp. MJ-SS2. The sequence goes on from NZ_JAWHTC010000001.1 coordinate 1,091,449, forward strand.
GGGGCGGCGGTACACGCGGGCGCTCTGATGCTGAAAATGAAGAAAACGAAGAAGAGCAAGAATCCGCGAACTGAGGTTCAATGCTCAATCTAAAAACAGCCTGCCCGAGGTCTCGGGCAGGCTGTTTCGTTTTGATCGTTCTGCTAAAGCCGGTTCGCCGATTGTCGACGACGGATTCTTATTCGATTGATGTTGCCAGCGCTACGACGTGACTGTCGGTGCTGCGCGCAAATCATTGCATCCGCAAGGCGCCGTCGATTCGAATCACGGTGCCGTTCAAGTAGCCACATTCGACGATGAATCCGGCCAGGCGGCCATATTCATTCGGGTCGCCCAGGCGTTGCGGGCAGGTGACATCCGCGGCAAGGCTGTCCTGCACCTCTTGCGGCAGGCCGGTCAGCATCGGCGTGGCAAAGATGCCCGGCGCGATGGTCATGACCCGGATGCCATCACGCGCCAGATCGCGCGACATCGGCAGGGTCATGCCGACGATGCCACCTTTGGAACTGGCATAACCGACCTGGCCTTTCTGACCGTCGAACGCGGCGATTGAGGCGGTGTTGATGATCACGCCGCGGGCGCCGTCGGATTCGGGGTCGTTCTTGGCCATCTCGGCGGCGGCGAGGCGGGCGACATTGAAGCTGCCCATCAGGTTGATGTCGAGAATACGCTTGTAGTGATCGAGGTTATGCGGGCCGTCGCGTCCCAAAGTCTTTTCAGCGGTGCCGATCCCGGCGCAGTTGATGGCGGCGTTGATCCCGCCCATGGCCGATTTCGCCGTGGCGATGGCGTTGGCGACGCTGTCTTCCGAGGTCACATCGGTTTCAACGAAGGTCTGGCCCAGTTCCTTGGCAAGGGCCTCGCCCTTGGTCGCGTCACGGTCGAGAAGCGTAACCTTGGCGCCGTTTTTGGTGAAATGGCGGGCGGTGGCTTCGCCGAGACCCGAGGCGCCCCCTGTAATGACGGCGCATGTGGTGGAAAGCTGCATGGGAGGGCTCCTTCGGGTTAAGAAATGAACATATGTTCAGTTAACGCGATGGACAGGTTTTGTCAAAGTTACGTTGGGGCCGGGTGTTTATCAGCCTTTTGGTCGGGTCAGGGTGCGTTTCATCACGCCGAGCGCCAGCACGGTGACGGTGATGCGAAAGACGTGGTGCAGGGTGACAAAGGCCGGATTGGCGTTGAGCGACAGCGCCACCAGCGCCATTTCGTTGACCCCACCGGGGGCGAAAGTGATGAGCAGGACCTTGAAATCCTGACCTGTAGCGGGGCCGATGAGCAGCGCGATGACCCCGCCGAGGATCAGCATGGCCGAGACCGAAAGAATCGACAGGCCAAGGCCACGGATTAGCATATCGCGGCTAAGGCCGGCAAAGCGCATGCCCAGCGACGTGCCGACGATCACCTGGGCCAGTTGCATGAGCCATGCCGGGATTGAGAGCGGGTAGCCGAGGAGCGCCAGAGCGGCCGAGGCGAGGAGTGCGCCGGTCAGCTGCCAGGCGGGCAGGCGCAGGAGCTTGCCCAGGGTGATGCCGGCGATTTGGGCAGCGATGAGAAGTGGCCAGTTGATCGGCATGTCCGGGGCCGAGAGCCCCATGCCCGCGGCAGAGCCCACCGGGTGCCCTTCCCACAAGGATAATCCGAGAGGGACGAGGGCGATGACGCCTGTGATGCGCAGGAATTGCTGGGTCACCAAGCGGCGGATGTCTGCGCCGGCCTCTTCGCCCATTGTGATCGCCTCGATCAGCCCTCCGGGGGCCGAGGAATAATAGGCGGTGGCGTGATCATAGCCGCCGATGCGGCGGAAGATCAGGTAATTGACGGCAAATGCAATAGGCACGAAGGCGACGATGGCGCCCATGGAGATGGCAAGGGCCGTGGGTTGGGAGAGCAGTTCGGGTGAGACCTGGGCACCGATCACAAGGCCGATGATGGCGATGAAGATAATGCGGAAGGTCATCGGGAACCGGTAATCAGGCGGCAGCAGGCGTGGAATCGCGATCGCGGGGATGGCGCAAGCGACCAGGCTACCCAGGAGCCAGGGCAGAGGCAGGAGGGTATACGAAGCCAGCCAGCCGCCAAGCCCACCACAGAGGCACAGGGCAAGGGTGATCAGGGCGAGGCGGGTCAGGGGCATGCGGTGTCCGATGTCAGGGGATGGTAGGCCCGGCAGGACTTGAACCCGCAACCAAAGCGTTATGAGCGCTCTGCTCTAACCAATTGAGCTACAGGCCCATCCAAGGGTGTTGCTAGCGGTGGCAGGAGGTGGCGTCAAGCATGGCTGTGGGATTGGGGGCCAGCCCCCAAACCCCCGGGATATTTCGGCAAAAGGAAGAGGCGGGTATGGGTTGGAATTGTGGGCTTTGCGTTGCATGGGGTGCGGGGATGAGATAGGGCAAGCCCCAAGCATTTTCCGGGGGACGATCATGACCAAAAAAAACGGAATCACCTATGCCGAGGCGGGCGTCGATATTGACGCGGGCAACGAGCTGGTGGAGCGGATCAAGCCCGCTGCCAAGCGGACCACGCGGCCCGGTGTGATGGCGGGCCTGGGCGGTTTTGGGGCGCTGTTTGACCTCAAGGCGGCCGGGTATGAGGATCCGGTTCTGGTTGCGGCGACGGACGGCGTGGGCACCAAGCTGCGGATTGCGATTGACACTGGTGAAGTCGATGGCGTCGGTCAGGACCTTGTGGCCATGTGCGTCAATGACCTTGTGTGTCAGGGCGCCGAGCCGTTGTTTTTCCTTGATTATTTCGCGACCGGTCGGTTGGAGATGGACACGGCAGCACGGATTATCGAGGGCATTGCCAAAGGGTGCGAGCTTTCGGGTTGTGCGCTGATTGGCGGCGAGACGGCGGAGATGCCGGGGATGTACCCGGACGGTGATTTCGACCTGGCTGGTTTTTCTGTGGGTGCGATGGAGCGGGGCGTGACCCTGCCGGCCGATGTGAAAGAAGGCGATGTGCTGTTGGGCATGGGCTCTTCGGGCGTGCATTCCAATGGTTACAGTCTCGTGCGCAAGCTGGTCGAGATCAGCGGACTGGGCTGGGATGCCGATTGCCCCTGGGGTGAGGGCACGCTGGGTGCGGCCCTGCTGGCACCGACGCGTCTTTACGTGAAACAGGCGCTGGCGGCGATAGGCCAAGGCGGCGTGCACGGGCTGGCGCATATCACCGGCGGTGGGCTGACCGAGAACCTGCCGCGAGTCTTGCCCGAAGGGTTGGGCGCGGAGATTGATCTTGGTGCCTGGGACCTGCCGCCGGTCTTTGGCTGGCTGCGCGAAACCGGGGGAATGGCCGAGGCGGAAATGCTCAAGACCTTCAACTGTGGCATCGGCATGATCCTGGTCTGCGATGCGGAACAGGCGGGCGCCGTCAAGGCACTGTTGGAAGGTGAGGGTGAAGCCGTCACCGAGCTTGGCCGCGTGGTCACCGGCGAGGGCGTGGCCTATTCCGGAGCGCTGTGAGCATGAAACGGGTTGCGATCCTGATTTCAGGTGGGGGCTCGAACATGGTGAAGCTGGTCGAGAGCATGACCGGCGATCATCCGGCACGGCCCTGTCTTGTGCTGGCGAACTCGGAGGATGCGGGTGGGTTGAAGAAGGCCGGTGAGATGGGGGTGGCGACGGCGTGGGTCGACCACAAACACTTTAAGGGCGACCGGGAAGCCTTTGAGAAACAACTCATTTCGGTCGTTGATGCACAGAAGCCGGACATCATTTGCCTGGCCGGTTTCATGCGCATTCTGACACCGTTTTTCATCAATCATTACGAGGGGCGGATGTTGAATATCCATCCGTCGTTGCTGCCCAAGTATCGCGGGTTGCACACGCACAAACGGGCGTTGGAAGCCGGTGATACCGAGGCGGGCTGCACGGTGCATGAGGCCACGGCGGAGCTGGATGACGGGCCGATATTGGGGCAGGCGCAGGTGCCGATTGAACCGGGGGATACGCCCGAGACGTTGGCGGCACGGGTTCTGAAGAAAGAACACCAGCTTTATCCGGCGGTGCTGCGCCGGTTTGCGGAAGGCAACCGGAAGCGGATCGAGCTTTAGCGGCGATCAGCGCGGCATCGGGCCGTTACCTTGCTTTTGGCTGACGCGACATTGGCCAAGCAGATCCCGTGTGGAATCAAGGCGGCGTGTGCCGCCGTGCGATCACCAAACCGCCCGCAGTGCTGGTGATTTCGATGGCGCGGTACAACACAGAGAGTTCGCGCGGGTTTCTCGTGGATTGATTGGTCTTTACTGGTTTTAAGCCACCATCACGCGGTCTGGTGATCGCTCGGCTATCCCACAGCGTTTGCGTCAGGTTGCGACCCGACGACTTGAAAACCGCGGCTTCCTTTCATCGCCAAAAACACTTAGAACGAACGCTATGGCAAGAAACAAAGACCAAAAAGAAAAGCCCCGCATGCGTACCCTGAAAACGACCGAAGAGCTTGCGGCGTTCTGCGCCGAGGCAGCCAAACACCCCTATGTCACGCTCGATACCGAGTTTCTGCGCGAGCGGACCTATTATTCCAAGCTGTGCCTGGTGCAGATGGCCTTTCCCGGCGACGGTGAAAACGACGCGGTTCTGATCGACCCGCTGGTCGAGGGGCTATCGCTGGAGCCGATGTACGAGCTGTTCCGCGATACCGACGTGGTCAAGGTATTTCATGCCGCGCGTCAGGACCTGGAGATTTTCCAGGTCGAGGCGGGGGTGATTCCCGACCCACTGTTCGACACCCAGGTGGCGGCGATGGTCTGCGGTTTTGGCGAACAGGCTGGATACGAGACGCTGGTGCGCAAGATCGCCAAGCAATCGCTCGACAAGACGTCGCGCTTTACCGACTGGTCCCGCCGCCCGCTGACGGATGCGCAGCAGCGATACGCGCTGGCGGATGTGACCCATCTGCGGGTGATTTATGAATACCTGGCGGGCGAGCTGGTCAAGACGGGCCGCGACAAATGGGTGAAACAGGAGCTTGAGGTGCTGACCAGCCCCGAGACCTATGAAATCAAGCCCTCCGAGGCGTGGAAGCGGGTAAAGACGCGGACCAGTTCCGGCCGGTTCATGGCCATCGTGCGGGAATTGGCGCGGTTCCGCGAAGGCTATGCCCAGGCGCGCAACGTGCCGCGTAATCGGGTGTTCAAGGATGATGCGCTGGTCGAGCTGGCCTCCACCAAACCAAGTAACATGGGCGAGCTGGGGCGCTCACGGCTGTTGTTGCGCGAGGCCCGCAAGGGCGAGATCGCCGAAGGCATCCTGGCGGCGGTTCACGCCGGGCAGGAATGCGATCCGGCAGATTTTCCGCAAGTCGACAAAACGCGCGAGAAGTTGCAGGTCAATCCGGCGCTGGCCGATCTGCTCCGGGTTCTGCTCAAGGCCAAGACCGAAAGCGCGGGCGTGGCGCCCAAGCTGATTGCTTCGGCTGCCGATCTGGATGCGATTGCGGCAGGGATGCGGGATGCCAAGGCGCTCAAGGGCTGGCGGCGGGACGTGTTCGGGGCCGACGCGCTGCGGCTCTGCGATGGTGAGGTCGCGTTGGCCGTCAAGGGGCGCAGCGTGAGCGTCGTGGATCTGTGAGACTTGGGGTTGGGGTGAAGCCTGCCCAACAAGGTCAGCGGCGGCGCGAGGAGCGGGCGTTCTTGGCGCCTTTGACGCGGATCACCCGGATACCTGCAAGATCGTTTTCGGTGACCACCTTGGCAACCACGATTTCGCGCCCCTGCGGCGGACCGATCAATTCGCGATAGGGCGAGCGTTGGGCCTGCAGCGTGTAGGTCAGCGTGGTGTCGCTGCCGTCGTCTTCCTCTTCGATCAGGCGGGCATTGTGCCAGCCCTGGGTGTTGGCGATGCCCTTGACCTGGATGATCGCGCCGTCGGTGGCGCGTTCGATGCGAAGTTCGGCGATGGTATCGATGACGATGCCGCGATATTCTTCCTCGGCCTTGCGGCGGAAGAGGCCGCGGCTCTTGGGAATGAGCGGATTGACTGGCCCCTCGTCGACCGCCTCGGCCCGGGAACGACCAAACCAGTTGCCCGGGTTCAAAAACGAATCCCGCATCGAACCGCATGCCGTGAGCAACATGGTTGCTGCCAAGGCTGTGAGAATGGATTTGCGCATCTTGCCTGCCCCAAAGTCGATCATTAGCCGATTTACCAAATGGGTTACCGCATTCGAGCCGCGTTGAAAAGACGCTCTGGACGTTTCAGGGGCGTCAGCGTATTTCAGCCGCAAGCAAATCGGGGGGCAGGATGGCCAGCGCAGCGTTTGAAGAGCTTGTCGAGGATTTCGAATTCCTGGACGATTGGGAAGACCGCTATGCCCATGTCATCGAGCAGGGCAAGGCGATGACGCCTTTGGATGATGCGCTGAAAGTGCCGGCCACAAAGGTTGATGGCTGCGCCAGCCAGGTGTGGTTGCATGCCTCGATCGAGGGCGGCGTGTTTTCTTTCGATGGCGACAGTGATGCGATGATCGTGCGCGGGCTGATCGCCGTGCTGCGGCATTTGTATAACGGGCTGTCTGTTTCAGAAGTTGTGAAGGTTGATGCGCGCGCCGAGATGGCCCGGCTGGGGCTGGATGAGCATTTGTCGGCGCAGAGGTCCAATGGATTGCGCGCGATGATCGAGCGGATTCGCGAGACGGCTGCGGCGGCTTGAACAAGGCTTGTCGTTTGAGAAGTGCACGGGCTTGGCTTTGAATGGCCATTCGGTTTTGTCGGCGACGAAGACTGCCAAGCAAATCGACTAGGGCCATGCATCGCGCCCGGATCAGGGTGAGTGAACGGTTGAAAGCACCCGCTCCCCCTCAACTGACTGATCCATGATAGAGTGCCATATTAGGGGGGAACGGGTATGACACTGCGACTTCTTTTCGCCGCTCTTGTCGCACTGGTAACGGCTACGACCGCGAACGCCCAAGGTCTTCTTTTGTCGCAGATGCAGTGCAAGGCTGACTACCGTGGAGCGACATTTCAGGGCGTTATACAGATCCAGCTTTTTCAATATGCCGGCGCCATCGGTATTGGCGCCTCAGGCGAACGCAGCCAACTCAACTTATTGATCAAGACCGGTCGCGCCAGTGAGATTTCCGGAACGCTCTACATGATTGGTGAGTTCATCGGGGCGGGTCTTTACGTCAATATCGAGGCGCCCAACATCGTTGGTGGCCGAGGCGCAGGCAGCATCGTCGTGAACGGAGTCGCGCACCGCGCCACCTATGCCACGTTTGCGCTGGTCGAAGGCGGCGTTGTCGCTGTGACCGAAGATGGCGAACGGATTGAATATATCTGCCAATAGGCTGGCCCCAGCAGACGGCAACGCGCGGTTTGGCCTTCGCGATCATTTCTGTGAAGACCGACATTGTGTAAGACAGGCTCAAACGGGGCATTCGCCGCAAGCATGACGACAGTCGGTTAAGCGGACAAAGCACTCCTTTGGTGCAGTTGCTTATGTGGCTGCTATCAATAAAATTCCTTTGTTGTGAAGAATGATTTCAGGTGTCTATAGTTGATAGGAAAGAAAAGTAACGTTTCTTTAAATTGTCAAAAATGGATTTATTGTGACTGAAACTGGATCTGCTGAGAAAGCAACGAGTGAGCAACAAGAGGCAGCCGACGTCGATCGAGGAAGCAAAGGCTCTGACAGTTTTCGTAATTGCGTCGACTGCATGTCTCGAATTTCTGAAGAGGCAAAAAAGTGCCCCGTTTGTCACTCATTTCAGCACAAAGGCCGTCACCTACTATCTCTGGCTCCAGCCCTGAGCTTATTGGTTGCCATCCTCGCGTTGATGCCCGCAACGGTGTCGATAATTGCCAAGACACTTTCCGAAAAAGAGCCACGATACAGTGTTCTCACCTTTTTCGCTGATAATATCTCCGGTCCCAATGGTCACATTCTCGATCCTCTAGATTTTGCGATCAGCGCCCAAATCACCAATTTGTCTGACGAAACCCTAATCGTGGACGATTCTTTGACTTGCCGAACACGTGAAGGGGTCTGGGAGACCGCTTCTGAGGTGTCTACCTCCAACTCAGAAGATGAAGTGCAAGTGGCTGTAGTGAGGGAGTCTGCTGGGTTTGAATTGCACTTTGAAAATGCTGAAAAGTCACTGATACCTGCGCTATCAACGCAAACAATTTCATGGCAAGTCACAGACGATCAGTTCGTGGAAATTAATCCGTGGAGTACGTGGCAGACGGTTGGGTTGACAAAATTCGCAGCAAGGGATTTGGGCGCATTCTATAAAGCAATCATCAATGAGTTCGAAGAATCGAGAATCGAGAATCGAGAAGCGATGCGGGCGGGCGAGAATTTCCTCGTGGAGCAAGTTTTGATGGAGAGAATTTGGCCTCGTTTTTCCTGAATCTCGACTGTGATATTTCATTGGAAAACTCATATTCCGTAGTTAGCGAGGAGCTGCATTTGGAGTTTGTTGTCGAGTATTCCGGGGATGGTGGAAACTACCCTAATTGGCGAATTGGAAAAAACATTGGTGGTGGTTTTGGCAATGGATTTGGGAACGGCGCAGGCGGCTAGTCTCAACGGACATCGCGCATGTAGATTACCCTCTCCATCAAATTTCAAATCTTCAGGGCACAGATCAAGCCTATTGGGCGCGCTGTGTCGTTGCCTTGGAGTTGTGCAGGCAATCCGAGCGAAGCGGCCTTTCGTACACAGCGCGGCATTAGTCAATTAGGGTTCGAAGCCGCCGTTCGCTGCATTTGGGTCCAATGTAGGCTTTTGACTAAAAAACGGCCGCATATTATGACGCCATTATCGGGCCGCTTCCTGTTCCAGCACCATAGCCAGATCGCCATAGCCGGTCTGGCGATGCTCGAAATCTAGACCCAACCGCTCGGCGTGAGAGCGGGCGAGGTCGACAAGTGCGGGATCGTTTATCTGCGCCTGATAGACCAGCTTAGTGTAGTTGCCGAACATCATGTCGCGCAGCTCCGGGTGGCGGTCGAGCCCCATGGGGCGCCAGATGAAGGCGTCGAACTGGCGCACCAGGAAATCGGTGAGATAGAAGGCTGTGACCTCGCCAAGTGCGGCAAAGGTGTCGTTTCCCTCGAAGAAGGAATAGCAATGCGGGCCAGCGATCATGTCCACGCCTAATTCAGCGCATTTCGCTTCCAACAAGCCGCCGGTGCCGCAATCAGCATAGGCGATGAAGATGCGATCATAGTTGTCGCGGTGTTTTTCCACCGCGTTTTCGACGGCGTCTACGATCTGATCGGGATAAAGGTGCAGCTTGGCGGGCAGGCATTGCAGGTCAATATGGGTCCAGCCGTTCTGCTTTATCAGATCGAGAATTTCGCGTGCCAGAGCGCCACAGGCAATCAGAAGAAGTCTGCCTTGCCCCTTGGGGGTGAGGCCGGTTTCGGTGAGGTTTTTGTCGTCGAGTTTCACGTCAGACCTCGGGCTTGGCTTAATCGCGGGGGTCGCGGCGCAATGCGCGGAGCGCGAGCGAGGCCAGCAGGACAAGAGGCAGCAGCGCGCTGAGCGTGGCACCGTTGAGTTGATCCGCGCGTGCGGCCAGAACCACAACCCAGATCGTGAGGCCCGCAGCGGCAATCACCAGGGACAGCAACATGACAAACCGGAGCATCGTGCCCTCCTTTCGCTGCCAACCAATGTGGGCATGGAACCAGGAAAAGAAAAGGCCCCGCTGTGGGCGGGGCCTTGAACAGATCGCTTTTCGGATCAGGCCGAAGCGCCCTGATTGTGCTTGCGACCAACCAGGGTCTTGGCGGTTTCCACCGCGACGGCGGCGTCGCGACAATAGGCGTCGGCGCCGATGGCCTTGCCGAATTCCTCATTCAGCGGCGCGCCGCCGACCAGCACGATGTAATCCTCGCGCTTGCCTTGTTCGACCAGCGTGTCGATGACCACTTTCATGTAGGGCATGGTGGTGGTCAGCAGGGCCGACATGCCAAGGATTTCCGGTTCCTCGGTTTCCAGCGCTTCGAGATAGGCCTCGACCGCGTTGTTGATACCCAGATCGACCACTTCGAAACCGGCGCCTTCCATCATCATCGACACAAGGTTCTTGCCGATGTCGTGGATGTCGCCCTTGACGGTGCCGATCACCATCTTGCCGACGCGCGGCGCGCCGGTGGCGGCCAGAAGCGGCTTGAGAATGGCCATGCCGCCCTTCATCGCGTTGGCGGCCAGAAGCACCTCGGGGACAAACAGAATGCCGTCGCGGAAGTCGTCACCGACAATCTTCATGCCGCCAACCAGCGCCTCGGTCAGCACCCGGTAAGGTTCCCAGTCGCGTTCCAGAAGAATGTTCACGGCCTCTTCGATCTCTTCCTTGAGACCGTCGTAAAGGTCGTCGAACATCTGTTGGACAAGCTCTTCGTCATCCAGTTCGCTGAGGATGATGTCGTCTTCCTCGGACATGGGCGCTTCCTTTGATTGGGCGGGCGCTGTGGCCCGGGGTTGGGATGTTTCCCGATGCTAATGCCAAAATGCCGCGCCGGGACTGTTCGAATTGCGACATCGCCTGTGCAATAGCCGACTTATAGCAACGAATTTTGCCGAAGCTGTGTGAAAAATCTTCATGGGTTTGATGTGGATATTGCAAATGTTCGCTAAATGTTCTCTTCCGTTGTCATGCAGGACAGAAATGTGGATTTCGTGGCGCAGACGCGCCGACGTGGCCGGGGGGCGGTCAGCAACGCGGCGGGTCGCTATGAGGTGCAGCGCCACGAGGCGGTCAGCGATGGCTGGGAGATTGAGCCGGAACGGCCGAAATTCGAAACGCACGTGGCGGTCGAATGGGCACGGTCGCTGATCACCTATAACCGTTCGCCGGACCTGCCATTCGATCGCTCGATCAACCCATATCGGGGCTGCGAACATGGCTGCATCTATTGCTTTGCGCGCCCCAGCCACGCCTATCTGGGCCTGTCTCCGGGGCTGGATTTCGAGACCCGGCTGGTGGCCAAGGCCAACGCGCCGGACCTGCTGCGGGTCGAGTTGTCGAAGCCGCATTACCGTGTGGCGCCGCTGGCGATTGGGACCAACACGGACCCCTATCAACCGATTGAAAAGGAAAGAAAGTTGATGCGGGCCTGTTTGAAGGTGCTGCGCGATTTCAAACACCCGGTGGCAATTGTCACCAAGGGAACGATGGTGGAGCGAGACCTCGATATCCTAGTGCCGATGGCGCGCGAAGGACTGGTGCGGGTCGGGGTTTCGGTGACCACGCTGGACGATACGTTGGCGCGGCGGATGGAACCGCGCGTGCCCGGGCCGCAGCGACGGTTGCGCACGATCCGCAGGCTGGTGCAGGCCGGGGTGCCGGTACGATTGATGGCTTCACCCATCGTGCCGGGGCTAAGCGATCATGAGATCGAGGCGATTCTGCAGGCGGGCGCCGAGGCCGGGGCGGATGCGGCAAGCTGGATCATGCTGCGCCTGCCGCGTGAGGTCTCGCCACTGTGGCGCGAATGGCTGGACGAGCATTATCCTCAACGCGCTGCCAGGGTGATGGCGAGATTGCGCGAGATGCATGGCGGCAAGGATTACGACGCCCGTTGGGGGCATCGCATGCGCGGCGAGGGCCATTATGCCGAGATGATTGCGCATCGCTTTGATCTGGCCGCCGCGCGGCTGGGGTTGAGCAGGGCACAACCGGAATTGCGCCGCGATCTCTTCCGGGTGCCACCAAGGGTTGGGGATCAACTACGCCTGTTTTGATATCGGGGCGCGATATTCCGTGAAAAATCGTTGTTGCGGACGTAGTTATTGCGCAGGTGCCAAATAGCGCGAATAGACCCAGCCGCTGACAGGCGGCGATTGATCGGAAAGGTAGACCCGGGTCCAGTTTCCACGCGGTTCGATGGCCAGGGCAAGGGCGCCAGTGTCGAGACGTGCGCGCACCTGCGAGCGTGCGTTGGGGGCTGCGCGCAGATGTACCGTCGTGCCCAGGATGGTCAGAAAATTGCGGGCCGGGTGCGTCGCGGGGAACGGCGGTGGCATCGGTCGCGCCAGAGGCGATGGTTTTGCGGCGTCGCTGGCGTCGCTCAGCTGTGGCAGACGCAGAGTCAGGTCCGCGCTATCGGGTGCGGCAAGAGCCAGTGATGCCGGGCCGGTTTGAGGTCGGGTGCCGGGGTTCGGCTTGGCCGGAGGCGCACTGCGTGTGAGCGTCGTCAGGAGGGTCGGGGCAGAGGACGTGACTGACCCGCTTTGCGTCGTGGCGATGACCGGAGCGGAGCGCGGAGCTGCAAGGCCAGGCAGCTTGGGCTGCCAGACGGGGCCTGTAAGTGAGGGGCGTGGCGGCGCGGGCAGGGCGCGGGCCAGGCGCTCCGAGGTTGGCCGGTCAGGGGCAGTTGGTCGCGCGATGCGGGCAATGCGTTGAGCGTATGGCAGGCGGGGTGGAGTTTCGTCCTCCCCACGGCGGGCCAGATCGGTTGTGGACGCTGCAGCACTCATGTCCATCCGCTCGGCCGGGTTCTCGGGGGGCGGCACCGGCCCGCCGGTGGCCAGGGCATAGAGGATCAGGCCGACAAAAAGCGCCGGGCCCAAGGCCGATTTGTCATCGGGATTTGACATGCTGTTCTGCGTTCCGCCAGTGCTCTGGGGATCATATGCCATGAGCGCAGGGTCGGAAACATGGCAAACCGCCCTGTAATCCGGCTTTTCGGTCCAAATTCACCCGCTAGGCGATCGCCCCTTCGGTTGCATCAACCCCGGCGGCGTCGCGGGCGGCGTTTGGCGGCGCCTGCATCCTCGCCGGTGCCATCGGCTGCGGAGGAAAATGCGCCAAGCCGTTCGGCGATGGTTTCGAGCGTTGGGCGCGGGCCACGCGGGGTGTTTTCCAGTGCTGCGCGCATCGCGGTGAGATGTTCGGCGGTGGTGCCGCAGCACCCGCCGATGATCTTGGCACCACAATCGCGGGCCAGAACGGCGTAATCGGCCATCAGTTCAGGCGTGCCGTCATAGTGGATATGGCCGTCATGGTATTTCGGGATGCCCGCATTGCCTTTGGCAATGATGGGACGTTCGGTTCCCTGGGCGACAAAGCCCAGAACGGTGCGCAACAGGTCCGAGCCGCCAACCCCGCAATTGGCCCCGAAGGCCATCGGCGGATTCGGCAGTTTCTCGACCAGGGTAACCATGTCGGATGAGGTCACGCCCATCATGGTGCGGCCTGCGGTGTCAAAGCTCATGGTGCCAACCCAGGGCATGTCGACCAGCTCGGCGGCGCGGGCCACGGCGCGATATTCGTCCGAGGCCGAAATGGTTTCGCACCACAATACGTCGGCGCCACCCTCTTTCAGTGCCTCGGCCTGTTCGTGGAACATCTCGACGGCGCCGTCGAAGGTAAGCGACCCCATCGGTTCCATGATTTCGCCTGTTGGTCCGATGTCACCACCAACAACGATGGGGCGGCCCGCAGCATCGGCCACTTCGCGGCCGATTGCGGCCGCGGCGCGGTTCAATTCGGCCACACGCCCTTGGGCATCGTGCAGTTTCAGACGCGCGGCGTTGCCGCCAAAGGAATTGGTGACGAACATGTCGCTGCCCGCGTCGACGGCGCTTTTGTAAAGCGCATGAATCTTCTCGGGATGGTCGATGTTCCACAACTCGGGTGGCTCGCCGGATTCGAGGCCCATGTTGAACAGCGTCGTGCCTGTGGCACCATCGGACATCAGCCAATCGCGGGTTTCGAGCAGGTGGGCAAGCGTGTTGGTCATCAGGGATCTCCCGGGCGCAGATGTGGCGCGAATTCATGCGCCTTCCCCTGTCACAGAAGGGCGTGGGCTGCAATTGTCAATTTTTCAGAATGATCATGAGAGGCGGTATCATTCGGAGTTCCACCGGATAATCGGAAGAGGGAAGGCGTGACAGCCACAATTCGGGCAAAAACAAACGCCGCCCCGGTTGGGGCGGCGTTTCAAAAAACCGGATCGGTTTGAAAGAGGGTTTAATTGACCTCGTTCATCACCTGCTCTTTGGCGACCGGCGTCAGCTCGGCCAGTTTGGCGCGCACGGTGTCTGCGTCGGCAATGTCACCCAGATCGCCCGAAACCTTGCGGATCACGTCTTCGTTGCCGGCTTCTTCGAAGTCGGATTTGACCACTTCGATCGCGTAGGCGTCGGCCTCGGCGCCGGATTTTCCCAGAAGCTCGGCCGCCCAGAGGCCCAGAAGCTTGTTGGCGCGGGCGGCAGCCTTGAACTGCATTTCTGCGTCATGGGCGAATTTGTTTTCAAAGGCGCTTTCGCGTTCGTCGAAGGTGGTCATGAGGGGCCTCCAAGGGTATCAGTAGATTTGTCACCCATATGCCCGCGCGCGAGCACAAGGGCAACCCCTGATAGGGTAGCGCGACAAAGCACCCTTTGCAAAACCTTGCCCATGCAATATGACGGCGCCAAATGGCGCGAGATGAGTCCCGCCACGCGAGAGGAGCCCCCATGGCACGGCGCAAGAAGATTTACGAAGGCAAGGCCAAAACCCTGTTCGAAGGGCCGGAGCCCGGCACCATCGTGCAGTATTTCAAGGACGATGCCACAGCCTTCAACGCGGAAAAGAAGGACGTGATCGAAGGCAAGGGCGTGCTGAACAACATGCTGAGCGAGTTCTTCATGAATGGCCTGACCAATATCGGCGTGCCCAACCACTTCATCCGCCGTCTGAACATGCGCGAACAACTGGTACGCGCCTGCGAGATCGTGCCGCTTGAGGTGATTGTGCGCAACTTTGCCGCCGGGTCGATTTCCAAGCGTTTGGGGATCGAAGAGGGGACGCCGCTGCCGCGTCCGATCATCGAATACAGCTACAAGGATGATGCCCTGGGCGATCCGCTGGTCCCCGAGGAATACATTGCCGCCTTCGGCTGGGCCAGCCAGCAGGACATGGACGATATCGTCAGCCTTGCCTTGCGGGTGAATGATTTCCTGTCCGGCGTCATGTTCGGTGTGGGCATCAAGCTGATCGATTTCAAGATCGAGGTTGGCCGGGTGTACGAGGGCGATTACCAGCGCCTGATCGTGGCCGATGAGATTTCGCCGGATAGCTGCCGGTTGTGGGACATCGAGTCGGGTCAGAAGCTCGACAAGGACGTTTTCCGCCGCGATCTGGGCTCGCTGACGGATGCCTATTCGGAAGTGGCCAAACGGTTGGGTGTGATGCCCAAGGGCGCAACGCCGATGACCAAGCCGACATTGATCAATTGAGACAAGGGTGCCGGGCTGAAGCCCGGCCTACGGAAATGCAGGGGATAGAGCGATGAAAGCCAAGGTTTACGTGATGCTGAAACAGGGTGTTCTGGACCCGCAGGGCGAGGCGGTGCGTCACGCGCTTGGGGCTCTGGGCTTTGACGGTGTCGACAAGGTGCGGCAGGGCAAGGTGATCGAGCTCGATCTGGCCGAGGGCACCACCGAAGAGACCGTGACCGAGATGTGCGAGAAGCTGCTCGCCAACACGGTGATCGAAAGCTACCGGATCGAGATCTGAGGCGGGCGTTGCGCCCCGTTGTGACGCGCCTGCGACATTGACATGTCACGCGGGTCTTTCGACAGTGCGTGCATTCCGTATCTGCGAAAGCCTTACCGATGTTTCTTTTCAGCCAGCCCTTTCTTTTTGGAACTGACAAGTCGGGGAACCGGGTGGTGTCCTGGCGGGTCTGGCTGTTGATCTGGATCGTGCCGGGCCTGTTCGTGCTGGCCGCGTTGGGGCTGTTGGCCGAGGCGGGGTATCGGCAGCTGTCGACCGTGCCGGGCACGGGCGAGGTGGTCCGGGTCTATGAATGGGAAGGCGAGACGCCGTTCGACAAGGGCCGGATGAATTATGGGCCGGTGTTTCGTTACGAGTTTCAACCCGGCGAGATGACCGAGGCCAGCACCGGCAAGTCGCATCCGGGCTGGAATTTCGAGATCGGGACAAGGATGCCGATCCGCTACACCCCCAATCGCAAGGTCAACGTGATGCTGCCCGGCGGCCATAACTGGGCCGTGCCCGGGGTGATCGGTTTGTTTGCGCTGATGATGGCGCTGCCGGCGTGGTGGGGACACCGGCGCGTGCGGCGCTGGCAAAGAGGGTGATGGTGCGTGAAATCACGCACCCTACGGGGAGTGATGGACCATGAAAGCGGCGCAATTGACCGGGTGGCGGGAACCGCTCAAGATCGTGAACCTGCCCGATCCGGTGGCGGGCAAGGGCGAGGTGGTGCTGGACGTGCTGGCCTGTGGGGTGTGCCGGTCTGATTGGCATGCCTGGACCGGGAGCGACCCGGATGTGAACCTGCCGCATGTGCCTGGACACGAGTTCTGCGGTGAAGTGGTGCAGGTTGGCGCGGGGGTTGACCTCTGGGCTGTGGGGGATCGGGTGATCGCGCCTTTCATCTTGGCCTGTGGCGCCTGTCCGGATTGTGCCGCCGGGAACCAGACGATCTGTGCATCACAGGCGGTGCCGGGATTCACCATTCCCGGCGCCTTTGCCGAGAAGATCGCAGTTCCCTTTGCCGATCAAAACCTGTCGGCATTGCCCGAGGGGATCGAGCCGGCGCTGGCCGCCGGGCTGGGCTGCCGGGTGACGACTGCCTGGCATGCGTTGACAGGCCGCGCGGCGCTGCGTGCGGGCGAATGGCTGGCGGTGTTTGGTGGCGGCGGCGTGGGCACGGCGGCGCTGTTGCTGGGCCGTGCGTTGGGCGCGCGGGTTGTCGTGGTCGATGTGGTTGAGGAAAAATTACGATACGCCAAGGCGTTGGGGGCCGATGCGGTGGTGAATGCCGCCGAATGCGATGCGGCCGAGGCGGTGAAGCAGATCACCAGCGGCGGCGCCGATCTGGCGGTCGAGGCATTGGGGATCGAGGCCACTGTGCTGGGCGCGCTCGAATGCCTGCGTAAACTGGGGCGGATGGTGATGGTGGGAATGCCTGCGGGCGATCATGCCACCATGCAACTGCCGATGGATGTGGTCTATTCCGGCCAACTGGCATTTTACGGAACGCGGGGGATGCCGGCGTGGCGCTATCCTAGCCTGCTGAGCCTGATCGAGGGCGGGCAGGTTGACCTGTCGCCGCTGGTGACACGTCATATCAGGCTGAGCGAGGCGACCGTAGAGTTGCAGGCGTTCGATGCGCCCGCGCCGCCGGGGGTCGCGGTGATCACGGATTTTACGGGGTGAGAAAGAACGTGAGGTCTTGTGAAACAGATGCATATGCCTATCTGACAATCACTTCGAAAACTCACCCGCTGGACGACATCACTTTGCATATGAGAGTGTCACCGGACCGGCGGAGTTGGTCCAAGGGCGATGATCGTCATGTTCCCAATCGGCTGCGTCCAAAATACGAGTTCTCGCGCTGGTCACTTGCAAGCGGCGTTTCTGAGGGCGAGGGTCTGAATGCGCATTTCGCCGGTTTGTGCCGGCGAATGGAACCTTTGCGCCAGCAGCTCAAGACCCTGCCAAATGGTATGAACGCATACATCTCGTGCACAGGTTGGGCGGTGAGCGATACGGATTCGGTGCAATTCGAAGCCGGAGTTTTGCGCGACATTGGTGGGTTTGGAATGTCGTTTGATTTTGACCTCTACTCAGAAAACGGCTGAGATTAGGCCGCCACAGCCGAGATGTCGGGCGCAGGTTTTTATTAGTCTCGACAAGCGGGTTGGTGAAAGGGGTCGCGATGGAACAACTAAACGGTGGATGTCTTTGCGGTAAAGTAAGGTTCAAGGCCGAGGGCCAGCCTTATCGTATCGGTATCTGCCACTGCATGGAGTGCCGCAAGCATCATGGGGCGCTATTTCATGCTTCTGCCGTTTTCCCCGAGGATGCGGTGACGGTCGAGGGGGAGATGCGTGACTATGACGGGCGGTATTTCTGCCCCAATTGCGGCTCGTCGGTCCTGTCGCGCAGCGGCGATGAGGTGGAGCTGCATCTGGGTACGATGGACGACATTGACCGGTTTGCGCCCACTTATGAACTTTGGACCGAACGGCGCGAAGCCTGGTTGCCAGCATTTCCCGGGGTTCGGAGCTATGCGCGCGATCGGACGGGCAAGGGCCGACGGGAAGATTGAGGGCCCGGGATCAGCGGTATTTTGCGGCGGTGATGAATTCCGAGAAGGCCTCGCACCAGATCAGGACCGTGTTGTATTCCTCGGGGTTCACACCGTCGGGGAGGTCGAGGGCAAAACCCTTGAAGGTCTTGACCGGGCCAATGGCCAGAGAGCGGTCCTTGATGGGAAGGAATTCGTCTTCATGGGTAACATAGTTGGGGACCAGATAAGCCATGTAGTCGGGACCCGGGGCCAGCGCGCCCTTGTGGACGAGTTGGGTCGGGGTCAGGCTGACCGTGCCTTCGCCCCAGTGCAGAAAATCGCTGCCCAGCAGGTCGCGGCTGAACTCGGCGGTGAAGACCGCGTCCTGTGCCATGGCGTCCAGCGTGGCGGCATCGGGCGACGGCGGGGCGGTGAGGATGGGCAGAAAGTAGACCCCCAATGCAAAGCCAAAGGCAATGGCAATGAAATGCGTTGTCAGTGTGATGGCGCGGCGCATGTGCTTCCCGGGTTTTGATGGTGCTTCAGCATGCAGGATAGGTTTCAAAGCGTGGCTGCGTCAACGTGCGGGGATGCGGGGTTGAAAGCGGCTCGGCTGCGGCCTAAAAGGCGGCACGGACCCGCCGCAGGACAGGAGCAGTACCATGCACGCCGCCGTTATCGTGTTTCCCGGATCGAATTGTGATCGCGACCTGATTGTCGCCTTCGAGCGCGCCGGCGCCAAGGTGAGCAAGGTCTGGCACAAGGACACGGAGTTACCCCAAGGCGTCGATATCGTGGGAATCCCCGGTGGGTTTTCGTTTGGCGATTACCTGCGCTGCGGCGCGATTGCGGCAAATTCGCCGATCTGTCAGTCGGTGGTGAAACATGTTGAGGCCGGTGGCTACGCTTTTGGTGTGTGCAACGGGTTCCAGGTGCTGACAGAGACCGGGCTTCTACCCGGCGCACTGCGGCGCAATGCCAACCTTAAATATATCTGCAAGCCGGTCGAGCTGCGGGTTGAGGACTGCGACAGCATCTACCACAGCGGTTATGAGGCCGGGCAGACGATTACCGTTCCGATCGCGCATCACGACGGCAATTACTATTGCGATGACGACAAGCTGGCGCAGTTGCGCGACGAGAACCGGATCGCCTTTACCTATGTCGACAATCCCAATGGCTCGGTGGCCGATATTGCCGGGGTGGTGTCGCGCAATCACCGCGTTCTGGGAATGATGCCGCATCCCGAGCGGATGGCGGAACCGGCCCATGGCGGCACCGACGGGGCGGCGATGTTTACCGGCATCATGCGCGCGATGGAGATGGCCTAGGGATCGGGGCCTGTTTGGCCTTGTGGTGTTGGTTGGATTTAGCATTTGACCGGGCATTGGCGAAGCAATGCCCGAACGAAGGCAAGGCTACTTGGGCCGCGGAGCGATCACCAGCATTGACCTGGCAGGCGTTTTTTCCACTTAAAACCTGCCGGGCGGGGATCACCCATTGGGCTGGTGATTTCAAAAGGGCACCGCTTGGCCGGGAATTGGCGCGAATAACTCAAGGCAAAGCGGTTCCAAGAGATACTGGATCATCATTCATAAGTCCCTCGGAATTTGCGGCAATTGGGCGGATTGCGGCCTGAGAAAGGTGGAAATCGGCCAAGCGGCGCCCACCTGTGCGGCACGGCTTGAGAGCAGCGCCTGCGCGGCGTAGGTTGGGGCATGACCGACAGGCAGACACCAGACCACCACCCCAAGCGGCGCCGACCGCCCCGTACCACGGGGTGGCGAATTCGTGTGGCATTGGCGCTTCTCATCGTGGTGGCAACGGCAACGGTGGTGATCACCAACCGGTTGCTGACCGACCGCTTTACCGAGAACACACGCAACCGGGCCGAGCTACGGCTGGCGCTCTATTCCGGCAACCTGTTGAGCGAACTTAGGCGCAATTCGATCGTGCCACAGCTTCTGGCCCGTGACCCGGCGCTGATCGGGGCGTTGAATTCGGATGATTTCAGCCAGTCGACCCAGCGCCTGTTGTCCTTTGTCGAAGAGATCGGCGCGGCGTCTCTGATGCTTTTGGATGCCGATGGGCGGACCGTGGCGGCCACTGACCGCAACCGGTTGGGTGAGAACCACAAGGGCGAGCATTACTTCCTTGATGCGCTGCGGTCGAACCAGACGATTTTCACCGTCTCGGAACGCGAGGCGGGGGGCTATCACTTCACCTATTCACGACGGATCGACTTTCAAGCTGACAGCCTTGGCGTGATCGCTGTTGAGGTCGATCTGCGTAAGTTCGAACGCGCCTGGGCAGGGATTTCCGATGCGGTTCTGGTGACAGACAGCACCGGGCGGATCATTCTTGCCACCGAACCGCGCTGGCGCGGGCTGACCGAGGTAGAGGCAGTCCAGCGCGAGCCGGTAACCTCGGCCATCGAACGGGCCATCCGGGCGACGGCGGATTGGACCCAGCTGCCGGCGGATGCCTATGTGCAGGGCGAGGCGGTGATGCGGATGGAGGGCCGGGTGGCGTTCCATGGCTGGCGGATCGCCAGTTTCACCACCTATGCCAGCGTTCGTGAGAAGGTGAATGGATTCCTGGCGCTGGAAATCATGGGATTCGCCATCTTGTTGGCGCTGGCCTTTTACTTTCTCAGTCGCAAGACGGCGCTGCGGATGAACCTGTTCCAGCGCGAGTCGGCAGAACTTCGCGCAGTGAACGCAAGGCTCCAGCGGGAAATTGCCGAGCGCAAGAAGATGCAGGGACAGTTGGAAGTGGCCGAGCAGACGCTGGCGCAAAGCTCGAAACTGGCCGCATTGGGCGAAATGTCGGCAGCGGTGAGCCACGAGTTGAACCAGCCGCTGGCGGCGATGAAAACCTATCTGGCGGGGGCGGGGCTTTTGTTGCGCCGGAATCGGCCCGACGAGGCGCTGGCCTCGTTTTCCCGGATTGACGACCTGATCGAGCGGATGGGGGCGATTACGCGGCAGTTGAAGAGTTACGCGCGCAAGGGGGGCGAGTCGTTTACGCCTGTAAACATGGGCGATGCGCTACTATCCGCGCTCAGCATGATGGAGCCACAGCTGAAACGTCGAAGGGTGCAGATTACCCGGGCCTTGCCGGATGAGTCGGTGATGGTGCTGGGCGATCGGGTGCGGATCGAACAGGTGATGGTGAACCTGTTGCGCAATGCCTTGGATGCAACCCAAGGGGTGGCCGAGCCACAGGTGGAAATCCTGCTGTCGGCGGGGGAAACAGCCACGCTGACGGTGCGCGACAATGGCCACGGGATCGAGGATCTCGAGACCCTGTTTGAGCCGTTTTACACCACCAAGCAACCGGGCGAGGGGGTCGGGCTGGGGCTTGCGATTTCCTCGGGTATCGTCAACGACCTAGGGGGGCGGCTGACCGCAAGGAATGCCGCCGCAGGGGGGGCTGTATTTGAAATGCAGCTACCTATCTTGGAAGAAGAAGAGCACAGGGCCGCAGAGTAAGACGGCTACAGATCGGAGGATCACCCCATGGCCAAAGCCATGAAAATCGCCATCGTCGACGACGAACAGGACATGCGTCAATCCATCAGCCAATGGCTGGCCCTGTCGGGGTATGACACCGAGACATTCGCCAGTGCAGAGGATGCGTTGAAGAATCTTGGCCCGGAATACCCGGGGATCGTGATTTCCGACATCAAGATGCCCGGCATGGACGGGATGCAATTCCTGAAAAAGTTGATGGGCAATGACAGCGCCCTGCCAGTGATCATGATCACCGGCCATGGCGATGTGCCGATGGCGGTCGAGGCGATGCGAGTGGGGGCGTTCGACTTCCTTGAAAAACCGTTCAACCCGGATCGGATGAGCGAGCTGGCCAAGAAGGCCACCAATGCGCGCCGTCTGACGCTGGACAATCGAGCCCTGCGTAAAGAGCTGTCTGATGGCGGGCAGCTGATGAAGAAGCTGATCGGCCAAAGCCCGGTTATGGAGCGGCTGCGCGAAGACATTCTGGATCTGGGGCAGGCGGACGGCCATGTTCTGATCGACGGCGAGACCGGAACCGGCAAGACGCTGGTGGCGCATGCGCTGCACGCGGTCGGCGCGCGGGCGGGCAAGAAATTCGTTCTTCTGAGCTGTTCGGCCTTTGAAGAAGAAGTGCTTATGAAGCGCCTGTTCGGCCCGATGCAGCCCGAGGACAGCCAGTTGCCGGCGGTGGAAGAGGCCCGCGGCGGGACGCTTGTGCTGGAAGACATCGAGACGCTGAGCGAGGCCGCGCAAGGCAAGCTTCTGAGTTTTATTAATGAAGAAGGCACGCCACCCGAAACCCGGATCATCGCCATTTCCAATATGCAGGAACAGGGTAAGACCAGCGAAGACGCTTTGCGGTCCGATCTCTACTACCGGTTGGCGGCGCTCAAGATCACCGTGCCACCGCTGCGGCAGCGGGGCGAGGATATCCTGACTCTGTTCACCCGCCTGGCCGATCAGTTTTCCGAGGAATACGGCTGCGATGCGCCCAAGGTTTCGGCCCAGGAGGCGGCGCAACTGTTGCAGGCGCCTTGGCCTGGGAACGTGCGCCAACTTATCAATGTGGCGGAACGCGCGGTGCTGCAATCGCGACGCGGATCGGGCTCGATCACCTCGCTGCTGATGAACGATCACGAGGAAATGCAGCCGGTGATGACCACCGAGGGCAAGCCGCTGAAGGAATACGTCGAGGCGTTCGAGCGGATGCTGATCGACAACACGATGCGCCGCCACAAGGGCAGCATTGCAAACGTGATGGAAGAGTTATGCCTGCCGCGCCGAACGCTGAACGAGAAAATGGCGAAGTATGGGCTGCAGCGGGCGGATTACCTGTAACAGCAGTGTTTGCGCGTCAAGGGTGCCGACTGCTACAGCGCATGTCTGTTCTTTCGGTGCCATATTCGAGTTTGTCCTTGCCTGCCCGCTTGCCATCAGAGAACTGGTCTAAAAAAATTCAGTTCGAAATGATTACAAAGGGTTAGCGTGCTATGAGCCGTGCAGTCGACCCCATACTTGAACGCTGGAGGGGTTTCTGAAATACCATGATTTCGCCGCGAAATTGCCCGAAAGATTTGTAAGGTCAATGTGCACAGTGCGCCGTAGTAAATACAGCGCGCCGTAGTAAAAAAGTAAAAACCCGAGTGGTATGGGCGAATGGCGGAACTTGACAAAAGTAAGCTTTTCCTGCGCGACGAAGAGGGCAGTTTCACGATTGAATTCGTGATCTGGACGCCGATATTCGTGATTATGATGGCGATCATGATGAACGTATCAATGGTCTTCTTTCATGAATCTCAAATTCTGCGCGTGGTTCAGGATGCGAACCGAGCTTATGCCCAAAAACGCATCACATCTACGGAAGATAACGAAGCCTATATCCTGAGTAAGCTGTCCTACCTCAATGCGACGCCAACGATCACATCTGTCGAAACGGGCGGGGCGATCAGAACCACTTTTGCCGTTCCGGTGACCGACCTTATGCCGTTCACCCTGATGGAAGACGCCTTTACGTCCAAGCAAATTGTGGTGACGTCAGATCAAGTTCTGGAATTTTGAGCATGTGGATGAAGCGGATTGCTCAAGGCGAAAACGGAACGGGCACTGTCTTTGCCCTTGGAATCCTCCTAATTTCTCTGATATTTACGGGTATAGCCATCGACTTCAACAAGGCGATGTCGAAACGGACTCATATGCAAGTCGCAGCCGAGGCTGCGGCACATGCCGCGTTGGTAACCCGCGAGCTGCATTCCGTCGGTGCCGCCAAAAGCAAAGCACTAGAAATCGCGGCAACCAATCTTCCTCAGGGTAGGAACGGTGATGCCATCCAATCCGCCGACATCGAATTTGGAGTTTGGGATCCCGAAAACGGAGTCTTCACTGTCGACTCTTCCGAACGTGAAGCGGTGCGTGTGTACGCTCATCGCACGGCAGAGCGCGGAAACAGTGTCCGCAACATCTTGCTGGATTTGATTGGCTTCGACACATTCGACCTCTCCCGCGCAGTGATTTTCGAAAGTTACATTCCGTCATGCTTGCGCGAGGGTTTTGTTGCCGAAGATCGCATCGAGATTCAATCGGGCAATCTTTTCAAAGAGGGGTACTGCCTGCATTCGAATACGCATGTCGCGCTCTCCAGCGGCAATACGTTCGAGAAAAACGTGATTGTTTCGATGCCTGATATCGCAGACCTTGTCACGCCGTCCGGCGGTTTTGGTGACAACGATGGGCTTGAGCCTGCCTTGCGTGAAAACGGCTATCACATCAATATTCTTGATCGCATCACTGATATCGCCCTTGGGGTCAGCAATCCAACCTCGCCCCATTTTCGCGATTACCTGACACCGGGTGCGGAGCCGCTTTCTGTCAACCCAAATGGTGTTCTGGATGCGTCAGATTTTACTCCGGGGCGGCTTCACGGTCTCTACTGCGCCTCCCACGGTCAGCAGGCCACGATCGCCCACGATACCCTGCTGTCCGGCGTCGCGATCGTTACCAATTGCAAATTGCATTTCGGTGAAGGCATTGCGCTTGAAAATGCGACAATCGTGAGTCTGAATGCAACTGCGGCTGCAATTGGCGGTGCGTCAGGTATTCGGCTTGGCCGGGATGACAATTGCGCCGACGGCGGTGATGCGCAGATTGCAACCCTGGGCAGCATCGATTTTCCAAGCAACATGCAACTTTATGGAGGCCAGATGATTGCCCAGGGCGATATTTCTTTCTCGGCCAATGCCTATGGAGTGCAAGGCGCGTCCGTCATCGCCGGTGGCCGGATTGACGGGACATCTAACATGCAGATGGGGTTTTGCGACGGCGCGGGTATGGGAAACAATTACGAAGCCCAGTATTTCCGCATGGCGCAATATAGCGAAACCTCGCCCCTGATATATTCTCCGTGATCTAATCGAGACTCGAGTTTTTGAAAGACTGGTCTGGGCTGGGCTGAGCGTGGCGTAACTGCCCGCTGTGCGTGACCGGAGGAACCGAGTGCGTTGAATCGGCGCGATACCGTACGGGAGACCAGGTTTGACGGAGGTTCGAAATGTCGACTCGCTAAGGCACGTCAGGCTGAGGGCTGTCGGGAAGATTGTCTCGATCTAGGGCGCGCGCTTTTTGCTGCCCGTTCCGTTTTCAGCATTGTAATCGCCCCGTGCATGGCCTTATGTAAGAGAGACGGCAGATGTCACTTTTGTGACCGGCCGCAAGAGTTTCGCTGTTCATGACAGACGCAGGATCTAACCCGCATGACGTGAACAGACCGATTGGACCCTTGAGAAAGGGTCAGATGAACAGCCTGCCACCCGCGTATATGGGTGCTCCTGGCTTTTGAATGGGCGCCCACCCGGTAACGAGGCGGGCGTCGGAGAAGAAACGCGATGAAGCGCGCGACGCGATTGAGTATCGGAGCAGGGGGTGGAAACGCTCGCACCTGCCGCGCGTCTGACATTGCCCTGAATAGACACCGCAACACCACCTCTGGGCCGCCTGGCCGCAGGGGCGTTTTGCGGTGCAATTGGACAACATGGCTAAGAAAATGCTTATCGACGCCACCCACACCGAGGAGACTCGGGTTGTGGTGGTCGACGGAAACAAGGTTGAGGAATTTGACTTTGAGTCCGAAAACAAACGCCAGCTTGCTGGCAATATCTATCTAGCAAAAGTTACCCGGGTCGAACCGTCACTGCAGGCGGCCTTCGTGGACTATGGCGGCAATCGCCATGGTTTCCTGGCCTTTTCGGAAATCCACCCTGACTACTATCAGATTCCGGTTGCCGACCGCGAAGCGCTGATGGAGGAAGAGCGCGCCTATGCCGAGGCGATGAAGGCGCGCGAGGACGAAGAAGAGAAGAAACCCCGTCGCCGTCGCCGCTCGCGCGCGAAGGCGGCGTCGGCCGACAATGGCGACGCGGTAGAGACCAAGGAAGTTGAAACCCCCGAGGCCACCGAGGATAGTGGCCAGATTTCGGGCATGGAAACCATCGACCTGGATGAGGGAGGCGGTGAAGCCGGCGCTGATACGCTTGAAGGCCATTCACCGATGGACCTTGTTGCCGAAACCCCGGTTGAGGAACCCAACGAAGACGCTGAAGCCGAAGCAGCGGATGCAGAAGCCCCCGCAGACACAGAGGAGGCCAATGACGAGGCCGCCGACGCAGTCGCTGAAGCGCCCGTCGAGGAGACCGGTGAGTCTGCTGAAAACGTAGAGGAAGCCACCGAAGCCAAGGATGACGCGGCCGAAGGCGACGCCGAAGTTGAGGCTTCCGGTGAGGATGACGACGAAGACGAGGATGACGACACGCCAAGCGGGCGCCGCAAGCGCAAGACAAGCAAGCGCGCGGCCTCGGATCGCGATGCATCGATCGAATCCGTCGCCGATGATGACGACCAGGAAGACATCCGTCCGCCGCGCAAACCGCGCCCGCGCCGCTACAAGATCCAGGAAGTGGTCAAGGTCCGCCAGATTCTGCTGGTGCAGGTGGTCAAGGAAGAGCGTGGCAACAAGGGTGCGGCACTGACGACTTACCTGTCGCTGGCTGGCCGGTACTGTGTGCTGATGCCCAACACCGCGCGTGGTGGTGGGATTTCCCGCAAGATCACCAACGCTGCCGACCGCAAGAAGCTGAAGACCATCGCCGGTGAGATCGACGTACCGCAGGGCGCGGGTCTAATTGTTCGCACCGCCGGGGCCAAACGCACCAAGACCGAGATCAAGCGTGACTATGAATACCTGCAACGCTTGTGGGAACAAATCCGCGAGCTGACGCTGAAATCCATTGCGCCGGCGAAGATCTATGAAGAGGGCGACCTGATCAAACGCTCGATCCGCGATCTGTATTCCCGCGAGATCGACGAGGTTCTGGTCGAGGGCGAGCGCGGCTACCGCATCGCCAAGGACTTCATGAAGATGATCATGCCGTCCCACGCCAAGAACGTGAAGCAGTATGGCGAGGCAATGCCGCTGTTTGCGCGCTACCAGGTGGAAAGCTACCTGAGCTCGATGTTCAACCCGACGGTTCAGTTGAAGTCGGGTGGATACATCGTGATCGGTGTGACCGAGGCGCTTGTGGCGATCGACGTCAACTCGGGCCGGGCCACCAAGGAAGGCTCGATCGAGGAAACCGCGACCAAGACCAACCTGGAGGCCGCCGAAGAAGTGGCGCGCCAGTTGCGCCTGCGCGACCTTGCCGGTCTGATCGTGATCGACTTCATCGATATGGACGAGCGCAAGAACAACAACGCCGTTGAAAAGCGCCTGAAAGACAAGCTGAAAACCGACCGCGCCCGTATCCAGGTGGGCCGTATCAGCGGCTTTGGCCTGTTGGAGATGAGCCGTCAGCGGCTGCGCCCTGGCATGATCGAGGCCACGACCCAGCCGTGCCCGGCCTGTCATGGCACCGGTCTGATCCGCTCGGATGACAACCTGGCGCTGTCGATCCTGCGGCAGATCGAGGAAGAGGGTACCCGCGGGCGGTCCCGCGAAGTATTGGTGAAATGCCCGGTCGGCATTTCCAACTTCCTGATGAACCAGAAGCGCGAGCACATCGCCCAGATCGAGGCGCGTTATGGTCTGAGTGTGCGGGTTGAGGGCGATCCGATGCTGATCTCGCCCGATTTCGCGCTGGAGAAATTCAAGACCGCCACCCGGGTTGTTCCCGAAGCCAGTGCGCCGGTGGTTTCAGTTGATACCTCGCTGATGGCAGAGATCGACAGCAATGCCGAGGAAGAGGCCCAGGCCGAAGCCATCCCCGCCGCCGAGGGCGACGAGGAACAGAAACCGCGCAAGCGTCGTCGTCGTCGTCGTCGCCGGAAACCGTCACAGGGTGGTGCCGAGGGCGAGACCCAGGAGGCGCAGGACAGCGCCGAGGAAGAGGCTGCGACAGAGGCTGGCGAAGCCGAGGCCCAGCCCCAGCAGGCCCCGGAGACTACTGAGGGTGAAGCCGAGGAGAAGCCTGCTCGGAGGCGTCGTCGTAGCAAGAAGGTGGAGACCGAGGTCGAGGCCCAAACCGAAGGCACTGAGGAGGCCAAACCGGAAGAGGCCGCCGAGGAACAGGCGGAAGCCAAGCCCAAGCGGACCCGCCGCCGGAGCACGAAAAAGACGACCGAGGACGCAGGCCCCGTGGTTGAGGCCAAACCCGAAGAGACCACTTCCGAACCGGAAGCAGCCGAAGCAGAAGCGGAAAAGCCCAAGAAGCGGACCCGGCGCACAGCCAAGTCGAAGGCGGCTGAGGAAAGTGCTGACGCCGTGATCGAGGCAGCCCCCGAGGTCGAAGCCGAGGTGGAAGAGAAGCCCAAGCCCAAGCGCCGGACGCGCAAGGCAAAGCCCAAGGTTGAAGAGTCCGTGGCGGCGCAAACGCCCGTCGAAGCGGCCCCTGAACCTGCGGCCGAGCCTGAACCGGCACCGGCGATGGCGGAAGCCGCCGCCCCTGAGCCCGTGGCGACGGCCAAAGCAGACGAGCCGCCCAAACCGAAGCGCAAGGGTTGGTGGTCGTTGGGCAAGAGCTGAGCCTGGCAACAGGAAGATCAGGAACGCCGCGGGGTTGCACCCCGCGGCGATTTGCTTTTGGGAATTGGTTCGGAACGCTCAAAGGGGGGCTGTGTTCACGCTCTGGCCTTGAGCAGACTTTCGAATTGCGTTCGCAATCCGACCGGCTGGGGGGCGCTGCCCCCCAGACCCCCCGGGATATTTTCGGTCTGATGAAGGGGTGGCCCAGGTGTTCGAGTGGTGGCTTGAAGCCGAAGCCTGACCGAACCTTTGGGCAAGCGCTTCAATCTAGCCTTTGCGGATGACGTAGAGCTGGGCACCGTCCTGTTCGGACATCCCTACAAGGGTGTGACCCTGTTCAGTACAGAAATGCGGCATGTCAATCACCGCCGCAGGGTCGTCGGCCAGCACTGAAAGCTCGTCACCGGCGGCCATGGATTGCAGTCGTTTGCGCGCCTTGAGCACGGGCAGGGGGCAAAGCAGGCTGCGGGTGTCGAGAAAGCTGTTATCAGTCATGACCCGGATTTAAGGCAGGGCACACCGCCCGTCCACGGCTTTGTGACATTTGGGCGCGTGACGCCGGGACGGGATTGGCCTACATCAGAGGCATGTTTGGAATCGAAATCATCGACGCGGGTCTGTTACCCGCGATGTTCGTGGCGCTGGTGGCGGGGATCATCTCGTTCCTCAGCCCCTGTGTCTTGCCGATCGTGCCGCCTTACCTGGCTTACATGTCCGGCGTGTCGCTCACCGACCTGAGCGAGGGGCGCAACCGGGCGATCCTGCCGGCGCTCTTCTTCGTTCTGGGGCTTTCGACCGTTTTCCTGTTCCTGGGCTTCACCGCCTCTGCGGTGGGGGTGATGTTTCTGCAATATCAGGATTGGTTCAACACCATTGCAGGCATCCTGGTGATGATCTTCGGGGCGCATTTCGTTGGTATCTACCGTATCGGGTTTCTCGACCGCGAGGCGCGGATGGATGCGGGGGACCGGGGCGGTAGCGCTTTTGGCGCCTATATTCTTGGTCTGGCCTTTGCCTTTGGCTGGACGCCCTGCATCGGCCCGCAGCTGGGCGCGATCCTGTCGCTTGCCGCCAATGAAGGTGATGTGACACGGGGCACGGTTCTGCTGGCGATCTACGCGGCGGGTCTTGGCATTCCGTTCCTGCTGGTGGCGGCCTTCCTGCCGCGCCTGAGCGGGCTGATGGGTTGGATGAAGCGCCACATGGAGCAGATCGAGCGGGTCATGGGGCTGTTGTTGTGGACCATCGGGCTGTTGATGCTGACCGGTGGCTTTTCAACCTTCAGCTATTGGCTGTTGGAACAGTTCCCGGCGCTGGCGACTTTGGGGTAACCCGGCTTAAGCGCTTTCATGATTGCTTCGCTGTTTTCTGCCACGGTGCGCTGGTCGGTGCGCGGGCGTTGAGAGTTTGACCGGACGCTTACGTGGTGGTGAATGCCATGATCTCAAGTTAGGGCTGAAGCCAAAGGTCGAGTACGATGGATATTCTGAAATGGTTGAACCTGACAAATCACTTCTCGAAGAGATTGGCGCCTGCATCGCGAAGGTGAAAGTGTTTCACGAAAGCCATAACCGCAGGATCGCCAATTTCATCAAGAGGTCGCGCAAGGGGCGGCAAGGTCTGGAACGGCTTGCGGAGTTCGGCGTGCCAATCGCGGAAGACTTCCAAGCGCTCTATTGGAATTACAATGGTACGAACCAGAGAAGTAGTATGTCCATGTGGGCGGCGGCGGTATTTCTGGATTTTGAATGGTACCCTTGGGATTCGATAATCATCTCGACTGAGGAGAGTTTTGCACGCTCAGACCTGCCGGTGACGGACAGATTATTGGCATTCCGGGGGGACCAAGGGCTGGATTTGGATACGGCCCCCTTTCTGGCGAGCGAAGGAGCTACGCCGCTTGTCGTGTCGATAGCGCCCCTCAGTGAAAAAACTTTTATTGCCTTCGATAGCACAATCGCCTTTCTGCGCAGCGTATGTGGGGCCCAGGATGCCGGGATTATCTGGTTCGAAGAGGACAAGGCGAGCTACAAACTTGACGAGTTTTGGGACGTGGCAAAAGAGTTCAACACGCGCGCGGAATACTGGCCCTTGATGTTGCAGGACAAGCTGGATTGGGAAGAGATCGAATATGACGAAGACGATCTAACAATTGAACCCGCCGTGGCCCGGATCATTTCGAAAGCTTTGAAAGGCGGTCCAGATTAACGCCAAACTCTGCAATGCCGGTTTTGTGTACTTTGCGGAATGCACTCTCATTCCGGTTTTCTAGACACTCCGTGGCGCCGGGCAGGCGTGACGCTTTGTCGTTCGAACTCCGTTGCACTTGACGGTAATATGAAGGCCTTATCGCAAGGCGATGATGCCATCGAGCGACCAACGGGAACGGGATAACCACATGACAGACAACAAGCGCATTGTTCTTTCCAGCGACCACGCTGCCATTGATCTGCGGCTGGCGATTGCCAAACAGGTCGAGGCCTTGGACTGGGAAGTGGTCGATATCGGCCCGACGACGCCGGAAAGTACCCATTACCCCAAGCATGGCGAGGCGGCGGCCCGGAAAGTAGCCTCCGGGGAATGCCGGTTCGGCATCATCGTCTGTGGCACCGGTCAGGGCATTATGATGGCGGCAAACAAGGTCAAGGGTATCCGCTGTGGTGTCTGTTCTGACGAGTTCTCAGCCCGGATGATCCGTGCGCATAATGACGCCAACATGCTGTCGCTGGGTGCGCGTGTGGTGGGTGAGGGGCTTGCCCTGTCGATTGTCGAGGCTTTCCTGGGCTCCGAATTCGAAGGCGGTCGACATGGGACAAGGGTAGATATGATCAAAGAGATGGAAGAGTAACCACTCGCCGGTCCTGACGTTCCGTCTCGTGCGAGACCGCTTGTGAGGGTGGACGAGCAGTTCAGCCTGCGTGAATCCAGCCGCCGCCGTAAATCCGCGTGCCGTCGGTTTCATAGAACACGCAAGCCTGCCCCGGCGAGACGCCTTCCTCGGGGGTCAGCAACTCCACTTCGGCCGTATCCGGGCCGGTGGGGCGCAGGATCGCCGGGCGGGGTGGTCGGGTGGAGCGGACCTTGACCGAGATTTCACGCTCGACCTCGTCCTCGAACCCACCGTCGCCCAGCCAGTTGATCTCGCGCACCGGGATGATGCGGGTTGAGAGTGCCTCTTTTGGGCCGACCACCACCTGTTTGGCGTCCACGTCCAGTTTCACCACGTAGAGTGGGTCGGAAAGCCCACCGATGCCAAGGCCGCGGCGTTGGCCGATCGTGTAGTGGATCACGCCCTTGTGGCTGCCCAGCACGTTGCCGGCCATGTCGACGATCTCGCCCGGCTCGGCCGCACCTGGGCGCAGTTTCTCGATCACGCTGGCATAGTTGCCGTCGGGCACGAAACAGATGTCCTGACTGTCGGGCTTCATCGCTACCGGCAACCCAAACTTGGCCGCTAGCGCGCGGGTTTCGTCCTTGGACGCGAGATGGCCCAGCGGGAAGCGCAGATAGTCCAGTTGCTCTGGCGTGGTGGAGAACAGGAAATAGGACTGGTCGCGGTCGGCGTCGGTGGCCGAATGCAGTTCCGGGCCGTTCGGGCCCATCTTGCGCTGGATGTAGTGCCCCGTCGCCATGCAATCGGCATCGAGATCTTTGGCGGTCTCCAGCAGGTCCTTGAACTTGACCCGCTCGTTGCAGCGGATGCATGGCACCGGGGTGGCACCGGCAAGGTAGCTGTCGGCGAACTCGTCGATCACGGTTTCACGAAAGATGTTTTCATAGTCGAGAACGTAATGCGGAAAGCCCATCTCCTCGGCCACGCGGCGGGCGTCGTGGATGTCGATCCCGGCACAGCAGGCGCCCTTCTTGGCCAGCGCCGCGCCGTGATCATAAAGCTGCAGGGTGACGCCTACCACGTCATAGCCTTCCTCGGCCAGTTGCGCGGCCACGACGGAACTGTCGACGCCACCGGACATGGCCACGACAACGCGGGTTTCCGACGGTGGCTTGGCAAAGCCCAGCGAATTGAGCGGCGGTGAAGCGTCGAGCGGCATGGATGTCTCCGGGAAGGTGATCGCGTGTTTGCGGGAGTTCCCACGGAATATAGGAAAATCCTAGATACTCTCAAGATGTGGTTTCACCCGGCATTAAGGGTCGCTTGTGCATCAAGGCAAGGTGCAAAGACGAGGTTGAGACGATGTATCTCAAGAAAATCGAAGGGCCAAGAGCGGTGAACCTGCCGAACGGCCAGGTAATGACCCGGGCCGATCTCCCACCGAAAACCACGATCCGGTGGGTGGCCAGCCGCAAGGCGGCAGTTGTGCGCGGCGTTCTTTATGGTCTTATTTCCAAGGATGACGCGCTGAAGCGCTATGATCTGAGCCAGGACGAGTTTTTCGAATGGGTGTCAGCGGTTAGCGATCATGGAGAAGAGGCCTTAAAGACCACGTTTCTAAAAAAATATAGACAACTTTAAGGAGAAAGAATAAGTTTCTTGTCAGCGGTAACTTGTGGTTAACCATTTTTGTCCACGTTTATTTCAAACAAACCTATTGCGGAGAAGCCGAATGCGTGTCCTGCTCGTCGAAGACGATCCGACAACCTCGAAAAGCATCGAGATGATGCTGACCCATGCCAACCTGAACGTCTATACCACCGACCTGGGCGAAGAGGGCATCGACCTTGCAAAGCTGTATGATTATGACCTGATTCTTCTGGACCTCGGCCTGCCGGACATGAACGGGCACGAGGTATTGCGTCAGTTGCGCATGAGCCGGGTGGATACACCGATTCTGATTCTATCAGGTGCCGACGACACCGAGAACAAACTCAAAGGCTTTGGATTCGGTGCCGACGATTACCTGACCAAGCCGTTCCATCGTGAGGAGTTGGTGGCGCGTATTCACGCTATTATCCGGCGTTCGAAGGGGCATTCGCAGTCGATGATCAAAACCGGAATGATCAATGTGAATCTGGATGCCAAGACGGTCGATGTCGACGGTAAGCCGGTGCATCTGACTGGCAAGGAATACCAAATGCTGGAGCTTTTGAGCCTGCGCAAGGGGACGACCCTGACCAAGGAGATGTTCCTCAACCACCTTTACGGCGGAATGGACGAACCCGAGCTTAAGAT
The DNA here is from genome assembly GCF_032586155.1 of Aliisedimentitalea sp. MJ-SS2. Taxonomy (NCBI): domain Bacteria; kingdom Pseudomonadati; phylum Pseudomonadota; class Alphaproteobacteria; order Rhodobacterales; family Roseobacteraceae; genus Aliisedimentitalea; species Aliisedimentitalea sp. MJ-SS2. The sequence goes on from NZ_JAWHTC010000001.1 coordinate 1,125,093, forward strand.
TATCGATGTCTTCATCTGCAAGCTGCGCAAGAAGCTGGCAACGGCCACAGGGGGTGAAAACTACATCGAAACCGTTTGGGGCTGCGGGTATGTGTTGCACGATCCGGAACCCGCCTTTGATGACGGTCAGGTAGCGGTGAGTGCCTGACCGATGGCGGAGTTTATCTTCTTGATGCTGTTCTGCACCTTCCTGGCAGGCTACGCGCTGGTCCTTGGCGCGGCTCACGGGGCAGACGGATGGGGCCGGCGCAAGGCATCACCTCTGACACTTTAGGTCAGCGCGTTTCCCCGACGCGCGTTCCCGCTCACGGGGCCTTACGCCGCACGGTATCCCCCCAGGACCGTGCGGCGTTCCTCGTTTCGGATCGTCGAAGCCGGCGTGATTGAGGGGCTAACGCCCGGATCGCGGAGGAACGACGCTTCGATCGTCCCTCCAGGGTCTAGTCGGGCTGGACCTCGGCGCGTTGCGTGCTATCCCTTGAAGACAAATGTCGCGACCGCCTGACTCGTCGCGTTCCAAGCTATGTGGCGCAGGGAATTGTTTGGGCGTGCGCCTCTGGAGGGAGCAGGCGGCAGGAACAGGGACGGGGGCGCAACGCCGATGGCGCATGACAAGAACGTGGTGGAGCTGACTGAGGCAGAGGCCAGGGCCGAGCTGGAACGGTTGTCCGAGGCGATCGCCCGGGCCAACACGGCCTATCACACCCATGATGCGCCCGAGATCAGTGACGCTGAGTTTGACGCGCTGAAGCGACGCAATGCTGAAATCGAGGCGCGGTTTCGCGATCTGAAACGTGCCGACAGTCCAAGCGAGCAAGTGGGCGCCACCCCGGCACAGGGGTTTTCTAAGATCACGCATGCAGTGCGCATGCTGTCCCTTTCGAACGCCTTTGATGATCAGGACGTGCGTGAGTTCGATGAAAGCATACGTCGCTATCTGGGGCGCGACGCGGCGCTGTCCTATAGTGCTGAACCCAAGATCGACGGGTTGAGCCTGAGCCTGCGCTATGAAAACGGCAACTTGGTCAGTGCGGCGACGCGTGGCGATGGCGAGACAGGTGAAAACGTTACCGCCAATGCCCGTGAGATCGCCGATATTCCACAGGTGTTGGAGGGTGCTCCTGAGCTTCTGGAAGTGCGGGGCGAAGTTTATATGAGCCATGCCGATTTTGCGGCGCTGAACGCGCGGCACGAAGAGCGCGGTGGCAAAACCTTCGCAAATCCGCGCAACGCTGCCGCCGGGTCGCTACGCCAGCTTGATGCCAGCATCACCCGCGACCGGCCCTTGAGGTTCTTTGCCTATGCCTGGGGCGCGATATCGGAACCGCTGGCCGAGACCCAGATGGGAGCGATTGAGCGGTTGCGTGGGCTAGGCTTCCAGGTCAACCCGCTGACCCGGCTGTGCCATAGCCCCGATGATATGATCGCCCATTATCGCGAGATCGAGGCGCAGCGCGCGACGCTTGGCTACGACATCGACGGGGTGGTCTACAAGGTGGATGATCTGGGGCTGCAGCACCGGTTGGGGTTCCGGTCAACCACACCGCGTTGGGCGATTGCCCACAAGTTCCCGGCCGAGCTGGCCTGGACCCGGCTCGATGGGATCGACATTCAGGTCGGACGCACAGGAGCGCTCAGCCCGGTTGCGCGGCTGGCACCGGTGACGGTGGGGGGCGTGGTGGTCAGTAACGCGACGCTTCACAATGAGGATTACATTGCCGGGTTCGATTCCAATGGCGAGGAAATACGCGGCGGCAAGGATATCCGTGTCGGTGACTGGGTACAGGTTTACCGTGCCGGCGATGTGATCCCGAAAGTTGCCGATGTTGATTTGAGCAAGCGCCCGGAGGACGCAGAGCGCTATGTGTTTCCACATCTTTGCCCAGAATGCGGATCAGAGGCAGTGCGAGAAGAGGGGGATGCGGTGCGGCGCTGCACCGGTGGGATGATCTGTCCGGCACAAGCTGTTGAAAAATTAAAACATTTCGTGTCACGCAAGGCGCTGGACATCGATGGTTTGGGTGCCAAGCAAATCGAGATGTTTTATGGTGACGAGGTTCTGCCGATCCGGGAACCAGCGGATATTTTCACGCTGCAAGAGCGGGATGAAGGCAATCTGGCCCGGTTGAAGAACCGCGACGGCTGGGGCGACACATCTGCGGCGAACCTGTTCCGCGCGATTGAGGAGAAACGCGACATTCCGTTGGCGCGGCTGATTTTCGGCCTTGGTATCCGCCATGTGGGTGAGGTGGCCGCTGCCGATCTGGCGCGGCACTACGGTGAGTGGGGTGTGATGGCGCAGGCATTGGATGTGGCGCGCCCAGCGGCCGTGGCCGAGCATGCCGCGGACAGTGCGGCCGAGGCCGAGCGGATTGCCGCGAAACGGGAAGGCCGCCGGGCCAAGATTGCCGATGCGCGCGAGGCCGCGATGGCCGGGCTGGAGGTGCCTGTTGCGGCACAGGCGGCGTGGAATGACCTGGTCGGCACCGATGGCATCGGCCCGGTGATGGCGCTGTCGCTGTCGGATGCCTTTGCCAACGCCGAGGAACGCCGGGCAATCGACACGCTGGTGGCGCATCTGACCCCGATCCCGCCGGAAGAGCGCGCCACGGACAGCCCGGTGGCGGGCAAGACGGTGGTCTTTACCGGGACGCTGGAAAAGATGACCCGGGCCGAGGCCAAGGCGCGGGCCGAGGCCCTGGGGGCCAAGGTCTCGGGCTCGGTGTCGAAGAAAACCGACCTTGTAGTGGCTGGGCCGGGGGCGGGGTCCAAGGCCAAAAAGGCGGTAGAGCTGGGCGTCGAAATGATTGACGAAGACGGCTGGCTGGAGATGATCGAAGGGTTATGACGGGTCGGCCGGAACCTCTTTTCCCGCTGTTTGCGGATATCGAAACGCTGGACGGCGTGGGCAAGAAGATTGCCCAGCATTTGGCCCAGATCGACATCGAGAAGCCGCGCGATGTGCTGTTTACGCTGCCCTATTCCGGGATCGACCGGCGTAAGCGCGACAGCGTGCAGGGGGCCGAGCTGCCCGGGGTAGTGACGGTAGAAGTCACGGTGGGGCAGCATCGCCATGCGACGCGGCGCGGCGGGGCTTATCGGGTGAATGTCGAGGATGCCAAGACCACGTTCCAACTGGTGTTTTTCCATGCCCGTGACGAATACCTGCGCCGGATGCTGCCCACGGGTGCGCGCCGGGTGGTCTCGGGCAAGGTCGAACTGTTCGACGGGATTGCCCAGATGGTCCATCCTGACCACATGCTGCCGCCGGAAGAGGCCGGTGATATCCCCGATTTTGAGCCGGTCTATCCGCTGACTTCGGGGGTGACGCAGAAGACGATGATGAAGGCGGCGCGCTCGGCTGTGGCGCGGGCGCCGGAACTTGCCGAATGGATTGACCCATTGCAAAAGGCCCATGCGGGCTGGCCCGATTGGCACACTGCGGTAGAGGCCGCGCATGCCCCGGAAACCATCGGGGATCTGGCCGATACCCATCCGGTGCGCGAGCGGCTGGCCTATGACGAACTCTTGGCGCATCAGCTGACACTGGCCCTGGCGCGGTCGCAATTGCGCAAGGCCAAGGGGCGCGAAAGCCATGGCAACGGGGTTTTGCAGGCCAAGGTGTTGGAGGCGTTGCCCTATCGCCCCACCGGGGCGCAGCAACGGGCGATCAACGAGATTGCCGAGGACATGGGCAAGCCGCAGCGGATGAACCGTTTGTTACAGGGTGATGTTGGCGCGGGCAAGACGCTGGTCGCTTTCATGGCGCTTCTGGTGGCGGTCGAGGCGGGCGGGCAGGGGGTGATGATGGCCCCCACGGAAATCCTGGCGCGCCAGCATATGGACGGGTTGCGACCTCTGGCCGAAAGCGCCGGCGTGGTGGTGGAAATCCTGACCGGGCGCGACAAGGGGGCCGAGCGCAAGGCCAAGCTAGCGGCGCTGGAGAACGGCGACATTCATATCCTGGTTGGCACCCATGCGGTGTTCCAGAAGGACGTGGAATTTGCCGATCTGCGACTGGCGATTGTCGATGAACAACACAGGTTCGGGGTGCGCCAGCGGCTGGAGCTGGGCAAGAAGGGTGCGGCGGCGGATGTCCTGGTAATGACGGCAACCCCGATCCCGCGGTCTCTGGCCTTGGCGCAATATGGTGACATGGATGTCTCGGTTCTGGACGAGAAACCGCCCGGACGACAGCCGATCAAGACGGCGATGGTCAGCACCGGGCGTATGGATGAGGTGGTCGACCACCTGCGTCGCGCCGTGGCGGCGGGCAAACAGGCCTATTGGGTCTGTCCGCTGGTCGACGAGAGCGAGAGTGTCGATTACACCGCCGCCGAGGAGCGGTTCAAACGGCTGCGTGCGGCGCTTGGCGATGACAGGGTTGGGCTGGTGCATGGGCAGATGCCGCCGGCCGAGAAGGATGCCGCCATGGGGGCGTTTCAGCGCGGCGAAACCAGTGTGCTCGTGGCCACCACAGTGATTGAGGTTGGGGTCGACGTGCCCAACGCCACGATCATGGTGATCGAGCGGGCCGAGATTTTCGGTCTGGCACAGTTGCACCAGTTGCGCGGTCGCGTGGGGCGTGGCTCGGACGCGTCGTCCTGCATGTTGATGTACCAGGCACCGCTGAGCGAGAGCGGCGAGCGGCGCTTGACCACGCTCAGAGATACCGATGACGGGTTCCGCATTGCCGAGGTCGACTTGGAAATGCGCGGGGCCGGTGATTTGATCGGGACGGCGCAATCGGGACTGCCGAAGTTCCGGGTCGCGGATCTGGAGCGACAGACGGCGCTCCTGGCCGTGGCGCAATCGGATGCGCGCAAGCTGATGGCGGATGACCCGACGCTGGAAACGGAACGCGGACAGGCGGCGCGGGTGCTTTTGTGGCTGATGGAGCAGGATCAGGCGATCCGTTTGATTTCAGTGGGTTAGCACTTTAGATCGCAAAAAGTTCACAAATGTTCTCAAAAAGTTCTTTACAGCAAGTTAAGAAAATGAGAACAAAGAGGCAACAAAGATAACCCGAGCGCAGGAGAGCCCAACATGCTGAACCAGATCAAACAAACGCTTCATTCGAGCCGTGAAACGATCTGGCAGGATGCGATTGGTGCCGTTGCGCTGATGGTTCTTTTGCTCGCCGGTCTCCACCTGCCGGGGGTTGTCTGACGTATTTCAAAGTTTTCTGCCACGTGATCCGGCACTCTTGTCCCCAGCGGCGCGTCTCTGTCCCAACTCGAAGCGCTGCACGAGAACACTGCCTGTTCAACCCTTAAGGGGTCTGCCTTATCCGCCCCGGATTTGACGAGGGTCTAAGCGGATCACGCACCTTGCCGTCGCTCCGGTTTTCCCCGGCAGCGGCGGTTTTTTTTGGGCAAGCGTGATCGTGTGATCACGCAAGACCCGCTCGCGCGGGCGCGTGGCCGGTCTCAGGCGCAGGCGGTCTTGGTGGCGGAATCGATGGCCTCAAGCGTTGCTTCGAGCGTCAGCATGATCGACGCATGACGGTTCTTGTAGTCACGCGCCGGGCGCAGCACTTCCAGCCCGTCAAATGGGGCGGGCGGCGTCGGCCCGTCGGACTTCAGCATCGCCAGAAGCGCGTCGCGGGCCGCCTCGATCTGGTCACGGGTACAACCGATGATATGGCTGCCGACCACACTGGCAGCGGCCTGGCCCAGCGCGCAGGCCTTGACGTCTTGGCCGTAGGCGCTGATCCGGCCATCGGTGAGCTTGATATCAACGGTGACGGTAGATCCGCAAAGCGGCGCGCGGCGCTTCACCGTGGCATCGGGCGCGTCCAACCGTTCCAGATGGGGAATATCCGCCGCCAACGCCAGAATGCGGGCAGAGTAGAGCTTGATCAGGTCGGTGTCGCTCATGATGGGATCCCCAGGGCCGTGTTTGGAAAAGGGGCATTGAAAACAGCTTGCCCTTCACCTTAATCCTGAAACGCTTTAGAGGGCAAATGCGCGGTTGCAAAGGGGGCTGGTGATGCCATTCGATGAAAATTCCTTGAACTACAACGATCAGGGGCTGATCCCGGCGATTGCGCAGGATGCCAACACGGGCGAGGTTCTGATGTTGGCCTGGATGAATGCGCAGGCCGTGCGCCGCACACTGGACAGTGGCAAGGTGACTTACTGGTCGCGGTCGCGGCAATCCTTCTGGGTCAAGGGCGAAAACAGCGGCCACGTGCAGGAACTGGTAGAGCTGCGCTATGATTGCGACCGAGATTGCCTCTTGGCGCTGGTTCGCCAGACCGGACCGGCTTGCCACACCAACCGGCGTAGCTGTTTCTATACCGCGGTCCGAGGCGGCGAAGAGGTCGAGATCATGGCCCCCGAAGAGTAATTCGCCTTTTCGACAAGCTGTGCTAGGCTGGTGAGGCGTTTGGCACAGATTATCGGAAATGACATGAAAACAATTTGTTACGCAGCACTGTTGAGCTGTTCCTTTGGAGCGCAGGCGGCGCAGGCGGACAGTATCAACGGGTTCGATCCGTCAAAACCCTGCGTCCAGATCCTGTCCAACACCGGAGGAACCACCGATCAGTTCATGATCGCCGCCTGGGTGTTTGGCTATTTGGCCTCACAGAACGGCGCGATCCGGCCGGTGACGATTGAAAACAACAAGATCATCCTCAAGAACCTGACCGAGGCTTGTATTGAGCGGAGCGACAAATCACTGCTGGACCTGGTCAAGATCAGCCGCGCCGGGGCAGATCAGGGCAAGGGCACCGAAGCCGATGCAAGGGCCATGCTGGAAGAGTTTCTCAAGCCCGGCAACGATCTGGCTCGCATGACCCGTAACCTGTTGCCGCGCAGCGAATTGGTGAGGCAGGTTTACGGCGAGCCGCTGGCGACCCGGATGATGGAGATGTATGACGCGGCACTGACGCCGGATGTGAAGATCGCCCCCAAGCTGGGGCAGACCGACCTCTTGATGACTTATGCTACGACGGGGGCCTTGAAGCAGGGTGCGCCGGAATTGGGCGAATTTCCAGGTGGTTACAAGAAAGTTCTACCCTTTATCAAGGCCGATGTGCCGATCGTGCGGTTCAAGTTCGTGAAACCAGGCGAGACGCTGGGCATGGCCTATGACGGGTTGGTTTATGTCGGAGGGCAATGGGTTTGGATGCCCAAACCCTGGCGGGCGCTCGAGGATTAGAGCCCGACCATTTTGCGGATGTCTGACGGCGATTTCCCGGCCTCGCGATAGGTGGCGATGGCGCGGGCATCGTCACGCTTGGCAAGGCGTTTTCCAGCCTCGTCACGGATCAGACGGTGGTGATGGTAGATCGGCGTGGGCAACTGCAGCAGGCGTTGCAGCACCACGTGGATCGCGGTAGCCGCGAACAGGTCCTCACCGCGCACCACATGGGTGATGCCCTGAACCGCGTCGTCGATCACCACCGAGAGGTGATAGGACCCGCCCATCCCGACGCGCGCCAGCACAACATCGCCGACGTTGTTGATCAGGTGGTTGGGATCAAGTGCGATAAAGCCGGTTTGGCCGTCCGGGCCTGAGCCTTCCTCGATGAAACCGAGTGGCGGGCGCATGGCCTGAGCGTAGAGCGTGCCAAGGGCGCGGGCCATGTCGAGGCGCAGGGCAGATTGGGGCATGTCGCCACCCGGTGGGACCGCTGGGCGGCAGGTGCCGGGATAGATAATCCCGTCGGGACCGAACTGGGCGCCTTCCTGCGGGGCATTGGCGGCACCGGCAATGTCGCGGCGTGTGCAAGTACAGGGATAGAGCAACCCACGGGTCCAGAGATGGTGCAGGGCAGCATTGTAGGCCTGCAAGTGATCAGATTGGCGGCGGACCGGCGTAGGCCAGGACATGCCAATCCAGGCGAGGTCATCCTGAAGCTGCGCGTCCCACTCAGCGCGAGCGCGGCTGGCGTCGATATCGTCGATCCGGAGCAGGCATTCGCCACCGACAGCGCCCGCCAGATCATGGGCGAGCAGCCCGGAATAGGCGTGACCCAGATGCAGGGGACCGGTCGGAGATGGGGCAAAGCGGGTTTTGAAAGTCACGTGTTTACATTGGGTTGCAGGGTGAAGTTCATATAGTTTGTGAGTCCAGCCAGGTCTGAAACGAAGCCTTGGCGCGATCGGTATAGGCCTTGTAACGCTCAGGGCGACGTTTGCGACCGCCCTTGATCCCAGTGACCGGCGGGAACAGGCCGAAATTGACGTTCATCGGCTGGAAGGTCTTGGCCTCGGCACCACCGGTGATGTGCGTGATCAATGCTCCGGTGGCGGTTTCGGGATCCGGCGGTGGCAAGTGGCCTCCCTTGATCTGGGCGGCGGCCATGCGACCTGCAAGCAAACCCATGGCGGCGGATTCCACATAGCCTTCAACCCCGGTGATCTGGCCGGCAAAGCGAATGTTGGGGCGCGACTTCAGGCGCATCTGGTCGTCCAGCAGCGTCGGCGAGTTGATGAAGGTGTTGCGGTGAATGCCACCGAGGCGGGCGAATGAGGCATCCTCCAGGCCGGGAATTGTTTTGAAAACATCCTGTTGCGCGCCGTATTTCATCTTGGTCTGGAAGCCGACGATGTTGTAAAGCGTGCCCAGCGCGTTATCGCGGCGCAGCTGCACTACGGCATACGCCTTTTCCTCCGGTTTGTGCGTATTGGTCAGACCAACAGGTTTCATGGGACCGTGGCGAAGGGTTTCGCGACCGCGCTCAGCCATGACCTCGATCGGAAGGCAACCGTCGAAATAGCTGGCGGTTTCGCCTTCGTGAAACTCGGTCTTGTCGGCGGCCAAAAGCGCGTCGATAAAAGCCTCGTACTGGTCGCGCGTCATCGGGCAGTTGAGGTAGGCCTTGCGCTCTTCCTCGGTGTCTCCCTTGTCATAGCGTGATTGTCGCCAGGCCACGTCCATGTTGATGCTATCGGCATAGACGATGGGGGCGATGGCGTCGAAAAAGGCGAGCCGTTCGGCACCGGTTTCCTGCTGGATCGCAGCACCTAGCGCCGTCGAGGTTAACGGGCCAGTGGCGATGATCCAAATGCCGGATTCGGGCAGGTCGGCAATCTCGCCATGTTCCACGCAGATGCGGGGATGTGCGGTGAGGCGGTCGGTGACGGCTTGGGAAAACGCCTCGCGGTCGACGGCGAGCGCCCCACCGGCTGGCAGACGATGGGCGTCGGCCATTTCCATGATCAGCCCCCCGGCGGCGCGCATTTCCCAATGCAACAGGCCAACGGCGTTCTGTTCGCTGTCGTCGGAACGGAAGGAATTGGAACAGACCATCTCGGCCAGGTTGCCGCTGGTATGGGCAAAGGTTTCGACTTTGGGGCGCATCTCGTGAATGACCACGTCGATACCCTGCTCAGCCGCCTGCCAGGCGGCTTCAGACCCGGCCAGACCGCCGCCGATGATGTGAAGCGTTTCCATGGGGGGCGTTTAAGATAACGCGGCTGGTTTGGGAAGGGCCTTGCCGGTCTCCTGGTGCCGCAAATGCGACATGGTCACCTTGAAGTGCAGGGCATGGGCGAAAGAAGTTCAGAGAAGGCGTCCGAGCGGGTCACCGGGTTTGGAAATTCGGCAGCCAGAGAGAGTGTGGCCTGGAGAGACTGAACGCCGACGGTGACCCGCTTGGGTGTGATGGAAAGCCAGGAAAAGGCCTTGATACGCCTATGCTTAGCAGCGGAGAATGTGACCAAACAATGGCAAATGTGGAAAAAATCGGGCAGCGTTTTGGAAACGATCCGTGGTTTGGTGCCGCGATCGGAACAATCCTGTCGGTGACTGGCGGTTTGTTGCCGGATTCCCGGGAAAGAGTGGGCCAAAGGGATCCTAGGGAGAGAGATGATGCTGGACGAGGCACGGCAACGGACGCAGGTGTTGCGCGACAAAATGGAAGAAAAGGGGATCGAACGGGCGGTGTTCACCGACGAATCTTCGATTGCCTACCTGGCGGGGTTCTGGGGCTATCTGGGGATCGAATTCGGGCGTCCCACCATGCTGGTGGTCGAGCGGGACAGCGATCCGGTGGTGATCACGCCCTTGATGGAAAGCGAGATGGTCGGCGCCATGACCTGGGTCGAAGATGTGCGTGTCTGGGAGGATTTCGGGCAACGCAGCTGGGCGCGGGTGTTGGGCGAGGTGCTGGGAGATACGCCGGGCGAGATCTGGATCGAGGCGGGGTCGATCCCCGCCATCGTGCGCAACATGCTGGACGAGCGTTATCCCGGTGTGCCGCTAAAGGATATTGGCCCAGTGCTTGGCGCGCAGCGGACGATCAAATCTCCGCTGGAGATCACGGTGATGCGCGAGGCCGGACAGATCGCCGGGGCGATGATGAAGGCGGCGCATGAATCTCTGGCCGAGGGGGCGCAGGAATGGGAAAGCGCGCTGGCGGTGATTGATGCGGGCACACGTGCGGCGGCGGGGTTCCTGACTGCCAAGGGCTGGGAGCGGTTTGTCAGTCCGATGATCCACAATTTGCAGATTGTTCAAAGTGGTAGGGACACCTCGATGGTGCATCGCCGTGCCAGCGTGAAAGCTTATGAGCGGGGCGATCCGGTCTATTTCTGTTTCTGCAACATGGCGCAGTTCAAGCAATACAAGCTGGGCTTTGACCGGATGTTCCATGTGGGAGTGGTCAGCGACGCAGATGCCCGCGTGCAGCAGGCGGCAATGGATGCGCAGGCGGCGGCGCTGGCGGCGATCAAACCGGGGGTGACGGCCGAAAGCGTGGCCGAGGCGGCGAACGTGGTGTATGCCGAACGCGGCTATGAGACCGGCTATCGCACCGGGCGGTCCATCGGCGTGGCTTATCTTGAGGCACCGGAGTTGAAGGACGGCGATACGACGATCCTGCAGCCGGGTATGACTTTTGCCGTGGATGGCGGGATCTCGGTTGACGGGCAGACGGCGGGGCGGATTGGCGACTCGATTGTCGTGACCGAGGACGGGTTCGACTTTCTGACCAATTACCCACGTGAAATCATGGTGTGTGGATGAGTTTCCGGCTGGCGGTTTTGCAGGCCCCCGGCAACCTGCCGGATGTTGCGGCGCGGCTCGCGTGGCTGGATGAGGCGCTGGCGGGACTAATGGGCAAGGCCGATCTGGCGGTCTGTCCCGAACTCTTCGCGACCGGATACAACATTGGCGACGAAGTTCGCAAACGTGCCGAGCCGGCGAATGGCGCGATTGCCAAGACACTTGCCGACATGGCGCGGTATCGCGGCGTTGCGCTGCATTGCGGCTTTGCCGAGCGGGACGGGGACAAGATCTACAATCTCGTGCAATGCTATGGTCGTGACGGGGTGCGAATGGTGTCGCAACGCAAATTGGCGATCCCGCCGGGAATTGAGCGCGACTATTACACGCCGGGGCAGGGATGCGCCCTGTTTGATTTCATGGGGCTCAAGGTGGCCTCGCTGATCTGTTATGACATAGAGTTTGTCGAGCCGGCACGTCACGTGGCCGGTCTCGGGGCCGGTTTGATCCTTGCGCCTACGGCATTGGGGGCGCAATGGGGTTGGGTCTCGCGGTCGATGGTTCCGTCGCGGGCCTATGAGAATGGGGTTTACCTGGCCTACACCAATCATTGTGGTGTCGATAACGGATTGGATTTCCTTGGGGAAAGCTTCGTTGCAGCACCCGATGGCCAAGAACTGGCCCGGGCCGGGGCCGGGGAAGAGACGCTGATCGTCGAGATCGATCCGGCGCGGGTTGAGGCGGCGCAGGCGCGCCTGCCTTATGTGGCGGAGTGCAACGGGTTGCGGCTAGAGTAAGGCCCTTCGAAGGGCCTTGGAAACGCGATTTCGAAATCGCGTGGTAAGCGGCTTCGAAGCCGCTTGGACCAAGGGTTTTCGAAAACCCTTGTCATCCGGTTGCCAGAAGGGTGACGCCGGTGACGATGACCACGGCCCATTTCAGGCGGCGTTTCAGGTCGCCCTCTTTCAGGACGATAGCACCCAGCAGCACGGCCAAGAGGACCGAAGTTTCGCGCAAGGGCGCAACATAAAGCACCGGTGTGAAGGTCATGGCATAGAGCACGAGGATGTAAGCCAGCGGCGAGATGATCCCGACCAGCAACGCCTCAAGCCAGTGGTTTTTCCACAAAAGGCGTAGGGCGGCACGGCGTCTCAGGGCCACCGGGGTCATGATCATGGTGCGGCCCAGGTTGGAGAACCAATCCATCAGAACCGGCGCGATGGCGAGATGCGCCACGGCATAGGCATCCCACACAGTGTACGCACCTATGAAACAGCCCACAGTCAGGCCGAAGCCCAGCGATTTCAACGTGCCGTCGCCCCTACGCGCCTTGAGCCCACCGCCCAGCATCAGCACGCCAAAGACGATCAGAACGCCGCCCGCAATCGCCTGCACAGAAGCCTGTTCGCCCAGCACCAGAACCGCAAAGCTGACTGACAGCAAAGGCCCGGTGGAACGGGCTGTCGGGTAAACAAGCGAGAGATCGCCATGGCGATAACCGGTCTGCAACTGGACGAAATAGCCGGTGTGCAGGATCACCGTGCCGAACAGAAACAGGTAGTGGATCGGCTCGAACCCAATGATGTCACGGCCATACCAGAGCGCCAGCGGCAGGTAGACCAGCGTCGACATGGCCGAAAACAGGAACACCAGTTCCGGCCCGGCCTCGATCCGTTTGACCAGGAAGTTCCAGCTGGCATGGCAGACTGCCGCGAAGAGGACGAGGGAAAAACCGAACAGCGTCATTGCATGGTTCGGCGGTTTGGTGTCATTGCTGCCAGTCCGGCGGGCGTTTCTCGATAAAGGCCGAGATGCCTTCGTCCGTGTCGCGCCAGAGCATGTTCTCGACCATCACGTCTCCGGTATAAGCATAAGCCTGGTCGAGCGGCATGGTGATCTGGTCATAAAAGGCCTGTTTGCCGATCTTGACGGCGGCCGAAAGTTTGCGCGCCACGGTGTCGGCCAGTTGCATGGTTTCCTCCTCAAGGTTTTTGATCGCAGCAATGCGGTTGATCAACCCGATTTCACGTGCACGGGTGGCGTCGATGAACTCGCCGGTGGTGAGCATTTCAAAGGCCTGTTTGGCGGGCACGTTGCGGGACAGGGCCACCATCGGGGTCGAACAGAAGAGGCCGATATTGACGCCGTTGACGCCGAAACGGGTACCTTCGGCGGCCACGGCCATGTCGCAGGACGCCACCAGCTGGCAACCGGCCGCGGTAGCGATGCCATGGGGCATCGCGATGACCGGCTGGGGCAGGGTGCGAATGGTCTGCATCATGGTTGCGCAGCGGTCGAACAAGTCCTTGAAATAGGCCTTGCCGCCATCTTCAGCCTGGCGCCCGGCCTGCATCTGTTTCAGGTCATGCCCGGCGCAGAACGCTTTGCCTTCGCCCGAGATCACAACGGCGCGGGTGTCGCGATCCTCTTTTAGCGCGTTGAATTCGGCCTGCAGCGCAGCCAGCATCTCGTCGCTGAGCGCGTTCAGCTTGCCGGGATCGTTGAGCCGCAGATGCGTGACGGCGTTTTTGTCGTGACGTTCCAGCAAAGCCATCTTGTTCTCCTGTGAATTTGCCGACACCTTAGGCGGCAACACGCGAAGAGGGAAGTTCATGCCGCTGAAAATGAATGCCGTGGAACTGATGGCTTATCTGGACGAGGTTTTTCCGCAGGTGATCGATGATTTTGCCGTCGACCGGTTGGCCGAGATGGAGGTCGATTTGCGCCTAAAGGTGGCCGAGCGGCACCTGCGCCCCGGCGGCACCGTGTCGGGGCCGAGCATGTTCGCACTGGCCGATTGTTCGGCATATGCGATCGTGCTGGCGATGATCGGAAGACAAGCTTTGGCAGTGACCACCTCGTGCGGGCTGGATTTCATGCGCAAGCCCGAAGCTGGCCGAGATTTGATTGGCAAATGCCGGTTGTTGAAGCTGGGACGGGTTTTGGCGGTGGCCGAGATCCTGATCTACTCGGAAGGCGGCGACCAGCCTGTGGCGCGGGCCAACATGACCTATTCTATCCCGCCGCGGTGAGTTGAAAGGGAAGAAGCAAGGCGCTAGCCGATGGCCCGTTGTGCACTAAAGGTATGGCGCGCGCGCCGAGGTATTTTCCGTCAAATGAAGGCTCGTGCAGGTGTTCCGTCACGTCGGTTGTACTAAGGCGGGTTGCTGTGGCGCGCGAATGCGGTGTTGATGGGGCATGAGCGCGCATCAATCATTTCATACGGGCCGGGCAACGGCGATTAGGGCCGTGCTCTTGTTGTTCAGCGCGATGCTGTGTTTCGACATGATGAGCATTCTGGTGAAACTTCTTTCACCACGGTATGCCGCACCGGAATTGTCAGCCTATCGTAACGTGCTGGGAATCGTGCCGAGCCTTGGATTGCTCATATGGACCGGAGAGTTGCGGTTCCGGGGATCTTCCTTGCGGATCGAGAAATGGCCGTTGGCGGTGGCGAGGGGGCTTTCCGTGGCCCTGGCGCAGCTGTGTTTCTATGCGGCCCTTGCCCGGTTGGAACTGGCCACGGTCGCGACGCTGGGGCAGACCTATTCGTTGTTCGTGGTCATCTTGTCGGTGGCGATCCTGGGTGAACGTGTGGGGCCCTGGCGTGTCGGGGCCCTGGTGATCGGGTTTGTTGGTGTGGTGTGGATTCTGCGGCCCGGGTCGGATGCGTTTTCGCTGGCGGCGCTGCTGCCGGTTGGGGCGGCGATCTGCTATGCCTTTCCGATGGTGACGGTTCGATTGTTCGGTTCCGAGGTGTCGAACGGGCTGCTTTACCTTTATGCCAGCGTCGCTGCGGCGGTTGGCGCCGTGGTGATGGCGGCGTTCCTGACTGAATTCAGCGCGATACAAAGCTGGCTTGATGGCGGCCTGATCTTTCTGATGGGGGTAATCGGTGGCGTTGGTGTGCTGTTGATGATGCTGGCGTATCGCATGGCGGCGCCATCGTTGTTGGCACCATTCGGGTATTTTGCGATCCTGAGTGCATTCAGTTTCGGCTGGCTGATCTTTGGCGAGGCTCCGGTGGACACGCTGTTCCCGGGGGTGTTGTTGATCGTTGGGGCCGGGGTATTGATCATGTGGCGGGAAAATAGGGCGTGAGAAGTGGGGTAAAATAATACCATATTTTTAAGATATTGATTTTGCTACATTTATTGTGAGCTTGCGCGCTTGACTGTGGGCTTGCACCCTATATAACCCGCCCATCCCGCGAAAGCGGACAAACGCAACCATCGATTTCAGGGGTTTCGACCATGAAAACCTTCTCTGCGACACCTGCAGATATCGACAAGAAATGGATCATCATCGACGCCGAAGGCGTCGTGCTGGGCCGTCTTGCGTCGATCGTCGCCATGCGCCTGCGTGGCAAACACAAAGCAAGCTTCACCCCGCATATGGACATGGGTGATAATGTCATCATCATCAACGCCGACAAGGTGCAGATGACCGGCAAGAAACGCTCGGACAAGATCCATTACTGGCACACCGGTTACCCGGGCGGCATCAAGAGCCGTTCAGCAGGTCAGATCCTCGAAGGCAAGTACCCCGAGCGTCTGGTTACCATGGCCGTAAAACGCATGCTGCCCGGTGGCAAGCTGTCGCGGACCCAGATGACCAACCTGCGTGTCTACGCCGGTACCGACCATCCGCACGAGGCGCAAAACCCTGAAGTGCTGGATGTGAAATCCATGAACAAGAAAAACACGCGGAGCTGAGCCAGATGACCGATCAAGTGAACTCGCTCGAAGAGCTGGGCCAAGTTGCCGAAGGCACCGAAGCCCCCGTCGCAGAAGTTACTATCGACCGTGAGCCCCAGCGCGACGAGCTGGGCCGTTCCTATGCCACCGGCAAGCGGAAGGACGCGGTCGCCCGTGTCTGGATCAAGCCCGGTTCCGGCAAGGTTGTGGTCAACGGCCGCGAGATGAACACCTATTTCGCCCGTCCGGTGCTGCAGATGGTTCTGCGTCAGCCGTTCGACGTGGCCGGCGTCGCCGATCAGTTCGACGTTATGGCTACGGTCAAAGGCGGCGGTCTGTCGGGCCAAGCCGGTGCGGTCAAGCACGGCATCTCGAAAGCGTTGCAGCTTTACGATCCCAGCCTGCGTGGCGCTCTGAAAGCCGCTGGCTTCCTGACCCGCGACAGCCGGGTTGTGGAACGGAAGAAATACGGTAAGGCCAAGGCCCGTAAGAGCTTCCAGTTCTCGAAGCGCTAAATCAGGCTACATACGAATTTGTCAAAGGGCTGCCCGCTGGGGCGGCCCTTTTTCGTTCAGGGCATTGATCGCACATTTGAACATCACTGGTTCCGCGGTGTTAACAAAAGCCGTTTTCCGCGCATTTTTTCGCCACAAAGCTCAGCTAAACGATGAGTTGAGTAGCAGGTATGTATGTAATTGGTTTCCTCCCGCGATAAAAATAAACCTTGTTGGGTAGGCAATGATGGAAAAGAAAAACCGAGTTCTCGTCGTTGATGACGAACCCAGTATCCTCGAGCTTCTGAGGACCGCTTTGGTTGCGCTCGGCGGTTACGAGGTCGAAACAGCGCGCTCAGGGCGTGAGGCTCTGGCGATGCTGGGCGACGACCGGCCGATGTTTGACCTGATCCTGCTGGACATCCAGATGCCTGAGATGAACGGCGTCGACGTTTGCGCGGCTATTCGCGAAACCCTTGGCTATCGGTTCGTGCCAATCATCATGCTGACGGCGATGTCGCAGATGGACTATGTCGACAAGGCCTTTCTGGCCGGGGCGACAGATTACGTTACCAAGCCGTTTGATTTCGACGATCTGAGCAGCCGACTGGATAAGGCGTTTGCAGCTTACCGCGACAAGACGGTCAAGGCTCCGACCGAGGGCGAGCTGGCACCGCTGGCCGGACGCAAACACGAGCCGCGCCTGCGTTTTGAAACCAAGATCGAGTTTGACGGTGTCGATCGGTTCCTTGAGACCGAGCGGTTCGATAACTATGTGCGCCAGATGGCCGGGTCACGCGCACCCCATACCAGCGCCTTTGCGGTCAAGGTATCGAACGGGTATTACCTGCACAGGGCACTGAATAGTGAAGAATTCACCGCCTGCCTGGAAGATGTAGCCAATCTGCTATCGCAGATGACGGAAAAGACGGGCAGTCTCCTCTCGTATCGCGGTCGCGGTATTTTCCTTTGTGTTGAATATGGCAACCGCCTGTCCGAGACGACGGCGATCGAGCACATCCTGAATGCCCAGGTCCGCCCGTGGACTGAGCGGAAAACAAGGCCCAAGATTGTGGTCAGCGCCCATGCACAGCTCAAGCAGAACAGCCGGGCTTCGGCTGGCAACCTGATGGACGATGCGATCAGCAAAGTGGATTCCCAAGTGGACACCCACCCGGTAGCGGCCTGCGATCCAAGCGAGGAGGCGATGCACAAGCGCATCCACACCGTCAAAACCAAGGCGCGTGAAACCCGGGCCTACCGCGATATCCTCTCATCGGTGCTGCGCGGCTCCTGATCGGTCCGCGCATACCTACCGCCCATCCCAGGGGAGGTTGACCATGATCCATTACAATCTGAAGCGGCGCTTGTTGACGGCACGTCGAGAAGAATTCGAAGACTACGTCAAGGCAATCCGTGGTCTGTTCTGGCAACGACAGGGCATCTTCCTAGCTGTTTTCGCGCTTACGGTGCTATATCTTGACGCCAAGATTGCAGTGCTCTGCTACTTGTCAGTGATTGCGACCGAGTTCTTCGATCACCGGATCGCTTTGCACGTCGGATCGTGGCGAACGGGCGCGCAACCTGATTTCAGACGTGCGTTTTGGTTTATCATGGCAAGCACCACTTTAAGCGCGCTGGCGATAAGCAACTTCGTTCTGAATTTCGCGCTGTTGCAAGAAGACATAGGGCATTTCCCCCCACTGTTTTTCCTGTTTGCCGCAGCGCTCTTTGCGGCGATGAACAATCACCAGATCTTTGCAGCGCTGATTGTCCGAGAGATCATTTACGGCATTTCCTTTGTGGCGGTGGCGATGATCGACGTAATCCGGTATGTTCCGCCCATAAACGACCCGATTTGGTTGAACTTTTTCACTGTAATGTTCGTCATGTACTTCATCCTGGATATCAGCAGGGTTTTCCTGGGGATGTATCACAAGAACCTTCAAAACCTGCGCCAAATTCAATACGAAAACAAAAAAACCAAGGAAGCATACAAGGTTAAGTCACGGTTCGTATCAACAGTCAGCCACGAGCTGCGTACGCCTTTGACCTCGATCAAGGGCTCGCTGGATTTGATCAATTCCGGCGCAATGGGCGAAGTTCCAGAGGCCTGTCAAAACCTCTTGCAGATCGCTGGCCGCAACAGCGCGCGGCTGGAAGAACTGATCAATGACGTGCTCGACGTGCAGAAGATGGAAACCAATATCGACTGCGAGGAATTCGTGAAGGTTCCTATGGAAGCGCTGTTGCAGGAAGTGGTTGAAATCAACCAAGCCTTCGCCGCCAAGCACGATGTAGCGCTGTACCTTGGGGGCGCACAACACGATGTGTCAGTGCTTGGGCTTGAACGGCGGCTGATCCAGGTTTTGACGAACCTGATCTCAAATGCGGTCAAATTCTCCAATCCTGGCGGCCGTGTCGATGTCTGGGCTGAGGTTGCGGACGGGCGTGTACGTGTTTGCGTCGAAGATCACGGTATCGGAATCCCGGAAAACTCCAAGGAAAAGGTTTTTGGTCACTTTACCCAGGTCGATTCATCTGATCAGCGCGAGATTGGCGGGTCCGGCCTGGGAATGAGTATCAGCAAACAGATTGTCGAACGTCACGGCGGAGTAATCGATTACATCAGCCAACTCGGCGATGGAACGATTTTTTATGTTGAGTTTGATATCTATGATTCAAAGTCGCCGCATCGAAAGTGGATTCAACCCCAGCGAGACGCCGCCATCGTTGCTGCAGTGGCAGAGTAAATCCTGCAGCTGGCTCTCGGGTTGCGCAGTGTTATCTGCCCGACACAAATCCAAACAATAATCCCCTTCTAAAATGTTCAACGGATTCATTGATTTGTCTCCGGTTGCTCCCTGTGTGAGACGCTTATTGGCGTCATCTGGGGCGTGGCAATTGAGGAAGTGTTGCGAATTTGAGACGGTCGTTGAATCATCTGTAGATTGTGACTCAATGAAGGCAAAATTACGTGGACAGTATGGCCGATTGTTCGCGATTTATTAACAAACGACGTAATAAATCTTGAGTAGGCCATGAAGCAGCAACGACTCCCTTCGCCGGGACCGGGTGCGAGTATTGTCTTCCCGGAGCTGTCACCGATTGGGACACGATTGACAGCGCGGGGAAACGTTGCCAGTAAGCCGTCGAAAACAGGAAGAATAACTACATCTGCAGATGCAGCAAAGATCCGCTCGCTCAAAACGACAGCTATGTCGCTCGCATCTGTGCACGAGTTCGGCGATCTATATGTGAATTTCATGCGGGAAAGGAAGAGGGTTTTCGTCGACCAGCTCGGTTGGAACCTGCCGACTGCTGACGACATGGAATTCGACCAGTATGACAACCCATTTTGCCGGTTGGTGGCCGTGCATGAGTATGGGGAAATACTTGCCGGGATCCGTCTCAGTCCGACAACGGCACGGGTCGGGCTACACAGCTACATGCTCCGCGATGCCCAGCTTGGCTTGCTTGAAAACATCCCAAATGACGTTCTGTTCTTCGACGCTCCGGTGGACGCGACAGTTTGGGAAGCGACCCGCGTTTTCATCTCCGATACAGTAAGCGCCGATCGCCGACCGCTGATTCAACGTGCCTTGATCAATCAGATGGTGGATACGGCACGTAAACAGGGAGCGAACAGCATCATTGGCATCGTTCCAAGCATCTATCCTCGCTGGCTTAGAAGGTTGAACCTGGATGCGGTTCCGGTGGGGCCAAAGTTCGATATCGACGGCAGCCGGTTGCAGGCGATCCTGTTCAATATAAATCACAGTATTCAGTAGGTTTTGTCTCCGACAAACAATCTTAAAGCGCGCGGATGAATGTCCCGGCGCGCTTATGAGTCTGGTGCGATCAACCCGAGACCGCGCAGATAAATGCCGATTCCGGTTTCCAGTAGATCTTCGGGCGGGAAAGGGCTTTGGGTGCCGGGGGAGTTACGCGCAAAGAGTTCGACAACGCCGTGGCTCATCGCCCAGATATGGGCCGAAAACATGCTGGGCGGAGGGCGTTTTTCCGGTGGGATATGCTGGCTCAGCTCGTCCGCAGCGCGTTCCATCACGTTGCGCGCCCGCGACGACACGGCGGCCAGGTCCGGGGTGCGGTTGACCGAAATGCCGCTCTCGAACATGGCGATATAGTGGCCCGGATACTTACGGGCAAAGGCCAGGTAAGCGCGCCCCGTGGACTCGAATGCCGCAAGGGCCGAGGGTTGGCCCTTATCATAGGCGAATTGCATTACATCGGCGAATATCTCGTATCCTTGGCGGGCCGCTTCGGCGATAAGGTCTTCGCGGCCCTCGAAATGACGATAAACCGCAGCAGGGGTTACACCCGCCTGTTTTGCCGCCTCCGACAGGGTGAAACCGGTCGGGCCCTTGGCCTCGATCAGCATCAGCGCCGCGTCGACCAGGGCCTGTTTCAGGTTGCCGTGGTGATAACCGCGTTTCTTAGGCATTCCAGATATCCGGGCCGCCACAGATTGCCCCGTCAGAGGGGCCGATCGATTTGTCGATCTTGCGATCATAGCCAATACCCGAGAGCACGTGACGGATCGCCGCCAGCCGCGCCCGGCGTTTGTCATCGGAACGCACTACTGTCCACGGGGCGGTGTCCGAATGGGACCGTTCCAGCGTCTCGCTGATGGCGGCGGTATAGTCGTCCCATTTCTTAAGCCCTTCGACGTCGATCCAGCTGAGCTTCCACTGCTTCAGCGGATCGTTTTCGCGTTTGAGAAAGCGATTCAACTGTTCGGCCTGACCGACATTGAGCCAGAACTTGAACAGGTGAATGCCTTCATCCACCAGCATCCGTTCGAAATCATTCACCTGGTTGAAGAAATGCTCGCGCTGGTCGTCAGTGCAGAAGCCAAAGACCTTTTCCACAACGCCACGATTGTACCAGGAGCGGTCAAAAAATGCGATCTCGCCGCCTGAGGGAAGGTGATCGATATAGCGCTGGAAGTACCACTCGGTCTGTTCCTTCTCGGTGGGTTTTGAAAGCGCCACCACGCGGGCGCCACGGGGATTGAGGTTTTCGCGGAAACGTTTGATCGTGCCGCCCTTGCCAGCGGCGTCACGGCCCTCGAATACCACGGCGATGCGGGCACCGGTTTCGCGGGCCCAGGCCTGCAGCTTGACCAGTTCGATCTGTAGCGCGGCCATGTCCTTTTCATAGGCCTTGCGCGGAATCTTTTCCGAATGAGGAAAGGCAGGGTCGAGGATATCGCCCTTGTCGGCGCGGCGTATCGCGTTACGCACCACGTCTGGTGCATCATTTTCGTAAAAGGCGCTGATGGCGCCGTCGAACGGTTTGTCGCTGCTCATATGTGCCTCCTTGCGGGCCATTGATGTTAAAAGGTTTAACTGATTTCATCCGTGGGCAAAAGGCTGGACGGTAATCCAGCGCGGTCCGCGACGCGATGTACTGCCGCGATGACTTCGGGCCGTGAGGTGTGATGCGGCATGTGGCCGACACCTTCGAGCAGCGTGAGCCGGTTGCTTTCGATCTGGTCCGCCAGCGGTTCGGCGTGGACGCGCAGCCCAACGGTGGTGTCGGCGGTGCCATGCAGGCTTTCCACCGGTATCGCGATGTCCGGATACAGCGGGTGCAGCGCGGTGATCTCGCTCAGAAGGTTGGCGCGTTGCAGGGCATTGGCACGCAGTGAAGCGCGGCGCAAGGTCAACCCCGCACCGATGTGGTCCTGATACCCGGATGGCGGCGATTGTGGGGCAAAGATCGCTTCGAGTTCGCGCTCAACCCGTTCGTCATGCACAAAGGCGGTCAAAAGCGGGATGATCACCGGACCGAGTAGGCGGTTGGACAGAAGGGTGTAGTACCAGCCCAGCCCGGTGGTCCAGGGTTGCGACGCAGCCGACAGAAGTACCAGAGCAGAGATGTCGTTGGGATTGTGTACCGCCCAGGCCAGCGCCACGGCGCCGCCATAGGATTGGCCAAGCACAATGGGGCGATGCGCCCCCAGTTGTCGGGCGGTAGCCGACAGCAATTCGGCCTGCTCGCGCAGCGAAGCCCCGCGCCGGTTGATCCGTTCGGTATAGCCCAGGCCGGGGCGGTCGATAACATACACCCGGTAATGCATGGCAAGTGCAGGGGCGAGCGCATGAGTGAAATCGCGGGTATTGCCCGAAGAGCCGTGGATCAGCACCAGGTCGGGCGCATCCGTTGGCCCCATGACCACCACGTGGACCGCGTGTCCATCGACGTCGATGATCTGTCCCTCTGGCGGGTAGGCGGCATCGGCGCGAGCCTCGTGCCGCCATGCGCAGTGGCGGACATAGCCCATTGCCCCGACAAGCCCCAGACCAGCGATGGCCCATCCCAACGCCATGTCTAGCCGCGCAAGTCGGTGCTCTCGAGGCCGATTTTCGAGATGTCGAATGGTGTGGTTTCGTAGATCTCGGAAATCCAGTTGCCATAGAGCAGATGAGCGTGGCTGCGCCAGCGGTTCTGCGGGGTCAGGCTGGGGTCGTCCTTGGGGAAATAGTTGACCGGCAGGATGATTTCGGACCCGGCTTCGACGTCGCGGTCGTATTCCTGTTTGAGCGTGTCGCTGTCATACTCGAAATGGTTGAAGATATAGAGCGCGCGGTGCTTGCGGTCGCGCAAGAGACAGGGGCCGACCTCGTCACTGCCCAAAAGGGTGGAAAGCTCGGGCACGGCGTCGATTTCATCCTGGCGGACTTCGGTCCAGCGGCTGACTGGGATCACGAAACTGTCGGAAAAGCCGCGCAGGAATCTTGAGGACGGCGCCATGTTGTGATGGCGAAAACAACCGAACGCCTTGTGCGGCAGCATGTGTTTCGCAACACCGTAGAAATAATTGATCATCGCCATGCCACCCCAGCAAACGCCGAATGTGGAATGGACATTGGTCTGGGTCCAGTCGAAAACCGCGCGCATTTCATCCCAATAAGTGACCTCTTCGAACGGCAGATGTTCGATCGGCGCACCGGTTATGATCAGGCCGTCGAATTTCTCACCTGTCTCTTTCACCTCGGAGAACGGGCGATAGAACTCGGCCATATGCTCGGCAGCGGTGTTCTTGGTCTGATGCTCGGTCATACGAATTAGGCTGAACTCGATCTGCAAGGGCGTGGCCCCGATCAGCCGGGCGAACTGGTTCTCAGTCTGGATCTTCTTGGGCATCAGGTTCAATAGCGCGATGCGAAGCGGGCGGATGTCCTGACGGGCGGCGGCGCTTTCGCCCATCACCTGCACGCCTTCGCGCGAGAGCACGTCAAAGGCAGGCAGGGAAGAGGGAAGTTTTATGGGCATGAGCGCTGTCCTTGGGATTGGTAAACTACATGGGAAGGTGTTCAGGTGGCTGCAAGAGCAGCTTCGATCATGTCGTTGAAATCATTGGCGTCACGGACATTTGCCACATCCTCGGCCATGACCGTGATGCCCCAGTTCCGCGCCATCGCCTCGTACCGTGGCTGTCGATGGGCCAGGGCCGAGGCATAGGTGTAGCGGATGAAATCATCCGGATCGACCTGGGCTTCCGAACAGCCGCGCGCGTCAAGGTAGGCATGCCATTGCGCGTCCAGAAAAGCCGGTTGATAGGCCATCGGTTTCGGGGCGCGGTCAAAGCGGCGGACCAGTTCTGCGGTGTGGTTCTCGGATCCCTTGATCCAGACCATCAGGGTTTTTTCGGACAGGGCGGTGAGCAGCGGGTCGTTCGGGTTCTCGGCATCGACCCATTCGCAGATCGATCCGCCGGTGTCACAGACGAAATGCGGATAACCATAAAGCGCCTGGGCCCGATCGATGAAATATCCCGTGTCCATCAGGGCGTTGATCTCGGCCTCGCGGAATTGTGCCTGCCGGTTGGTGTACTCGCCATAGGACAGCCCTCCGCGCGCGGGATTGCCGGGCTTGCCCAGATAGGTCGAGACCGGGCTGAGATTGTTGAAGGTGATGTTCGAGCCAATATAAATCGAATCCGAGCGCAACAGGTCGCGCAGGAACGGGTTCTTCATCGCCTCACGCTTGGCGTTGTCGACAATGTATTCGCCCATGTAGCGGGTGCCGATGCGGTAATCGATCGAGTAGTGAAACCACTCACCGCTGTAGCGCAACATGTTCGAAACATGGGTTTTGCCAAGCCCGGACATGGCGAACAAGAGCACGCGTTTATGCGCGGCGTTGCGCCAGTCCTTGGCCGATTTGTAAAGCATGCCCAGTGTCCTCGATGGTGTTGGGACACTTGGTAAATCGCCGCTGGGGCAGGGTCAAACCTTTTGCCGTCTTCGCAGCAGGCGCCCGTCGATGATCACAAGGCCGAGGGCAATAAGAGCAAAGCCCATCAGAGCGCCGGAGGTGATCTGTTCAGCCCGGACCCAGGCGCCAAGGGCGATGGCCACGGGCGGGATGATCAGAGTGACCAGCATCAGGTTGCCGGAACCGGCAGCGGCCAGAACCCGGTAGTAAAGCAGGTAGGCCAACGCCGTACCGATGACAGACATATAGGCGATACCGCCCCATGTGGCCGGGGCAAGGGTCAGGTCCAACGGGCCGTCGATGATTAGCGCAGCGGGCAAGGTAATGAGGGCCGAGGCCGTCAGCATTCCGGCGGCGGCGGTCTCTGCTGGCAGACCGGCGAGCATCTTGCGGGCCCAGACCCCGGCAAAGGCATAGGACAACGTGGCAGCCAATGCGGCGAACTGTGCAAGGTTGGTCGGATCGAGCGCGGCCAGGTTAGTCGGGCCGATGGCGGCGATGACCCCGGCCAGGCCGATCAGGGCACCGGTTAACTTGCGTGCTCCAAGCCGTTCATCTGCAAGGAAAATCGCCGCCACGACAACGCCAAAAATCGCTGTGGTGGCGTTAAAGATCGACACCAGGCCCGAGGCCAGGAACAGCTGACTCCAATTGAGCAGGCCAAAGGGAATAACATTGTTCAAAAGCCCCATGCCGACAAAACCGACCACGGTGCGGCCGGTGAAGACAAGTTTCTGGCCCCGGAGGAAAACCACCAGCCAAAGAAGGATCGCTGCCAGCGAGGTACGCCAGAACACGGATGTGGCGACGCCGATTTCATCAAGCGCGATCCGGGTGGTCAGGAAAATCCCGCCCCAGATCACGCCCAGAAGAATCAGTTCGGACCAGGCGCGGGGTGACAGTGTTTTTTGTTCGGTCATGAACGCTGACTAGCCGGTTTGGTTGGATCGTTCGACCCGGATCATGCGGTTACGCATGTTTACGGGTCTCGGACCAGATATTGAGATAATTGGCGGCGAAGATCACCAGCGCGCCGACAAGGACAAACAGGTCCAGCGGCTCGGAATAAAGCAGCATGCCGACCACCGCAATGGCGGGCAGGCGGATGAAGTCAATCGGCACCACCACCGTGGCCGGTGCCAGAGACAGGGCCTTGGCAATACAAAAATGCGCCAGCAACCCGCCCAGGCCCACGACCAGGACAAAGGGCAGCGAGGCTAGGGAAGGCCAAGCAATATCAAGATCATAGCCGGCACAGATCACCCCCATCACAGCTTGCATCACGGTCAGGTGAAACAGGATCGCGGTGATCGGCTCGGTCCGCGTCAGGCGCTTTGTGGCCAGCGTGGTCAGAGCAAAACAGACCGCCGAGACTGCCGCCAGTATGATGCCGAGATTGATGCTGTCGGGGGTTGGGCGGGTGACGATCAGGATGCCGACAAACCCGATCAGAGCCGAGGCGATCCGCACCAGGGTCAGTCGTTCGCCCAGGAAAAGTGGTGACAGTAGAAGCACCCAGATCGGCGATGTGAATTCGAGTGCAAAGAGTTGGGCCAGGGGGATCAGGGTCAGCGCATAGAACCACAGATTCTGCCCGGTAAAATGCGCCAGATTACGCAGCCCGTGAAGCCGGAGTTGGCGAAAATGAATGTGATTTAGCCGCCCAGCCACCGCCGCAACCGCCAGGACGATCACGATTCCGATGAAGCTGCGATACATCATGATCTCGAACGTATCGAGCTCGGTTGAAAGTTCGCGACCCGCTATCGCCATGGAGGAAAAGGAAAAAATCGCCCCGCTCATCCAAAATACGGCCTTGAGTGGTTCGGCTTGCACGGGCATTGTCATGATGTATGGGGATGGGTTGTATAGGGCATGGCCTTATCTCTAGGGTGTTCGCCAAGCAGGTCCAAGGGAAAAGGGGGGCATGCGATGATCAGCATTCAGGACCGTGTGATCGACGATGTTTTCCAAGAGGCAGTAACACGTTGGCCGGATCAGGACTTCCTGGTTTCCCTGAGCACGGGCGAGAGACCGATGCGGAGCCTGACCTATGCAGAGGTGGCCCAGGAAGTCGAGAAATACGTCAAGGCGCTGTCGCGTGCCGGCTATGGTGCAGGACAGCGTGTGGCGGTTTTGGTTGGTACCTGTCCCGAACACTACATTCTGAAACTGGCCGTAAACCGGCTGAGCATGTCGTTCGTACCCGTGAACCCGGACTATCGCCCCGCCGAACTTGCCTATCTTCTTGAGGATAGCGATGCCGTTTTGGCAATTTCGTGCGCGCCATATGCAGAGCTGATGTTGGCCGGGATCGAATCGGCCAAGGCCACCCCGGTGTTCGCCGCCTTCGAAACGATGTTGAATACCCTGCCGCGGGCCTCGCGGAGCCCGCAGGGGGACAATGAGGGATCATCGGGAGAGGCCAGCCTGCTATACACTTCGGGAACCACGGGCAAGCCAAAGGGCTGCATCCTGAGCCACGAATACGAACTGATGGTCGGAGCCTCGTACCCTCGCCTTGGATCGCCGGTATTGCTTTCGGAAAATGACCGTGTTTTCAACCCATTACCGGCTTTTCATATCAATGCAGGTGTGGTTGGTTTTCTTGGGGCGATGTTGGTGGGCGCAGCGCATATGCAGCCCAAACGCTTCAGCGCCAAAACCTGGTGGCAAGACATTGAGGAAAGCGGGGCAACGATTTTCCATTACCTCGGTGTGGTGATTTCCGTGTTGCTGGCCGACCGGGCGGCGGGGCCCGAGGTTCTGGGTGATCTGCGGGTTGGCCTTGGTGCCGGGGTGGAGCCGGCGCTGCATGTCGAGTTCGAGAAGCGCTTTGGCATTCCGCTCGTCGAGGTCTGGGGCATGACCGAGATGTGCCGGGTGATCTCGATGGAAGATGAACCGCGAATGATCGAGACCCGCGCCTTTGGTCGGGCCTATGACGGCTGCGAGGTGCAGGTCTGGGACGACCAAGGCCAGGACGTGCCGCGTGGGACGCCGGGCGAGATGGTGCTGCGGCATTCGGAAGAGACCCCGAGGAAGGGATTTTTCTCAGGCTATCTCAACAAGATAGAGGCCACAGCTGATGCGTGGGAGGGGGGCTGGTTCCATACCGGCGACACCGTGGTGATGGACGAAGACGGTATCCTTTTCTTTGTTGACCGCAAGAAGAACATCATTCGTCGGGCGGGCGAAAACATTGCCGCGGCCGAGATCGAGAACGTACTTTTCGAGGATGACCGGGTGGTGAACGTGGCGTGCGTTGCCGTGCCGGACGAGGTGCGCGAGGAAGAGGTTCTGGCGGCCATCGTGCTGGCGGACGGCGTGATGCCATCAGAAGAAACCGCTCTTAACATATTCCACCAAGCCTATGAAAAGATGGCCTATTACAAGCCGCCGGGCTGGGTGTTGTTCGTTGACAGCTTGCCGGTGACAGGGACCCAGAAAGTGGTGAAACACCAGATATTCGAACCCTACGAAGACCCCCGTGAGCGCGATGGTATCTTCGATTTCCGCGCCCTGAAGAAAAGGGGTTAACGGCACCGCACGGTGGGTTCCGAAGGGGCTGGAACCTGTCGGCTATCCGTCGGGTACTTGTCGGGCGTTTTTTTCTTCGCAGGTTAACGAGACCAAAGGTTACCGCAGCGCGCGGTGACATAACGCAGCGGGCGCGGGGGGTGGGCTATGGTCCGGGTTCCCCGATCAGGAAACCCGAAAGGGCAAGGAAGGGCGGCAAGGTCAGGACACTGCGCACGCTTTCTTGCCCTTCATGGTGCGGACTAGTCGGCTAGCGTGGCTTCCAGCGCCTCGAGCCGGGCCGTCAGTGCCATGTTCGTGGCTTCTTGCCCCTTCAGACGCTCATGCAGGTCTTCGATATAGATATGGGCATGTTCCAGCTCGTTGAGCATGCGCAGAAGTTTTTCCGACATGTCGATCGGGATACCGGGGCCGGTCGGGCCAACGGCCGGCAGGTGCTTGTTGCGCCACATCTCGGCGGCGTGGTCCTCGATCGAGGGCACGGTGTAGACCGCAGGGTCGAACACGGCATCGCACGGATCGGCCGCGTCGCAGGCGCCGCCGCCACCGGTTGTGATCAGCGTACCGGTGATGGTGATGTTGCCGCTGCCGTCCATCAGGAACTCGTTTGTGCTGCCGTTCTTGTTGATCCCGAGCCGGCCGCTTGAATCATGCGAGAAGATCCAGCGTTCGGCCGGGCCCAAAGCTGTGTTGTCGAGCCGGAAGAACGCAGGCCCATTGTTCCGCAGATGCATCAGCGTCCGGCCAGTGACCGTTGCGTTGGTTTCCTCGACCAGGATTTGTGCCGTACCGTCACTGCGCTCGATGTCCAGGGTCGCATCCGGAGAGCTGTCGCCGATGCCGACATTGCCATCGGCATCGATATCAAGCGAACTTGTCGGCGCGCCGGGGCGGATGCGGAAGGGCAGGGTGCTGCCATTGGTGGCGTCACGGATGAAGAAGTTGGTTTCATTGGCCGCCACGTCGAAGGTCTGGGGCGTAAAACCGCTCGATCCGTTCTGTTCAAGCCGCAGGGTAGGTGTATCACCGATGACCACGTGTATATCGGTCGCCGGGGTCGACGTACCAATCCCGACATCTCCTTGAGAATCAACATAAAGCGCATTGGTCCGCGCACCGGCTACGATGGTGAACGGCGTACTGCTTGACGGCTGGATGGCCTCGATCGAGAACCTGTTGGTGCCGCCGTTGGCTGAATCGTTGAAGATAAGTTGCCAGTCCTGGGTCGGGAAGGCTGCGGCGCTTGAAGTGTCCTGTGCCCGGATTCGGAGGTTGTTTTCCTTGAGCCGGATTGTATCGAAGCCAAAGCCTTCACCGCTTGCGCAGTCGAAGCCGACGCAAAGCGAGCCATCGATGATCACGTCATCGAGATGGACAATATCGGCAGCGGAGGTTCCTGCCCAAAGGGTGAGGGCCGTACTGGCAAGCAACAGGTTAAAAGTGGATTTTTTCATGGTCATGCTCCTAGGCCAAAGGTCTTTTGTGTCGGCCCCGGGCGCGCGCGCCAAGATGGTACATGCACAACGCCAATTCACAGGGTCGACGAATTACGCCGACCCTAGCAGATTTGGAAATCCAATGCACAAAAAAACCGTCGTACCCCTTGGAAAGACTGTGTTTCCGCCCAATTCAGACCGCCGGCGTACTCCCTTGTCCCGCGAAGGTTGCGCCGGTCATTCCCACTCGATCGTGCCCGGAGGTTTCGAGGTGATGTCATAGGTCACTCGGTTGATTCCGCCGACCTCGTTGATGATGCGGGTGGCGGTTTCGCCCAGGAATTCGTGGCTGAACGGGTAGTAATCCGCTGTCATGCCATCCACGGAGGTCACCGCGCGTAAAGCACAGGCATAGTCATAGGTGCGCCCGTCGCCCATCACCCCGACGGTACGCACGGGTAGAATGGCAACGAAGGCCTGCCAGATTTCATCGTAGAGACCGTGCTTGCGGATCTGGTCGATATAGACCGCGTCTGCCTTGCGCAGGATGCCGAGTTTCTCGCGGGTGATCTCACCCGGACAGCGGATGGCAAGCCCCGGTCCGGGGAAGGGATGGCGGCCGATGAAGGAGGCGGGCAGTCCCAGCTCGTGACCCAATGCGCGGACCTCGTCCTTGAACAGTTCGCGCAGGGGTTCGACCAGCTTCAGGCCCATCTTTTCCGGCAGCCCGCCGACATTGTGGTGTGATTTGATGGTGACCGAGGGGCCGCCGGAGAAGGACACGGATTCAATCACGTCCGGGTAAAGTGTGCCCTGGGCCAGGAATTCGGCTCCGTCGATGGTGTCGGCGTGTTTCTGGAACACGTCGATGAACAGCTTGCCGATGATCTTGCGCTTGGTTTCCGGGTCGGATTGGCCGTCCAATTCGCCAAGGAACAGGTCGGATTCATCGGCATGGATAAGCTTGATGTTGTAATGGTCGCGGAACATGGTGACGACTTCGTCGGCCTCGTTCTGGCGCAGCAGCCCGTGATCAACGAAGACGCAGGTCAGCTGATCGCCAATCGCTTCGTGCAAAAGGATCGCCGTCACCGACGAATCGACACCCCCCGAGAGACCACAGATCACCTGTTTGTCGCCGACCTGTTCGCGGATTTTGGCGATGGCTTCCTCGCGATAGGCGCCCATGGTCCAGTCGCCCTTGAACCCGGCGACACGGACGAAGTTTTCATAAAGCGTCTTGCCGTTGGGGGTGTGGTGCACCTCGGGGTGGAACTGCACGGCAAAGAAATTGCGCTCGAGGTCGGCGGTGATGGCATAGGGCGCGTTGGGCGAGGTGCCGTAGACCTCGAACCCGGGGGCCAGTTTGGAGACGTGGTCGCCATGGCTCATCCAGACCTGTTCCGGGCCATCGAGGAACCAGCCAAAGAGCAGCGGATCGCAGGTCCCATTCGGTTCGACATAGGCGCGGCCAAACTCGGCGGTGCCACCACCGCCGGAAATCTTGCCACCTTCGACGCGGCCACCCAACTGCTCCATCATCACCTGCTGGCCATAGCAGATGCCGAGGACCGGCAGGCCCATCTCGAACAGGTCCTGGGGCGCGCGAGGGCTGCCCTCGCGGGTGACGGAATCCGGTCCGCCCGACAGGATCACGGCGCGTGGCGACATCTCGCGGATGAAGTCGGCCGTGACGTTCTGATAGGGGTGGATTTCGCAGTAGACGTTGAGTTCGCGCAGGCGGCGGGCAATCAGCTGCGTCACCTGGGAGCCGAAGTCGATGATAAGAAGGCGGTCGTGGCTGGTATCGGTCATGGCGTGGCAATACGCCGGGGGAGGAACGGAGGCAAGAGGCAGCATCCGGGAATCGCGCCGGAGATCGAACGACAGCGTGGCGGGCGGGCTTCAACTTGGCATCATGTCAAGTAAATTTCACTTTACATCATGTCAAATGGCGCCGGCTGAGAAGGAGGCTTGGCATGACGAAGCAAAGAGTGTTGTTGGCGGTCGCAAGCCTGCATGGATGGTCGTTCGCGGTTTGCGTTCGATTGATCCATCTCATTGGAACATGTTTTCTTTGTGATAAAATACGCGAGGAGAGTGCCGTGCGAACGAAGGCACACTAAAACCGACGCCTTTTCACTCGGCACTGAAGAGAGGAGGGCGCGATGCGGACAAGTCTGCTACACAAAATGGTTACGGCGGGCCTGTGCATGTTCTTAGCAGGCGCAGCCATGGCGAAAGATCCGGTCTTGTTCTGCGAGTTCAAGCAACTGGGCAACTTTACCGGAACCCCGAATGAAGTCGCAATCGCTTACCGCAAAGGTGCTTCGAAAATGGCTGTCTATGACAGCTTCATGAAGTCACTTGACCGTGATGCGATACTGGGTGATGTCGTTCGCGACACGGACAGGACACTGGTGTTCAAGTGGGTTGTCAAGAAAGTGCCAACCACATCCGGGTCGGTTCTTGCCAATGTTCGATACAGGATATCCTGGGACAAACCTTCCAGGCGGGCGAAAATTGTCGGCCAGCCTTCGGGAATTCCGGATTCGTACAATGGGTTGGGACGGTGTGATTTCCGAAAATGAAACATCGTTTATTCGCATTGATTGGGATGTCCATCGCAGTTGCCGTCATCGCGGGTCCAGGTCTCGCGGATCGCTTCCGCTGTGACTTCAGCAACGCCCTGGGTCGCAGTCCGATTGCCGATTCAATGGTTATTGACGTGCAGGGCGGCTTGTACGCGACTGTTCTTGACGACAACATCAAAGCCGCACACGGGAAGCCGGTAGAGGCAGAAATCGATTTTGCAACCCGCAAAGCCTATCATTTGAAATGGGTTGTTCGCAATCATCCCATTCCTCCACCGTTCCGGGCGGGGCTCGGGTCGTCGTCGATAATTCGTTACAAGGCGCAGTTCCAGCGGCAAACGGGGAGGATAAAGGTGAACGCGGTGACAAACTACGATATCTTCTACGCCCAGGGGACATGTAAACCGATCTCGCCCTGACTTTCAGCATGCAGGGCGATAGTTTCGATAGCCTTGATACTCGCGGCTTAGCTCATCGCAATAAAAACGGCGCTCCGGTGGAGCGCCGCGATTTGGTTTTGCAAGTCCGTTCAGCCGATCACCACTTCCAGGTCATGCCGAAGGAAAACTCGTGCTGGCTCATCTGCGACGAGATCGGCGCCGGTGGGAAGGGCGGCGGCAGGACGCCGGCCAGCGCATTATCGAAGGCATGGGTATAGGCCACATGAAGCTCGCGGCGGTCGTTGATATGCATCGTGCCACCGATCGAGGCGTGCCATTGCGGCGTCGCCGGGGCCAGCGCGTTGAACGTCGCCTGCGACGGATCGGTGAACATGGTGTTGTACGACAGACCCGCACGCATCGTCCATTTCGGCGAGGCCTGCCATTCGGCGCCGACGCGGAACACGTCCATGTCCGTCCAGCCAAAGCCCGCGCCATTGGGGGCGCCCAGGGGGCCGCCCGCGGCCATGGTGTTGCCGATGGCTGCGACCTGGCTATAGAAGATCCGCTGGTATTCGGCGGTGATTGTCAGGTCGGAGCGCGACGCCGGCGTATAGGCCAGACCGATTGTGGCGGTGGGCGGGATGTCGAAATCGCCTGCCTCGGCAAAGAGACCGGCATAGCTTCCGAAGGGCTGCATGTTGATACGCGACCGGTAGCTGATGCCGAAGGTCAGGGTTTCACTGGCCTCGATCAGGGCGCCGATCTGGAAGCCATAGCCGTAGGACCAGTCATCGCCATTGTTGGTCAGCAGGGCCGCATTCGACGACATCAGCGCAAACGGCTGAAGACCGGTGGCCGAGAACCGCTGTGCGGCAATGATCGGCGCAAAGCCGAGCGAGACCTGGTCAGAGACCTCGTAGGCATAGTTCACCTGGATGAACAGCTGCTCGAGATTCACGCCAAGCGGCGCCGGGCCGCCGAAGAAGTTGATCGGGTATTCGGTGTTCATCCCGCCATTGCCGTACATCAACACGCCCAGGGTCGAACGGTCGTTCATCTGGAAGTTGGCGCCGCCACAGGGAACCGGGAAGAACTCGTTGTTGCTTTGAACGTTGAAGCCGCCCAGCGTGGTCGAGCGCGACGGCATGAAGAATGACAGGCAGGCGTCGGCCTGATTGCCATAACGCGTCCCCATCGCCGGATTCGACGCCATCCCCATGACGCCGGTGCCAATGGCAACGCCTGCGCCAGCCATACCCTTGGACTGAACACTGGTGCCGTTCGCGAAATAGCCGGTGGTCGCCGATGCCGGTGCAGCAAGAACCGCAAGTCCGGTGGCAAATGTTGCGCCAATGGTCAGGCGGCGCGCCGAGTGTTTATTCATTCTGTCCTCCACTGGGGATGAGTCGCCCCGATTGCCGGCCCGTGCGTTGTTTGCGTGGCAGGCCAATTCCGATCTTATCTTTAAATGCAGATAGTCAAATGTAAACATTTTCGTGAGCGCTAACCGCTAGATCAGGGCAGGCGAGGCAGCTAGGCAACAGTGCAAACCCGACAAACTCGGA
The DNA here is from genome assembly GCF_032586155.1 of Aliisedimentitalea sp. MJ-SS2. Taxonomy (NCBI): domain Bacteria; kingdom Pseudomonadati; phylum Pseudomonadota; class Alphaproteobacteria; order Rhodobacterales; family Roseobacteraceae; genus Aliisedimentitalea; species Aliisedimentitalea sp. MJ-SS2. Next base: position 1,159,008 of record NZ_JAWHTC010000001.1, read on the forward strand.
CGATTCTCTGTTGGTTGCGGGAGTCATGACCGTGGGTCGGCGCGGCGCTTGGATGTCGGTTTTCCCCGTCAAAGGCCGCAAATCGCGCAGGAGTGGCCCGGTGGGTGGCCTAGAAAAGGACAGGAATATTTTGCCCAGCACAGCAATCAGAGGGTTGGCCAGCGATGAGCGAGACGACAACAAGACGGCGGTCGAGATCGGGTGGCGGGGCCGCGCGTCGCGCCGCACGCAACACGGTATCGTTTGACACCGCGCGTTACATCACCCGCAACATTCCAAATCTCGAGGTGATGAACGAAGAGGCGCTCGAGATCATCGAGGCCAATGCCGATACCATCCTCGAAGAGGTCGGTGTCAACTTCCTCGACAATCCGGGAGCGTTGGAACGCTGGCGTCAGGCGGGCGCTGATGTGCGCGGCGAGCGGGTCCATATTCCGCGGGGCCTCGCGCGCGAACTGTGCAAGACCGCGCCGTCAACCTTCACCCAACACGCCCGCAACCCAGACCGCAATGTCGAGATCGGTGGCAAGAACCTGGTGCTGGCGCCGGTCTATGGCCCGCCCTTCGTGCGCGACCTCGCCGGGGGCCGTCGCTATGCCACGATGGAGGATTTCCGCAACTTCGTGAAGCTGGGCTACATGAGCAAATGGCTGCACCATTCCGGTGGCACGGTGTGCGAGCCGACGGATGTGGCGGTGAACAAGCGTCACCTCGACATGCTGCATGCCCACATGACGTTTTCGGACAAGCCGTTCATGGGCTCGGTCACCGATCCAAGCCGGGCGCAGGACAGCGTAGAGATGTGCGAGATCCTGTTTGGAAAGGAATTCGTGCAACAGAACACAGTGATGACCTCGCTCACCAACATCAACTCGCCGATGACGTTTGATGATGTGATGATGGGATCGCTGGAAGTCTTCGCCGCCAACAACCAAGCCTGCATCGTGTCGCCCTTTATTGTCGGTGGGGCGATGGCACCGGTCAGCGTGGCGGGCACCCTGACGCAGGTTCTGGCCGAGGTGATGGCCGGAATCGCCTATTCTCAGCTGGTGCGCCCCGGTGCGCCGGTGATCTTTGGCGCCTTCGTCAGCTCGATCGACATGAACAGCGGCGCGCCGACCTTCGGCACGCCCGAGGCCTCGCTGGTGACCTATGGTGCCGGGCAATTGGCGCGGCGCATGGGGCTGCCGTTCCGCTCGGCCGGGTCGTTCTGCGGCTCGAAACTGCCTGATGCGCAAGCCGCATACGAGACGGCAAACAGCCTGAACATGGGCCTTTTGTCGGGTGTGAACTTCATGCTGCACGCCTGTGGCTGGCTGGAAGGTGGTCTGGTCGCGAGTTTTGAGAAATTCGTCATGGACGCCGATCAGCTGGGTACACTGCACAAGATGGCCGAGGGAATCAGCGTCGATGAAAACGCCCAGGCCATGGATGCGATCCGCGAGGTTGGTCCCGGAGGGCATTACCTTGGATGCGCCCATACCCAGGCGAATTTCAAGCAAGCGTTCTGGAAATCGGACGTGCTGGATTACAAGCCGTTTGAAACCTGGGAAGAAGAGGGCGCGCGCGACAGCCAGGTTTTGGCTGCTGACCGGGTGGCGAGCCTGCTGGCCAGCTACGAGAAACCGGCGATGGATGCCGGCGTCGCCGAGGCGCTGGAGGCTTACGTGGCCGAGAAGAAGGCCGCCGTGCCGGACGCATTCATGTAAAACGGGTTACACGATGACCTGAACACGGGTTTTGGAGGGCGCGCATCGAAGGTGGGCGCCCTTCGCCGTTTTTGCGCAGCTTGTTCGGCTGGATTCAGCGCCCGGACAAGTTGTGCCTCGGCCATCATCGCGATCAGCACGTCGACATGGGCAACCAGCGAATAGCCGTTTTCCCCGGCCTGGCGTTGCTGGTTCATTCCGTCCTCGATTTCGATCAATTGCGCCAGGGCTTCTCGGTGGCGCGGCAGGTCACTTTGCCCGAGCAGACGACGTAGATGCGGCGCCCGACGGTAATCCTCACATCCGGCGCGTGCGGCCTGAATCAGCAGGCGCGGTCGATGAAGGCGGTCGAGAATTGAAATGAAATCGGTCATGGCAACACCTCTTGGCTGAGTTTCGTTGCGCCATGGTTGACACAAGGGGTCGGGGTGTTGCGCCAAGGGGCAGTTCAGCGCGCGGTCAGTTCAGTTTTGTTTATCTTTTGGAAAGGAAGCTGGGGATGTCCGCGCAAATTAACCTCTGAGTAACCTTTGCACGCTTAGGTTGTGTGTGATTTTGGGGATATCCTGTGGAAAACGATAAGGGAGGCGGTAAACGACACCATGGGGCAGATGGGGGCTTTGGATTGGAAGATGTACAGAATGCCGACTTGGGTTCCCCGCTCGGCAGGCCACTACCTGATCCATACGGAATGGGGGGTTTCGATCCGTGCCCTGGCACGGCGGGCGTCCTGTCATCCCTCGACCATTTTACGCCAGGTGCGACGGTTCGAAAATTTGCGTGACGATTTTCTGATCGACGAGGCCCTGCGGAACCTGGGGCGTGTCTTGCGCCAGCAGGTCGGCACGGCCCCCAAAAAGGCGCCCCGCGAGATGAGTTTCCCCCAACAAGGCCCCCAGAGCGGGACCGATTCAACGCCTGACGACGAAACCCTGGACCGCGAAGCCCGCCGCGTGCTGCGCCGGCTGTGCGAGCGCGGCGCGGTGCTCGCGGTCTCATCCGAAATGGATAAGGCGGTGGTGGTTCGCGACACCGCCAGCGGCGCCACCAAGCGAACAGCGGTGGTGGACCGGGCCGTGGCTCAGGCACTGGCGCTCAAGAACTGGATCGCCTGCGCCCAGCCGGGCAAAGTGGCGCGCTATCGCGTGACGCAAGCGGGGCGCGCGGCGATGAGCCGGATGGTCGCCGAGGCCGAGAACATGGCAAGTGGCTTTGCCGATGCCCAAACACCGTTTCTCGCCCAGCATGGCGGGCTGGACGCGCCTGTGAAAGGGCAGGCCAAACCCAAGGCGCGGTTCCATTTCGGCGAATCGCCACTGACAGCGCTGGCCCGGCGCAAGGATCGAGACGGGCAACCGTTTCTGATGGATGACCTGGTGGCCGCGGGTGACAGGCTGCGCGAAGACTTCGAGCTGGCCCAGATGGGGCCGCGGACGGGGCAGAACTGGGAACGCTTCCTGACCGGACCGGTGGACGAGGGGATGCATCCTGGCGACCGCATGGGCGGTTCACGTGCAGCGCGCGACCGCGTGGCAGGGGCGCTTCGTGATCTGGGACCGAGGCTGGGCGACGTGGTGCTGCGCTGCTGTTGTTATCTGGAAGGGCTGGAGATGACCGAAAAACGCATGGGCTGGAGCGCAAGGTCGGGCAAGATCGTGCTGCGCATCGCGTTGCAGCGGCTCAAGCGGCACTACGAGGAGCTGGGTGAAGTGGCGGGGATGATTGGATAGGCGTCGGCGTTTTGAGTGTTCGTTTCGAATTGGCTGTGCCAATCCGACCGGCCGGGGGGCAAGCCCCCCGGACCCCCGGAAAATTAAAGATGATGAAGAAGGTGCGCGGGGGGCTATTGTGGCAGCAGCCGTGTGATCCCGACCGCAGCGGCGCGAGCCAGACCTTCGTCCAATGACATCGGCACGTATTCACCGCGCCGCCAGAGGGTTGCCATGTCGTCATAGTGGCGCGACAGGAAATGCCCCGACTGGCCAGTGGAGACGACGAAGACCGAACTGTCGGGATCAGCGAAGTCATAAACTCCGCGATAGCCCGCACCGTGGACGTTGAGGAAGGGGTCAGCCGCGCTGCCGCCCCCAACGCCGCGATTGAGGGTGTTGTCGCCGCCGGATGTTGACTGGCGGATATTGACGAAATAGCGCAGCAGTGGGACCTCGCCCAGAACCGCGTGGTCATGCGCCGCCTGATGCGCCTGGCCCCATTGCAGACTTTCCAGCGCGGTTCCGTAGCGTTCGCTGAGCCAGACAAGCGCCTCGTCGAGTGCGGTTTGCGCCACTTCCGGGCAGGTTTCGACCCGGTTGGATTGCAGCACGTCGCACCATTTTCCCGCCCCGTCGACGTCACGGAACACCCGTTCCAGAAACAGTGGATCGACGCGGGTGAACTCCTCGGCCAAGGGCCCCAGTTCGTCCTGGATCAGGCGGCGTTGCAGGGCGCGCATCCAGGCGGCATAGATCAGTGGTTCGGGCAGGTGCTCGTACATCTCGCCGTTCCAGTTTACCAGGAGCTCAAGTGCGCGCTGGCGCAGGCGCTCGGGCGTGCCATCGGGTGCAGGCGTGCCGGTGAACCACAGCTCGGCACCGATGAGCGACAGGAGGACCCGGGCGGAATAGCTGACCGTATCCAGCTGGGCTTCGATGAAACTGTCACGGGTATGGACCTGGCGGCGCTGCATTAGCTCGTTCCAGCGGTTGAACCGCTGGGTATCGCCATAGTCAAAGGAGACGTGCAACGGAAAGGGGCGCTCGACCGTCTTGTTATTGGTATTACCGACGATGCCGCCCTTGGGGGCCAGGAATTCGGGCCCGGCGGCATAGGCGGCCATGCCCTGCCAGCGGTTCTGGGTTTTCCAGCCACGGGACGGCAATCGCCCCTGGCTTTCGTGATCGGCGGCGCGCCGGGGCATGGTGCCAATGGTCTTCATCGCAATGTTGATCCGGTCGGCCAGGATCAGGTTCTGGGACGGTGCCACATAGGCCTCGGCGGCGGCAATCGCATGGGTGATGGTGTCGGATTGCATCAGCCCGATGGCGGCGCTGAGCGAAGTGTCTTCACCGCTGAGCGCTGTCCAGCGCAGGGCGGCAACGTGTCCCGGGGGGGTGACGGTGCCAACTTTCTCGTGGCTGGGCGGCAGGATCGGCCCGTTATCGCTCCAGCGCAGGGTCAGGGTAACCGGGCTTGAATCCTTGACCTCGATGATGGTCTTGCGGGTCTCGAAGAGTTTGAACCCTTCCGGGGTGCGGTATTCCTCGGGGTTTTCGGGGTTCAGCTCTTCCATGAAGAGGTCGATATCGTCGAGATAAGACGAGGTCAGACCCCAGCCGAGCTTCTTGGAGCGGCCTGTCAGCACCGCCGGCATGCCCGGGATGGTGCCGCCGATGACACCGCCGGATTGCAGCTCGATCCGGGCGAGATACCAGATCGCAGGCGCAGAGAAGCCCAGATGCGGGTCATTGGCAAGAAGCGTGCCGCCGGTGGCGGAACGTGAGGGCGCGGCGGCCCAGGCGTTCGAGGCACTGGCCATTTCCGGCGCACGGAAGGGCGACAGAGGATGTGTGGGCCGCGCCGGGCCGGGTATGGCGGTGCGGATCGGCGGCCCGTGATCAGGGAAAAGCGCGGCGAAATCGGGCAGGGCAGCGAGACCGTTGCCCGGGGCGGTGGGCAAGATGTCGGCGACGCGGGCAGGATCGCGCAGGGACAGTGTGGCGCGGGCAAGCAGAATCTCGCGTTGCAGATGATGCATGTTCTGCACCGCCATCAACTTGACCACGGCGATCGAATCCGCCGGGCGCCAGGGCGCGATGGGGGCGTTGAACAGAAACATTTCCGGCGCGCCGCGCCCCAGGGCACCGCGGTTGATCTCGTTGAGCCTGGCGTTGACGCCGCTGGCATAGGCTTCCAAAGCGGCCAGCGCCGCGGGGTCCTGGGCGGCAACCGATTGCTGCGACAGCCGGTAGATGTCGAGCCGCCGCAGAAGTGTGTCGACAGGAAGGGTGGCGCTGCCGAAGAGTTCCGACAGGCGGCCCTGGGCGGTGCGGCGCAGCACGATCATCTGCCAGAGCCGGTCCTGGGCATGGACATAGCCCAGGCCAAAGAATGTGTCAGTGTCGGTGGTGCCAAAGATATGCGGTACATTGGCGTTGTTGCGCACGATCTCGACCGGGGCCGAGATGCCGGTCACATTCAGCGTCTTGTCATAATCGGGCAGCGAGCGGGAAGCGAAGAAATAGATCCCGCCGAGGGTTATCCCCACGAGAACGAGCATCAGCACGACAAGCCGCATCAGCCAGCGGAAAAGCATCGCCATTGTGTGCCTGTCTCCTCGTGTTTCTGTTCCGATTGCGGCCGCATAGACCCTTGCCATTCCCGGCGTCGCCAGACAAACCTTAAAGCGAACGGATGCAAGGGGAAAGATATGAGCAAGGTTGCTTTTCTAGGATTGGGCGTGATGGGTTATCCGATGGCGGGGCATTTGGCGGCCAAGGGCCACGATGTGACAGTCTATAACCGCACCTCCGCGAAATCAGAAGCCTGGGTGCGCGAACATGGTGGCAAATCGGCGGAAACCCCGCGAGAGGCGGCTTTGGGCGCCGAATTCGTGATGACCTGTGTTGGCAATGATGATGACCTGCGGGCCGTGTGCATGGGCGATGATGGGGCGTTTGCCGGCATGGACCCGAATACGATCTTTGTCGATCACACCACGGTGTCGGCGGCGGTGACGCGCGAATTGAACGATGCCGGCGCGGCGCGCGGTGTGGCCTTTGTCGACGCGCCGGTGTCGGGCGGGCAAGCCGGAGCCGAGAACGGCATCCTGTCGGTCATGTGCGGCGGCGACCAGGCAGCGTTTGATACGGCACTGCCGATCATGCAGGCCTATGGCAAGTCGATCAAACGCCTTGGCGCCAGCGGTGCCGGGCAGCTGACCAAGATGGTCAATCAGATCTGCATCGCAGGGCTGGTTCAGGGGCTTTCTGAGGGGCTGCATTTTGCCGAGAAGGCGGGATTGGACATTCGCGAGGTCGTAGACGTGATCCAGGGCGGTGCGGCAGGTAGCTGGCAGATGGTCAACCGCCACGAGACCATGGCGGATGATCATTTCGAATACGGCTTTGCCGTCGACTGGATGCGCAAGGATCTGGGCATTTGCCTGCAGACTGCCAATGAAAACGGCGCTTCGCTGCCGGTTACGGCGCTGGTCGATCAATTCTACAAGGATGTGCAGAAGCTGGGCGGCGGGCGTTGGGATACTTCGTCACTGATCAAGCGGCTCACAGCAATGGGGTAAGACGCCCATGACCCGGGGGCTGATCAGCCAGATCATGATCGGCTGGGTGCTGCTCTCGGGTGGGGTGTTTCTGTTGATGGAACCGGTGCTGGCACGGGCGCATCTGTGGCTGATCCGCCTGCCGCACCGGCCCAAGCTGGCGCTGGTGATGTTGGTCTCGGTGATTGCGGCACTTGGCATGACCGCGGCCAACGGCCTTCTGGTGATCGGGATGATGTCGGCGGTGGTGCTGGAAACCCTGCGGGTGGTGCGCAAGAACCAGTAGGGGTTGTGACGGGCGGCTTCTGGGCAGCGGTTGGTTTTGCTGAACCACGCGGCAGCGTCAATGCGGTGCGGTGTTGGAAAACAGCTGAATCACCACGATCCCCGCGATGATCAGAGCCAGCCCGAGTATCGCGGGCGCATCCAGCACCTGGCGGAAGACAAAAAAGCCGATGATGGCGATGAGCACGATGCCGAGCCCCGACCAGATGGCATAGACCACGCCCACGGGCATGTATTTCAAGGCATGCGCCAGCAGCCAGAAGCTGACCCCGTATCCCAGCACCACGATCACCGATGGCCAGAGCCGGGAAAACTGCTGTGACGCCTGCAATGCAGTGGTGCCGATGGTTTCGGCAAGGACGGCGAAGAACAGGATGACATAGGGCATGGGCAGGCGGACCTTTTTTTCGCGTTTCTGCCCTAGCTCTAGCCATGCACCGCTGGCCGGCCAAGGATAATCGTACGTTCGGCGCGTCAGCTGTGAAGTCACGTCGTTCGGAACCCAGCGCGGTGGCGGCTTAAAAAAAAGAAACTTTGATTGTATACCGTCGCACACATTGACTATCCCGGCGCAACCGGATACCCGGTGGCCAATATCGGATCATCCCGCAATCAACGTGGAGAGAACACCATGGCCAACGCCAAAACCCCCGACATGATTTACACCAAGGTCGACGAGGCCCCCGAGCTGGCCAGCGCCTCGCTGCTGCCGATTATCCGTTCCTTCGCCGGTGCCGCCGGGATCGAGGTGGAAACCCGCGATATCTCGCTGGCGGGCCGTATCCTGTCGCAGTTCCCGGACTTCCTGGAGGAAGATCAGCGGATCGCAGACGATCTGGCAGAACTGGGTGACCTGGTGAAGACGCCGGATGCCAACGTGATCAAACTGCCCAACATCTCGGCCAGCCAACCGCAGCTCGATGCGGCCATTGCCGAGCTTCAGGCGCAAGGATTTGCACTGCCGGATTACCCGGCCGAGGCAAGCACGGACGCCGAAAAGGACATCCAGGCGCGCTATGACCGGGTCAAGGGGTCGGCCGTGAACCCGGTTCTGCGCGAAGGCAACTCGGACCGCCGCGCCGCCAAGGCGGTGAAGGAATACGCCAAGGCCAACCCCCATTCGATGGGTGACTGGGCTTCAGACAGCAAAACCACCGTGGCGTCGATGTCGGGTAATGACTTCTTCGCCAATGAGAAATCCACCACCATCACCGCCGCGCAGGCCGGTGGCGCCACGATCACCTTTACCGGCGAAGACGGCAGCGAGAGCGTGTTGAAAGACGGCCTGAACTTCCTTGCAGGCGAAATCGTTGACGCCACCTTCATGTCGGCCTCTGCCCTGCGTGATTTCGTGCGCGCCGAGATCGACAGCATGGAGCCGGGCGTGTTGTTTTCGGTCCACCTCAAGGCGACGATGATGAAGGTTTCGGACCCGATCATCTTTGGCCATTTCGTCAGCGTCTATCTGGAAGATTTCATCGCCAAACATGGTGACGCGCTGGACTGGAACCCCAATGACGGTATCGGCGAGCTGGAAAACCAGATCGCTGGCAACGCCGAAATGGAAGCTGACCTCAAGGCCGCGCTGGCCGCGCGCCCCGACATGTACATGGTCGACAGCGACCGTGGAATCACCAACCTGCACGTGCCTTCGGATGTGATCATCGACGCCTCGATGCCCGCCGTGATCCGTGCCGGTGGCATTGGCTGGGGCCCGGATGGCAAAGCGGCCCCGACCAAGTGCTGCATCCCCGACAACTGCTATGCCGGTGTCTATGACGAGACGATCAATTACTTCAAAGCCAATGGCAAACTGGACGTGACCACTTGTGGTGCCGTGTCCAATGTCGGCCTGATGGCGCAGAAGGCCGAGGAATACGGCTCGCACCCGACCACGTTTGAGGCGTCGGCCAAGGGCACGATTGCCGTCGTTCTGGACAATGGCGATGTACTGCATTCGCATGACGTCGACGCGGGCGACATCTGGCGGTCCTGCACCGTGAAAAAGCTGCCGATCGAGGATTGGATCCGCCTCGGCCTGCGCCGTCACAAGGCAACCGGCACGTCTGCCTTCTGGCTTGACGCCAACCGGGCGCATGATGCCGAGCTGATCAAATATGTCGAACCTGCGCTGAAAGAGGCCGGTGTGGACATTCCGATCATGGCACCGCGCGAAGCCACCCGGTTTACCCTGGAAAACATGGTGGAGGGCCGCGACGTTGTCACCATCACAGGCAACGTGCTGCGCGACTACCTGACCGACCTGTTCCCGATCCTGGAGCTGGGCACCTCGGCCAAGATGCTGTCAATCGTGTCGCTGATGCAGGGCGGCGGTTTGTTTGAAACCGGCGCCGGTGGTTCGGCTCCGAAACACGTGCAACAGCTGCATGGCGAAAACCACCTGCGGTGGGACAGCCTGGGTGAGTTCTGCGCCCTTGGTGAAAGCTTTGACTTCCTGGCCGACAAGGGTCGGTCCAAGGCCGGTATCCTGGGTAAGGCCGTCGCCGAGGCGACGCAGAAACTGCTGCTCAATGGCAATTCACCCGAGCGCAAGGTTGGCCAGAACGACAACCGGACCTCGCACTACTGGTTTGCCCGCTACTGGGCAGAAGCGTTGGCCGCCCAGGGCGACGATGCCGAGCTGGCAGCACATTTCGGTGCGATTGCCGGTGAGATGGCGGCGAAGGAAGACGCGATCATTGCCGAGCTGATGACCGGGCAAGGCGACGCGGTTGATCTGGGTGGCTATTATAACGGTGACGTTGACAAGACGGCTGCTGTGATGCGGCCCTCGGCCACGCTGAACGCGATCATCGGCTGAAACGACGCCTCGACAGGTTGAAATCAAGAGCGCGCCTCGGGATGACCGGGGCGCGTTTTTTCTCGATTGGTTTCGGTCGGTCTTGGCCAGAAGAAGACTTTCGAATTGCGTGCGCAATCCGACCGGCCGGGGGGCGCTGCCCCCCGGACCCCCCGGGATATTTCTGGCAAGAGGAAGGGGCGCGGGATTTGGCGAATGGCCGGTTCAGGCCACAACCCGCCAAGTCTTTCCAGCCGGATCAGAAGTCTTCCACATCCCGGCGAAGCAGGAACATCAACCCCACCGCCAGCACACAGAGCCCGAACACCCCCGCCGCCAGCGGGACCAGCGTGCCATCGAAGGCGAGGCCGAGCGGCGCGGCGATGATCATGGCGCAAACCGTCGCCACCCCACCAATGATCGAGGCGGCCATGCCGGCGATGTGTCCCAGTGGCTCCATCCCGATGGCGTTGAGATTGCCCATGGTGACGCCGGCCTGGAAGAACATCGATCCCTGCCAAAAGAGGTAGAACCCGAACCACACCGGGTCGGGCAGGGGCACGAACGAGAGCCCCAGAATCGCCAGCGACAGCACGGTCTGCACCATCAGCATCGCCGTCACGATCCGCCACATTCCCAGCCGTACGACCAGGCGGGCATTGATTACGCTGGCGCTTGACACCATCAGACTGAGAAACAGGAACCACTTGCCGAAACTCGCGCCCCGGTCGAAGACCTGATCGAATATCATGTGGGTGCTTTGCAGCATGGCAAAGAACATCCCCGAGACCAGCGCCAGCACGGCGATGGTCAGCACCACCGAACGGATGGCAAAGACTTCGCGCGCGGCTTCCATCAGTTTGCCGGGGCGGAACGGGCGGCGGTTCTCCGGCGCCAGTGTTTCTGGCAGCCGTAGCTGCATCCAGCTGCCGCCGACGATGCCGAAGATCACGAAGGACCAGAAGATCGAGCGCCATGAGCCGAAATGCATGATCGTCTCGCCGATCAGCGGCGCGACGGCAGGGAACAGCACGAAGATGAATTGTACCAGCGACGAAATCTTCGCCATCTGGCGCCCGGAGTAGAGATCGCGGATCACCGCCATCGAGACCACGCGCGGTCCGGCGGCACCCAGCCCCTGCAACAGCCGTGCCGCAAGGATGGTATCAAGCGATTGTGCGGTTGAGGCCAGCGTGGCGCCCAGGACATAGAGCACCAGACCGCCCAGGATCACCCGCTTGCGTCCCAACGCGTCCGAGATTGGCCCGGCGATGAATGTGCCAAGGCCAAGGCCGATGACAAAGACGGTGAGGACAAGCTGGCCACGATTGGGGCTGGCGGGACTGAGGTCCGCGCCGATCTGGGGCAGCGCGGGCAGCATCGCGTCAATGGCAAAGGCCAGCATTGCCGTCAACATTGCCAGCAGGGCAATGAACTCGGGGCGCGAGATTTTGGCGTCACTCACGAACGGTTTTCCTCGTCACCCCGGGATTTGCCCCGTTCCTGCCGGCGCTTGACGGCGTATTCGGCGAATTGCTGGATCGCGAAGGCAAAGATGCCAAGGCCGACAAAGATGAACACGGTGGTAAAGACCTTGCCAAGCGCGGTGGCTGGAACCAGGTTGCCGTACCCCACGGTCGAGAGTGTGACGACGGTAAAGAAATACGCATCGATCCAGCTCCAGCCTTCGACGAAGCGAAAGAACACCGTGCCGCCGGCCACCACCATAACCAGCAGCGAGACGACTATACGGGCCGTGCTCATGTGTCGGGCTCGCCTGCGATGATCTCATCCAGCACCTTCAGCCATAGCTCGGATGGCTGAGCCCCCGGAACCGCGTGCTGACCGCCGACGACGAAGGTCGGCACAGACTGAATGCCCATTTTGCGAAATCCCTGGTCCTTCTCGGCGATGCCGGATTTGTCCTCATCCGTTGCCAGCAAGCGCATCACCACCGAGGCATCCAGATCGGAGCTGTCGGCGATATCGGCCAGAACCTCGTGATTGCCGATGTCACGGCCCTCTTGGAAATAGGCCTTGAACAAAGCGGACACGACAAAAGTCTGTCGGCCTTCAATCCCGGCCCAATGGATCAGGCGGTGTGCGTCCATGGTGTTTGGAGTGCGCTGGATCTTGTCGAATTCGATATTCACGCCTACCTTTTTGGCGTGTTCCACGATTGGCTGGTAGGCCGTGTAAGCACCGTCCTTGCCGCCAAACTTGGCCTCGAGATAGGCGCGCCGGTCCATGCCCTCGGGCGGCATGTCCGGGTTGAGCTGAAATGGATGCCATTCGATGGTGAAAGGATGATCCGGGCGTTGTTCCAAAGCACGATCAAGCTGGGATTTGCCGATGAAGCACCATGGGCATATCGGATCGGAGATGATGTCGAGTTTGACCATGGCGCGGTGTTCCTTGTCAGTGATCCGGCCTTGATAGGGCAGCCAAGCGGGAGAGGAAAGCGCATAAACCTGGATCGCGGGTGCGCTTGCGCCAACCTCAGATCATGGCAAGGGACTTCAGTGTCTGGCGCTGCAGCTTGCCGTTGGGATTGCGCGGCAAAGAGTCAACATGCACGAACATCCGCGGTTGCTTGTAACGCGCCAGGCGTTCGGCAGCGTGGGCTTTCAGGGCCGCTTCATCCAGCGGCGCATCAGCGGTATAGAAGGCGGCGATGACGCGGGCATCAGATTTGACCTCGACCTCGGTTACGGCGATTTCGTGAAGGCCGGGGACGCTTTGCAGGGCGGCCTCAACCTCGAGCGGGGAAACACGGTAGCCGCCGGCATTCATCATGTCGTCCACCCGGGCGTGGTATTCGATCTGGCCCTTGTCGTTCATTGCGCCATGATCGCCGGTCAGGAACCATTCGCCACGGAACCTTGCCGCTGTGTCTTCTGGTGCATCGAGATACCCCAGCATCAGGCCGGGATCGCGATTTGACACCGCAATGGTGCCGTCTTCGCCCAGCGGCACCGGTTGGCCCGTGTCTTCGTCGAGGATTGCCACGCGTCGGCCCTGTTGCGGACTACCGAGGCTGCCGGCCTGCGCCGGTTGGCCGGGGCCGGCCGAGATGAAGGTTGAGCATTCCGACATGCCGAACGCTTCATAAACCGGTTTGCCGCTGGCGGATTGCCACTGATCGCGGAGGCTCTCCGATAGTTTTTCTCCAGCGCTAAGGCCGTGGCGCAGCTTGGGCAGGTTGAGGGTTTCGTGGGCCTGCAGAATCTTGCGGTAGACACCGGGGGCGGCGGCAAAAGTCGTAGCGTCGTGACGTTTCAAGAGCAGCGGTAGCTGTTCGGGCGCGGTGCCGGGGGCGGGGATCAGCGCGGTGGCGCCGACGCTCCACGGGTCCATCAGCCCGGTGCCCAGCGTGTAGGTCCAGTTGAACGCCCCCGCATGGCAGAGCCGGTCGGTTGCACTTAGCCCATACCAGCCTTCATGCATCATGCCGCGCGCCCAGATCGCCCGGTGTGCGTGCATCACCGCACGGGGTTTGCCCGAGGTGCCGGAGGTGAAGATGATATAGGCCAGCCGGTCGGGGTCGCCCATATCGTAGGCACAGGGCGACAGGTCGCGCATGGCCTCCAGATTGGCTTGCAAGATGGTCTTGATCGCGGTTTCAGGGCAGGCAATGCCTTCTCCCAGCAGGATCGCCGCAGGATCGAGCGTGTCGATCATGTTGGCGACCTCGCGTTCGGTCAACTGGCTTGACGTGGGCACCGGCACCAGCCCCACGGCAATGGCCCCGAGATAGGCGATGGGAAACTCGACACTGTTTCCCAGCCGCATCAGCACGATATCACCGGGCTTGAGGCCCTGTTGCAGCAGGCCCGTACCGGTGCCGCGAACGGCGGCTTCCAACTTGGCGTAGGACCAGCGTTCCGCCCGCGCCGGACCCAGAACCGCCAGCGCGATCTTGTCGGGCAGGTCGCCGGCACGTCCCAGAACATGGGCGGTGAAATTGAAAGGATCGGGGCAGGGTGCCCAGGGGCCATTGTCGAAAAGCGATGTCATGGATGGGTTGCTACGCCCCCGGTGCAACCATTGCAAGCGTCTGCCCGGCCCCTTATGAGAGGCGCCATGAGCAAACCTGGACAACCCTCACTGGTCAAGATCGCCCGCGAAACCGGCGCGCGTTCCTCGCCCGAGCCGCTGAACCTTGGTGAACGGGTGCGCTCGTTGCGCAAATCCGCCGGGCTGACGCTGGAACAGGCGGCAGGGCAGGCCGGGTTGGCGCGCTCGACCCTGTCGAAGATCGAGAATGGCCAGATGTCGCCAACCTACGAGGCGGTGAAAAAACTGGCTTCGGGCCTTTCGATCACCGTACCGCAACTGTTCACCCCGCCCGCAGGGTCCGGTGGCGATGGGCGTTTAAAGGTCACGCGGATGGGGCAGGGCGAGGCGCATCCCACGGCGACTTATGAGCACGAATTGCTGGCCGAAGGGGTCGAAGGCAAGACCATGCTGCCCTATCGGGCGCGAGTGCGGGCGCGCTCGCTGGAGGAATTCGACGGCTGGGTCCGCCATGACGGGGAAGAGTTTCTCTATGTCCTGACCGGGGTGGTGCGTTTGTATACGGAGCATTTCGAACCGGTCGAGATGCGCCGCGGCGACAGCGCCTATTATGACGGGTCGATGGGGCATAACCTGATTTCGGTCAGCGAGGATGACGCGACGGTGTTGTGGGTGACGTCGCTGGTTTGATCTAGCGGAACACTTGCGCGCGCAGGTTGGATTACGTTCGGGCAACGTGGGCTTTTGGGGCCTGCCCCCAAACCCCCGAGGTGTTTTGAGTCAGATGAAGTGATCAGAGTTTAGTCGGTCGCGCAGGTCACGCCTTTGACACGATTGTCACAGATTCTCGCTTTCGAGAGGATGCTACGCCACTGCGTAACGTCTTTGGGCGATGGATTCTGTCTCCAAGCCTTCATGACAAGATACATTGAATCTTTGCCTCGAATGACCAGTCCCAGGTTCCATTCAGGGGAGGTACCACTGGCTGGTCTTGGGACTGACAGCATCGTAAGAGCAAAGCGATACCCTTCCAAACGTCCTTTTTGCAGCAACTCACCACTACAGGTCGCGCATTCATTATCCGCGTCAGCAATCATGCGCTCTGCGAATTGTCTGGCTGTGACACCACGCAACCCGCGAAATGTCATTATCGTTACCATC
Source organism: Aliisedimentitalea sp. MJ-SS2 (assembly GCF_032586155.1). Lineage (NCBI taxonomy): Bacteria > Pseudomonadati > Pseudomonadota > Alphaproteobacteria > Rhodobacterales > Roseobacteraceae > Aliisedimentitalea > Aliisedimentitalea sp. MJ-SS2. Next base: position 1,174,258 of record NZ_JAWHTC010000001.1, read on the forward strand.
TCGCGCCAGTTATTAACGTTCTGACCGCGTGGAACAAACTCGGATATTCTGAGATTCCTGTCCTGATCTGAATGGACGTGGTGGTAGTTCAGCGCATCCGGAACATCGACAAGAAAATACTCACCAGGTTCAAGCTGTTTTGCGTGGGTGGCCAAGGTATGCGAGATAGAAACAACCAAAGCTAACAGTGGTGGGTAAGCGCGTTTCAAGAACATGTTTCTGCGTCTTTCATAGTAATTCAGCGCGCCCGACAGCGTGTTATCGTAATCGTGCAGTAATTCGGATGGGCTCGACTGTCTTGACCAACCCCTAAAACCCATACATATCCCCCTTCATGACAGACCTCGCTCACATCCGCAATTTCTCCATCGTGGCCCATATTGACCACGGGAAATCGACGCTTGCCGACCGGCTGATCCAAGAGACCGGGACGGTCAAGGATCGCGATATGAAGGAGCAGTTGCTCGATAGCATGGATATCGAGCGCGAACGCGGCATTACCATCAAGGCCAACACCGTGCGGATCGATTACACGGCGGATAATGGCGAGGCCTATGTGCTGAACCTGATCGACACGCCCGGCCATGTCGACTTTGCCTATGAGGTCTCCCGCTCGATGCGCGCTGTGGAGGGCAGCCTTCTGGTCGTGGACTCCACCCAAGGGGTCGAGGCGCAGACGCTGGCCAATGTCTACCAGGCCATCGATGCGGATCACGAAATCGTCCCTGTCCTCAACAAGATCGACCTGCCAGCCAGCGATTGCGACCGCGTCGCTGAGCAGATCGAGGATGTCATTGGCATCGACGCCACCGGCGCCATTCAGGTCAGCGCCAAGACCGGGCAGGGCATTCATGAGACGCTGGAAGCCATCGTCAACGAGTTGCCTGCCCCACAAGGCGACCGCGATGCGCCGCTCAAGGCCATGCTGGTGGATTCATGGTACGACGCCTACCTCGGCGTGATCGTCCTCGTCCGGATCATGGATGGCACCATGAAAAAGGGCGAGCGGGTGCGGATGATGTCGAACAACTCGACCCACCTGATCGACCGGATCGGCGTGTTCCGCCCCGAGATGGAAGCCGTCGATGAACTTGGCCCCGGCGAGATCGGCTTTATCACTGCTCAGATCAAACAGGTCCGCGACACCCGCGTCGGCGATACAATCACACACGAAAAGAAGGGCTCGACCGAGGCACTGCCCGGCTTCAAGCCGGCCCAGCCGGTGGTGTTCTGTGGCCTCTTCCCGGTGGACAGTTCCGAATTCGAAGACCTGCGCGTCGCCATCGACAAGCTGGCGCTGAACGACGCCTCGTTCAGCTTTGAAATGGAGACCTCGGCCGCGCTTGGCTTCGGCTTCCGCTGTGGTTTCCTTGGACTTCTGCACCTCGAAGTGATCCGCGACCGGATCGAGCGGGAATACAATATCGAGCTGATCACGACCGCGCCCTCGGTGATCTATCACATCTACCAGAAGGACGGCGCGCATTTCGAGCTGCACAACCCCGCCGACATGCCCGATCCCTCGACCATCGACCACCTTGAGGAACCGCGCATCAAGGCGACCATTCTGGTGCCCGACGAATACCTCGGCGACGTGCTGAAACTCTGTCAGGATCGGCGCGGCATCCAGATGGACCTGACCTATGCCGGCTCGCGCGCGATGGTGGTCTATGACCTGCCGCTGAACGAGGTGGTGTTCGACTTCTACGACCGGCTCAAGTCCGTCACCAAGGGCTATGCGTCCTTCGACTACCAGATGACGGGGTATCGCGAGGATAACCTGGTGAAAATGTCGATCCTGGTGAATGACGAGCCGGTCGATGCCCTGTCGACGATGGTGCACCGCGACCGGGCCGAGATGCGGGGCCGGGCGATGGTGGAAAAATTGAAAGATCTCATTCCGCGCCACATGTTCAAGATCCCGATCCAGGCGGCAATTGGCGGCAAAGTCATCGCGCGCGAGACATTATCCGCCATGCGCAAGGACGTGACGGCGAAATGCTACGGTGGCGACGCGACCCGGAAGAAGAAGCTTCTGGAGAAGCAGAAGGCCGGCAAGAAAAAGATGCGCCAGTTCGGGAAGGTGGATATCCCGCAGGAAGCGTTTATTTCGGCGTTGAAGATGGATGGGTAGTCCAATTTTTTAGTAGTGTCCGAGAATATGATTTTCTGTAAAGGTACTTCTGCTGTGGTTGAAACAGATGCGTGATTGCATAATCCAAGCAGGTCGCAATAGTTCGAGCATTTTATGGAACGGAACGCTTTTGCAGCATTCTGGGCTTGGTTCGTTGGATGTCGTCTCAGTGCGCTAGAAAATCAACCGAGCTGGTATCGATAGCAAGTCGCCTAAGAAGATAACAACTGCGGACGCTACTCCAAGAACAAACCCAACAATCATACTTATTACAACTTCAAAGAAATTCAGGTCCCTAGGTGTTAGTAGATACAGAGCGTATTGTTCGAGGCTCGTTCCCAATGTTAACAGAAGCCATGGTATCGCTATGAAAAGAAGAAAGAAGAACCCAAAAAAAACAACGGTAACACCAAACGCCGTTAGAAGGGCATTTGCCGTTTTTTGGTTATTTGAGCTTTTGTCTTTCTGGCCAACAAGCCAGTTTCGAACTGCGCGAAAAAGTATTCTACGAGCGATCGATTCCGGTAGTGTGTCGACAACACCTATCGCGAAATCTAACAAGCCGTCGATCCAGTTTTGGTTTCCGTCAGTCATAAAACTCTCTAACTGCATCAACACAAAAAGAAAAGTCGGACCAACTACGCGGTGGCTTTGTCTATCTCAATTCTAATTTAAGTCTTTCGTCTCGTAACAAGAAAGCGCAGGGCGCCTGCAGCCCAACGTAATTTAGCTGCGATGCTGGATTGATGGTGTCACACCCGACCACCTGACACCTTACGAAAACTCAACTTACCCCCAAGAAATCCACAACCTTTCCAGCATCTTATCCCCAGAAACTTATCCACAGGTTGCGTTTTTTGCTTGCGCGACTCACCCCGGCGGAGTCAGCCTGATCTCAAGCGAAGGGTCGCAAGGCCCGGAGCGGGACGCGAAAGGCCTCCTGAGGCAGGAGCGGCAAGGGGATAGGTTACACCGAACCCGAACCCGTGATGAGAGCCAAGGGACGCTGGCCGAGCCGAAGGGCTCTCCTCGGAGAACCCCAAGGATCGGTAAGCGAAAAAGCCAATCGTGTCTGGTCGGGAATGGGGGCGCAAGCTTACCAGAACCGATCTGGGGGGATGGAACCCAAGGGCGCAAGCCCGACAGGATCAATCCCGCTTGGTCGACGGTCGCAAGACCCGATGACCGCACCCGAATAGAGGTTTACGCAAGTGGCCTTTGTTCAGAGAAGGCGTCAGCTCATGCATGGACCGCGTCTGCGCATCTGACGCCTTCTTTCTGTTTGAAGCCCTGAAACGGATACGGGGCTTTCCGATCTCTCGAAAAGCCCCGACAAAGCGCTTTTTCAACCTTCGCCGTTGGATCGTGGAAAAAGCGCTGCACAACGTCTTTGTGTTGTGGATGCTCTGCCAAAAATCACCAAGGGCGATTTCCGGCAGAACATTTTAGCATCAGTTCATGCGTACCGCGTCGTATGCATCTGTGCACCGTTTAGCGGTCCATGCTGCAGTGCAGAACCGGACATCACGTCGCACCCCTAAATCAAACAGGTGGGCCTTTCCTGATGACTTCGAGCTGTTTGGCGTGCCAGGGCGCGGCGCGCTCGATCTGACCACAGAGCGACATCAGCATCGCATCCGCGCCGAAGGGCGCCGCGAAATGCATGCCAACGGGCAGGTTGTCGGTGCTCCAGTGCAGCGGCAGGGACACCGCCGGCTGGCCGCTGGCGTTATAGATCGCAGTGAAGGGCGAGTATTCAAAGACCGACCCCGGCCCGTTGCGGTAGGCGACGAAATCCTCGCGGTCGGGTTTAAGGTAACCAATTTCGCAGGGCGGGGTGGCCAGCGTCGGCGACAGGATGATGTCGCAGTCGTTGAATGCCCCGGCCATACGGCGGCCAAAGCCGTGGATCTGGGCCAGCGCGGCGATGTAATCGGCCCCGGTGATGCCCTTGGAATATTCGACCGCGCCAAAGGTCACGCCATCGACCATGTCGCGGGTGAGGGGGATATCGCCCAGGATCGCCGCCACCCGTCCGGCGGTGCCGCAAGCGACGATCCTGGTCCAGGCCAGCATCATCGCGGGGACGTCCAGTTCCGGCTCGGGCGTCCAGTGGGTGACGTGGTGACCGAGGCTTTCCAGCAGCTTGGCCGTCTTCTCTAGCCCCTCCACGCAATCATCGTGCAGGGCATTGCCGAAGAAATCCGTCGTGACATAGCGGATGCGCAGGGCGCCGGGGTCGTGGGACATGGCGGCGGTGTAGCTTTCCTCCATCACCGGTGCCGCATAGGGCGCGCCCATCTCGGGACCGGCGCAGGCATCCAGAAGCGTGGCGGTATCGCGCAAGCTGCGGGTGAGGAACCCGTCGATCGCCATGCCGCCCCAGCCTTCGCTGACGACGGGGCCCATGGGCAGGCGGGCGCGGGTGGGTTTGAAGCCGACAAGTCCGCAGGACGACGCGGGGATGCGGACCGAGCCGCCGCCGTCGGACCCATGCGCCGCCGGAACGATGCCTGCCGCCACTGCAGCGCCCGAGCCGCCAGAACTGCCGCCCGGTGTATGGTTCAGGTTCCATGGATTGCGGGTAGGGGTGCCGTAAACCCCGGCCTCTGTCACCGGGCCGATGCCGAATTCGGGAGAGGTAGTGCGGCCAAAGGTGTTCAGCCCCGTCGCCCGCATCCGGGTGAACATGGTGCTGTCATAGGACCAGTGCATGCCTTTGCACAGACGCGAGCCGTTATTGGTTGGGAAATCTACCGCTTCGCAGCCGAGATCCTTGATCAGGAACGGCACACCGGTGAAGGGACCCTGTGGCAGGGTGGCGATGTTGTTTCGCGCGACCTGCTCTTGAAGGTTCACCACCGCGCCCAGATGCGGGTTCCAGGTGGCGCAGCGGTCAAGCGCCATGTCCAGCAATTCACCGGTGCTGACTTCGTCTTTGGCAACCATCGCGGCGAGGCCGGTGGCATCCTGGGTGCTGTAGAAATCGCTCATGCTTGCCTCCCTAGGCGCTGCTGATCCGAGCGTAGGGAGCCAGCGCCCCGGGTAAAGCAAAAACTTACATTCCGGATTTGACATGTATCATGGTCGCACTCTGCAGCGTTGATAATCTCTCCGCTATGTCCGCACCCGTCGCGGTGCGGGAACGTTGAGGAATGCGTTGAAAAACATCATTAAATTGTTTGCCGTTGCGGGTCTGTGCCTTGGCCTGGCTCCGCTGCTGGGCGTGCTGTTACATGGCGCGATCCTGCTCTTCTCGGGCAAGAAGGAATAAGGCAATGACCAAACGTATCGTCAAAGTCTATCCGCGCTTCGAACGGTTCTCGCACTGGAGCCGGGTGGCCCTGATCCTGACGCTGATGGTCACCGGGTTCGGGCTCAACGGGCTGCACGGGATGATCCCGTTCGGCACTGCCGTCACGGTGCTTACCATCGCGGCGCTTCCGTTGCTCGCGCTTTGGGTCTTCTCGACTTTCTGGCTGGTCACGACCGGCACCTGGCGCCAGTTTACGCCGACGCTTCAGGGCATGATGCATGTGGTGGTCTACTATGCGGTGGGCGTGTTCCAGGGCAAGAAACACCCCTACCAGAAGCAGCTCTGGCGCAAGCACAACCCGTTGCAGGCGGCCACCTATTTCGTGCTGAAATGGCTGATCTTCCCGTCGATCTGGATCACCGGCCTACTGTACCTGACGTATAGTTTCTGGGCTTCGGCGATGGCCGACAGCACGTTCTGGATATGGCTGATTGGCAACCTGCACGTGCTGGTGGCCTATGTCATCGTCGTGTTCGTGATCATTCACCTTTACCTGCTGACCGGCGGCGGCCATGGCGTTGGCGCCCATATCAAGCCGATGATCACCGGGTTCGATGAGGTCGACCTGATTGTGAAAGAAGAGGCCTATTTGCAGGCCGACAAACCGTGGCGGTTAAAGGGATGAGTTTTCAAACGTAGATCGCTGACCTCCCTTAGCGAATTTGCGCAAACTGGCCCGGGGTTTTCATGCCTCGGGCCTTCTTTTTTCGGCAGGGGGCGCAGGATATTTCGCGAAAACTGGTGCCGTTTTGTTGGCCTATTTTGCCAAAAGCGGGTTTTTCTGGCGTCCGTCTTCATCGAAATTCGCAGGCTGTAGCCAGGCTTGGAAGCGGGCTTTCTGGGCTGGCCATTCGCTGTCGAGGATCGCATACCAGGCAGTGTCACGGTTGCGGCCCTTGTAGTGGGTGGCCTGACGGAAAGTCCCCTCATAGGTAAAGCCCAGACGTTCCGCCGCCTTGCGCGAGGGTGCGTTCAAGGCGTCGCATTTCCATTCGTAACGGCGGTAGCCTAACTCATCGAACATCCGGGCCATCATCAGATACATTGCTTCGGTGCTGAGTGCGCTGCGCTGCATGGCGGGCGAGAAGTTGATCCAGCCGACCTCGATCACGCCGTCGTCAGGGTTGATCCGCAGGTAAGACGCCCAGCCGATCGCCACGCCATTCCCATCAAGTACGGTGAAATAAAGCGGATCGTCACTTTGCGCGGCCATGGTCAACCATGTGCGGCAATCGTTGACGTTTTGGAACGGTTCGATCGGTAGATAGGTCCAGTTGTGCCCATCCTCGGCCTGGGCAAAGGCGGCGAAAAGCGCCTGCGCATGGGTCGGGTTGGCGGGCACAAGGCTGCAATAGCGGCCATGCATTGCCGTGCGTGGTGGGGCCGGGCGCGGCAACGCACGGGTCAGGGGATCGCCGATCGGTTGACCATATTCGTTTTGTCGCGCCATGACGCCAGACCTTAGACGCTTTGCAGCTGGGGTCCAGCGAAAACCCGCAACGGAAAAAGCCCGGGGCGCAGATGCTCCGGGCTTGGGTAAGACGTCTTGAGGAGGGTGGAGCTTTACCGGCCCCAGCTGCGGACCGGTCCGCAATCCATATGGACGAAATTCGATCCAGAATAGCGGCCAACACCACCACCGCGGCAGGCGGTTGCGGCGCGGGCCATCTGGCTGACCGAGCGCGAGGCCAGCCGAAGATCGGCGGCTTGGCCTTTCATGTGCAGCGAATTCTTGGCTACGCCGCGCGAACGTGAGCGCAGCATTGCGTTTGTTTTCGGGCTGCGATAGCCGGACAGGAGCATGTAAGGCTCTTTCACGTCCATCAGGTTGTGCGCGGCGGTCATGATATCCATGGTGCGCATGTCGATGTTTTTGACCTGGTTGGTGCGCCAATCACGCATGAACCAGTTCACTTCTTTCACGGCGTCTTTGATGTAGTTGCCTTCGATCCAGTAGATCATGTCGATCTTTTCACCGGTGCGGGCTGAATACATCTTGAGGCGGCGAATGTCGCCCGCCCCGCGCAGGAAACCTGCGGCGTTGGAGAATGTGGGTGCTGCCGTGATGGTCGTGGCCGCGAAAGCGCCGAGTAGTGCGCGTCGCGTCATGCCCAACGAATTGATTTCATTCATCGTAAAAGCGCCGTCCCGTCGCTTACCTGTTTAACGCGATGTTACGCGTGTCCTGCCATCTCTTCCCCAGATGCAACGCTTCTATGCCATAGTTCGAATCGGCAACCAAGCCTCAATTGGGGTATTGCTGATACTAGCAAGCATTTTAGGCGGAAATTTGCTGAAAAAATGTGATTCGTGTTCTTGTTGCGTTGCCGCCCCGCAAACATGCTGTCAGGGGTGGTTCTGGAGGAACCGGTGTTGGAATACATCAGTTCGGGTGGGGGTTTCCGCACTTTCGAACTTGTGAATAGACAAGATATGGGTATTTGCGCCAGAAAAGGCGCAGATTCAGGGGATAATCGAGCCAAAAGAGAATTTTTGAGGGGTAAAATGACGATGTTGCAAGAAAAAAACAGGCTGCCGCGCTTTGTTGCGATGGTTCTGGCGCTGGCATTGATGCTGGCCTTGCCGACGGAGCGGGGTGCGGCCGCGGGCCGTGACGCGGGATCCAAACAAGGCAATGTGACCGCGTTCATGCAAGCCGTTGCCGAGTCCGCCGCCAAAGACAAGGACATCGCCGCCTTCTACAGGGCCATCAAGTACAAGCCGATCTGGACCGGTCGGTCGGGCAAGGACAGCAGCCGTCGCAAGGCTCTGTTTGCCGCTATCTCCAAGGCTCCGGCGCACGGGCTTGCGGTCAAACGCTATGATCCCGAGGGGCTGAAGGCCCGTCTCAAGGCGGCCAAGACCGCCCGAGACCGTGGCTTTGTCGAGGTCGAAATGTCCAGCACGTTCCTACGGCTGGCCCGTGACATGCAGACCGGCATGCTGGTGCCCAAGACCATTGACAGTGGCATCGTCCGCGCCGTCCCCTATCGTGACCGGGTATCCTACCTAACCAACCTGGTGAAATCGAACCCGAACGGGTTTTTCAAGGCGCTGCCGCCGAAAACCCCGGAATACGCCCGGTTGATGAAAGAAAAGATCCGGTTGGAGAAGCTGGTGGCACGGGGCGGCTGGGGCCAGAAAGTGCCGGCCAAGTCGCTCAAACCCGGACAATCGGGTAATGCGGTGGTGATCCTGCGCAACCGGCTCGTCAAGATGGGCTACATGAAACGCTCGTCGACACAAAGCTATGATGCCAAGATGAAGGCCGCGATCCAGCAGTTCCAGCTGGATCATGGTCTGGCCGCCGATGGCGTGGCCGGTGCGGGCACAGTGGCCGAGATCAACAAATCCACGACCGACCGGTTGAAGTCGGTGATCGTGGCGATGGAGCGCGAACGTTGGGTCAACAAGCCGCGCGGTAAACGCCACGTTCTGGTCAACCTGGCAGATTACACGGCCAAGATCATCGACAATGGTAAGGTCACCTTTGAAACCCGTTCGGTTGTCGGTGCCAACAAGTCTGATCGTCGCTCGCCCGAGTTCTCGGATGTCATGGAGCATATGGTGATCAACCCCACCTGGAACGTGCCCCGGTCGATCGCGGTCAAGGAATACCTGCCGATGATGAAGCGCAACCCGAATGCCGCCGGTCACCTGCGCCTTGTCGACAGCCGCGGGCGTACAGTCAGCCGCAGTTCGGTGGATTTCAGCGCCTATAACTCCCGGAATTTCCCCTTTAACATCAAGCAACCGCCCAGCCGCCGCAACGCGCTTGGCCTGGTGAAGTTCATGTTCCCGAACAAGTACAATATCTACCTGCACGACACCCCGGCGAAGAACCTGTTCAGCCGTGAAGCGCGCGCTTACAGCCATGGCTGCATCCGTCTGCACCAGCCGTTCGATTTCGCCTATGCGTTGCTGGCCAAGCAATTCAAGGATCCGCAGGGTGAATTCAAATCACGACTGAACACCGGCCGTGAAACCGTTGTGCCGCTCGAAGAACACGTGCCGGTGCATTTGATCTATCGCACGGCCTTCACCAAGGCCAAGGGCCGCATCCAGTTCCGTCGCGACGTCTATGGCCGTGACGCGAAAATCTGGAATGCGCTGGCCAAGCAGGGGGTGGCACTGCGCGCGGTTCAGGGGTAAGCCTTGGCCCCGAGATACGGGGGCAAGCCAGCCATGAGCCACACCATTGAACAGATTGCCAAAGCGCTCGGAGCGACAGCTCTGGGCGCTTTGGATTTGGAGATCGACGGGGCGGCCGAACCCGCCGATGCGGGCCCGGGCGATCTTGCGCTGGCGATGAAGCCGGAATACGCCAAAGGCCTAGCTGCGGGGCAGGCGCGGGCCGCGATGCTGTGGCAGGGTGCCGACTGGCAGGCGATGGGGCTTGAGGCGGCGATCATCCCGGCGCGGCCGCGCTATGCCATGGCGGGTCTGACGGCAGCGCTGGATGAGGGGCACGGGTATACCCCGGGCATCCACCCCACCGCGATCGTCGGTGAAGGGGTCGAGCTGGGGCAGGGGGTCTCGATTGGGGCCCATACCGTCGTGGCCTCCGGGGCCAGGATCGGTGCCGGGTCGGTTTTGGGTCCGCAGGTCTATGTCGGTATCGACAGCGAGGTCGGCGAAGGCGCGCTGCTGCATGTGGGTGCGCGGATCGGGCCACGGGTGCGGATCGGCGCGCGTTTCATTGCCCATTCCGGAGTTACGATCGGCATGGACGGATTTTCCTTCGTCACGCCCGAGATCAACGCGGTCGAAAAGGGCCGGGCCTCGCTTGGTGAAGAGACCGAGGCAGAGGCGCAATCCTGGGTTCGTATTCATTCGCTGGGGGCGGTCATCATCGGTGACGATGTCGAATTGGGCTGCAATACCTGTATCGACGCGGGCACGATCCGCGCCACCCGAGTGGGCAACGGAACCAAGATGGATAACCTGTGCCACATCGCCCACAATGTCGTCATAGGGCGCGATTGCCTGTTCGCCGCCATGGTCGGAATCGCCGGCTCGACCACCATTGGCAACAACGTGGTGATGGGCGGTCAGGTGGGTGTCACCGACAACACCACTGTGGGCGATGGGGTGGTGGCCGGGGGGGCATCGGCAATCCTGAGCAAAGTGCCCGCAGGGCGCATGGTTCTGGGCTATCCGGCGGTGAAGCTGGACCTGCATGTCGACATGTACAAGGCGCAACGCCGCCTTCCACGGATGATGGAAGAATTTGCGGAAATGAAAGCCCGTCTGGCGGCTTTGGAAGCCAAGGGCTAGGCGGGCGCGAGGCCGGGGTTATCGAAAACCCTGAACGATGGGATGTCTGAAAGGCGTGCAAAGCGCCTTAAAAGGCGCTTGAGGCAAGCCGCACCAAAGCGGCTTTGTCCGGACCCGACAGGCATGACGTCATGGAAAGTTCGTAATTCTTCTGTTCCGCTTTGACCCAAAAACGATTAAATCTGCCTCAGCAGATTTCTCGAAGGGGCCACGCGCCATGGATATCCAATCCCAGGTCATCGCGATCATTGCCGAACAAGCGATTCTCGAACCAAGCGACGTCACTCTGGACAGTACGCTTGAGGATCTGGGTATCGACAGCCTGGGCCTGGTCGAGTCGATCTTTGCCATCGAAGAGGCCTTTGACATCAACGTACCGTTCAATGCCAACGCACCGGAAGAGAGCGATTTCGACATCTCGAAGGTCAGCACGATCATCGCCGGCATCGAGACCTTGGTGCGCGATCAGAAGGGCTGAGTGACCATGAAACGCGTGGTCATCACCGGTGCAGGTACGATCAATGCGCTTGGCCATAACGTGCCGGACACGCTGGTGGCGATGCGCGAAGGGCGCTGTGGTATCGGCCCGATTGACATTCCCGATGTTGAGCGCCTGTCGATCCAGATTGGCGGGCAGGTCAAGGGGTTCGAAGCCGAAGGCCTGTTCAATCGCCAGCAGTTGTCGCTTTATGACCGGTTCACCCAGTTCACCCTGGTGGCCGCACGCGAGGCGATTGCCCAGTCGGGGCTGGAGTTTCATGACGAGCTGTCGGCGCGGTCCGGTGTTGTATTGGGCAATTCCGGTGGTGGCATGACCACGCTGGATGAGAACTACCGCTCGGTCTATGAGGCTGGCAAGAACCGTGTGCATCCCTTTGTGGTGCCCAAGCTGATGAACAACGCGGCGGCCAGTCACGTGAGCATGGAGTTCAACCTCAAGGGGCCGAGCTTTACCGTCGCCTCGGCCTGTGCCAGTTCGAACCATGCCATCGCCCAGGCCTTCCAGATGGTGCGCATGGGTATGGCGCCGGTGATGATTACCGGCGGGTCGGAATCGATGCTGTGTTTCGGAGGGGTCAAGGCCTGGGAAGGATTGCGGGTCATGTCCAAGGATGCCTGCCGACCGTTTTCTGCCAACCGCAACGGCATGGTCCAGGGCGAGGGCGCCGGGGTCTTCGTGATTGAGGATTACGATCATGCCCGCGCACGCGGGGCTGATATTTTGGCCGAATTGGCCGGGTTTGCCATGTCCTCGGATGCCGCCGATATCGTGATGCCGTCAAAGCAGGGCGCGGCGCGGGCGATTGCCGGTGCGCTGCAAGACGCAAGGCTGGCCCCCGGCGATGTCGCTTATATCAATGCCCATGGCACCGGAACTGCGGCGAATGACAAAACCGAATGCGCGGCGGTGGCGGACGTGTTCGGCCAGCACGCTGACGAGTTGATGATTTCCTCGACCAAATCGATGCATGGTCACCTGATCGGGGGCACGGGTGCGGTCGAACTGCTGGCCTGTATCATGGCGTTGCGCGACGGGGTGATTGCCCCCACCATCGGATATCAGGAACCTGATCCGGAATGTGCGCTGGACGTTGTGCCAAATGTCGCACGCGAAGCGAATGTCGAAGCAGCGCTGTCGAATGCCTTTGCCTTTGGCGGCCTCAATGCTGTGTTGGCGTTGCGCAAGGTCTGAAACCCTGCGCAACACCGGTGGCCACTTATGCCGCCTTGGTCAGTGAGGCTGTTTCCGCCAGCGCGGCCAGAGCGTTGTGTAGCGCCTGCAACTGGACCGGGTCCGACAGGGTTCCCGTCGCGTTATCGAAATTGTCATAGAACGACGGCACGCTCAGGTGGCCGCGGATGTCGGCGCCGAAGAACGGGGCCGAGGTGATGGCCGCATTCAGAACGCTGGCCGCTCCGCCTGGTCCCGGCGAAGTGGCCATGACCACCATCGGCTTGTCCTGATAGACCTTGGCGTCGATCCGCGAAGTCCAGTCGAACAGGTTCTTGAAAGCGGCGGCATAGTGGCCGTTGTGTTCCGCATAGGAGATCATGACCGCATCGGCTGCGGCAATCCGGGCCCGAAAACCATGCGCGGCTGCGGGAATGCCGTCTTCGGCTTCGCGGTCGGTGGAATAGAGCGCCATTTCAAATTCGTTGATGTCGAGTAGATCGATCTCGACCGAACTGTCGAAATCCGTGCGGTACAAATTGGCTGCATGGCGCACAAGTGTCTGATTGATCGAGTTGCGGCTGTTGCTGGCGGCGAATGCGAGAAGTTTCATGTTTGTTGTCCTTATCCGGGTGTCCTGACCCGTGATATGGCACTGTTCGATATTTCAGATAACACCCATCCGAGCGCAAATTATGTGCGCATCTGCACAATACGCAATCGACGGAAAAAAAGAGGCCGCATTTGCATGCGACCCCTTCGATGGCTTGCGGTTTTCCCGCGATCAGTTCTGGATCACCGATGCGGCATTGAACCCGGCGGTGAAGCCTTTGAGCGACATCTTCAGATTGACCTTCTGGTCCGGTGCCAGGGCAGGAACCAAGGTCACCGTGGCGCTGACGCCTTTCTTGAAGGCGGCGATGTCCTGGGCGGTAAATCCGATCCGGGCATAGCAGCCGACCGGCGAGCAGAAGGCAAAGGGGTAACGCTTGCCCTTGGCGCCATCGATGGCGATGGTCAACTGTGCGGTCAGCAGGGTTTCCAGCGGCACTGTGATGGTGGCTCCGGCCACGGCCTTGCCGCCCGACGGCAGACGGAAGAAAGCGGCTTCGGCAACGTCCGTGCCCTGTTCATCCTTCAGCAGTTGATAAAGGTTGCAGGGGTCTTCGCCCTCTTCGACAGGGAAGCACTGCAATTTCCAATCGCCGTGCTCTTCCTTGAAATAAGGTTGTGGAATGGCCGGCACGGTATCTTCGCCCATGCTCAGATCCGAGCCGGGATCGTTCGCATCTGTGGTGGCGCTGTCCGTTGCCTCGGCGGTGGCATTGTCTTCGGGTTTAGGTGTGTCTTCCTGGGCCATGACGGCCGAACCGGCGCCAAGAGCAGCAATCAAGGAAAGAGTGGTGAGAAATCTGGGCATAGTGTTCCCCGTGTTGGATCAGAAATAGAAACCTCTCGCGCGATCTAGCATGCACCGCGAGACATGTCAGTGCCAAACCGCCGGTTTGTTGCGCTGCCATGGCAATTTTTTGCCATCGCGGCAAATTGAGCAAGAGGCCGGGCCAGGCGCAGTCAAATGGCCGATCGGTCCAGCTTAACGCGCGATGCTCATGCCCAAAACATGAAAAAGAGGCCCGAAGGCCTCTTTCTCGTTTTGCTCCCCGTCGGACTGGCCGACTTATTCATTGCCGGAACGCTATGACGTTTATGACGGTGCGTCAACATGCAATTTCAAGGGTTTGCTGGCCTTTTGGACAAAAAAAGCCGCGCCCGGAGGCGCGGCCAGTCTGACAGGGAGGAAGTCAACCCGGGCACCAAGAGGACATGACCGCCCGGGGTACGAATAACACTGGCAGGAAATCCTTAAGTTTGTATTTTCAAACAGACGAAACATTTCGATCGGGGGATCAACCTTGGAACATTCGGTATTTGTTGGTGGTGGCGGAGAAAACTACGGCACCAAGCAGGGGCTGTCTCTGAAATACGCCAACCGGCACGGGTTGATCGCAGGCGCGACCGGCACCGGCAAGACGGTGACCCTGCAAATTCTGGCCGAGGGGTTTTCCGCCGCCGGCGTTCCGGTGTTCCTTTCGGACGTGAAGGGCGACCTCTCGGGTCTCGCCAAGGCCGGCAGCGAAGGGTTCAAGCTGCACGGCGCCTTTACCTCGCGCGCCAGCAAGATCGGGTTCGACGATTACATCTATGAGGGCTTCCCGGTGACCTTCTGGGACCTTCTGGGCGAGCAGGGCCACCCGGTGCGCACCACCGTGGCCGAGATGGGGCCGCTGTTGCTGTCGCGCCTGCTGGAGCTTTCCGAGGCACAAGAGGGGATTCTGAATATTGCCTTCCGGCTGGCCGACGAAGAGGGCCTGCCGCTTCTGGATCTGAAGGACCTGCAGGCGCTACTTGTCTGGGTCGGCGAAAACCGCGCCGACCTGTCGCTGCGCTATGGCAATGTCTCGGTGCAATCCATCGGCGCGATCCAGCGCCGCCTGTTGGTGTTGGAAAACCAGGGCGGGGCCAAAATTTTCGGTGAACCGGCGCTTGATCTCGGCGACATCATGATGAGCGATCAGCACGGCAAGGGCAGGATTAACATCCTGGCCGCGGACAAACTGATGGGCTCGCCCCGGCTTTATGCCACCTTCCTGCTCTGGCTGCTGAGCGAGCTGTTCGAGGAACTGCCTGAAGTGGGTGATCCCGACAAACCCAAACTGGTTTTCTTCTTCGACGAGGCGCACCTCTTGTTTGACGACGCTCCCAAGGCGCTGGTCGACAAGGTGGAACAGGTGGCACGGCTGATCCGATCCAAAGGGGTGGGGGTCTATTTCATCACCCAGAACCCGGCCGACGTGCCCGAGGATATCCTCGGCCAGCTGGGCAACCGGGTGCAGCACGCGCTGCGTGCCTTTACCGCCCGGGACCGCAAGGAATTGCGCCTCGCGGCCGAGACCTATCGCGACAACCCGCGGTTAGATATCGAAGACGCCATTCGCGAGGTCGGAGTGGGTGAGGCGGTGACCTCGATGCTGGAGAAAAAGGGGGTGCCGGGCATGGCGGAACGCACTCTCATTCGCCCGCCGTCCTCACAACTTGGGCCAATCGAGCCGGGTGAACGCGCGGCGCTGATCAACGCCTCACCGATTGCCGGGAAATACGAAGAGTTGAAGGACCGCCGCTCGGCCTATGAAATTCTGGCGAAACGCGCGTCGGACGCGGCCGAGGCGGCAGAAGAGGCCGAAGCCCGCGAAGAAGAAATGGAAGCGCGTGAACGCGAGTACAATGCCGGGCGGCGCTATTCCGGCAGCCGCGTGCCCCGGTCCACGTCCAAATCCACGCGTCGCAGGTCGCGCAAGGAGGAAAGCTTTGGCGAGGCGCTGACCCGCAACGTGATGAAGGAACTGACCGGCACCACCGGCCGGCGCATTGTAAGGGGCATACTGGGCGGGCTGTTCAAGGGGCGGTAGAATTTGATGCTCCGAAATCTGATTGCAACAGGCACCCTTGGTTTTGTTGCTGTTCTGGTGCCGGGCGCTCTGGTCTCCGAACCTTTTGAAACGCCTGAGTTGATAGGAATTTGGGGCGACGACATCAGCTGTGCAGGCAAGCCTTTGATAGAGGGCGGATCCCGTTCTTCTGCCACAGTTGAAATCAAGCCGGGTTGGATACGCAACGGTGAAGTCTGGTGCCTGATGGATTGGTCTGCGCCCCAGCACCGTGAAGAAGGTTTCTTCATCAATGCCCATGCAAGATGCGGTGAAGACGCCCAGCGTGCATGGAGCCTGGGGTTTGCCTTTCAACGGGGAACTGACGCCTCCGAAGACGAATTGATACTGTTGTGGGGCGATACATTGATCCAAGGCCAATACCGGCGTTGTAACCGGTAGGCCTTGGATACGTGTCACACGCTGGTTTACTTCTCCGGGATCAACCCGCGCGGGCTGAATCGCAGCACCAGAAGCAGGATCACGCCCATGGTCAGCAGCCGCATATGCGCCGCCGATTCAAGCAGGTGATCCTTGAGCCAGTAGCCGTCGCTCATGCCGCTGGTAATGAGCTGCATCAGACCCAGGCCCATCGGTTCGACCTGAACCCAGAGGAACCAGATCAGGAACCCGCCCAGCACCGCGCCGAGGTTGTTGCCAGACCCGCCGACAATCACCATCACCCAAATGAGGAAGGTAAAGCGCAGCGGCTGGTAGCTGGCCGGGGTTAGCTGACCATCCAGGGTGGTGATCATCGCGCCGGCAATGCCGCAGACTGCGGAGCCGAGGATGAAGATCTGCAAATGCCGGGCGGTCACGTCCTTGCCCATGGCTTCCGAGGCGATCTCGTTGTCGCGTATGGCGCGCATCATCCGGCCCCAGGGGGAATTCAGCGCCCGTTGCGCCATCCAGAAGATGATCGCCAGCACCACGGCAAACAGGATGGCATAAAGCAGTTTGACATAGAGTGTCGAACTGATCACCGGATCAAGCCCCATCGATGCCGCGCGCTCTACAAAGCCGGGATCATTCTGCAGGTCGATCTCATAAGGAACAGGGCGGGGCAGGCCCGAGACGTTCTTGACCCCGCGCGCCAGCCAGTCTTCGTTCTTCAGCACGGCAATGATGATCTCGGCAATGCCAAGGGTGGCGATGGCGAGGTAGTCCGAGCGCAGGCCAAGGGCCGTCTTGCCGATCATCCAGGCGGCCCCGGCGGCCAGAAGGCCCCCAACCGGCCAGGCAATCAGCACTGGCAGGCCCATCCCACCCAGATAACCCTCGCGCGCCGGGTTCACCGCTTCGACTGCCTCGACGCCGGAATCAAACACCGAGCGGAAGACGAAGAATCCCACCACGAGGATCGCGATCATGATCACACTGCGCGACCGCCCTTTGGGCATTTTCATATAGACCAGGATGGTAGAGATGATGGTGGCCGCGCCAAGCGCCAGACCGGCCAGCACCCGTCCGCCGCCAGCGGCCCAGGCCTCGGGCACGGGGGGCATGGAGATCAGAACCGTGGCCAAACCGCCAAGGGCGACAAAGCCCATGACACCGACGTTGAACAGCCCGGCAAAGCCCCATTGCAGGTTGACCCCAAGGGCCATGATCGCGCTGATCAGCCCCATGTTGAGAATGAACAGCGCCGAGTTCCACGACTGGACAAAACCGGTGCCCAGGATCAGCAGGGCAACCATGGCGAAGAGAAGGGTGTTTTTCGTGGTCTCGCTCATACCGATTGCCCCTTGAATAGGCCCGTAGGCTTGAACAGCAGAACGATCAGCAGGATGCAGAAGCTGACCGCGAATTTGTAGTCGGTGGACAGAAGCTGTGCCAGCTCGTCCGGCGCCATGGTGTCAGGCAGGGCATGGCCCAGAACCTTTTTCCAGGCATAGGTGATGATCACCTCGGAAAACGCGATGACAAATCCGCCGGCAATCGCGCCCAGCGGATTGCCCAAACCACCAACGATGGCGCTGGCGAAGATCGGCAGCAGTAGCATGAAATAGACAAACGGCTTGAAGCTCTTGTCGAGCCCGTAAAGCGTGCCGGCGATGGTGGCGAGGCCGGCGACGATCATCCAGGTAATTAACACCACGCGTTCGGGGTTGATGCCGGATAACAGCGCCAGATCCTCGTTGTCTGAATAAGCCCGCATCGACTTGCCGGTACGGGTGCGATTGAGGAACCAGAACAGCGCCGCAACCACCACCACTGCGGTGATCACGGTGATCCCCTGGGTGGTCTTGAATGCCAGGCCTTCTTTCAAACCGGTCAGCGCCTTGAACTCGCGCACCGAGATGATGAAGCGCTCGCCATCGGTGAACTTCTGATCCTGCGGTCCGACGATGAATCGCACCAGCCCGTTCATGATGAACATCACGCCCATGGACACGATCACCAGGATCACCGGCTTGGCTTTTTGCGCCCTGTAGAAGCGGTAAACCGTTCGGTCGGTCAGCAAGAGCAGGGCGATACAGCCCAGTATCCCGAAGGGCAGCGCGATGAGTGCTGTCGGCAACGGTCCCAGCGACAGGCCCATCGACTGGAACCACCAGGTGAACAGCATCGTCACCATCGCGCCAAAGGCCATCGTATCGCCATGGGCAAAGTTCGAGAACCGCAGGATGCCATAGATCATGGTCACCCCGAGCGCGCCCAATGCCAGTTGGCTGCCATAGACAATGGCCGGGATCAGCACGAAGTTTGAAAGCGCCACGAAGGCGTTTAAAAGGTCCATTATTTCGCTACTCCACGTTTCCCGGTTGCTGGGGTGAACATCTGTATTTGCATCACTCGGTTCCCTCCACACATTGCCCGCGATAAAGCATCTGGTCCTTGCCCTTGTGGGCCTGCGCGTCAGGGCGCGAGACAAGATAGTTGAACCGCCCGTTCTCCTGAATGCGCATCTGGTTTTCGATGCCGTCCTCGGTGGTGAACATGATCGCGGTGACGTTATGCAGGCCCAAAACGCTGCCGGTGCCCATTCTCTCGCCATCCAGCAGGATCGTCGCCTTGGTCACGTTCTCCGCCGCATGAAGATGCAGCATGATGCGGCCCTCCGCAGGCTGGCAATTGTCCGATGTCACGGTGCAGGTCTCTTCCACCTGGCAATAAGGCTCTGCCGCCAGCGCGGGCAGGGGAAGCAGGGCGAAGGTCAGGATCAGGCCACGCATCAGAATGCCCCCTTGCAGGTGCCGAGATAGGAAATCACCTCGGGGCCGGAATTGTTATGTGTTGTAAACCTCGCACCGGTCGGGGTCAGTGAAAGCATGTATTCCGCTCCGGCCCCGGTGGCGAACATGGTTGTCAGATTCCGCGCTTCCTTGACCGCAACGATTTGAAGATCGCCATAATCAGTAGTGATCGCCTTGTCCTCGATATTCACTTCGATGTTGAAACCGGTGCTGTTGCACCCCTCGGCCTCGTAACATTCGGTGGTGAAGGCACACCCAAATGCCAAGGCTTGCGTGGCAGAGCCGACGCCCATGATCAGGCCGAAAACTGCCGCGCGTCTGTTCATTACCACGACCCAGTGCAACGGCCGGTGCTGGACATGCCAAATGCCTTCGAACCAGTCTTGCCGTGGAAGGACAAGACATAGGCCTGGTCAGCGCGAATCGAAATAAAGCCAAACGAATCTGAATCGGCTGCAATCTTCGTCAAAATAGCGGTGTTGTCGTCGGTGACGGCAATTATCTTCATCCTATCAGGAGGTTCGTCGCTTCGGATTTCTCCGTTTTCAAGCCGGTAGATTTCTGCGTCATTACCGCCAACGTGCCGCACCTGGAAGGGGCCGCCGCCGTATTTAAGATCGCATGTCCCAATGGACAGGCAGGCCTCTTCGGGGGTGCAGTACAAATCGGCCACGGCAGGTGCCGCACCGGCCAGCAATGCGACAGAAAATGCCATAACCGGGGTCATGGATCGGGTCACGTCTTTCATCAAAGCCTGTACCATCCTCATCCTCCCAGAAAACTTGCACGCACTTCCGGGTCGGCCAGAAGTTCCTTTCCGGTCCCGGTGTGGGCATTGCGGCCCTGGACCAGCACGTAGCCCCGGTCGGCGATCTCCAGCGCCTGGCGGGCGTTCTGTTCCACCATCAGAACCGGCAATCCGGTGCGGGCCACCTCGATGATCCGGTCAAACAGCTCGTCCATCACGATCGGGCTTACGCCCGCGGTGGGCTCATCCAGCATCAACACTTTGGGCTCGGTCATCAGGGCGCGACCAACGGCGACTTGTTGGCGCTGGCCGCCCGACAGTTCGCCCGCGGCCTGGGACCGCTTGTCGCGCAGGATCGGGAACAGCTCGTAAACCTGTTCCATCGTCTCGGAGTAATCATCGGTGCGGATGAAGGCACCCATTTCAAGGTTCTCTTCGACCGTCATCGAGGTAAAGATGTTCTGGGTCTGAGGGACAAATCCCATGCCTTTTTGTACCCGCGCCTGCGGGGTGAGGTTGGAAATATCCTCGCCATCCAGCAGCACCCGACCCTGACGCAGGTTCAGCATGCCAAACGCCGCCTTCATCGCCGTCGATTTACCGGCGCCGTTGGGGCCAACGATCACGGCGATTTCGCCCGGGTTCACCGCGATGGTGCAATCATGCAGGATGTCCGGCCCGTTCTTGCCGTACCCGCCGGTCATGGCCTCGCCGATCAGGAAGGGATGCTCGCCACCGACCGCATGGGCGCGGTTGTTTTGACCCTCGGGCAGGCGCGGCGCGGTGCTGCCGCCCTTGGGGTTGGTGATGGTCGCGTCCTTGTTGCCGCGGTCGTCCTGGTAGGGATTGTCGCTCATGTCGTTACCTCACACGGTCTGGCATTGGCCAAGATATTGCATCGGGGTCAGGCGGATGCCGGTGATCAGGTTCTCTGACCGCACTGCGTCGCCATTGGAAATCATCAAGGTGGTGGTCGCCGCGCCGCCCGAGATGGGCTTCTCCAGGATGGTGATCGCCCGGTCGCCGAGGATCAGTTCAAGCTCGTCAAGCTGGGACATGGCACCGCCGCCGATGCGCTTGACGGTGCCGGTTTCGGCATCGGCGCGGAACCGAACGTCGATATCAGCGTCCTGGCACTTGCGGTTGATATCGCAGGACCAGTCGAAATAGCACTTGATCACCACTTCCTCGGCCTGCGCGGGCAGGGCAAGCTGCGCGCAAGCCAGAGCGATGAGCGTCGCCGTACGCTTCAACCAGGCGTATCGTGTATTGCGCATGGTCAATGGGTTTCCTCTTCGGTTTGAATCCTGACATTCCCGATAAAGTCAGCATGCCATTTTTCATGCTCTTCGGTGAATTCCTTACCGAACGCCCAAACCAATATCTGAAGGGTCCGATCTTCGAGTAAGACGATGGTGTTGGCGTAAACAAACCCAAGCTTGAGGGGCTTGGCACCGTAGATGATGGTTTCCGCAGGGTGCCCGTCCACTTCGGCGGTCAGAACGTCAAGAACCGGCACTTCCTCGATAGCCACGCCCGAGGCGTCAGCCGCGCCACCCAGTGCAACTTCTCGCATGGTCTCCATCTCGATGCCGTCCCGCAACCCGACATCCTCGATAATGATCCCGCCCGAAATCTTGCTGGAGTGGTCAAACAGCAAGGAAAAATCCCGCAGTCCATTGAATTGCCTTTTCCAGTTCCGGCGTTCACCACAGAAACGGACACCATGGTTGGCGGGGATGCAGGCGTCCGCGGTGCCTGTTTCGGCATAACGCCACGTCCGATCCTCGAGAATTTCGATTTTCTTACCGGAAACAACGGCAGTTCCGATCACGCCTTGCGCCGACGCCAGATTGGCCATGAGAAATGCAAAAATCAGGCCGAGAAGAGACGCTTTGGGCTTCATGCGTCTTCTTTCTCTTTGTTCTTTAGCCCAGTCCCCAGATACGCCTCGATCACCTCCTGGTTGGCCTTGATCTCGGCCAATGTACCCTCGGCCAGGACCTTGCCCTCGGCCATGCAGATCACCGGATCACACAGCTTGCCGATGAAATCCATGTCGTGTTCGATTACCACGAAGGTGTAGCCGCGTTCCTTGTTCAACTGGATGATCGCGTCACCAATGGTGTTGAGCAGAGTACGGTTCACCCCGGCGCCGACCTCGTCGAGGAAGACGATCTTGGCATCCACCATCATGGTGCGGCCGAGTTCCAGCAGTTTCTTCTGACCACCCGAGACCTGGCCCGCCTTGTGGTCGGCCAGATGTTCGATGGTGAGAAATTCCATCACCTCGTCGGCCTTGGCGCGGAGCGCGCGTTCTTCGTCGGCAATCCGTTTGCGTCCGAACCAGGTGTTCCACAGCGTCTCGCCGGATTGGCCGCCGGGCACCATCATCAGGTTCTCGCGGCAGGACATGGAACCAAACTCATGCGCGATCTGGAAGGTCCTGAGCAGCCCCTTGTGAAACAGCGTGTGCGGTGGCAGGCCGGTAATGTCCTCACCAGCCATGGTCACCCGACCGGAGGTCGGTGGAAGAACGCCAGCTATCACATTGAAAAGGGTGGTTTTTCCGGCGCCGTTGGGGCCAATTAGTCCGGTGATGGACCCTTCGGAAATCTCCAGGGTTGCTCCGTCCACGGCCCGAAAGCCGCCGAAATGCTTGTGCACGTTCTCGACGCGGATCATCGTCCCCAATCCCCCATGTTGGTTTTGCCGTTGTTTTCGTTATTAGTGGGTCAGGCAAAATCAGACGGCCCGCGTAGCAGCGGGCCGTCCGTTTTTAAAAACAGCGCCTTAGCGGTAGCGAACCGTCTTGTCGGTGCCGCCTTCGATCATGATTTCGCGGTAGTTGCCTGCCGCTTCACCGGGACCGACCAGCTCGACGCCGGTGCCGCCGACATAGTCGATGTCGCCGCCTGCCGCGAGGATTTCGAGACCCTTGGCCAGCTCGCCAGAATTGATCTTTTCACCCGGCGCGTTGGCCACTTCGATGATCTTGTCCTTGTAGACATTGGCGTCGGTCGAGCCTGCAGCCTGCATGGCCAGCATGATCAGCGCGGCCGCGTCATAGGACTCGGGCGCGAACGGTGTGGTCGGCTCCCAATCGCCGCCAGCTGCATCGGCCACTTCCTTGAAGCGCGCGGCCAACTCTTCCGAGGGGCTGGGGTGCTGACCGCTCGAACCATCGATTTCGCTGCCGAAATTCTTGACCAGTTGGTCCGAGATCATGCCGTCCGGGAAGTGGAAGGTGTCAAATGCGCCGGTGTCGATTGCGGCGCGGACGATGCCGTTGCCACCCTGGTCAACATAGCCGGCGACGACGAGACGTTGACCACCAGCCGCGGCCAGTGCGCCAACTTCTGCCGAATAGTCGGCCTTGCCGTCTTCGTGGGCGGCGTTGATCGTTACCTTGCCGCCAGCGGCTTCATAGGCGGCCTGGAAAGCATCGGCCAGACCCTTGCCATAGTCGTTGTTGGTATAGGTGACGGCGACTTCCTTGATGTCCTGCTCCATCAGAACTTCGGTCATCACGACACCCTGACGGGCATCCGACGGTGCGGTGCGGAAGAACAGGCCATTGTCTTCGTTGTTCATGTGGCTCAGGCCCGGCGAGGTGGCTGAGGGCGAAATCATCACGACGCCATTCGGCACGGCGACGTTGGTCAGGACAGCGCCGGTCACACCCGAGCAGTCACCGCCGATGATGCCTTTAACGCCATCCGAGGTGATCAGACGTTCGGCCGCAGCGGTTGCCGCACCCGAATCGACGCATGTGGTGTCGCCATTGATCCCAACCACGGTTGCGCCACCCAGAAGCTTGCCGCTGTCGCTGACTTCCTTGATCGCCATATGGGCCGCAGGTGCCATGTGGGCCACGGTGGATTCGATCGGGCCGGTAAAGCCCAGAAGGACGCCCAGCTTGATTTCTTCGGCCATGGCCGAACCGGCCATAAGGGCCACAGCAGCGGTTGTTGCGAACAGTTTTTTCATTTCTTACTCCCTATTGGAACATTAGGTCCGGAAGTGAGCCTATTCGCAAGTTTCCGAAAAGAAAAGCGTGTTAATGGCCATTTCCTGTTAGGATGACGTTGGGAGAACTTTTCCGGTGAATAGGGAGTTTTTGCCATGAAACGGCGGGATTTCGGACTCGGATTGCTGGGCTTCGGTCTTAGCGGCGCGGCGCGGGCAAAGACCCCGATGCAACCCCGGTTGCAGATTTCCAAACATGCCGACGGGTTCCGTGTGCCCTGGTCGCTGGGGATGCTGCCTGACGGCGACATGCTGATAAGCGAGCGCGCCGGGCGACTGTGGCGAGCTGTGGATTCGGGGCACAAGACCCGCATTCGCGGATTGCCGCGGATCGATGCCAAGGGGCAGGGGGGACTGCATGACATCGTGCCGGCGCGTGATTTCACCCGCACCGGAACGGTGTTCCTGGCTTACGCAAAACCGCAGGGGGGCGGGCAGGGCACCGCACTGGCGATAGCGCGGCTGGCTGGGGATCGGCTTGAGGAACTTCGCGAGGTTTTCGCAATGTCGCCGGGCAGCAGTGGCGGCCGTCATTTCGGCGGGCGGATCGTCGAGGGGCGCGACGGGACATTGTTTCTCAGTATTGGAGACCGCGGCGACCGGTCATCGGCCCAGGATTTGTCACGTCACAATGGCAGTATCATTCGGATAAACCGAGACGGTTCGGTGCCCGCCGACAATCCGTTCCTGGCCCTCCCCGGTGCCCGGCCGGAAATCTGGTCCTACGGCCACCGCAACCCGCAAGGCATGGCTTTGGATGCCAAGGGCCGGCTCTGGGCGCATGAACATGGCGCTATGGGCGGCGATGAGTTGAACGCTATAAGACGTGGCGCCAACTATGGTTGGCCGGTGATTGCCTATGGTCGGCATTATTCGGGCGCAAAAATCGGCGAGGGCACCCACAAGCCGGGCATGGAGCAGCCCGCCTTCTACTGGGACCCGTCCATCGCGCCGTCGGGGTTGGCGATATATTCCGGACGGCTATGGCCACAATGGCAAGGCGCCTTTCTGGTTGGGTCGCTCAAGTTCGACCATATCGCGGTGCTGTCCAGGGATGGCAGCCGCCAGATCGGCAAGATTGATACCCCGGAAACCCAGCGGGTCCGCGACTTCCGCGAAGGCCCCGACGGGGCGATCTGGTTTCTCAGCGAAGGCAAGGGCGCCCTTTATCGGATCACACCGGCCTGATAGCATTGGTGCGAGAATTGATCATGCGAAAGGATTTCCCCGATGACGCGTCTTCTTGCCGTTTTGGCGCTTGCTCTGTCCGGTCTTGCGCTGTCGCTGCCGGTCTATGCCCAGGAGGCGGACCAGCCGGGTGACAGCAAGTTCGACAGCTATGCCAAGTATAACGCCTATGTTGACCGGATGCTGACCACGCGTGAATGGGTACCGTTCATCAAGCACATGGGTGGGCGGGATGAATACACCGCGGAACAGCTGGCCAAGATCGAAAGCGATTTCAACCGGCTTTATCCAAACAGGTTCACGTCGGTTGCCTTGTTTCGCCAGACCGACCTGGGTGGCGGCGTCAGCCAGGAAGCCCGCGCCTACTGGGGCGGTGGGCGTTACCTGTTCTTCTATGCCATCTTGCACCAGCGCAACGATGATCTTGTCGTCCTGAACTTCGCGCTGAATACCAAGATCGAAGCGATCATGGAGAAGTTCTGACGTCGGTGCGCAGGAGAGTGCCAAGGTTTTTCGAAAACCCTTGCGAAACGCCGGTTTAGCGGCGTTTTCAAGGGGTTCCGAAACCGATTCTTCAAGCCTTTTCGAAAAACCTTGGACCGGATCAGATCGACAATCGCGACGCCTGTGACCCACGCTCGCGATAGGGGGTGGTGTCATAATGCGCCCGGTAGCATTTCGAGAAATGCGACGGTGAGGCAAAACCACAGGCAAGTGCGACGTTGATCACGCTCATATCGGTCTGCATCAGCAGATTGCGCGCTTTCTGCAGCCGTAGTTCCATGTAATAGCGTTTGGGCGAGCGGTTGAGATAGCGTCTGAACAGTCGTTCGAGTTGACGCGTGGACATGCCCACATCCTTGGCCAGGATCGAGGGGCTGATCGGTTCCTCGATATTGGCCTCCATCATCTGGATCACTTGGCTCAGCTTGGGGTGACGCACGCCGATGCGGGTTGGAACCGACAATCGCTGCGTGTCCTGGTCGGTGCGGATCGAGCTGTAAATCTGCTGATCGGCGACGGCATTGGCGAGCGTCTCGCCATGGGCCTCGGCAATCAGTTTCAGCATCAGGTCAATCGAGCTGGTGCCCCCGGCGGTGGTCATCCGATTGCCGTCGATCCGGAACACCGACTTGGTCAGCTCGACCTCGTCAAACTCTTCCTGGAAACTGTCCTGGTTTTCCCAGTGGATCGTCGCTGCCTTGCCGTCCAGCAACCCTGCTTTGGCCAGGGTGTAGGCCGCGGTGCACAGCCCGGCGATCTTGATGCCTTTGCGGGCTTCACGTCGCAACCAGCCGATGACCTTTTTTGGCGAATTCTGCTGGATATCGATTCCACCGCAAATCATCACCCAATCATCACGATGCAGCTCGATCAGATCATCATCGAGGTTGAACTCGGTACCGGCGGAACAGGAGATCGTTTCGCCGCCTTCGCCCAGAAGCAGCCATTTATAGAGTTCGCGTCCGGCCATCCGGTTTGCCAAGCGCAGGCATTCCAACGCCGAGGCAAAGCTCAACAGCGTGAAATCATTCAACAAAACAAAGACGAAACGCTGCGTGCGTGCCTCGTCATCAATAATGTCTACGGTTTGCCGCAGCTCTGACATGAGCACGAATCTCCGGGCATACATCGCGACACCCATTGTCGCTATCTGCCCACATGGACACGGGTTTTTCGCCCCGTCAAGAGCGCGATTCCCTGTGGCGCAGCGCCGCAGGGCTGTGTATAGGAAAAGCTTCATGTCATTTAACCCGGAGAAAGACGATGACTGACTGGCAAAAATCCGGCTGGCGCGCCTGCGAGCGTATCCAGATGCCGGATTACACGGATGAGGCCGCGCTGAATGCGGTTGAGGCACAGCTTGCCAAGTATCCGCCGCTCGTCTTTGCCGGCGAGGCGCGCCGCCTGAAGGAACAACTCGGTGCCGCGTCCCGCGGCGAGGCGTTTTTGTTGCAGGGGGGCGATTGCGCCGAAAGTTTCGAGCAATTCAGCGCTGATGCGATCCGCGACACCTTCAAGGTGATGCTGCAGATGGCGATGGTCCTGACTTACGGCGCCAAGGTGCCGGTTGTGAAGGTGGGCCGCATGGCCGGCCAGTTCGCCAAGCCACGCTCGGCCCCGACCGAGACGGTCGATGGGGTGGAATTGCCGTCCTACCGCGGCGACATCATCAACGAGCTCGATTTCACTGCCGAGGCGCGCATCCCGGACCCGAAGAAGATGCTGCAGGCCTATACCCAGGCGGCGGCGACACTGAACCTGCTGCGCGCATTTTCCACCGGCGGTTACGCCGATGTACACAAGGTGCATCAATGGACGCTCGGCTTTACCGAAGATGACAATGCCGCGAAATACCGCAACATGGCCAATCGGATCAGTGATACGCTCGATTTCCTCAAGGCCGCGGGTATCAGCAGTGAACGCTCTGCCGCGCTGCACCAGGTCAGCTTCTACACCAGCCACGAATCTCTGCTGCTGGAGTATGAAGAGGCGCTGACCCGGGTTGACTCGCTCACCGGCGATTGGCTGGCGGGCTCGGGGCACATGATCTGGATCGGTGACCGGACCCGTCAACCCGACGGGGCGCATGTGGAATTCGCCTCCGGCGTTTTGAATCCGATCGGTTTGAAATGCGGCCCGACAATGGAAACCGACGATCTCAAGCGGCTTCTGGCCAAGCTGAACCCCGAAAACGAAGCGGGCCGACTGACTCTGATCGCGCGGTTTGGCGCCGGCAATGTGAGCGAGCACCTACCGCGCCTGATCAAAACGGTCGAGGAAGAGGGCGCCAACGTGCTTTGGGTCTGCGATCCGATGCATGGCAATACGATTAAGGCGGCCAGCGGCTACAAGACCCGGCCGTTCGAAAGCGTGCTGCGCGAGGTGCGCGAGTTCTTTGGCGTGCACAAGGCCGAGGGCACCGTGCCCGGCGGCGTGCATTTCGAAATGACCGGCCAGGACGTCACTGAATGCACCGGTGGCGTACGTGCCGTGACGGATGAAAACCTGAGCGACCGCTATCACACCGCATGTGATCCGCGTCTGAATGCCTCGCAATCGCTGGAACTGGCCTTCCTCGTTGCCGAGGAACTGACTGCGGCACGCGAAGAAAAACAGGCCGCAAAGGCAAGTTGAGCATCGGCGTGTAAGCCACTGTAATAAAAGGAAACGCCCGGACATTCTGCACCGGGCGTTTTCATGTTCAGCCCTGAACAGAGCCGACGTCTTGCGCTATCTTACTCGTCGCTTTTTACCAGCCGCAAATAGCTCGGCCGCTGCGGCGCTTTCTCATCATCTCCACCTCTATGGCGGAATCGCGCGCCAGGATCGCGCAGAGCGGGATCGAGATTGGGTTGTTCTTCAGAACGTGCGAAACGGTGCGAGTTCTTCACCATGTCAGCCACCGGCACCAACGTGGTTTCCAGCAGGTTGAACCGGCGTGGGGCGCGACCGATTGGGCCTCGGGTTTCGAAACAGCCCAGCACCCGGCTGATATCGCCGAAGTCATTGCGCAAGGGGCACAGGATCATGCGCCCTTCAAGCGGTGGTTTGCCGATGCCGGTTTCCGCCGAAAGTTTCAGTTTGGCCAGCGCCGGGCGCGTCAACATGTCCTCGAACATCTCGGAAAACCCGGACCGCGCCGCCGACGGCAGGAATGAGCTGATCGGCATGCCACGCACTTCCATCCCCATCAGATCCGAAAGATGCATGCCGGCAATTCTCAACCGCGCCAGACCCGGCGCGATCTTTTCAAGAATGAAGGCAAATTCCAGAGCGTTTTCAATCCCGCGCGGGTCAATGTCGGATCGTTTTGGAACCCCGCCGCCGTTGTCAGGCAGCGTGCGTAGGCCATGCCAATAGGCCTCGACCTCGCTGAGTGCCCGAAATCCCGTATCGTCCTGAAAACCAGACATTGAAATCACGTTCCCGTTCATCTTTCCAACCCCATGCGCTCTGGAACAGTTCACCAGGATTCTACCCATTCACCCGCGTCGGACCGGTTGCTGAAGTTACTGACCGGTTAACTTTAGGTGAATAGAAGTTACCCAAGTCTTAAAGTGGCACATTTCGTTTAAAAAATCTTTCAATTCCCGTGCACTTGGTTAACCGCTCTTGCGGGATTTGCCGCGACGGGACGCTTGCGGGCAGGGGGGAAAAGGGCTTAGGACAGGGCATTGACAAAGGAGACGCCGGTGACAGTGTCGATGACGGGTTTTGCCTCGACCAAGGGGCAATGGGGCAGCTATTCCTGGGGATGGGAATTGCGCAGCGTGAATTCCAAGGGGCTCGACTTGCGTTTGCGGGTGCCGGACTGGGTTGCTGGGCTCGAGGCCGGGTTGCGCGCGCGGCTAGGCAAGGCGGTCACGCGCGGCTCTGTCACGGTTTCGTTGCGTCTGACGCGGGAAGACGGTGCAGGCGCGCTGACCGTCAATGAAGGACAGCTTGAGGCGGTTCTGAATGCGCTTTTGAAGGTTGAGCAGCGGGCGCTGGACATGGGCCTTTCACTGGCGCCTTCGCGCGCGGCCGACATCATTTCGCAGCGCAGCGTGCTGGACAGCAGTGCGGAAAACGAAGACACGGAGGCCCTGAAATCCATGCTTCTGAAGGATTTCGAGCCGCTGCTGACGGATTTCCTGTCGATGCGTCAGACCGAGGGCGCCGCCCTGCGTGACGTGATCGCGATTCAGCTCGACAGTATCGCCGCGCTGACGGATCAGGCGGCAGGCGTTCTGGATGACCGGCGCGAGGCACAGGCTGTTGCGTTGAAATCGGCGCTGGAGCGGGTCATGGCCAATACCAATTCGGTTGAGGAGGACCGCATCGCCCAGGAACTGGCGCTAATCGCGGTCAAGGCCGACATCACCGAAGAGCTTGACCGGTTAAGGGCCCATGTCGACGCGGCGCGCGACCTGTTAGATGCGAACGGCGCCGTGGGGCGCAAGTTTGACTTCCTGGCCCAGGAATTCAACCGCGAGGCAAATACGCTCTGTTCGAAATCGCAATCTAAGCCGCTGACCGCCGTTGGCCTGGAGTTGAAAGCGGTGATCGACCAGATGCGAGAGCAGATTCAGAACATCGAATAAGGCGCTGAAATAAAATGACAAACCGCCGTGGCCTATTGATCATTCTCAGCTCGCCGTCGGGGGCGGGTAAATCCACCCTGACCAAACGTTTGCGTGAATGGGATCCGTCGATCCGGTTTTCCGTTTCGGCAACCACGCGCAAACCGCGTCCCGGCGAAGAGGACGGCAAGGATTACCATTTTATGAGCGCCGAGGATTTCAAGCGCGACGTCGCCGAAGGAGACATGCTCGAACATGCCGAGGTGTTCGGCAATTTCTATGGCAGCCCACGCAAGCCCGTTGAGGCCGCCATCGACGCCGGTGAAGATGTGCTGTTCGATATCGACTGGCAGGGCGCGGCGCAGATCCGCAATTCGGTTCTTGCCCCATATACGCTGTCGGTTTTCCTGCTACCGCCGTCGATCACCGAACTGCACCGCCGCCTGGTCAGCCGTGGCCAGGACAGCGAAGAGGTCATCGCCGGACGGATGAAGAAAAGCTGGGACGAAATCAGCCGCTGGGACAGCTATGACCACGTGTTGATCAATGACGATCTGGACCAGACTGATCGTGACCTCAAGACCATCGTCGCCGCCACAAGGATGCGCCGTATCCAACAGCCAATGCTGACCGACCACGTGCGCCAGCTTGAAGCCGAATACAAGGAGTTGAACCTGTGACCCTTTACGCGCTCGACGGCCACGCGCCGCAATGTGACCCGGACAGCTGGGCCGCGCCCGATGCCAACCTGATCGGGCAGGTGGTTCTGGGGGCCGGGGCCTCGGTTTGGTTCGGGGCAACCCTGCGCGGCGACAACGAACCGATCATCGTCGGTGCGGGTTCGAACGTACAGGAAAACTGCGTTTTTCACACCGATATGGGCTATCCGCTGACCGTTGGCGAAAACTGTACCATCGGCCACAAGGTCATGCTGCATGGCTGTACCATCGGCGATGGCAGCCTGATCGGCATGGGAGCGACAATCCTGAACGGCGCCAAGATCGGCAAGGGTTGCCTGATTGGTGCAGGGGCCCTGATTACCGAGAACAAGGAAATCCCCGATGGCAGCCTTGTGATGGGCAGCCCCGGCAAGGTGATGCGCGAACTGGACGGCCCGGCCAAGGCGATGCTCCTGGCCAGCGCCCAGCATTACAGCGATAACATGCGCCGTTTCCGCGACGGGTTGAGCGTTGCCAGCTGAACCAGCGGCCTGACGCTAGACCGCAGCCAACTGGAGCACGCTTGCAGCCTCGTCGATCATGCGCTGATAGCGCGTCGCGCGGTCCGACAGGTCCGAAGATGGGCAGATCAGCACGAAATCCAACCCAGGAAACTGGGCTCTGATCTCGTGGGAGACAGCCTCTGCATCCGGCAGATGTGCTGCGACGGCACAATAGGTGCCGCGGAACTGCGCGTCGATCAGTATTTGTGCGATGTCGTAGACGTCATAAGCGCAACAAAAGAGCCAGCTTAGCACCTTGTCCGGTTGCGTTCTGCGGATTTGTTCGGCGTCAACAAGGTTGTAGCCTAGAAATATCGCGGTTTCCCCAACTCTCGGGTCGGGTCCGTTTTCCCGCCCTACACCAATACTCAGAACCAACGGATCAAGTGGCAGCTTGATTGTGGCCATGTCTCGATTTTGCCTTTTCCCTACGGGCCGGAGGTGGTCTCCTTTAACCCTATCTACCGCATTAACCTTTCCCGGTTAACAATTGATTAACCCTTATCAAGAGCCTGGTGGCAATTCCCCAAAAGACGCGAGGCGGTACATGGCCACGATGCGCGGTTTACATTTCTGGCCCGGTCATGAAAGTGTCGCGCCTAAGCCAGATCAAGAGCCCCGCCCATGCACCGACCTGAACAAAACCTGCTTGATGCGATGCCACAGGCCACTGTGCTGATCGGCCCGGATGAGAGGGTTGTAGCGCTTAACACCGGTGCTGAGGCGCTGTTTGGGGCCGGTGTGGTGGGTCAGTTTTACATTGCCGCGCTGCGTCAGCCCGACGTGCTTGAAGCGATCGAACTTTGCGCCAGCGAGCGGGTTAAAACCTCCGCGCGCTATGTCCTGCGCCGTGACAGCGGCCGCGATGTCACCTACGCGGTTTCCTGCGGCCGGATTGACCTTCCGGGTCTTGTGGGGGTGCTCGTTAGTTTCGAAGACCGCAGCCCATTAGAACAAGCAGGGCAAATGCGGCGCGATTTTGTTGCCAATGTCAGCCACGAATTGCGCACACCGTTAACCTCGCTCATGGGTTTCATCGAAACGCTGCGCGGTGCTGCCAAGGATGATCCGGCCGCGCAAGAGCGGTTCCTCGATATCATGGAATCCGAGGCCGGGCGGATGGAACGGCTTGTGCATGACCTGCTGTCGCTTTCTCGCGTTGAAAGCGATGCAAGGGTCCGCCCAACAGGGCAGGTCGAACTGGTTGGGTTGATAAGCGCGGTCCTGACGACGCTGGAAAAAGTGGCAGGTGCCAGCGGCGTGACCGTTCAATTCAACCCGCCGATGGATGAACTGCGCCTATCGGGGGACGAGGATCAACTGCGCCAGGTGGTCACCAACGTGGTGGAGAACGCAATCAAATATGGCAGCGGTGGCGGTGTTGTGACGCTGTACCTCTCAAAAGAAGATCACGACAAACGCTTGCGCGGACCGGCGGCCGTTCTGCGGGTGGTGGACAGGGGCGCAGGGATCGAAACCTTCCACATTCCACGGCTGACCGAGCGGTTTTACCGCGTCGATTCCCACCGTTCGCGCGAAGTTGGCGGTACCGGGCTGGGCCTTGCCATCGTCAAGCATATCATCAACCGCCACCGAGGACGGATGCGGATCAAGTCCAAGCCCGGCAAGGGCAGCACGTTTACTGTGGCGCTGCCGCTCGACTGATGGTCTGACGCGTGGTCAGGGATTGGCAGGTTGCTTTCGCCTGTTAGGGTCAACCTTGTTTGGCGAAAAGAAACGGCGCGCGCATGGCTGATCCCTCGAAGATTACTCCGACACGGCTGCCTTTTGCCGCCCGCGATGGCTGGCCGATGACAGGCGATCTCTATGTGGGCCCCAACCCGCACATCGCCATCGTGATTTCCGCCGGAACCGGCTATCCGCGCCATTTCTATCGCCACGTGGCGGGGTATCTTGCCGGGCAGGGGGCGGTGGTGCTGACCTATGACTATCGCGGCATCGGCGACTCGGGTGGCGGCCGTGATCTGTCCGACAGCAACATCGACTACCCCGACTGGGGGCGCTTTTGTGTGACCGCCGCGCTTGATGCAATCGCGGCGCAGGTGCCGGGCCTGCCGGTCGCCCATCTGGGTCATTCCGCAGGCGGCATGTTTCTAGGTTTCACCGAGGGGCACGAACGTTTCGTCCGTCACGCCTTTGTCAGCGTCGGCACCGGCTTTATCGGAGGGCATTTCAAACACCGCTGGCCGCTTGAGATGTTTTTCTGGTGGGGGTTCGGGTCTTACATGCTGTTGCGGCACGGTTACATCCGGTCTGGACGGCTGTGGCGCGGGGCCAGCCTGCCGCCGAAGCTTTTCCGTAGCTGGCGCCGATGGAGCATGCGGCGGTCCTATATCCGTCCCGAGCTGGCAACCCGCTATGCCCCCAACCATTTCGACGCCATCACCGCACCGATCCGCTCCTGGGTGTTCAGTGACGACGGGATCGCCACACCCCAAGCGGCAGGGGACACGCTGGACTATTACCCGAACGCGCCGCGCGATCTGGTGCTACGCAAACCATCCGACTATGGGCTGACCCATATCGGCCATGACAGCGCCTTCCGGTCCGGGCGCGAGGTGCTTTGGGCCGAACTTTGGGATTGGTTGGCAAACGGCACTTTGCCGGACGGCATAGGCTACCAGGCCTGATCACCAACCCTGCGGCGGTTGTGGAACTCCGCGCCAAGGCCTAGGCTGTTGCCATCACTGTCCGGGAAACACCATGTCCGACGCGAAAAACGGTCAAACAGAGGATCAAAAGGTGTCTGCAGGACAATGGATCAGGCTGGCGGTGGTCTACCTGTTGATCCCGTTGGTTCTGTTGATCAGTGGCGGAGATTTCGGCTGGTGGCAGGCATGGCTTTATGTGCCTTTGATCGTTGCTGCCGGATTGGGTGGGCGCATCTGGGCAGAACTGCGCCATCCCGGCCTGACCGCGGCGCGGCAAGATGTTGAAACCCTTCAGAACGCAAAAGCCTGGGACAAGATTCTGGCCCCTCTGATGGCGATAAGCATCGCATACCCCGTGGTTATCGTGGCTGGGCTGGATCACCGGTTTGACTGGTCGCCCGACTTTGGTTGCTGGGTGATCGCGATTGGCTTTGTCCTGATCGCGATTGGGTACGCCTTCGCAGCTTGGGCCTTTGCCGAGAACCGGTTTTTCTTCAGCGTCGTACAGGTTCAGACCGATCGCGGCCACACTGTCTGTGACAGCGGCCCCTACAGGGTGGTGCGCCATCCCGGCTATGCTGGAAATATCCTGGCCCTGTTCGGGATCGTTCTGGCCCTTGGGTCGAACTGGGCGCTGATCCCGGTGGTCTTCGCGACCGGAGTTTCGGTCCTCCGCACGGCCTTGGAAGACCAGACCTTGCAGCAGGAATTGCCGGGATACCCGGATTACGCGGCGCGGGTCCGTTATCGCCTGATCCCCGGTCTTTACTAAGCTGTCGAACACCATTCTCAAGCAAACCAACCCGCCTGGAATCGCGATTTTTTCGCTTTTCCCGCCGCCTGTCATGAAACTGTTACGTACCTGTCACAAAACCATAATCGACGACGCTTAGAGCCGCCCCCAAGGCCGTGACATACGCGGCCATGACTTATGATCAGGAGCGATCCATGAAATTTACCAAACTCGCCACTTCGGCTGCTGCCATCGCCGCGCTTGGCGCGACCACTGCCTCGGCCCGTGACCAGATCCAGATTGCTGGCTCGTCGACCGTGCTGCCTTACGCAGCGATCGTGGCCGAAGCCTTTGGCGAAAACTTCGACTTCCCGACACCGGTCGTGGAAGGTGGCGGCTCGGGCGCTGGCCGCAAGAAAATGTGCGAAGGCGTGGGCGAGAACACCATCGACATTGCCAACTCGTCGAGTCGCATCAAGCAATCCGATATCGACAACTGTGCCTCCAACGGCATCACCGACATTCAGGAAGTGCGCATCGGCTACGACGGCATCGTCTTCGCATCCGATATCAACGGCCCGGAATACGCCTATGAGCCTGCCGATTGGTTCAACGCGCTTGCCAAGCAGGTTGTGGTTGACGGCAAGCTGGTCGACAACCCCAACACCACCTGGGCCGACGTGAACGCCGATTTCCCGGCGAACGAGATCCTGGCCTTCATCCCGGGCACCAAGCATGGCACCCGCGAGGTCTTTGACAAGAAAGTGCTGGAAGCGGGCTGCAAGGCCACCGGTGCCATGGATATCTTCAAACAGGCCAATGGTGGCGACAAGAAAGCAGCCAAGAAAGCCTGCCACGCGCTGCGCACCGACGGTGCATCGGTAGACATCGACGGCGATTATACCGAAACGCTGGCCCGGATCGAAGCCAACAAGGCCGCCATCGGCGTCTTTGGCCTGTCATTCTACCAGAACAACACAGACAAGCTGCGGGTTGCCACCATGGGCGGCGTCGTGCCGTCGGTTGAATCGATTGCCTCGGGCGAATACCCGGTGTCGCGCCCGCTCTACTTCTATGTCAAGAACGCGCATCTCGATGTGATCCCGGGACTTCAGGAATATATCGAGTTCTTCGTATCCGACGACATGGCAGGCGAAGACGGCCCGCTGGCCGAATACGGCCTTGTGCCCGACCCCGAGCTCGAAGCCACCCAGGACGCGGTCGCCAATCGCGCGCCGATGGTTCCACTGAACTAAACATCAAAACTCGCAGGCAGCGCGCACGGTGCTGCCTGCACTATTTCCGCGGGGCACACATACATGAGCGTAGGCATTCTCACCCTGGTCGTTCTGGCACTTGCCTTGATCGGCTATGTCCTTGCGCGCAGGCGCGCCGTCGCTGCCGCCGACGGCGATGCCCGCAACCTGCACTCGCGCACCGGCTATTACGGCCAGCTTGTTTTTCTGTTCACCTCCGTTCCCGCCCTGCTGGTCATGCTGGTCTGGCTGTTCCTGCAGCCCATCATCATTGAAAATGCGGTCTCCTCTCAAATCCCGGACACCGCAATCCCCGAAAGCGGCGAGCTTTCTCTGGTGATGAGCGACGTGCGCCGTATCGCCGGTGGCATCGATAGGCTGATGCAGGCCGAAGGCATAAACGAAGACCAACTTGAAATCATGACGGCCGAAGGTGGCGATATGCGCGCGCGACTGGGCGCCGTCGGCGTGGCTCTTGGCGGCGAGGTGCATGGCGACGTTTTCACCGCCGCCAAAGCCTATCGCCAGTCGCAACAGACCGGCACCATGGCGATGAGCGTCGTGGTGATCGTCCTTGCGGCGGGTTTCCTGGCAGTCTCGCTGTCTCGCATCCACAAGGACCTGCGCGCCCGAAACATCTCGGAAGCCTTCGTTCTGACGCTTTTGATCGGGGCTTCGCTGGTGGCGATCCTGACCACCATCGGCATTGTCCTGTCGCTTCTGTTCGAGACCTACAACTTCTTCCAGCTTTACCCATGGCAGGATTATTTCCTGTCGACCACGTGGAACCCGCAATTTACCGGCGGCTCTGACCTCGGCTTTATCCCGCTGGTGTGGGGGACGCTTTACGTCTCGCTCGTGGCGCTGATCGTGTCGGTGCCAATCGGGTTGATGATCGCCATTTACCTTGCGGAATACGCAGGCAAGAAAACCCGTTCCATCGCCAAGCCCGCCATCGAGGTTCTGGCCGGCATCCCCACCATCGTCTATGGTCTGTTCGCCCTGATCACCATCGGCCCGTTCATCCGCGACTGGATTGCACAGCCCACCGGGCTTGGTGACAGCTCGTCCTCGGTTCTGACGGCGGGTCTTGTCATGGGCATCATGCTCATTCCCTTTGTCAGCTCGCTCAGCGATGACATCATCAACGCTGTGCCGCAATCGCTGCGCGACGGCTCCTACGGGCTGGGCGCAACGCAAAGCGAAACCGTGAAACAGGTGATCTTGCCGGCCGCGCTCCCCGGCGTTGTGGGCGCCATCCTGTTGGCGGCGAGTCGCGCCATCGGCGAAACCATGATCGTGGTCATGGGGGCAGGGGCCGCGGCCAAGATGTCGCTGAACCCGCTGGAAGCCATGACCACCGTGACGGTAAAGATCGTCAGTCAGCTGACTGGCGACACCGAATTTGCCAGCCCGGAAACGCTGGTCGCCTTCGCACTTGGCCTGACGCTTTTTCTCTTCACCCTGTGCCTCAATGTCCTGGCGCTGATCATCGTGCGCAAATACCGGGAGCAGTATGAATGACCGACGCGACCAATTCCGACGTTCCCGGGCGCCCGACGCATTCCCTTCTGAAACTGGATGCGCGCACCCAACGCCGCCGCGCCGCCGAGGCCCGGTTCCAGCTTTATGGCAAGCTCGCGGTCGCCATCGGCGTTCTGGCGCTTTTGGGCCTGCTGGCCTCGATCCTCGCCAACGGGGCGTCGTCCTTCCGCCAGACCCATGTGACGCTGGATGTCTTCCTTGACCCGGCCAAACTGGACAAGAAGGGCACCGGCGACATCGAGAAGATCAAGAAGGTCACGACCTTCGGCTACAAACCGTTGATCCAGAAAGCAATGGTCAGCGCCATCGAGACAAACGGCCTCGATGATCAAGGGATGAAAGCCAAGACGATCGCCAAGATGATTTCGCCCGAGGCGCCGGCGACGATCCGCAACTATGTCATCGCCAATCCCAACCAAATCGGTGAAACCATTTCGTTCAAGCTGCTGGTCACCGGCCGGGTGGACGGCTATTTCAAAGGTCGCGTCACCATGGCCAGCGCCGAATTGGACCGAAACATCTCGCCCGAGCAACTGCGCCTTGCAGAGGAAATGAAAGACGCGGGGATCATGATAACCGGGTTCAACTGGGGCTTCCTGACCATGCCGGATGCCTCGGACAAACGCCCCGAGGCGGCGGGCCTGGGCGTCGCCATCCTCGGCTCGGCCTACATGATGCTGGTGGTGCTGGTGCTGGCCCTGCCGCTTGGCGTCGCGGCGGCGGTCTATCTGGAAGAATTCGCGCCCAAGAACCGCCTGACCGACCTGATCGAGGTGAACATCTCGAACCTCGCCGCTGTGCCGTCGATCGTCTTCGGTATCCTGGGCCTCTCGGTCTTCATCAACTTTGCCGGATTGCCACAGTCGGCGCCCATCGTCGGCGGCTTGGTTCTGACTCTGATGACCTTGCCGCGGATCATCATTCCGGCCCGCGCCGCGCTTCAGGCCGTACCGCCGTCGATCCGCGAAGCAGCACTTGGGGTAGGGGCCTCGAAAATGCAGACCGTATTCCACCATGTTCTGCCCTTGGCCACCCCCGGCATTCTGACCGGCCTGATCATCGGCCTGGGCCAGGCGCTTGGTGAATCCGCGCCGCTCCTGCTGATCGGCATGGTCGCCTTCGTGCGCGAATACCCCGGTGCCCCGCCCGAGGGCCTGTTCGACCCTGCCGCCGCTCTGCCCGTCCAAGTCTACAGCTGGACCACCCGCGGTGACCCCGCCTTTTTCGAACGCGCGTCGGGGGCGATCATCGTGCTGTTGGTGTTCCTGTTCCTGATGAATATCATTGCCATCATCTTGCGCCGTCGGTTCGAGCGCCGCTGGTAAGGAGAGAGATATGTTCGACACTTCCAAAAACGAGACCGACGTGACCCAGACCACCACCAAGATGAGCGCTCGCCAATGCCAGGTCTTCTATGGCGACAATCACGCCATCAAGGATGTCGATGTGGACATCGAGGACAAGACGGTAACCGCCTTCATCGGCCCGTCCGGTTGCGGCAAGTCGACGTTCCTTCGGGTGCTGAACCGGATGAACGACACCATCCCGATCTGCCGTGTAGAAGGTGAGATCACGCTTGATGACGAAGACATCTATGACGCGGCGGTTGACCCGGTGCAGCTGCGCGCCAAGGTGGGCATGGTGTTCCAGAAACCCAACCCGTTTCCCAAGTCGATCTATGACAACGTCGCTTATGGCCCCAAGATCCACGGGCTGGCCCGCACCAAGGCCGAGCTTGACGAAATCGTCGAAAAATCCCTGCGCCGCGGCGCCATCTGGAACGAAGTCAAGGACCGGCTGCACGAACCCGGCACCGGCCTCAGCGGCGGCCAGCAACAGCGCCTGTGCATTGCCCGCGCCGTGGCAACCGAGCCCGAAGTCCTGTTGATGGACGAGCCGTGCTCGGCGCTCGATCCCATCGCCACGGCACAGGTCGAGGAACTGATCGACGAGCTGCGCCAGAACTACTCGGTCGTGATCGTTACCCATTCGATGCAGCAGGCGGCCCGTGTCAGCCAGAAAACCGCCTTCTTCCACCTCGGAAACCTCGTCGAATTCGGCGAAACCAGCCAGATTTTCACCAACCCGGTCGACCCGCGCACAGAATCCTATATCACCGGCCGTATCGGCTGATCCGGAGAGAGCCATGAACGAAGAAACCCATCACATCGCCTCGGCTTTTGACCGCGACCTTGAAACCGTCCAGGCTATGATCATGAAAATGGGCGGGCTGGTCGAACAGGCCATCCTGTCCGCAGCCGACAGCCTTGATGACCGCGATCAGGAACGCGCCGAAGAGGTCCGCGAACAGGACCGCGCCATCGACATGCTGGAAGACCAGATCAACGAAGAGGCCGCCCGCATCATTGCGCTGCGCGCGCCAACGGCCATCGACCTGCGCCTTGTCCTCAGCGTGCTGAAGATCTCCGGCAATCTCGAGCGGATCGGCGACTATGCCAAGAACATGGCCAAACGGACCGGCGTTCTGGTGCAAATGACCCCGATCGAGGGCGCGACCGTATCGTTGAAACGCATGGCCCGCGACGTGCAAATGATGCTCAAGGACGCGCTTGACGCCTATATCCAGCGCGATGCCCAACTGGCCCGCGACGTGATCCGCCGCGACCGCGATGTCGATCAGCTTTACAATGCGCTGTTCCGCGAGTTCCTGACCTTCATGATGGAAGACCCGCGCTCCATCACCGCCTGCATGCACCTGCACTTCATCGCCAAGAACACCGAACGTATGGGCGACCACGTGACGGCCATTGCCGAGCAGGTGGTCTATCTCGTCACCGGCGAAA
The DNA here is from genome assembly GCF_032586155.1 of Aliisedimentitalea sp. MJ-SS2. Classification (NCBI taxonomy): domain Bacteria; kingdom Pseudomonadati; phylum Pseudomonadota; class Alphaproteobacteria; order Rhodobacterales; family Roseobacteraceae; genus Aliisedimentitalea; species Aliisedimentitalea sp. MJ-SS2. Next base: position 1,214,602 of record NZ_JAWHTC010000001.1, read on the forward strand.
TGCCGGACGAGGAACGCAAGAAGAAAGACAAGACCTCGACCGACGCCAAGCTGGGGCAGGTATAAGCCCGATGTCGAGCAGCAAACCCTGCGTGCTTCTGGTCGAGGACGAACCCGCCCAACGCGAGGTCCTGGCCTACAACCTCGAAGCCGAAGGATTCGAAGTCCTGCGCGCCTGTGACGGGGAAGAGGCGTTGCTGATGCTTGATGAAACCCCGCCTGACGTGGTGCTTCTCGACTGGATGCTGCCCAACGTGTCCGGGATCGAGGTCTGCCGCCAAATCAAGACCCGCAACGACACAAGAAACGTCCCGGTGATTATGATCTCGGCCCGCAGTGAAGAGGTCGACAAGGTGCGCGGGCTGGAAACCGGTGCCGACGATTATGTGGTGAAACCTTATTCCGTGGCCGAACTGATGGCGCGGGTGCGCGCAGCGTTGCGACGGGTGCGTCCGGCAACCGTGGGAGAGCGTCTCAGCTATGACGACATTGTGCTGGATGCAGAAACCCACCGGGTGACACGTGGAGAGGATGAGGTGAAACTCGGCCCGACCGAGTTCCGACTGCTCGCGACCTTCATGGAAAAACCGGGCCGGGTGTTTACCCGCGAGCAGTTGCTTGACCGGGTCTGGGGCCGCGACATCTATGTTGACACCCGCACGGTTGATGTGCATGTGGGACGTCTCCGCAAGGCGCTGACCAAGGGTGGGGGCTCCGACCCACTGCGCACCGTGCGTGGCACTGGATACGCCTTGGGTTAGGGGCCGGTTGTTGACCTGCCGCAAGGCGCCAGCCGACGACACTTGCGATAATTCCCGCGTCACACACATGAACTTGAGGGAAGGGCATGTTACGTCGTCATTCTCGGAAAACCGCAATCCTGGGGGCAGGTTTGTGTCTTGCGCTGGCAATGCCGGGCACTGCCGAAACCATCAGCAAAGACTTCGCAATGGGCAAGAACGAAGCGCTGCGCTTCGAAATCTTCATGCCCAAGGGGAAAAGCGGCAGGTTGCGATACAACGCCAATGGCACCGGTCGTGCAGTGATCGTGTTCAACCGCTGCAAACTAGCTGACCCAGACCACGCCAGCAGTTATCATTTCGGACCGTTGAAGGAAGAACCAACCTTCACGGACTCCGCTCCGGCACGGGACACCGGATGCGACTATGGCTTCATGGTGAAATGCGCCTGGGGGGCCTGTTCCGGGACGATCTCGGTGAAAACCTGGATCAAAGGCGGCCAAGACACCACGGTTCCTGCCACGGGAACGCCAACGACGCAGCCGGACAGCGGCACGGCATCCGACTATCACGGTAAGCCACTTGCCGCGCCGGGCAGTAAGATCGCCGATGCAGGCGGGCAGAATATGTCGGCCGCTTTTGTGCCCTATAACTGCGAAATCAAGGCGCAGATGGCACAGTCGGATTATGATTTCTATGCCTTCGATTTTCCCGGTGGCACTCTGCACGCGGCATCGCGGGAAGGGTTGAACCTTGTTGCCGACCTGATCCGTGCCTCGGATGGCGCGGTACTAATGCGCAACGGGGTCGATACCGGGCCGTTCCGGATATCGGCCGAGCTGGCGCCCGGTCGCTGTATCCTTGCGGTGCGGGTGATGCACCATGCCGGGTCGGGGCCTTATGCGGTGACACTGGGCCGACCGGGGTCTTGCCGGATCACCGAAACGCAATAAACCCCGGATCTCAGCGCGGCAGCAGGTCTTCATCGCCGACGATTTCGGCGAGCCAATCGCGAAAAGCGCTCAGCGCCGGGTCGTTCCGGCGTGTGTCCGGCCAAACCAGCCAGTAATCGCCTAGGCTTTGTTCCGGGCCATCGAGCGCGATTTCCAGCCGCCCCTCAGCCAGTTCCTGCGCCACCAGAAAATCCGGCAACAACGCCACGCCCAGCCCGTGCAGCGCCGCTTGCACGATGGTCGGGAACTGGTCATAGGTCATGCCGGGCAGGGGACCGGTTTCAACGCCGTTGACGGCAAACCACTTCTGCCAGGCCCGCGGCCGGTGTTGAATATGCAGCAGCGGCAGTTTGAGCAGATCATGGCCCGAAGTCACCGGATGATCGCACAGCAGATCAGGCAGGGCGACCGGAATGACATTCTCGGTAGAAAGCCAAAGTTTCTGACAATCGGGCCAGTCTCCGTTGCCGAAAGTTATTGCCGCATCAAAGGGTTGCGTAGCGAAATTGAAAGGTTCCATCCGGGTCGCCATATTGATGGTCACGTCTGGATGGGCGCTGGCAAACTGCGGCAAGCGCGGCACCAGCCAGCGCATGCCGAATGTTGGCAATATCGCCAAGTTGACCGCGCCGCCGCCCGGGTTGGTTTGCAGTTTTAAAGAGGCTTGGGCGATTTGATGCAACGCCGCGCGGATCTCCGTGACATAGGCCTCACCCGCCTGGGTCAGCACCAACCGCTTGCCGGTCCGGTTGAACAGCACAGCCCCCAACTGGTCCTCGAGCGACTTCAACTGCCGCGAGACCGCGCCTTGGGTCAGCGACAGTTCTTCCGCTGCTGCGGTCGCACTTCCCAGCCGTGCGACGGCTTCCAGAGCTTGCAGGGAAGGGACAGAGGGCAAGAACCGTCGTGGAGTTACCATGTATTCCATTACCTCATGATATTATGCATATTTGTCGCTTTATCATGCATTTCACTCAAGATAAACACGGACAAACCCTGAAACAACGCACGCTGGAAAGGCCTGACATGACCGACAAACCCACCCTCCGCGCCAAAGACGCCCCCGACCTGGGCACATTTGCCTGGGATGATCCGCTGCGTTTCGACGACCAACTGACCGAAGAAGAGCGCATGATCCGCGACAGTGCGCGCTCTTACGCACAGGAAAAGCTGCAATCGCGTGTCACCAACGCATTCGCCAACGAGGAAACCGACCCGGAGATTTTCCGCGAAATGGGTGAGATGGGTCTACTGGGCACCACCACGCCAGAGGAGTATGGTGGTCTTGGGGCAGGGTACGTGACCTACGGTCTGGTTGCGCGTGAAGTCGAACGTGTGGACAGCGGGTATCGCTCGATGATGAGCGTGCAATCCTCACTGGTTATGTATCCGATCTATGCCTATGGTTCTGAAGAACAGCGGAAAAAGTACCTTCCCAAGCTGTCCAGCGGAGAGTGGATCGGCTGTTTTGGCCTGACAGAACCCGATGCGGGTTCGGACCCGGCCGGGATGAAAACCCGTGCCGAGAAAACCGAGGGTGGCTATCGTCTTACTGGCTCGAAGATGTGGATTTCCAACGCTCCGATCGCCGATGTCTTCGTGGTCTGGGCCAAGTCCGAAGCCCATGGTGGCAAGATCCGTGGCTTCGTTCTCGACAAAGGCATGAAAGGTTTGAGCGCGCCAAAGATCGAGAACAAGTTCAGCCTGCGCGCTTCTATCACCGGCGAGATCGTCATGGATGGCGTCGAAGTGGGCGAGGGCGCCTTGCTGCCGCACGTCGAAGGGCTCAAAGGTCCGTTCGGTTGCCTCAACCGGGCACGCTATGGCATCAGCTGGGGTGCGATGGGTGCGGCTGAGGCCTGCTGGCACGCGGCGCGGCAGTACGGGCTAGACCGACATCAGTTCAAACGCCCGCTGGCGCAGACACAGTTGTTTCAGCGCAAACTGGCTGAGATGCAGACCGAGATCACGCTGGGGCTTCAGGCGTCCTTGCGCGTTGGCCGCCTGATGGACGAGGCCAATGCCGCGCCGGAAATGATCTCGATAGTCAAGCGCAACAACTGCGGTAAGGCGCTCGACATCGCGCGTCTGGCCCGCGACATGCATGGCGGCAACGGTATCAGCCTTGAGTTCGGCGTGATCCGCCACATGCTGAACCTGGAAACGGTGAACACGTACGAGGGCACGCATGATGTTCATGCACTGATCCTTGGCCGTGCCCAAACCGGGTTGCAGGCATTCTTTTGATCCTGTCCGGAAGCGGGGTGCCGCTGCGGCACCCCGTTTTGCTCAACGCCGTTAGCGCATAATTGGTATTATGGTAAGTTATCAAATTCCGCAAAACCAAGCCCTTAGGTGGAAAAGACATACTCAAGAAATATCATTAATTCACTCAAGCGCTTGGCTTTTGCTCGACAAAACCTCGAATGCATCATTACATTAACCTTTATAGATGCATTGGTCGCGTCATCAGGCAAAATTAATTTCACAACGTGTTCGAGTATCCCGCACCGGTTCGGTGTGCGTTGTGGAATTGGGGAGAAGTAGTAATGGACCTAGTCAGCCATCTAGACAAGATCGCGAACGCACCCTCAATGGAGGCGTTGTGGGATTTGCATTGCCGTAAGATGGCCGAGTTTGGATTTGACCGCCTGCTATATGGTTACACGAATTACCGCATTGGAAAGTCCCTGGGCGATCCGGAAGACTTCGTGATCCTGACCAACCACGACAAGGAATACACCGACTGGTTTTTGGGCGAACAGATGTACTATCACGCGCCGATGGTGAAGTGGTCTCTTGAAAATGAAGGCAGCGCCAGTTGGGGCATCATGCGTGAAAAGCTGTCGAACAAAACGCTGAGCGACAAAGAGCTACAAGTCATTGAGTTCAATGATAAAATGAATGTTACCAGTGGTTACACTATCAGCTTCAAATCGATCTCGCCGCGGTCCAAAGGCGCAATCGCGCTGACCGGTGCCGCGCATATGAACCAGGAAGACGCCGATGAGGTCTGGGCCCGGCATGGGGCTGAAATCATCCTTATGAACAACGTGGCGCATCTCAAGATTCTCTCCCTGCCCTATATCGGCCCGACACGTGGCCTGACCAAACGCCAGCTCGAGGCGCTTCACTGGGTTGGCGATGGCAAAACCACGGCGGATATCGCAATCCTAATGGGGCTCACCCCGGCAACCGTGGAAAAACACCTACGCCTCGCACGTGAGGTTCTCAGCGTTGAAACGACCGCCCAGGCGGTACTCAAAGCGGCATTACAGAACCAGATGTTCGTCGTCGAATACTGAACTCCACACCCGCGCATCGTTGTGTCATCCCTATTCGGCGCGGAATACACGCGCTTGTGAAGGCCACTGGGACCACGTGTTTTCAATGGGTTGCCGCGATTTGACGCCGATTTTTTCCAAAAGGTAAGGATTCCCTTACTTTCGGACGATAGTTACAAATGGCAGATTTGCATTGTTCCGTGAGTGGTGGCTTAAAGCCTGGGAACATGCAGGACGAACCCCTTGAGATTGCAAGGCTCGACGTTCTGCCCGGTTAATCCGGAGCTGGTCTGAAGGTTTATTTCGACCCCAGGATCAGCGACATTTGGACCGCCCTCTCATCCCCATTTGCCGGGCGGGCTCAAAATTAAACGGCGTCGGAGAGATCCGACGCCGTTTTTATTATTAATCAGTGGATTACAGGCACCATTTGAAGTGGCGCTTCAACTCAACCCTGGGCGGCCTTGGCCACCTCGGCCGCGAAATCTTCCTGTTTTTTCTCAATCCCTTCGCCCACGGCGATACGGATGAAGCTGGTGATTTCGACGCCAGCTTCCTTGGCGGCAGCGGCCACGGTCAGATCGGGGTTGACCACGAAGCTCTGGTTTTCCAGCGTGATCTCGGCCAGGAATTTCTTCATCCGGCCCACGATCATCTTCTCGATCACCTGCTCGGGCTTGCCCGACTCACGTGCGATGTCCATCTGGACTTGCTTTTCCTTTTCGACGATCGCCGGGTCAAGCTCGGCCTCGTTCAGGGCCTGCGGGCGCGGGTCGGCAGCGGCGACGTGCATGGCGACCTGACGGGCAAAGCCTTCGTCATCACCCTTGTATGCGACCAGAACACCGATTTTGCCCATTCCGGGGGCTGCGGCGTTGTGCACGTAGGCGGCAACCTTGTCACCGGCGATGCTGGCCATGCGGCGCAGGGTCATGTTCTCGCCGATGGTGGCGATGGCGTCGGTTACGGCGGTTTCCACCGGTTTGCCGCCCAGATCGGCCACTTTCAGGGCTTCGATGTCGTCGACACCCAGGGCGGTTTTGGCGATACCACCCACCAGGTCCTGGAATTGCTCGTTCTTGGCCACGAAGTCGGTTTCCGAGTTCAACTCGATGGCAACGCCCTTGCCGCCTTCGACTGACACGCCCACCAGACCTTCGGCGGCGGTGCGGCCAGCCTTCTTGGCGGCCTTGCCCAGTCCCTTGGTGCGCAGCCAGTCAACCGCGGCTTCCATGTCACCGTCGACCTCGGTCAGCGCTTTTTTCGCGTCCATCATGCCTGCGCCGGTGCTGTCGCGCAGTTCTTTAACCATTGCTGCTGTGATCGCCATTTTGGCTCTCCTTTAACGAATTTGAAAGCAGTGTGCGGGCGCATATGTGACGCGCCCGCAAATCATGAGCGTAACGGAGATCAGCTTTCGGCCGGAGCTTCTGCTGTCGCTTCCTCGGCCGGAGCTTCTGCCGGGGCTTCCGCGGCAACGGCTTCTTCGACGGGAGCCTCTTCCATGGCGCCCAGGTCGATGCCGGCGGCGCCCATCTGGGCAGTCATGCCGTCAAGGCAGGCACGCGCGGCCAGATCACAGTAAAGCGCGATGGCGCGCGCCGCGTCGTCGTTGCCGGGGATGATATAGTCGATGCCTTCCGGCGGGCAGTTGGTGTCGACAACGGCGACAACCGGGATACCCAGCTTGTTGGCCTCGGCCACGGCCAGGGCTTCTTTCTTGACGTCGATGACGAAGAGAAGGTCCGGAACACCGCCCATTTCGCGGATCCCGCCAAGCGAGGCCTGCAGTTTGGTCTGGTCACGCTCCATGCCCAGACGCTCTTTCTTGGTCAGGCCTTCGGCGCCACCTTCCATCTGCTCGTCAATCGACTTCAGACGGTTGATCGACTGCGACACGGTCTGCCAGTTGGTCAGCGTGCCACCCAGCCAGCGGTGGTTCATAAAGTATTGTGCCGATTTCTCGGCAGCGTCCGCGATCGGGCCGGCGGCCTGACGCTTGGTCCCGACGAACAGAACCCGGCCGCCTTTGGCGACGGTTTCGCGGATGACGTTCAGCGCGGCGTCGAGCATCGGCACCGTCTGGGTCAGGTCGAGAATGTGAATGCCGTTGCGCGCGCCATAGATGAACTCGCCCATGCGGGGGTTCCAACGCTGCGTCTGGTGGCCAAAGTGAACGCCTGCTTCCAAGAGCTGGCGCATGGTGAACTCGGGAAGAGCCATGTCCGTTTTCCTTTTCCGGTTTTCGCCTCGGTACGGGATGAGAAGCGGATGCTTCAACCGGTGGACCAAATGGGGATGTCTCCCCCATCAGCCCGCCCATACCTGCGGATTGAATGGCGCGCGTATAGAGGGGTTTTGCAGGGTTGGCAACCCCCCTGCTCTTTCCCGGTACACATGTTTTGAAATGCGATTGCCGTTATTCTACTTGGCAACACCGGGACCGCACGCAAACGCGTCCCAATCCGGACATTGCGTTGTTCAGCTTCTGTCGCTTAGGCTTTCCCTAGCAAGGGAGGACCCAGGTATGAAACGACTTTTGATTGCGACAGCGACGATTATGCTGATTAGCGGCTGCATGGTATCGCAAGCAGCGGCGCAAAAGCGCCCGGAGGTTCCCATCATGTTACACCCTGACACGGAACACGGCACCTGCAGTATCGGGTTTCAGGTCAACGCAGGTGGAGCGACTCTTCGTTCCGGACCGGGGGTGGAATATCCTGTTATCGCAACGTTGAAGGCTGGCCATGTCGTTGCGGGATGCAACCATCAAAATGGGTGGGAAGGCGTGATCGACGGGCAGGATGAATCCTGCAGTATCGGCATCATGGTCACGTCCGCGCGCCCTTATGAAGGCACGTGCAAAAGCGGGTGGGTCGAAGAAAAGGCTCTTACTTCCATCTACGGCTGACCGTACTTCACCGGACCCCTTGCAGTTGTGACGTGGCATTCGCACAAGCCAATGATCGTGTCGTTGGGCGACATGCACGCAATGCCTCTCTTCGGATTACAAAAGCGTGCGCTCGACCACCCAATAGGCTCCAATGGCGGCAATCAGCAATGAGGCTGGAACGGTGATCCGGTTGCGATACCAAATTCGATTCCGAAACCAGAAGCCCACTAGCAGGAAGGCAATGGCGATCACCGTCAGCTGTCCGAACTCCACCCCGACATTGAAGCCCAGGAGCGCGGGGATGAAATGCGCCTCGGGCAAGCCGAATTCCTCCAGCACGCTGGCGAAACCCAGCCCGTGCAACAGTCCGAAACCGAAGACCACAAGCGGCCGCCACCGGTTCAAGCGGTCGGTGAAAACATTCTCGATGGCAACATAGCAGATCGAAGCGGCGATCAGCGGCTCGACAATGCTGCCCGGCACCACAACCCAGCCAAGCGCACCAAGCGCCAGCGTCACCGTGTGCGCAGCGGTGAAAGCAGTAACCTGCCACAGCAGCGGGCGCAGGCGCGCGGCAAGAAGGAACAGGCCGAGGACAAATAATATATGGTCCATCCCTTTGGGCAGGATGTGATCAAACCCGATGGGAACGTAGCTGCCGAAGACCTGCCAGCCGGTTTGCGCGCTGCCGCCGGCAAGGGCAAAATCAGGGCTCATATCGCCTCCGGACAGCGTGGCGCTGAATGAGTTGGGCACATCGCCCTTTTGGCGCAGGATCAGCGCGCCGAAATTGCGTGTCCACCCGAGCGACATGATGCGCGCACCCTCGGGCAGAGGGGCGCTGAACCTCAGCACGGTCAGACGGGCCAACTCGGGATCGTTGGGATCGCGTATCTCGGCACCGTCATAGCCTAGCTCCAAGGGCACATAGTCGACCGCAATCAAGAGGTGTCCAAGGAAATATGGGGCAAAATTCGCAATGCGCGTGTTCAACTCGGCAGGCGGCAACGCGCGCAGCGCTTCGTAATCGGCGGCCTGGGGGGCAGCGTTGGTGTCTTCGAATTCGGAAAGGTCGATCCCGGCCATCAGCGCCTCGACCGTCACCTCGAAAGCGACATGCAGCTCCCCTGCCCGGGCTTCGACTGTGGCGAGCCCCGGGAATACTTCATGCGCGCGGGTTGGCGTCGGGACAGTCAACAGGAAAACGCTTGCCAGCAGCGCCATGATCGGGCCCACTTGGGTAATGAAGCCGCGCATTCTTATCATTCTGGCCCTGCTCCTATTTCTTTTCCCGCGCGCGGGCTTGACGCACGAGTTTTGGATAGAAGCCCGTAAACATCAAGTCGCCAAGGGCGAAAAAATCGAAGCCGGGGTTTTTAACGGGCAAAACTTTCAAGGCGTCGAAATGGCTTGGTTCCCACCGCGTATTGTCCGCTCGGGTTGGGAGGGTGAAACCAACGCCGGACCATTCGACAGCGGGCCCGGTGACAGGCCCGCGATTCACATGACGCCGGGCGATGACGGGTTGCATCGGCTGATCTACGAAGCCGCGCCCAGTTCGTTGACCTACACGGATTGGGACAAGTTCAAGACGTTTGCCGAGGAAAAGGGAAACGCGTGGGCAATTGACCGACATACCGCGCGCGGCCTGCCCGAAACCGGTTTTACGGAAAGTTTTCGCCGGTTCTGCAAGGCTCTTGTCGCTGTCGGCGACGGCACGGGAAACGATGCCTATTCCGGCATGGAGATCGAACTTGTTGCGCTGGACAACCCCTATATCGTGCCGCACCAGACCGGGCTGCAAGTCGAGTTGCGATATCTCGGAGAGCCTTTACCTGACACAACGATTACCGTGTTCGAGAAATGGAAGGGCGATACAACACAGAAATTCCTACTCCGAACCGATATCACTGGCCGGGTTCACGTGCCGCTGTTGCCGGGCAAGAGTTACCTGCTGGATGCAGTCGTCCTTCGTGAGGCCGAAGGACAGGCACATGTCTGGGAAAGCCTGTGGGCCTCGCTGACCTTTGCGGTGCCGCAATAAACTCTTGCCGCGCTGGTTCGGGACAGGCAGTTAGGCGTCATGAGACACCAGCACGACATTCTCTGTATCGGTTCGGTCCTGTGGGATGTGATTGGCCGCGCCCCCAAGCGCATGCAGGTCGGTTCTGACGTGCCGGGGCGGATCGAGCGGCTGCCCGGCGGGGTGGCATTGAATATCGCCATGACCCTCACGGGGTTCGGATTGCGCCCGGCGCTGTTGAGTGCAGTGGGGCGCGATGCAGAGGGCGAAGAGCTAATCCAAGCCTGCGGGGCCATCGGCCTGGAAACGCGTTATCTCTATCACGCCGAGGATCTGCCGACTGACCGTTACATGGCCGTGGAAGGGGCAAACGGGCTGATCGCGGCGATAGCCGATGCGCATTCACTCGAACAGGCGGGCGATCGGATCCTGACGCCGCTTTTTGATGGGCGGCTCGGGTCCGAGGCCGCCCCTTATGAGGGCGCGGTTGCGCTGGATGGCAACCTGACGGTGGAGTTGCTTCAAGATATTGCCGTTAGCCCTTCTTTTTCAAAAGCAGATTTGCGTGTCGCGCCCGCCTCGCCCGGCAAGGCCGAGCGGCTGTTGCCGTTCCTGGCTCATGGCCGTGCTGTGCTGTACGTCAATTGCGAGGAGGCCGGACTGATATGCGATACCAGCTTCAAGACCGCAGCAGAGGCCGCTGAACAACTGATCGAGCGCGGTGCCCAGCGGGTTCTGGTGACTGATGGCAACCGTGCTGCCGCGGAAGGCTCGTTCAATGGGGTTCACGAAAAGGTTCCACCGGAGGTAAACGTAACCCGGATCACCGGCGCGGGCGATACGTTCATGGCCGCCCATATCGCTGCCGAGACCGACGGATTGCAGGGTGTGGATGCATTGGAGGCCGCATTGGCAGCGGCAGCACGCTACGTGTCAGGGGAAACAGCAAAATGATCGAAATTCGCTATTCTGCCGAGGTTTCCGCGGCGCGCGCCAATGGAATGCCAATTGTGGCGTTGGAATCGACCATCATCACCCATGGTATGCCCTGGCCGCAGAATGCCGAAACCGCGCGACTGGTCGAGGCCGATGTACGTGCCAATGACGCTGTGCCTGCCACGACGGCGGTGATCGATGGCTGCCTGCATGTGGGGCTGGAATCCGAGCAGCTAAACCAACTGGCCCAGGCCAAGGGCGTTGCCAAGCTGTCCCGCGCCGACATGGCAGCCTGCCTTGCGGGCGGCGGCACCGGTGCGACCACCGTGGCCGCCACGATGATCGCCGCCCGTCTAGCCGGGATCGAGGTTTTTGCCACCGGCGGCATCGGCGGTGTACATCGTGGGGCCGAGAACAGTTTTGACATATCGGCCGATCTTTATGAGTTGGCGCAGACCCCGGTTACGGTGGTGGCCGCCGGGGCCAAGGCCATTCTCGACGTTCCAAAGACGCTGGAAGTGCTGGAAACCCTTGGTGTGCCGGTGATTGCCTACGGGCAGGACAGCCTGCCGGCCTTTTGGTCCGCCTCTTCCCGCCTGCCCGCGCCCCTGCGCATGGATGACGCCGCACAAATCGCCTGCGCCCACAAGATGCGAGCTGCGCTTGGCCTTCCCGGCGGGCAGCTGATTGCCAACCCGGTGCCCAAGGCGGATGAAATCCCGCAGAGCGAAATGGACCCGATCATCGTCCGGGCGATTGACGAGGCGGATGCGCAGGGCATTCAGGGTAAGGCGGTGACACCCTTCATTCTGGGCCGGATTTTCGAGCTGACCGAGGGTCGTTCACTTGCCGCCAATGTCGCGCTGGTGCGCAACAATGCCCGGCTGGCAGCCCGGATCGCCTGTGCGCTGGCGGTGCTTACCGACTGATCGGTCAACTCCCGCTCATGCGGCAACCTGCCTCCTGCATGCGCGACCGTGCGTGCTTATCTCTGAGTTGAGATGAAACAGGAGGTGCAGTCATGTTTCGTAATGTCCTGCTTTCTCTGGCCGTAATGGTGGCCACACCAGCTGCCGCGCAGGAAATCCCCTTGGTGCCGCTGGTTCCACCGGAATTGGGCGACCGGGCGGATGCGGCCAATATCGACCTCAACGGTGTTTGGGAGTTCGCCACCAGCAATCATACCGGCGGCTGTCCGGGCAGCGGGCCTGGATTTGCCATGGCCGGTCTGATGGAGATTGCGCAATCGGGTGGCGTGATCTCAATGGAAGTGGTCTCAGGCGCGGCCTGTGATCCGGCCTCGATGTGTAGCTTCACCGGTGAGATCGCCGAGGGCGACCTGATCCTTTGGAACAGTGACACCGTCGACGATGAAGGTGGCAAGGTCACCAACACGTTGCACCTCGTGTTTCAGAATAACAGTCTGGCGCAGGGGGTTGGTGGATCGCTTTACGTGCACCCCAAAATGTCCTGTACTTGGGGTTGGAGCATGCTGGTGCATCGCCCCGAAGTGAAAGACGGCGAATGGACACCTGGTGCTGCGGGTCAGGATGGCGACTAAGGCTGAGCGCAGCCCATCACGACCAAATTACGCGTCTGCAACCGCGGCCCCCATTGCCGCGGCCAAGAATTGACACTATGTGACGGTCAACGAGATACGAGTTCAGACCGCGCATGACCACGCCCTTCGACGACGATCATCATCCGCACAAGAAACGCTGGCGCCCGTTTGCCGGGCTTCGGAACAATTTTCTTGCCGGGTTGGTGGTCGTGGTTCCGGTGGCGATCACCATGTGGATGATCTGGACCTTTGTTGGCTGGATCGACAGCTGGGTGCTGCCTTTCGTTCCGGGGTCCTACCACCCTGATGCCCTTTTGAAACACTGGTTCGGCGATCAGGGCTGGTACATCTGGCTCACCGGGGGCGAAGAAGTACGGATCAACGTGCGCGGCGTTGGCGTCGTGCTGTTCCTGATCTTTACCGTTCTGGTCGGCTGGATCACCAAAGGACTGGTCGGCCGCTCGTTCCTGGCCTGGGGTGAAGGCATGGTCGATCGCATGCCGGTGGTCCGTTCGCTCTATAACGGCATCAAGCAGATTGCCGAGACGGTCTTTGCCACTTCGAGCGAGGCCAAGTTCGACAAAGCCTGCCTGGTAGAATATCCGCGCAAGGGGATCTGGGCGATTGCCTTCATCTCGACCAAGGCCAAGGGCGAAGTGGCAAGCCGCATTCCGGTGGACGAAGATATCATCTCGGTTTTCCTGCCGACCACGCCGAACCCGACCTCGGGGTTCCTGCTGTTCGTGCCGCGTCACTCGGTGATCGAACTGGACATGAGCGTCGAGGACAGCGCCAAGCTGGTGATCTCGGCCGGGCTGGTTTATCCGAACAAGAAAGACCCGAGCCAGCCGGTTGAAAACGGCGCTATCGAAAACAGCGCCGAATAGCTCTTCACGCCCTGACTTGCGGGGATCGCGACGCCTGTTCGCCCGTTATAACGCAGTCCAACCCCCATCCACGGAAATTGTTGTGCCGGTGATCTGCGCCGCCGCGTCCGAGCACAGGAACACCGTGGTGCCGCCGATTTCCTCGACGGTCGCAAACTGGCGTGACGGCTGGCGTTCCAGCATCACTTCGCGCACCACTGTGTCGCGGTCCATGTTGTGGGCTGCCATTTGATCCGGAATCTGCGCCTCGACCAGCGGGGTCAGCACGTAACCCGGGCAGATCGCGTTGCAGGTAATCGGTTCGCGCGCAGTTTCGAGCGCTGTGGTCTTGGAAAGCCCGACAACCCCGTGCTTGGCCGCAATATAGGCTGACTTGTACGGCGACGCCGTTAGCCCGTGGGCCGAGGCGATGTTGACCACCCTGCCCCAGCCGGCCTTGCGCATCATCGGCAGGGCTGCAGCGGTAGTGTGAAAGGCCGAGCTGAGGTTGATGGCGATGATCGCATCCCATTTCTCGGTCGGGAATTCATCAATCGGCGCGACGTGCTGAATGCCGGCGTTGTTGACCAGGATATCGCAGGCTCCGGCCTGCTGGATCAATGCCCGGCAATCTTCGGGATTGGACATGTCGGCCTGGATATAGCGGACGTTCGTTCCAAACTCCTGGCCCACTTCGGCGGCCAGAGCATGATCCTCTGGCGAATCGGTAAACGAGTTCAGAACCACATCTGCCCCGGCGCGGGCCAGCTCACGTGCGACCCCCAACCCGATACCCGAGTTGGATCCGGTGACGATGGCGGTTTTTCCGGTGAGCGACATGAGCTGATTCCCCTTGTGATACTGCGTTGCAGCAACTTTACGAGGGTTACACCATCAAGACGAGAGCTCACCGCTCAACAGGTCAAAAAAAACCCCGGCACGAAGCCGGGGTTAAGTTATTGAGGCAGGTTTCATACAGGCAAGAAACCTATCGAGCAGTGACACCTTTATAAGCAATTCGCGGCTCAGGTCCAAGCTAAAAGTTTGATAATACGTGAATCCCCAGTTAGCCTGATCGTTAATAAAACAAGGGCAGCGCAGGATTGTTGCGAAAATGAAACCAGTTTTTTTCCAGCCGCGCTTGGCCGGATTGGCGCTTTTTGGCCTGCTCTTGCAGGTTGCAAACCCGCCGCTTCCGGCCGAGGCCGAGCCGTCTTACGGGTTATCTATGTATGGTGCCCCGGCCCTACCACAGGATTTTGTGTCGCTGCCCTATGCAAATCCCGAGGCCCCCAAGGGCGGGCGAATCACTGTCGGTAATACCGGGGGGTTCGATTCGCTCAATCCCTTCATCCTGAAGGGCACCGTGCCCTGGCAACTGCGCTTTCTTGGCTACGAGAGCCTGATGGGCCGCAACCATGACGAGGCATTCGCGCTTTACGGCCTACTCGCCGAATCGGTGGAGACCGGCCCGAACCGTGAATGGGTCGAGTTCACCCTGCGTGAAGAGGCCCGATTCTCGGATGGCAGCCCGGTGACGCTCGACGATGTGATCTGGTCCTACGAGACCCTCGGCACGGAAGGCCACCCCCGCTATCAGCGTGGGTTCTGGGAGGGGGTCGAACGGATCGAGGCCACCGGCCCGCGCAGCCTTCGGATCAGTTTCCATACAGCCAACCGGGAACTGGCCCTAGTTGCAGGCATGCGGCCGATCCTGAAGAAATCACAATGGCAGGGACGCGATTTCACCGCCTCTGGCTTCGAGGCTCCGATCGGTACCGGACCTTACGTGATCGATGGCTTTGAACCCGGAAAATACGTCCGCATGAAACGCAACCCCGAGTATTGGGGCCGCGATCTGCCGTTGATGCGTGGCCGGGCCAATCTCGATGAGATCAGGATCGAATTCTATGGCGACGACGCGGTGCTTTTCGAAGGTTTCAAAGCCGGAGAACTGACGGTCCTGCGCGAGTTCAACGCCGAGAAATGGGCCACGCAATACGACTTTCCAGCCGTAGCCTCGGGCGAGGTCATCAAATCCGAAATCCCCGATGGAAAACCGTCGGGCATCACCGGCTTCGTGATGAATACCCGCCGCGCACCGTTTGACGATTGGCGGGTGCGGCAGGCGCTGATCCTGGCGTTCAATTTTGAATACATGAACGACACCATCACCGGCGGGCGGCAAGCCCGGATCACATCGTACTTTTCCGGTAGCGACCTGGGGATGCGTCCGGGCCGGGCCGAGGGGCGTGTACGTGAGCTGCTCGCCCCCTTTGCTGATGAGTTGTTGCCCGGTGTTCTTGAAGGCTACGATCTGCCTGTATCGAACGGCACCGAGCGCAACCGCAAGAACCTGCGCCAGGCGGTCAAGCTTTTGGCCGAAGCTGGTTGGAGCGCCAAGGACGGCGTGATGAAGAACGCCGATGGCGTTCCGTTTGCATTCAAGGTCCTGTTGCGCCAGGGCGCGCGCGAGAAACAGGCCTTTATCAACATCTTCATTCAGGCGCTGTCGCGGATCGGGATCAACGCGCAGATCGAAACCGTGGACAACGCGCAGTACTTCAAACGGCTCGAGACCTATGATTTCGACATGACTGATATTCGCCGCGGGTTTACCCTGTCCCCCGGCAATGAACAGAAGCTTTATTGGGGCGCCAAAGGTGTTGAAACCCCGGGCTCCCGGAACCTGATGGGCATGAACGTGCCTGCGGCCGAAGCCATGATCGATCACATGCTGGCCACCGAAGATATTGACCAGTTTACTGCGGCGGTGCGCGCTCTGGACCGGGTCCTGATCGCTGGTCGCTATGTAATCCCGACCTATAGTTACGGCATGCGCCGGATCGCCCACTCCAAGCAGCTGCACTACCCTGAGCGCATTCCAATCAACGGGGATGGCCCATGGTTCATGCCCGATGTCTGGTGGTATCAGGAGTGAGCCGTCATCAGGTTGTTACATATCCTATCTAAACGGGCGCCATGAAAATCCTTGTTCTCTGTACCGGCAACTCGGCCCGGTCGATCCTTCTCGAAGCTTTGCTCAACCGGCTGGAAAAAGGTCGTATCACCGCTTTTTCGGCCGGCTCCAATCCGACCGGCGCGGTTCACCCGCAATCTTTGAAACTCCTGGGTGGCAAGGGCTATGATCTGAGCGGCGCCCGGTCGAAGAGCTGGGACGAATTCGCCGCCCCAGGGGCGCCTGAGCTCGACATCGTGATCACTGTCTGTGCCAGTGCAGCAGGCGAGGTTTGCCCAATCTGGCCCAGCACCACGCCCGGCAAACCGCTGCGTGCCCACTGGGGCGTGGATGATCCCGCCGTCGCTGACGAGACAGATTGGCAAGACGCCTTCCAGACGGCCTATGATATTCTGGACCGCCGGGCGCAGGCTTTGCTTGACCTGCCACTTGAGGATATGAAAGCTGACGCGATGAAAACCGCGCTGGACAGGATCGGGACGCTTCCATGACACAGAAATTGATGGCCGAGTTCATCGGCACCGCTTTCCTGCTGATCGGCGTGGTCGGATCGGGCATCATGGCCGAGACCTTGTCGGACGGGAATGTCGCGCTTGCGCTTCTGGCCAATGCGATTGCCACCGGTGCGATGCTCTATGCCATCATCACCACCATGGGGCCGATCTCGGGGGCACATTTCAATCCCGCCGTTACCCTAGCCTTTGCCTTGCGCGGCGAACATGCCTGGAAGGACGTGTTGCCTTACATCGCAGTTCAGATTGTCGGGGGTATCATCGGCGTCTGGGCTGCCCATATCATGTTCGATCTTTCGATCCTGCAGACATCCACCACGATGCACCGTACCGGCACTGCACAGTGGTTTTCCGAGGTAATCGCCACTTTCGGCCTGCTGTTCGTGATCTTTGGCGGGGTGCGTCACAAACCAGACACCGTGCCGACGCTGGTCGGGCTCTATATCACCGGGGCCTACTGGTTCACGTCATCCACCAGCTTCGCCAATCCGGCGGTCACCATCGCCCGCGGCTTTTCCGACACGTTTGCCGGTATCTATCCTGGGCACGCGCCGATGTTCATTGTGATGCAGATCGTGGCGGTGGGGATCGGTCATGTGGTGTTGACGCGCCTGTTCCGCTAGCTGCGCTTCGGCGCCGTCAGGTTTCTCCGCGGAGCTTTTTCAGCACAATGTCGCAGGCGTCTTGCCAAGCTTCGGGCATGTCCTGCGATTCCAGATGATTCAAACCCGCTTCGGTGATGCCGCCGGGAGTGCAGAGGCTGGTCAGGATCTCATCCATTGACGCCTCATGTTCGCTTTGCATCCGCCCTGCCGCAACAAAGGTCCGGGCCACCAGCTGCCGGGCCAGCGCCGGGTCAAGACCATGATTGGCGCTCCAATCGACCCCGGTGCGGATCAGGGCCTGCGCCCACCCGTAGATGGCGGCGCTGACCGTTGCGGTTTCGAACTGGTCTTCCGATTGCAGCGCGATGGTACTGCCAATGGCATCAAGAAGTGGTCGCAGCTCGGGTCGCATCGGAAAGACAACCGTCGGGCTGGCGCCCAGTTCGGAGGCGGTCAGCGGCATGATCCGCACAACAGCTGCCGGGGCGGCTTCAGCTGCCAGTTGCTTGAGTGTTACGCCTGCGCAGGCTGAGACCAGCACCTGCCCTGCTCGCCAGGGAAGGCCGCGCACAGCTGCGCCGGCATCGGCAGGACGCACCGCAAGCAACACGATATCGCACTGATCAACCAGTGTGCGGTTGTCAGGCGTCAGCACGAAATCATACCGCTGGGCCAGGTCAGGTCCGTGACCACGCGGCGAAAGGTGAATATCTGAAGGGGTGATACCGGCCTTCGACAGCCCCCTGAGGATCGAACCGGCAAGATGCCCGACACCGATGACTCCCAGTTTCATGGCCCTGCCCTCCGTTCATACCCGACCTGTGCATGGGTCAATCAATGACACGCGTTGCCGGCCTCGCGCAAACTGTTAGGTTTGTCCGAACCCTTGCAACCAACGTGGAGAGCTTCCAGATGAAGCCAGACCTCGTTTTAACCGCCCCCGACATGCAGCCCGGTGCCGATCTTTTGGCGACTGGACGGCGCATGGCCGGGGATTGGCCGATGGGGCGGAGCCTGTTTCTGGACAGTCAGAACGTCGCCTCTGAGGCCGAGTACAAGCGGCGAGAGGCGGCAAAGGGTCGGATCATGCAGCACGCCCATATTGGCTTCCGCAGCCTCGATCGCACGATCGGCGCCATCGAGCATCTGCACGAAGCGGTCCGAAAGCATGACGCCCGGATCGATCGGTTCGGTATTACCCTCGACTGGTCGATGGGATACCCGCCAGAGCAGCGTGACCGCGCAAATCGTGGCACCGGCATCGTGCTGAGCGGTCCCGAGGATTTTCTCAAGATCACGAATGCCAGCCCCGCCGCGGCCCATTTCGGGGATTTCATGCTCGGCCTGCCCGGTGCGCTGCACAATGTCCGCGCCGCCATTGTTGCCGGGGCCACGGCGATCGGCAATCTGGGTCAGTATTTCACCTTTCGCCTGCCCTATTGGGATGATGATGTCGCTACCACCGAGGCTACGGTCACCGCACTGGGCCTGATCGCAGCACAGGAGGCCGAAATTCTGGTGCACTCCAATCTGGATGACGGTTTTGCCGGGCTGTTTGTCGACATGACAAGCGCATTTGGAATGATGCTGATCGAAAAGCACATCATCGAAGACCTGATCGGCGCGCGCGCTTCGTTCTGCTTTGGTCACCATTTTTCATCTCCGCTGACACGGACCGCTTTCCACGCCGCACTGGCGCAGAAAGTGGAAACACCCGGAACAATGCTTTTCGGCAATACAGTTGCTTACCGTGGCGCACCAGCTGCGAATTATGCCAGCCTTGCCAGCTATCTGCTGTCCGATATCGCGGCGCTGATGCGCGCCCCGACCGGCCATGCCATCAATCCGGTGCCCGTCACCGAAAACCTTCGTATTCCCGATGTTGACGAGATCCTCGACGCGCAGATCTTTGCCGCGCGTCTTGCAGAACATGCCGTGGACCATGTCGACTTGATGAATCGTGACATCATCGAACAGGCAGCCCAAGCGTTGATTGACGGCGGCCAGCGCTTTGCCCGCGCAGCCTTGACAGGTCTGGCCCAGCGTGGGGTTGATACGGCTGACCCGGCCGCGCTGATGCTGGCCTTGAGACGGCTTGGTGCTAAACGAATGGAGGCGCTTTGGGGGCAAGGTCGGCTAATCGGACCCGGCAGGCAGCCGCTGATCCCTGCAGATTGGGCCGAGGCGCTCAACGGGATGGCCGATGCCTGGCTGCGAGACGCCACGTGGAACGCGAGTAGCTTCTCGGGCCTGAAGATTGTACTTGGGACCACGGACGTACACGAGCATGGAGCCTATCTTGTCGGCAGAACGTTGGAAGGACTTGGGGCCGATGTTGTCGACGCCGGTGTATCGCTTGATGCGGAAACCCTGGTGGCACGAGCCTGCGCCGAGAATGCCGATATTCTTGCGATCAGCACCTATAACGGCATCGCCTTGCGCTATACCCAGGCCGTAGTGGACGCGTTGAACCACCGCAATCGTGACATGCCGGTCATGATCGGAGGCAAGCTTAATCAAATCTCGGACAGTTCCAATTCCGATTTACCAACGGATGTCAGCAATGATATCCGGATCCTTGGCGCCGCGCCCTGCGCCAATCTCGACGACATGCTTGCCACGCTCGAAAAGATCGCCCGCGCATCACGCTAGGTCTTTACGTCCAGGTTAGAACCTTGTGATCGACGCAGGTGATGAAGCGTCCGGCGGTGATGCGATAGTTGGTCGGACTGTTCTCGACCCCGTGCAGGTAGGAAGCGTTCATGAAATAAAGATCGCCGCGCCGAATCTTGACGCGGACTTTTTCGAACTGGTCAGCATAGTCGATCGGATAAGGGTAACCGGTTTTTTCCAGCCCCAACTTGGCGCGTACCGCGTCATCGGGGCGATGGTTCCACATCACCGTTGCGCTGCCTTCAGCATCGTCGGCGATGCACAGATTGACGGCGACCGTGTGTTTGCCTGCACCGATCTCGAACCCGTCTTCGGCGGCCTGGGCCACCTGGGCACTGTCATCATGGGGGTGCAGCGTCATCGCCCCATTGTCGAGCCATTTCCGGGTGGTGGCAAAGTTGCCCTGCCCCCCTAGGTGGCGGGCCTGGCGGTAAAGCTTGCCGCGTTTTAGGAACGCCCGCTCGAGCGCGTCGTCGAAAAACAGGTTCTGCACGGTCTTGGCGGCCAGAACCGAGTACAGGTCGATCACATGTTCCATGTGCTTGACGGTTTCGCGGACATACTCTTCGCCGTTGCGCTGGAACTGGGTGGACCCGATCTGCTGGTTGCGCACCAGACCATCTTCGCCGCGGTCACTGCCATCTGCGGCAATGATCTGGTTGAAACGTTGTTCCAGCTTGCGACAATCGTCGAGATCGGCAAAATCCCGAAGCACGACCAGGCGGATACCATCCACGCCGCCCTGCTCGATGAACTGAGTCAACAGGTCGGCATCGTATTCGCCCTTTGCGCATTCGAGAATACCAATCGATTGATCGTCAAGCATGTCCACCCCCAATTGTGTTTCCGATCACGCGCTCACGCACCACTTTGCTCCCCTTTAACGCGAAGTGCACGCCACAGCTACAGAAAATATTGCACCTCGACACCCGCGAAGAACCGACTTCTTATAGAAGCGAGCCCCGTTTTCTCCCTTTGAGCCTGCACAGGTGCCCCATGATCCCTTATTCCATTCTTGATCTTTCGCCCATTCCCGAAGGGGGCAGTGCAAGTGACGCGCTGTGGCGAACCGGTGAGCTGGCGCGACACGCCGAAGCCTGGGGGTACAAGCGCTACTGGCTGGCTGAGCATCACAACATGCCCGGTATTGCATCATCCGCAACCGCAGTGTTGATCGCGCATGTGGCCAGTCAAACCGAAACGATACGGGTCGGCTCCGGCGGGGTAATGTTGCCCAACCATGCGCCGCTGGTGATTGCCGAACAGTTCGGCACCCTGTCCACGCTTTACGGTGATCGGATCGATCTGGGTCTAGGCCGCGCACCGGGAACCGATGCGCGAACCGCCCATGCCCTGCGCCGTGGTCGGATGGAGGACAATTTCCCGGACGAGGTGGTCGAACTTCTGGGCTATCTCAGCCCCTCGGTTGCCGACCAACCGGTGCGCGCCATTCCCGGCGAAGGTACCAAGGTGCCGGTCTGGATTCTGGGCTCATCGCTCTTTGGGGCGCAACTGGCGGCCCATCTTGGCCTGCCCTACGCCTTTGCCTCGCATTTTGCACCCGACGCGTTGGAACCGGCCATCCAGACCTATCGCGAGAGGTTCCAACCCGGCCTGACCAAGGCGCCGTGTTTCATGCTGGCGGTCAACGTCTTTGCCGCCGACACGGATGTCGACGCCCACCGGCTGCGGTCCTCGCAGCTCTTGGGCTTCATCAACCTGCGAACCGGACGCCCGGGCCCGCTTCCAGCGCCCGTTGATGACATTGCAACGGTCGCGACGCCGCAGGTCGTGCAAACCGCCGATTCTCAGTTGCGTGTCGCCGCGGTTGGGGCGCCGGACACGGTACGCGCGCAGCTCGCGGCAATGATCGAACGCTACCAACCGGACGAGTTGATCCTGACCGGACAAATCCACGATCATGCGGCGCGGTTGAAAAGCTTCGAAATCGCGGCGGATATTCTGAAAAACCTGTGAAAGTGGCGGACCCTAGAGGATTCGAACCTCTGGCCTCTGCCTTCGGAGGGCAGCGCTCTATCCAGCTGAGCTAAGGGTCCACGGATCCGCTCTATAACGACCCTGCCCGCCCCCCGCAATCACCAAATTCGCGGTTTTGCGGTGGACATTACCCGGCTGCGCGCAATGATGCGGCATGGACAGGTTCAAGGTTTCGCTCTGGCTGTTGGTTTTGCTGCAGGCGGCTGTTTCGGCCGCCTCGCTTGTGGTGGAGATCGTGGCCGGTCGATTGTTGGCCCCGTATGTAGGCATGTCACTTTACACCTGGACCTCGGTCATTGCGGTGGTGCTGGCGGGGTTTTCGCTGGGTCATTGGATCGGCGGGAGACTGGCCGAACGTGCGGGCCGGGCGGCGCTGACAGCCACCGGCTGGGCCTTGTTGGCGGCAGCCCTGACCACGGCGCTGGCGATCTTCCTGCTCCGGCTTCTGGCCGGCCCTGTGCTGCAGGGCGTGGACCATCCGGTATGGGGCATCGCCATCCTGAGTTTTCTGGTGTTTTCCCTGCCATCGACCTTTGCTGGCATTCCGGCACCGGTGCTGGCCAAGATTGCCGTTGAATCCGGCGATCGGCCCGGTCAGGCGCTCGGCGCGATCTTTGCGGCCGGGGCCGTGGGAGCAATTGCCGGTACGTTGTTGGCCGGGTTCCTGTTCATCTCGTGGCTGGGGTCAAGCCTTACCCTGGCGCTGGTCACGGTGATCTATGTTCTTGCTGCGCTGATCTGCCTGCAATTGGCGCGATCGCGATTGATCTGGGCCCTGCTGGCAATGGCAGTGGCCCTGGCCCTAGCGGGCAGCGCGCTTGCCCTGCCCAACCCCTGTACGGTCGAAAGCCGCTATTTCTGCCTGCGGTCGGTCGATGTGTCCGCCAGTCCGGATCATCCTGCAAGACTAATGGTGATCGACCATCTTGCCCATGGCATATCATCCCGCGATGCGCCGCAGGTGCAGTTCACCGAACATGCCGCGATGCTGGCCGCCCTGTCGCATATCCGCAGCGAGCGGCCGGATTTCTCAACGTTCTTCATCGGTGGTGGGTCCTATTCGATCCCGCGGGCCTTTGCCCTGAAAAACACCGGAGCACGCGTTGTCGCCGAGATCGACCCGGAAGTGACCGCCATGGCGATCCGTGATTTCTGGTTCGATCCCGAAACCGCGACAATCCTGCATGAGGATGCGCGCCAAGCCCTAAAAACCCGGCCCCAGCGATATGACATCATCGTCGGCGACGCGTTCACCGACGTGGCAGTGCCCGCCCACTTGGTCACCCGCGAGTTTTTTGAACTGGTCCAATCTCGACTCAGCCCAGGCGGCAGTTTCCTGATGAACGTGATTGACTACGAGGGACGCTTGCTTGCGCTGGCCTCGGTTGCGCGTACTCTGAGCGAAGTATTCCCGGAAATCGAAATCTGGACCAACACAACGCCACCTGCCCCCGGCGCGCGGGTCGTGTTTGTCATTGCGGCCGGAGACACTACCAGCGAAGCGTCACGTGTCACGGTGCCGGCACCAGACCAGACCGAGTTCGGCGCGATTGCCCCGGGGTGGGTTTCCAAATTGATCGCAGAAAAAGGGACGGTTCTGACCGACGACTATGCGCCGATCGACCGTCTGGTGGGACGGCCCGACTGATGCGTCGCGCCGTCCGTTTTCACTGTCCAAGCTGATACCTAAGGCCTGCGCCCCAGATCGCTTATTCTACAACGTTGCCGTATTTGTCGTAGGTCGGCTCAGGGGCGACCATCACTTCGGGCTCGGGCTGGGCACAAGCGGCGAGGAAACCGGCAGTTGCGAAGATGGCGGCGGCTTTGATCAACTTCATTGTTGAACTCCATTTTTTTCAAACACAGCAAGTCTAACCGCGCTTTTGGCGCGAGTCGATCATTCAAATGCGCGCGGGAGGCGGAATTCTGCCAGATGTGCGCAACCTGCAGCAGCGTCAATTATCAAAACCGCGTTGCTTCACCCAAAGAGCTGGTGCGCCAGTTCCAGTGCCTCAATCAGTTTGTCGATCTCGTCGCGGGTGTTGTACATGCCGAAACTGGCCCGACAGGTGGCCGACACCCCGAAATGATCCATCAACGGTCCGGCGCAGTGATGCCCGGCCCGCACCGCGACCCCCTTCTTGTCGAGAATCGTCGAAATGTCATGGGCATGGGCCGCGCCTTCCATCGTGAACGAGAAGATCGCCGCCTTGCCCGGCGCGGTGCCCTGCAAACCCAGCCAGTTCAGCCCTGTCAGACGTTCGCTCGCATAGCTTGCCAAGTCGGCCTCATGCGCGGCAATCTGATCCATGCCGATATCCATCAGGTATTCGAGCGCCACGCCCATGCCGATGGTTTGAACGATGCCGGGCGTTCCGGCCTCGAACATCATCGGCGGATCATTATAGGTGACGGCGTCGCGGCTGACTTCTTTGATCATGTCACCACCCCCCAGGAACGGGCGCATTTCGGCCATGCGTTCTTTGCGGATGTAAATCGCGCCCGAGCCTGATGGACCGTAAAGCTTGTGGCCGGTTATCGGGTAGAAATCACAGCCAATGTCCTCGACATTGACCGGTGCGTGCACTGCGCCCTGACTGCCATCAACCAGCGTGGCAATGCCGCGCGCGCGCGCCGCATGGCATATGGTTTTCACATCCACCATCGTGCCCAACACATTGGAACACTGGGTAATCGCCACAAGCTTGGTCTTCGGTCCCATGGCGTCGATCACCGCCTGCGGATCAAGCGCCCCGGTGGCATCCACATCAACCCATTTCAGCACAACCCCCTGGCGTTCTCGTAGAAAATGCCAAGGCACGATATTGGCGTGGTGTTCCATGACGCTGAGGATGATTTCGTCCCCGGCCTGAAACTGTGGCATGGCCCAACTATAGGCAATCAGGTTGATCCCTTCGGTTGTGCCGGAATTGAAAACGATCTCGTTCTCGTCGCTTGCCCCCAGGAACCGGGCTACGATCCCGCGTACCGCCTCGTATTTGTCTGTGGCGAGATTAGAGAGGTAATGCAGACCCCGGTGCACGTTGGCGTATTCGTGGGAATAGGCCGTGGTCACCGCGTCGATCACGCATTGCGGCTTTTGAGCTGATGCGCCATTATCGAGATATACCAAAGGCTTGTTGTTCACTTCTCGCGCAAGGATCGGAAAGTCCCGGCGGATTTTGTTGACGTCATACATCGGCATCATTCCTTAGCCTGTCATGCCTTCACCCAGTGCCCCAACCATGAGCACGAAGAGCACCAACCCCGCCATCATCAGGCCAAAGGCCAGCGCCAGAACGCTCACGGCCTTGAGCGGATTGTTAAAACCATGCACGCGATCGATGAAAGCGATCAGGATCCACACCCCCCAGAAAAACGCGATGAAATGCACCATGCTGGCAAGGCCGACGGCGACCAGAGTCAGGATAATCACGATCACCTGGACCCCGGCCTGCACCAATTGCAGCCAAGTAAATGTGGCCAGCATGTCATGCAGGCGCCCGTTGCCGCCAAGCGCGCGACCGGCCCAGAACAGCACGAAAATGATTAGCACGAACACCCCGGTACCCAGAACCGCCAGCATCCCTGGCTTGAAGAAGATCGGCGGGGTGATGGCGATCTGTTCCGGAGTCGGCGGCACAAGTTGCAGGCCCAGCGAAATCAGCAGCGCATTAAGCACAGCCGCGAGAACCACAGCGCTCCACAGGGTTTCGTTGGACAAACCATGACGTAGGGTCATGATCTGACCAGCCGCCTCCTTGGGGCTGAAAAGTGTCATTTTGACAAGGGCTTGCCAATCGATATTCATGTTAATGCCTCGCCTCGATCAGACCCGAGAGCCAGAACCAGAGAAAGGCCGCCAACCAGATCACTCCAACCAGTGTCAGGCCCGGCCCGGGACCGGCAAACCCGGCCATCAACCCCCAAAGCAGCATCACTGGCCCGGTTGCCAGCAAAGCCCAGAACAACGCAATCCGCGCGCCATAGGGCGTGCCGTGACCGCCAAGAGCGCGACTGATGAAATGGCTGATCAGCGCTAGAGTGTAAAACACCAGCGGCATAATCAGAAGCCAGGCAAACAGCGTCGCGCCCAGATTCACGTTCAGCTCTTCACCGTTCAGATGGGCCTCACGCGACAGGCGCGGCCATTGTGCAACGAAGACAACGATACAGCCCACCATCAAGGTGATCAGCGCCCTATCCTCGCGCACGCCCGCGTCGAGAATCCGTCGGATCACCCGGCGCGGGCCGCGGTAGGTCGCGGCGATATCGGCTACGATCGACATCGTCAGTTGCCCCTTCCCTTCCTGCCTAGTCGCGACGGTGCCGCGCCAACCAGCCTTCCAGCCGACCGACGATCTCGTCACGCATGCGTTCGTCTTCGATCTCATCCACCGCTTCGGCAAGGAAGGCAAGAGTCAGAAGGTCGGTTGCGTCGTTTGTCGGCACTCCGCGCGAACGCAGGTAGAACATTGCCTCCTCGTCGATCGCACCGCTGGTCGAGCCGTGTGAACAGGCCACGTCATCGGCATAGATTTCCAGCTCAGGCTTGGCGAGGAACTGACTGTCGTCATCCAGAAGCAGCGATTGCGACTTCTGGTAGCCATCTGTCTTCTGGGCGTCCGGTTTGACCAAGATTTTGCCCTGAAACACACCGGTCGCCCCGTTGCGCAGTACTTTCTTGAACACCTGTCGGCTTTCGCAGGCCAGCGCGTCATGGGTGATAAACACGGTGTCGTCGTGGTGGAAATCACCATCTCCAAGGCAGGCACCTGCGACATGGGCCACCGCATCATCGCCGGTCAGCTCAATCACACATTCATTGCGTGTCAGCATCCCGTTGACGGTCAGCGTGAAGCTTTTGAACGTGCTCTCCTGGCCCAGCCGGGCAAAGATATGCGTGGCGGCGCGGCGTTCATGATCGCGGCCCTGGGCCCGGACATGGTGGAACGCAGCATTGTCAGCCACGTCCACTTCCAGAACGGTATTAAGGCGTGCCGCGCCGGGACCGTTTTCCAGGAGTGTCAGTTCAGCGCCCTCTTCCAGCTTGACCAGGTGATGCATCACCGCGTCCGAGTTGTCGGACCGGTGCAGATAGACCAGGCTAACGGGCTTTGCCGCCTGCCCGGTGACGCGGATCACCGCACCATCCGCCGCCAGTGCTGTGTTTAACACTGCCAGCGGGCGGTCTACCGGGGTCTGACCGGCGGTTTCCAGCGTGCCGTAGAGGTCTTTGGCCCAGTGGATATCCTTGGCGCCAGCGTCGCCAAGACGCTCGATTTCGATCCCAGCTATCTCAAGCGGGTCCGACGCGTCGGCATCAAACACGCCATCGACAAAAACCACCTTGAGCCGGTCGATCTCATCAAAGACCGGGGCTTCATCGTGATCGAACACCGCCGCCTTTGGCGCATCCGCCTGCGTCAGGGTGTCTGGCCGGGTGTACTTCCAATACTCGTCACGCCGTCCGGGCAGGCCCATGTCACGCAGTCGGGCCAGTGCGTCCTCGCGCGCCGTCGTGATCCACGCACCCCCTGCGGGCAGCGACGCCCCATCAAGCCGCGTTGCCGCAGCCTCTTGTTTTGCCTTGCGAATCGCGTTCATTACGCCACCTCGGCCAGGATGTCGGCATAGCCGTTATGTTCCACTTCCAGCGCCAGCTCGGGACCGCCGGTTTTGACGATGCGGCCATCGGCCATGATATGCACCACGTCCGGTTTGATGTGATCGAGCAGGCGCTGGTAGTGGGTGATCACAAGGAACCCGCGCTCGGGCGAACGCAGCGCGTTCACGCCTTCCGACACCAGTTTCATCGCATCCACGTCCAACCCCGAGTCGGTCTCGTCTAGGATGCACATTTTAGGTTCCAGCATCGCCATCTGCAGGATCTCGTTGCGCTTTTTCTCACCGCCCGAGAACCCCACGTTGACCGGGCGTTTCAGCATGTCAGCGTCGATCTTCAGCGTCTTGGCCTTGGCACGGATCACCTTGAGGAACTCGGTTGCGCTCATCTCTTCTTCGCCGCGTGCCTTACGTTGGGCGTTCACCGCGGTGCGCAAGAAGGTCATGTTGCCAACGCCGGGAATTTCCACCGGGTATTGAAAGGCAAGGAACAGGCCCATCGCTGCGCGTTCCTCGGCCTCCAGCTCCAGCAGGTCCTCGCCATCGAGCGTGGCCGAACCGCCGTTCACCTCGTAGCCGTCACGGCCAGACAGAACATAGCTGAGCGTCGATTTACCCGACCCGTTCGGACCCATGATCGCATGAACCTTGCCGGGCTCGATTGTCAGATCGACACCTTTGAGGATTTGTTTGTCCTCATCTTCCAGTTTGACCTTCAGGCCCTTGATTTCCATCATGTCGCGTTCCCTTTCATGTAACGCGTGCACGGGCGCGACCCGATGGCGGCACCCTGCACGGAGTTTTCGAATTTGTGTTTGAGTTTCGAGCGATCAGCCCAGCGTAAACACCATGTCGCGGAACTGCGCCGTATTGGGTTTCGTGCTGGCAAGAACATTGGCGACCCAGTCGTAGGAAAACACCTGCGCCCATAAATCGGGTTCCAGATGCACAAGGTTGTGCATCAGGCCCAGCATTGCCACCAACCCGGCAAGGCTTAGCACCATGTGCGTCTTGTGGCTGAGACTGAAGAACAGCCGGCAGGTGAAGATCAACGCCAGGGCCAGCATCACCTCGCCACCCAGGATATAGTCTGGATGCGAGAATTCCTCGGGAATCTCTCCGATGCTGAACGTGGTGAACTTGGCTGCGACAAACGAGAGGGCCCCAACCGCCAGTGCCAGGGGCGTTTTCACCACCCAACCGGTGCAGGTCCCTTTGGCCTGACGAAGCGCTTTCCGGGCGCCGATGATCTGCCGCTCGTCTCCGGTCAGCATCTCGGTAATGCCGGTTCCCCGGGCCTCGATGCGATGGATGCGCGCCGCAAACTCCGAATGTCCCTGTGCCGATGTGGCCATTACAAGCATCCACTCCCCAGCGGGTCCCCCAAGCAGGGTCTAGAGGCAGAATGCGGCAATCGCTTGACGAAAGGATGAAAAACCCGGTCGTTAACGAGCAGTTTTGCCCGGCAGGATATGACACACAAACAGTTTGCATCAGTCTTTGATCATCCTGCTGAAAAGCCGGGCAATCGCGAACCCCGCCAGGATGCCGCCACCGACAGCGTACATCGGGTTGATCTGTGCCATGGGGAACCCCTGGACCAGGCCAATGCCGGCCAGACCGCCAAGCGCAGGCAGTACGAAAGGAAACCATGACAGAATCGTCTGACCACGACTCATCGGAGGCGCGGCCACGGTTGCGTGCCGGATGTGCTTGAACAGCGACAAGTCCAGCTCGACCAGGAAAGCATCTCCGAATTGGTCATAGTCGAACTCAACCATGACGCTTTCGACCGGTGTGCCGCGCAGCTCGACAATCCGCCCCTG
This sequence comes from Aliisedimentitalea sp. MJ-SS2, assembly GCF_032586155.1. Classification (NCBI taxonomy): domain Bacteria; kingdom Pseudomonadati; phylum Pseudomonadota; class Alphaproteobacteria; order Rhodobacterales; family Roseobacteraceae; genus Aliisedimentitalea; species Aliisedimentitalea sp. MJ-SS2. The sequence continues at coordinate 1,244,076 of NZ_JAWHTC010000001.1, forward strand.
CGCCCCTGCGGGGATCTTCATGCCGAGGTTGGCAACATCTTTGACCAATTCGATGACATCGTATTGCCGCGGCTCAATGCGTGCTGTTTCACCTGTCATTGTGCGGCCTCCATCAGCTTCAAAGTATCCGGCAGCGTGCGGAAATAGCGGGTCGGGATACCATCGCCGACGACATTGCGCTCGGCCAACTCACCCAGGCAGGCCAACACCAAGTCGAAGCTCTGGAACATCGTATCGGCGGCCAGGGCCAAGTGCATCAGTTGCACATCGCTCAGCGTATCAAGTTGATCGGCCGCTCGAACATAGATCACATCGCCATCCACCAGCTGGCTGTTATGAGATTTCGGCGCAAACTGTTTGCGCAGCGGGTTGCGCACCTGCGCGTGATGCAGCGCGGTGATCTTGTGCAGAACAAACCCCATCTTGTGCAAGAGCGCGTCCACGTCCCGCCATTGCGGCGCGCCGTCATACATCGGGTAGAACCCGACTTCGGGGATAATCACCACGGCTTCGGACAGAACCTTCTTACCTGACTTAATCGCCTCGTATTCACCGCCCTGGATGTCAATCTTGAGCACATCGATCCGGTCCAGGCCCTTGACCTTGTCAAGGCCCGTCAGCGTCAGCGGGATTTCCTCCAACTCGGGACGGTTGATCCAGTGGAACTTGCCCAGGAACCGCGCCGCGCGCTCGGCAATCGGGTAGAGAGACGAGATCGAGCCGATCGGGTGGTTGTAAAACGTCGCCTTGCCCGGTTTGCCAATTGCCACGTTGTAGTAGGTTGAATTGGGCATATTGGCCGCGACAAGCGCGTCATACGCCTCTTCGTTGGGTTCGAACCCGACCAATTCGCAGGCCCCAGCCTGTCGCAAGGGCTCATAGGGTGGGGTCTGGTTCATGATGCGCGCTCCGACATCGGCAATCACCATCTTCCGCTCGGGCTCCAATACCCTGAGCAGAAGCGCGGTGTGCTTCCCGTCGGTTGCGATCTTGGCCATTGCCTTACCCTTTTCGAACCGTCGGATTAACCGACCGAACCTTCCAGCGAAATCGCCACAAGCTGTTGCGCTTCCATGGCAAATTCCATCGGCAATGCCTGCAGCACCTCCTTGGCAAAGCCGTTGACGATCAGGGCCACGGCCTCTTCCTCGTCCATGCCGCGCTGACGGCAATAGAACATCTGCTCGTCGTCGACCTTGGAGGTTGTCGCCTCGTGTTCTACGCGGGACGAGTTATTCTTGACCTCGATATACGGCACCGTATGCGCCCCGCATTTGTCGCCAATCAACAGGCTGTCGCACTGGGTATAGTTGCGGCTTTCCTTGGCTTTCGGATGCATCGAAACCAGCCCGCGATAGGTGTTCTGGGCCACACCCGCGCTGATGCCTTTGCTGACGATCCGCGACTTGGTGTTCTTGCCCAGATGGACCATCTTGGTGCCGGTATCGGCCTGCTGGTGGTTATTGGCAATGGCGATGGAATAGAACTCGCCCTGGCTTTCGTCGCCGCGCAAAATGCAGCTGGGGTATTTCCAGGTCACCGCGGAACCGGTCTCGACCTGCGTCCACATCACCTTGGCCCGGTCGCCCCGGCAATCGGCGCGTTTGGTCACGAAGTTGTAGATCCCGCCCTTGCCGTTCTCGTCGCCCGGGAACCAGTTCTGCACGGTCGAGTACTTTACCTCGGCATCTTCCTCGATGATGATCTCAACCACAGCGGCGTGCAACTGCGCGGTGTCGCGCTGCGGTGCGGTGCAGCCTTCCAGATAGGAGACATAGGAGCCCTTGTCGGCAATGATCAGCGTACGTTCAAACTGCCCCGTATTCTCGGCGTTGATCCGGAAATAGGTGCTCAGCTCCATCGGGCAGCGCACCCCCGGCGGCACGTAAACGAACGACCCATCTGAAAAGACAGCCGAGTTCAGCGTCGCATAGAAATTGTCCGACACCGGCACCACAGAGCCGAGGTATTTCTTGACCAGTTCGGGATGCTCACGAATGGCTTCGCTAATCGAGCAGAAGATCACGCCTGCCTTGGATAGTTCCTCCTGGAATGTCGTGCCCACGGAAACGGAATCAAACACTGCGTCCACAGCTACCTTGCGACCTTCGGCAGGGGCTTCATCGGCGCCTTCGACACCGGCCAGGATCATCTGCTCCTTCAGTGGAATGCCCAGCTTTTCATAGGTCGCCAGCAGCTTGGGATCGACCTCGTCGAGCGACTTGGGCTTTTCTTCCATGCTCTTGGGGCGGGCATAGTAATAGATGTCCTGGAAGTCGATCTCGGGGTAATCCACCATCGCCCAGGTGGGTTCCTCCATCTGCTGCCAGCGTTCGAACGCGGCAAGGCGCCATTCGGTCATCCATTCCGGCTCGTCATTCTTGTCGGAAATCAGCTTGACGATATCAGGGGACACACCCTTGGGGGCGTATTCCATCTCGATCTCGGTTTCCCAGCCGTATTTGTACTTTTCGCCAAGCGAACGCACCGCCTCGACGGTTTCCTCCTCGACACCTTCCTTGACCTGTACCTCGTCCGACATTGTCAAACCCTTCCGTCCTGTTCGCTCACGCCCGTCTGGCGTTGAATTTCTCGTAGGCTCGGCCCCATGCCTCGGCAAAGGCCAACACTTCATCTCTCGTTGTCTCAAGACCCAGCGACACGCGAACCGCGCTTGCCGCCGTAACCTCGTCATATCCCATCGCCCTCAGAACCCGGCTCGATTTCACCTTGCCTGAGGAACAGGCCGACCCCGCGGAAATCGCGAAACCGGCCAGGTCCATCTGCATCACTTGCGTCTCGCCCTTCCATCCCGGTGTGGCATAACACGAGGTGTTGGGGAGTCGCCCTGCAGAGTTCCCGACAAAAATAGTCTTATTAGAAATATCCGCAATAGATGATTCTAGAATATTTCTAAATTCAGCCACTTCTTCCCAGCGACCTTCCGCCACATCCCGCGCCGCTGCCTCGGCCGCCGCGCCAAACCCGGCAATCCCAATCACATTCTCGGTGCCTGCCCGGCGGCCCATCTCCTGCCCGCCACCTTTCAGGATAGGGTTGAGGTCGCTGCCCCTTCGCAGAACAAGAGCGCCAATACCCTTGGGACCACCCAGCTTGTGGGCCGAGACTAAAGCCATCACCGAACCAGAGCGCAGAAATTCGACACCGATTTTACCGAAGGCTTGGGTCACATCCGACACGGCCAGCCCCTCAGGTAGATTCTGGATCACACCGGTTTCAGAATTGGCAAGCTGCAGGGTACTGTTTGCCGGATTGTCCGGCCTAACAGCACCTTCCGGGTCAACCGGCAAATCAACTTCAATCCAATTACTTACGGCGTCATGCTCAACCGCAGCGCCGTGAAAACCACGCCCTTTCAACGCCAGCGCCGCCGCTTCCGTCGCACTGGCACAGAACACGATCTCGGCTCCATCAGCCCCAATTGCTCGGGCCACCTTGCCCCGCGCCGTCTCAACCAATGCCTTGGCCGCGCGCCCCTCGGCATGCACGCTCGACGGGTTGCCAACCACATCCATGGCAGCAATCATCGCCGCCCGCGCCTCGGGGCGCAAAGGCGTTGTCGCGTTATGATCCAGATAAACCCGGGTCATTTCACAACCGCCCCCGGCTCTCTTTCTTTGCAAAAATACTCAATTCCCGTCCTCGTCCTCATCGACCACGGCAAAGATTCCGGGCACCGCCGGACAGGGCGCCAGCGTGTTCTCGATCACGTCCGACAGACGCGCCTGATGCAGATAGACATAGACATGCGCGCTCAGCCCCTCCCACAACCGATTGGTCAGGGATTGCGCCTGGCTGCCGGACATGCCGCCCGAAGCGCCTGCGCCCTTGTGCATTGCGTCCACCGTCTCATCGACCGCTGCCAGCACGTCGACCACCCGGATTTCACTGGTTGGCCGGGCCAGCCTGTAGCCGCCCCCCGGTCCCCGAACCGAGTCCACCAACCCCGCCCGGCGCAGCTTGACAAAAAGCTGCTCAAGATACGGCAGAGAAATATCTTCGCGCTTGGACACCTCGCCCAACGTGACCAGTGTGCCTTCGGGTTGAAGCGCGATATCGGTCAGGGCCACCATCGCGTAGCGCCCCTTGGTGCTCAATTTCATGCTTTCCTCTCCCTTGAGGTGACGCAAACACCCAAAATCCTTGGGAATTCATTGACCTTGCGCGGGCACTCCACTATCTCGAATGGGCTGACCCGCACCGCACCCGGTGTCGGGGGCAGTTTGGAATTGTTCTAAAGTGTCCGATAAAATTCGTCAAGAATAACTCGGCCAACCCGCGAGGAGACGACATCAGCCCATGCCCGAGGTGATTTTTCCCGGACCCGAAGGCCGCCTCGAAGGCCGCTACCACCCGCAACCCGAAAAAGACGCACCGATTGCCATCGTTTTGCATCCGCACCCGCAATTCGGCGGTACGATGAACAACAAGGTGGTCTACAACCTGCACTATACCTTCTACAACATGGGCTTCACCGTTCTGCGGTTCAATTTCCGTGGTGTGGGCCGGTCGCAGGGCGAATATGATCAGGGCGTGGGCGAACTCTCTGACGCCGCCTCGGCGCTCGATTACCTGCAGTCGATGAACCAGAACTCGAAGCATTGCTGGGTCGCGGGTTTCTCATTTGGCGCCTGGATCGGCATGCAGCTTCTGATGCGCCGCCCGGAAATCACCGGTTTCATCTCGGTTGCGCCGCCGGCCAACATGTATGACTTCTCGTTCCTGGCGCCCTGCCCGTCCTCGGGTCTGGTGATCAACGGCACCGCCGACCGCGTCGCACCGCCTGCCGACACCACCGCGCTGGTCAACAAGCTGCACGAACAAAAAGGCATCACTATCACCCACACGGAAGTCGAAGGCGCCGGGCATTTCTTTGAAAATGATCACATGGACACGCTGACTGGCACGGTGACGGACTATGTGAAACGGCGGCTGACGGAGAACACCCGCTAATGTCAGGAACCGCCGAAAAGATCGCCTCGGACTTGGCCGACAAGACCGTGGCTATCATGGAGAAAACCGGCGAGGACCGTCTGCACTACGAGGTCGCCAAGGTGCTTGGCGCCTCGTCGCAGACCCTGGAAGAGGCTTACCTTACCGAGGTTCGCGTCCGCATGGCCGGCAAGGCGGCGGGCGAGTTTCTCAAGGACAAGGTCAAATCTTTGGCGGCTGAGCTGAAAAAATCAGGTTCCGGACAATGAGCAATGCCGCGACAGCATATCGTGCTGTCGCCTTATTGGATCTTGCCGGGGTCAACCGATGAGTGACCGTCTCACCGCCCAGATGGCCTTTCTCAACGAGGCCTGCCGTCTGAAATCCGTCATTCGCGGCACCACACTCTGCGATGGCTCTCGGTACGAAAACTCGGGCGAACACAGTTGGCACATCGCTCTCTATGCCATGACACTGGGTGAACACGCACCCGAGGATGTGAACATCAGCCGCGTGATTCGGATGCTGCTCTTGCATGATCTCGTCGAAATCGACGCCGGCGATGCTCCCATCTTTGGCGACCATGACCCCGCTGAAATGACAGCCAAGGAAGACGCCGCCGCCAAACGCATCTTCGGCCTTCTGCCAATAGATCAGGCTGCAGCATTCCGCGCCCTTTGGGATGAATTCGAAGCAAACGAAAGCCCAGACGCGCAATTCGCAAAATCGCTCGACCGATTCCAACCGCCCAATCAGAACCTCGCCTCCGGCGGTGGTTCATGGGTGGACTATGGTACTGACTACGAAACCTTCGAGGCCCGGGTTGGCAGCAAAATCGAAAACGGTGCGCCGGGGTTGTGGAACTGGTTGAAGCCGCACGCGTTTGGCTGGTTCAATTCCAATCGGTAACCCCCTATAAAAATGTACGATTCATCCTCATTTCACCGAAGTTGCCTGTCAGGGCGAAAGAGCTATTTCGCCTTCTTCTTCTCGGCCACGACCTTGGCCGCCAGATCACGGGCAATGGCATAGGCACCCTTGATCTTGTCACTGTCGTTCTTCCAATCGCGGCGAATGACGATCTTGTTGTCGCGGACCTTGGCCAGCCCACGCTGATCCTGGATGAACTCGACAAGCCCCTGAGGTGACGCGAACTTGTCATTGTGGAATTGGATCGTCGCCCCGCGCGGGCCACCATCGAGCTTGGCGATGCCGGCCTTCTTGCACATCTCCTTGATCCGCACGATCAACAGAAGCGTGTTGACCTCTCGCGGCAGCTTACCGAACCGGTCGATCAATTCCGCCGCGAATCCTTCCAGTTCAACTTTGTTATGCAAACCACTGAGACGGCGATACAATCCCAGGCGAACGTCAAGGTCAGGCACATATGTATCGGGGATCAAAACCGGTACCCCCAGATTGATCTGTGGCGCCCAATGCTCGTCGGTCTCGGTCAGGCCTTCCATCTCACCTGAACGGATCTTGGCAATCGCTTCTTCCAACATCTGCTGGTAAAGCTCGTAGCCCACGTCGCGCATCTGCCCGGATTGTTCTTCGCCCAACAGGTTGCCTGCGCCGCGAATATCGAGGTCCTGGCTGGCCAGCGTAAACCCTGCTCCCAACGTATCAAGCGATCCCAAAACCCTGAGACGCTTCTCTGCTGCAGGTGTCAGCCGCGCGCGCGTCTTGGTGGTCAGATAGGCATAAGCCCTTGTTTTCGAACGCCCCACGCGTCCACGAATCTGATAGAGCTGCGAAAGTCCAAACATGTCGGCGCGATGCACAACCATCGTGTTGGCGGTGGGAATATCAAGGCCGGACTCGACGATGGTTGTTGCCAGAAGCACATCGTATTTACCGTCGTAAAAGGCATTCATCCGCTCATCGAGTTCACCCGCTGCCATCTGCCCATGAGCGATGACGTAGGTGACCTCGGGCACCTGCTCGCGCAGGAACGCCTCGATCTCGGGCAGGTCGGAAATGCGCGGCACCACGTAAAAACTCTGCCCGCCGCGGTAATGTTCACGCAGCAGCCCTTCCCGGATGGTGATGGCGTCGAACTCGCTGACATAGGTGCGGATCGCCAGCCGGTCGACGGGCGGCGTGCCGATGATGGACAAGTCCCGCACACCCGACAGCGACAATTGCAGGGTTCGCGGGATCGGCGTGGCCGTGAGCGTCAACACGTGCACATCCGATTTCAAGGATTTCAGCCGCTCCTTGTGGGCAACGCCGAAATGCTGTTCCTCGTCCACAATCAACAGGCCCAGATCCTTGAAGCGAATATTCTTGGCCAATAGCGCGTGGGTTCCGACCACAATGTCGACGGTTCCCCTAGTCAGACCATCGCGAGTCAGGTTCGCGTCGCGCGCACTAACGAAGCGTGACAAGGGTCTGATATTGATCGGAAATCCCCGAAACCTCTCCGAAAAACTCTTGTGGTGCTGGCGCGCCAAAAGGGTGGTCGGCGCAATCACCGCCACCTGCACACCGGACATGGCAGCGACAAAGGCGGCGCGCATTGCCACCTCGGTCTTGCCAAAGCCCACGTCACCACAAACCAGCCGGTCCATCGGCCGGCCTGCGATCAGGTCATCGAGTACATCCTCGATCGCCTTGAGTTGATCGTCGGTTTCCTCATAAGGGAAGCGCGCCGCGAATTCCTCCCAGGCGTGGTGCTGCGCCTCAAGCGGCGGGGCCTTGCGCAGCTCACGTTCGGCCGCCACGCGGATCAGCCGCTCGGCCATCTCGCGGATACGTTCTTTTAGCTTGGCCTTCTTGGCCTGCCATGCGCCACCGCCCAGCCGGTCAAGCAGCCCCTCGTCATGGCCGTATTTGCTGAGCAGCTCAATATTCTCGACCGGAAGGTAAAGCTTTGATGCCTCGGCGTATTCAAGCATCAGGCACTCGTGGGCCGCTCCGGCAGCCGTGACAACCTCCAGTCCCATGTAGCGGCCAATTCCGTGATCCACGTGCACCACAAGGTCGCCCGGCGACAGGGATTGCGTTTCGGTCAGAAAATTCTCGGCCCGGCGTTTCTTGCGCGGCGCGCGGATTAACCGATCGCCCAGCACGTCCTGCTCGGCAATTACCGTCAGTTGCCCATCACCCCAAGGTGCGACGAACCCGGCCTCCAGCGGCCAGACCGCCAAGTGCAACCCGCGTTTGTGCAACCCGCCCATGTCGCGCAACGTCACCGCGCCAATCAGGCCCTCGTCTTCCAGAAGTCCCTCGATCCGCTCGCGTGCCCCTTGGGAATAGGACGCAAGCAGCACCGGACCTTCGGCCATACGTGCTTCAATATGATCTTTCAGAGCACTGAAAAGATTGATGTTTTCAATTTGTCGTTCAGGTGCAAAACTGCGCCCAATCCGTCCACCCGCATCGGCCACCCCGGGGCCCGAGGCCTGCGGCAGGGAATGCAACTGCACCATTCGGTGACCATGAATCGCCCGCTCCCACGCCGCATCGTCCAAATACAATTGCTCAGCCGGAACTGGTTTATAAACCGTATCGAGCCGCGACTTTTCCTTAAGCGCAAGCGCGCGGGTTTCATATTGATCAGCAACGCTGTCCCACCGCGCCAACCGTTGCGGCGTCAGGGATTCATCCAGCGTTATCGCTGCCTCGGGCAGGAAATCGAACAGGGTTTCCAGCCTGTCGTGGAAAAACGGCAACCAATGCTCGATCCCGGCATGTTTGCGCCCCGCCGTGACCGCTTCGTAAAGCGGATCATCGGTGCCGGCCGCGCCGAACTCGATGCGGTAGTTCTGTCGGAAGCGCAGGATTGCAGGATCATCGAGGATCACCTCGCTGACCGGGGACAGTTCCACCTTGTCGAGTTTCTCGGTGGTGCGCTGGCTGATTGGATCGAACCGGCGTGCACCATCCAGGATATCGCCGAACAGGTCCAGCCGCACCGGGCCCGCGTCGCCTGGCGGGTAGATATCGATGATGCCGCCGCGAATGGCATAGTCGCCGGGCTCCATCACCGTGGGCGATTGCGAGAACCCCATCCGCACCAGGAAATCGCGCAAGGCACCTTCGTCAATCCGATTGCCGACATGGGCGACAAAGGCCGCCCCGCGCAGCACCTCACGCGCGGGCAGGTATTGCGTTGCCGCATTCAGGGTGGTCAGCAGGACGAAGCGTTTTGGCATCGCCCCGGCCGCCAGCCCCGCCAGCGTCGCCATCCTGGCGGCGGAAATATCGGCGTGTGGACTGACGCGGTCATAAGGCAGGCAATCCCAGCCGGGGAAGCGGATCACCGCCGCATCGGGGGCAAAGAAGCGCAGCGCTGCTTCGGTCGCCGCCATGCGTTTGTCATCACGCGACACGTGGCAGACCGCACCATGGGTCTGCATCTCGCGCAGAATTAAGCTGGCATCAAACCCCTCGGGCGCACCGCCCAGCGTGATATGTCGCTCGGTCCCCACGGGAGATCAGCCAAACGGGCCAATGTTGAGATTTTGGAACATTCCCCAGAGCGCGGTGATGAAAATCGAGATCATGCCGATCACCTGGGTTATGATCCGATGCTTGAGCAGGCGACGGTAAAGCGCCTCACCAACCTCTTCATTTTCCTGGATCAGACGCGCCGTATTCAGGCTGAGCGCGCCAACCAGGGTCATCGGAAAGGCCAACAAGAACACCGCCTGGCCGAATTCGAAGGCATAAAAGAACCCAAGCCCGGCCAGAAGCGTCAGGAAAAAGCAGGCAAAACCCAAAAGCCACAGACCGGAAATCCGTGCGATATAGAGCAGGCGGTTGGTATAGATGCGGATCAGGTCTTCGAGGTCGGCCTCGTATTGGCCGCCTTCACGCCGAGCACGCAGCACCATGTCCCACGGCACCCCCAGCACCCAGTGCGAGGCCGTCGACCACACCACGGCAAGCGCAATCCAGAACCAAAGGTTCGAGAAACTGCGCATGTCGATCAACGTGAATACGGAATCGTACCAGTCCAATCCGGTGGTCCTCGGTCACTTGCCTGCGTTCTGGCTGCTGTCATAACGCCGCTTTGCGGCAATTCCTACCCTTGAAGCGGAGTGGGTATCCATGCCATCCCTCGCGGGTCAGATCAACATCCGATCACGTGAGGAAACCCCATGCGTCCCGTTCAGGCCCCCTACCCCCTTACCCGGCTGCGCCGCACCCGCCAATCGGAAGCCGTTCGCGCCCTGGTGCAGGAAAACGAGCTTTCGGTGAATGACCTGATCTGGCCGGTCTTCATTTGCGATGGCGATGGGGTCGAACAGGACGTGCCGTCGATGCCCGGGGTCAAGCGCCGCTCGGTCGACCGGATTGCCGAAGCTGCCAAAGAAGCCCAAGATCTGGGTATCCCGGCGATCTGCCTGTTTCCCTATACCGACCCGTCGCTCAAGACCGAAACCTGTGAAGAAGCCTGGAATCCGGAGAATCTTTCGAACCGCGCCACCCGCGCCATCAAGACCGCGGCGCCCGATATCGCAATCATGTCGGACGTGGCCTTGGACCCTTACAATGCGCTTGGCCATGACGGGTTTGTTGTCGATGGCGAGATCGTCAATGACGAAACCGTCGACGCGCTCGTTAAACAGGCTGTGGTCCAGGCCGAGGCCGGTGTCGATATCATCGGACCCAGCGACATGATGGATGGCCGGATCGGCGCAATCCGCGACGCGCTCGAGGACAAGGGCTTCACCAACACGATGATCCTGTCTTATGCGGCGAAATACGCATCAGCCTTCTATGGCCCGTTCCGCGATGCGGTCGGCGCGTCGGGGGCGCTCAAGGGCGACAAGAAGAGCTACCAGATGAACCCGGCCAATTCCGACGAGGCCCTGCGCCTGATCGAGCGCGACCTGCGCGAAGGGGCCGACATGGTGATGATCAAGCCTGGCATGCCCTATCTCGATATCTGCCGCCGGGTGAAGGACACGTTCGGCGCCCCAACATTTGCTTATCAGGTCAGCGGTGAATACGCGATGATCATGGCTGCTGCGGGGAATGGCTGGATCGACGGCGACACGGCGATGGTGGAATCGTTGATGTGCTTCAAACGCGCTGGCTGTGACGGCATTCTGACCTATTTCGCCCCCGCCGTGGCGCGCGCACTGGCATAGCAAAAGGCAGTGTCACCAAGTAGCTGCAGAGCGCGCGATCACCGTCGCGCGCCTAGGGAAGTCGGACAATTGCCGTCATTTCCGGGCTCTTACCTTCAGACTTTGCATGACTTTTTTCGCATCCCGTTCAAAACCTGCTGACCGTCTCTGCAACTTGTCGAAGTGAAAGCTTTTGTATTCGATCCGGACACCGGTCATCGTGTTTGATTTGCCGTGCAGCAAAAAGCACCTGACACCCGTGTTGTCCAGCCTGCCCGTCTTGCCCAGAACCGGCCCGGTGAAATCAAAGTCATAGGACAAACACGCGGTCATCCCCTTGGATTTGGCGTAGGACGCGTTGATCCCTGATTTCGCCAGAACGATCTTTTGTCCGGGGGCTGTTTCAATGCTTATCGCGCGTTTTTCGATAGCCCTCAGAATGGCGCGGAGATACCCATCAGGATTTCCGGCAAACGTGCGTTCCTTCACTCCGAACTGCTTCAGAACCGCCGACTTATCATATGAAACGACTTCCAACGAAACGCCTCTTTGCGCGCCATCCTTCAGCACGAATTGACAGGTCTTCATTTCCTTGTTGGTCAATTTGCGATCCGTCATCATTTTGCAGGAACTCGGTACCTGAACGGTTGCTGTCATCAATTCGTCCGTGTTGTGCCGCAAGGTTTCGGCGCTCAATGCCGCAGGGAGCAGCAACGAAATGGCCAGAATGCGTCCTGACCAATGAGAAGACAGTTTCATTTCCCTTGCACCTCCTCCGATGCACCACGCTCACAGCCAATTCTAGCCGAGGCCCCCCTGGTCTGCCGTGAGATGCATCAAGGCTGGAGATCATGGGCGAAACCGACGGTTAGGGCGACAGTTGCAGTAATCCGCCAGTGCGTTCGCAAGATAGTGACAGCCGCCTCGCATCGCCCTATAGTGCACGCAATAACCGGGAAACCCGGATCACAAGCAGTCAGGCAAAGAGACAGGCAAAACCATGACATCCTTCACACGGCGCGGCTTCGCGCTTTCTCTCGCGGCAGCCGGTACGGGCGGCCTGAGCGCATGCGGTAACGGCGTCGGCTCGAACGGCGGCGCCAAGATCGACGCCCGCGTCAATCAGACACTGAACTATCTACATACCAAATATCCTTCCACGGTCGAATTGAGCCAGAAGTCCCACGGCATGCTGGTCATGCCGTTGATCACCGAAGCCGGTTTCGGTTTTGGCGGCGGCTATGGCCGCGGCGCGCTGCGCGTAGACGGCGTTACGGTGGACTACTACTCGGCCACCAAAGGCAGCTTTGGCCTCCAAATCGGCGCCCAGCAATATGCTCACGTGCTCTTTTTCATGACCAACGAGGCGCTGATGAAGTTCCGCCGTTCCCAGGGATGGGCCGCAGGTGCGGATGTGGAATACGTGGTCAAGGACCAAGGCGGCAACATTCGGGTCGAGACCACCACCACGACCTCGCCGGTTCTGGCGGTCATCTTCGGTCAGGCTGGCCTGCATCTGGGCGCCACGCTGGAAGGTGTGAAATACACGCGGATCATTCCCTGATCCCATCACGATGCCGCCCGGTATCCACTACCCGATCCGTCGTGAATTTGGAGTTGCGCATCCCCTCGGAGCACAGTCACAAATTCGCGGCGGATTATTGCACCGATTTCGTTGTGAAAAAGGCCCCGCCAGGCGCGCGCACCATTGCGCGCAACATGCTGTCTCTGATATAGATCAGGCAACAAAATATAGAACATGACAGCGAACAGGCACCTCACGTGAGCGACACGCCAGAAACACCTGAAAACGAAGAAGAAAATACGCCTGAACGTCCGGTGTATGACGGCCCGACGATCTCGATCACTGACGAGATGAAATCGAGCTATCTCGACTATGCGATGAGCGTGATCGTCAGCCGGGCGATTCCGGACCTGCGCGACGGGCTCAAACCGGTGCACAGACGCATTCTCTACGCCATGCAGGAAGGCGGCTATACCCACGACAAGAGCTATCGCAAGTCGGCCAAATCGGTGGGTGATGTGATGGGCTCGTATCACCCGCATGGTGACAGCGCGATCTATGACGCGCTGGTGCGAATGGCACAGGATTTCTCGATGTCCCTGCCCCTGATCGACGGTCAGGGCAATTTCGGCTCGATGGACGGCGATAACCCGGCGGCGATGCGCTATACCGAGTCTCGGCTCGATAAATCCGCCACTGCGCTGTTGTCGGACCTCGACAAGGACACGGTCGATTTCCAGGACAACTACGACGGCAAGGAAAAGGAACCCACCGTCCTGCCGGCGCGGTTCCCCAACATGCTGGTCAATGGTGCCGGCGGTATTGCCGTGGGCATGGCGACCAACATTCCGCCCCATAACCTGGGCGAGGTCTGTGATGCCACGCTGGCGTTGATCGACGACCCTGATCTGACCACGGAACAGCTGATCGAGTACATCCCCGGCCCCGATTTTCCCACTGGAGCCATCATGCTGGGCCGGGCCGGTGCGCGAAAGGCTTACCTCGAGGGGCGAGGCAGCGTGGTGATCCGCGCCAAAACCCATATCGAGGAAATCCGCAAGGACCGCTGGGCGGTTGTCGTCGATGAGATCCCCTATCAGGTGAACAAATCGGTCATGGTCGAGCGTATCGCAGAAGCGGCGCGCGACAAGAAGATCGAAGGCATTTCCCACGTTCAGGACGAATCCGACCGCAACGGCGTACGTGTGGTTGTCGAATTGAAACGCGACGCCACCGCCGAGGTAGTTCTGAACCAGCTGTTCCGCTTCACCCCGATGCAGACCTCGTTTGGCTGCAACATGCTGGCGCTGAACGGTGGCCGTCCGGAAACCCTGACGCTGCGCAAATTCCTTACGTATTTCATAGACTTCCGCGAAGATGTTGTAGCCCGGCGCACCGCGTTTGAATTACGCAAAGCGCGCGATCGTAGCCACGTTCTCTGTGGTCTCGCCGTTGCCGTAACCAATGTCGACGAGGTGGTCGCAACCATCCGTGCATCCAGCACCCCTGCCGAGGCGCGCACCAAACTGATGGAGCGTCGCTGGCCTGCGCACGAGATTGCCGACTACATCCGCCTGATCGACGATCCAACCCACAAAATGAACGAGGATGGCACCTACAATCTCAGCGAACGCCAGGCCCGTGCGATCCTGGATCTTCAACTTCAGCGTCTGACCCAATTGGGCGTCAAGACGATCACTGACGAACTTGAAGAATTGGCAGTTAAGATCAAGGAATACTTAGAAATTCTTGGATCGCGCGAACGCATCATGGAGATCATCGCCAACGAACTGCGCGAGGTTCAGAGCCAGTTTGCCGTACCGCGCCGCACCGAGATCGTCGACTGGTCCGGCGACATGGATGACGAGGACCTGATCGAGCGTGAAGACATGGTCGTGACGGTGACCTCGGGCGGTTATATCAAGCGCACCGCGCTGGCCGATTTCCGTGCCCAGAAACGCGGTGGCAAGGGCGTGTCGGGCATGGCCACCAAAGAAGAAGACGTGGTCACCACGCTTTTCGTGGCCAATACTCATACGCAGCTCCTGTTCTTCACCACCGATGGCATGGTCTACAAGCTCAAGACCTGGCGTCTGCCGATGGGTGGGCGCACCGCCAAGGGCAAGGCCATCGTCAACATCCTGCCCATTCCCACCGGGGTTTCCATCGCCGCGATCATGCCGGTCGATGTGCCGGAAGAGGAATGGAACGACCTGCAGATCGTCTTTGCCACCTCGGCCGGCGACGTGCGTCGTAACCGTCTGTCGGACTTCACCAACGTGAAATCCAACGGAAAAATCGCTATGAAACTACCTGAAGAAGGTGATGTAAGCCTTGTAAATGCAAGGATTTGTTCAGAAGGTGACGATGTTATGCTCGTCACCAATTCAGGCCGCGCGATCCGCTTCCCAACCACGGATGTGCGGGTCTTTGCGGGCCGTAATTCCACGGGTGTGCGCGGGATCAAGCTTCAGGGCAAGGACCGTGTCGTCTCAATGTCGGTGATCCGCCATTTCGAAGCCGAAGCGGACGAACGCGCCGCTTACCTCAAGATGCGCCGCGCCATGGCAGGCCTTGCCGATGATGCCGAGGTTTCGGACGAAGATGCGGACGCCAATGCCACCATCAGCCCGGAACGCTATGCCGAAATGTCGGCCGCCGAAAACCTGATCCTGACCATCACCTCGGGTGGCGCTGGCAAGCTCAGTTCGTCCCTTGACTACCCCGTGCGCGGCCGGGGCGGCATGGGTGTGGCGGCGATGGACAAGGCGATGCGCGGCGGCGAGTTGGTGGCCTCCTTCCCGGTCGAGATGGAAGACCAGATCATGCTTGCCACGTCCAAGGGACAATCGATCCGTGTTCCGGTCGACGGCATCTCCTTCCGCTCACGCAGCGCTGGCGGCGTCAAGGTGTTTGACACTGGCAAGGGCGAGGTGGTGGTCTCGGTCGCCTGGATCGCCGATCAAGGAGATGACGACGAAGAAAACGGTGCAGAAAACTGACGCGTTTTTACCTTGTTGTAACAAGAATCGTGCAAGCCTCGGAGGAAACAACCTCCGGGGTTTTTTGTTTTGATGAACCTTTACACCTGCTCAATCGACCTCAAGGACGACGCCAAGGCATTGTCTTTTGCCCATGCGGTGTCCGAATGGATGGAGTTTCTTCAGGCTCAGGGCACGATCGGGAACTGGCACCTGTTTCGACGCAAGCTGAATCTGGCCTCGGATTCGCATCGCGATTTCATCCTGCATATCGAAGTGGAAAACCTGGCCCAACTGGACCGCGCTTTTCACCTCTCGGGAAGCAATGACGAAGACATCGCCACGCTTTACCGGGCCGTGCACACTCTAATTCACGAAGAAGAGTTCGGCCTTTACCGTCCCTTCCCCGATCCCCAGCGGGCGGAACGGATGGCGATTGTGTAGGGTGACACCTTCGCTACGCATCGAACCGTCACAAATCGTACATCTCCCCAAATTTGGCCTCAAGGTAGTCCAATAACGGCCCCTCGGACGGCTCCGTCCCCGCCGCCTGTGCAATCACTTCGCGCGGGCGGTACAATCCGCCATGTACCTGTATCTTGTCACCCAGCCACTCGGTGGCTGGTGCCGTTTCACCCTGCGCCAGCGCATCATCCAGATTGGGCACCGCCCGGCGCAGCGCTTGGTGCAGGCATCCGGCATAGACATTGCCCAGGGAGTAGGTCGGGAAATAGCCAAACAGTCCCACGGACCAGTGCACGTCCTGCAGACAGCCATTCGAGGGCTTGTCCACCGCGTAACCGAAATCGGATTCGAACCGATCGTTCCACGCAACCTCGAGATCCCCAACGGCCAGATCGCCGGAAATCAGCGCCCGTTCCAGATCGAACCGCAACATCACGTGCAGGTTGTACTGCACCTCGTCGGCCTCGGTCCGGATATAGCCGGAATGTAACCGGTTAACCGCGCCATAAAACGCGTCTTCGTTCTCAACTCCGAAATCGCCAAAGCTCTCCCGCATCTGCCCGAACAACCAACCGGTGAAGGCCCGTGAACGCCCCAGCTGATTCTCGTAAATCCGGCTCTGGCTTTCATGCACCCCCATCGAGACACCGCAGCCCAGTGGTGTAAACCCATGTTCCTGCGCAATATTCTGCTCGTAACAGGCATGGCCAACCTCGTGGATTGTCGAATACAGACAATTGAACGGATCATAGGCACTGGTCCGGGTGGTAATGCGCACATCGTTATGTGATCCGGATGAGAACGGATGCACAGCCTTGTCGATCCGCCCGCGGCTCATGTCATAGCCAAAAGCCTTGGCCAGCTTGCGCGCCAGCTTCATCTGCGCTTGCTCGTCAAACGTCCCGGTCAGCGCTTTGGGTGGCTCGGCGGCCAACGCCGCCGCCCGCAAGGCCACCAGCCGTGGGCGCATCGCATCGAACATCGTCTGCAGATCGGCGGCTTTGGCTTCGGGTTCGTAATCATCCAGAAGCGCGTCATAAACATCGCCACCTTCGGCGAGCGCTGCGCCTTCCTCGCGTTTCAGCGCTACGATCTCTTCCAGCAAAGGCAGGAACCGAGCCACATCCTCGTCGGCCCGCGCCTCGGCCCAATGCCCTTGCGCCCGACTGGTCAGATGCGCCAGCTTGGTGGTCAGCGCCTCCGGCACCCGTGACATGCGCTCATAAGAGCGTCTAATCAGCCGCAGATTGGCCTGTCCTGCAATGTCGAGCGTCTCGGTATCAATTGCCGCCAGCCACTCTCCAATGCGCGGGTCGGTGCGCCGTGCATGCAAAACCGCCTGCATAGCTGCACTTTCATCGGCCCGCTGATGCGCTGCGCCACGCGGCATCACCGTCTCCTGATCCCACCCCAGCCGCCCGGCCACCTGCGCAAGCGCCCCGGTCTGGCGCTCGAACGCCATCAAGTCGTCGTAAGCTGTCATGATTTACCCCCTGACCGACTGGACCGTCGGATATTGTGCCGCAAATCGGGCCCGTATGATCAACGCCCAAACGGCAATTGCGCCAATCTGATGCAGAATCGCCACCTGCCAGGGCGCCGCCGTAACAACGGTATAGATGCCCAAGCCCAGCTGGATCGCCACGGCCGCAGCCGCGGCGGAAAACGCCACCTGTGTGATGCGATTGGCGCTGTTGCGGCCCTTCATCCAGGCCATGAAGGTAAAGACCGCCAGCAGATAGCCCACAACCCGGTGAATGAACTGCACCAGCCCGGGGTTCTCAAAGAAATTGCTCCACCACGGATCCAGCATGAAGGGTCTCGGCGGCACCACCTGCCCGCCCATCAGCGGCCAATCGGTGTAAGAGCGCCCGGCGCCGATCCCGGCCACAAGTGCCCCCAAAAGGATCTGTAAAAAGGCAAAATGCATCCACCCGGTGCCAAGCGAAAACAGCCTGGCCTCACGCAGCCGCCGTGCCTGCATCAAATCGCGTTCTTCGCGGCCCAACAGCATCACGTACCAGGCAATGAAGCCAAGAATGACGAACGCCAGCCCAAGATGCGTTGCCAAACGATAGCTAGCCACATCGGTCATCGACCCGGTCAACCCGCTGGCCACCATCCACCAGCCAATAAAACCCTGCAGCCCACCAAGACCGCCAATAAGAACCAGCCGCCCGGTCCAGCCTGTCGGGATCTGCTTGCGGAACCAGAAATGCAGGAAGCCTAGGAACCAGACCAATCCGATCACCCTACCCAGCTGACGATGTCCCCATTCCCACCAGTAGATGCCCTTGAAATCCTCCAATTTCATCCACTTGTTCTCGATCTGGAACTCCGGGATCGCCTGGTATTTGGCAAATTCCTCTTCCCAGGCCTCGACACTCATCGGCGGCAGCGCCCCGGTGATCGGTTTCCACTCGGTGATACTCAGCCCGCTATCGGTCAGCCGGGTCAGTCCTCCGACGATGATCATCACCACCACCAGCGCAAACAAAACCATCAGCCAGGCCCGGATCGTACCTCGCGCATCCCCGCGACCGGCGTCGATCATGCCACCACGGGTCGGGGCCGGGGCCTGTTCCCCCTCGCCCACCTCTTCGAAAATCGAGCGTTTCTCCGCCATGACCCTGCCTCCTTGAATTCCCGCCAATCTATGCCGCCGTTAACCGGGCTTCAACGGTTCTTCCAACGCACCATCTGGCGCATGATCCCGTGCAGCATCTGCACGTCTGTCCCGGTCAGCCGCATCCGGCTCCACAGGTTGCGCAGGTTCAGTTTCATGCTGGCCGCCTTGTGCTCGGGGAAAAAGAATCCGGCCTCCTCCAGCCGTTCCTCGTAATGCGCCGCAAGTGCTTCGATCTCGCGCCCATTGGCCCAGTCGCCCTTGGCCGGCTCGTCCAGCATATGGGTTACCTCTCCCGTGGCGCGCATCCATTCATAGGCGGTCAGCAACACGCATTGTCCCAGGTTCAGCGAGGCATAGACCGGGTTCACCGGCACCGAGATGATCGCGTTTGCCTTGGCAATATCCTCGTTCTCCAGTCCGGCTCGCTCGGGCCCGAACAACACGGCCACTTTCTCGCCGCCCGCAATCCGCTGCGCCGCCTCTTGCATTGCGTGCTCGGGGCTGAGCACCGGCTTGGTCAACTCGCGCGACCTTGCGGTGGTAGCGTAGACATAGGTGCGGTCTTCCAAAGCCCCGGACAGGTCATCAAACAGCCCGGCCTCGTCCAAGAGCCGCCCGGCACCACTGGCCATTGCAACCGCCCTCTCGCTGGGCCAGCCATCGCGCGGCGCCACCACCCGCATTCGATCCAGCCCGAAGTTCCACATCGCACGCGCCGCCGCCCCGATGTTTTCACCCATTTGTGGGCGCACCAGAACAAAGGCTGGTTGAGGTTTTCCCGTCGGCATCTTGATCCTCCAAACTCCTGCGCCGGATACTAGACCCGCCCGGCTTGGGAAACCCCCTGCCCCTCTTTCTTGGTAAAATACTCATTTGAGCAGCCCAGCATCCGCGCTACGCTAACGGGAAATGGGAGGCGCACATGGCCTATGACGAAGGACTTGCGCAGATGATGCGTGACGATCTTATCCATCTCGACGGCATCACAGAGAAAAAGATGTTCGGCGGGCTGTGTTTCTTGCTCAACGGCAACATGGTCTGCGGCGTACACAAGGGAGGCGCCATGTTTCGCATCGGCAAAGAGCGCGAAGCTGCGGCCATGGCCATAGACGGGGCCCGCCCTATGGATTTCACCGGCCGCGTCATGGGCGGCTTCATAGATGTCGAAGAAAGCGCGATGAGCAATGACGAAAGCCGCGCTCAATGGACGTCGATGGCCGTGGACAACGCCGCGACCCTTCCACCAAAGTAATCCCTTGGCGCGGCGCGGTTTTTCGCGCTATAGCGGGTGCGACTTGATCCGAGGAGCCCCCCATGGACGCGCCCGAGCAGCCGCAGCTCTACCTCATCACTCCGCCCGAGATCGAACTCAGCCGTTTTCCCGATCAGTTGGGCGCGGTTCTCGATGCTGCGGAGATCGCCTGCGTCCGCCTGGCGCTCAGCAGTCATGACGAAGACACGCTCTGCCGCACGGCCGATGCGCTGCGTGAAGTGACCATCGCTCGCGACGTGGCATTGGTAATCGAGCGTCATATCCTGCTGGTGGAACGGCTGGGGCTTGACGGCGTGCACCTGACCGATGGTCCGCGTTCCGTACGCAAAGCGCGCAAGGAGTTGGGCCAGGACGCCATAGTCGGCGCATTCTGCGGCGCCTCGCGTCACGATGGAATGACAGCCGGTGAATCCGGTGCCGATTACATCAGCTTCGGCCCTGTCGGCGACACACCACTGGGTGATGGAACCGTGGCCGAACGCGACCTGTTTGAATGGTGGAGCGCGATGATCGAGGTTTCGGTGGTCGCTGAAGGCGCATTGGACGTCGAACTGGTGGCGACCCTCGCCCCGGTCACCGATTTCTTCGGTATCGGTGACGAGTTGTGGCTGGCCGACGACCCGGTTGCCACCCTCAAATCCCTGACTGCACCAATCGCGTAGGGCGGGCTTCAGCCCGCCACCTCCCGTTCCATCCCCGCCCGCACAGCCGCTTCACAGGCTGCCGCCAGCGGTTTGCGACCGGTAAAATCATCCACCTTCAGCGGGTCGTGATAGATCACCGTCACCGATCCCTGTCGGCGCGCGCAAAGCACCTGCCACAGATGCGGCGCAAAATCCATTTCGCCCCACCAGCCATAAAACCGCGGCTCCTGGTCTTCGGGCGCGCGATAAACCACCGTCACCGGCTGGATGTAAACCTCGTGCTCCAGATGTGGTGAGAAAAACGCCTGAAATAGCGTTGGTTTGAAAGGTAAAACCCGTTTTCCATCCGTCGAAGTCCCCTCAGGGAAAAACAACAGCTTATGGCCCGCCAACAGCCGACTTTCGAACACCGCCTGCTGTGCCTTGGCCTCGCGCGGATTTCGGTTGATGAACACCGTGCCGGTCGCCTTGGCCAGCCAACCGATCCCGGGCCACTTCGCCACCTCGGATTTCGACACGAAATAGGCCCGTTTGCGGGCATTGAGCACGAAAATGTCCAGCCACGAGCCATGATTGGCAACCACCGTGCCGTGCAGATCCATCCGCTTGCCCTTCGCGTGATAGGCTATCCCCATAACCTTGAGCGTCCCGGCGCAGACGCCCTGCGGAATCCACGGTGTCCAGGGTCGGTGCAGCCCATAGATGGGCCGCTCGACCAGCCGCACCAGGATCAACACAAACAGCCCACCAAAGATCAGAACAACCAGGGTCAACCCCTTGATTAGCCCGCGCAGACGGTCGATTAGACCGAACTCGGGCTTCTCCGGATATTCCCCCTCTTCCCACAGCATCACACGCCACGCCCCCGGTAAATACTGCGGCTCTTGGCATTCATCTTCGCGGTATCCATGACCAGGCAAATGTCGGTGGTGTTGAAATCGTGATCGATAAAGGCCCCTTCACCCACAACACCGCCCAATCGCAGATAGGCCTTGATCAATGCCGGCACCTGCAGCATCGCCGCCCGGCGGTCCAAATCCGCCTCATGCACCAAGTCCATCGGCTGAAACACCTTCGAGCGCACCCGCAGCCCCTCGGGCGCCAAGTGGCGATGGTGCAGCAAGGACATAGGGTGTGCCAGCGCCTGAACGTCGGTGCCATGAAAGCTGGCAACGCCAAACAGGACCTCGACACCGTGTTCGGCAACGTAATCCGCCAGCCCGTTCCATAGGTGATACATTGCTGCCCCACCACGATACTCCGGCAGCAAACACGACCTGCCCAACTCCAACAGGATTCGGCCACTGGCGACCAGTGGTGCCAGGTCATATTCATCCGCCGAATAGAATTGCCCGGCGGCCTTTGCATGATGACTCTGCATCAACCGATACACCCCCACCACTGGTCCCGCCGTGCGGGTATGATCCAACAACAGCAAGTGATCGGAATGATCGTCAAACCGGTCCCGCTCCAGCCGCGCGTCGTGATCGACCATCGCGCCGGTGCTGCCCAGCTCCTCGACAAAAACGGCATAGCGCAGCCTCTGGGCCGCCCGCACATCCTGCGCGCTTTGCGCCAACCGCACCTCGAATTGCGGCTCTGCCTTATCCCCATGCTCTGCCATGGCGCGGTTTTAAGCCGCTTCACTCCCCCGCGCAAGAAAGGTTAAATCCCGTTAACCTTTTGATAACTTTCAGCCGTCATCAAAGACGGGAAGCAGCGCGATGCGCGTCCCGTCGATCACCACCTTGCCCACCTCCGGGAAGTTCGCAGTGATCTTGCCGCCGATGTTGGATTGTACCTGTCCGGTGCCCCAATCCGGTTGATCAGGGTGGCGCACACGCATGCCGGGTGTCAGTATCGTGTTGACGTTATCCATATATCCTCAAGACCGGAGTCGAAGATGACCCAATCCCCCCTTACGATTGCCACGCTTGTCGGCTCGCGTATCTGCCACGACCTGATAAGCCCGGTCGGCGCCATTCACAACGGGATCGAGCTGATCTCGATCGCCGGCCCCATCGACAGCCCCGAACTGACTCTGATCGCCGACAGCGTGACCAATGCCGCGTCCCGGATCAAGTTCTTTCGCGTCGCCTTCGGCAACACGGTAGGCGAACAGATGGTCGGTGCCCCTGAGGCCGCCAAGACCGCAGCCGATGCCTTCGCCGGAGGGCGTTCCGCAGTCAACTGGCAAGCCAATGGCGATCTGCCCCGCGCCGAGGTGCAGGCCGCCTATCTCGCCGTTCTCTGCATCGAAAGCGCGTTGCACCGCGGCGGCACCATCACGGTAACTGGTGACGATCATGGCATACGCGTGACCGGAGAAGGCGGCCGGGTCGCCTGCGAACCCGAGCTCTGGCAGCCGCTGGCTACCGGCGAAGTCCCCGAAGGGCTTCGGCCGGCGCATGTGCAGTTCGCCCTGCTAGTCATGGCGGTGGCCGAACTTGGCCGCACGCTTTCCACCGCAACCCGCGAAACCGACGTGTCGATTTCCTTTTAGGCGCGCACCGTCCCGTCCCCTTCAACGATATATTTGAAGCTCGTCAGTTGTGCCGCACCCACTGGCCCGCGAGCATGCATCTTGCCGGTAGCAATACCGATTTCCGCGCCCATGCCGAACTCGCCGCCATCCGCAAACTGTGTCGAGGCATTACGCATCAGGATCGCAGAATCGAGCCGTTCAAAGAACCGCGCGGCGCTGGCGTCATCCTCGGTGATGATGCAATCCGTGTGATCCGAACCGTATTGCCGGATATGGGCAATTGCGCCATCCACGTCCGGAACGACCTTCGCCGCGATATCCATATCGAGGTATTCCCGGCCCCAGTCGTTCTGGCTGGCGGCCACGGTGCCCTTGATCTTCTTCAGGGTTTCGTCGGCATGCACCGTCACCCCGGCGTCGATTAACGCCCGGATTACGCCCTGCCCCACGGTATCCACCACGCTTTCATGCACCAGCAGACATTCGGCGGCGCCACAAATGCCGGTGCGACGCGTCTTGGCATTCATCACCACATTGAGCGCCTTGACCGGATCGGCAGCGGCATCGAGATAGACATGTACGATGCCTTCGAGATGAGCAAAGACCGGCACCCGCGCCTCGCGCTGTACGAGGCCCACCAATCCCTTGCCTCCACGCGGCACGATCACGTCGATATAATCGGTCATGGTTAAGAGTTCCTTAACCGCCTCGCGATCCCGCGTCGGCACCAATTGGATTGCGTTTTCAGGCAAGCCTGCGGATTTCAGCCCGTCCACCAGGCAGGAATGGATCGCACCCGCGGAATGGAAGCTTTCCGAACCACCGCGCAGGATCACCGCATTTCCCGATTTAAGGCACAGCGCCCCTGCATCCGCCGTCACGTTGGGGCGGCTTTCATAGATCACCCCGATCACGCCAAGCGGCGTGCGCACCCGCTTGATATGCAGTCCCGTCGGCCGATCCCATTCGGCCATGACCTCGCCCACCGGATCTGGCTGTTCGGCCACGGCGCGCAAACCATCAACCATACCCTGAATGCGGTCCTCGTCCAGCATCAACCGGTCCATCATCGCCGGGCTCAACCCCTTGTCCGCGCCATAAGCGAGGTCTTTTTTGTTGGCCTCGATAATCTCGGCACGCCGGGCCCAGACAGCCTCGGCGGCACCAACCAACGCGGCGTGCTTGCGTTCGGCACTGGCAAAACCCAGCTCGGCAGCAGCGGCCTTGGCCTCTGCACCAAGCTTCTGCATCACCGTGTGAATCTCCGTGTTCTCAGCCATGTTTTCAACTCCTCGTCGGTCGTATTGACCCGTCTTGCACAATTTCGACCCTTGTAGGGTGCGCATTCATGCGCACCGTGATCCACTCACAGCGCCATATCGTCCCGATGGATCAGCGCGGCGCGCCCTGGATAGCCCAAACAGCCCTCAATTTCTTCGCTGCGCCGCCCTTTGATCTTGTTCGCCTCGGCAGATGTATAGCGGCTCAGCCCCTGGCCGAGCTTGTGGCCGTGATCATCGAGGATCTCTACCGGGTCGCCCCTGCCAAAAGCCCCTGTCACCATCGCCACGCCCGCCGGCAACAACGAGGTGCCGCGTTTCAATGCCCGTGCAGCCCCGGCATCGACGCTGATCGCGCCTTTGGGTTTCATTGACGCGATCCAGCGTTTGCGCGCCACATGCGGGTCCCCCTGCGCCAGGAACCATGTTGCCGGCGCACCATTTTCCAGCGCCTTCAGGGGATTAAGCGGCATACCTTCGGTGATCGCCATGGCGCAGCCAGCGCTGGTCGCGGTCTTCCCGGCCATCAGCTTGGTCTTCATCCCTCCCTTGGAAAGACCGGATCCGGCATCGCCCGCCATCGCCTCGATCTCGGGGGTGATGCGTTCGATTACGTCATAGCGTTTGGCATTCGTGTCCTCGGTGGGATTGGCCGAATAGAACCCGTCGACGTCGCTGAGAAGGATCAACTGATCGGCCTCAACCGTCACCGCCACCTGCGCGGCCAGCCGGTCATTGTCTCCGTATCGGATTTCATCGGTCGCCACGGTGTCGTTTTCATTGACGATCGGCACCACGCCCAGCCGCAACAGTTGTTCCAGCGTCGCCCGGGAATTGAGATACCGCCGCCGATCCGCTGAATCCTCAAGCGTCACCAGAACCTGCGCCGTGGTGATCCCGTAAGGCGCCAGGGCCTCTTCATAAGCCCGTGCCAACCGGATTTGTCCGACGGCAGCCGCCGCCTGCGCCTGCTCCAGTGGCAATTCCACCATCGGAAGGCCCAGCACACCACGACCAAGGGCAATCGAGCCAGAGGAGACGAGAACCACGTCCTTGCCCATCTGCTTGAGCCAGGCCACATCCGTTGCCAGGGATTTCAACCAGTCCGCCTTGAATCCACCGCTTTCCTTGTCGACCAGAAGCGCCGAGCCGATCTTGATCACCAGACGTTTTGCATCTGTCACGGACGCCACGGTTGCGCCTCCTCCCCGGCCTGTTTGAAACGCAGCCGGTCATCTTCGATCTCGCCGCGTACGGCGCGCAGAACTTCGGTCAGACCTTCGCGCGACACGCCCGACATTGCCAATACCGGCCCTCCACAGGCCTCCTGCAGCTCAGCCATGGCCTCTTCGCGGGCGTCCTCGTCCAGCGCGTCAACCTTGTTCAGCGCCGTCACCCGCGGTTTGTCGGCCAGATGGCCGCCATAAGCCTCAAGCTCACCAATGATGGTGTGGTAATCCTCGGCAATCGTCTCGCTGGTGCCGTCCACCAGATGCAGCAGCACCGAACAGCGCTCCACGTGACCCAGGAACCGATCCCCGATCCCCTTGCCCTCATGCGCCCCGGCTATCAGGCCCGGAATATCGGCTATCACGAACTCTGCCCCATCGACGCCGACAACCCCGAGATTGGGATGCAGCGTGGTAAATGGATAATCGGCGATCTTGGGCCGCGCATTCGACGTGGCTGCCAGGAAGGTCGACTTGCCCGCATTTGGCAGGCCCAAAAGCCCCGCGTCGGCAATCAGTTTCAGCCGCAGCCACAGGGTCCGGTCTACTCCCTCAAGGCCCGGATTAGCCCTGCGCGGGGCCTGGTTGGTGGCTGATTTGAAATGCAAGTTACCGAACCCGCCATTGCCGCCCTTGGCCAGCAAAACCCGCTGCCCCACTTCGGTAATGTCGGCGATTACCGTTTCCTGGTCCTCGTCCAGAATCTCGGTCCCCACCGGCACGCGCAGAACGATGTCATCACCATCCTTGCCGGTGCGCTGCTTACCCATGCCGGGCACCCCGTTCTTGGCAAAGAAATGTTGCTGATAGCGGAAATCGATCAGCGTGTTCAGCCCCTCGACCGCCTCGGCCCAGACATCACCGCCGCGGCCGCCATCGCCGCCATCGGGGCCACCGTATTCGATGTACTTTTCACGCCGGAAGCTGATGCACCCGTTACCGCCCGCACCCGAGCGAATGTAAACCTTGGCCAGATCGAGAAATTTCATGTCGTCCTCTTAGGCCTGCGGCCCGGTCATCGCAACCGTAGGGTGGGCAATCTGCCCACCCAGGGTCAACATTTCAAACTATAGGTCCAGGTGGGCACGTTTGCAGCGCGCGCCACCGAATGAGTTTCCGCATCGCCCAGGTACTGGAACCCCTGGTTGGTCAGCACCCGCGCCGACGCCGGGTTGTCCTGAAAAACGCTGGCAAAGATCGTGTCACAGCCCTGAGGGTTGGCCTCGATCATCGCGGCAACCGCCTCTTGCGCTAACCCCGCGTTCCAAAATGCCGGTGCCACCCAATAGCCGATTTCGGACTGTTTGAGGTCAATCCGCTTGAGACCGATGATCCCCATGACCTCATGGCCCTGTGACTTGGACCCATCCATCGCCCAGACATCCTCGATCCGGTCTTCGGATTGGGCCCTTCGGATGAAATCCTCGCTCGCTCCGGGCGGCATCGGGTGCGGTATGGCCGTGGTATTCTTGGCCACGCGTGCGTTACCGCCATAAAGCTCGATCAACCCCTGATCCGAGGCCCGAAGGGGACGCAGATCGAAACGCTCGGTTTCAATGACCGGCTGATTTATTACTTTTTCCAACATCATAGCGCTTTTTCTCCTCCAAAAAGCACGAACAGGACAGACGCAACCGTCAATGACGCCAACGTCCACATCAAGTATTTCTCGGCCGGCGTACCAGCCACGAGATGAGCGATCCGGTCTCCTCCAAAAGTCCAGATCGGGTGCAGGATCAACTGCAATGACAACAAGCAAATGGCAATGGTCGCCGTCGCCTGCAAGACCGGAGTGCCGGGACTCACGAAACTGGTAAATCCCGTGACAATCATCGCCCAGGCCTTGGGGTTCAGCGGGTGCACCAGCAGCCCGGCCAGAAACCCGGGTGCGTCGTCTGCATGTCCGCCGGGTTTCAATTCCAGGTTCGCCACTTTCCAAGCCAACCAGCAGATATAGGCGACACAAGCCCATTTTAGCGCAGTGAACAACCACGGCACGCTTTCTGCCAGCCCCATAAGGCCGAAACCGATGGGCCAGATGATGAGCTGTTTGCCAAGTGCCACGCCGGCCACGAACGGCAGTGCGGCGCGGAAACCAAACCGCGCGCCTGTCGCCATCAATGCCATGTTCGCCGGGCCGGGGGTACCGACCTGGGACGCGCCAAAGGCAAGAAATGAAACGACTGCGACAGCCACGTTCGGCTACTCCTGAAATAAGAAAGGGGACCGGCTTTCCAGCCGATCCCCCTATATTCTCATAACCTTAAGGTCGGCTTATTCTGCGGCCTCCGCCACTGGAAGGACCGAAATAAAGGTGCGGCCCTTGAGGCCCTTGTGGAACTTCACGTTGCCGTCGGCGGTTGCAAAGATGGTGTGATCTTTGCCCATGCCAACGCCTTCGCCCGGCCACATCTTGGTGCCGCGCTGACGCAGGATGATGTTGCCCGGGATGACCGCTTCGCCACCGTATTTCTTGACGCCAAGGCGACGACCGGCTGAGTCGCGGCCGTTGCGGGAGCTACCGCCAGCTTTCTTGTGTGCCATATCGCTTCTCCTATTCCGGTCTTACTTAGCCAGTTCTTTGGCTTGTTCAACCCAGCCTTCGCGCTCGATGCGACCTTTGAAGCTGAGTTTCTCGTCCATAGCAGCAATATCGTCTGCTTTCCATGCCGCAATTTGCGCGAAGGTGGTGACACCCGCTTCATGCAGCTTCTTCTCCAGCGCCGGACCAACACCCGACAGCTGTTTCAGATCGTCGCCGCCTTCGGCCTTGGCAGCTTTCTTGGGGGCGGCTTTCTTGGCCTCGGCTTTCGGCTCGGCCTTCTTGGCCTCGGCTTTCGGCTCGGCCTTCTTGGCCTCTTTCTTCGGAGCGGCTTTCTTCGGTGCAGCAGCGGCAACAGCCACCGCGGCAACCGAGCCTGCTCCCACAGCAGCCTTCACGCCGGTCTTGTCTGCGCCCTTCTCAAGGATCTCGGTGATCTTGAGCATGGTCAACTGCTGACGGTGGCCTTTGGTGCGCTTGGAGCCGTGCTTCCGGCGACGCTTGACAAAGTGGATCACCTTGTCGCCCTTGAACTGGTCGACGATCTCGGCCTGAACAGCGGCGCCGTCCACCAGAGGGGCGCCCACGACAACCTTGTCGCCACCCAGCATCAGAATTTCGTTGAATTGAACGGTTTCACCCGCTTCCGCTGCAAGCTTTTCAACCGCGAGCGTGTCGCCCGATTGAACCTTGTATTGCTTGCCGCCGGTCTTCATGACTGCGAACATGCGCGTCTTCCTTTTGGTTTCCGCGTTCTGTGGCCGCCCCTTTGGGGTGTTACCGGGTTATCCCGCCTCGAACAGCGCGCCCATCGGGGCGTCATTAAAAACATCAACCGGCCGCAGGTTGCCCCGCGCCCGGATGCGGGCTTATCTTCCGATGTGGATAACAAGTCAAGGGGGATTGCCCCATTTTACGCGCCTTTCTTTTCACCCTGCATCTTGCAGGTCTGGCGGGCTGTGACGCCGGTCATCTGGGCAACCCGCTGACCCTGCCGGTGCGGGCCGTCGGCAATGCGGTCCAGAACACGAGCTACGACGCCCGACGGAGCCAGGCCTCCTCTTACGTCCGGCAACACCACACAATCCTGATCGACGAAATTACCAGCGGCGGCGGCCCGCATGTCACGGCGGCCTGCGACCTCGTGCGTATTCCGGCCAATCGGCGCCCGGTTTTCTTGCGGCAAGTGGCACGGGACATCGCCCTTTACCGCCACGATCCCGAAGCCCTGACCGTCGCTTTCATGGTGCACGGCCCATAACCGCCACCTGGTTTTCGTTGAATGACCGTGCCCCGCCGAACCCTGCGCCCTACAGGTCCTCGCCTTTCATCTGCATCGCCACCGCCAGCCCAAGGGCGTAGCTCAGATCGGCATACATCGCGTCGAACCCGGCAAACAGCGCCCGGTTCAGCGCCTTACCGGCTTCAGTTTTCGACAGGGATACATAGGCCTCGATATCTTCATCGCTCAACTCGTCATAGGCCATCATCAGATAGGCCATTAGCCATTCGCCGGTATCGCTGCGGATCTCGGCTTCCTGGCTCCAGACCTCGGCCAGCATCTCCTCTTCGCTCATCTCCGAAGCGCCGCCATCAACCAGCCCGCGGTAGAACCGCAAGCTTGCCGTCAGCCCGCCCGCCACGTTGAAATCGACCAGGGCATTGGCCTCAATGTAGGATCGGAGCAGCGCCAGCCGCACCGACTGGTCATCGCCCTCGCCCGCTGCCGCGTTCGCCTCTGCCCGACGAAATGCCTCTCGGGCGGCTTCCTCTGTGGCCCCGTCGAGAAAGGCCCGGCGCGCCAGGATTTCCCGGGCAACGATCCGTTTGCCGCGCTCCGAGCGGAAAAACTCCAGGATCGCCGGAAGATGTTCCGGAGGCAGTTCCGTTTTCAGTCCGGTCAGAACCGATACCTGCATCTTGGGCACATCGTAAATCCGCGCCACGACGGCGGCCCAGCTGGCCCCGCCACCGTCGGGCAGAAACTCGACCCCCAGATCCGCCCCATAGCTCAGCCCCTCGTCATGCATGATGACAAGCAGCTCCGGGATTCCAAGCGCGCGGTTCAGCGCCTCATAGTCGGCTTCTGCCGCCATGGCACGCGCCGGAACCAGTGACACAAACGCCAGGCAAGACAGAGCCAGCCCGACAAGCACGGCGCGCCGTGTTCGCTGGATCAAAGCTCTTCCCCCCGATCCATCCCCGCCATTCGGACCGCCAAAGCCTCGAAACGGTTGGCCATGACCTCCCACTGGATCGCATTCATCAGTACGTAAACCTGCTTCATCCGTTCATCTTCCAGCGCCTCGGTATAGGTCCGCACCTCGTCGGTCGAGAAGCCGCGATAGGTGTGCGCCGATGTTGCCAGCCCCGAGGCTGCCATCCGCGCCTTCATCTCCTCCTCATCCTCTTTGAGCATTGCCCGCAATTCCTCTTCGTCCAGCCGCAACCGGACAACCCCGGCTTCGACCGCCGCCATCAGGAAGCGGAACTGGATTTCCTGCACCGCGCGTACGCTCATGCCCGAACTGTCAATCGCATCATTCATCCGCTCGAACAGCGCCAGCCGGTCGGGATCCTCCTGGCGCATCGTCTCAAGCAAAGCTTCGCCAGCCTTGCGCCTGCCCTCATCATCTTCATCCATGTGGCTGGCATTCTCGACTTCGACCAGCCGCAGACCCAGCGGCGAGGCGTAAAAGGCAGCAGCGTGGGTCAGCAATTCTTCGCTCAGCGCCTTTTCCAGGATGTCCAGCGCCATGCCATGCATCAGATTTCGGTCGAATACCTCTTCCGCGGCCTGTGTCCACTGGTAGCCGAACTCTTCGGCCCTGAGGCCGAGCATTGTCGGTGCGTCTTCGGCCGCCAGCGCAATCGAATCGAGCGCCACGTCAAACCCTGTGACCTGCAGGAATGCCTCGACCCGGTCGCGGTCGGCGGCATTGGCTCGGTTTGCCATGTAGAATGCACCGACCAGTGCACACATCAGCGCAAAAACCCCCGCCAGAAATGGTGAAAACCCTCTGTGAATGGCCCTATGAGGCATGGATATCTCCCTGTTGCGCACGGCTTGTCTATGAACCTAATCCTTTTGCATCTCAAAACAATGCAAAACGGCCCTTGCAAGGGGCGCCAAAGCCGATTAAACGCAGGCTCCAGACCCCCGCGGAGAGGTGCCGGAGTGGTCGAACGGGGCGGTCTCGAAAACCGTTGTGGGTGCAAGCCCACCCAGGGTTCGAATCCCTGTCTCTCCGCCACTAAACTCTCTATTTGATTGATTTTAAAATATTATTATATCCAGGACGCCATAAGGGACACCAACCGAACGGCATCCGCTGGGAGTTACTCAAAGGCCAAAACGACAAGTGCTGCCTTGCGCGACAAGGTCCGCTCACGGTCCAAACCGGACCTTGGAGCTAGTTGCAGCGAACGGCCGGTATGAGCCCTCTTCACCAAATACCTTCGTTGCAGCGAATGTCGGTTTCCGGGCGGCATAGTATACAGGCAAAATCGTTCGTGAAGGCTTTCTGACCTTCACTCTTTTCAAGGGTATCGGTGATCTCAAGAAACATCGAGAGATTCACCAACGTTGCAGTTCCGACGCTAAGAGACTATGTAACGGGTACTAAAGTTGTGATTTTCTGTCGCGCAGGCGCATTGCTCTGCCAGAGCGGATCACAATTTCTACCATGAAAATTCATCTGTCACGTCCCCTGGTAGGGGTCTGATTTGTGCGAAGGTTGTTGGTGCGATCACCACGACCACATCTCTTGTGACGTTTGTTCGTCCGTTTGTGGTGACCTGAATGACGGGTGAGCTATCACCAAGAAACTGTGTGTTCTTTGCACAAGGTGAGCTTCTGCAAAGCTGAGGCTTACGGACTGCCGGCAGGCGCGCAATGCAACTGTTGGAAAAATGGGACATCGGCGCGAACTGCGACCAGTGTCACTCACTGAGACCTAATAATGGCCCTGTCGGAAGAATAGGCCAGAGAGAAAACAAAAAATAGTGCGGCGGCGCTTTCTCCGTCAAAGGATCAAAAAATGACTTTTCCAGAATGGACGAAACCTGGCGCCTACGGTGCCGTGGGTGGTGCAATTGTTGCGAGTGTACTTGGGTTTACGTGGGGCGGATGGACAACCGCTGGCAACGCGCAGGATATGGCGCAGGCCCTTGCGACGGAACAAGTGACCATGGCGATGGTCCCGGTTTGTTTGAATGCCTCGGCTGCGGATCCGGAGCGCGCCGCAAAGCTGGCAACCCTTAAGGACACGTCTTCTTTCAATCGCCGCAAGGCCATGATGGACACGGGATGGGCGACGTTCCCAGGCTCCGAAAAGCCCAACCGCGATCTTGCGGTGGCATGTATCGAGGGGCTTGAACTCGATGGATCATAAACCGGACTTGGGGATACCTGCACCCCAATCTCCATGTAAGTTCCGAGTGTTGATCGACACGCAAATGGTCATGTGGCTGCTTGCTGGATCAATTTGTTTTCTATTGCTGGCCACATGGCCCGCCCACGCACAAACGACATCACAGCCAATACCGGAGAATGCCAGTGCCAAAAGCTATGGTGACGGGTGGGAATGTGACATTGGATTCCGTCTCAACAGAGATGTTTGCGCAGCCATTATTGTGCCACACAACGCGTACGAGACCAAACGCAGATATGGTTCGGGATGGGAATGCCTGCATGGTTTTCGCAAGAGTGAAGCGACTGCCTGTATTGCAGTGTTTGTCCCTGAGGGTGGATTTTTGGATCCATCAGGTAAACGGTGGCACTGCCTGCGGGGTTTTGCAAAAGTCGACGACACCTGTCAGAAGATCGTCTTGCCCGCGAACGCCTATCTGGCTGACACAGTGTATGGATCGAAATGGATTTGTAGTCGCGGCTATGAAGCCAGAGATGACGGCTGCGCCGCCATTGCGGTCCCCGCGAACGCCTATCTGAACTCAACAGGTTATGGGCAGCCGTGGACATGTGAGCGTGGTTTCTTTCAACAGGATGGCCAGTGCGAGACCGTCGTTATCCCTGCAAATGCATACTTCGACGATGCAACCTACGGCACAGGGTGGAAGTGCGAGCGTGGGTATGCTGCCGCTGGCCAGGCGTGCGAGTTGATAGACATTCCAGAAAACGCGCATTTGGACAGGTCAGGAAACCGCTGGGAATGCCACAGAAACTTCCAGAAGTCGAAGGGCCAATGCGTTCTCAATAACTAAGCAGAAATTGCCGCAAACCCATCTTCAGCATGCGCAGGTGAAGACAGTGATGTCTTCTGCGCCGATCATCAAAAAGGAAATACATTGGAAACCGAACTAAAAACCGTCGACACCCTCCGCCGTCCCGTAAGAGGGGCTCAAGCGCCTCCGAGCCTCCAGAATGAACCCACACACGCGACTTCAAACAGGCAAGTTGCATCTTCATCATCGGCGATTGTCTATTGCGAAGGCAACTTTGCCAAAATCGATGGCAAGACTGCGAACGGTCTTGTGCGTCACTCCGAGGCGTATCGCATCCTTTCCGTCATCGACAGCACCTATGGTGGCCGGGACAGTGGGTTGGTTCTCGATGATGTGACGAACGACATACCGATCTTTGGCGGGCTGGAGGCCGCTGTCGCTCATGAATCTTTCATTCCCGATGCACTTATTTATGGGATGGCCCCCTCAACCGGGCGGCTCTCGCCTGCGGACCGCAACGTTGTTCTGGAAGCGGTCGGACTTGGCATGAACATCGTGAGCGGGCTGCACGAATACTTGAGCGATGACAGTGAAATTGCCAACGCCGCATCCGAACGGAATGTCACCATCCGCGACATCCGCAAACCCAAGCTCAGCAAAGACATGCGGCTGTTTGATGGTAGCGTCAGAGGGGTCAAAGCTTTGCGTATTGCGATTCTCGGGACGGATTGCGCCATTGGAAAACGGACAACAGCGACCGTCTTGGCGCGTGCGTTAAACGCCAAAGGCATCAAGACGGTTCTTGTCGGTACGGGTCAGACCGGTTTGATGCAGGGCGCGAAGTACGGTGTTGCAATGGACGCCGTGCCGCCCCAGTTTGGCTGTGGTGAGCTTGAAGGTGCGATTGTCGCCGCGTCTGAGGCTGAACACCCCGATGTTATCCTGATCGAAGGTCAAGGCGCGCTGAGCCATCCAGCGTTTTGCACATCCGCATTCATTCTGCGTGGCAGTCAACCGGATGCCGTCATCCTTCAGCATGCCCCCAAACGCCCCCATCGCTGCGATTTTCCCAGCATGCCAATGCCCACGCCGGAAAGCGAGATTGTCCTTATCGAGGTGTTTGCCGACACCAAGGTCATCGGGGTCACACTCAATCACGAAAGAATGACCGACGCCGAAATCACCGGCACCATCAAAGCGCAATCACACAAACTTGGTCTGCCTGTGACGGATGCGCTCAGCCGACCGGCAGCACATTTGCTTGATATGGTCGTTGCCGCTTTTCCTGGCTTGAAGCAAGGGTCACCGATGGCCGCCATATGAGTTGCCCTCGCATAGAAGTGGATCTGAGCAAGATCCGTCACAACACACGGATGGTTGCACGGGGTCTGAACAGGCGCGGCATCGCTGTCACCGGCGTAACCAAGGCTGTTTGCGGGCATCCTGCCATCGCCCGGGCCATGCTGGATGGCGGTGCCGAAGGTCTTGCAGATGCGCGTCTCAGCAATGTGGAGAGGTTACGCAAAGCGGGCGTAACATGCCCAATTACGTTGATCCGGACGCCGATGTTGAGCCAGGCCGATCGGGTCGTCCATTTCTGTGACGCGAGCTACAATACGGAGATTGCTGTCATTGCTGCCCTGGCCGCTGCCGCGATCCGCAAAGGTACGGTTCACGGAATTATCCTGATGGTTGAGATGGGGGACCAACGCGAAGGAGTATTGCCCGAGAACTTGGGCACATGTGCTCAGCAAGTCGTGAAAATGCCTGGTGTTGCGTTGAAAGGCATCGGTGCAAACTTTGCCTGCTTCAGTGGCCTGGCGCCCAATGGGTCCCAAATGCTGGCTCTTTCCAACATTGCGACTGATATTGAGGGGCAGTGCGGCCCCGTCTTTCAAACCGTGTCTGGCGGCAATTCCGCAAACCTGCCTTGGGCGTTGTCAGCGCAATCTACTGGGCGCATCGACGATCTCAGGCTGGGAGAAGCAATACTTCTGGGCGTTGATCCGCTGTCCGGAGATCGGATAGGCGAGATGCACACCGATGCCTTTACGCTTGTCGCCGAAGTTATCGAGACGGGCAAAAAGCCTGCGGCTACGCCTGTCGCCTTTGTCAATCCGACCTTGGCAAAACTTCACATTGTTTCGCGCGCTGATGAGATCAAGCGTCTTATCCTCGCCATAGGGCGTCAGGACACGGACATTTCAGGGCTTTCAATGCCTGATGGAAGTATACTGATGGGTGCGACCAGTGATCATCTTGTCATTGAAACCAACCATCCAACGCTGAGGTTGGGCTCCGAAATGAGATTTCAGATGAACTACACAGCGTTGATGCATGCGATGGCCGCGCCCGACATTGCAACAAAGCTGCTTGATGACAGGTCATCAAGGTCGTCGCCACCCCCCCAAGGCAAGGCCGAACACTTGACGCTGGTCTGAAAGACCTCGACCGACCTTACCGGCCTAAAACAAAGATAGGAGATTGAACGATGACCAAGCTAACCAAAGTATCAGTGTTCAAAGCGTACGATTCCAAACCGGAAACGGCGATGGACAAAACGACACGTATCGCCAGGAAATTGATCGACGACGAAGCCGAACAACGGCAGGTTAAGATGACCCGCCTGCGCAACGCCCGCCTCGAAAGAGAAGCGAACACACCGCCCAAAACCACCGAAACTGCTGCGCGCAAAACACGTCGATCCAAGGCCGCCAAAACGAGATGAAAGAGCATCGCTGGTTTGGCGCCATCCTGGCCACAGTTAACGTAGTCGAGTGCGAACCATACCAGATCTGGCCTAGCATCCCGATCGACCCGGTCCTTTTGAGGCAGAACCCATGACGAACTCAAACGAGAGCACGGTAAAAGTTCACTATATTTGCCAAACATATGTGGAAAAGGATTCGGGGCGTGATGGACAAGCAGACCTGAAAATCGCCAAGCAATTCGAATACTTCACAGCATCAGAGGCACAAAACAGAGCTGAAAGGGAAGTATTGGCCGAAGATTGCGCGGGCGCCGACGCCTACATGATCAGCGAGGATCCAAACAGTGGAGAAATTGGAACGCCAAGCTTCCTTGTAAGGCTGGGCGGTGTCCCGGAAATTGATGATTTCTGAAATCTGCAAATGCCCTGAACCGGACCGGTATCGGCGTAGGTTCTTCCACGATCCAGGACGTGTGCACTAGAAAACCGGTCATTGGTTCGATTGCAGCGAATAGGCGCTTTGTCCGCTTAGCTGACGTTAGTGATGTGTGCGGCTAACGGCTGCTATGCGGGACGAAACTGCCATCCGCCGCAACTGCTCCAACGGCTGCTTTGCGGGTTTAGCGAATGTGGCGATAAACTCCAGCAGCGAAGAGCGGATTACCACTAGGCGCTCGAAGCTGACCCTAGGTTTCGTGTTCACTTTCCGAACACAGCGTCCAATCGCGCATATGCATCCTCCGGCCAAACATCTTTGAAGTCATAGAAGTCTTCGAAGATTGGAATATCGGTATTCAGTGGTACCCATGGTTGCTTGCTTGATGTGAAAATTTGCACGTCTGGTGGATACAATTCAGGCTCGTTCAATGTCCCAACACGGATGTATTTCAACTTGCCCAGCCGAACCAAATAGCTACTGAACACCGCCGTTCCGCAGTTGGCGCATCTCGTGATGACTTGGCCCTTACCACTTGGAGTTTGAAGCGTGTGCTGGGTTGAATCTCCGGTCCATGTGACACGATCCGCTTCGATTATGGCGTTTAGCACATAGGCTGAACCGGTTTGCCTTTGGCACTCCTTGCAGTGACAGCAGTGCACAAACATGGGTTCGGATGACAGCCTGTAGACCAATTGACCGCATCCACAGGCCCCCGAGAGTTCATTGGTTTCCATCGGGGTCACTCGACGAGTTCATAATGTTTGATCGTGCGTGACTCTACCAGTTCCGCCTCTGCCGGGTCGATATGTGGCGTTTGATAATCGTTGCCCACGAACGCCTTGAGCGCGGCGAGGTCCTTCCAGATCATCACGAAGCTGAATTCCCGCGGACTGTCTGGGCGCGGTGCACCTGGCAACACCTGAACAATCCCGTCCGTGCCTTTCATCAGGGGGATTGCTGTGTTGTGAAAGAACTCGCCAAACTCTTGTTCTTTGCCTTCACGCGTGACCACCTGAAAAATCCGCATAATCATGCTGTACCCTTCCCTTTGGTTGGGTTCTCGTTTGCATAGCGCCTTAAAAATCAACCAATACCACATAATTGCTTGATTGTCGCATTGGCGCATTGAGCCGAAACCGCTTCCTGGCCTTCGCCTCTGCGGCGCTCAGCCATTTGTCGGATTAGGACCCGAAAATATGCTCCTTAACGCATCAAGCATCTGTCTGCGAATTTCGTTCCGAAATCCATAATCTGCCCTGATGCGATGTAAGTGCCCGTCAATATCGTCCCGCCCGAGTTCCTGCCGTTCGTCGAGTTGGTCCAGGTAGTGTGCTGCATCAAACATTTCGTCCTCCATCGTGTTCGAGGTCAGACTAGTTGCATTGCCATTTCTGAATAATACTGAAAATTCACCATTGTTAATTCCAATATTTGGAATAAAGTGCAGCGCATGGAAATTTTGCGCGCCATGAACGTGGCGGCGACGGTTGCCCGACTAGGCAGTTTCTCCGGCGCCGCAAACATTTTGCGAATGTCACCGCCGACGGTTACCCGACTGGTGGGCGAGCTTGAGCAAGAGCTCGAAATTCGGATCTTCAACCGGACCACCCGGTCCGTTTCCCTGACGGTAGAAGGCCAGCATCTTATTCAAAAGAGCCTGGCAATCCTTGAGGAAGTGGAAGAGCTGCGAGCCTTTTCACAGGAACAGTCTGAACAGGCATCGGGCCGTCTTGTCATCAGTGCACCAATGGTATTTGGCAACGAAGTCATCGCGCCTGTGCTGCCGAAATTCCTAATGAAACACCCCAAGATCACTATCGACTTTCGGATCAGCAATGAGTTCGTGAATCTGGTAGAAGATCATATAGACGTGGCAATCCGTCTTGGGGTGGGCCAGCTAACCGACAGTTCATTGATCTCAACACGTGTTGCCGAGCACCGGCTACATTTCTATGCCAGCCCGGACTACCTTGCGCGATGTGGCACGCCAGTGGACTTGGATCACCTGAAGACCCACAAATGCATCTCGCTTGTCACTGGTAGCTGGGGCCGCGTTCATCAACTTGAGGGACCCAACGGACCCTTGAACTATCGGTTACCAGAGGATTTCGTAGTGAATTCATACCGAGCGCA
Organism: Aliisedimentitalea sp. MJ-SS2; assembly: GCF_032586155.1. NCBI lineage: Bacteria > Pseudomonadati > Pseudomonadota > Alphaproteobacteria > Rhodobacterales > Roseobacteraceae > Aliisedimentitalea > Aliisedimentitalea sp. MJ-SS2. The sequence continues at coordinate 1,282,631 of NZ_JAWHTC010000001.1, forward strand.
GCTGCATGCTGCCATAGCGGGGTACGGTTGTGCTTACATGCATGATGTCGTCGCAGCGGACGCCTTGTCGTCAGGCAAATTGGTGAAGATCCTTCCGCAATACGGCTCCGTCCCGCAAGGCATATATGCAGTTTACCCTCATCGCCGGTTTCTTGCCTCGCGGGTGCGGGTGTTGGTCGATTTCCTCAAATCAACACTTCGGCAATCTTCCTTCGCGCCTACCTAAGAGCACATAGCCAGCCAAAGAACGGTCAAGCCAAGCGCCTGCTTTTTCGAATGTAATTGGTTCTTTCAAAATGGAGAGGACGCTAATGATACCGTTGCCCGAAAAATCGTCATAGAGTGACTATTGCGGATATTGGCCGTTCTGCGTGATCAGCTCTAGCGGGCACAACCGGGCTTCGCCGGACAACCTCAACAAGCCCAACCCGGAAGCACCAACCAAAGTGAATGGCGGGAATAAGGTCGTTCTCTTTCCGTCGATGTAGCACATTATCGGTGATTGCTTAACAAGCGGACACTCGTGCAACTCGCAGCATTGCGCACATTGGGCTCGAAGCCGGCCTTCGCTGCAACTTTTACGAAGGTCTGCTATGTGAGCAGAGCCGTCCTTGGCAAAGACGCTCAACCGAAAGCTAAATTGACCAAATCGAGCGAACCATCAACAAGAGTTGCCAGAACGAAAACCAATCCAGAAAGGTCAGATATTCTGACTTTTACCTTCGAATAGTGACGCTGTGAAAATTTGACTACCCGCCGCCGGTCCCCGAAATTTGGCCCGGCGATTTAACACCCCCCTCCCCGCCCTTGAACGAAACGAGCAAAGGAATCCACAATCGGCAAACGGGAAGCGAGTGAATATCTTCGCAATAGAACTACGTTCTTCCTGGTCCTCTTCCAAAAGGAATTGGAACCCTTGGAACCCCTTTCCCATTCTTTCTTAAGAATTTTGATTACATACGTGCAAACTGGATAAGGGTTCCAAGGGTTCCAAATGCGTTGATCAAGGCCAGTTTTGGGCCTTTCCCGAAAGATCTCAGGCGTCAGAGCGACGTCCTAAGGCTTTTCCGAACCGGTCATCCGACAAAGAGCCTCAGATGACGACGATGTGCCCATTCTTAAACTTGTTGAAACCCGCAGCATCTGTCACGGATGGCGGATTCCGGACTTTCTCTGCAGGCGCGAACCAATCAAACTTCAAAGTCGAAAGCCGACATCCAAATTCGCATGAACGCGAGGTATTCTCTGTACTGCCGTAGGGCAGCTCAGAGCCCAAAGCTCCAAATGCTGCACAGAGTTCTATTGTCTGCATTGCTCTTTGTTAAGCTCGCTATCTCCCGATTTGGTGACAATCATTGGTTAAAGATACTTTATGATCTCCCAATGACTTTCAGTTCTCCCAGGCTCTGTTCAAGGCCTACCATCGTAACAGATCACGGGAGGAAACCATGAAATTCTACAAATCCGGCAGCGACACACTGCCAGCACGCATCGAAAACTCAGCCTTGGTACAAGGCCCGCAAAAAGACGATGTCAGCCGCCGCGAGTTTCTCGCCATGGCGACGACCTTCGGGGCGACAACGGCGACCGCCTATGCCATGCTGGGCATGAACGCGCCCGCCTTGGCGTCGGAAACACCCAAGGCCGGCGGCACGATCCGGATCGGTATGGTTGTTCGGGCAGGGAAAGACCCCCGGTCCTATGATGACAGTCCGCAAGCCAATATCAGCCGGGGTTGGCTGGAATATCTGGTGCGTTACACGCATGCATTTACCTTCGAGCCGATGCTGTTGGAAAGCTGGGAAATCAGCGAGGATGCGAAAACCTACATTCTGAACGTTCGCCCCGGCGTGACGTGGCACAATGGCGATAAGCTGACGGCTGAACTCGTCGCCTACAACATTGCCCGCTGGTGCGAAAAGGATGTTGAGGGCAACTCGATGGCCGGTCGGTTCGGCACGCTGATTGATGCCGAGACCGGCAAGGCTGCGGACGGCACCATCGAGGTGGTCGATGACATGACCGTACGGTTGAACCTGCCCAACCCCGATATCACGTTGATTGCCGGTATGGCGGATTATCCGGCGGCCGTCGTGCATCCCGGCGCAGGCAGTGCCGATCCGTTCCTCGCGCCGATGGGCACGGGCCCCTACACTTTGGAAAGCCATGAGGTTGGTGTGAAGGCCGTTCTGGTGCGCAAGGAAGGGCACGCATGGTGGAACGAAGGCAACGGAGCCTATCTGGATCGGATCGAATACATTGATGTCGGCACCGACCCGACAATCATCGTGGCATCTTATGAAGCTGAAGAGATCGACGCAAACTATGAATCCAGCGGCGACTTTGTGGCGGTACTGACCGGATTGGGGCTGGAACAGAACGAGGCGGTCACGGCGGCAACCATCGTTCTGCGGACCAATCAGTTCACCGAAGTGAACGGTCAAAAACCCTATGCCGATGCGCGCGTGCGAAGGGCACTCTCGATGGCCGTTGACAACAACGTCTTGCTTGAACTGGGCGTCAACGGGTTGGGCATTGCGGCGCAGAACCACCATGTCTGTCCGATTCATCCCGAGTATGCCGAGGTGGACCGGCTTCCGCATGATCCTGCGGGCGCCATGGCCCTTCTGAAAGAGGCCGGGATGGAAGACTATGAGCACGATCTGATCTCGATCGATGATGACTGGCGCAAGAACACCACCGATGCTATGGCGGCCCAGCTGCGCGATGCGGGCATCAAGGTCAAGCGTACCGTCATACCCGGCGCATCCTTCTGGAATGACTGGGCAAAGTTCCCGTTCAGCTCGACCAACTGGAACATGCGCCCGCTGGGCGTTCAGATCCTGGCGCTGGCCTATCGCTCCGGCGAGGCATGGAATGAAACGGGGTTCGACAATGCCGAGTTCGATGGCCTTCTGGCGGAAGCGCTGGCCACCCCGGACGCGGACAAACGCCGTGGCATCATGGCCAGGCTTGAGGCCATCATGCTCGAAGAAGGCGTTGTGACACAGCCGTATTGGCGCTCGCTTTACAATCACAACCGTCCGCACGTGAAGGGAATGGGCATGCACCCGACCTTTGAAATTCACATGGATAAGATCTGGTTGGACGGATAAGGGGGAACGCGCATGTCGGCCAGGGATGAGCAGCTGAAAGCAGGCCCAAGCAAGGAATGGAATTGGCATCCGGACCTGCCTGTTGCTGTCACACCGCTGTTTTCCTGGCCGCCAAGGCCGCTGGCAACACTCCGGTGGTTTGCAATCAACTGGTTGCCGATCACCGAATACCTGATCTACGCGCTGATGGCCTGGGCCATCTGGGCGTGGCTGGTGCCACCCTTGGAGCAGATGCAACGCTTGAGCTGGGGATGGGTTTTGCAGCTTTGGGCGCGCAACCTAAGCCTGATGATCATTTTTGCCCAGGGGCTGCACCTGTGGCTTTACGGGTGGAAGAAGCAGGGCGACGATTACAAGTTCGACCGGCGCGGACCGGCCAAGAATGCGCGCATCTTCCTGTGGAATGATCAATACTGGGACAATGTCACCTACGCGCTCCTATCTGGCGTGACGGTCTGGACGTTCTATGATGCCATCGTTTGGATGGGATATGCCAATGGCTGGGCACCGATGATCACGGCCCAGAGCAATCCGATCTGGTTCTTTGCCCTGTTCCTGTTGTTGCCTGTTGTGCAGTCTTTCCATTTCTACTGGCTGCACCGCGCCTTGCACATCCCATGGATCTACAAGCGCGTGCATTCGGTGCATCACCGCAGTGTTTCAGTTGCACCGTGGTCAGGCTTTTCCATGCACCCGATCGAGCATGTCGGCTACATGTCTCTGCTGCTGATCTTCCTGGTTCTTCCCGCGCATCCGATCCACTTCCTCTTCATCGGATATTCCTTGGCGCTTGCTTCAGCCACGTCGCATGCAGGTTTTGAAAACCTGGTGCTGGGGGACAAGGCCCACCTGAAGATCGGGTCGTTCTACCACCAACTGCACCACCGGTATTTCGAATGCAATTATGGCGGCCCGGAAATGCCGTGGGACAACTGGTTCGGCAGCTTTCACGATGGCAGCCCGGAAGCGACGGAACGTGTGCGCGAAACCAAGAGACGCATGCAGGTGAAATGAGTGCTTGATGACAGCTCAGGGCGCGAGGACCCTGAGCTGGAGCGCGCTGACCGGCAGTCTCTGCCCGGTGGCCGGTGACACCGATCCTTTGCCATCTCAGGCGGAGGTTTGTGTGGTTCTGACTGTTGGGTCAGAACCCATCTCTGCGATCAGCCATTCCACGAAAAGGGCAACACTCGGGTCAGGTTTGCCCTCTTTTTTCGTCGCGACATACCACGGCAAAGGCTCGGGCACACTCTGCGTGAAGGGCTTGATCAGGCGACCACTGGCCAAATCACGATCAACGAAGGGTGCGCGCGCGATGCCGACCCCTTTGCCATTCAGCACCGCCTCGCGGACCAGAGGATAGTGATCGAAAACCGGCCCGTAGGCCATGGTTTCGGGGTTCAGACCCACGCGGCGCAACCAGCAGTCCCAATCAGCCACATTCCCGGTGTTTGGAACAGACAGAAGATCGGCTGTTTCCAGCAAGGCCAGGTCAGCCGGACCCGTTTCCGCCCCCGCCCAGTCTGGTGCGCAAACCGGGAAGATGTCGGTTTCAAACAGGAATCGATAGTCATACCTGGGATCAAAGGGCGGCGCGTTGAAAACACCGACATCGAAGCGGTGAATGTCATAATTTCCGTCCTCAAAAGAAGAGATGATGCGCACCCTGATCGTTGGATTGTCCTGCAGGAAATCAGCAAGCCTGGGCTGCAACCACATCGTGTTAAAGCTGTTATAGGACTGCACACGCAGAACATTCGCCTCATCAGGCGCTTGCAGGCGCTGCGTTGCGTCCACGATTCCCTGGATGTGTTCGCGGATCGATGGATAGTATTGCGCCCCAGCCGGGGTAAGTTCCACCGACCGGCTGCTTCTGACGAAAAGCTGGATGCCGACAGCTTGTTCCAGTGTTTTGATCTGATGGCTGACGGCGGCGTGGGTAACATGCAACTCGTCAGCCGCCTTTCGAAAGCTTCTGAAACGCGCAACAGCTTCAAAAGCACGAAGAGACGTAAGGGTGGGAATGCGCGTTGCCAAGTATTGATCCCTTCAGAGTGAAGCGCGAGGTCAGCCGAAAAACACCTCAGCAAACGGTAAATATCTTTTGCCGGTGAAACAATTCATTTCACTACTCAACACGTGGCCAAGCGGACAGTCTGTCTGAAGAATAACAGCCGAAATATCCGACCCATCAGGATCAACATGTCTGGTACGAACACAGAAAAATCCTTGCGCATCCATGCGCTCGTGCATGCGATCATGCGGTTTTTCGAGGCCAACCGTGCGCGCGCAACGGGCATTGATCAGGTGTTGGAGAAGATGCGGGCCATGGACCTGTCATTGGGGGCCACCGTGGATGTCCTGCCATGCGATACGCGCCATGCTCCGGTTTTGACCGAAGCGGTCGAAGACATCACCGCCCCGGACTTGCACGACATAGCCAGCTGCCTCAAAGACGCCCGACACGATCTGGTCTGGCGTGAAGACAACGCGCAATTCTACGCGCCGGATGCCGATCTTGGCGACGGGTATCGCAATTGCAACCTGCACAGCCTGCTCATCGGTCCGAACGCCTGTGGATTTGAAGCGCAAGACTTCTGCCTTGGCTTCTTCCTGCTGGGGCCACGCACGCTCTACCGCGATCATGCCCATGACGCGCCTGAGCTTTATGTAAACCTCTCCCCCCGCTCGGGATGGAGGCTGTCGTCCAAGGGCTGGCAAGACTACGAGGCAGGAACGATCATCTGGAATGGGCCTGGAGAACCCCATGCCACATGTGCGTACGACCGCCCCTTTCTGTCTGTTTTTGTCTGGTTGGAAAACATCGATTCCATTTGCCGAGTCGTTCCGTTCCCGGACTGGGTAGAGATAGAAGACAGGCTGTGCCGGAGCGAATTTTAGCACCACAAGCGGACATTGGCTTGGATTTGGTGGATGGCTGCAATAGTCCGCATTGCAGTAGTCAGCCTAATCAAGATCGTGCAGGCGCAGCGAATGTCTCCTTCGACGGGCCGCAGCGCAGCACGGCGGCGGTCCACTGAACGACGGCTCAGGGCCGATCAAACCCGTCGCAACACCTCTTTGGGCCCGACTTTGCAAAGGTCACTATCTGCGCATATCCGCCCCTGATGACGGTTGCAGCATTGATGTTCTGGTCACACGGGCTGTGAATGGCTGCTTTTGACAATCCCAACCAAAGATTGCGCACCCGCAGAGAATGGCTGTAATCCGCCCTCCCTGCGGCGGGAGTGGGAATCGAGCAGCTTCGCGGATCGTGTCCGCTTTGGGCTGTCTCCAGTCACTTGTAGGCACCCCGACGCCGGTCCTGGGCGCGATCAGCTCGCCGAGCACCCAAATGGCGGCTAGGAGCCCAATGCAGCCTTCGGCAAAGGCATCGCGTTACAAATTTCACACTTCCTTTTCCGCGCTGAATATGAACCGATTGAGTGAAAACATGAACTCGCCGGCTTCATCAGTTCCGCGCTGGTCGGCCTCCCATTCGACCCAATCCCCTTCGGTGAATTCATTTGATGCCGCCATCATAGACTTAATAAAGCCCGCCGTTTGCTGAGCATATGTTTCCGGATCCATCTCCCAATTTAGGACAGCAAAACTGCGCCTTTTGGTGACGGTGAATCCAGCGTTGCGCAAACGGCGTGATAGCGTTCTCGGAACAGAAGGATCGGCATAGGGTCCCGTTAGCATCGCAATTGCCCTTTTCATAAGGTCTTGGTTGCGGCAGTTCCAGATCAGGGACTCCCAGTCGGTATCCAAGATGACCACGCGGCCGCCTGGTTTCACAACGCGATACATCTCCTCGACGGCCCTGTCCGGTTCATGAACGAAACAAAACAGCTGCGCGGCGGTGACGGCGTCAAATACGCCATCTTCAAAAGGGAGATCCGTCGCACTCCCAAGCGCGAATTCTCCACCCGGACAAAGACCCTGCGCCATAGCGATCATCTGCGGAGAGGTGTCCACGCCACAAACGCGACCCTCGGGGCCTACGACCTCTTTCATCTCCTTGGCGATGAGCCTCCCCATCTGAACTGGTCCACCGCTATGTTTAGGAAACGGAGGACCGAGAATGGCGAACAAGCGACCGAAG